>JAQGEF010000015.1 GCA_027854065.1 Polluticaenibacter yanchengensis | reverse complement strand
CCCATACCTGCTTTTTCCCAAAAACTTTTTATCTACATATGTTGATAATCAACATTTAGGACCCAAAACTCACGTTACTTACTACTTTTATAATCTCTTTTATTTGCTTGGAGCGATAAATTAAATCCTGCCTGTCTTTGCCTAATACGGTAATATGTCCCATTTTCCTGCCTGGCTTGGTTTTAGCCTTGCCATAAATGTGTACATATACTTTATCAAATTTCAACACTTCTTCTAAACCTTCATAATACACATCGCCTTCGTAACCATCGGCACCAACTAAATTGATAAGCGCGGACGGACTTATCGCATCTGTATTCCCTAAAGGATAGTTCATTAATATGCGCAATAACATATCATATTGGGACGAATAATGTGCTTCTATGGAATGATGGCCACTATTATGAACTCTTGGAGCGGTTTCGTTTACCCAGACATCATCGTTGTAATCTATTAAAAATTCAACAGCAAACAAACCATCTGAAGCCAGATTTTTAACCAGTTTAATGGCGATCGCTTCTAAACGCCATAATATTTTTTCCGTAATCTGTGCCGGACATACCTGGTAATCGAGTTGATTTAATTGTTTATTTACCAGCATTTCAACCGGTGGATAGATCACTATTTCACCTTTATTTGCCGCTACAATTACCGATACTTCTTTTGCTATATCTATTTTTTGCTCCAGTACAGAAGGTGCATCAAACCCTTTTTCAATTTCGGAGACAGTATTTATCACCACTACTCCCCTGCCGTCGTATCCTCCTTCTGCTATTTTATGCACTGCCGGTAAAAAGTGAGCCAGGTTCTGTAAATCGGATAGTTTTTGAGTGGTAAGATATTTTGGAGAAGGGATCTCATTTTTAGCGTAAAAATCTTTTTGAATGATCTTACTTTTAATTGTTCTTAATACTTTCGTATTCGGGACTATTCTTTTCCCTTCATTCTCCAATGCTTCTAACGCATCAATATTTACATTTTCAATTTCGATAGTTAATACATCAACGTTTTTGCCAAAATTATATACATCATTATAATCCTGTATATTGCCAAGTATAAATTCAGAACATAAATGTGCAGACGGGCAGTTAGCATCATTTTCCAGGATATAGGTCTTTACCGGGTAATTCGCTGCTTGTTGCAACATCATTCTACCTAATTGTCCTCCGCCAAGTATTCCTATTTTTAACATGTAATGGTTATTAAATTATTCTGCGAAAATATAACAGCAGGAAAGAATCTCTACTAAAACTTATAAACATTATTTGGTTTAATGTTTAAGACGCTGCCACTTTAAAGCGTTTAACTTCGTTGGAATTAATAAAGTTATTACTATAGCTTCCGGCGTCATTTATAAAGTTCGAATGTTTAAATGCCATACCCGATTCTTTTTTTGTTCTTAGTGAGGCATGAAATTCATAACAACCTGTTTGCTCTTTTACCAATTTTACATTGGCGGCATTAACGCCGCTCCCGGGCATTATGATGATCCGGCCACCCGCCTGTTCGTTTAACTGCTTTAGCAGATCCAGGCTATCTGTTGCATTTGGCGTTTGCCCGGAAGTCAAGATACGTTCACAACCAATTTCTATCAATTGCTCCAGTGCTTCAAAAGGTTGGTTACAACGGTCAAAAGCCCGGTGAAAAGTAATCCCTAATGGATATGCTGACTGAACCAGCTTTGATGTTCTTTTGACATCTATGCTTCCATCAATATTCAGCAAGCCAAATACCACACCGTCACAGCCCAGGTCTTTCGCCATTTTTATATCCTGTAGCATTATTTCGTACTCATCTGCATTATACAAAAAATCACCTCCACGGGGCCGGATCATTGCATAAATTTCAGCATCGCCAAAAGTTTCACAAGCTTTTTTTATGAGTCCGAATGAAGGTGTCGTGCCGCCCTCTGCCAGGTTCGCACACAGTTCAATTCTGTCCGCTCCGCCTTCATATGCGGCTTTCGTTGTGATAAAGTCAGATGTTGCTATCTCAATTTTCGTAATCATTATTTCTTAATATCTTTAGGAATGAAACTATCAGGGGTTATCAAACGCTCTTCTGTTGCTGTTTTAATGGCATAATTAAAATCTGGTTGAATACAGTAAGCACCGACTTCGCCTTTATTACTGAGTGCGATAAAAGCAACCTGTATTTCTTTATGAACGTCACCTTTAATTTTCACAATTCTTTCTATGGCATTTTTACAGGCTTGTTGCGGCGATACACCGTTTCTCATTTGCTCTACCACATAACTGGAGGCAGCAATCCTAATGACATCTTCGCCCTGGCCGGTAGCGGCGCAAGCCCCCACTTCGTTATCTACAAATAGTGCCGAGCCAATCAGGGGAGAATCTCCTACTCTTCCCCGCATTTTAAATTTCATGCCACTGGTTGTACAACTACCACTTAAGTTGCCATGCTTATCAATGGCCAGCATGGCAATCGTATCGTGGTTCATTGGACCTCCTGTATTGTAAGTATCAGGTCCGGGTAAAACAGGTTCAGACTTATTACCTGAGTTTTCTATATTTATCTGCGGTTTATACTTGCCGCTTTTCAAAAACTTATCGTATTCTTTTTTAGCTTCTTTGGACAACTCTCCACTTTCTAACGGAAATCCTTGTTCGATTGCAAATTTCTGGGCGCCCTCGCCTATTAAAAAAACATGTGGTGTTTTTTCCATTACTCTCCTGGCTACAGATACCGGATGTTTGATCCGTTCTAAACCTGCTACGGCTCCGCAATTAAATTCGTGGTCCATGATACTGGCATCTAAAGTAACAATGCCGGTTCTGTCCGGGTTGCCACCTAAACCTACGCAACAGTTAATAGAGTCTTCTATTGCCATCACCCCTTTTTCAACGGCATCTAAAGCAGTACCTCCCTGTGAAAGTGTCTTCCATGCTTGAGCATTTGCTTCTACCCCTACTTCCCAGGTTGATATCACCACTGGTTCAAAGGATCTTTGCTCCTTATCTTTTATTTTCAGTGTTTGGGCATCCAGGTTTGTATTTAAACTGCCACCAAATGCATACACTGAAGCTGTGGTAATTATTTTACCTAGAAATTTTCTTCTGTTTCTCATTTAAATTATATTTAGAATACCACCCGGTCACAAATTTTATTATAAGTACAATAAGAGCAAAGCAACTCATGTTCGGTTTGTTCAAATGCAAGGTCTTTATTTAAAATATCTTTTATAATTGCACTCAGCTTTTCTTCTATCAGCGCACTGTTATCCATGAAATACCGGTAATCCAACGGCACGCCTTCGTCTTTTATAAAGAACCTTAAACTGTCTTTATTATTCTTAATTAATTCTCTTAAAGGCATTAATGCGGGTTCTATATTTTGATGCTGGGGAAATGACCGCGAGTACAAAAATGTGTAGATAATGGTTTGTAAAGCAGCACCGTTTAATTTCTTATTACCTTGTTCAAACAAATCATTAAAACCGGATATCATTAAACTATCTACACCGGTTTTATAATCAACCATCCTGTAAACACCATTCTTTTCATCTATTCTGTCCACCAATCCCTCAAAATGGACTTTCAATTCTTCTCCGTTACAATTCACATTAACAGGTACATTTAATTTTATTTCTAAATCTACAATCCTGAAAGGGGCATAATCTAAATCGAACTGAAGTAATGCCTCCGCATACTGGATTAAGATATCATTTACAATGCTGTTAATACCAGTAAGGTTTCCATCCACATTACCTTTGGTATATAGTTCCAAAAAGGCCCTGGATGAAAACTCCTGTAATCTGTCAATACGGCTGCGTATATAATCCTGGTCAATTAGCTCCTTTACGACAATACCTTTATCATCCCGGTAAACCAGTTCCATGATCCTATGTAAAAGAGAACCAAACATAGCAGCATCAACGGACTCGGTAATCATTTCCGGTTCTTTGATCCTCGCGACGTATTTATAGTAAAACTGTAAGGAGCATCCCATATAGGTTTTAATAGCAGATGGAGAAATGTGCTCCAAAGACCTTTTAATACGTTCAACGACATCTGGTGTCTTTTCTACTATAATTTCCTGTGTACTATTAGGCGCTGTCTCAAATGAGGTAAACCGGTATTGAATATCATAACCCGTTTCAAAATCCAGTTGCTGTATAAACCTGGAAGGTTCACCGGTACTGATATCGGAAACCTGCTTATTGTACACCAACGTTAATTGCTTCACTCTGTGCAACAACCTGTAAAAAACATAAGCAGATATAGCTTCCTGGAATTCTGCTAACGGCAACTCAAAGGCTTTTCTTACATTGTGAGGAATATACGATTTAGACGCTGATTTAGACGGCAGTGTTCCTTCAGAGGCGCCGATTAAAAGCACATGTTTAAAATCCAATCCCCTGCTTTCCAGCAAACCCATCACCTGTACACCAGATACAGATGTACCCTGAAAAGGCAAGCTTAAATCAGAAAGAAATGTTTTTATGGTTTTAATGATAAAATCTATACTAAAATCCTGACCGATTTTCATAAACATCTGCTCTAAAACCTGTATTTTCTTCCATACTTCCAATATAAACAGTTCATCCGGTTTGATGGTTTTATCTTCTTTAGCTTTGGGCACCAGACACTTTACCAATAACTTAAACTGTTTTAAGAATTTTTCAGCATTTAAATGGCTGCTACTATTAAAAACAAGGTCTCCCAATACGGAAATGCCTTTCAAACTACTGATCCTGACAGAAATGATATTTTTACTGTTAATGTCATCAGTAATACTCTTTTTTTCGGCCTCCTTCCAGTCGCAATATTTACTTCGGAGCCATTGCTCAATTAAAGTATAATGTATCTCATTGTTATTACCTGCCAATGATTGCTGTATATTAAAGTAAATATTCAGGAAACTAAATAAAGCAGTGCTTTTCAATGGCAGGCCCATTGTTACATTTATAGCATTAATATCTGCCGGCAATGATTGTAAGGCAGGGATAAGCAAGCTCTCATCAGCGATTAAAATAGCGGCATCTGCCGTTTCCAGGTCTTCGGGTAATTGCTTTAACCAGTCCACTATAAGTTTGGTCTGGGCAATGCTGCCCTGCACCCCTACAACTTCTATTATATCCGTGGCATTGGCAATTACATTTACAGATTCCAGGCTATTCTTCAAACCGCCATCCACCAGGCTTTTCCTTAAGAAGAAACCTGCTTCCTGCTTTTTGTTATTCAAATAATAATCATCAGCATCAAACCAGAATGTGGCATTGCCCTGGTTTTGTAAAATTTCAAAAATGGTAAATTCACATTTGTTCAGTGCATTAAAACCAACAAAACCAACATTACTAATGCCTGTTTTATTATTTACCAGGTAAGCAGGGTTATTTTTCAGCATAGTCACGGCAGCTCTGAAAGCCATGCCATTGGTAGTTAATCCCCCCTTCTCCAGCTGGCTGTAAAACCTGTTGTATATTTCCGGCAATCTCTGCCACAATGTAATGAAGTTTTGCTGTATCGCGCTTTTACTATTTAAGCTGCTACCAAACTGGTATAGGTATGCTTTTTGCTCATCACTTAACTCATCAAACTGCTTATCAATAGATTCGATATCTTCTAATATACTGCATAAAGTATTAATATTTACCAGCGATGTGTTTACTTCCTCAAAATCGCTCAATAATGTAAGCCCGATATTATAAAACTGTTCAAAAGATCTGCTCTTTTCCTTATCCGCATATACATGCTCATATACGTAGCTAAATGCATTATAAAGTTCATAAACCTGTACAATTTTATCAGCCGTCTGTTTTTGGGTAATATGGGTAATGAACTGTTCAATGGTGAACAAACGTGGCAAAAAATTGATGCCAACATTTTGTTTAATGAAATAGTTTCTAAAATAAAAAGCTTGTCGTTGGTTGGGAAAAACCAAGACAAGCTTATGCAAGTTATTTTTATATTTTTCAGATATTTCAGAAGCTACCGTTTCTAAGAAGTTCATCATTCCATAAAGATAATAATAACGGTATTCTTTCCAAAAATCTTACTATTTATCAGTTTTTGAAGCAGCGTATTTTTTGTTTAAACCTTCTAACAAATCGTTGGTGATATTTAATGTAGAATCTTTATAGTAAACAAAATCCCCATCGGAATGAGATAATATATAAGCATACTTTTTATCCTCATTATACTCATTCAGAAACTCTTTTATATTATTATGGATCTCTTTCAGCATTTGTAGTTGTAATTCCTGTAATTGCTGTGCCACTTTCCCTTCCTGCTGTTGCATTTTCTGCTGCATCTGCATGTATTCATTCTGGGCAGACTCCTGCTCCTGCTGGCTCATAGCGCCAGACTGGGCCTTTTCCTGTAGTTGTTTTAAACGGTTCATATAACCGTTTTTAGTGCTTTCCAGTTCTTTAGTTAAAGCCGCTTCTTTCTGTTTCAGTTTTTCACGGGCGTCTTTCATAAACGAATAATTGTTCTCCAGACTATCCATTTCAAAATAAGCAACTTTTCCCTCCGTTTCAATATCCCGGATACTTGCAGAATCGCTGCTTACTTTTTTCACACCAGCCTTTTTTGACGAATTATTGTTCTTAAAAAACAATACCGTTACACCGGCTATTGCTATCAGACTTAATATTGTACTTAAATGTTTCATCTATCTTTTAGTATCTGTTTAAAATAATTCCAACGAAGTTAAAAACTATCAAATCACTTTTTATGTTAAAAAAACTTGACAGACTGTTGTTTTAGTTTCAACTTTGAGCCGCTAATATAATTAACTAAACAGTAAATAAACAAAAATGAATTTATTTTTTTGGTCAGTAGGCAGTAAGCATGAAAGCTATGTAAAAGAAGGCATTGAAGAGTTTACCAAAAGAATAAACAGGTATTATAGCTGTAAATGGCAAATTGTTCCGCCACCAAAAAATGCGGCCAGCCTGTCCGTTGAAGAACAAAAAAACCAGGAAAGCAAGCATTTAATTTCACAGTTCACTAACACAGATTTCGTGGTACTGCTGGATGAACGGGGAAAAATGCTCAGTTCGCCTCAACTGGGACAACTAATAGAAAAACAAGCCGGCAATAGTGTAAAATCGCTGCATTTTGTTATAGGTGGTGCATTTGGCGTAAATGACGAAGTGCGTCAGAGAGCCAATTTCACCTGGCAACTGAGCCAGTTGGTTTTCCCTCATCAACTGGTGCGCTTAATGTTATCAGAGCAGGTTTATCGCGCATGTTCCATCAACAATAACGAAAAATACCATCATATTTAATCCGATCATGAAAGTAGTTATTCAAAGGGTTTCGCAGGCAGGCGTTACCATCAATCAACAATTGAAAGCATCAATAAACAAAGGCCTTTTAGTACTGGTAGGCATTGAAGATGCCGATACTCAGGAAGATATTAACTGGTTAAGCTCCAAAATTACCAACCTTCGCATTTTCGATGATGAAAACAGTATCCCCAATCTCTCTGTAAAAGATATTGATGGCGAAATCCTCATCATCAGTCAGTTTACACTGCATGCCGCTACAAAAAAAGGCAATCGCCCTTCTTACATTAAAGCATCCAAACCTGCGGTTGCAATACCACTATATGAGTCATTTATTGCCCAGGTTGAAAAGGACCTGGGCAAACCAGTTGGCACAGGTGTTTTTGGAGCGGACATGAAAGTAAACTTAGTCAATGACGGCCCTATTACCATTGTGATAGACAGTAAAATCAAAGAGTAATTTTTCTTTTATGGCGGTTGTAAAGTCTTATAAAATACCTGCTCGTACCTCGCATTTATTTTATAAGACTTTACACCGGGCTATACGCAGTACTCCGCGCCACGCAGGTACCAGGGCAATGAATCACTTGTTTATTCTAATACCCTCCCCATCATGCGTGGCTTACGGGGTACTTTGCTGCTATCCCTACCGCAACAAAGCAACTTTTCTATAATACAATCAATAGTACTCATTCAGAAAAAAGATGTAATGATTCATTATATCTGTCATCATCATACCCTCCCCCCGCAGTCGCCAGATGAAGGCAGGAAACATAGTAAAGATTGATTGAATTAAAATATCAACTTATATTTGCCGGAATGGGAAAGAAAATCACTCTAAATACCAGTAATTGTTTTTTGTATGCAAAATGCCAAAAAGAATGGTGGCCGGCAATAGATGCCGCAGCTAAAATCATTCATGTAAAAAAAGGGCAACCGGTATTTAAAGAGGGAGATGACGTGACCGGTATTTATTTTATGATAGATGGCATTGTAAAAGTGCATAGGGAATGGGACAAAGAGCGTGAACTTATTCTAAGGTTTGCGTCTAAAACAGATATACTTGGTCACCGGGGATTATCATCCCAATCCGCCATTTACCCGGTATCGGCAACTGCACTTACCAATGTCACCGTCTGCTTTATTGATATGCATTTTTTTAAAAGCAGCCTGAAGGTTAATCCTGTTTTCGCCTACGAAATGCTGATGTTCTTTGCAGACGAATTAATGCTGTCGGAACAGAACCTTAAATCCCTGACTGTAACAAACGTAAAAGGAAGACTTGCCAAATTACTGGTAACACTGGAAAGAAAATTTGGCACTAATAAAGAAGGTTATATCAGTTTCACCATTAGCCGGCAGGATATGGCTTCAAGCATTGGCACTGTATATGAAACCATTTACAGATTAATCAATGAATTGCTTGAAGAAGACCTGATTTTTATAGAAGGAAAATCTGTTGGCATTAAAAATAAAAAAGCACTCATCGCATTATATGCATAGCAATACCATTCCTTTACCCTGGCAATATTTAATAGCCAACTCATGATACGTAATTATAACACCTTCACAAAAACAATCTCGCATCACTTAACACATTATAATACCCTCCCGCTTTATAGTAGAGCCCCCATCCAATCATCGGCATAGTTTTAGTATAATAAAAAGCAATACAATTTATTAACTATGGCAAATAAAAACACTAAAACATTATGCTTAATTATTTCCTGTGTAGTAATTGCAATACTTATTAACGCCTGTACTTACAAGCCTGAAACGGCAAAGCCTATTGAGTCATTCAATCTGGACAAGTATTTGGGAAAATGGTATGAAATAGCCAGGTTCGATTACAAGTTTGAGAAAAACCTGGACAATGTTACCGCAGAATATAGTTTAAAAGAAGATGGGAATGTAAAAGTATTGAACAAGGGCTATAATTATATAAAAAACGAATGGGAATCTGCTGAAGGAAAAGCGAAGTTCCGTGGAGAAAAAAATACTGCAGCACTAAAAGTATCTTTTTTTGGTCCGTTTTATTCCGGTTACAACGTGGTTGCCATAGATGATGATTATCGGTTTGCATTGGTTGCCGGTGAAAGTTTAGATTATTTATGGATCTTATCCAGGGAAACAACTATTCCGGAAAATATAAAAAACCAGTACTTGCAAATAGCAAAAGACATAGGCTATGATACCACAAAACTGGTATGGGTAAAACACGATAAAGCTAAATAGATATTAAAAAGTTAAAAGGGCTGCCGGATACAGCAGGCGGCGAGGAACGAGCCGGACATGCGCAGGCATATATACGATATAAAATATACGAAACCCCATAAAATTAGTACAACGCGCATGGCGATACCCTGCTGTAGCCGGTACAAATGCACGATAGAATTTTAAAAGGCGAAAGCCCCGCAAAAAACATCTTTTATGACCAATATATAATAAAAAAAGTTATTCACGTAGAATCCCTTATTTTTAAATAACTTTCAACGCCTTGCTCAATTAACACTAAAACGTATAAAAACAGTCTTTCAAAAGATATTTTATTGAATTTGAACAAATTGGCAAAGTATTTGTAAAGTATTTTTTAAGCAAACCTAAATCAATGATGAAACATTTACTAACGAAGAAACGTTTACTACCATTTCTAACTTTGCTATTGGCGAATTCACAAGGCTGGTCCCAGAACTTCTCGGGTTTTAACACAGGTAACTATGCAGGCGTTACAGGTGTAAGTTTACAACCTGCCAGTATTGCAGACAGCCGTTACAAATTCGACATTAACCTTATTTCAACAGATGTGTTCTTCTCTAACAACTATGTATTAATGGACAAAGATGCATTGCTGCGTTTCAACAAAAATGCGTTTAAAAACTTTAATACTTTTAAAGAAAAGTACCTCACAGAATCTCCGTCTGGCTATGGCAACCTTTATTTTGCTAACGTCAGCAACCGCACTCAGCTACCGTTAAGCTTTATGGCTTCCATCGGTAAAAAATCGGCCATCGCATTAAATATGCAATCCCGCACAATGATGCAGGTAAATAACGTGAATGGCAATATTGCAAGCCTTGCCTACAACAATTTTTTCAAGCCGGAATATGCCGGATTGCGATTAGACGCCAGCAATATTAAAGTACAGGGCATTAATTGGGCAGAAGCCGGGTTAACTTACGCTCAGGTGTTATTTGACAATAAAAAACACTTTTTAAAAGGCGGTATTACTGCAAAATATCTCGGTGGCCTGTCATCATTCTATTTAAACACCAATTCTCTTACCGGTGGTGTCAATGCCGATAGTTCCATCTTTTTTGAAGCCAAAGGCGTAGAGTACAAACATAATAATGATGTAGATTTTTCTAACTTACTCGATGGTGCATTCGACCCCGACGCTAAGTCTGTTGGTTTTGATATAGGCCTGGAATATGAATTCAGAGGCAATGCGGCGGACAGGCAAAAAATATCCAAATATAAAAACCAGGATATAGATAATATAGACAGACGCGACGAAAATAAATACTTTATAAAAATAGGCGTTTCTCTGAATGATATCGGTGTGTTGAACTTCAACAGAGCGCCCTCATCACAAAATTTCCGCGGAAATGTTATGGATTGGCGTGTAAGAGATGAACACTTCAATAATATAGTAGAAGTAAACCAGGCCATCAACAGCAGAACAGAAGCCCTGCCAAGCAGAAGCCGTTATAAAATAAATTTACCAACCGCATTCAGCGCCCAGTTAGATATCCGTTTTTTAAGAGATATTTATGTGAACTTTGTAGCTTACCGCCCGGTACAGTTAGATAAAAGCAGCGATGCATATCATTTTACCAATTACGGGTATTACACCATTACACCACGTTGGGAAACCAGGTTTTTCGGTATATACCTGCCATATACCATCGCAGATGATAACAACTTTAATTTAGGGAACCAGTTAGGTGCCGCATTACGCGTAGGTCCTGTATTTTTCGGAAGCAGCAACTTAGGTACCGTTTTAATTAAAGATCAGTTGCAGGCTGCCAATTTATATGCAGGCTTAAAAGTAGGCATTCCATACGGCCGTAATAAAAAAACAGGTAAAGAGTTCAGTCTCAAAAACCTGTTTAATAGCGGCAAATACACAGAAACCGCCACTTTAATGGCAGATAGTACTTATTCAGACAGCAGTTATATCGCAAGAAAAAAACAACCAAAAAATCAATTACTGGTAGATTATCAAAACGGTAAAATCTATAGCGGTGCTAACGAAACAGGTAACGTGATTGTCATAAACAATAACAATTACTACTATAACAATGTAAATACTCCCGGCAATAGCTTAAAACTGGATTCCAATATAGTAACCATTAACAGGGAACGCATTATTATAGATTCATTAAAAATTGATTCTACCATTAAGCAAAATGAAAAACTGCAACTGAGAATAGAAGATACCCTTTCTGCCAAGCAAAAAGAACTGGACAGTTTAATCAATAACCTGCAAAAATTAAGAGCAGAAATGCTTAACAGCAATGTAAAAGATACCGTTGTAAAAATCATCAGGGTTGACAGTTCTAAACAAGTGGTTGACACTTTAAAACCTGCTGCTAAAAAACCGGCAGACGTTAAAAAAGAGGATAAGAAAACAAAAAAAGAAGAGCCGAAAAAATATGAGCCGGTTATAGAAAGAATAGACGCAGATTCCTTAAAAAATGCCAACAAAAATGATGCGGCAGCAATAAAAAAAAAAGATGAATCCATAAACAAACTCGTACAGGATTCCATTGCGCTTAATAAAGAAATTCAGACTTTAGAAGCAAATGCCAAAGAACAATACCGGCAACAAATGCTGGACATTCAGAATACAAAAACAAAAGATTCAATTGAGTTAGCTAAAAAGCTAACTCAACTCGAATCTGAGAACCAGGAAAAACTAAATGCAGCATACCTGCAGGCCAGAACGACTTATGCCAAAGACTCCGCAGCACTGGCAAAAGAACTAGATAATGTCAGGTTGAAAAACCAGCAGGAGTTTAAAACCAGGATAGAAACCGAAAGAAAAAAATACCTAGCTGATTCATTAAAATACGAAACAGACCTCGCTAAACTCAGGACTCAGAATGAAGCGTTACTTACAAGATCTTATACCTATAACCAACCGGTTCAAACCTATACCACAGCACCGAGCCAGGCAGAGATGACCAATGCCATCAATCGCCAGAACAGTGATTATACAAGACTTTTAAATGATTATAATTCCAAAGTAAACAGTCTGACATCAGAAATAAGGACTCTGCAGACCCGCATGAACGATGTAAAAGCCTCCAATCAGGCTTTAGCACGCAATTACAACAGCCAACCTTACAGCGACGCATTTGCCCGTAACAATTATAACAATACACCCATCACCATTCCTGTGCCCGTACCTTCCAATAATAATCGCGATGTATTTGCGGTTGTTCCGGACACAAGATATCAAAGAGATACCGTTTACATAAAAGATACGGTGTACTTAAACAGTCCTTTAAGCGCATCACAAACAGGTAAGGTAACCGTTCAGGCACCTAAAACAGATACCGTTTTTATAGAAAAGAAAGTCCCGCAAACACTTGACATTTCAAAAGTGCCACCCGCACTCGTATTATTTGATGTTGGCAAAAGCAATATTGGAAAAATTTACCAGACCCGTTTGAATGAATTTGCCCGGCTGTTAAAAGCAAACAATACCTGGGTTGCGAATATTAAAGGTTTTACGGACAGGACCGGCAGTGTTGCCATTAACGAAGCATTATCCAAAAAACGCGCGGAAGCAGTAAAAACCTATTTCATAAATAAAGCGATTGCTGCCGGCAGAATCAATATTGAAGCGCTGGGCCCTGTAGAAAGCAACGGCACCAAAGCCAATGCACAGGACCGCCGGGTAGAGGTACATTTAATGGACCGTTAGTATTTTATTTTTCAGGGGCTGTCAGCGGTTACAACACTGTTGAACACCAGTCCGGCTTGCTTATGGCTCCGCTACGCTCGGTGTATTTTTGCAGGACGTTTTATAAGCCAATATACATTAAGTCACCCTGCAAAAAATACACTGGCTCGTGCCTCGCCACCACCGCCTGCCGCAGCCCCTATGCAATAAAATATAATTCAACCACATAATAACTTACCCACAACAATCAGACAGAACATATTTCAAAACCCCTTCAGTCACTTAAAACACAACCATACATTTTAAGTGACTGAAGGGGTCATCAGTCCATACCAAACACAACAATAAATAGTCAGTATATCCCTAAAATTAGTGTTGCATTCGGTAAAATTTGATGATAGATTTATCAGCAAATAAAAAATGCAATATGGCTACTATTAAAAAAGCAATCCCCAATTTAGATTTAAAAGCAAACATTAAATCTTTACAATCTAAAATCAGCGGATTCGATGACGAGTTAGCTTTTGTAAAAGCTATAAATGAGAAAAAACTTATTTCTCATAAAGTAAGCAAACCTTTAGAAATGGTCGCTTACAAGTCGGATAGTAACGACGGGACAACAATGTTGGCGCTGCCGGGTACTATAAGAATCTTCCTGGCCAACAGCAACTCCCTGTTATTAAAAAAATTAAAAGCCAGTATTGCTTCCGGAAAAGTAGAAGCACAGTCAGAAGCAATGAAAGCGATTGCCAAAGTGATTGCAGATAGGAAACTGACAGACAGGAAAACAGCCCAGAAAATGATCTTAGAGGCTGAAAATCTTTTTGAATTCACCTGCGGTACCAAAACCCTTTTAGATGGTGGTATCCTGCCAAACAATGATGAAATCACATATATGGACATACCATATTGTGGTACACCGTTTCCCAAAAAATTCCCGCCCATTCCTTCCGTTATCTTAGATGAATATTGCGGCACCGGGCCAAAACCAAGACCGAAATTTGACGGCTTAGTAGTCATTCATGAACCAAGTCTATCAAAACTGGAAATTGATGCTTTCAAACTAATACCAGAAGCAAACAGGGAAATGTTAATTGGCGGTTCCACTGTTGCCATTGGCACTTCCGTATGGTATGTAAGCGCTGTAGCCGCCGTAGCCGTGGTAGTAATGACAGTTACCGCAGGTTGCGCCAAGCCCGGACTTCTTCGCGATATCAGGTTAGATGAAAGTACCATCAAAAAATTCGGACCTCAAAGAGCCGCGGCACAACTCATTGCATTAAGGGAAAAAGCGCTGATATCAGGTATGTAACACTAAACAAACCAATAACCAATATGACTTTCACTGAAATAATAACGATTAGCTTCCTGATGGTGTTATTTATTTTCACGGTCATTTCCCAATTCCAAAATTCATGGGTGGACAAGATCAGGCAGAGAGATTTATTTAATTTTCTGCCCGCCTGGTATTTTTTTGCACCAAGGCCCGTCACCTATCACCTTTACCTGTTTTACAGGGATGAATATGAAGATGGAAGTTTTACCGCCTGGAAAAGAGTATTGTTTAGCGAAAAAAGAAAATGGTGGCACTTTATCTGGAATCCAAAAAAGAGATTAAATAAAGCCTTTTTCGATATTTTTAAAGATTTGATGGACCATATAAAAATCAGTAGCGAACCAGAGTTCCTGGTTGGGTCCATCCCCTATTTACTACTTCTCACTTTTATCAATAAAATGGAACATGCGCCATTTGCCTTAAGAACCCAGTTTGCCGTATTCAAGCAGGAAGCAGATGCAAAAGATGCGGAATTACTCTTCCTGTCTTTTGTACATGACCTGGAAGAAGAAGAAATTATAGAAAATCAACTTACCATTTATGCATAACCAAGTTATATTTTTTACTGCGTGTTTTATTGCATCAGGTTTAGCCGTAAGCTCATTGGAAATGCTCAAAGTAAGATCATTATTTTCCGGTGGATTAATGAATTGGGAGATAAGCCGCATGCGGTCGGTCTCACTTTTCCGTTCACGGCTGCTCAACTACATTTTTCATGAAACACGTTTTCCGTATTTTGCCATTTTCCGGCTTATCGCAGCAATATTATTATTAACCGGCATCCTTTCCGGAACGCATATACTGATATCACTTGGTTTTGCCTGGAGCTTTCTATCCTATATCTTATTTACTTTAAGAACCCCATACGGCCTTGACGGTTCAGACCAGGCAGCCCTTTTAGTCTGCCTGGTCTATTCTATCCTTTGTATTTCCCAATCCGCCAACATCCGGTTAGCTTGTCATATTTTTATAGCCGCACAATTAACACTTGTCTATTTTACATCAGGATGGAATAAATTGAAAGCAAAAGATTGGCGCAATGGCAATTATATGTGGAAGTTATTTAGTACCAGCTTCTATGGTATGGAAAAACTGGGTGCATTTCTGGAAAAACACAAAGCATTTGCCTCATTCTCTTCACTTTCGATCATTTTAGCAGAAACCTTCTTCTTCCTTTACTGGTTAGTACCCGCACCCTATTGTTGGTTTATTCTTGCAGCCTTGGGCATTTTCCACCTCTTAACAGCTATAACTATGGGGCTCAATACTTTCTTATGGGCATTTCTGGCCATGTATCCAAGTGCCGTTTATTGTCGTTTATTATACAGCTAATTCATTGTACCAATAAACAACATTGATAACACAAGTATAAAAAAGATCGACAGGAATCATACACAACAAACAACAATTACATATCAATCGTTCTTGCAATTTTTTCAATATTTAAACTACGCGCACTGGCATCAAAAATCTGCTTGTACACACCGTTCTGCGCATATACCTCTTCATGAGTACCACTCTCTTCTACCCTGCCCTTAGCCATCGCATAAATAATATCAGCATCTATGATTTGAGATAATGAATGCGAAATAATAATAACAGTACGGCCTTGCTTAATAGCGTCAAGACTATTCTTTATCTGCTCCGTAGCCACAGCATCTAAACTCGCAGTTGGTTCATCCAAAAATATAATTGGTGGATTTTTAATAAACATCCTGGCAATGGCAATACGCTGTTGCTGCCCGCCGGACAGCAATGCCGCCTTACTGTCGTATTGATTCGGCAAGCCCATTATCTGGTCATGTATAAAAGCTTTTTTAGCCGCATCAATAATTTCATCTTCCGTTGCAGCTGGTTTACCGTATAAAATATTTTCCCTTATACTGCCATTAAAAATATGATTGCGCTGAAGGACCAATCCCACATTATCTCTTAAAAACTGTGTATCGTATTCATTCAGATCAATGCCGTCCAGCAATATTTTACCGGTGCCAGGATTATAAAATTTATCCAATAAATTAATAACAGTACTTTTTCCCGCTCCGGACAAACCAACCAAAGCAGTAATTTTATTTGGCTCAATCACCATATTAATATTGTGTAACGCATGTGTGCCATTAGGATAAGCAAAATTCACGTCTATCACTTCGAATTTCCCGACAATCTTTTCAGGTCTGTAAGTACCCGTTTGCTCTACAGCGTCTTTCGCTTCAATAATTTCAAAAAAACCTTCCGAGTAAATCAAAGCATCGTTCATTTCATCATAAATGCGATGCAACTGGCGAATAGGCGCAGACACATTATTGAACAGCAAAATATGGAACATAATTGCCCCGATGGTCATATGCTGGTTCAATACAAGATAAGCCGTTAAAATAATGATGAGCACCACGCCAAACTGCTCAATAAAAGATTTCAGCCCGTCAAAAATAAAACTCGTTTTACGGGTTTGTATCTGGTTATCCGTCAAACTTTTTTGCAGATCCAGTTGTTTTTTACTTTCAAGCTTTTCCCGGTTAAAAGACTTTATCACTGTAATAGAATCAATAATACTGATAATGCCTTGGCTTTTACTTTCCCTGAAACCACGCAAACTTCTGCGCCAGCCGCTTAACTTGACCGCCTGGCGTTGGGTAATAAAAAAATAGACCGGGATAATACACAGGCCAACCAAACCCACATAAAAATTAGCATTGAACATCAAAAACAGTGACAGTACCGCATTCGCAAACAAAGGCAGGATATCTATAAAAAAGTTCTGTACCAGTCTTGTCAGGCTTTCAATTCCCCTGTCAATACGGGTTTGAAGTTTGCCTGATTCATTATTATTACCCGTAAAAAATGCCACTTTATAGGTCAGTACTTTCTCAATCACCGCCTGCGCCAGGTCCTGAGACACCAGGATCCGGAGCTTCTCACCAAAAAACTTCTGCCCGAACTGGATAACTGCGTTCAGTACTTCTTTTGCCAATAATACGATCGTGATAAAACGCAGCAGTTTCCAACCAGCAGCCAGCGCCTCATGTTTATTCACCAGGTCGGTGATCCCGTCCACAGTATATCGTAAAATCCACGCATTGACCTGTGCTGCCAAAGAACCAACCAGCGTTAATAATAAAGTGGCAACTACCAGCCAGTGATAAGGTCTTACAAAAGGTTTTAATTTTTTATTAAGCTGAAACAAATTCATTGGCTAAGATTTTCTAAATTTTGCAGTTATATCTAACTCATTTAAAGTATTATGAGAATCCTAACGAAAGATAAAGTTTAAAACAATAAGAAAATACTTTATTTTGTAACTATACTGAACACTTTAAATATGGCTTTAGCTCCTCTACCTTACCACTTGTCGGTAACAGATATCCTGGAAAAACAAACAAATGTCTGGAAGCACTTTAGTAAGCAAAAAGTAAAAGATGACGCTGTTAAAAGCTTTAAAAATGAGCTTTTAAAAAATACCTTACGTTATAGCGAAGAAGCAGAACCGGAATTATATGCGATACTGAACAAATGCAGGGAAAAACTGGGTTTGGATATCAATGTTACACTCTATCATGAATTGAATAATACAGAAATAAATGCCAGTATCGTAAAACTGGGTGATGAAGCACATCTCGTTTTCTCCGGTAAGATTTTATCGTTGCTCGATAAAGAAGAAAAAGCTGCCGTTATAGCCCATGAATTAAGCCACAGTTTACTGTATAGCAATTATAAAAAAGTAGAAACAGCAAATAGTATGGTGAATATGCTTGGCAATAATTTCAGGGCTACAGCCGGGCACTATGAAACAGCCAGGTTATTTAAACTATATACAGAAATTTATTGTGACAGAGGTGCCTATATCGTCAATGAGAACTACAATGCCATTATCAGCAGCCTGGTAAAAATGGATACAGGTTTAGAAAACGTCAATGCAGACGACTATATAAAACAAGCCCACGAAATCTTTGCCACAGATAACAAAACAAAAACTGCCGGCATTACCCATCCCGAAAATTTCATCAGGGCAAGAGCATTGCATTTATGGCATACCAACAAAGAAACCGCAGATGACCTGATAAAAGAAATGATCGAAGGGATCGCAACCATTGATCAGCTCGATTTATTTGCCCAGCAACAAATCACTGAAATAACACATGATTTAATCCTGATCATTCTTGCACCAAAATGGATACAGGATGAAAAGAATTTACAATTGGCCAGAGAATACTTTAAAGACTTTGAGCCCGGGAAGCAAACGATCAACACTCAAAACTTTAAAGACCGCATACAAAAACTACATGACACTGTAAAGGATTACCTGGCACAGGTAATGTATGACTTCGCAGTGGTAAACCAGGGAGACATGGACATAAATACGGGCTATCTGCTCACTCTTTCATCCGAATTTGACCTCCAGAACCAATTGGAAACAATAGTAAAAAAAGAGCAAAAACTAACGGCAAAAAAATACCAGGCCGTTAAGAAAGCCGCTACAGAAGCCTATTTGAACGAATTGAAAAAAGGGAACGCCTAATGACTAGTTTTAAGATGACGAATATTACCATTTTCACAGAATATATTGCACAGTTAAACAGTGACGGAAAATTAACTTCCGATGATATATTGCATTTATGCTTACCATTATTAGAGGAAGTCGCTTCATTTCACGATGAAGGATTAGTAGGCCCTTTCGAAAACACTAACACTGTATTTCATAATGGAGAAGCCCTGGATATAGATGAAAATTATGCCCATGCCCCCATCAACAACCTGCATGCCGTAATAGCTCTATTAGCAAAAGATACCATCAACGGGTTTAAAATAACAGACCGTATCTTAAACATAGAGAACCTGGAAACAGGGACCAGCGATTTTAAAAATCTGAATATCGGAACAGGCCGGCAAGATAAAGTGTATCCGGCTTTCTTGCCAGGTTACCAATGTTATGAAATGCTGTTAGAACACCATGACAGCCAGACGGATATTTTCTGCCTGGGATTAATATTGGCAAGCCTGATTACCAACCTGGATTTTAATATACCAGAAGATCTGGAAGAATACATTGCCGTAAGGCATCATACGCATGAATTAAATACCTCTGTTCATCCCACCATTCACCGGCTGGTATTGGAGATGACTGCACTGGACAGAAATGACCGCGCCAGAGATTTAAACAGCATTATAACACAACTGAAAAACTACAGGGATTTTACTTTAACCACCAACATTGAAACCATCAGTACGCAAGCCCCGGTTGCCAACAGGAATCAGTATATTTTAGGCAAACTAAAAAACCGCCTGTTCGATACCAGTCGCCGAAACCGTTTGGTATATTATAAACCGAACAGCCGTTTTGTAAATCTTACCATCAGCAGCGTACCGAATGTTTTACATTTTCAAAGCATTAAAGCCAATACCCTTTTTACCTGGAACGAACATATCCAGGAAAAGATCATTAAAATGCAGGACCTCCATTTAAATAAGTACCTGCGTTTCGAAGACCATCCTTACCTGAATACTCAACTGAACCAGGTAAGGTTAATAGCCACAAATGACGAAAAAGAATTTGGATTCAGTCAACTTCGTTTAGTCATTAGTTTTTTAAACTGGTATAACTTTAAAGAAGATGCAAAAGAAAGGATCCAAAGCCCGCTGTTACTATTACCGGTAGAGCTAAAGAAAAGAAAAAACATCAAAGATGAATCCTATACACTGTCCATTGATGACAATACAGCTATTGTAAATCCTGTACTGGCATTCATGCTCAATGACCTTTATGGTATTACCTTACCTGAAACCTTAACACTGACAGACCAAAGTGTACAGGAGTTTTATAAACAGTTACAAGCGATTATTGAAGGGGCAGGCCAGGGAATTAAACTGAATTACATAGACCAGCCCAGGATTAAAATTATTCATAACGAAGCAAAGCGGGCCATTAGTTTATATTCCAAAAAACTGAGAAGCCGTTCCAAAGCCTATGGCGTGAAGCATATCAATTACAGTTATGACCATGAAAATTTCATGCCTTTAGGCCTGGAGATCTTCAGGCAAAAGATCCAACCGGACTTAAATGCCTTTGATCATCTTTTTGAAAAAGAACAGCCGTCAGCACCTGCTCCTGATCATTTTTCGGACAGTACTTTACAAACCAACTACCAGATATCAGACGGAGAAATAAATCCATACATCTGGGAATTTGATACCTGCAATTTCGTATTGGGCAACTTTAACTATAAAAAAATGAGCCTGGTGAGCGACTATAATACCGTAGCAGCCACCCAAACAGAAAATGCGGTTTTCAACGAGTTATTTAGTAATGAACCCAAAAAAACAGCACCGTCACCCAAAGAATACAATGTATCTGAATGGTTTCACGTAATTACGGCAGACCCTACGCAAACCCAATCTGTTTTAAGAAGTAGGGAAGGTGAAAGCTATATCATTCAAGGGCCTCCCGGCACCGGTAAAAGCCAGACAATTACCAACCTGATAGCGGACTTTTTGGCTAACGGCAAAAGCGTACTTTTCATTTGTGAAAAAAGGGCCGCATTGGATGTGGTATATCACCGGTTACAGCAAAACCACCTGGCAGATCTATGCTGTTATATTCACGACAGTCAAAGTGACAAAAAGAGTTTTATTCAAAACCTGAAAACAGTTTACGAAACATTTATAAATGAACCGGGGGATATTGAAACTATTAGAAATAACCGCCAGGCTATTGTAAATAAATTACAACAAGCTTTAGATACCTTAGCGAACTATCATAACATTCAATCGAACGTTCAGCCCCAGGCAGGTATTAAGACTTATGAATTACTGGAAAAAGTGTTAACTCTTAAATCCAGTCTGCCGGAACTTTCTAAAGAGAATGTAAACCTCTTGGGTGATTATAGTGACTGGGTGAAATTCGGTGAGGTGTTGACACAATTATCACAGGATTTAAAACAATTGCAAACGCCAAACAACAGCTTAAATCAACACCCGTTTGCTAAATTGTCACAGCAATTAATTAACAGCGACCAACCTTTTCAACTAGTAGATAATATTACAGCCAATATTCTCCAGAGTTTTAAAAATATTGATACAGCCATTCATCAAAACGGCATCCCGGCATCCTTGGTTAAGGATTTACAATCGATACAGTCATTATTTGCAACAGCCGCTGAATTGGCGCCACTTGCCAATACCAACAATATCCAGATCATTGATGCAAAAAATCCTGTTGCCAGTCAGTACCAGGCAGATTTTCATTTATACCAGCAGGTAAAAAATAAATATAACAACAGCAGCAATGAGACTGCCAACTGGGTGCATAAAATTCCAAAATCAGATATTCAGCCTGCTATAGATATTGCGAACAGGTATGAACACTCATTTTTCAAATTCCTGAACGGCAAATGGCGCCAGTTAAAAAAAGTGGTCACCAGTAATTACAACTTCAATGCCCATAGTTTAAAACCCGATATTTCAACTATTTTACAACAGTTGAAAACTGAGTATGAACTGGCAGATCAATTGGCAGAAAAACAATCTTACTTAGAACAGAAATACCAGTTTACCAACCTTACCGAATCTAATAACAGCATTCAGAAATTAAGAGAAAAGCTGAACCAGGAAGATATCCGGTTTTTCATCAATCATGCTGACGGTAACAACCTGGTAAAGGAACTGATAGGTTTGAATGCACAATTGCAGATCTTACAACAGGCATTGCAATCACTATTATACAATTACCAGTCCCTGGATATTGATGAACTAAAAGCAGTTGTCAGCAAAATTCAGTTACAGGCATCCGATTTAAAACTATTATTGCCATCGCTTCAAAGACTATCCGACCTACCGGTCAATATACAGAAAGCAGTAAGAGAACTACCATTGAATGCGACGCAACTGGAATCAGCAATGGCCAACAAGACGATGCAGTATATCTTAGACGCGCAACCGCAATTCGCCACCCAAAACTTTGTAGCATTGCAACAGGCAGTCAGCGAGGTGCATCACCAGTATAATGAGTTGCTTAAAATAAACGCGGTTTATATAAAAGCAGTCCGCCGGCAACAGTTCATTGCCAACTATAATATCAGCAATGCTTCTGTAACCCAACTCAGCGACGAACAGAAGGAAATTAAAAAGATTTATGCGGAAGGCAGGAAGGTCCTGGAGCATGAGATGAGCAAGACCATGCGTTATAAAAGCATTCGTGAAATAGCGGGTGGCGCCAGTGGCAGGGTATTGAAAGATGTGAAGCCGGTTTGGTTAATGAGTCCTTTGAGTGTGAGTGACAGTTTGCCTTTAGAGTCGGATTATTTTGATGTGGTAATATATGATGAAGCCAGCCAGATAACACTGGAAGAAGGTATACCGGCCTTATTCCGCGCACCACAGGTGATTATTGTAGGCGATGATAAGCAAATGCCGCCAAGCAATTTTTTCAATGCAAAATCGGAAGATGCGGACGATCTGAGTTTATCAGATATCGACCTGGCTGAAGCGGATCATGAAGGATTATTCCTGGATGCGGAAAGCCTTTTGGACCAGGGTGCGCGAAAGCTTCAAAATACCATGTTACAATGGCATTACCGCAGTCGTTACGAAACATTGATCGCGTACTCCAACCATGCTTTTTATGGCACGAATTTACTGACCATACCGGACAAAACCATTCATCAGAACGCAGGAAAAGAGATAGTTGTTCTTGCGCCTGAAAAAGATGCCGCTGTTAATGCCGGCCAACTTTTAAATACCAGTATCAGCTTCCACTACTTCCCTAACAGTGTGTACGAAGCCCGCTCCAACAACCAGGAAGCGACCTACATTGCATACCTGGTAAAGGAACTACTGACCAAAAACATTGATGAGACGATCGGCATTGTTGCGTTCAGCATGGAGCAGCAAAGCATTATTGAAGAAGCAATTGATCATTTGGCAGAACAGGATAAAGGCTTTGATGCGTTACTGGAAAAAGCCTATAACCGGGTGGACAATAACCAGCATACCGGGTTATTTGTCAAAAATCTTGAAAACGTACAGGGTGATGAGCGGGACATCATTATTATGAGCATCTGTTATGGGCCGGACGCACAAAAGAAAACCCGTATGAACTTCGGGCCTATCAACCGGAAAGGTGGTGAAAAACGCCTGAACGTTATATTCAGCCGGGCTAAAAAACATATGGCCGTTATCAGCAGTTTAAAACACCACGACATCACCAACGAGCATAATGATGGCGCAAACTTCCTGAAGTTGTTCTTACAGTACGCCGAAATGGTGGGGAATGGCCAATTGCAAAATGCGAGCCTGGTTTTAAACAAACTCAATCCAAACACCAGGACTTTCAGTAACCATCACCCCAACAGTTCTGCAACTGCAAGACAAATAAAAGCATCGCTGGAAGCAAAGGGATATATTGTAGATGAAAATATTGGCCAAAGCCATTTCAAATGTCACTTAGGCATTAAAAAAACGAAGGAAGACAATATGTATTTTGCAGGTATCCTGGTAGATGACCAGGGGCATTACAATAATAAAAATCCATTTGAGCAATATTATCAAAAGCCTAATATTCTTATAGCTTTCGGCTGGAAAATTATTCCTGTACTTAGTAAAGACTGGCTTTTAGACCAGGACCTGATCATGAATCATCTTATTAGCGAATTAAAATAGCAGAAGTCGCTTGATTCTGTAATACCTGTTAGTCTGACCGGCAGCATTACAAATGCCAAAAGGCTGCAGGATACGGAGGGCGGCGAGGCACGAGCCGGTCTTCAATAAAAACGGGTAAAAGGTTAAAACCTTTTACCCGTTTTTATTGAAGACGATACCCCGTAGTAGCCTGAACTGATGCCCGATAGAATTTCTACCGTCCACAGCCCCAAAAAAGAAAACTACTTAGCCATATAAGCTTCTATTTCTTCTACAGTAATCGGCACATCTTTAAATAAATCGTCGTTACCATCTTCTGTAATTACAATATTATTTTCTATGCGGATACCAATATTCTCAGCTTCGCTGTAAAAACCCGGCTCTATTGTAAACACCATGCCCGGCTTGATCGGTTCATCGAAAAATCCGTAATCATGTACGTTGATGCCTAAAAAGTGGCTGATGCCGTGGTAAGTGTATTTACGGTAAGCACGTGTCGCATTTTCAGTTTTATCCTCGTTATCGACTTCTGCCTGTGTCAGCAAACCGTTTTCCAGGTAAATGCGGGTGAATTCATCTCCCATTAAATCGTGATACTCATTAATGGTAATGCCCGGTTTCAACAGTTTTTTAGCGTGGTTCAGCATGTGCAATACAATGTTGTAAAGCTTTTTCTGACGGTCTGTAAATTTGCCATTTACAGGAATCGTACGGGACAAATCTGCAGCATAACCGGCATAGTTGGCACCAAAGTCCATCAGGATAAGGTCACCATCTTTACAAGCCTGGTCATTATCCACATAATGCAGGATACGGGCATTATCGCCACTGGCAATAATACTGTTATATGCTTCTCCTTTTGCACGGTTTATCAGGAACTCATGATTGATCTCTGCCTGTATCTCAAATTCAAATACACCTGGTTTTACAAACTGCATAACGCGCTTAAATGCTTTGTTGGTAATATCTACCGCTATTTGCATGACCGCTATTTCCTTAGGCTGTTTAATGCTTCTTAAGTGCTTTAAAATCGGCTGGCTTCTCAAATAGTGATGTAGCGGGTACTTTTCCTTTAACTCCGCTATATAACGGTAATCGCGCGTTGGCAGGTGATTCGGCTTGCGGTCGTGCTCTATCGTATTTAAATAAATATGCTCTGTACCGTGGATCCAGGCAATTAAACGGGAATCAATACTGTCTAACCAGATAATGGTTTTGATGCCACTGATAGCAGTCGCTTTCTCTTTTGTAAGCCGGTAGCCGATCCATTTTTCCATAATCGGGTTAGGGCGTACTAAAACCAATACTTCGCGAAAGCGTTCATCCGGATGAGAAGGATTTAAGATGAGCTGTGTATCCTCCTGCTCAATACCAGTCAACCAATACAGGTCGGTATTCTGGCTGAATGTATAAATAGCGTCAGCACCGGTAGGCACTTCATCGTTACTATTGAAAATGGCTAAGCTGTTGGGTAACATTTTAGCCGTAAAACGTTGGCGGTTGGTAATAAAAATCCTCTGATCTAACTGTTCATGTTTCATAAGTGATAAATTATGCACTGTAAAAGTCGGGATTATTTTTTAACAAAGCTCCGCTTGGCGTTGTTAAAATTTAGAACAGGCTTTATTTGGATAATTCTTATTTATTTAATAACATTTTTCAGAATAGAAGTTGTTACTCAAATTTTATTATATTGCGTTGTATAAACTCTATAGTTAATATATTTAAAATAATAAAAATATGGATGCTGCTATAAAAGCTAAGATCGATGCCTGGCTCCAGGGCGATTACGACCAGGAAACCAAAAACGAAATAAAAAGACAATTGGTAGAAAGCCCGGATGACCTGGTGGAAGGTTTTTACAAAAACCTGGAATTTGGTACGGGGGGATTACGTGGTATAATGGGTATTGGTACTAATAAAATGAACAAATACACGGTAGGTATGGCCACCCAGGGCTATGCTAACTATTTAATAAAATCTTTCGGCAATGACATTAAAGTAGCCATTGCGCACGATTGCCGGAACAACAGCCGTTTTTTTGCAGAAACGGTAGCCAATGTGATGTCCGCAAACGGCATACAGGTATTGCTGTTTGAAGATCTGAGACCGACACCAGAACTGAGTTTTACGATCCGCCATTTTGGTTGTAAAGGCGGTGTGGTTTGTACGGCCAGCCACAACCCCAAAGAATATAACGGTTACAAAGCCTATTGGGATGACGGTGCACAATTAGTACCGCCTCATGATGAAAATGTCATTATTGAAGTTGATAAAATAACTTCTGTGGGTGATGTTAAATGGCAGGGCAACCCTGATAAAATTACTATTATTGGTAAAGAAGTAGATGCCGAATACATTAAAATGGTGAAGGGTTTGAGCATCTACCCTGAAGTAATTGCCCAGCAAAATGACCTGAAAATTGTTTATACCAGCATCCACGGCAGCGGTATTAAATTAGTACCTGCAGTATTGGAAGCTTATGGTTTTAAAAATGTGCATATCGTTCAGGAACAGGCGACACCGGATGGCAATTTCCCTACTGTTGGCTCTCCAAACCCGGAAGAAAAAAGTGCAATGCAGCTGGGCTTGCAAAAAGCGCAGGAGCTGGATGCGGACATCTTACTAGGCACGGACCCGGACGCAGACAGGGTTGGTATTGCCATTAAAAATAACCGTGGCGAATGGGTACTGATGAACGGTAACCAGACTGCGGTACTGGCGTTCAACTATATTATTGAGGCCCGCAAAGCGAAAGGGATTGCACAGCCAAACGATATGGTCATTAAAACCATTGTTACGACTAATATGATTGACCGATTTGCGGCTGCAAACGGCGTTGCCTGCTATAATGTACTAACCGGTTTTAAACATATCAGCAGTTTAATTAAAGCCAAAGAAGGCTTAGAAAACTACATCATTGGCGGTGAGGAGAGTTTCGGATTAATGATTGGCGACCAGATCCGCGATAAAGATGCTGTAAGCGCTGTGGCCATTCTTTGCGAAATGGCTGCTGTAGAAAAAAGCAAAGGCCGCACGCTTTATCAAAAACTGGTGGACCTGTATGTGGAGTATGGTTGCTTCCAGGAGCATCTTATCAGCATTACCAAAAAAGGGATGAACGGTGCTAAAGAAATTGCCGAAATGATGGAGCGTTTTCGTAATAACCCGCCTAAAGAACTGGCAGGTTTAGCAGTGGCCAAACTTCATGACGTTGATATTAATAAAGGTACTGTACTGGCAACCGGCGAAACCTACGAACTAGGGTTACCAAAAAGTAATGTATTACAGTTTATACTGGAAGACGGCAGTGTGATCAGCGCACGCCCCAGCGGCACAGAGCCTAAAATAAAATTCTATTTCAGTGTATTTGCGCCTTTAGACAGAAAAGAAAATTATGACCTGGTAAAATCGCAGTTGGATACCAAAATTGAAACCATCATTAAACAATTGCAGATATTAGATTAACCGCTGAGGTTATTAATATAATATTACAGGGGCATGTCCATCTTTTATTTGGGCGTGCCCCTTTGCCGTTTCTTTAGGTTTAAGTATTCTACAAATATTCCAACCGGTATAAATTTCCCGCAAAGGGTCGGGCTATCCGCAGTACTCCGCGGCGGCAATGCCTGTTTCGCAGCTCTGCTATTCATTATCATTCCTGCCGCCTTGCGGGGTACTTTGCTACTATCCCTCACGCAATACAATCTGTAGTCAATAACTAAACTAAAATGTTCTTAGTTGTAAAATCCCCAATGCAACATATTTATATTATTTCCTGTCTTAAACATAATATACGCCAAATGTTTGCAACATTTTTTGTTGTATATTGGCCTCATCCATTACTTAATGTTTATGATTGCATATCAAAATAACAGCACTTTTTTTACTCGATTGATTTTAGTATTTTTTTCATTCATTTATGTTTGTTCTGCTAATGCACAAACGCATTATATGACTGTAGATAGTATTTACGACCTACAGAAAAACAGCCGGTACAAAACAGTATATAGAGTACCTGCAGATTCTATTGAGTATTGGTTAAAAAAGGACCTGGATGTAAATCTCGAATATATAAACCACCTCCAACCTGCATTGATTATGGAAGTGGGACAAAATATTGATGAACAGCAACTCGACTTTGGTCATTATGTCATTCTATCTACCAACCAGTCCGAAGTAGAAGCACATTACTATTCTAAAAACAGGATCAGCGTTATAGAAACAGTTCAGAATTACAAAAGATTATTAATGCTGTTTAATACCGATGGTACAATGGTTGACAAGGCTACTATATACGTGGGAAAACATCAACTAAAGCCTGTAAAAGGCCTTAGAGGCAATTATGTTCTTAATAAGAAGATAAAAGAAGATGATCTTATTGTAATAAAATCCGCTATTGATACTTCCTTTTTAACTATTGATGATGTGGAAGAGCCTTATAAACCTGAGTTCAGAGTAGGAAATCTGCCTGTTATAAAGCAGGTAATAAGAAGTTATAAAGGTGTAAAAAGATGGATAGCTAATGATTTTAAACCAAACCAGTATAAGTCTAATACGAAAAATAAATTAAAAGGGTTTACCTTGTTTGATAAACCTCTTTATAAGCCTGCAGATACGGTAAATGCCAAGTTCTGGATAAGTAACTATAAAGAAAAGCCATTCAATGAGCCATTGGCTGTTACATTAAACTATTACTACCGGAATGCCAGTATTAAGAAAGTACTTGACACAATAAAACCGGTATCTGCCGGTGCGTATGTTTACTCATTGGTTATTACGGATAGTATGCCCAATGATGTCAATTATTATTTAAAACTGAATTCACTTAAAAATTACAAAAAGTCTATCAGCGCCAGTTTTAAAACAGAATCTTATGTATTGCCGGATATTTCTGCGTTTAACGCAGCCGTCAATACAACCAGTTTATTGCCAAAAGACACACTCAAAATAACTGCCGATGCTAAAGATGCCAATGGATTAAATCTGTTAGATGCCATTATTGAAGTTAGAATCTTAACCGATCAGATTAATGAATTTACACAATACAATTATTTTGTACCGGATACGCTGTATCAAAATATAAGTAAGTTGTCGGCAAACGAGCCATTCATTCTAAAAATCCCTGCGGATAGTCTGCCAAAGATCAATGTTAAATGTAAGGTAGAAGTCTGGTTAAGGAATAGTAATAATGAAATTCAGGATAAACAATTTTTTGTAGACTTAAGACAGAACAGAACAGAAATAAAAATCACTCCACACAATGACAGTATTGCCATAGAGTATTTAGTAAACGATATTAGTACACCAACCAAAGTGTTTGTTAAGAAAGCATTCAGATTTAGCGATGAAGTTTTCTGGACTCAATTACCTGCGACTATTTATAAACATCCGTTGTTGAACAACATTGATGTTTCACTATTAAATGAACAGGGAAAAACAATCCTGAATGAAAGTTTAGATCTTGAAAATGATACAAAAAGTTCGGTACAAATTGGAAGAATAAATAATGGAGATTCAGTTGGGTTTATTGTTTCTAATCCTGAAAAAGTACTGATGAACATCCAGGTACAGAAATCTAAAAAGGTAATTGAAAGATTTACTACCAAAGATTCTCTTTTTGTTTTTAAGACTAAGGGTAATAAAAAGCATATCTATAATATCAACGTTTATACAGTAGATGGAGATAAGGTACAGCATAAAGGCCTGGGAAATGGCGTGTTTGCAAAGCATTTAAATGTATCCATGAATCATAAAAATGTTATTGAGCCGGGTGAAAAAGATACTATCAACGTAAAAATAACCGATTATAAAAACAAGCCTGTCCCTAATGCTAATATTACTGCTTTAGCGCAAAACACGCAACTGAAAAATCATTTTAACTTTCCGGAACTGCCACTGCTTTACCAATTTAAGAAATTCAAAAACCCCAAACGAGTGTCGGAATTCGAGATTGATGACATAAGTGTGTCTGGAAAAAAAGCCTTAAAAAATTATAAAAACTTAAGGTCTCATCTCCGGGTTGATACGATGTTGTTCTATCAAACTATTTTCACCGATTCTTTGGTGACGCTTAAAACAAAACTGAACCATCCCGAACCGGAAATCTGGATCCAACCTGTACTGAACGGATTGCTTATAGACCCGGTTTATATGAATGTAAACGCCAGCCCTATTTATTACAATGGACAGAATACAACCTATGAAAAAAGTAATACGGTAAAACAGGGGTTTGCTAAAATAGATATCAGAACGAAATGGGGCCGTCTTTTTATTGATAGTTTATACATACAACCTTACTACAAGCATCTTTTCTTTGTAAATGTCAGCAACGATTACACGCCACTGAATAGTACCTGGTTGTCAATGCCGGATTCATTGTTGTACTACGAAAAAGACATGATACAAAACAATTTTGCGAAATTTGAAGCCGGATATTGGCATAGTAATGTGGCTATTCTGGGCAATAAAAAAGTATTCAATATCAACAATTCTAATGTGGATCAGATTTTAGGTCCTGTAACCGCTAATTCAGACCTGTATGCTTACAGAAGGGACGATATAGATTTCAAATTTCAATTTGAACCCGCCTACCGCTACCGGATCAGTAACAAAATGGCACGATTAGAAAAAATGCCGTTTTTTAAAGGGAAGGTGAAATTAGCAGACAATATCAACAAATTCCGGAGTTCAGATACGATTTCCAGGGCTGAATTCCCACGCATATCTAAAGTAACTTACAATGCGGGTTTTCATATTAAATCAACGAACAATAACTACTATACAGAAAAAAATAATGGCACGCTGCAGTTAAACTGGAACACGGATTCTAGTATCAAGTACACCATTATTGTATCTGATTCCAATATTCAATACCATAAAATTTACAGTGGTAAAACACTTAAAGTACATAATCTTAAACCTGGTAGATATTCGATAATTGCCATCACTTATAAGGACAACTACTTTGAGCTACCGAATATTATTGTAAAACCATACGGTACTACTTTACAGGCATTTGAACTTAAAAACAAACAAGCAGCAAATACTTTGGTCAATGCCATTGTAGCATACAACAAATGGTTACATGATCAAAATAATAAACCTCCGTTGCCTGATACAACAATTAAAATGACGCAACTGGAAGAAGGGCCTTTTATAATATATGGCCAGGTATCAGATGCAAACTCCAAAACGCCATTGCAAGGCGCTTCCGTAATACTGAAATCTAAAAATGGCAATGCCAGTATGAGGAAAGTAACAGATGAATATGGCAGGTATCAATTTAGGGTAAAAGAAGGAGAATATCATTTGGAAAGTAGTTTTATTGGATATAATTATTCTTCAACACTCATAAAAACCGGCAAAACTGAAAGTTTAAACAAACAGATCTTATTGTATGTTAGTGCCAACAATTTATCTAATTATGACTACGATAATAATTTAGACGATGTTGTGGTTATTGGATATGGTACAACAAAAAAATTCAGCATGGCAGCCTCTTCTATCAGAGTTACAGAAAATATGCTGGAAGGAAGCGTTGCCGGGGTGGTTGTAAACGATATTTCCAGAGCAGAATCAATCATTCAGATTCGTGGCGCATCATCACTTTCGGGAGAAAATAGTCCGCTTTACGTTGTTGATGGTGTTCTGGTTGATAAACTGCCATTGGGCATTGATGAATCAGTTGCTGAAATAAACATACTAAAAGATGCGGCGGCTACCTCTATATATGGGGCACGTGCTGCCAATGGTGTAGTGATTGTAAATACTAAAAGGAATGGCAATAGTGGGCCGGTTATAAGAACTGTATTCCGGGATAATGGTTACTGGGCACCGAACCAGGTAACCGATGCGAAAGGTGAGGTTAAAATTCCGGTTCAATATCCTGAGAATATTACCAGCTGGCAAAATATTATTTATGCTGCGAAAAAAGGTGGTAAATATGGGCGGGCATTCTCTACTACCAAAGCTTTCAAAAGTATCCAGGGTTTGTTGAGTACGCCTCAATTTCTTTTAACAGGTGATAGCGTTACGTTAGTAGGTAAAGCGATGAATTATACTGCGGACATTCAAAGTGTGAAAACGCAATTTTCTGTGAATGGCCAACTGGTGAATGAAGGCAATATTGCTATTAACTCCAATGATGCTTTTACAAAATACCTGGGTTTTAAAGCACCACTGAAAACTGATACTGTTAAGACAGTTTTCAGTGTGCAAACGCTTAAAGGTAGCAGTGATGGTGAGCAACGCAAAATCCCTGTTTTACCGGTTGGTGTCAAAGAGTCAAAAGGTGCATTTTATTTATTGAAGGGTGACAGTAGCTTCAATTTTAAAGCTGCTTATGAAAACGTTCCTATTAATATATCAATTGAAAATAATGTACTGAATGTTTTAATTGACGAATTGAAGTCATTGGTAGATTACCCGTATGCCTGTATGGAACAAACAGCCAGTAAAGTACGCGGTTATTTATATATTAAAACGTTGTCAAAACATATCGATATTCCGGCTAAGCTAACCAAAAGAGTAAATGATGAGCTGCCAAAACTTATTGACCGGTTATTGAAGTTCCAACAGTTCAATGGTGGCTGGGCCTGGTGGGAATCGGGTGAAGCATCCAGCCTGATGACAGTAAAAGTATTGCAGGCTTTGGTGCAGCTGGATAGCAGCTATCATATAAATACTGCGAAACGCAATGGCTTTTTAATGCTTCAAAATGAACTGGATAAAAATATTTCGCTTTCTGAGAGATTGTTTATCATGCAATTTTTGGCTGAGCAGAATCATGTTTACCCGTACCAGTCATTTACTGATACATTGAACTCTAAAGATTTGAGTGAATACCAGCTTTGGTTGCTTGCTAATATTAAACAGAATGCCCGCATTAATAACGATGCTGACATTAAACGGCTTATGGACAGGAAAAAAAGCGGGGTATTGGGGGAATGGCATTGGGGCGAGAATCATTGGTTCTGGCAAAACAATGAAATCGCAACGAGTTTGCTTGCCTACAAAACGCTGAAAAACCATCCTGTTTACAAACATGAGGTCCTGAGAATCATTCAATACTTTTTAAGATATAAATCCAGGTACCTGTATTTTAGAAATACCGTTGAGAAAGCTGATGTTACTGAAGCTATTTTGAATGAATCGATAAGTGCTACTGCCGATAATAAGTCTAATGCGATGGTACAGATCAATAACCAGACTTTTAGCCGGTTCCCGGTATATACCCAGGTTCCATATACGGAGAACAGTTCTATCTCTAAATCCGGGCAGGGCTTAATATACCTGAGCATGTATCAGAATACCTGGAACCCTGAGCCGGAACGGGTTGATAGTTTATTTGCCGTTTCTTCTGTTTTTATACAGGATAGAGATACAATTCTGTCTTCCGGTAAGGGATTTACGTTAAAATCCGGTGAGCAGGCGACTTTACAGGTAAAAATCAATGCGAAAAAATATGCGGAATATGTAATGGTTGAAGTACCGGTGCCGGCTGGTTGTGTTTTCAAATCTAAACCGAACCGGTTTCCGTACCGTGAGTATTTTTACGACAGAGTGGTATTGTTTTACGAAAAACTGAATGTTGGTGAAGAGATGATTTCTATTCCTTTGGAAGTAAGATATACCGGTAATTTCACATTGAACCCGGCAGATGTAAAATTGATGTACTACCCTACTTTCTTTGGGCGTGAAAATTTAAAAAATGTTACCATTACCCCATAATATCTGAATTTATTAAAACTAATTGTATTTTAGCTTTTTAATTGTAATTGTAAATAAGTATGCAGAAACAGGAAGCATTTGAAGAAATTCAACTAAAGTTAAATAACTGGGGCTATAATGTTGTGAATAAGGATGACAGCAGGCCCTGGGGTGGCTTTTTTGTATTGGATGAGTCACAGGTGGAAAAGTTTGCCGGCCAGTTTTTTGCCGGTGAAGACTTTGGTGAGATTCAGATTACTGAAAAATTAAGCCCGAAAATTCTCCTGGTAGCACCGGCTCAACGTTTAAGCTGGCAGTATCATCACAGACGTGCAGAAATATGGAAATGCATTGGTGGTACCGTAGGTGTCATTACCAGCGATGATGATACTGAAAAAATTCAGCATACTTTAAATACGGGAGATATTATAAAATTAAAGCAGGGAGAAAGACACCGCCTGATTGGCCTGGACGGCTGGGGCTTCGTGGCTGAAATATGGCAGCATACGGATGTAAATAATCCTAGTAATGAAGATGATATTGTAAGAGTGCAGGATGATTTTGGAAGATAGTACAAATAAAAAAGGGATTGAAATTCAATCCCTTTTTTCTATAATACAGTAGGTGTAATAACCTCGATCTGTACAGTAGTAACGCCTGTCTTAATCATGTTAAGTTCCTGGGCAGCTGCTTTTGATAAATCCACAGAACGTTTCACTTTTGGATGCATTCTGTCATTTACTTTTACTACTACCGTTTTCCCGTTTTTCATGTTGGTCACTCTCAGAAGTGTTCCTAAAGGATACTTATTACTGGCACAGGATAATCCGTGTTGATTATAGACTTCACCTGTAGCTGTCTTTTTACCATGAAATTTAGGACCATACCAGCTAGCTAAACCGGTATTTGTTTCTGCTTTAACGACTTCGTTTTTGTCTCTCGCAAAAGAAGTATTTAAAGCAAAGCTGAATAAAATTAAAAAAGGTAACGTTAAAAACGAAACTCTTTTTGTAGTCTGTTTCTCCATTTTCTAGTCTATCTTCATACTTCCAATTGATTGCTTTTCAGTGTGATCAATCTTTAGTATTTATTTTTGGGCCTATAAAATCAGAGGCATTACTATGCCAAAGAATGTAAACCGTGTATTAAAAAAATCGTGTGTGTGATTAGTTATTTAACGTATAACAGTTAGCAAAGATAATGCTAAAATAAGAAAAATTACCAATTCATCCTCTAATTAACAGTTATCTGGCGCCCGCTTACCCTTACTTCTACTCTATCTTATTGTAAACTAGCTAATAAAGTTAGCCAAAAAAATAAAAAATATTTATTGTTGCTTTTTATTGTTAAAATTTTGCAATGCCTGTTAAACGCTTTCTCCAAAGGTCAAAAGGTTGTTATCGGGATCAAGAAGTGAAAACTCTCTTTGCCCCCATGGCTTGTTTTCTAATGCACCGTTAGGATGAATTGCTACGTTTCTATTTACCAGGTCATTATAAAACTGATCTATATCCTTTACCCGGATATAAACCTGTCCATAATTCTCCAGAGGGTCCAGTTCTTTAAATTGAAAAAAGTGCAATTCAACAGCATCTTTTTCTATTATTAAATAGTCGGGATAGTCGTCACCGGGAACTTCAAATCCCACTTTTTTATAAAATGCCAATGTTTCCTGTTTATTTCTCATTGGTAGTTTGGGGTGAATTGCTGTCAGCATCAGTTATATTTTTACTATTCTACAATGAACCGGTTACGCTTATCAGGCATTCGTAAATGGCCTGAACCCTAATGTTTCTTCTATTTTGGCAGGTAGCTTTGGCAAATGTTTTCTTTCTATTAAGAAACTGGTTAACTGTGCTACTTCCCTGAATATAAAATGTGCATCAGCAGCGCCTTTCAGGTAAACTTTACCGGTACTTCCTCCGGTACCTACCCTATGGCCAATTGTTTTTCGTACCATATTTATATGCCTGTATCGCCAGGAGCTCATAAGGTTATCAGTATCTAACAGGCTTTGTAAGATTTGAAATGGTAACTGGAGCATCGGGTAACCTCTGTAGATCATTATAAATAAGGCGGCTTTCCTGGCTTTTGGTGATAGCAAATTAACTTCTTCTGACGATGACTCAGTGTTATCAAATCCTATGAAACTATCAAATGCTTTTAAGTTATCTAACTCAGATTCTGCCAGGCTTTCTTTTAGTTTGTCCCTGTATGTTTTAATAAAAGCATCTTCATCGGTTAATTCATGTTCCGTTTCGAATCCTTCCCACTTTTCTGCCTGGTTGAATAACGGAAATCTTTCCAGCCAGGTATTAATAAGTTCGAGTAAGCTAGGGCTTGCTTCGGCGTCTTTTATTAATTTGGTATATTCCGGTTTTAATACGCTTGTATAATATTGTTTACCAAAGCGCTGTTCATATTTTAAACCTAGTTTGGCTTCCAGCAGCTTGAATTGCCAGCTTTGAAAACCTGAAGCCGGGCGTAATAAATCCCTGAAGTCCAGGAAGTCCATCGGAGTCATGGTTTCCATAACGTCCATTTGCTGTACGAGTAACCTGAGGATGGTATTGATCCTGTTGATGCGATGGGTTATGGTTTGCAAATGCGGGGAATTATCGTTAATAGACCCTTTGGACATAATACCTATGATAGAATCTACTTCGAACAATATCTGCTTAAACCATAATTCATATGCCTGATGGATGATGATAAATAACATTTCATCATGGGCGGGCTCATTGCCTTCCATATAGCTTACAGGATGCTGGGCATCTAATATCTTATCTAATTCTAAATAATCGGGATAATACTGCGGTGCACTCATTGTTTTATTTTCTTAATCAAACCAAAATATGCTAACAAACTTACAGTTTATAAATGAATGATTGAAACAAGTATTCATTTATACCCGTATAATTCATTAACATTGAGTGTAAGGTACTAAATTTGCCAATTAAATTTATAATGCCGGGACAAATGGAGAATGAATGGTTTAAAGATTGGTTTAACACGCCATATTATCACGACTTATATTTTAAACGTAACGAAACTGAAGCAAACACTTTTATCAGAAATCTTGTAAGCCATTTACAGTTAAAAAATGGTGCAAGAGTGCTGGACCTGGCATGTGGCAAGGGCAGGCATGCCGTTGAACTTTATAACCAGGGTTTGAAAGTTATTGGTATTGATTACAGTAATTATTTTATTACTGAGGCGAAGCAGTACGAAAACGACAATTTACATTTTTACGTACAGGATATGCGCCAGCCTTACTGGATCAATTATTTTGATGTTGTTGTGAACCTGTTTACGAGTTTTGGTTATTTTAAAACTCAAAGAGAACACATTACCTCTTTGAACAATATAAAAAATTCTTTAAAAGCTGGCGGCATTTTTGTAATAGACTACTTAAATGTTATTAAAACCGAAAAGCAGTTAATTAAAGAAATGTCGATTACAATTAATAACGTGGACTACCTTATTAAGAAAGAGGTGACGGACACTCATTTTTTAAAGCATATTCATATTAAAGACGGGGACGAGAATTTTAATTATAGTGAATCTGTGTCTAAGTTTGGTTTGGATGATTTCAAACTGATGTTTTCGAAAGTCGGATTAGAGATTGTGGCACTTTTTGGCAATTATAAGCTGGAAAAGTTTGATGATGAGCTATCTGACAGGTTGATTATTATTGCTCAAAAGAAGTGATCGTAAAATATAACTCTGAATAACGCGTTTGAAGTTTTTTATCCTAAGTTACTTAATTACAGTTTTTATAAGCATGAATAATATTAAAAGGATCCTGTTTCTTATTTATTTATTATCTGCATTTCCAGTTACGCAACTAAGATCGCAAAGAATTGATGTGGATGTATTTATGGGGATGTCTAATTACCAGGGTGACCTTCAGCCATTGATTTTTACGGTTAAAAACAGCCATGCGGCTTTTGGTGCTATTGCAAAATTTGCTTTGGATGAGCATTTTTTTATCCGGTCGGGTTATTCTTACGGTAATGTGGCGGGGAGCGATAAGGATAATAAGAATGAACTGAAATACCGTAACCTGAGTTTTCAAACTAAAATTCACGAATTTAGCCTGGGTTTGGAATACCGGTTGTTATCCAAGGAATCGAGTAAGGTGACGCCTTATTTTTTTGCGGGGGTCGGGGTATTCAAATTTAACCCTTATACCACTGACAGGAATGGCAATACTGTTTATCTGCAACCTCTGGGAACTGAGGGTCAGGGCCTGGCTGAGTACCCGGAGAAAAAGCCTTATAAACTGACTCAAATTAGTATTCCTTATGGTTTGGGTATTAAATATTACATGAGCGACCTGGTAAATATTGGTGCTGAATTCAGGCATACTTACGCATTTTCTGATTACCTTGATGATGTGAGCGGTTTTTATGCGGATTATAATGCATTGCTGAATAACCGTGGCCTTGAAACGGTGCAACTGGCTTTCCGTTCTGATGAAATTTTTCCAAACCGTGTGTACCCGAATGAGGGCATCAGAAGGGGCAATCCTAAACTGAAAGACTGGTATTATTTCCTGGGTGTTACGTTAGGACTTGCTATTAATAACGGCAATGGTGAATCTATTTTCGGCAAGATTTTTAGTAATAGTTTTGGCGGCAACGGAGCAGGAAGTAAGGCTGAGAGACGAAGAATACTGAAACAGGTTAAATGTTATTAGTTATTATAGTTTTGAACCTTTTTGAGCAATTTGGCTTTAGTTATACAGATTGAATATATTCCTACTGATGAAGCAGGATAATATAACTACTGATTGGGGCTGATTTTTGGAATATCCTACGAACAGTTGCATATTATATCTGTGTTATTTACCGGCCTGTTATTAGAGGATACTAATCAGGTGAATCAGTCAGTACAATTGTATTTTAAATGAAGAATGGCTGCGGTATGCGTTGGTGGCGAGGTACGAGCCAGTGTATTTTTTGCAGGATGACTATGGTGAAATAACAATAAAGGACTTCTCCTGCAAAAAATACACCGAGCGTAAGCGGAGCCATAAGCACGCCGGACCGCAGATGATTTTTGCACAATGGATGATAGCCCAAAAATATAAAAGCACCAATTTGAAAGTTGGTGCTTTTATTTTTAATCCTATTTTGACAGGCTTTTTATTACATCGTATTTTGTGACGATCTGGTACATACCGGCTTCATCTTTTGCCAATACAGCGCCATTATCTTTTGTGATCAGATTGCTTAAGCGATCTATGGGGGTATCGATGGCGACCTCAGGATATGCTTTTTCCTGTACTGTTTTTATCTGCTGATTTTTAATGTCGGCATTGCTTAACAATTTACCGAATAATCCCTGCTGGCTGATAGAACCGGTATTATTGCCGTCTTCAAAAACCGGCAGATTTTCGATGTCAAATTTTTCCATTAAGGCGATGGCGTCCGCTACGGTATCGTTTGGCGCAATGGTTAATAGTTTTTGGGAATTTCTGCCGTTTACTATATCCCTGAATGTTTTTACTTCCAGGAAGCCGCGCTCCTGCATCCATTGGTCGTTGTAGATCTTGCCTACATAACGGCTGCCATGATCGTGAAAGATACATACAACCAGGTCGGTTGGTTTGAGGGAATCTTTTAACTGCATGAGGCCCTGCAGGCAACTTCCGGCACTATAGCCGCAAAACAAACCTTCTTCACGGGCTATTTTCCGGGCTAATACGGCACCGTCTTTATCGGTTACCTGTGTGAATTGATCGATGACGCTCATGTCATAATTCTTTGGTACAAAATCTTCTCCAAAACCTTCGCTGATATATGGATGAACTTCGTTCATATCTACCTCACCCGTATTGAAATATTTGGTGAGTAAACTTCCGTAAACATCTACTGCCCAGATTTTTATATCGGGGTTCTTTTCTTTGAGGTATTGAGCGGTCCCCGTTATGGTGCCTCCTGTGCCGGCGGTGCATACCAGATGGGTAATTTTGCCTTCGGTTTGTTCCCATATCTCCGGGCCTGTGCTTTCGTAATGCGCCAGGCGGTTTGCCAGGTTATCGTACTGGTTCATATAAAAAGAATTGGGAATTTCTGTTGCCAGGCGTTTGGCGACGCTGTAATAGCTATTCGGATCTTCCGGCATTACATTGGTTGGGCAAACAATTACTTCGGCACCTACGGCTTTTAAGATATCTGCTTTTTCTTTACTTTGTTTATCGGTGGTTACAAAAATACATTTGTACCCTTTTACAACGGCTGCTAACGCAAGCCCCATACCGGTGTTTCCGCTGGTGCCTTCTACTATGGTGCCGCCCGGTTTTATTTTTCCTTCCTGCTCGGCTACTTCTAACATTTTTAAAGCCATGCGGTCTTTTATACTGTTGCCGGGATTAAAGTAGTCTACTTTTGCCAATACGGTACAAGGTAGATTTTTGGTTACTTTATTTAGCTGTATTAAAGGGGTGTTCCCGATGGTTTCTAATATATTTTTCTTCCAGGCCATAAAAATGTGTTTTTACAAAGTAACCATTTTGAATAAGGTTAGCCAAACAACTATCAGTTAATGATTTTTGAATTTAGAAAAATTATGGTTGAATGATAATTGATTTGAAATATTTTCAATTTTACAGGCTATAAAAAGAAATAATAACGACAATCGGAAGCATTATTTTTTGTTTTTTTATTGCCAGCTTAATTTTAGTGGTGTTTTAATGTAGATAAAGAGCCCGGCAATTGATTTATTGCCGGGCTCTTATCTTTATCTGGATATTGATGATCTTAAGCGTTTTGCAATTGCTCTTCCAGTTCCATCAATTTGGTAAATGCAGTTTCATATTGTTCGTTTACTTTATCTAAAGCATCCTGAACTTTTTTCAATTCTGCTTCCAGGCTTTTTAGCTTTGCCTGATCTGAATAGATGGCCGGGTTAGCCAGATCTGCCAGTATTGAATCGTTGTCTGCTTTTAACTTGGCCTGTTCTGCCTCTATTTTATCAAACTGCTTTTGTTGTTTTTGATATTCCGTTTTTACCATGTTAAGGTTTACATACGGTTTATCCGGCTGCGGCGCTTGCACTGCCGCTTTGGTTTCTTCTTTTTTCTGCTTTTTACCTGCTTCTTCTTTTTCTTTAGCGAGGCGTGCCGCTTCTTCTATGTTTAATTTTTCTTTCCAGCGAACATATTCTTCGTAAGTGCCTTTGAATTCACGGATCTCACCGTTGACAATTTCCCAGTAAATATTGGCTGTTCTGCTTAAAAAGTGGCGATCGTGACTGACAATAATCAGGCTGCCTTCGTATTTATTTAATGATTCGATCAACAGATCCACACTGTGCATATCCAGGTGGTTCGTCGGTTCATCGAGCATGAGGAAGTTGGCTTTGCTTACAATTGTTTTAGCTAATGCTACTCTTGCTTTCTCTCCTCCGCTGAGTACTTTTATGCGTTTATCTACATCATCTCCGCCAAACAGGAAACAACCTAATAAGGTGCGGTATTCCAGGTCTGTTTTACCGGCACGGCTTGTCTGCATTTCTTCTATCAGGTTATTATCCAACCCTAATGATTCCAACTGATGCTGTGCGTAAAAGGATTCTACTACATTGTGTCCCCACTCACGTGAACCTTCATGACCTTCTGTTCCTGCTATTATGCGCAGTAAGGTACTTTTACCTTTTCCGTTTGCCCCGATTAATGCTATTTTATCACCACGGCTTATTTCTGCTGACGCGTTTTTCAATAGAGAGAGATCGCCATAGGATTTACTGACATTTTTTAATGTACAGATGACTTTTCCGGGTTGTTTATCTACGGCAAAGTTCATTCTTATGTTCGGACGTTCTAATTCTACATTTTCTATTCGGTCCAGTTTATCAAGTTTTTTAATGATACTCTGGGCCATAGCCGCTTTGCTGGCTTTTGCCTTAAACCGTTCAACCACACGTTCCTGCTGGCGTATAAAGTCCTGCTGGTTTTCGTATGCCTTTTGCTGCAGTTCTATGCGTAATGCTTTTTCATTTACAAAATACTCATAGTTGCCGGTGTACTGGTGTAATTCCTGCTGGTACACGTCCACTATTTTGGTCACCATCCTGTTCAGGAAGTACTGATCGTGGCTTACTATGACTACGCTGCCTTCATAGTGGATGAGGTATTTTTCGAGCCACTCAATACTTGGTAAATCCAGGTGGTTGGTGGGCTCATCGAGTAATAAGATATCCGGTGCCTGCAAGATCATTTTTGCCAGGAGTACGCGCATGCGCCATCCTCCGCTGAATTGCTGGTAGGGTTTATTGAAAACTTCTGTATCAAATCCTAATCCGTGCAAAATTTCTTCGGCTTTGTGTTCCATTTCGTAACCTCCGGCAACTTCAAAGTCATGGAGTAAATGGGAATATCTGTCTAACAAATCGGCATCATCACCTTTTGTTTCAAGTTGCTTTTCCAATTCGTGCAGTTCAGCCTGTATATCCCTGGCTTTCTGAAACGCATCCATAGCAACCTCTAAAATTGACTTTTCTATTTCCGCACTTAACAAATCCTGGTGTAAATAACCGATACTTACGCTCTTTCCTCTTTCCACAACACCGCCTGTTGCTGTATACTCTCCCACCAATAGTTTTAAAATGGTAGATTTACCTGTACCATTATAGCCTACAAGGCCGATTCTCTCTCCCGGTTGTATATGCCATGTGGCATTTCTTATAATGGCACGTGCCCCAAATTCGAATGTAACGTTTGTAAAACCTGCTAACATGGGCGCAAAATTAATTCAAACTTTGTTGTATTCATCTTTTTTCTTTTGGAGTTTATGACATATTTGGCTGACAGGAATCATTTATTTAACCTCTTTCACGATTCATTGTAAAGAAATTTGTTCAGAATTGATAAAATAAAAGACTACCTTGCAGTACTTGCTTATTTTTAAATAAAATATCTACACTAACCCGAAATAATGTATGAAGTTTAAAACATGTATTTTAATAATGTTTTTAGCTATAGCCAAATCTACTGTTTGCCAGGAGACTATTTTATTGAAGGATCATGGATTTGCGGATTTGACCATTCGCTTTAAAGAGTCAGGCATTGCTGATTTATCTGTCAATTTTAAGGACAATGGCATATCAGATATCAGTGTTTCTATTACAAAAGATAAATCCAAGGCTGATTATATTCTGAAGAAGACGGGTTCGGGAGACAGGACAGTGAAAATTATTGATAAGGGCATTGGTGACCTGAACGTAGTGATTAATAAGAACTATATAAGCAATATCTCTATTTGTATTATTAACAACGGCACGCCTGACTATTATATATACTCTGATAATGAAGACGTTACCAAAGAGGAAATTATTGTTTGTTTAATTAAAGTGATTAAAGAGCGGATGAATTTTTCTGATGAGACTTTTTAAGTTTGGCTACGAAACTAAGACCTGATTGTGACTGATGGATTTGCTTAAAGTGTTAGAAATTGTTGGCGTTAGTCTTTGGATAATATATTTACTGCTGGCAGTGAATGAGAAAATTGCTTGCTGGATATTCGGGATTCTTGCGTCCTGTATTACCATTTACAATTTTTATCATGGCAAATTATACTCGGAGGCCATTGTCAATTTTTATTACGTGGGTGCTGGCATATATGGCTGGTACTATTGGGCAAAACAGAAGAGATTCTCCGGGACAAATACGGCACCCGTTAGGCAATGGACTGTTAAAAAGCATCTGATAACCTATTCAATAACGATAGCGGCGGCACTTATATGGGGCAATTTTATGCATATATACACAGATGCTCCCCGCCCGTTTATTGACTCTTTTACCGCCTGTTTTAGTTTCCTCACTACTTTTATGGAAGCCAGGAAGATATTAACAACATGGATTAACTGGTTTTGTATAAATGTGGTTTTGGTATTTCTGCAGATTGACCGGGGGCTTCCCGTCTACGCAGGTTTATCGGCATTATTTGCAGTAATGAGTATTGTGGGCTTTATAAAATGGCGAAAATCTTATCTTTCGCTAAAACATGCTTCGCCTGTAAACTAACAAATAGTTTCGCAGGCACTAAAGCTGTTTACTTTTGAATCGCTGATTGCCTTTATTGAATAGTGAGTATCGGAAATAACAACTGGTGTAGCACTTTATTTTAATTTTAAGTAATGATAATTTGTTACTTCCTCATTATTTTTTGATTTTAAATTTAACCGGCTGCAGGTATTTTTTCTTTTTTTTCTGTGGTAAATAGTCCGGTGAATTTTTAATCACATTTAATGCTTCTTCTTTGATCTGCTCTTTAAAGCTATCTTCACAATTGGCACAAACAACATTATGAATTTTAATCTTCTCTTTTTGTCCTTCTTTGTTCACTATAAAAGATACTACCACAATAGCTGAATCAGCATGATCATTTGCGAATGAAAATTTACTAATTATTAATGCAATAAATATTAAAAACAACTGTTTAAATTTCATAAATATCTTATTTTTTATATAAACTTTCAATGTCGTAAAGATATTGGAAGGAATATACACTGAGAAATAAAATAAATAAGCAGAAGCTAAAAACGTATTTATCTCTTAGCTTCTGCTTATTTATGGAATAAACTCTAATACTTATGCTATTTATTGTATTGTGATTTGGTAATATTTTCAACAAGGCTGTTAATATATACCTCTATATTGTCGTAGCCTTTGCTCAGGTCCCTGCCATTGGCATTGGCTTTATTAGGATCTAAGCCTTTTGAGCGTTCCCAATCATCCGGCATACCGTCCCCATCTGTGTCCTTTGGTGCTGTTCCTGCACCTAAAACCGGCCAGCTTCCTACATCTGTCTGAGAGTCGATAATGCCTTTAAAACCGGTTTTAGAACCGGAATAAGTAGCAGTGCCGTTTCTAACTTCACTTAACACCCTCGTATCTATACCATCACGTTTAAAACTGGCCCCCGCATAGGCTAATACCGCATTGTAAGCTTGTTCTGCAGTGTGCGTGGTTAATACTGCTGCTTCAAATGGCACAGTAAGTTTCGCATTGGCAAAATTTGCATCAGATAATCCAGATCCCTTATCAACACCACCATTCCAGTTATTGGCGGAAACAGTCGTATTACCATTCATATAGTTCCCGTCAATGAAAAATTTACCGTAGCCCGGTTCATAACCCGCCGTGCTTTCAAAACTGATCTCCATAAAACGCTTATTCCTGCTGGATGGTGTTGCCGGTCCCGGTTTATAATAGTTATTGACCATATTATAAGTACCGTTTTCTCCGCCATATGAACTATTGCCACGCCAGTTATAAACAACATTATTGCGATAATCAACTTTATCTTTCCCTACAGGACTGGTACCTGTACCGGAACGGAAACCACCATCGAAACGCGGATTGCGGCTATTATGATGTGCTAATAAATTGTGGTGAAAAGTAGCATTGTAGCCTCCCCAGATACCACCATAACCGTGGTCGTCCTTTTCATGAAATGATTTGTTTAAGCTTTCGGACAAGATACACCATTGCATCGTAAAGTTTTTATTGGCATAGAAAGAAGAACATTCATCTATCGACCAACTCATTGAACAATGATCAATAATAATATTTTCTTTATAACGGCCCCAGAAAGCATCTTGCTCCCTTTTTTCCAGGTCTCCCATTCTGAAGCGCAGAAACCTGATGATCACATTGCTGGCATTGACCGTTACTTCGTAATTCTGAATAGTGATACCTTCACCGGGAGCTGTCTGCCCCGCAATCGTTACATCTCCGTTATTAATATTCAAAGGGCTTTTTAATATGATATTACCCGAAACTTCAAATACTATTATTCTTTTACCAGTTTTAGATAAGGCCGTTCTTAATGAACCGGCACCAACATCATTCAGGTTAGTCACTTTAATCACTTCGCCGCCTCTTCCGCCGGTAACTTCTTTACTTCCGAAACCTTCTGCTCCCGGAAATGCAATGGCTGTTTCATCAACAGGATCTGGAGTTATGCCTCCGTCATTATTCTTTTTACAACTTGAAATTCCAATAAATGCGCATACACTTAATGGCAGAAAGATCTTACTTAGTTTAATTTTTTTCATACTAACACCAATCGTTTTACTAGATTAAAATAAGAGAATCAGTAATTTTCTCATCATGCAATGATAAACTTTAAAACTTTGGGAGCATTGATATTAGATATTTTTCATTGCAAACGATTGCAGTGCATGAGAATGCTTTCTTTTTATGAAAAAAAGGCTTTTATTAATGGTAAATATATCTTAAAGAACTGCTAATAATAGGTATTAAAAACTGATTTAACACAAAAAAGCGGCAATTGTATTGGACATCACCAATAATTAAAACGGCTGGCAATAAAATAATAAACGGAAACACACGTACACAACACTGTACTATAATGATCCCAATAAACAAAAACAGCTTCACTAGGAAGCTGTTTTTGTTTATTTATTTCTTAGCTGCCTTCTTGGGAGCAGCCTTTTTAGGAGAAGCCTTCTTAATTTTTTTGGTAAATGCATCAGGCACCTGCAAAGTAATGATCTCCTTCACTTCATCCAGGCTAATGGCAGCAGCCTCTTCCTGTGTGTACTTACTTTTACCAGGTTTACCCAGTTTCAGCATCTTCTTATTAAAACGCACAAACGGGCCCCAACGACCATTTTCTATCGTAATTTTTTCCGCAGGCCATTGCTGGATAAAGCGATTTGCTTCTTTCTCTATTTTCTTTTCAATCAGTTCCTCGCAATCCTTCTGCGTAAGCTTATCAAAATTATAGGCACGAGGAATATTAATATAGAGATCGTCCCATTTAATAAACGGACCAAAACGACCCTTACCCTTTGTTACAGGCTTACCCTGGTAAGTAGCAATAGGCGCATCAGCCTGGGCTTTTTCTTCAATCAATTGCTTAACAAATGCCATATCCACCTCCAGCGGGTCCTTACCCTTTGGCAGACTGATATAAACTTCACCATGTTTCACATAAGGGCCAAAGCGGCCAATACCTACACTCACCTCTTCGCCATCGTCATAATTACCCAAAGTAAATGGCAGCTTAAACAAATCCAAAGCCTGCTCCAGTGTGATCGTCTCAATACTTTGTCCCGAACGCAGGCTGGCAAACTGCGGTTTTTCATCCTCGTCTGTACTGCCAATTTGCACCATTGCGCCAAAACGGCCCATACGTGCAATAACAGGCTTACGGCTCTCAGGGTCCTCACCCAGAAAACGCTCACCGGTAGCACGCTCCGCATTTTCCATCGTTTCCACCACTTCAGAGTGAAACGGCTTATAAAAGCCCTTCACCATTTTTTTCCAGTTCTCTTTACCATCGGCAATTTTATCAAATTCATTTTCGATGCTTGCAGTAAAGCCGTAATCCATTACATTTTCAAAATGCTTATTCAGGAAATCGGTAACCACCAGGCCAAGGTCCGTAGGAAAAAGTTTAGACTTCTCAGAACCGAAGTTTTCAGTGATCGTTTTCTTCGTTACTTTATCATCTTTAAGCTTTAACGTTTTAACCTCACGGGGCGTCCCCTCCTTATCCTTCTTTTCTACATAATTACGCTTCTCAATAGTGCTAATAGTAGGTGCATAAGTAGAAGGACGGCCAATACCCAACTCCTCCAGTTTTTTTACCAGGCTCGCCTCTGTATAGCGGGCATTCGGACGGGAGAATTTCTCCACTGCGTTCATTTCAATAAAATCTACAGACTGACCAACAGCCAATAGTGGCAAACGGCCCTCCTCTTGTTCGTCCTCATCATCCGTACCCTCAAGATACACTTTCAGGAAACCGTCAAATTTAATCACTTCACCGGATGCAGTCAGTTCCTCCCTATTCGTACTGATACCAATTTTAGCTGTTGTTTTTTCCGTCACCGCATCACTCATCTGGCTCGCAATAGTACGCTTCCAGATAAGTTCATAAAGCTTTTTGCCTTCCGACTCCGTAATCGTATGGTTCTCCATATAGGTCGGGCGGATAGCTTCGTGCGCTTCCTGTGCACTCTCATTTTTATTTTTAAACTTACGGAACTGGTAATAGTTACTACCGTAAGCCGTATTAATCTCCTGTTTAATAGCCTCAATAGCCGTATTACTCAGGTTCACGCTGTCCGTACGCATATAAGTAATATAACCATTTTCATACAAGCGTTGCGCCAGTTGCATCGTACGGCTCACACTATAGCCTAACTTCCTCGAAGCTTCCTGTTGTAAAGTACTCGTGGTAAAAGGTGCTGCCGGTGTACGCTTACCAGGTTTTACAATAATATCGTTCACCTTATAAGTAGCGCCAATACAGCTATTCAGAAATTTCTCCGCAGTCTCATGGCTATCAAGTTTACTGCCATCCGCTTCAAAGCTCACATCCTTTTTATTAATATCTTTCGCTGCAAATCTTGCTTTAACCGAATAAGAAATTTCCGCCTTAAAATCATTGATTTCACGTTCCCTTTCAGCAATCAGTTTCACAGCCACACTTTGTACACGGCCCGCACTCAGATTACCCATCCGGCCAATTTTTCGCCATAATACAGGACTGATTTCAAAACCAACGATCCTGTCCACCACCCGGCGCGCCTGTTGCGCATCTACCAGGTTCATATCCAGTTTACGAGGATTCTGTACCGCCTTCTGAATAGCAGGTTTCGTAATTTCGTGGAACACGATTCGGTTAGTCGTTTTAGGGTCCAGGTTCAACACCTCACATAAATGCCAGCTGATACTCTCCCCTTCCCGGTCCTCATCCGATGCTAACCAAACTTCCTGGGAACTTTTAGCAACTTTCTTTAATTCATTTACAACCTTTAATTTATCGTCAGGAATAATATAGTGAGGCGTAAAATCAGCATCCACATCTACGCCCATATCGTCCTTTTGCAAGTCCCGGATATGACCGTAACAGCTTTTGACCACAAAATCACTTCCCAAAAATTTCTCGATCGTTTTCGCTTTTGCCGGGCTCTCTACTATTAATAAATTTTTTCCCATTAGTATAAATTAAAAAGGCCTTTTAGTATCAATTTTCATAGGAAAACAATATTTACTCATTTTCCCGTTTTCGCAATATTAGTACAACTTGAAAAAAAAACTATATTTTTTTATTTTTTCTTAACTAAAATCTCAAATTAGACTATTTCATTCAATTTTCAATAATCGTCCATGATATTACTGAAAGACCCCTGTTCATCTTAAGTAGTCATCATCACTTCAAAAGCCATATCACTAATGTGCCTGTCTCCTCCTGGGAGGAGAAGGGATGGGCTCCCCATTAACAATAATCTTTCCCCAACCAAATAACAATCATACTGCCACAAAGCAGCAACATATTTATACTATCCGCCCTAAAAAGAAAACGGGCTGAATACCTCAACCCGTTTCATACACTATATCGTTGCTAAAAAATCATCTGTCAATGCCACCGTCCTGTCAATATCATCATAACTGAGAGCATTATTTAAAAACCAGCTCTCATAAGCACTTGGCGGTAAATACACCCCGTTAGACAATAAGTAGTGGAAATATTTATTGAACAACCCAATATCCTGTTTAGATGCCGAAGCATAGTCAATAACCGGTGTTCCAGTAAAGTGAACACTGATCATACTGCCAATCTGGTTCACATGGTAAGGTATGCCCTTATTGGACAACATCTCCGTTAAACCATCATATAAATGCCCCGTTTTCCTGTCCACTTCTTCCAGCAAACCAGGATTATTTTTCAATTCCGACAACAAAGTATATCCGGCTACCATTGCCAGGGGATTACCACTCAAGGTACCGGCTTGATACACAGCACCCAGCGGTGCTATCTGGCTCATGATCTCCCTTTTACCACCAAAAGCACCAACCGGCATACCCGCGCCAATTACTTTACCATAAGTCACCAGGTCAGCATCAATACCCAATCTCTCCTGCGCACCACCCAATGCCAGGCGGAACCCGTTCATCACCTCATCAAAAATAAAAACAATCCCCTCACGCGTACATAAATCACGCAAGCCCTGCAAAAAGCCCGGCTTAGGAATAATGCAGCCCATATTCCCCGCTACAGGTTCAATAATAATAGCTGCAACATTGTCTTTATGAGCTTTAACCAAAGCCTCCACTGCTTCCAGGTTATTATAAGGAGCCGTAAGCGTATCTTCAGCCACTGCCTGCGTTACACCCGGAACATTCTGGATACCCAGGGTTGCCAGCCCGCTGCCGGCCTTCACTAAAAAGCTATCCGCATGACCATGATAACAACCTTCAAATTTGATAATCTTATTACGTCCCGTATAGCCACGTGCCAGACGGATAGCGCTCATACACGCTTCCGTACCACTGCTCACCATCCTTATAAGGTCCACATTCGGCACCATTGAAATGATCAGCTCCGCCATCTTACTTTCCAGCTCCGTAGGAGCACCATAAGAAGTGCCGTTTTCCGCCGCCTCCTGTATCGCCTGTACCACTTTAGGATAAGCATGTCCAAGAATCAACGGTCCCCAGCTCGCTATATAATCTATATATTCATTTCCGTCAACATCATACAAATAAGCCCCCCTTGCTTTTTTAATAAACACAGGACTCCCGCCCACACTCTTAAAAGCCCGCACAGGACTGTTTACACCACCAGGGATAGACTGCTTCGCCTTTTCAAATAATTGCTGACTCGTTCCTATATTATACATGTTCAAATTTTTACGTATCAAAATTAAGCATTACAAAGCCTCAATCGCTTTTATAAATGTATTTATATGTTTACTTAGTGTAAATTTTTCAATATACACATTTCTCGCCTGCTGTTGCATCCTTGCATACAGGTCCCTGTGGTTTACGGTCAGTTCATACGCCCTTTTAAATAAACGTACCCAGCCACCCACACTCATCTCATCTGCATACAACCCGTTTACTCCATCCTCAATAATTTCAGGTATCCCGCCCACTTTATTAGCCAGCACCGGCGTCGCCAGCATAATAGCCTCAGCGTTCACAAAACCAAAAGACTCCGCCATAGAAGAACTCACTACCCAATGCCCCTCCATAATAAAAGCGTCCACTTCCTCATACGGAATCGCCCGTTGCACACTAATCCCTTCCACATCCTTACTTAACAATAATGCCTTGTCAGCCTCCATACCATTACCCACAATCCGGAGTTCAGCTTTAGCCCCCGTTTCCTTTATAAATTGCTCAAAAGCAATAATCGTATCCGGTACCCTTTTACAAGGATCAATCCGTCCTAAATACCGGAAACTGACAATACCCGCATCAGGCTTTGTAAAAACATGGTTAAAACGGTCAGCAATGGCATTATGGATCACCATCGATTTCGCAATTGGCTGTCCGTAAAATTGAAGCGCATCTTCCGCAGCAAAAGCACTCGGCGTCACAATTTTATTATACAGCAAAAAACTCAGTCGCTTCCTCAACATCAACAGCCTGTTTTTAAAAGTCAGCCCGTTCATATCAACAATATTAGATGCTTCCGCAGAATGATAGTAGATCCAACGATGTTTCACACCCAGCAAAACACCCGCAATACCCGCAATATACCTTGCCGCAAAATGAATAATCATCACATCCGGCTTAAAATCCTTAGCCAGCCTGTAAAAATATTTGAATGCCTTAAGATCAGTAGGACGCTTGCCCGGCCAACCATAAACAGTAAGATTCGCAACAGGTGAGAACGGTTTTTCAAAACCCGGTTCATGGCTGAAAAATAAAACATGGTGCCCCCTTGCAGCCAACGAATTTGCCAATTCATAAGATTGATTGGAATAGGAATGTGTCGTATAATTATGGGCAATAATAATGTTCATATTTATTCATCAGTTATAACCGGTCGTTTCAAACTTAAATATTTCTTTTTTTATTGAGCCGCCACTCCTGCTACTATTAAACATCGTTGTGTCACTCCCTGCAACCGCATTGCTGCTATTGAACAGGTTATCAGCACCTCTTACTCGTCTTAATTCAGCTAAACGCATCAAATGTAAGTTGATTTATAAGTATTTTTAAATAATTTTACAATCAAAGAACAGAATGATAGTAGTCGCAAATATAATAGACACATTAGACTTAGGAGGAACTGAAAACATGGCTGTGAATATAGCCAACACCCTTGCACAATCAGAAGACTACGAATCCCACCTGGTTGTAACCCGTGCCACTGAAGGCCCGCTTTTAGAAAGAATAGCACCCGGTGTTAAAGTCTTTTTGCTCAGAAAAAAAAAGAGCATCGATTTCAAAGCCCTGCGCAACCTCTTCAGCTATTTAAAAGAACACCAGGTAAACATTGTTCATGCACATGCCAACTCACATATTTATCCCGCCATACTCAAAAAAGCAATGAACTTCAAATTGATATGGCATGATCATTACGGGTTAAAGATAAATTACGAAACAGGTAAACGCTCCTACCCTGTAAGCCCGTTTGTAAAATCGTTTGATTATACCATCGCTGTCAATGAAGAATTACTCAAAACAGACATTCAGTTTTTCAAAATATATCCAAGCAAAATAACCTATATACCCAACTTCAGCATCAGGCAAAGAACCGGCCATCACCAGCCTCCGGTAGTGCTGAAAGAAGACGCAGTCAAATTTGTTTCACTCGCCAATTTCCGGGAACAAAAAGACCACTTTACCTTATTGAACGCATTCGCAAAAGTCATCGACAAACATCCCAACGTTCATTTATACTTAATCGGGATGGGCGAAAAAAATGCTTACCAGGAAAAAGTAGAGATACAAATAGCATCTGCCAGGCTAAAAGATCATGTTACCTGGCTCGGGGTAGTTGACCAACCTATGGATATACTCAAACAATGCGATATCGCCGTCATATCATCTACCAGCGAAGGGCTCCCTTTAGCCCTCATCGAATACGGACAGGCAAGACTCGCCGTCATAACAACAAATGTCGGGCAGATTCCACAATATATAGATGATAAAAACGGCATCCTGCTCCAGCCAAAAGATACAGATGCGCTTGCCGCCAAAATGAATCTGCTCATCGAAGATCAAACACTAAGAAAAACACTAGCTGACAACTGGCATATAGAAGTAAAAAACAGCTTTGATGCAGATATCCTCTTTAGCAGGATACTGGACATCTACAATAAAGTATTAAATATAAAATAACCTCACAAAATATTGTAAAGGATCAACACCGGTTCGTTATTCCGGTTAAGTTTCTCTATTTTTGTTTTAAACATACATAGCACGGGGTGCCGAAAGGCTGAGATAATACCCGATTACCTGATTTGGATAATGCCAACGTAGGGATGCAAAGCACTGAATTGCCAGAGCGCCATTTCGTTCGTATATCCATGATGGTCGCTTCATCATTTTAAATCCATCAAAATGGCAATTCAGAAAATTACACCGGAACTGATTCCGCAAACGCATGAAAACTGGCAAGGCAGGCCTGAGTGGTTCTTCAACAGAGAACATACAGATACTTATGAACAATGGTATGAAGGCAGGTACAAACATGCTGAGATCTGGCAGAAAAAAGTAATGGAACAGTTAGTTTCTGCCGACAAACGCATCAGTACATTATTAGAGTTCGGATGCGGCACCACACGGTTCACCCGCTGGTGGGAGCAAATAGGCATTAAAGCCACAGGCGGCGATATTTCTCCACTCATGCTGTCACAAGCCATTCACCTGTTCAAAGGAGACCTGGTAATGGCAGATTCCCATCACATGCCGTTCAAAAATCACACTTTTGATGCACTCGCTTTCATTACCACATTTGAATATTACAAAGACCCGGTAAAAGTAATAAGAGAAGCCGCACGGGTAGCAAAATACGGCATAGCAATGGGGATGATGAACCGCAATTCCACCAAAGTAGTCCGTCGCAGAGTACAGCAATTATTCGGCAAGAACCCCTTTTACATAACAGCCACTTTTTACACACCGAGCCAGTTAACCGCAATCATCGATGAAGCCTTGCAGGGCAGGAAATATTCCATAGAATGGACCTGCACCGGACTTCCTAAATGGTTTCCCGTACAACAGTGGCGCGTACCCTTCGGCGATTTCTTCGGACTATACATTAAATTAAACGATGTTGACTAATGGCAGAAATACTCGGCAAAATTGACCACCCGTTTTTTGAACAAAGTATATTAAACCGGTGCGGGTTTCCAAGGCAGGAAGTACGCTTCGGCGCCGCATTTGGCGTAGATGTCAGTGTCGTCGATCTGCCCAACGGACTATCAATAGCACAAGCCAGCGATCCCCTCTCCCTCATACCAACTTTAGGGTTAAGAGAATCTGCATGGCTTTCCGTACAGCTAATCGCCAATGACATTGCTACCACCGGCTTTGCACCGATGTACGGGCAGTTCGTATTAAACCTGCCCGCCACTTTAAGTAAAACCGATTTCAATAACTACTGGCATTACATCCATGAATATTGTACAGCCATTCAAATGCAGATAACCGGAGGACATACAGGATTTATTGAAGGGCAACATTCCACCATCGCAGGTGGCGGAACCTTTACAGTAATAGCCCCTTCAGGTAAGATCAGGACATCTGCCATGGCAGAAGCCGGTAATTGCCTCCTTGTAACAAAATCATGTGCCTTGTCATCTGCCGCAATACTGGCCAAAAGTTTTCCCAAAACTGTGCTCAATAAAACCGGTTCAGAAATCTTTCAGGCTGCTTGTGACAGTTTTTACAGCACCTCCGTTTTAAAAGACGCATTAATTGCAGTAAACAATTTTGAAACAGAGAATGACATCACAGCCATGCACGATGTTACAGAAGGTGGCGTACTAGGCGCAATTTATGAAATGGCCACAGCATCCGGTAACGGGGCCATCGTATATAATAAACAACTTCCGGCAGATCATACACAGGCAGCCATTTGTAATATTTTCAACCTGGACCCGAGATATTGTATTGGCGCAGGCGCATTAATAATAGCCTGCAAAAAAGAATATGCGGGCAATATAATAAAACGCCTGTCATTACACAATATCCCCTGTACAGAAGTCGGTTATTTAACAGAGCGATCTTCCGGCATATTGTTACATGAAAACGGCAGCAGCAAGCCAATGGCCTACCACTCCGAAGATCCATACTGGCAGGCATTTTTTAAAGCAGTAAAACAAGGCTGGCAATGACAAATAACAAAATAAAGGATGGCATCTACCTGGTTATAGATCCTTGCGAAGACAATGAAAAGATCCGCACAACACTTCAAAAAATACCGGCGGGCGCCATTGCTGCAGTTCAGATCTGGGACAATTTCAAAAAAGGAATTGAACACTATAAAATGCTCATTTTAGAAATAGCAAAACTTTGTAAACAAAAACAAGTGCCGGTGATCATCAATAATCACTGGGAACTGGTAGAAGCATTGGATCTGAATGGTGTCCATTATGATACTAAAGAGATGGCGGAACAAAGCATTTATAAACTCAGTGAAGAGGTTATTACAGGTATTACCTGTAACAATGATCTGGATATCGTGAAATGGGCAGGCGAACACCGGTTAAGCTATATTTCATTTTGCTCAATATTTCCTTCATCCACCGCAAACAGCTGTGAACTTGTAAAATTTGAAACCATTCAGCAAGCCAGGAAAATAATAGATATACCCATTTTTCTGGCAGGAGGTATAAAAGCAGAAAATATTCATTTATTAAGCACATTAGAATATTCAGGTATTGCTGTTGTTTCAGGCATCATGAGCAGCAGTAATCCCATTAATGCAATTAACCAGTATAATAACAATACAAAAAAATATTTATGAAATCGGAAACAATTGATAAACTATGCTGTCCGTTCGATAAAAATGATTTAAATTTAAAAATAATAACCAAAGACCTGAATAATAATATTTTGGAAGGATTTTTGCATTGTAATACCTGCCAACGGATTTATCCTATAATAAGTGGTATTCCAATTATGAGCCCGGATGAATACAGGCAGTTTGAACTGGAAGCGCCGGTCATAAAAAGATGGGAGCGTGAACTGGGCAATCAAAAAATAGAAAATTTCAGATTAATAGAAAATAATTAATCCCCTTAATCAAAATTCAATGGCTGTCATTTCTGACAGCCATCATTTATTTAAAAGCAATTTATAAAGACCGGGTATAATATTGGATACGATCCGTATCAAGAAACAATGTCTTAATCAACGTAGAATTCAGTAAACGGGGCGCATCAATCCCGTTTTGCAGGTTTAAAGTAGCATTAGTAATAACCCTCGCTTCATCCCACAAACCGGCATCAATAAACGATTGTAAGGTTTTGGCACCACCTTCTACTAAGATACTTGTAATACCTGCTTCGTACAATTTAAGGATGGATTTTTCCAAAAACGCTGATTCACTTTCAGATGCATCAACAGCAATAAATTGCTTACGATTATTTGTTTTATTTAAATGATCATTCAGCACAATCGTTGGCAAGTCGTCTGAAAGCAAATGATTACTTCCATCCAGTTTATTTTGCCTGTCAATAACAATTCTTAAAGGATCTCTACCAGGAAACAGCCTGCTGTTCAGTTTCGGATTATCAATGATAGCCGTATTCGTCCCCACCAGAATTGCCTGTTCCTCACTACGCCATCGGTGGACCAACCTGTTAGATAAAGCATTACTGATAGCCGTCCGTTCATTAACTTTTGCTATAATACCATCATTGCTCTCTGCCCATTTCAATACAATATAGGGCCGTTTTCCCAGGTGATAAGTCGTAAATCTTTTTATCAGTTTTTTACATTCAGTTTCCAGTACGCCGGTGATCACATCAATTCCTGCGTTTTTAAGAATAGCAATCCCTTTACCGTTCACGGCCTCAAATGGATCTGCACAACCAATAACTACCTTTTTGATATTGCTGGCAACAATTAAATCAGCGCAAGGTGGTGTTTTACCATAATGGGCGCACGGTTCCAGGCTCACATAAATGGTACTGTCAGCAATCAGGTATTTATTATCCGCAGAAACACTATTGATACAATTCACTTCTGCATGTGCCTTGCCATATTCCTGGTGATAGCCCTCTCCTATTATCCTGTTATTATGAACCAATACCGCCCCAACCATAGGATTAGGCGCCACCTTTCCCAGGCCTTTCCGGGCCAATTCTATGCAACGACGCATATATATTTCGTGAGCTACTGCATTCATTATCCTGGACGTTAATGTAGCAAATATAATTTTATCAGAGGTTGATTCATTTATTTTATAATGATATATTTGATGATTCATTAAATACGCCTATGTATAAAAAACTTTTATTGCCGGCATTCGCCTTTGGAATGGTAGCCTGCAACAATAATAATCCACAATCTTCCGGCCCCCAGGCAGATTTTTATTTAAAAAATATTGACAGTACGGTGAACCCGGCAGACGATTTCTTTGGTTTTGCCAATGGGACCTGGTTAAAAAACAACCCTATACCAGACAACGAAAGTAGTTGGGGAGTGGCAGATATGGTGCAGGAAGATATTTATGAGCGCCTGAGGACCATTAATGAAAACGCTATAAAATCTGATCATAAACAAGGTACGGTAGAGCAGAAAATTGCAGACTTCTGGAAAGTAGCAATGGACACGGCCCGGCTGGAAAAAGAAGGCACCACCTCTTTAAAGGCTGGCCTGGAAGCAATAGACAAAATACAATCCTTACCGGAATTGATCCGCCATACAGGCTATTTGCAAACAATCGGTGTTGGTACTTTTATAGGGGCGTATATTGGCCAGGATGATATGAACAGCGACAGTATGCTCTTATCTTTTTACCAGGCAGGTATCGGCTTACCTGAAAGGAGCTATTATTTTGACACGGATGCTAAAACCGTTGAAATAAGGAATGCTTACAAAAAATATGTCAATGATATATTGACCTCTGTTTATGGAAAAGAGGCCTTAACACTCAACACTAACGAGATCTACGCTTTCGAAGAGCAGCTGGCTAAGAACTCCAGGAAACTGGAAGACATGCGTGATCCGTATGAAAACTATAACAAGACCAGTTTTAAAGCCTTTCAGCAAAAACTAAAAACCATCAATCTTACGGATTGGTTCAATGCTGCTGAAATCCCGGTACAGGATAGCATCAATATCATGCAACCGGCCTATTACAGCGCGTTGGATAAAATTTTAGCGGTAACACCTTTAGCAGTTTTAAAAGATTATCTGAAAGTAAATTATGTAAGTGCTTTTGATTCATACCTGGATAAAGCCAGCCTGGACAGGGCATTTGCTTACAGCAAAGTGATCAGCGGTGCTAAAGAAATGCGCCCAAGATGGAAAAGAGTAATAGATAACGAAGAAGGCCTGTTTGGAGAAGCGCTAGGTAAACTATTTGTGAGTGAATATTTTGATGCGACGGCAAAGAAACGTTATGAAACACTGGTAGAAAATGTAAAGGAGGCTTACAGGGAACGCATTAAAAACCTTACTTGGATGAGCGATTCTACTAAAACAAAAGCTTATGAAAAATTAAAGGGCATTAAGTATAAAGTAGGTTACCCCGATAAATGGACCGACTTCTCTTCTTTAGAGTTGAATGCTAAAAATACTTATTTGGAGAACATACAATCTGCCAGTAAATGGCATTATAAAAAAGAAGTAGCCAAACTTGGCAAACCGGTGGACAGGGAAGAGTGGTTCATGAGCCCTCAAACTTATAATGCCTATTACAACCCGCCCAATAACGAGATTGTATTACCGGCAGGTATTTTTGCAGTACCGGGCATAAAAGATGCTGAACTGGATGAAGCATTCGTTTACGGGTATGCTGGTGCTTCTACTATCGGGCATGAATTAACACATGGCTTCGATGACCAGGGACGACTCTACGACGCTAAAGGCAATCTTTCAAACTGGTGGACTGCTGCTGATGGCAATGCTTTTAATGACCGTGCCAAAAAAATCATCAACCAGTTCAACAATATGGTGGTGATAGACACTTTTAGGGTAAATGGCAATGCCACACAGGGCGAAAATATTGCTGACCTTGGTGGCATTTTAATAGGATTAGATGCTTATAAAAAAACAGCATCGTATAAATCCGGTAAAATTATTGGCGGATACACACCATTGCAAAGATATTTTTTAGGATATGCATTCGGATGGTTGTATAACACCCGTAATGAAAAACTGATCAGTTATGTAAAGACCAATGTACATAGCCCGGCAAAACAACGTGTGAATGGTCCTTTTGCCAATGTACCTGAATTTTACGAAGCATTCGGCGTTAAACCGGCTAACAAAATGTATCTGGCAGACAGCCTGAGAGTACATATCTGGTAAAGAATTACAGCTCAGCCATATTATAATGATGAAGGGCTGCGGGATACTTTGGGCGGCGAGGCACGAGCCGGCCATGCGCGGCATAAGTGCTGACCGGAATATACCAAACGGTATTTCCCAAAAAAGATGCGCATGGCGGCACCCCAAAGCAGCCCGGACAAATGATTCATTTATAAATGAACAGCTAACAGCCCCAAATAAAAAAACATGAAAATACTTTTAGTATCTGCCACAGCATTTGAAATATCGGGCTTTAAAAGCAATCCTGTTTTTGATGTGTTAATTACTGGCGTGGGTGTTCCCGGTACGATCCTCAATCTGCAAAAGAAATTATTGTCAAACAAGGATTACAGCCATGTTTTGCAGATTGGCTTTGGTGGTGTACATAAAGTGGCGTTAGAAAGTAATGACTGGGAACTGGGAGATATGATCGCTATCGGTAAAGATGCTTTCGGGGATATCGGTGCGATGGAACAATCAGGTTTCAGGTCCGTAACTGATATGGGGTTAAGCCATCAAAATAACTGGCTGGAAAATACCAATATTGAGCAACTTAACGATAAAAAATTGCCGCTTGGCACTGCCATTACCTGCAACACCATAACTGACAACATCGAAATTATTACTGAGCAGTATAATTACTGGCATGCGGACATTGAAAGTATGGAAGGTGCGGCATTACACTTTGTTTGCAATGAATACAATATACCTTATTTACAAATAAGGGCGCTTACCAATATTATTGGTGACAGGAATAAAGGCAATTGGAAAATCAAACCAGCTTTGGATAGTATTAATCACCTGTTGGAATCGTATTAAAAAAACGGAGAACTTGCAGCGATTATTCTTTTCAGATCTGATTCCGTAAAAGATGAACACTACTGCAAGCAGTCTATAAAAGAAGAAGGAATAGTTTCATTACTATTCCTTCTTCTTTTATAGACTATATACGGTTAAATTCCCTAGCTTTTTCTGAAGAAAATCCTCACCGGCACCCCAGTAAAATTAAACTGCTGACGCAATTGATTTTCCAGGTAGTTTCTGTATGGTGTTTTAATATCATCCGGAAAATTCGTAAAGAACGCGAAAGAGGGTACACGCGTTGGTAATTGCGTCATGTACTTAATTTTAATTAAGTGACCGCGAACCATTGGCGGATGATAAGATTCAATCGCTTTCAACATTACTTTGTTCAGTTCAGAAGTAGATATTTTTTTCGTGCGGTTTTCATTTACTTCCAACGCGACTTCGATTCCTTTAAAAATTCTTATTTTTTCTGTAGCGGATACAAACACGATCGGCACATCATTGAAAGGTGCTAAACGCTGTTTCAGTTCTTTTTCATAATCACGGGCGGTATTGGTTTGTTTTTCTACAAGGTCCCATTTATTTACCAGTATTACAATGGCTTTACCTTTACGGGCAGCCAGGCTGTAAATATTTAAATCCTGTGCTGCTATACCTTTTTCTGCATCCAGCACTATCATACAAACATCTGCCTCATCAATTGCTTTAATAGCACGTATAACGCTGTAAAACTCCAGGTCCTCATCTACTTTTTTCTTACGGCGGATACCTGCAGTATCTATCAGTACAAAATCTTTCTGGAATAAATTGTAACGTGTATGAATCGTATCGCGGGTAGTACCTGCAATATCACTTACAATGGTACGTTCCTGCCCTGTCAAAGCATTCAGCAAGCTACTTTTACCAACATTTGGTTGTCCTAAAATAGCTATTTTGGTTAATCCTTCATGCGGGTCCACTGTTTCGTCTCCATCAGGAATCAAAGCCACAATTGCATCTAACAATTCTCCTGTACCGGAACCACTCATGCTGCTTATAAAAAAAGTATTCTCAAGCCCCATTGAGTAGAACTCGGTCGCTTCTAACTGGCGCTGATGATTATCTACTTTATTAACCGCTAAAAATACCGGTTTCGGACTGCGACGCAATAACTGCACCATTTCCTCATCCAGGTCTGTAATCCCTGTAGCCGCATCTGTCATAAATAACAATGCGTTTGCTTCTTCAATAGCTATCATCACCTGCTTTGCTATCTCACGCTCAAACAAATCATCACTGTTATCTACAAAACCACCTGTATCTACTACGTTGAAAGTTTTACCACTCCAGTCTGCTATGCCGTATTGCCTGTCCCGGGTTACGCCACTCTGATCATCTACGATTGCTTTCCTGCTTTCCAGTAAACGATTGAATAAAGTACTTTTACCCACATTTGGTCTCCCAACTATTGCTAATGTAAACACGTCTTTCTAATTTAAAATTTAATGACAGTAGTTTTTCACCATTCCCTCCATTACACTCAAAAACTACAAAAAATTCTTGCAAAGGTAGTTATAAATTGCCGCATCAGATATATTTTAAGCATAAAATAGTCATAAATACAATATATCGTTAGTTTCCAGAGATATCAACACCAAAACCGCTTGTGTAACAGAGAGTATTGCTACTCAATGCTTAAAACAAAGCGACCTGCCTGATTCTTCTTTAGGCCAATCAAAAAATAAAATGCTCATTGCTGCCTAATAATCATTAGATTTTTATCTTTGCAGCCTTATGGATAAAAAAGTAAGAGTTCGTTTTGCGCCATCGCCAACAGGCGGTTTGCATTTAGGTGGTGTGCGTACCGTTTTATACAACTATTTATTTGCGAAAAAGCACGGCGGAGATTTTGTATTGCGTATTGAAGATACGGACCAGACACGCTATGTTCCGGGTGCTGAAGATTATATATTGAACTGCCTGGAATGGTGCGGTCTGGTACCGGACGAAAGTCCAAAAGCCGGTGGGCCTTATGCACCTTACAGGCAAAGTGAGCGCAAACCATTGTACAAACAATATGCTTTGCAGTTAGTAGAACAAGGCAATGCCTACTACGCATTTGATACCCCGGAAGACCTGGAGAAAATGCGGAACGATTACAAAACGGAAGCGAATCCTTCCCCGACCTATAACCATGAATTACGTGGTAAAATGCGCAATTCACTTACATTACCGGCAGATGAAGTAAAGGCATTGATTGATGCCGGCACGCCTTATGTGATCCGTATAAAAATGCCGGAAAACGAAACGGTAAGTTTTACTGATTTAATCCGTGGCGAAGTGAATTTCCATACCAGCCAGGTAGATGATAAAGTATTGCTGAAAGCTGATGGCATGCCTACCTATCATCTGGCGGTTGTGGTAGATGATTACTTAATGAAGATATCCCATGCGTTTCGCGGGGAAGAATGGTTAAGTAGTGCACCGGTGCATGTACTTACCTGGAAATACCTGGGTTGGTACAACGAGATGCCGCAATGGGCACACCTGCCATTAATATTGGGACCGGATGGTGCTAAACTAAGTAAACGTCATGGCAATAAATACGGGTTCCCGATTTTTGCCATGAACTGGACAGATGCCAAAGGTGACTTTACTGAAGGTTTCAGAGAACGGGGATTTCTTCCTGAAGCATTTACCAATTTACTGGCTTTAATGGGATGGAATCCTGGTAATGGCCAGGAAATTCTGAGCCTGGAAGAAATGATCAGCTTATTCGATTTAAGCCGGGTACATAGTGCAGGTGCACAATTTGATTTTGAAAAGGCTAAATGGTTCAACCATGAATGGATAAAAAAATCTGATGCCACTGTATTAGTAAAATCCGTCAAACCGGTTTTAGAGGAGAAAGGCATTCTTATCAACGACGAAGCCTACCTGGCTAAAGTGATTGATATGGTAAAAGAGCGTTGTACTTTACTGGGAGATTTTTACGAGCAGGCTGCTTTCTTTTTTACTGCACCGGCAACAATAGATACTGCTTCTATCCTGCCGAAATGGAATGCAGATAAAGTAGCATTCTTCGAAGCTGCTATTGAATTGTTTAATAATGCTGCTAACTTTAATCATATTGATCTGGAAGCTGCTTTTAAAGCTTTAGCAGCAGAGAAAGCAATTAAAATAGGAGAACTCATGATGCCGCTACGCATTATGCTGGTGGGCGGAAAGTTCGGGCCGGGTGTATTTGAAATAGCAGAAGTGATTGGCAAAGAGGAAACCATCAGCAGAATTCAACAAGGAATAAAGCAATTGGCATAATTGCACTATCAATATTTTTAAAAGGCCGGAATCATTTACCGGCCTTTTTGATTTCTGAAAATTAACTATTGACAAATAACTATCGATAAATTATATTTATCATGAATATATAATAACAAATTAAAACCCAATACTATGGCAACTCAAACTAGGTCTATAGAAGTCATCCACAAAACAGACATTACAGAGGCGGTAAGACTAACCATTACCATTGGCAACCTGCAAATAGGCGGAAGCAGTGTTAAATGGGAAACAGATAAAGAACCGCTTAAAATCGGCCCCATTTATGATTTGTACTTAGGCCCCGGCAATAGCATTCTTGACAAAGTGCTGCTGATTGAAACCCGTTTTTTTGACCGGAACGAAAATACCAATAATGTTTCTGCGATGTATGATTTTAACAATGGTAAAGAACCCATTCATGTTTTTTATGATGCGGTTAAAAATGAAAAGGATTTCTTCATTTTTAAATTGAAAGTAACTTTTAAAAACGAAGCACATGAAAACATTTAAATGGATAATTCTCATGGTATGCCTGGGAAATATTGACCTGGCAAAAGCACAGATAAAAGCTTCAGATATCCAGGTGCCGGATGCGCCGGGTTTCGTGTTGGCCGACAAAGCGCCATCTGCCGTTGACCGACCGACTACTCCCAAAACATTTGGATTGAGCTTATATACGCTGCAGCAAGGCGGTGCCATACAAACCACCCCTTTCTGGTATTGGCAAAGAGAAAAACTTGATTTCAAGGCATTCATGAGTAAGAAGAACCCGCTTTGGGAAACTTTAAACTTTTCAATAGCTACTTTTAAAACCGATACCAGTACCACTCTTTCCGCCGGCATCAGGACCCATATTTTCAGGATATACAATAAAAAGAATAAAGCGGCAGTAAGTGCAATAGAAAGTAATGCCGCTACCGCTATAATGATGCTAGACATAGAGAAAGAGGCAGAAGCAAGAGCCATCATGACCAAACACGATGACAGCATTTCCAATATTTTATCGAAACCTGCTTTCCGAATGGAATTCGCCGCTGCTTTCCTGGGAGCATCACCTGATAATACATTCAAAAACCTGGCTTCAAATAAAGCGGGTGCATGGCTCAATGCATCTTATAATCCGCCCAACAGTGATTTTAATGCCACTTTGCTTTCCAGGTATATCTGGAACATTGGAGAAAGTTCTGCGACTGGTAAAGATTCGGCATTTATAGACAATGGCGTTTCAATTGCCTACCAGAAAAAGAATCTCAACCTGGCTTTTGAATATGTTAACCGGATTGATGTAGCCGTTAAGGACAATTACAGCCGACTGGCTTTTGTCATTAACTATAAAATTTCTGATGAAATAACACTGGTTTCATCTTTTGGTAAAAACTATTCAGAAGTCAGTAATATTTTCACCGTATTTGGGGCCAAGTTTGGTATTGCGGGCAAACAACAGAATCTGAACTAGGTATTACTAACAAAAACAGCGAACCGGGATGATCCCGGTTCGCTGTTTTAAAATACGCATCCATATTTTACTATTGCTTTACGTTCGCCACAATCCTTGCACCACTGTTTTTAGCTGCCTGCATTACTTTAAAAATACCACCGCTCATAGAAATGGTATCTGCATTTACCACCACTGTAGGTGTGTCCACAATAGCTTTCATTTTTTCTACTTCAAATTTCACAATACTGTCTATCTCCTGTGGATTGATCTGCCTTTGCCCCAGGTAAAATTCATTTTTGTCATTAATAGAAATCACTAATGACTGTTTAGCCTTTGCGTCACTTTTACCTTTAGGATTATTTACCTTTATTACATTAGGGTTCGCCAATGTACTCACAATAAGGAAAAAGAAAAGCAATATAAATAAGATATCGTTCAGGGCACCTGTATGCAGCTCCCCTTCCCGTTTCAATTTTCTTCTGACATTCATTTTGTAGCCTGTTTAATAAAATTAACGTTGTGGTTCCTGCAGCACATCTAAAAATTCGCCACTAGCTACTTCCATTTTATTAGCAGCTTTATCTACCTGTGTATTCAGGTAACTGTACATAACGTAAGCAATTAAACCAATAATTAAACCGGTAGCACTGGTAATCATCTTTACATAAATACCACCTGCAATAGTGGTCAGTTCAAACTTTCCCTCGCTATTAATTTCATAGAACATTTGTACCATCCCGATAATAGTACCCAAAAAACCAAACATTGGTGCCATACCGGCCACAACATTGATGATATTCAGGTTGCGCTCCATTTTATACATTTCCAGCCTGCCTACATTTTCCATGCTCTTCTCAATAGATTCTATTGGTTTGCCAATGCGCTGAATACCTTTATCGATAATTCTGGCCACTGCATTATCCGTATTTTTTGTCAAACTACGGGCAGCCTGGATATTGCCGTTTACAATATGGTCCTTTATGATGTTCATAAAGTTAGGGTCCACATGAGAGGCTTTTTTAATTACCAGTAAACGCTCATAAAAAAATGCAATCGCTAAAACTAACATCAATGCCAGGGGAATCATGATAACACCACCCTCTGCCAATAATTCAAATAACTTAATTTTTGCAGGTGCATTTGCCGCTGCTGCCGATGAATCTACAGTTTGCAATAAAAGAAACATATAAACTATTAAAATTTAGATACTTTAACGAAACTCCCTTTTTTTAATTATAAATAAAAATAAATTTCTCACCTATTAACAGTTTTTTACAAAATATGGATAATTTTTGCGCTTCGTACCGGCTTTCATACAATAGATTCGGCTAAAAACATTTATACAACATGTATCAAGCTTATTAAACCGGTTGTATTCTTCCGGCAATCATTCGGGTCAATACAACCTGACAGTACTTTATGCATCAAAAAAGAGTGTTTCAGCCAGTGCCAACACCCGATAAAACCATTCCTAAACTCCCCGGTTTCCTACTCAAATACAAATGACCTTGTTAGCCATTTTTACTTAATTTAGCTATTAATATCAAAAGCAAAATATCTATTATATGCCAGATAGCTATACGCCGGTAGTAGAGGCCCAAATGATGATAAGAAAAGCCGCTTCTGTTGTATTCGATGCATTTATTGATCCCGAAATAACCACCCGGTTTTGGTTTACAAAGTCAAGTGGAAAACTGGAAACCGGTAAAACAATTACCTGGCAATGGGAGATGTACGGTGCCTCAGACGATATACAGGTGGTTGAAATTATTCCGGATAAAAAAATAACGATTAAATGGGACAACTTATCTACCACTGTAGATTTTGAGTTCAACACTTTAACAGACGATACCACTTATGTTGTAATCAGGAATTATGGATTTAAGCAAACAGGTAAAGACTTAATTGAAATTATTAAAAACAATACAGGCGGCTTTACCACCGTATTAGACGCCTTAAAAGCATATCTTGAATTCGGTATTGAGCTCAATTTAGTAAAAGATAAATTTCCTCATCTTCAACAAAAGTAATGATATATGAAAGTAACGCCTGAACATAATGAACGGATCGCGAAAATGACTTTTGCGTCCGTATATCCGCACTACGTAACAAAAGTAGAATCCAAAGGCAGGACTAAAGAAGAACTGCACCAGGTAATAGAATGGTTAACCGGTTTTAACGAAAAAAAACTACAGGAACTGATTGATGAAAAAGTAACCTTTGAAACTTTTTTCAAAAGGGCGAAACTGAACCCAAACGCCAGCCTGATCACAGGCGTTATCTGCGGTTACCGGATAGAAGAAATAGAAAATCCCCTGACCAGGCAGGCAAGATACCTCGATAAAATTATAGACGAGCTGGCAAAAGGTAAAAAAATGGAAAAAATCCTTAGAAGTCCCTGAGCCTGTCGCTTGTGCTAACACTTGCTAATTCACAGATTTCAAAATCCTTAAGCATTGTTATTTTTACAGCGGATTTGACTTATCAGTGCAAATCACTTTATATTTGAAATATGACAGAACAAGAATTTGACAGCCGCTTGAAACACCTGGTAGAACAGGCATTGATAGAAGACGTTGGCGACGGGGACCACAGCTCTTTATGCTGTATTCCTGCGGATCAACGCGGCAAAGCTGTATTAAAAATAAAACAGGAAGGCATACTTGCCGGTGTAAAAGTTGCACAGCAGATCTTTAAACAGGTGGAACCTCTTGCTCATTTCAATATTTATAAAAATGACGGGGAAGCAATGAACATGGGGGAAGTTGCTTTTGAAGTGGAAGCCAGTACCCAGAATATCCTTAAGTGTGAGCGTCTGGTGCTTAATTCAATGCAACGAATGAGCGGCATTGCCACGTTGACAAATGTATATGTAGAAAAACTGAAAGGCTATAAAACAAAAATCCTGGATACCCGTAAAACAACCCCTAATTTCCGTTTACTGGAAAAAGCAGCGGTAAAAATTGGTGGGGCAGTCAACCATCGTTTTGGCCTGTTCGATATGATAATGCTGAAAGATAACCATATCGATTTTTGCGGCGGTATTGTTAAAGCCATTGATAAAGCTTATGATTATGTGCAAACTACAAAACCAGGGTTAAAAATAGAGGTAGAGACCCGGACATTGGAAGATGTCCGCTTAGCAACAGCAACCGGTAAAGTGTTCAGGATTATGCTGGACAATATGAGCCCGGAAACAATCACTGAAGCCCTGACAATAATTGACGGTCGTGCAGAAACAGAGGCCAGCGGAGGTATTAACCTTTCGAACATTGAATCTTATGCTGCTACAGGAGTTGACTTTATCAGTGTGGGAGCCCTTATTCACCAGGCAAAAAGTTTAGATTTGAGTTTGAAAGCAGTGTAGAAAGTGGAAATAAAAACAAGCATACAAAAATACTGGAACAAAATAAAAGTTTGGGGTGCAAAACGCCCCAAATTGCGTTTTGGAATCTTGACCCTTCTGAGCCTGGTCGTTATATTTATTATTTTAAACTGGTGTTTTCCCCTGCCTGCCAAACCCGGTTACTCTCTTATTATTACAGACAGTAAGGACCAGGTAATGCATGCTTACCTGACCAAAGATGAGCAGTGGCGCATGGAAACAGAGTTAGAAGAAATATCACCCCTGCTGAAAAAAGCCATTATAGAAAAAGAAGATAAATATTTCTATTACCACATCGGGGTAAACCCGATCGCTATTGGACGTGCCGCAATAAAAAACATATTGAGGGGCAGGCGCACATCAGGTGCTTCCACCATTACCATGCAGGTAGCAAAACTGTTACAACCTAAAAAAAGGACCTGGGGCAATAAATTTATTGAAGCATTCAGGGCCATCCAGTTAGAACTCACTTACAGCAAAGATGAGATACTGCAGATGTACCTGAGTATGCTACCTTACGGCGGCAATATACAAGGTGTAAAATCGGCTGCATGGATGTATTTTAATAAAGACCCCGATCATTTGTCCTTAGCGGAAATAGCAGCGCTGTCCGTTATTCCCAATCGCCCCTCGCAATTAATAGTTGGCAAGACCAACGATAAAATTGTGGAATACAGGAACAAATTACTGCAGGAATTTCTTGCAGAAAAAATATTCACTGAAAAAGAAATTCAGGATGCCATAGAAGAACCCTTTGAGGCAAAAAGAAATACCACTCCCAGACTGGCACCGCATCTCTCCTACAAGCTTATGAAGAGTTATGGTGTGGCAGGTAAAAACAAAATTCAAAGTACCATTGACCTGAATACCCAACTGAAATCCGAACAGTTGGTAAAAGATTATATCCGGGCTTTAAAATTCAGGGGCGTTAATAATGCTGCGGCAGTTATTATTAACAATAAGACCCATAAAGTAGTCAGCTATGTAGGGAGCGCGGATTTCTACGGGCTGGAAGATGCAGGCCAGGTAAACGGCGCAAAAGCCATCCGTCAGCCCGGCAGCACCCTGAAACCATTTTTATATGCATTGTGCATAGATGAAGGCATCATTACGCCCAAACGGATCATAACAGATATCAATGTGAACTATAGCGGCTACAGCCCGGAAAATTTCGACAAACAATTTGACGGTTATGTAACAGCAGAAAATGCGCTATCCCGTTCATTAAATATTCCCGCAGTAAAATTGCTGAATCAGTACGGGGTAAAACCATTCATTGCACAGTTAGCCGAATGTGATTTCGTGCAGATAAAAAAAGACCAGAACAAGCTGGGGCTATCCACCATTTTAGGAGGTTGCGGTACAAGCCTGGAAGAGCTCACTGCTTTATTCTCAGTATTTGCCAACGAAGGCCGTTATGCAAAACCAATTTATATAGCGGCGGATTCTGTCCGGATGAAAAAAAATATCCTGAGCAAGGCTTCCGCGTTTATGATAACGGAAATACTGACAAAAGTAAACCGGCCTGACTTTCCTATAAGCTGGCAAAGCACGGAAAAAATGCCGCAGATAGCCTGGAAGACCGGTACCAGTTATGGCAGACGCGATGGCTGGAGCATTGGTTACAATAAAAGCTACACAATAGGTGTCTGGGTAGGTAATTTCAGCGGCAGCTCCATCCCCGATTTAAGCGGGGCAGAAATGGCAACACCATTATTATTCAAACTTTTTAATAGTGTCGATTACAACTCCATGGATAACTGGTTTGAGCAACCGGATGATTGTGATATACGCATGGTATGCGGGGAAACAGGTATGGTCCCCTCTTCCTTTTGTACCAATATTGTTACAGATTATTTTATACCTGTAATATCCGACAATAAGTATTGCAACAACATGCAGGAGATTCCAGTAAGCATCGATGGCAAAACGTCTTATTGTGTACAATGTAAGCCGGAGAACGGGTACAAAACAAAATGGTTTAAAGTGATCTCGCCGGAGATGCAGGATTATTATGACGAACGCAAAATACCCTACGAGCGGATTCCCACACACAACCCCAATTGCGAAGTTGTGTACAAAGAGCAAGGACCAAAAATAACCTCTCCCAGTCATGGTGCAGATTATTATATCAGTACCATTTCGCCGGAGCCCATTGCTTTAAAGTGCTTAACAGCCATGGATGTCGCAAAAGTGTACTGGTACATCAATGATAAATTCTACAAAACCGCCAATACCAACGAAAAGATTTTCTTTATGCCCGATGCCGGTCCCATAAAAATATCCTGTACAGATGATAAAGGCAGAACAAAAAACATAAGAATTAACGTTCATAAAGTTAATATGTAGCTAAATGATATATACTCAACTATTTTAGTGAAGATTATTTGAACGTTTTTTAATCATTTTTAAGTTTCTTTGCACCTCCAACCTGATTCGCTATCAGGTTTTACCCGTTAATACTAAAAGTAGATTTTTTTGTATGTGGCATAAATTAGGCAAGTTCATTTTAAAAAACAGGATTTTATTAGTCGTTCTTCTTTTATTAGCAACCGCATTTATGGGGTGGAAAGCCACCAAAGTAAAAATGGGTTACGAATTTGCCAAAGCCGTTCCTACAGATAATCCCCATTACCAGGAATACGTGAAATTCCAGGAAACTTTCGGTGCAGACGCCAGCATGTTTGTAATTGGCGTCACCGACCCGCAGTTTTTTTCAAAAGAACATTTCGATGCTTACAGGGACATGATCACCGGCATTCAGAAAATACCGCATATTAAAAGCATCATCTCTGTACCAAATGCCATTAACCTGGTAAAGAATGATTCTACCGAAAAATTACAAACGACTGTTTTATTTGATAGTACAGTAACCACCCAAAGCCAGATAGACTCCGCTGCCGCCATCTTTAAGCACCTTATGTTTTATAAAGGGTTACTACATAATCCAGAAAAACAAATCTACCTGGCAGGTATCACTATCGATCCACAGATTCTTAATACGAAACACAGAACAGAACCTGTCAATGCCATATTAGCATTAATAGAACAATACAAAGCCAGGGCCAAAGTAGATACCCATATCAGCGGTTTGCCATATATCAGGACCGTCTTAACAGAAAAGATCAAGAAAGAAATGAACCTGTTTTTATACGGGTCATTACTATTGGCAATGGTCACGCTTATCTTATTCTTCAGAAGCATCAGCGCAACCCTTTTGTCCATGTTTGTAGTCGTATTAGGCGTTGTATGGTGCGTTGGTACCATGGTATTATTCGGCTACGATATTACTTTATTAACTGCATTAATTCCACCATTAATTATCGTAATCGGTATTCCTAACTGCATTTACTTCCTGAACAAATACCATATGAGCTGGGAAGAGAATGTGCATATTACTGATATTAAAGAACGCAAAAAGCAGTCGATCATTAACATGGTGGGCCGCATGGGCGTTGTTACCCTTTTCTGCAACATTGCTGCCGCAGTTGGTTTTTATGTCTTCTCATTTACTTCCAGCCCTTTATTAAAAGAATTTGGCAATGTAGCGGGCATCAATATAATGGTGTTATTCATTATTTCCCTTATTCTGATACCGGTAGTATTATATTATTTACCGGCACCAAAGCCATTCCAGACAAGATACCTGCGCAATAAATTATTAGAAAAAGTATTGGTAAAAATTGAGCATTGGGTGCTGCACAAAAAAGCCCTGGTTTATACTATTACCCTGGCAATGCTGGTATTCTCCGTCATTGGTTTTTTCAAACTGAAATCCGTAGGATACATTGTTGATGACATGCCGAAAGACGAGCAGATCTATGTGGACCTGAAATGGTTTGAACAAAACTTTGGTGGGGTGATGCCGTTAGAAATAGTGGTAGATACCAAGAAGAAAAATGGGATAACACGCGGGTTAAAAGCCATTCAGAAGATCGATGAATATTCTGCCTATCTCGATTCCCTGCCACAGACCGCCCGGGCATTAAGCCTGGTAGAAGGCTTAAAGTTTGCCAAACAGGCATTCTATGATGGCGATACTGCCAGTTATATTGTACCGTCAGAATTTGACCTCTTATTTTTAGCGCCCTACCTGAAAGGTGCCAATAATATGGACACCACCAGCCAGCTGGCAAAAATCGTAAAAAACTTTGCTGACAGTACCAAACAACGCGCGCGCATAAGCGTGAACATGGCGGATATCGGGTCTGATAAATTACCAGTATTTTTAGATAACCTGCAAACCAGGGCCAACGAGATTTTTGATACTGCCCAATACAAAGTGACGTTTACCGGCGGGCCGGTGAACTTCCTGGAAGGCAGCCGCTTTATCATTAATGGTTTAAAGGAAAGCATAATCTGGGCCTTCGCGTTAATCGCCATTTGTATGCTTTACCTGTTCCGCTCATTCAGGATACTCGTATGTTCCCTCATACCAAATGTGATTCCGTTACTGGTAACAGCAGGGTTAATGGGCTGGGCCGGCGTACCATTAAAACCTAGTACTGTATTAGTGTTTAGCGTGGCATTAGGCATTGCTATTGATGTCACCATCCGTTTCCTGGTCAACTATAAACAGGAACTACCGGACCACAATAACCAGGTATTGCCTACAATTTTATCCACCATCAAGCATACCGGTATCAGCATTATTTATACCTCGCTGGTATTAATAGCCGGCTTCGTCATTTTTATGTTCAGCAAGTTCGGTGGTACGTTTGGCCTGGGCTGGTTAACCTCGTTCACATTGCTGGTGGCCACATTTACCAACCTTGTTTTCCTGCCGGTATTCATGATTGCCATATTAAGAAGCAAAACAAAATCCGGCAAATAGAAAAATATAGAAAATAACATTATAAAATAAGAACGCCTGCATGAGCAGGTGTTTTTATTTTATGGGCGTTCCCCTTGCCATTACACTGATGCATCATTGCTTCTCTATTATTTTATTTACCCCGGTGGCCGGGCAAGGGGCCGGGCTATCCGCAGTACTCCGCGGCGGCAATGCCATCTTCATAGCTTCGCTATTTATTACCGGTTATGCCGCCTTGCGGGGTACTTAGCTTCTATCCCTAACGCTGAAAACAGCAGCTCCCTCCATACTTTAAATCCCATTTATAGTCCGGCAGCAAACTACTTCTTCAGTGTTATAGAACAGTGCTTAAAATAATCTTCACTTCACCATACTCAAAGTTGTAATTTTATACAAAGAATAAAGATGAATAACCGGCCTAAAGAAATCTCTGAAAAATTCGTTCAAATCATTGAAGATAACTTACAGGACCTTATAAATGGGAAGTCAGATGATTATCTTGATATCCATACCATCGCGTCAATGATGAATATTCATGCCACACATTTAAGCAATACTATTAAAGATACAACGGGGAAATCTCCCTGCGATATCTGTAACGAAAAAACAATTGAACTGGCAAAAGCATTATTATCAACTGATATTTCCATTTCCGCCATCGCTTATAAACTTACTTACGAACCCACCAATTTTACCAAGTATTTTAAAAGACATACCGGCATGACGCCTTCCATCTACAGGGATGGCCTACTAAAAGAAAATACTTAAACCTTCACCATACCCGGCAACTATACACGTTCTAATTTTGTAACCAGTTAAAACAATTAGTATGACACTTAATAAAATAGCCCTGGTAACAGGTGGTAGTCGTGGATTAGGCCGGAATATGGCTATCAAAATAGCGGAAAAAGGAATTGATGTTGTTATTACATACCATTCGAATGAAGTAAAAGCCAATGAAGTTGTTAATGAGATAGAGCAGCTTGGCAGGAAAGCTAAAGCATTCAGGCTGGATACGGGCAATACCAAAGTATTTAAAGATTTTGCCGTGGATTTATCAACGTATCTGAAGAATGAATATGGTGCTGCTCATTTCGATTTCCTGGTTAACAATGCCGGTACCGGCAGCCATACTTCTTTTGCGGATGCGACCGAGGATGAATTTGACAGCCTGGTAAACATTCACTATAAAGGTGTTTATTTTTTAACCCAGGCGATGCTCCCCTATCTGAATAATGAGGGTGGTATCATCAATATTTCATCCGGCCTGGCCCGCTTTTCACATCCAAACACTTCTATGTATGCGAGTGTAAAAGGCGCTATTGAGGTTTTAAGCAGGGTTTGGGCAGCAGAACTGGCCCCAAGAAAAATTAAAGTAAATACGGTAGCGCCAGGGGCGGTACAAACAGATTTCAATAATGGTATGGTAAGGGACAATGCGGTAGTTTATGAACGGGTAGCAAATATGACTGCTTTAGGCAGGCCGGGTGTGCCTGATGATATTGGCGGAGTGATTGCTTTTTTATGTACGGATGATGCCCGCTGGATCAACGGTCAAAGAATAGAAGTCTCCGGTGGTATGCACTTATAACTCCCGCTTACACCTGTTCATACATTATAAATGCAGTGAGTTAATTCTACAGATGAAGTTGGCCTGATATGAAGAGCCAGACAGATTTATTTGAAAAAATCAGCATCTATAATGCCTCATTAGAATACAGATGTTGCATGGCTGCGGCATGCGTTGGTGGCGAGGAACGAGCCAGTGCGACGCAGGAGCACCGAGCGTAGCGGAGCCATAAGCACGCCGGACAAATGTTCCACACTGTTTAAAATGCTGAAAGCCCCAAATGCCGGCAATGATCTCTACCAATAAAAAGCCACAGAAGCTGAAAGGATCTCTGCATCTGTGGCTTTAAAATATATGCTGTCATTAAGCTTCTACGGTTTCCTCCATATAACTGCTAACCGGCTCACAGGTACAAACCAGGTTTCTGTCACCATGTGTATTATTAACACGGGCTACAGAAGGCCAGAATTTGTTGTTGCGGGTATATGGCAACGGATAAGCGGCTTCTTCGCGGGTATATGAATGGTCCCATTCTGAATTGACTACTTCAAATTGTGTATGTGGCGCATTTTTCAATGCATTGTCTGTCTTATCACTTTCACCGTTTTCGATAGCGGCAATCTCCCTGCGGATGCTTAACAATGCGTCGCAGAAACGGTCCAGCTCAGCGATATCTTCGCTCTCGGTAGGCTCGATCATGATGGTACCAGCCACCGGGAAGCTCATGGTTGGTGCGTGGAAACCATAATCCATTAAACGTTTTGCCACATCTTCTGCTTCGATGCCACTGGTTGTTTTCAACGGACGTAGATCTACAATGAACTCATGGGCACAAGTGCCATTGGCGCCATTGTAAAGAATATTATAATCTTTCTCTAAACGCGCTTTCATGTAATTGGCATTCAAAATAGCATGTTGTGTGGCGTTCAGCAATCCTTTAGCGCCCAGTAAGCGGATATATGCATAGCTGATGAGCAAGATTGAAGCTGAGCCATATGGCGCTGCGCTTACATGACTGGTCAATAATTCATCTGTATTAACAGTATCGGCATCTGTCACATTCATGAAGGATGATTTCAAATGTTTTTTGAAACAGATAGGACCAACACCCGGACCGCCTCCACCATGTGGGATAGCAAATGTTTTATGCAGGTTCAGGTGGCAAACATCTGCCCCGATAAAGCCCGGACTGGTTAAACCAACCTGTGCATTCATATTGGCACCATCCATATACACCTGTCCGCCGTGCTGGTGCACGATATCGCAAATCTCTTTTACCGACTCTTCAAAAATACCGTAAGTACTTGGGTAAGTAATCATAACACCGGCAAGGTTCGCGCTGTGTTGTGCGGCTTTCGCTTTGAAATCCTCTACATCGATATAACCATTTTCCAATGCTTTTACTACTACCACTTTCATGCCTACCATTACGGCACTTGCCGGGTTGGTACCATGCGCACTAATCGGGATCAAAATTACATCCCTGTTAGACTGACCGTTATTAATATGATAATTACGGATGGCCAGTAAACCGGCAAATTCGCCCTGTGCACCACTGTTTGGCTGTAACCAGCAATGATCGAAACCTGTAATATCGGATAAGTAAGCACTTAGCTCCTGGATCATTTCAAAATAGCCCTGCGCCTGGTTAACGGGTGCAAACGGGTGTATCCTGCTCCAGTGACTCCAGCTTACCGGTATCATTTCTGTAGCTGCATTCAGCTTCATGGTACAGCTACCAAGGCTGATCATAGAAGTATTTAAAGAGAGGTCTTTATTTTCCAGTTGTTTGATGTAACGCATCATCATACTCTCGCTATGGAAAGTATTAAAGTTTGGATGTGTTAAAAAATCTGTATCCCTGTTATATGTATTGCCGCTTGCCAGTACGCCGTTCTCTTCTGTAATGGCAACTGTAATGTTTTTACCACTGTACCCGCTTAGAATTTTACTGAACAGTTCAGCTGTAGCCACTTCGTTGGCGGCCGCTACTTCATCTACTGAAATACCGACAAAATCATTTCCAAAATAACGGAAATTAGCATTGTGAGCTTCCGCTACTGTTTTTAACCTGGCAGCATCTGCTTTAAAATATAATGTATCGAAATAAACACTTGTTTCAACCGGTAAACCGGCTTCTGCCAAACCTTTTGCAATGCCTGCAGCGGTTGCGTGTACGGCTTTTGCAATATTGGTTAAACCCTGCGGGCCATGATAAACGGCATACATTGCGGCCATATTGGCTAACAATGCCTGGGCTGTACAGATATTGGAAGTGGCTTTTTCCCGTTTAATATGTTGCTCGCGTGTTTGCAAAGCCATGCGTAATGCGCGGTTGCCTTTAGCATCTACACTTACACCTATAATTCGGCCCGGGATAGCGCGTTTGAATTCATCTTTAGTAGTAAAGAACGCTGCGTGCGGTCCACCGTAACCCAATGGTACGCCAAAACGCTGAGCGGTACCAAATGCTACATCTGCACCAAATTCGCCCGGCGCTTTTAATAAAGTTAATGCCAGTAAATCCGTAGCTACACCAAGATAAGCGCCTGCAGCATGTACTTTTCCGGCAAAAGCTGCGTAATCTTCTACACTGCCTATATTATTAGGATATTGAACAATAGCACCAAAATAGGTACTATCTATTTCATGTGTTTTATAATCACCTTCTACGATATTAATTCCTAATGGTGTACCACGGGCAATTAATAAGGCTTTTGTTTGCGGCCATACATGTGTGTCTACAAATAAGTTTGGCGCTTTTATGGTACTGCGGTTTACATGATGAAAGAACATGTTCATGGTTTCCGCAGCAGCAGTTGCTTCGTCCAGCAAACTGGCGTTGGCGATAGGTAAACCTGTAAGATCGCTTACGACTGTTTGAAAGTTGAGTAAACTTTCCAGGCGGCCCTGGCTGATCTCTGCCTGGTATGGCGTGTACTGGGTGTACCAACCCGGGTTTTCAAAAATATTTCTTAAGATAACACTTGGTGTTATTGTATCGTAATAACCCTGGCCAATAAAATTATGGGCCACTTTATTTTTAAGCGATTTCTCTTTTAGTTCATTTAACAAGTTAAATTCGCTTACAGCATCCGGAACGTTTAATGCTCTGTTGATCCTGATAGACGCCGGAACCGTTTTGTCTATCAATTCATTTAATGACTCTACTCCAATTACGGAAAGCATTTCATTTTTAGTACCAAAACTACCAATATGTCTTGGTGAGAATGCTTCTGATTGTTGCTTAAAAAGTGACATGTTTGCCCAAAGTTTTTATAAATTTCTTAATCAAAACATTGATAAAATCCACAATTAGCTTTTAAAAATGTTATGCAAATTTAATGCATAGTCTGTTTGAAAACTTTTTCTGAACTTTGCTGTTCAAAACTTTTTAATATCTATAACTTGGACTATAAACTTTTAGAAAACTGGCAACGAAAATCGCAGGAAAGTCAAAAAAAGTACAAAAATTTCCTAAAAAAAGCAGATGCCCGAAAAGTGATCCGTGAGTTACCCACATTACATAACGAAGCTTTCAGCAAAATAGACTGCCTGGACTGTGCTGCCTGTTGCAAAAACTACTCTCCGCGCTTTAAAACACCGGATATTAAACGCATATCCAAACACCTGCGCATGAAGGAGTCTCAGTTTATAGATTCTTACCTGAATTTAGACACCGATGGTGATTATGTGGTGAAGTCCAGCCCCTGCCCTTTTTTGGGTAGCGATAACGCCTGCAGCATTTACGACGCCCGCCCCAGCGACTGCGCACGCTTCCCATACACAGATGAGGATGTGATTGTTCACCGCCAGGCCATTACATTGAAAAATTCTACTTTTTGCCCGGCAGTGTACTATGTACTGGAAAAGCTGACGGAGAAGTTTAAGTAACATTTTTAGGGTATTTCGCATTTATCGCTCTTTTGAAGTGTGCATTTTCTGAAAGCTTAAAATTGAAGAAGCCCAGGGAAAAATCCCTTTGATAGTATTTTATCATTATAGTTGAAATATATGGAGATTCTTCGCTGCGCTCAGAATGACTGTTCAGTAGCTTGAATATTCTGCCATTCATGTCATTTCGACGAGGGAGTTTTTGACATCTTAACATTGAAGAAGACCGAGGAGAAATCCCTTTGAAATTTATCAGCCATACTTACTCCCGGCTAAAAAATAACTATTAACTTTTATTAGCTTTCAGTTAGATGCCGCTACTACTCTCTAGTATCAATGAAATAATAATTAAGAGTAACGAACCTGGTTGTTTAAATGAATTAGAAGATTCCTAATTTGCATTCATGAAATACCAACTGCTTTTTGTTTTTTATTTCCTAATGCATAGTTCAACGACTATTGCACAAATCCCATCTACAATATTTGAGGAATCCAACGGTACAAAAACACCTACTTATTGGGAAGCGATTGAGTGGTGGCAAAAGATAGATGCGATCTCCGGTAAAGTAAAGCTTTTGCAAAAAGGTAATACAGATGCTAATATTCCTCTTCATCTTGTATTGGTAAATAATTCGGGCAACTTCGATATCCGGCAGATAAAAAAATCGAACCAGCGTATTATACTTATCAACAATGGAATACATCCCGGTGAGCCAGATGGTATTGATGCCAGTATTTTGCTGGTGAGAGATATTGTGGCTAATAAATATCAACTGCCTGACAATGTGGTTCTTGCCATTATTCCAGTTTTCAATATTGGCGGAAGCTTAAACAGGAGCTCTTTTTATAGAATTGACCAGGACGGACCTGAAGCTTTCGGTAGCAGGGGCAATTCCCAAAACCTTGACCTGAACAGGGATTTTATTAAAAATGACAGCCGGGAAACCCGCAGTTTTGCTACGATATTTCATGAACTGGATCCTGATATCTTTGTAGATAACCACGTTAGTAACGGTGCTGATTACCAGCATATCATTACATTACTCAGTTCTCATCACCAAAAGCTCTCCCCTGCAATGGGCAGGTATATCCGTCAAAGTTTTGAACCGGATTTATACGCTGCCATGCAGAATAAGGGCTATGACCTGGTACCTTACGTGAATCATTGGAGCAATAAAAAAGTAGAAAGCGGCTGGAATGGTTTTTGGGACAGTCCCCGCTATAGTACGGGCTATGCGGCATTGTTTCATTGTTTCGCGTTTATGACGGAAACGCATATGCTGAAACCTTATACCAAAAGGGTAAATGCGACTTATGCTTTTATGCAAAGCCTGATTGCTTTCGCATCAAAAAACAGCCGCGAAATCAGTGATATCCGAAAACAGGCTAAACTGGAAACAATAAATGAAAGTAAATTTCCTATAAGGTTTGTCCATGATACCAGTAGTTATGATACTATTCTGTTTAAAGGTTTTGAAAGTACCTATAAGCCAAGTGCCGTTTCGGGGCTTCCAAGGCTTTACTATGATACGACGCAGCCTTTTACAAAAACAATTCCTTATTTTAATAGTTTTAAAAGTACGGGTGTGATTCATAAACCAAGCGCGTATATTATTCCTCAAGGCTGGTGGAAGGTAATAGACTTGCTGAAACTTAACAATATAAACATGACCCAGCTTAGGAATGATACAGGCATTGTGGTTGAATATTATAAAATTACCGGTTATAGCAACTCTGGCGGCGCTTATGAGGGACATCATATGAACAGTCATGTGCAAACAGTTGCCAAGCGTATAAAATTAAACTTCAGAAAGGGTGATTATTATATCCCGATGAACCAGTCAGCCAATAGGTTTTTAATAGAAGTACTGGAGCCTACCACGGAAGACAGCTATTTTGCCTGGAACTTTTTTGACCCGATCTTAAACAGGAAGGAAGGGTATGCTGCTTATGTTTTTGAAGATAAAGCAGCTAAAATACTTGAAGCGTACCCTTACATCCAGGACTCCATTAATATTAAAAAACAAAACAACCCGGACTTTCCGAAATCGAGTAAGGAACTACTGGATTTTATATTTGAGCGATCTCCTTATTATGAACCTGAACATTTAAGATACCCTGTTTACAGGGTTATTGACTAAAACATCCCGGATTTTGTTTATCAGTTAGTATTGCCCTTGCACGATACGGGACCAATTGAGTGCGGGTAATTTGTATAACTATTTACTTTATTGGGTTGAGTACTGGTTTATCGTTCTTTTTTAGCAGGATTAAATCTGATGCCTGCTTATTATATTTGTGGTACTTTAAAAAACAGGATACTGATGGAAATTATACAGGAAAACAACGAGAAGAAGGGCGTTTTTTACGCTAAAGAGAATGATAAGCAAATTGGAGAAATGACTTATGTATGGGCGGGCAATAAAATTATTATAGACCATACTGAAGTGGACCTAGCTTATAAGGGTAAAGGTATTGGTTATGACCTTGTGCAAAAAGCAGTTGATTTTGCAAGGGAAAAGAGTATTAAAATTATGCCTTTATGCCCTTTTGCTAAGGCAGTATTTGATAAGAAGCCTGAATATGCGGATGTCCTTTTTTAAGGACTTCTTGATGAAAGATTAAATAAAACAGGGCGTCTATATTATTTAAGCGGCCCTGTTTTATTTAATGTTGACGTGAATACTGAGTGTGATTATTGGCCTGCATATTACACAAACTTTACCCACGAGATTCTTATTAATCAACTGCGTTGTTCAACAAAGCTTTTAAGAGAGAATACACTTTGGTTCAATTTAATTCTATTTTACTGACGACTTAGGGCTTTTATCCATTCGATAGCCATTTTAACCGGCTCCTGATCTTTGGAGAAGGCGGTATTGTGGTCTAATGCCGGGAACAGCTTATAATTATAAAGTTTATTACCGGATTTCAAGCTGTCCAGGTGTTCCATTGATAACCTGACGGGCACCTGTACATCTTTCCCTCCAAAGATCCATAGTCCTGGTATTGATAATTTAGAAAGGGTTTCTTGTGGGTCTGTATCTGCAAATTGATATTTATCGGGATCGTTGGATATATGCCAACGTGCCTCTTCTTCTGTATGTGAATCCCAAAAACCTGGTTTTCCCTGAGTGTAAAATTGGAATCTCAATTGTTCTCGGGCTGTTATAAGCGCGCCACTAAATATAACCATGAAGCGAACATTGCTATTCTTTTTTGCTGCCAATGGAATGATCCATCCTGCCTGACTGGCTCCTAATAAGCCGACAGGTATCTGGTTAGAGGATAAATGATGCAATAATGTATCTACAGCTACGCTTGCATCTACAGACAAGAGGTTCAGATTGGCAGAGTCGATATTATTGGTACCGACTTCGGGACCGGCATAAGTGCCTCCTGATTCTGCTACCCCTCGTTTATCATAGGTTAGCACTGCAATGCCATTTTGGGCTAACAATGTTGCAAATCTTATCATCCTTTTTTCCTGACCTGAACCATGTACCAATACAACAGCTGCAAAGGGATGTTCAGGCTTTAAGAGGGTTGCTGCAAGTGTATCCTTTTGATTGATAAAAGTGAGATTCTGACTGGAGAAGCTTTGTGAATTTTCTTGTGCAGGGCTGATTACAGGTAATAATAATAGCAAAAAGTAAGCGACTTTATAATAGTAAGTCATAGTGTTGTTTGTTTTTTGTGTGAGTATGTATTGCTGTAAAATTATTAATTCTCATTTGATTTTTGATAATTTTTGTGTTTAAACGAACCTCGATTTTGGATATTATTATTTGTTTGTCATTGATTTTTAGCGGTGCATGGTATGGAACAAATAATGTTTAATATATAGTTCCATTCCTATAGCTCAGAGTGATAACCGCAGATGTAAATTCTACAATCGTAAAAATGAATTTTTACCCACCCCCTCCCTGGAGTGGACAGAATCATCAGTGGCATGATGGTAATAGTAATGTGTTATCGACCTTTAGCTTGCTTTTGAAATATTAACAGGGCAAATAATCACAAAACAGTATTTCCATACCTGCAGTTACGAGCTCTATAGTCGCAGTAGCTAATTCCATATTCGCAGTTACCAGCTCCATACTTGCAGTAGCTAATTCTAAACCTGCAGTTACGAGTTCCATAGTCGCAGTAGCTAACTCCATATTCGCAGTTACCAGCTCCATACTTGCAGTAGCTAATTCTAAACCTGCAGCTACGAATTCTATAGTCGCAGTAGCTAACTCCATACTCGCAGTTACCAATTCCATAATTGCAGTTGCTAATTCCATACCTGCAGTTACGAGTTCCATAGTCGCAGTAGCTGACTCCAAGAATGCAGCTACGATTTCTATAAATGCAGTTGGTAATTTTCTCAGTAAAGTGGTGGTAATGAATGATTATTTGTCGCTACGATATTCGTTTACAAATATTATTTCATTTGCATTATCTGTGGTGATTTATGAATCATTGTGTTGTTCTTTTATGCTTTTGATGACCCAAAAAACACTTGACATGAGATTGTTATTAGCGGAACAGAAGGAGCCGGCACCTGTTGCGCAAGGGATAGTAGCTAAGTACCCCGCAAGGCGGCAATAAGCAGTATGAATAGCGAAGCTACCGAGTGGGCTTTGCCGCCGCGGAGTACTGCGGATAGCCCGGTGCCAAAGCACTTGTGTATGGAAGGGCTTTGGATTTAAAATGAAAGCTTGCTCAACGGGATTTGTGCTTTGGCATGCGCCCTGATTGAATTTACCAACGACATCAACGGATGATTTGGCTGGCAACAAGGCACAGGCAACACAAAAAAGCAGCACTCTAAAAATGCTGCTTTTGATCTATTTTATTTTTTCTACTTTAATCCGCTGATTAACATCCTGCCCAAGTACGAGTATATAATACAAACCTGGCGGATAGATTTCCGTATTTATTCTCTGGTTCTGAGAACTTGAAATCCACTGCTTGAGTACCTGGCCTGAACTGTTAATGAGTTGATAGGAAAGTGATTTTGTATCGGGCTGGTTAATTGTAATATTAATGAATCCATTAAATGGATTTGGATTGGCTGTAATATTGATTGCAGAGACAATTTTTAATTGCCTGACACCGGAATAACTTACAGTGCCGTCTTTATGTACCACTTTTACCCTGTAAAAGTGTATGCCGGCAGGCAAATTATCATGCTGATAATTATAGGCTGCATTGTTTATATTTAATGCTTTTACGTTGTACACGGTATTAAAATCCTGGTTAGAACCTGTGGTATGCTGTAATTCGTAATAGCTGATATCATCATCGTTATTGACATGCCAGTTTATAATGCCATTTGTCTCTTTCGCATATACATTCAACTGAATATTGGTTAATGGCAATACGCCGCCTATTTTGAAGAAACGGTACCTGAAACTATTATTGGTTAAGGTTTCTTCACGCTGGGTTGAATCGACATTAAAGAACACATCTATGGTATTCCAACCGGGCTCTACCTGGTACAGGTCGTGGTAGAAGTTGGCTACTGCATGCTCTCCTTTACCAACGAGCTTTTTAATTTTGGTATTGTAAATAACGGATGGCGTTAAGCTGCCTTCTTTTTTAACAACAAACCGTACATTGATGGAATCGTTGAACGTTCTGTTGTACATATTGGTGAAAGCGAGTTTCATATCAATATTATCGAAAGAAGTGAGCAATGTATCTTTGAATTTGTCCTGCTCAATATCTTTTGTAAAATAGAAGAACTGTAAACTGTCCACTTTTCCTTCGGGTGTGGCGTCTATAATGAATGAATGTTTGTATGTGTTGTTGATATAGGTTTGTTCTGTTTGCAGATGATCGTAATTATAATTGACTTTTACATCATAGGCACCTTCTAATAAATTAGCGGATTTTGAGAACCTGTATGGCCTTGCCGGTGCACCTGTTACCGGCGATTTAATTTTTTCTACATTGGATGAAACCAAATTGCCTAAACTGTTAAACATTTCAGTTTTTACGAAAATACTGTCATGCTCAAATTCTACCGGGCTGATATTTTTAAACCCAACACCTAGTACTAAAGAGTCTATGTTGTTTTTAATATACGTCGTTGGCGTATTCGTTTCGATGCTTAACGGCAATTCGAAATAGTCGTCTTTATCGATTGTTCCTTCTGTATTTGGAATATAATTTAACCGCCAGTAGAGTAGCTGTGCGGGTACCATATGGTTGGAATTGTACATTTTCAGTTTTAAATACGGGTACTGTTCCGCATCTACAAATGGGGAAATCGATTCCTGGTGGAAATATTTATTGTAAGTTTTAATAACGGTTTCATTATTGTTTTTATCAATACCAATTAAATCGAATGACACATTATAATCTCCTGCATTGGCGGCATTAGTGGTATTGATATCTGTTTCAATGGTGAGGTTATCCCATTGTTTAGCGGGCCCGAATTTTGGCGACTCTATTGTACCGACAGTATCGATAACACCGAATGTTGCTGAATAATTGATTTTATCGGTCGCCCCATTTGAAATTTTGAGGATAGGCGTAAACTTATCCGCTTCATCTTTTTTATATATAAATGCGAATGTTTTAGCTGTATTCCAACGGCTGGTTTGTACCTCTGTGGTAAAGCCCTGGTCCTGTAATGTTTGCAGGAGATTCTTACCGTTTATAACAGGAGTGGTCCAGTTACGCGGATAAGATAAGGTTACAGCCCCACCATTGGCGATAGGAGGTTGACCAGGATCCGGATCTACCACCAGCCTTGCTACCACATAAAAGCCTTTTGGAATAGTGTTGAGGAAGTTGATGATATCGCCTTTAGAAGCATCTGTTAGATAACTGAATTGGAACAGGTATTTTCTGCCATCGTAAGATTCGATGCCACCACTGTTATAAAGACCACCGTAATTGGTGCTGCCCGGTACCTGATTAAACCATGGCTTAAAGCCGAGTGTATCAAAAACATGAAATACAATGGAATTACCAACGCTGATTGAATTGGAAAGCAGCCCGCCGTTTAAATAAGTAGAAAACTCACTATCGCCAAAACCTGATGTTCCATAAATTCCATGATCGATATACAACTGATTTTTGGTGGAATCAAATTCAAACCGGCGCTGATCGTTTAATTTTATCTTCACTTTTTGTGACTCCAGGTGCTGGTAATAAGATGACTGATTAAAGCCTTCTGAGCTTGTTTTCAGGTAAATAAAAGAGGAGTGATGCCATTTACCAATAACGCCATTTGTATAAGATGCTGTTCTCCAATAATAAACCGTATTATCAGTTAAAGTATAGCCATTTAAACTAAAATCGACATTGCCGTTGTTTTTTGTTATGTTTTGGGTATACTTTAATGGTGAATTAAAATTCATGGTCGTATCCAGTTCCATAATATAATCGACATTACCATTATTAACAGTAGAAGCTATGGCATTGAGATTTAAAGGCAGCATCGCCTGGTTGACTATAGAGTAGTTATACGGTAAATAAGGAATTAATTCACTGTTTTTTATGGTGAACTTAATTTCACCTGCGTTATTATTTTCAAAGGTTTCTTCTATACAATTAAAGGTATTTTCAGAACAATCGATTGTGTCAGCGACTACCCTGATGGTATTTAACCCGATATCGCCAGCATTTAATACTTGGAAACTAAAATTTATTGTTTTTTTATTGGTAATAGAACTAATGACGGTATTATAAACCACTCGTTTGGTGCCATCAGGCAGGGTGCGAATGGCCATTACTCTAAAGGGTTTGCTGGCAGGTATGCCATTATTGATAATGGTTGCGGACATGGTCACTGAATCTGTATTAAAACTCAGATCGTCAGCAGCGGGTGTAATAACAATATTGGAGTCTCTTACTTCGAGGTCCGGTTTAAAACTGACATGGAGCTTAATGGCAGGATCACCGTTTAGAATGGTTTGTTCCATTACCTGGTTCACATAAGGTGAAAACAGAAGATAATCATTATACAAGGAGTCAATGGTTTTAGCATTGATTTCTCCTATCGTTTTCCCGTAATAATTGTTGCTCCTGATAGTGCTGTACCAATAAGTGGTATAAAAGTTCAGATAGGTGGTTAATCCATAGGAGGAAGATGCCATCATTCCAATACTTCCTTTGGCATTTGCCAGTACAAAACGTTCTGATAAAGTGTAAAGTCTTGTTGTTTTCCGGCTGATATTGCTTTCAAAAAAGGTAGAAGCACTACAACCGTTCAATAAAAAGAAAGGATAACGGCCGTTTGAATTATCAAGGTCCTGTGGATTATTGATTTCAAAATCGAGGCTGGTTGCAGCTGAATGCCCGAAATAAGTGAGTAATCCTACGCCCTGGCCTATTTTATCCTGCAGTCTTTTTGTTTTTTCTACCGTATTCGGGTCTGACTCTCTTACAAAGGTTTCTACATTACCGGCTACCAATGGTCCCTCCCATAAACTTTTGTAGTTGTTCATGGAAGTATGCAGGAATGTATTGATCGCAGCATCTGAACCTCCGATTAAATGCAGGGCTTCTTTTTTCCATGAAACATCATCTGTTTTTTCCAATGCTTCGTATTCTTTCACTTTTTGAAGGTATGCGGCGATCTCGTCCTGGTGCACTACCGATAAGCGCCCATGAGCGACCAAAGGTGTATAGGTCCTGCTGTTGGGTACAAAAAGTAAAGCATCACTGGCAGGGCGACCAAATGCCGGAACAAGGTTTAACTGAACATCAGCCGCTGTAGGGGCGCTAAAAGTCCTCCCATTGGTGATTCCTGAAATTGTTGAAATTGTTCTTCTGTGATATTCTACCCCTTTACCAATAATAAAAGCATGTTTGGGCTTCACCGTGAAATTAGCAGCAGCATAACGTACAAAATTACGGATGGATAAAGGGTGCTTCCTGATACCATAGGCAAACTGGTCTGCAAGGCTATCTATATTTAAAATAATCGCCTTAAAACCGCCACCTGCAGCAGAAGATCTGTATTTCCGGTATTCCTCTACGTAATTAATACTGGTTGCAGGGTCTAAACCTCCGATAGAAGTAGACCAGTCTGTCCACAAATAGGCATTAGAAATAATAAGGTAATCTCCCTGATTTTCCGGCAAAGAATAATCTTTGAATTTGATGCGGCTAACTGAGTTGCTATTGATGGTGGCATAATGCTGGTCAACACCTGAAATGACATTCGGATAAATAAAAATTAAAGTACGTTCTACATCTGTCGGTTCTAACAAAAAGGTATAAATACCAACAGATTTTAATTTTCCTTCGTACCGTTTCCTGTTTGTAACATCATAAATATAGGGTAGTTTACCGGCTTCCAGACGAGTTGCAGTTATTTTCGCATCGAATTTTACTTCCTGGCTGGAAACAGGTAATGTAAATTTAAACTGGTTACTTACGGTAAAATCAAAAATTCGCGGATAGGTAACTGAAAGATTGGTGATGCCCATAGGTGCATAGGCAACCAGTTTATTTCCTATTTCGAAAGTAATTGGGTTTGCCATCCATAGATTAGAAAATGTGGTGTTTCCTGTCCTGTTTTTAAGATTATTGATTCTTACATATGGCACCAGGATCGTATCTAAATTAGGATGTGAAGGGTTTTTAATTTTGATCCTGAATGAATCATTGGTGAAAGATTGGTTATTGATAGAGTAATTTAAGATAGCTTCGGGTGCCTCTGTACCTGTATAAGCATTCGGGCTACTACCGGAGATACCATTAATAAGATTCACAAAGCCTCCACCGGGATTAGGATTAAGAAAAACGCCCAACCCTTCTCCATTACCATAACCCGACTCCATAATGGCGATATTTGAAATATTGTACGCTGTCCCTTTTATAAAAGCTTTGGTGCGGGCATATTGTATGGTGTTTATAAAATATTTGAGAGGTTCTACTGTAGAATTATCAGGATTATTTACAATAGTGGTATATCTGGCATTTGAATTTCCCGGGTTAACAGTGAGAAAATGTATGGATGTATCCTGGTAAAGGCTTTCAAATTTATTAACCTGGTCAGTCGCATTTTTATACAAATCCGTATCAAAAGAACCGTCATTAATATCTCCCCAGAATTCAATATAATCATTAGCGCCTAATACACCGTTTGTGGTAGTATAGAGCGGGATTTCTTTTCCATTTCTGAATATCTGGAAATCGGAAGCAGGCACACTTGCCAATCCCCAGCTTGTTAGATTGCTCAAAGTAATCCGGCGAAGTTTCCCAAACTCAAACAGGTTACTGGGATACCCTCCATTTGTGTTAGTTAATAAGGTTACAGGTATTCTATAATAGGTTTTATTATAATCAATCCATTCATTTCCAAAACTCTGGGCTGAAATTTGATTGAAATTTATAACAAGCATTACAATCAGTAATAATTTGTATAAATATTTATTTAGAGTTTTCATTTTAAATTAGTTTTTCAAAAATCTAAAAGCCTGATGCAATTCATTTTTAGACAAAACAATTGTGTAAACGCCTTTTGGTAATTTAGAAACGTTTATTTTATTATACAAATTGGTCAATTGACCGGCCTGTAATAACCTTCCGGACAAGTCCACTATTTTATAATCCCTGTTAAATTCGCTTTCATTATATAATGTGATATATAAATAATCAGTTGCCGGGTTCGGATATATTTTAAATTTTGACCTCGCGGATGCTGTTACAACATTACTGAAAATAATATCGCCGTTTTTAAGGATTACTTTTACCCTGTAATAAATATCATTGGCATAGTCCTTTTGATCGATATAGTTCAACAGCAAATTCGCGCTGCTATTTCCTACGCCATATACTTTATCGAAATTTACTCCATCACCGGAACTTTCCAGTACATAAGTAATGTCCGCTTCAGAACTATTAAATATCCAGCTAAGCTGGTTACTCTCCCCCGCCCTGGTTAATCTTAGTGTGATATTCCTGCTGCTTAATGTATTGCTTACATTAAACGGAATGTAGACGAAGTTATTTTTGTAAGTATTCTCCGGTTCCGGCAAATTTTTGTTTACCTCTATGGCTAAATAATAGTCGCCTTCTAACTCAATTGTACCAGCCCTGGCTTTTATAATATCAACATCGCCTTCTTTTAGAAACTTCACTTCAACATCCGGTAAAGAAATTTTATTGAGTTTCAGATCATAAATAGAAATCTTTGTATTGGTCTTATTCAAATCTACTTTGCTTATATTTTTGAATGCCAGATCAACTTTTAAGGAATCCAGTCCTTTATGCAAAACAATTGAATTGGAATAATTGAAAGAATCCACAGCAGAAAGTGCACCTTCTGCCACGCCATCGTAAAGTACCCTCCAGTAATCCAACTGTAATGGCAATCCACTTGAAGATGTATTATTCACCTGGTCCATCTTTAACTTTACAAATGGAAACTGTGCTGCATCAATATCATTGATGCTGTAAGTGTCGTTGAAAGAAGTAAAGTTTTTTAATGTAGTCTCTTTTCCTTTATTATCTATTCCAATAACAGTAAGTTGATAGTCAAAATCGTTCAGGCGCTCTTTATCTTTAAAATCGAGTTGTATAGTATGCCAATTCCTGGCAGGTCCGAATTTGTCAGAAGTGATACTTCCTGACTTAGCCTTACTCTTTAAAGAGGCGTTCATTTGAATGATATCATAAATGGTATGCCCTACAACAAATTCCGGTGGATAATTTACCTGGTCATCTTTGGCAAAAAAGCCAATAAACGGCCTTGCTTTGTACAATGAATCAATATTATCAAGCCCCAGCTTTTTAAAGCTATGGTATAACGATTGATCCTTGCCATATAAAAGTGTATCCTTTTTCCAGGAACTGATTAACAGAGAATCAAACTGTGGTACATTATCTACTAATTTGTCCGGGTCTATTACTGATCTCACAAATACGATTTTGCCTTTTGGAATAACATTAATAAAATCCATTATCTTTTTCCTGTTGGCCGGTCCTACGTAGGAAAATTCAAAATTGAATTTAGTATTAGAGTTATCTTTATTACAATTGGTTGCACTGCCATATAAACCACCCTCGCTATTATCCCATGGTTCTAAGCTAACCTCATCAAATACATTGAATATAATGGACCTGCCTACACAGGCACTGATCATTTCCGACTTACCGTTAATTGATACCGATAAATCGTTTGCCTGCGATGTACCATAATTATAGACGGCATTCACGACGTAAACATTTTTAATGTCGTCGCCAAATAAAAACTTGTGGTTTACATCCAGGTCCATTTTATTAAAACCGGACTTAAGGTATTGATAATAATGACTTTGACCGCTTCCATTTACAATATCGTTTTTCACCAGGAAAGATGAATACCTGAAACGATACCCCTCATTATTCCTTTCAGGGCTTACCCGCCAGTAGTAAACTTTGTTCTGTTCAAAATTCAATGCCGGTTTGTATGTCAGCACACCGCCAACGGAAGCCACAGTTGCCCGATGTAAACCCGGGGAATTAAACAAATTGGTAGTATCTATCTGTATGGCATAATTGGTCTTATATGAAACGGGGTTTGCAGTGGAGGCTTTCAGTACCAGATTGTTAGAATTGACAATAGCATATTGTACGGGATAAACCGGGTTTATCTCATCCTCATATACTACAAATTGTTTAATGGCCTTATTATTCAAAGCAGTTCGCTCTTTCGTGTTTTCTTCAATTACAACTTCTATTGAATTAATACCCAAATCCATAGACCCCATCACCGGCACTTTAAATGAGATACTGTCCAGGTTCTTTAAAGCAACAATTTTAGTACCAAATACTTTTTTATTGACATCGAACGGATTTTTCTTATAAACACTGATATTCAATGTATCATTCGTATATCTGCCGATATTTGCTATATAAGCCTTTACCAGTACACTGTCATGGGCAATAGAAACTGAATCTGTGTTACCAGGAAATACAATACCACTTGTTTCTACTGCATAATCAGGTTTACCATCTGCAAATAATTTGATAGCTGGGTCACCGTGTATCAAAAACTGCTCTACATTCTGTTTATTAAAATAATCGGAAGTACCGGTGTAAGCCAATGTATTTTTTAATGCCAGCTGCTGTACCTCTCCGATTGTTTTCCCATAAGCCACTTTCGATTGCGCTTTGTACCATTCGGTGGTAAACAAATTCAGGTAGTTGATAATGCCGTAACTCATATTGGAGATGAAAGCAATAGAGCCTGCATTTTTAGCCAGGGTGAACCTTTCAGGAATATTTGCCTCAATCGTTTCCAGGCGCCTGATACTATTTCCAAAATACCCGGACTCACAACCATTTGCTATAATTACTGGATATTTCCCTCTGGTATAATTGCTGAATGATGGGTTTGGTAAAGTATTAATATCCACCCTGTGCCCAAAGAAAGTAATTAAACCCGCACCTGAATCTATTTTTGCAGATGTTTCTTTAAAAACAGCATCCAGGTTAGGATTGTTATATCTTGTCTGCGTTAAAACAGATGCCCCGACCAAAGAGTCCACAATAAAATTCCGGTACCTGTTCATCAATGTCGTATAAAAATTACTCATATACGCATCACCACTCTCTCCCACCAGGTGTATTACATTTTTTCTCCACAGTAAATCACTTGGCAATGGAGCCGGTTTATTACTGAATCGCTCATAGTCAATCACCTTGTCATAATATCCTTTAATCTCATCGTTATTTATCACAGAGATCCTTCCAACCGGAATCTGGGGAATAGGATCAGTACTGCTCCTGCTTACCAGGTAGTTATCAGAAGCCGGTGTGCCAAAAGTTTGTACAAGGTTCAGGTATTCACCATTCGCAGTACCTGCCACTCCTCTGTAGGCCGTACTTTCCAGGCCCTTACCTATTATAAAAACAAACTTTGGTTTTACTTTAAAACTATCCAGCGCATAATTGATAAAGTTTTTTACAGCCAGCGGGCTCTTTCTTATACCATAAGCAAAATCAGACGCCAGTTCATCTATATCGTAAATCTTAGCATTAAATCCTCCTCCTTCAGCAGACGCTCTGTAAGCCCTGTACTTTTCTATATAATCATCGCCGGCATTCTTCAGTTTGCTATTGGTGATAATAATATAATCCCCCTGCTCCGATACATTCCCGTAATTTTTGAAATTAAATTTGGTAAAAGCTGTTGCGGCCAAAGATCTTACAACGGAAGTATTACTCGTATGAAACACTATTTCCCGGGGCTTATCAGAAGGCTCCAATATACAGATCGCACTATCAGTCCCTTTCATTTCACCAACATATCTCACATTGTTGGTAAGATCATAAAATAGGGGAACGGCGCTTCTCAGGTTCGCATTACCAAATCTTAAATGATTGCCTTTGGTATTGGCATCCAGGGAAAAATAATTCAGGGACGTATTCCCCAGGTTCATCAGCCGGTTGTACCTTATTAAAGAAGTCAGGATAAAATTATTGTCATCCTTTATATCCCCGGTTACCGTATAGCGTAAGCGGGCATTATTCTCACCATCAAATAAATTCCTGCCGGCTACAAAAAATGAGTCCACATATACATCAAAGCTATTGATTTCCTTTTCCTTTACAATCGAATCGTTCAATAACAACCTCACAGTCCTGGTATTAGGAGAACCACCCTGCACACCAAATCTTGCCGTTAAATTACTATGTAAAAATAAACCGGGATAAGTATGTGTTCTGGGTGTACCAAAACTGAAAGCCGTATTCGCCCTGTAACCCGTACCAATTTCATAAGCCGATGAACGGATAGGAAAACCATCCACATTCCTGGCATAGCCCGCATGAGAAGTCGCCAGGCCCAGTACCTGTATCAGTTCCGCTTCATATTTCACATATTCATCAGGCTTTAACTGGCTATTTGCCGCATTGCTTGTCACACTTCTGTAGCGGATGCTTTTAGCCGGGTCGCCAATTGTAAGATAATGATACGCTGTATCCGAATGTAATGAATTATAAGGTAGTAAATTATCCGAAGGTTTCGCATACAATTCCAGGTCTGCCTGGGCATCATTCCTGAAACCGAAAAATTCGATATAACCATTTGTTGGCAAAATACCAGAGGCAGCTGTACTATGCAAAGCAATTTGTTTACCATTTCTAAAAAGCTGAAATTGCTCCACGGGGACATTTCCCAACCCTATACTCGTCAAAACCGCCTTGCTTACTCTGTAAACACCGTTTACCGCTACAGGAAATCTATAATAAGTTTTATTATAATCTATCCACTCATTCCTATACCCCTGGGCATGCGCTTCCGATACAGAAATAAACAATAGAATTAAAAAAACTATCTTTTTAAACAATTTCATTAGTAAACATTTGAATCAGCCTGAAGTAGCAGAGTTTGGAAAAAACGGTAATTCACTTACAAAATAACAAAATTATACTATATAAATCACTTATTTTGTTAATTAAGGTTATAATACTCTTAATATCAGCAGCCCGTTGTATCTATTAAAATTCAGGGGCTTTCAGCCTTCGTAATCCTGTTAAACAGCTGTCCGGCGTGCTTATGGCTCCGCTGCGCTCGGTGTATTTTTGCAGGAGCTGTTTAAGACAATAAATAGTACTCACTTTTCCTGCAAAAAATACACTGGCTCGTGCCTCGCCACCAACGCATACCGCAGCCCATTTAGCATTGCGAATACTATAAAACGATAAATACGGGGCATAAAAAAAGCTACCCAAAAGCAGCTTTTCATATTATTTATACTAACAAATTACAAAGTTTCCAAAGAACGCGCGCTCCTACATTAGCATCCCAATCATTCTCACCACCTACGCCCACTTCCACCAGGTCAAATCCTATAATTTTACGGCCGGACTTTTTAACAGTACTAAACAAATAATTGATCTGCTCTGCTTCAAAGCCACCTTGTACAGGCGTACCTGTATTCGGACATAATTTTGGATCAAGACCATCTATATCGAAACTGATATGCACATTTTGAGGCAAATGTGAAACGATCTCCTCGCAAATTTGTTTCCAGGTAGCACCTTCGTATTGCTGTTCTTTAATATCCTTATCAAAATAAGTCTTTATCCTGTCGGGTTTAGACTGTATATATTCAAGTTCACCAATGCTGTAATCCCTGATGCCCACCTGTACCAGTTTGGAAATCTGTGGAATTTCTTCTAACCCGTTATAGGCGACACTTGCGTGACTATACTTAAAGTTTTCATAAGCCACCCGCAAATCACAATGCGCGTCAATCTGTAAAATACCGAAATCAGGATATTTATCAGCCAAAGCTTTCCAGTAACCCAATGGCGTACTATGGTCACCGCCCAGCAATCCGACATACTGTCCCTTATCCAGGATAGCTTTCGTCTGCTCATAAACATAGTTATTCATAGCTTTACTGCCCTCGTTCACATCTCTAAGGCTTTTGCACATGAATTTATTATTTTCAACATCTTCTTCCTGGCAAAGGCTGTTGATATAAAGCTCTGCTTCTTTGCGCAAAAAATCACTTTTCAGCAAGATGGATTTATCCGCTTCACGCATAAAGAAGCCGTTTTTCCATCCTTCAGGATTTTCAGGATCGTACAGATCTACCTGCATAGATGCGTTGAAAATATGTTCCGTTGCACGGGCTGTACCCGTACCAAAACTAACAGTAACTTCCCACGGAACAGGTACAATTACTACTTTCGATTCTTCCTCAGTAAAAGGTAAACCAAATACATTATTGTTTGGATTACCTACACCATTGATATCGAAATCGTCTAAATTAGCCATTATTCAAAAATTTGGAAATGCAAAGTAACAGCATTTTTACACGTAAAAGCAATACCTATTGTTAAGGTTAAATATATTTTGCAAAAACTGCTTCAACAGTCTCCTCAGGTAATAATAAATGAGTAGCCAGCCCCAGTTTTGAAGCGGCTTCAATATTTACACGGGTATCATCTATAAAAACAGATTCATGGGCTTCTGCACTAATGTCATTCAGCACATACTCGTAAATATCCGCATTAGGCTTTCGTAAATGCACCTCATGGGAATAATATACTTTATTGAAATAATATGCTAAAGAGTGACCGGTTAAAGCCTTCAAAGCATTTTCAAACCTGGTGAAATGAATAGTATTAGTATTGCTCAATAAATAAACCGGGTATTTTTCCTTCAGTTTTAATACAAACTTCAAACTTTCAAGTCTGAAATCACCCAACATTGCACTCCAGGCAGTTTCTATATCTATGTCAGTTAAATGAGGCAATTTAGAAATATGCCTGACCGAATTATAGAAGTCTGTGGAAGAAATGGCGCCTGTTTCTAATTTCTCGAACAGGTCCAAAGCATGTGACTGGCTATAGAAATCATCAAAACCGGTAAATCCTAAATCTATGAAAGCTTTACGGGTGGCGTGATAATGAATATTAATAAATATACCACCAAAATCAAATATGAAGTACTTTATGGCATCCACAGGCATTATTCTAGAATATTTTATCGTCCCAGTCCACTAATGAATTCGCCAATTCATCAAAAACGTCTTCTTTGCTGTTGATCGCTAATCTTAATACATCATTTAAAGTAATAACGCCTTTAAATTCAACATTATCGAATACCGGCAGATAGCGGGTTTTATAGGTATCCAGCATGCGCATACATTTTTCCGCGGTATCATTTAAAGAAACACATGGCAGGTCTGAACTCATTACTTCTTTTATTTTAGTGGAAGTGCTGGATTTACCATGCAAAATTAATTTACGGGTATAATCGCGCTCACTGAAAATGCCTATAAAATGGTCGTTTTCAAAAACGACTAAATAGCTTAAATTGACACTGTTCATTAAAACCAATGCATCATAAACCAAAGCATCACCCTGGATCATATTGTTGGGCGTGACTTTTGTTTTTAAAATTTCGGAAACAACCTTCATTTTTAAGACAATTAAATAGTTTATTTTAAACGATGCCCGAAAATAGTAAAATATTAACTAAATCTATCCTGCATTGTTTGTACCGCCTGTATTATTTACTACAATAAGCTATTTTTGAAGAATATATAATTGAAGTGAATGAACAATAAACGTTTTTATTTTTTACTGTTGATTTTCAGCATCTCCTTTTTTAGCTGTACAGTGTACAAACAAGTAAAATTTGAAGGATTATCCAATCTTGAAGTAGTGCCGTACACATTTGCTAAAACTAAAGTAAATGCAGACCTGAAAGTAAACAACCCTAATAAATACAATATAGTCGTAAAGGAATTACAATCCGAGCTGTTTATAAACAATGAAAAAATTACTGATTATAATTTATACGATACCTCTATAGTCATCCCGGCATTGCAGGATTATATCCACCAGTTAAAGTTAGATGTCAGCACTTTAACACTCCTGAACAGTGCTTTAAATTTAAACAATACCGATTCTATCAATTACAGCATCCGTGGAAAAATAAAGGTTTCCGCAAAATTTGTGAATAAAACTCTGCCAATTGATTATAATGGCAAGATTAGTGCAAGAGACTTAAGATAAAGGCCAATATATGTCCGGTAACATTGTATTATGGATACAGATCGCTTACTTTATTATTATTGTAAGTGTATGCCTGAAGATTATATGGGATACTGATAATGCTACTAAATCTTTAGGGTATTTAACCGTGGCTATCTGTATTCCTGTTTTGGGCGTTTTATTCTATTTCATTTTCGGCAATAATTACCGGAAAAATAAGATGTATTCCAAGAAACTCCTTGAGAATAACGAATTAGCGAAACGCTTGCAAAAAGAAATTTATACTTATACCAAAAAAATATATGACAAAATAGATGGCATTATTGCTGAAAAAAAGTCTTTAATCAAACTCATTTATACAGACATAGAGAGCCCAATATACGACAACAACAGGGTTGAAGTATTAAAAAACGGGGAAGAAAAGTTCGAGGCATTGTTCAGGGACATAGAAGCCGCTCAACATCATATACATATTGAATACTACATTTATGAAAATGATGAGATTGGTAACCGGCTCTGCGATTTACTGATCCAAAAGGTAAAAGAAGGGGTTGATATCAGGTTTATATACGATGATTTTGGCAGCAGGAGCATCCGGAAAACCCTGGCGCGAAAAATGCGGGAGCATGGTATTGACGCGCATGCTTTTTTAAAAATCACTTTTGTTCCTTTCTCTAACCGCATCAATTACCGCAATCACCGTAAAATTGTGGTGATAGACGGGCAGGTGGGTTATATCGGCGGCATCAATGTTTCGGATAAATATATTAACAAAGGTGATAACGGCGCAGCTTACTGGCGGGATACTCATTTAAGAATTGAGGGGCCTGGTGTTCATTATTTGCAGTATATCTTTATAGGTGACTGGAATTTTTGTTCGGAAAGTAAACTGAGCCTGAACTTCAGTTATTTTCCTAAACCCGACTCGCTGAAAATTCATGATGACAGTAATAAACTGATACAGATAGCTGCCAGCGGCCCTGATTCTGATACGCCGACCATTATGTATTCTTTAATCAGAGCCATTCAATTGGCTAAAAAGCGCGTACTGATTACTACGCCTTATTTCATACCGGGTGAAACTGTTTTAAATACGATTATTATTGCGGCATTGAGTGGTATAGATGTCAAACTGATTGTTCCTAAAAATTCAGATTCCAGATTTGTAAATGCAGCTGCGTTTTCTTATTTAGGAGACTTATTGAAAGCGGGTGTTAAAGTATATTTATACGAACGGGGCTTTATCCATGCGAAAACAATGGTGATTGATGATTCAATTTCTATTATAGGTACCGCAAATATGGACACGAGAAGTTTTGATTTAAACTTCGAAGTAAACGCGGTGGTGTATGATGAAGCTTTTTCTCTTGAATTAAAGAAAGACTTTGAACTGGATTTAATGGATTGCCAGGAGCTTACGATGCTTCAGTGGGACAGTCGCTCAAACCTGCAATATCTGGGGGATAAAACCGCCAGGTTGTTGTCACCATTATTATAATGAAATCAAGTTTCCCAACTCCCGATAAACAGATTATCAAATGCCCAAAGGTAATATAGGACTTAATTGATTCCAAATTTAGTTTTCTATTAAGCCGCATTTCTGTAGTTTTCCACATATAATTCATTTCTTTTTACCAATGAAAACATTAGACAAATCAATTTAAAAGCTACGTTATTAATTACAATTCCTATATGTTTATTTGGCTTGATTCGTTGAGCGTATGTCGCCAGATCTTTGTTCCATTGTTTAGCAGATCTTGCTGCCATCGTTAGTTCTGATTTCAGATCAGAACGTCTTAGCTTACTGGTTCTTGTCTTGCCTTTTATACTTGTACCTGAACTATGCTCAAATGGAGCTACTCCAACATAACTGGCATACTCTCGGGCTGTCTTAAATGCTGAAAAGTTTTCTGTATATGCTAAAGTCATCATCGCATTAACAGGACCTATTCCTTTTATTGATAGCAAAATTTCATAATTACGTTTTAGGACCTCATCAGAATTAATGATACTCATTATTTCGACTTCGATTTTCTCGATTTGTTTTTCGAACAATACAATCTCATCTTTACAAACCCTGGCAATTACTTTAGTTTATGGAAGCTCTAATTTATTATAAGCCGTTTCACTTAATCTGTTCTTTGCAGCCGTTTTTCTAACGACCTGCTCTTTCCTTATAGCCAATAATTCTTTTAGAGCT
>JAQGEF010000014.1 GCA_027854065.1 Polluticaenibacter yanchengensis | reverse complement strand
TTCAGGGTGTTTGCCATTGGAGCCTATTTTGAAAAAGTCAATGAACAAATTGTACTCAAAATAGCTCTCGTAAAAAACGACGAAAGTGGTTCTCTTCACTATGGACTCAATCTCAAAATTTTCATTTCCCTTTTTCTAATGTGTAATCTGGAATTATTGGTCAGTCCACTACAGATATATTACGACGTTTCTGCAGCATATCATACTGAATATTAAATCACTTTTACAATAAAATATTGAATTGAGTGGATGTCCAAAATCCATTTTGCAGTAGTAGTTATAAGCCGAGCCTCACAAATGGTGATCAAAATGTCTCTGCCGAAATGATGCTTTTATTCAGTTAACTTTACATATTTGGGTAAATGGTCAATGATGTTTTACTTTCTTTCCATAATACTGCCCCTAAAGTATCACACCTTTAGGGGCAGTATTATGGAATAGCCTCATTTATTGTAACTTATTCATCCCGCTTTGTAGCTATAGAGGAAATTGAAGTATTCGTTTCGCCGGACATAAATGTTTTTAATTCATTAATGTTGGCTGCTTCCACTTCAATCTCGCATAATGTTTCCCCGGTAAGGGCGCAATCATTATCAGGCTGATTACCAATTTTCCAGTTATCAGTATCGGTATAATCGCCCGGCGTACCATATAGTCCTTCATAATGCCAGACAGTAGTCGTTGTACTCATTTTAAACGACATGGCAACAGTTGCAATCGCTATTGCAGCAATCAGAAAAAAGTTTACTTTTAAGTTTTTCATTTTTTGGATTTTAAACGGTTATAAAATTAGCTGTTATGTCTTTTGGCCGACAAGCCCTCTGTAGTTTTGTCTCCGACATCGCTACATCGTAATTTGGTGTATAAGTAAAACCCCAGCATGCTTATGAACAGAAAAAGCAGGTTGAAGAAAAAATGTTGTTGCCAGCTGAGACCCTTTATTACCGAACCACAGGTACAAGGTAACTGGTCCCAAAATCCCAGTAAAGTGATGCCTATATATACGGTAAAAGCAAACATTAGAATTGTGGAAAGCAACATGCCGGTCCTTTGTAGCTTTGTAAATACCAGGCTGACAACTGTTGCAAACTCTAATACCGGTAACAAATAAATGACCAATAATTTAAAAACTTCCGGTAAAGGCTGGCGTGAAATACCGGTTTTAAAAGCCTTAAAATTCAGCAATATTTCTGTAACAACAGCTATCCACAATATCAGCAATATAAAAATGATAAGGCTGTAAATACCCTTTATCGTTATTTTCTTTTTGCTGCTTGATAGTGTCTTTTCCATAGCATATTTACAGACTCTTTTATCAATACAAAATTGAGATATAAAACAGTCTGTAAAAAGATAGAATAAGTAAATTTTTAAATTCGTAATGTTTGTTTTATTCCGATTTTTTCAATTTTACTATTTATTGGAATATGATTGTTGTTGATCAGAAGGGGCTGTGACATTAAATATGAAAACTTTTAATTACGTTAGAATATTGCTTTCTTATCAGACTTTCGAAAAGCAAGAACAAAATGACAGGAATATTGACAATGTCGATATTTGGGATACATTCATATGCCATGAACTTTCATTTTATATTTTTTAAATGCCGTTCTAAATGTTCGTTCATCTAAATAACCAACATTACTGTAAATATCTTTTATTCGGAGCCCTTCACTTTCTAATTGTAATGCCTTCCTCATTCTTAAATGTGTATAAAATATCTGTACACTGGTATGATATGCCCGTTTAAAATGATTTAATAAAGTGCGTTCTGTTACTGCAAAATAATCAGCCAGGAATTTTACATTCAGGTCTGCTTCGCTGTAATGCGCTTCTATATAAACTTTTACCCGGTGCGCTAAACTATCTTCATCCACGCCTATTTTTGAATCATAAAACTCCAGTATATAACTGATATATTTTCTTAAATTCCCATCTAATACTCCGATATTATTTATTGTAGAACGAAATATTTGATCCAGCCACCGTATGACTTGTTTATCAGTTTTACATTGATACATCAGTTTATAAGGTATTTCGTCGTACTTAAACATTTTCAATATTTTTTGAAGGTAAGGGAGGTTTTGGGATATGGCCGCTATCCATTCCGGTAAAATACATATAACGAGAGAAGTGTACTTACCTTTTGTAACATGTAAGTAGTAATTTCCTTCATCCCATATTGCAATGAAAAACGAATGTTGTTTTGAGATCTCTGAGGACATTCCTCCAGGGGTGCTGAAGGAGATACTGCCATCTAACATAAAATACAATAGTAATTGCCTGCTATTGACAACAAAAGGGATGCTGACATCATCGTTCGTATTTATTTCTACCAGGTCAATGTAAAAGGGTGGATTGCTTAATTGCTGGCTGATTATGTATGTGCTCTGCCATATATAAAGCCATTTTTCCTGGGCAAAAAATAACCGGTAAGTACTCCAGTCCGGAAGTTTGCCAATGAGCATTTTCTTTGATTCCTTTTCCGGAAAAGTAAAAGAGTAAGGGATTTTCATTGTTTAAGGGAATTTAAAAAGCACATTACAGCTAGTGAGCATTATATTTTGTAACGTACTCAGGGTTTTTTAAATGGGATTGGGATAAACGCAAATAAGATGTTTATTACGGCAATTGAATAAAATTAATATGAAAAAAATAAAATATCAATATGTATTTTGTTTGTGGTAAAACTCATGTTGCCCTTACCAGGTTCTTTTCTTTGAACTTAATAAATATAAATGTCTGATAATTAATTTAAATATTGATTGGAGGTTCAATTAATCCGGTTAATATAAATTTTCTGCTACATTGAGATTATTAAATGCAGTCATCCGGGATTTTCTCAGGATGAGATTACGATGGGCGCAATTTAGTTAGATACAGGAAGAGAAAAATTGATGAATAGTATTAAAACTGTTCAGGGGCTGCCGGACAATGTCATTTAGCTAAGGATTTTACTTCGTAAATCCATGATTTCGAATCGCTTTAATATCATTTTTTGTTTCAAAATCGCATTCTCTAACAAATGAAAAATAGTCATTTAATTAAAAATGCCTGCTTCTTCATTTCAGTAGAAATTTAAAAAGGTACAAAAAGCAATACATATATATAGTATTCAATCACTTATGATTAATTCCTTAGCTAAATGACATTGGGCTGCCGGATGCGCCGGGCCTGGTGCGAGGAACGAGTACCGAGCGATAGCGAGCCCAGAGCCAGCCGGAACTAAAGTTGATAGATATCTATAAGCTGATAGCCCCCGGTAAAAACGGCAATAAGCTGATTCATGATATCAAAGGTTTATTTATCTGTAACCGGTATTTTTCCCAGGTCAACTGAAACAAGCGTATCTATACTTACGCCAAAATATTTTGAGATTTTCAGCAGCATTTCAATGGGTGGTTCCGTTGCAGCATCTTCATATTTGCTGTAACGGCCGCGGGTGATAATAAGCGCATCAGCCACCTTTTGTTGTGAGTGCCCGATCCGGCTACGCAGATACCTCATATTTTGAGACAGTAATGACATTGCTACAATTTGTAGCAACGAAGATAATTTATTTTGCTAAATTATTTAGTAATTTTGAAGCGAAGATTTCGTGAGTTATGGAACGCACTATTGTTCATTGCGATTTAGATACTTTTTTTGTTTCTGTGGAACGGCTGCTGAACAGTAGCCTGGTAGGGAAACCTGTATTGATTGGTGGTAGTTCGGACCGCGGTGTGGTGGCGTCCTGCAGTTATGAAGCCCGCAGGTTTGGTGTACATGCTGCAATGCCAATGCGGTTGGCACGGCAACTTTGCCCTGAAGCAGTTTTAGTGCGTGGCGATCACGACCAGTATAGCAAATATTCCAATCTTGTTACAGAAATTATCGAGGGACGGGTACCGGTAGTGGAGAAAGCCTCTATTGATGAACATTACCTGGATATGAGTGGCATGGATAAGTTTTTTGGTACATGGAAACTGACTCAGGAGTTGCGGCAGCTTATTATAAAAGAAACCGGGCTGCCTGTTTCCTTTGGCCTTTCCATTAATAAAACGGTAAGTAAAATAGCAACGGGAGAAGCCAAGCCTTGCGGCGAACGTAAGATTGATGAAGGTACCGAAAAGCAGTTTTTAGCACCTTTATCTATCAGGAAAATTCCCGGTATTGGAGAAAAGACATATCCGCTGTTGCGGAATATGGGGATTTCGCATATTGCCACGCTTCAGCAGATGGACCCGTTTACAATGAAACTGGTTTTGGGAGAAAATGGTGTGAGTATCTGGAATAAGGCCAATGGTATTGATAATAACGCAGTAGTACCGTTCCACCAGCAGAAAAGCATGAGCAAGGAAACAACTTTTGAGCGGGATACCATTGATATTGGGCTTCTGAAAAAAACGATGTTGTCAATGGTAGATGAACTGGCTTTTGACTTACGCATGACCGGTAAGCTCACTTCTTGTATTACTATTAAAATCCGTTACAGCAATTTCGACACGCATACTGCACAAATGAAGCTGTCTTTTACCGCATCAGATAAAGTAATATCAGAAAAAGTCCTCCAGCTTTTCAATAAACTATACAGCCGGCGGATGCTGATCCGGTTAGTAGGGGTAAAGTTCAGCAACCTCATTGCAGGAAACTACCAGACCGATTTATTTAATGATACGTTGGAAGATCTCAATCTTTCTAAAGCGATGGATAAGATCAGGCTGAAATACGGGCACGGTTCATTATTAAAAGGATTCACCTTTTATAAACCCGAATCAAAATAAAAGCTATTCATACAATGTTACTCAATTTACATAGCTATTATAGTTTAAGATATGGAACAATGAGCCTGAAGGAGCTCATTGAAAATATCCGTGCCGGAGGTTATGATACGGCTGTACTGACAGACATTAATAATTCCTCCGCAACTCTGGACTTTATAAAAGCCTGTAGCAAAGCTGAGATTAATGGTTTGGCTGGTATGGAATTCCGGGAAAATGCCCGGCTCTTATATATAGGTATTGCAAAAAATGAAACTGGATTTAAGGAACTGAACGATTTTATGACCACTGCCAACCGTCATAAATCAGTTTTGCCATCCTCTGCGCCGGAGTTTCAGAATGTGTCCGTTATTTACCCGTTTCGAAGTGTTGATGAAGCCAGCCTGAAAGACAATGAATATATCGGCATCCGTCCACACGAAATCAATAAATTTATTGTGGCGTCTAAAAAATATTGGGAACGTTATGTAATATTATATCCAGTATCATTTAAACCGGGAGATTTTCAACTACACAGGCAGTTACGGGCCATTGATAATAATATGCTGATTTCACAGTTGCCCCCCGGGCAGGTGGCAAGGGACAACGAAGTGTTCATTAGTAAAACAGAGTTATTAAAGCTTTATAGTGCCGTACCTAAACTGGTAGAAAATACGAACCGTCTTTTGTCAGAATGCCGTTTCAGTTTTGAATTTGAAGGGTCGAAAAATAAAAAAAACTTTACAGGCAGCCGTTATGATGATAAGCAATTGCTTTATAAATATGCTCTTGAAGGCTTTGCTAACCGCTATGGGCCTGATGATAAGCATGCCTGGGACCGGGTACTAAAAGAATTGGATATTATTGATAGCCTCAATTTTTCAAGTTATTTTTTAATTACTGATGATATTTGCCGGTACGCCAGGGACCGTCACTTCCATTATGTAGGCAGGGGAAGCGGTGCTAACAGTATCGTCGCTTATTGCCTGGGTATTACAGACGTTTGCCCGGTGGAACTCAACCTTTATTTTGAGCGCTTCCTGAACCCAAAACGGAAAAGCCCGCCTGATTTTGATATTGATTTTTCGTGGAGGGACAGGGATGAAATGTTCGGTTATATTTTTAACCGCTATCCACAAGAACATACTGCTTTAATGGGAGCAATGAGTACTTTTCGCGACCGTTCCATTATCCGGGAACTGGGTAAAGTGTATGGATTACCAAAGAGCGAAATTGACAGGCTTATATTGGAACCTGAAAATATGCTTAACAAAAATGAAGTGACCAATACCATTTTAAGCGTTTACAATCAAATGGCAGATTTCCCTAATCAACGTACCATACATGCTTCGGGAGTGCTTATTTCAGAGCAGCCCTTAACTGCTTATTCAGCTTTGGACTATCCGCCAAAAGGCTTGCCCACAATGCAGTTCGATATGTATGTAGCAGAAGAGATCGGCTTCGAAAAGTTTGATATTCTTTCACAGCGCGGTATCGGCCACATAAAAGACTGCAGGGAGATTATCCTGGCAAATACAGGTGAGGACGTAAATACAGATAACCCAAAACGCTTTTTTACCGACCCGATCATTACAAAACAATTGCGGTCCGCCAATACGATTGGTTGTTTTTACATTGAAAGCCCGGCGATGCGGCAACTGATAAGCAAACTGAAATGCGATAATTACCTCACACTGGTTGCAGCAAGCTCTATTATCCGGCCCGGGGTTGCGTCATCAGGAATGATGCAGGCTTATATAGAGCGGCATCACCATCCCGAAAAAGTACAGTATATTCACCCGGCATTCAAAGAACAGCTCGAAGATACTTACGGCATTATGGTTTACCAGGAAGACGTGATGAAGATCGGGCATCATTTTGGCGGCTTGGACCTGGCAGAAGCGGATGTACTAAGACGGATGATGAGCGGCAAATACCGTAACATAGATCATTTGATAGAGATTGAAGGCAAATATTACAGCAATTGCCGGGAGAAAGGCTATTCTGATGAAGTGGCCAGGGAAGTCTGGCGGCAAATGCAATCATTCGCCGGCTATAGTTTCAATAAAGCACATAGCGCCTCTTTTGCCGTAGAAAGTTACCAAAGCCTTTACCTTAAAACCTATTACCCTAAAGAGTTCATGGTAAGTGTGCTCAATAATTATGGCGGTTTTTATACACGCGAAGTGTACATTAATGAAGCCCGAAAAGCAGGCGCAACTATTTGTTTACCTTGTGTCAATAAAAGCGCTTTCGATACCTCCATTACAGGTAGTGATATTTATCTGGGCTTCGACTGTTTACTGAATTTAGAAAACAGGCTCGCACAACTGATACCTGCGGAACGGCAGCGCAATGGTGAATACCTTAGCCTGGAAAACTTTAACTATCGTACCGGTGCAGGCCTGGAACAACTTATTATCCTTATCCGCTGTGGGGCATTTCGTTTTCTGGGTACAGGTAAAAAAGAGTTGCTTTGGGAAGCACATTTACTGCTCAACAAAAGCAGGGTAGTAAGCAACCGCGCAGGACAGTTATTTTGCCGCAATGCGGAAAAACCAAAATTACCCGTACTGGTTACTGAAACCCTCGAAAATCTCTATGATGAAATAGAACTGATGGGGTTTCCCGTCTCCGGCAGTGTATTCGATCTGGCCCGGTCAGATTACCGCGGCAATGTTAATGCCAGTAACCTGTCATCTTTTACAGGGGAAGTTGTAAGAGTCGTCGCTCTACTCGTCGCTTCCAAAACCGTACGTACAAAAAACGGTATGTACATGAAGTTTGGAACATTTATAGATGAAAAAGGAGATTTTATTGATACCGTACATTTTCCCCAAAGCCTTCAGCAATCACCCTTGCGGGGCAAAGGACTTTACCTGGTGGAAGGAAAAGCTGTACTGGATTACGATTGTCCGGCAATAGAAGTTTACCGCTGCGCAATGATGCCCCTGAAGCCGGATCCTAGAAGTGTGTAAGAAATACCTGGTAATACAGCACTGTTTAATTTTATCTGTTTTTTTTATGGGACCAGCCATCGTGCTACTATTAAGCATCGTTGTGTCACTCACTGCACCCGCAGTGCATGGTGGATCCCTTATTAAATACTATTAAAAGTGAATGATTGTATATCCGGTGCCACGTTAAACATAGAGCAAAGCAACGCATGTACACTTAAATGAAAATAAAAGAAATCAGTTTATAAAAGAGAGCACTTATTGTTGATTTCAACTCACGCAGCAGAAAGTATAGCACTCCTGTATTTAAGTAGTAGGATAAGCTTTTTTAGGTAAGAATTCCTGGGGGCTCAGATCAAAGTACTCTGCTAAAACATTTATATGGTTTAGATTATATTTAGCCCTGTTTTTTGAACTCTCAATATTCCCTATAAAGGCACTGGTGATTCCTAAGATATGAGCAATGTCTTCTTGGGATAATCCTTTTTTGTGCCTTAGTGTTCTAATGTAATCAATTACATATTGCTCAATCTCAGAAATATTTAAGCTGGCATTCATTATCGGCAAATAATTAAACTTTCAACCCATTTTACACATACATGTGTGTGAATTTGTGTTTTTGCTTATATTTGTCTTAAGAGTTCCATAGGCATGCTAGGGCAAGTCTGTACTATGGTTTTTCCAGACCGAAAATATATTTTCAGCATATAAAAGCAAGGTTTTATATGGGAGTCTTATATACAAAATACTCTGCGTTCTTGCCTTTTGCATCGTAGCAGGCTGTTGCTGATTATTTTCAGATACAGCCTGTATTTTGGCTATTAACGAAAATTTCAGGGTTTAATTGAGTCGCTTTCAGAATGGCATTATTGCCAGGTTAATGATAAGATTTCCTTAGGGTCATTAAATGGATGAGTCAAATCATGATATCGCAGGCCCAAGCTATTTATATACGAGGAGACAGGGCAGAAGCGAACAGCCTGTACTTATCTCCTCGTATATGAACGATAAAAGAGCAAAGAATATGCTTACCGTTTTTTCAAGTTAGGGAGGAAGCCGGTAACAATACCTATCAGCGGCAGAAATGCGCATACCGAAAAGATATAGCTGATACTGGTTTTATCTGCCAGCCAGCCGAGTATTGCAGAGCCAATACCGGCAATACCAAATGCGAACCCGAAGAATAGGCCGGCTACCATACCTACTTTACCCGGGATAAGTTCAGTAGCATATACCAGAATAGCTGAAAACGCAGAAGATATGATAAGACCGATAATAACAGCAGTCACAATTGTTCCCCAAAGATTTAAGTGCGGCAATAATAATGTAAACGGAGCAGCTCCCAAAATAGAGACCCAGATAATTAATTTTCTGCCATAACGGTCTCCCAATGGCCCTCCCAATATCGTACCGGCTGCTACAGCTGCCAGAAACGCAAATAAATAAATTTGAGATTGCTGGATACTTATATGAAACTTGTCAATCAGGTAAAAGGTAAAATAACTCGTCATCGAAGCCATATAAAAGTATTTCGAAAAAATCAATACAAGCAAAATGACAATAGATATAACAACCGTTTTCCTGCTTAAAGATGGTGTATCAATAGCAGCATTTTTATTAACAGCTTGTTTTTTCAATACCAGGTTACTTTGATACCATTTTCCAACAGATAGCAAAATGATCATCGCGATTAAGGCAAAAATGGCAAACCATCGTATATGCGCCTGCCCGTGAGGAATAATGATAATAGCAGCCAGTAGCGGGCCTACAGCACTACCCGTATTTCCTCCAACCTGGAAAATAGATTGCGCAAGTCCCTTTTTACCACCTGATGCTAAATGAGCTACCCTCGATGCTTCCGGGTGAAAAATAGAAGAACCCATCCCGATAAGACATACGGATACCAGGATACTGGTGAAGCTACCGGCGAAAGATAAACTGATCAAACCGGTACAGGTAAAGATCATTCCGAAAAACAATGACTTAGGATTTGGCCTTTTATCAGTATATAAACCAACAAATGGCTGAAATACTGATGAGGTCAATTGGAATACCAGTGTTATAATGCCAATCTGAGTAAAATTCAGGTTCAGATTTTGTTTCAACATAGGGTAGATGGATGGTACTACCGATTGCAAAAGATCATTGAGCAAATGGGAAATACTGATAGCAAATAAGATGCTGTAAACTGTTCTGTTTACAACAGCCTGTGTTGTTTGATTGTTACTGGTGTTCATAACATAATTATACATCAGGTCATCTGATGATTTTATATAAATTTTTAAAATGTGCCGATTATTTGTTCAATAGCTTTCAGTGCTTTTTTACTGTCTTTATTTTTTATATGCCTGTATAGGGCTTCATGGTTCGAATGGGTCTCTATAAATGCGTCTGTGTTTTTATACTGGTTGCTGAAACTTTTAGAAATATGCTCCGATGTTACGTTGTATAGATCACATAACAACGAATTGCCACAAGATTCCGCTATAGCCGTATGAAATTGAATATCGGCTTTTATGCAATTATCTATATCTCCGTTCTCCGCATATGCCAGCCTGGCCGCTAAAGCCTCCTCAATCTTTTTCAAATGCTTAAGCGTTCTTTTTTGTGCCGCTTTCTCCGCTATTTTTATTTCCAGCAATTCTCTCACTTCATGAATATCACTCAGCTTAGACTTCTCCAATGTATTTTCAATGTGCTCATGTCCGTTCTTACTCTTAACAAAAGTACCCACCCCTTGCTGTACATTTAAAAATCCCGAATTCACAAGAAGTTTAATAGCCTCCCTTATCGTAGATCTTCCAACGCCAAAGGTTTTCATTAATTCAGGTTCCGTTGGCAATTTTGAATCTACCGCATAAAAAGATTCCTGTATTTGCTTTTGCAAATTTCCGGCTACCATATCTGCGAGTGATTGTTTTTGTATTTGCTGCATACTCATAAATACATCTTATCATCTGATGATTGTGCAAACTTAAGGCATATAAAAATAATAACAGTGTACTAACGATAAATTAAACGGGAATACTTAGCCCTAATTTTACAATGTCCATTGTAACAAAAGTCTTAAATTCTTTAATATTGCTGTTGCTGAAAAAAATCTCCCGCGTAAGTTGCTCATACGCCTGCATAGAGGGCACTATAATGATCAGTATAAAGTCAGCTTCGCCGGTTACGTAGTAACATTGTTGTACAGCAGGATGATTCTTAAAAATACTTTTAGCCTGGTCGATGTACTCTATCTTTTCATTCTCTAAAGAAACTTCTACAAATAATGTAAGCGGTTGTCCCAGTTTATGCCTGTCCAGAACAGAAATATTCGCCTGTATAAATGCTTTTTCAGTCAGTTTTTTTATCCTTCGCTGAACGGCGGCCGGTGATAACCCAATTTGCTCACCTATATCTTTTTGGGGAATACTGTTATTCTTTTGCAGCAGGCTTAATATAGCGATATCGAAATGATCTAATTCAGTCATTTTTACTTCTTTTGTGCAATTTTATTGCATAAAGATGCTCAAAATAGATGAAATTATGCGATACCCGCAATATAATTTTGCATGTAATTAATTAAATGAAAAGTGGAACAAGTGAGTAAAAACGGGGAGTGCGTTGTAATAGAGCCTTCTTTCAATGAGACAGATACAAAACAAGACAATGCAAAGGAAAAGTCTTTAAGAATAAAAGGATTTACGTTAGCCATACTGGCTGCAACACTTTGGGGGATTTCCGGTTCATTCGGTCAGTATCTGTTTCAGCAAAAAGGGGTAGGGGTAGAATGGATGATAACTGTGAGGATGTTGGTATCTGGCTTTATTTTACTGGCAGCTTCTTTTTTTACAAACAGGCAGTCCTTGTTTACAATCTGGCACAATAAAAAAGATACCCGGCAGCTTGTCTTTTTCAGTATTACAGGTATGTTGGCCGTTCAGTACACCTATTTTGCTGCCATTAGCCATTCAAATGCAGCAACAGCTACTGTACTCCAGTTTGCAGGTCCCGTTCTCATTGCTGTTTACCAGGCATTAAAAAATAAGCGACTGCCATCATTGACAGAAATAATAGCTGTTTTTTTAGCTGTTTTAGGTACCTTTCTTTTAGTCACCCATGGCAATACCAGTACATTGTCCATTTCTAAAATGGCATTAATAATGGGATTAAGTTCAGCCGTGGCCTTAGCCATTTATACATTACAACCCGTAAAGTTATTGAATAAATACCCTTCCAATACAATTGTAGGATGGGGTATGTTCATTGGAGGCATTGCCTTTTCATTTGTAAAAGCACCCTGGGAAATAACAGGAGTCTGGGACTTCAATACTTTTTTAGCAGCAACTTTCATCGTGATCTTCGGAACGCTACTGGCCTTCTATGCGTACCTTACTGCGGTAAAAATAATTGGCGGGCAGAAATCCAGTTTACTGGCTTCAGCAGAACCCTTATCTGCCACCATTATTGCAGTGGTATGGATGAACGTTTCATTTTTTGCAATGGACTGGATAGGAAGCGCCTGTATCATAGCCACTATTTTTATAATTAATAGAAAAAAATAACAGGCAATGCACCCTTGAAATACCAATTGTCGGTACGTTACTGCACCTTTTTACAGGTGCTTACTGCTATTAGCTGCTGAAATGAATTTTTTTTAATTGTAAATGAATAAAATATAAAAAAAGCATTTATATTTTATTTTCATTGTATAAATTTCATTCAATACCTATATGTTTTTTATCGTTGAATTCCATTTTTTTGGTTTTTTAAGTAAAATGCGAGCATAAATTGATTTTTTTCTAAAAAAAATGAATTGTTAAATGTGGTAAGTAGATTTACTTATTTTTACCCCCGAAATTGGAAAATTAACTTTTTCCTCAAGTCACTATTAAACTAAACTACAATGAGAAAACTGCTATTTACTTCAGCGGCTTTCCTGTTAATGACAATGGCTACTTATGCCCAGAAAGTTGTTAAAGGAAAAGTTACAGATGAAGATGGGAAGCCAGTTCCGAGTGCTTCTGTTACAGTTAAGGGGACCAAGATTGGTACAACCACGGATGAGAATGGTAATTACACCATTACTGTACCCAATGATTCCAAAACGATAGTCATTACTTCTATTGGTAATGCAGAGAAGGAAATTCAGGTAAATCAATCCGGTGTTTTTAATGTAAGCCTGCAGCAGTCAATTGCAAAAGGAGATGAGGTAGTTGTAATTGCTTATGGTACCTCTAAAAAAAGTGCATTAACAGGTTCTGTTACTTCAGTAGGGGCCTCAGAAATTGAAAAAAGACCTATCACCAACGCTATTGGTGTTTTAGAGGGTGCCGGTGCCGGTATCCAGGTGAATAACACGATTGGTGAACCAGGTTCGAATGCAACTATCCGTATCCGGGGGTTTGGTTCTTTAACTAATAATAGTCCGTTAATAATAGTGGACAATGCGCCGTTTGGAGGGAATCTGACAGATATCAGCCCGGTAGATATAGAATCGATTTCAGTATTGAAAGATGGTTCGGCTGCCTCTTTATATGGTAGTGCGGCAGCTAATGGTGTAATCGTTGTTACAACCAAAAGAAGCGCTAAAGGCGGTAAAAGTATGGTGGACATTGTTGCCAACCAGGGTCTGTACCAAAGAGGTATCAATGAATACAGCAGGGTGAATGCAAAAGAGTATATGGAAGTAATGTGGCAGGGATTTAAAAATGAACTTAAATCCAATGACCCGGTTCTTTACCCTACAGACGCTATTGCAGGTGCCAGAGCTTCACAATACTTAGTATCAGACAAATTAAGGTTAAACATCTTTGACAAACCAGCCAACCAATTATTCGATACAAATGGAAAATTGCTTCCTAACGTGTCTATATTACCTGGTTATGTTGATGATTTGGATTGGTTTAAACCTATCGAAAGAATCGGTCACAGACAAGACTATACTTTATCTGGAAGAAATGGTAATGATAAAAACGGCATGAGTTTTAGTGTTGGCTATGTAGATGAGAAAGGTTACCTGAAATATTCCGATTATAAACGTTTTTCAGGTAGGTTAAATGCGAACTTACAAGTTAACGATTGGTTCAAGTATGGCTTTAATTTATCAGCATCTCACCAGATGTCTAATAATTCTCCTGCTGGAACCGGTAGCTCAGGAAGCATCGTGAACCCTATCTCTTTTGCCAGAAGCATTGCTCCTATTTATCCTGTTCATTTGCATAATACAACAACAGGTGATTATGTATTGGATGGTTCAGGTAATAAAATCTATGATGACGGTAGTGTGACACGTTTACAGAGCGTAGCAAGACATGCTATTTGGGAAAACGAACTGAATAAAGATAAAACTACCAGAAATACATTAAATGGTAGGGCTTATGTGGATATCAGCATCCTTAAAAACCTGGTTTTCTCTGTAAACGGAGATTTAAACGTTCGCAACAATGATAATGAAACTTACAATAGTGCAGTTATTGGTGATGGACAAGGTAATAACGGAAGAATTAACAGTACCAATTATCGTTACAAAAACTATAACTGGAGACAATCTTTAAACTGGAATGAAAAGTTTGGCCAGCATGATGTAGATGTGTTTGTTGCACATGAAAACTATGCTAATAGGTACAATTATTTATATGGTTATAAAACCAATGAGTCATTTGCCAACAATCCGTTTTTCAGTAACTTTAATAACATCACAAGTTTAAATGGTTACGAAGTAGAAACAAGGACTGAAAGCTACCTTGGTCGTGTGAGATACGGATATAATGATAAAGTATTCGTTGATGTATCCTTAAGAAGAGATGGTAACTCCAGGTATAGCAGCGATACAAGATGGGGTACTTTCTGGTCAGTTGGTGGTTCTTGGTTAATTAACAAAGAGAAGTTCCTTGAAAATGTTTCATGGTTAGACCAATTGAAGTTAAGAGCCTCTTATGGTGAATTAGGAAACAGAGATGCGGCTACCGAATATGCATGGATGGCTTTATACACAGTGGCACAAAATGGAAATGCTGCGGCACTTTATAAAGTTCAGAATGAGGCAAGAGACCTGAAATGGGAAACCTCAGGCATGTATGATTTAGGTATTTCAGGTACTTTGTTTAAAAAATTAAGTTTTGAAGTTACTTATTTTGATAAGCGCTCAATCGATTTGATTTTTGATGTAAACAGGCCATTAAGTGCCGGCGGTACTTCTACTAGTAATGCGGAATCTACCATTGCGCAAAATATAGGAACGCTTTCTAACAGAGGTTTTGAAATTACTGTGGATTATAGCATATTAAACACTAAAGATTTTTCTGTTAGTTTAGGTGCTAACGCTACTTTAATGAAAAACGAGTTCTTAAAGTTACCTCCTGAGAACAGAGAGAATGGTATTATCAATGGAACTAAAAAATATATGGAAGGCCATGGTATCTACGATTTCTGGTTAAATCAGTTTGTAGGCGTAGATCAAATGACTGGTCGTTCTTTATATAAACCAAATACAAAAGATTATAATGTAAATGGTTCAGATCCGAGCAAGAACCCGATTCCTGCTGAGCATTTAGTTGAAATTAATGGTCAGTATTATACACTTAATACTACTTATGCAGAAAGAAACTGGTCTGGCTCTGCTATACCAAAAGTATTTGGTAGCGTAACACCATCAGTTAGGTACAAAAACTTAACATTCAGTGCTGTTATTACTTATGCATTTGGTGGTAAAACCTATGATGATTCTTATGCTTCATTAATGAGTACATCAGGAACACCAAGTTCTATGCATACAGATGTATTAAGGTCCTGGAAAGGTATTCCGGAAGGAATGACTGAAAAGTCTGAAAACAGGATAGATCCAAATGGTATCCCTGAAATAAACTTTAAGAACAGCACAAATAATAATGCTACGTCTTCAAGATTTTTACAGGACGGATCTTATATCGTACTTAAAAACATTAATGTAAGTTATAAAATTCCACAGGCAATTTTAAGTAAGTATAAAATAAGAAATGCATCAGTTTCTTTTGCAGTTGAGAATTTATATACATATACAAAATTGATGGGTATGAACCCTCAGCAATCTTTTGCTGGTACCAGTGTTAATGCATTTGTTACACCAAGGGTTATGTCTTTTGGTATTAATCTAGGACTATAAAAAATAAATCAAATGAAATTATTAAAAAATATAGTTTTGGCATCCACTTTAATTCTTACGGTATCTTCATGTAGTAAGGATTATTTAGATACAAAACCAACAAATTCAACTTCAACAGAAACAGCGTTCGAATCTACTACGAATGCTAAAATGGTTATAAACGGACTGGCAAAGTTAATGACCAGGCAATATTTAGGTTCTCAGGGTTTTAACGGAGAAGGTACTATTAAAATGTATTATGGCAACTATCCGGGAGAAAACTTCTTTGTAAACCTTTCCGGTTGGTCAAATATCATCAATGGCGAATTTTACGAAAGTTTCAATTCTATTTATGATTACTACCCTTGGTATTATTATTACATGATCGTTAGTAATGCCAATGCAGTTATTGCCAGGATAGATGCTGCCACAGGGCCGGATACTGAGAAAAAGTTTATTAAGGCACAGGCGTTAACCTATAGAGCTTATTGCTTCTTTATGCTATCTCAGTTGTATGCCAACAGATGGGCTGATTCTAACAATGGTGCCGGCAAAGGTATTTTACTTAGAACAGATCTTTCTACGGGAGATATGGCTTTAAGTACTTTAGCTGAAACTTATAAGCAGGTTTATGACGATCTGGATTTAGCCATTAAATTATATGGCGAATCTGGTTTAAAACGTGCAAATAATTACAGCATGGATATTAATGTAGCTTATGCGGTTTATGCACGTGCTGCTATTACAAAACAGGATTGGGCCTTGGCTGAATCTTATGCTGTAAAAGCAAGAGAAGGTTATCCGTTAATGAATAATACAGATTACAAAAGCGGTTTCAACCGTCCTACATCTGAATGGATATGGAGCAGCTATGGTGCAGAAGACGAAACACTTTACTTCTACTCTTACCATGCCTACATTGCTTACAACTCAACAGCAAGTGCAGTAAGAACTTATCCTAAGTGTATTTCTAAAACATTGTATGATAAAATACCTGCAACAGATATCAGAAAAGGAATGTTCCTGAATCCGGCAGGATATACTTACACTGCTTCTACAGGTGTAGCAGGAACTGCTTTGACTGCTAAAGCCAGAACAGATTACCCGGCACTTCAGAGCAATGCTACTGCTTATGCTTATATGAATTTTAAAATCAGCAATATTGCTCAGGCAGGTGTTGGTCATTTGAATCATTTCAGGTCTTCAGAAATGTACCTGATAGAAGCAGAGGCTAAACACATGCAAAACAAACCTGCAGAAGAAGTTCAGAATGTTTTATTACAATTAATCCGTACTTCTGGTAGAGATGCCAGCTATACCGTTAATAAAACAGGTGCAGCTTTATTACAGGAAATCAAAACTTATCGCGGCATTGAATTGTGGGGAGAAGGATTTGATTGGTTCGATAAAAAACGCTGGAATGAGCCAATTGAAAGACTTGCTTTCGACAAAGGCGGTAACTTCATTAGTTCATTAGCTGTAACCATTCAGCCAAGTCAAAAAAATAAATGGACATGGGTGGTACCTGCTAAAGAAACAGACTTTAATACATTAAGCAAATAGTCAAAGAAGTCTTTTTTCTATACTACAAAAAAGGGATGTTACATAACGTCCCTTTTTTGTTGGTCTCAAATAGATATTCATGCATAAAACCGGCTGATTGATTACTCCTTCCTCTTCATCTTAAACTCAGACCCCTCTTTCCATTTCGGAAAACTGGTCTCATTGCTCAAAGTATAACCAACGTCAAACAGCAATCGGATATCTTCAATAATACCGCTGATATCCCAATTCGCAGCGTATTCATCTTTAGGGGAGTGGTATAATTTATCATTGTAGGCCTTCTTTTGTGCGTTACCCCATTCTTCCCCTTTATCTACAGAGATAGTACCATTACCAATATATAATGAAGGAATCCCAACTTTAGCAAAGTTGAAGTGGTCGGAACGGAAGTACCAGCCGCCCGAAGGGTCAGGTTCACCACGGGTAATGCGGTTTTGCTTTTTGGCAGCGTTCTCAATGTATTCATCCAGTTCAGATTGCCCTTTACCCACTACAATAATATCTTTCATTCTGCCAAATGGCTGCAGCACGTCCATATTAATGTCAGCCACGGTTTTTGATAGTGGGTATATCGGGTTGGTCGCATAATATTCGGAGCCAAGTAGTCCCTGCTCTTCAGCCGTTACTGCCAGGAATACCACTGAGCGCTCCGGTTTGGATTTCATAAACGCTTTTGCAAGTTCCAGTAAGGCAGCCGTCCCGCTGGCATTATCTACCGCCCCATTGTATATAGAATCACCGTTAATTTTTTCGCCAATGCCAAAATGGTCCCAGTGGGCCGTATAGATAATATATTCATCCGGCCTTTTGCTACCAGGTATCATTGCTACCACATTATTAGATACAGACTTTTTGATCGTATTATTTAAGGTGACAGATGCGGTCGTATTAATAGGGAAAGCTTTAAAGCCCGGTTTCAGTGCATCATGGAAAATACTTTTATCAAGTCCTGCCAGAGCCAGTAACTTTTCAGTGGAAGCCTGACTGATCCAGCCTTCTACAGCAGGCTTGGACATATTATTGTCTGCCGTTTGAAGCGATAGTTTAGATTTAGACCAACTGCTTCTTATTACAGTCCAGCCATAACTGGCAGGTTTAGTATCATGAATAATCAGCACACCAGCAGCACCCTGCCTGGCAGCTTCTTCAAACTTGTATGTCCAACGGCCGTAGTAGGTCATATTATTACCCCTGAATAAACTGCTGTCATAAAATCCCGGGTCATTCACTAATACCAGAACAGTTTTACCCCTTACATCAATGTCTTTATAATCGTTCCAGTTGTATTCAGGGGCTACAATACCGAAGCCTGCAAATACCATATCCGATGCTTCCAGCGCAGTTTGTGCTACGGCTCTTTTCGATGTTGCCACAAAATCTTCCAGGTAGTTAAGAGAAACACTGCCGGCTTTGCCTTTAAACACAAGATTGCCTGCCGGTTGGGATTTAATATCCACAAGCGGTACTTCCTGCAAATAGCTCTTTCCATTCCCGGGTGCAAGGCCCAACTTGCCGAATTCATTTTTAAGGTAGTCAATCGTTTTGATTTCCCCGTTGGTAAAAGGTTTTCTGCCTTCCAGGCTGTCAGAAGCTAAAACTGACATGTATTCTGAAAAGCCTTTGCCATCAATAGCTTCTAATAAATTGTCTAAGCTTCGGTTTTGTGGGTTCTGCTCCGTACAACCTGCCAGCACTACCATTGCCAGCAAGTGTATAAAGTGTTTTTTAAAATGTGTCATTTTATAAAATTTGGTACTTAAAAATAAGATGATTCTGCCGCTCTGAACGTTTGCAAATGGAGTTTCCTTATTTTCTTTTATTTTGGGGCTTTCAACGGTAGATATTTATTCAACATTTGTTCCGGCTAATTTGGGGTGCCGCCACGTGCGTTCATACGATGCCGGTTTACTAAAAATAGATGCAAATATCTCATTTCCGGCACGTGGCCAGCTCGTGCCTCGCTGCCCAAAATATCCGGCAGCCGCCGGGCATTGGACATTCTTTTGTTCATTTTTGTACAAAAATTCAAAGGCTGCGGTATACGTGGGCAGCCGCCTTAGCGGCTGGTGCCTGAGCACCGAGCGTAGCGAGCCCTAAGTACGCCGAACGAATGATGGGTGGTGTGAGGGGGCTGATAGCCCCAAAATGTATTTTCTACACCTGGATTTGTGTAGATGGAGAATGTGTTTAGAATGGATTGTTGATTATTATTTACCTATTCTTTGCAGGCCCATTTTAGCTTTTTGGTCTAAAGAGCTTTTGTAATCGTGGTTTTCCATTTTGAGGCATATATTAAAATATTCTGTGGCTTTGGTATAATTCTTCTGGTTCTCGTAGATAATGCCGGACTGTAATGCGGCCCTTGCGGCGAAATACTGTGTTTTATTGCTGCCTAAGTTGATGGTGTGCTGGTAAAAACGGAGGGCATCGGTATTGCGCCCCATGTCTTCGTAAATGCGGCCGGAGCGGTAGAGCATTTCTAAATGATCATCGGGATCTGTATAGGCATCGGGATGTTGGGCAAGGAGGTTGATGGCTTCAATATTGTTGCCGCCATCGTTGAGCAATCTTGCTTTGAGTAATATGGTATTGGCTTTTATACCTGCTTTTGCTTCTTTGTATGCTTTATCATCTGCATCGGCTGTGGTTGATCCTTTGGCGATGACCTGGCTGATGGCGTAATCGTACCTGGCGGGATTGTTATGGACCTGGTAGTGGTAGGCGAGCTTTAGCCAGGTGTCTTTTACATAGAACTTTCCTTTGAACTCGGCTAAATATTTTTCGAAATAAATGTTGGCATCGGGTTGCAGGTTGTATAATTTGGCAAACCCGAGCAGATAATCCCAGATGGGGGTATCATAATATTGATTGCCTGGATTTTTGTTCTGAATGATCTGGATGGCTTGTTTGCTTTGTTTGTTGTTTAATGAGAGATTGGCAGTCATGTATGCAAACAAATGGTTGTTGACAATATCGAGATTTTTGGATTTTATCAGGGCTAGCGCATCGCTGCCTTTGTTGAGCACATAGTGCATGATGTAGCAATAGTAGAAGATGCCTTCATTCATAAAGAACTGGCTCCAGTTATCCCTGGCATTGAGAAAGGCGTTCATATTGTTTTTACCAACAGTGAGGTTGCCTTTGATGCCCATCATATTACTGAGCCATTTATAGCCGGAAGGTACTGTGCTTGCCATCATCTGCATTGGGCCGAGAAGCATGTAGTTGGGGTAGAATGCGGGATATTTTTTTGCGTTTTCGTTGGCGAGTTTGAACGCATCCCGGAATCCCCAGCCTGCTGCCCATTTATTGCCAAACTTCATATTGACCACTGCCCACTGAAGTTCTATGACGGCTTTGGAGAAGCCTTTTACCGGGGAACTGTCGTCTGCTTCATTGATGAGTTTTAACCGTTTGTCTTTGTTTGCCTTCCTGTTGTTAAACTCGTTATTATCTTCTGTGAGAAAGAGTATGAAAAAGTCTATGTAATTATTGATGAAATGTGCTGCAAGGTTATTGGGATTTTGTAAGAGTTCCTGTTCGATGATTTTTTCTGCCTCATTTAGTTTGAGGCTCATTACATGGTTGTATGCTGTGGCGCAATTGCTGTTGAATGCAAACGCTTTCTGCGCATTTGTATTGAATGTGCTGAATAAGGCGACTGTAAGAGTGATCAAAAATCTGAACATGGCTGTATAAAAATAAAAGCAGGAACCGAAATGCTCCTGCTTTTAAGTATAAAATAAGTCTTATTTAACGAATTATTTGGCTTCGATACTGTCATTAAGGTCTGAATCTACCAGGATACGACCGCAGTTTTCGCAAACAATAATTTTTTTGCTTTGTTTAATCTCGCTCTGACGCTGAGGTGGAACGGCATTGAAACAACCGCCACAGGCATCTCTTTCTACCGGTACTACTGCTAAACCGTTGCGGTAATTATCCCTGATACGTTGATAAGAGGCTAATAAGCGCTCATCTACATTGGTACGGGCTTCTGTTGATAGCTGGTTGTAATGTGTTTCTTCTTTTTCCGTATCAACAATAATTTTTTCTAATTCTGCTTTTTTCTCGTTTAAAATAGCTTCTTTATTAGTAATATTTTTGTTGGCGTTTTCCAGTTTCCTGGCTTTATCATGTAATTCTTCGTTGGCGTCTTTAATATGTTTTTCAGCTAATTTTACTTCGAGATGCTGCATCTCGATCTCTTTTGTAATAGCTTCATATTCACGACTGTTTTTAACATTATTGCTTTGTTTTTCATATTTAGCAATAAGTTCCTGTGATTCTACAATCGACTGCTTCTTTTGTTCGATAAAGTCGTTGATACCGTTTATCTCGTCTTCTATGCGTGTACGACGGTTTTGTAAACCATGAACTTCATCTTCAAGATCGGCTACTTCCATTGGAAGTTCACCTTTTAAAATTCTGATTTCATCTAATTTAGAATCTATCTTTTGAAGCGTGATAAGTGATATCAATTTTTCTTGTACAGAGAAATCTTTAACAGTTGCCATATTATATATAATAGTTTACCGGGTTTGTTTTTTCCCCGGCAATAAAGGTTGCAAAGTTAGGGAATTTATTATTTAAAAAATCTACAATTAAGTTAATTGTAAACTGTTCGCTTTCCCAATGCCCGATATCAATAAGTAATATTTTGTTGTCGGCATCAAAAAATTCATGATATTTCAGGTCGCTGGTAATGAAAACATCAGCTTTTGCGGCTATGGCATCTTTTATTAAGAAGCTGCCTGCTCCGCCACATACGGCAATTTTTTTGACGGGTTTTCCTGATAATGCGGTATGTTTTATTACCGGCAGGTTGAATGTGGCTTTCAATAATGCAAGAAGATCGGTTTCTTCTATGGGCGATTCCAGTTGGCTGATCATACCGCTTCCTATTTCCGGGTTCTCATTTTCTAATGTAATGATCTCGTATGCAACGGATTCGTAAGGATGTGCCTGGTTAAGGCTTTTAATAATGGCGTTTTTCTTGTGGACGGGAAAAATGACTTCCAGTTTGGTTTCACTCACATTTTCCATGTCACCACCTGCGTTACCTATAAACGGGTTGGCATCTTGCAACGGTTTAAATGTGCCTGTACCCTCTGTATTAAAGCTACAGGAACTGTAATTGCCAATTTGCCCGGCCCCGCTTTTAAATAATTCGTCTCTTACGAGGGTTAAATGGGTGTTTGGAACGTATGTGTACAGCTTACATAATAAGCCTGATTTTGGTTTGAGTATATTTAACGTTTTGTTAACTGTTCTTAATTGCCTGAATATGTATGAATTTACGCCGTTAATGAAATTATCAAGATTAGTATGGATGGCATAAATGTTAATATTGTTTTTAATGGCAAGTACAATGGTCCTGTTGATATAATTATCTGTACTTAGTTTTTTTATGCCACTGAATATTAGCGGATGATGCGTGATGATTAAATTGCATTTAAGGTTGATGGCTTCTTCTACCACCTTTTCGGTACAATCCAGTGCACAAAGGATTCCAGTACAATTATTGTTGTAGTTTCCTACTATTAAGCCACAGTTATCATAACTTTCCTGATAACTCACAGGAAAAGAAGCTTCAAGGGTTGTAATTATGTCTGTAATAGAATTGTTAATATTCATAGAAATAAATTATTTTCGATTGACTAATTGAATGGTTTGTTTTTTATGGACTTATCAATTTTTAATGAATTTTATACTTTCCTTATCCTTAAAATATTGAATATGGTATAAATTAAAAATATTCGTGTTGAAAAATCGAAATTATAATAAATCATTATTATTGTTAACATTCCTGAGTTTTGTTTTTACAACACTAAGGGCACAGGTAGCAGATTTTGAGGTTGATAAGGTTGAAGGATGTGCTCCGATAAGAATTGTATTTACGAACAAATCGACCGGTGTCAACTCTAATACTAAATACTTATGGGATTTGGGCAATGGTGTTACCAGCCCAAATATGGATGCAAGTACGCTTTATTTTAATGCGGGTACTTATACCATTACTTTAAAAGTCATTAACGGGAAGGATACGGTGGTGGCCACCAAACGGGACCTGTTAAAAATATACTCTAAACCGGAGGTTGATTTTGTAGCAAACAAAACGACTTTATGTATGCCGGACGTTGTTGTGTTTACCAATAATACGACGAACCAGTCTGCGGGTGCAATTACTTATTCCTGGGATTTCGGGGATGGGGTATTATCTACTACCAAAAGTCCAACACATATTTATAATAAGGCGGGGGTCTTTGGCATTACCCTGATTGCTACGACCGCAAACGGGTGTACGAATTCGAAAACCATCAACAATTATATTACTGTTTTTGATTCAATAAGGGCATATCCGTCAGTTAATGTCAGTGAATCCTGTACATTACCTTTTACGGCTACATTTAAGGGAGATACTTATGGGGCTGATATTACGGAATATTTATGGAATTTCGGAAACGGGGTTACGTCCACAGAAAAGAATCCAACTTATACGTACACTACTGCGGGGGCGTTTACACCTACATTGCAAATAAAAAATAAGAACGGTTGTGTTGATACAAAGGCATTAAGTAAAACCATAAATGTTGCCAGTTTTAAAGCTGATTTTAATGTTGCGGATGCGGTTGTCTGCCAGGATAAGTCTGTCATATTTAATAATACTTCTACTCCTTCTAATTTATTGTCCCGTGTTTTATGGGATTTTGGCAATGGCCGGCAGTCTGTAACTATTAATCCAAGTACGGCATTTTTAACACCGGGCACATTCGATGTGACTTTAACCTCCTATTTTGGTGCGTGTGAAGCGACAGTGACCAAGCAGATAACTGTTATCCCAAAATCGACACCCTCATTCAGTACAGACAGGGGTGGGGCATGTAAGGCGCCGGTACAGGTGAACTTTAAGAATGAAACAACATCGGGTACGGTTGTACTGTGGGACTTTGGGAATGGACAGACGTCAACGCTGGATAATCCTACAGTGACCTATACACAGGAGGGCAGGTATTCTGTAAAACTAATTGTACGAAACAGCAATGGTTGTACGGATACGCTGGTTAAGAGCGGCGCAATTGTAGTGGGAAACCCGGAAATAGCGGAAATCAGCGGTTTGCCATTCAGCGGTTGTTCCCCTGTCGATTTTAATTTTACTCCAAGAATTATTTCCGGAGAGCCTATTACTAAATATGAATGGTCACTCAGTACGGGGGATGTCTCATCGGGTGCTACCTGGCCTTATAAAATCAGTCAGCCGGGGGACTATGAGGTGAAACTTATTGTTACTTCGGAAACCGGCTGTACGGATACCTTAGCGTCATTAATCAGGTTGGGGCAAAAACCTAAAATTAATTTTTCAGTAGATAAGGATAATGTGTGCGCAGAAACGCCAATAAGGTTTACAGATTTGTCAGATATTGGTGATCAATGGTTCTGGGACTTTGGGGATGGTGGTACTTCTACAGCACAAAATCCTAATTATCGCTATGTGGACACGGGTTTTTTTGACGTGAAATTGATTGTATGGAATAATGGCTGTATGGATTCCATTACAAAAGAGCGTTTTGTTTATATTAAACCGCCGGTGGCTTTGTTTAAGGATAGTGTTGATTGTACGGACCCTTTTAACTACTATTTTATAGATGTTTCGGTAGGACGGCCTACTGTGAGAAAATGGTATATTGATGATGTTGAAATTTCTTCGGATTCAATTATTAACTATAAATTTCCTGCAGAGGGGAAATATGGTTTAAGATTGTATGTGGAACAGGATGAATGTAAGGATGAAATAAAAAGGGATATAAACATTACTAATGAAAGTATCGATTTTACAGCTGCTTTTAAAGGAAACTGTGACACGAGCTTTGCTACTTTTACTGTTACGGGTAGTACAAATGCCTTAAGTAAGTATAAGAAATTCGTCTGGTATATTGACCAGAAAAAATCTGATACGATCACAGGTACGACTTATCTTGATACTTTAACCACTTTTGGAAATAAAACGATAGAACTACATGCTATCCAGTCCGGGGGGTGTGTTACAATAATCTCCAAAAGTGTGAACATCATAAAATTCGGACCAATAGCGGATTTTACAACGCAGGATAAGCAGGTTTGTGCGGGTGTTCCTATTGAATTTAAAGATATTACAGTTGTTCAGAATAACCAGAACGTTGTAAAGTGGACATGGAATATTGAAGGGCGGGACATTACTTCAACCAGTCAGTCTCTGCAATATACTTTTACAAACCCCGGTAATAAACTGATCAGGCTAACGGTTGAAGATGTTTTGGGCTGTAAAAATACGATAACAAGATCTTCATTTATCAAGATATACAAGCCGGTGGCTAACTTTGAAACGACAGATACGCTGATTTGTATTGGTGCCCGGTCCATTATGAAAAATTTATCTACCGGTGAGAAAATGAAGTTTGAATGGACCACCAGCAACGGTCTTACGAGCAGCGATACAAATGCCGCATTTATATTTCCTCAATCGGGCTACTATGATATCAGGTTGAAAATCACGGATGAAATTGGGTGTACCAGTGAAATGTCACGATTGAAGTACATCGCTGTTATGAATGCGAAAGCCCAGTTTGATGTCAGCGATAAATTTTCAACATGTCCGCCGTTACAGGTGAACTTTACGAATAAGGCTGAAGGAGGCGTTATTTTTGAATGGGATTTTGCGAACGGTAATACTTCTTCTCTGAAAAATCCGTTCCATACGTTTACCGAAGCCGGTATTTTTAAAACAAGGCTGGTTGTAATCGGAAATGGTGGTTGTACAGATACTGCTTACCAGGAAATTGTGATCCAGGGACCGAGCGGTTACCTGGAGTATGATCCGGCTTCTGTCTGTCCGCCGGTAACACTGCAATTAAAAGCGGTTGCCAAGAACACGAGTAGCTATACATGGGATTTCAGTGATGGTACTTCTAATGTAACTGTTGTTCCTACCAGTACGCATACTTATGATTACCCGGGTAAATATGTTCCTAAAATTATCCTTTCAGATGACCTGGGTTGCCAGATCGCAATTTCCGGAAAAGATACTATTAGGGTATTAGGTGCGAAAACGCAGATCCGCCAGCTTGAAAAAAGCATCTTTTGCGACAGGGGCATAGTCCAGTTCCGGGATTCAACGGTGTCGGATGATGAAATTACGAGCCGGAGATGGGATTTTGGTGATGGTACTTTTGTGTTAAATGAATTGAATCCTGTTCATGAATATCAACAACCTGGCATTTATTATCCTAAATTAACCGTTAGAACGAAAAGTAATTGTGAAGTACTCAATACACTGCCGCAACCAATACTGGTATCAGAATCGCCAAATATTGAAATAGTACAGGTACCGCCTTTATGCTTACCTGTTAATAATTTGCAGTTGCGGTTAAATCATCTGAACCCGGATACGACCCAGGTTACCTTCAATTGGAATTTTGGCAGTTTGGCAAGTCCTTCGGGAAATAGGGTGCCTCCAACATTTAATATTCCTACTTTTAATAATTACAGTATCTGGGCTTCTGTTATAGATAATTATGGCTGTGTGGATACATCCAGAACACAGATTATAGTTAACGATACACCGCATCTAGTACTGCCACCGGATCTAATGATATGTAACAGTAGCTCTTACGAAATAAAAGCTGCCGGTGCTGACCGCTATCAATGGCGTCCCGCGCCCGGGTTAAACTGCAATAATTGCGAAACGGTGATAGTGACACCATCACAAAAAACAGTTTATAAAGTAACTGGGTATAACAACGCAGGTTGTTTAAGTTCAGATAGTATTGAGGTGGATTTAAAATATAAAGGGTTTTTGACACCTATTACCGGTGATACGATCTGTGTAGGGGAGTATGTGCAGTTCAGTACATCGGGTACTGAGAAATATGAATGGACCCCGAACCTTTTTATGAATAACAATACTGCTGCGAACCCGAGAGTACAGCCTAAAGAAACAACGGTTTATAAGGTGGTTGGCTCAGATTCTATGAATTGCTTCAGGGATTCTCTTTATGCTACTGTTAAGGTATATCCATACCCGACCGTGAATATTATAGATAGTTTGATAGAATTACCTACAGGTACTCCTATAATATTAAAAACAGATTACTCACCGGACGTTATACGCTGGAGATGGTCTCCGTCTTTCGGTTTAAGCTGTACCACCTGTCCGGAACCGGCCACTACAATTACCAGGTCTGTCATTTACAGCCTTGTGGTTGAAAACCAGGGTGGTTGCCAGGCACGTGACTTTGTAGAGATTAAGCCCATATGCAACGCGAACAATTTATTCGTTCCAAATACGTTTTCTCCTAATGGAGATGGACAAAATGATTACTTTTATCCGAATGGCCGTGGTGTTACCAGCATAAAAAACATGAAGGTTTTCAGCAGATGGGGCGAAGTTGTATTTGAAAGAAGTAACTTCAGTATGAATAATCCCGGCCAGGGGTGGGATGGTACCTATAAGGGTAAACTAATGTCGCCCGATGTCTTTGTCTATTTAATTGAAGTTATTTGCGATAATAATGTCATTGTTACTTTAAAAGGCAATGTTACCCTAATCCAATAAGCGCAACCTTGAAATATTATTATACATTATAAAGAGAGCATGTTGCAACCTGGTTTGAAAAATAAGAAGAGATTTAGAGTTATTTTATTGATTGTAACATTGGCGGTGCAGTTCTGTATTTTTCAAAATATAACTGCACAGGATATACATTTTTCACAATTCACCGAAACACCTCTGTGGAGAAATCCTGCTTTTGGAGGCGTTTTTAATGGGGATATGCGTGTCCAGGTATCACACCGGAATCAATGGCAAAGCGTTACTACACCATATGTCACTTCTGCTGCCAGTATGGAATTCAAGTTACCCAATGTGAACAATGATGACGTTTTCACATTAGGGCTGCAAATGGTTTACGATAAAGCGGGGACTACCAATTTTAAAACTTCTTACCTGTTACCGGCCCTTATTTACTCAAAGTCATTAAGCCAGGAGCGAAATACTTATTTGTCATTGGGTATTATGGGTGGATTGGGCCAGCGTAGCATCGACCAGGATAAGATTACCACGAGCAGTCAGTGGGATGGGAGCGGGTATAATCCTATGTTGAGTATCAACGAAAATTTAGCAAATTACCGGCTGACCTATGCGGATGCTTCTGCCGGTCTTTCCTTTAATACCAGCATTGGAGAAACCATTTATGATAACTTGTTGCTGGGCATTTCTTACCATCATTTTAATCGCCCCAAAAACTCTTTTTACCGTAACCCGGAGGTAGAGCTAAAGGGAAAATGGGTTTACTCTTTAGGAGTTATGTTCGGCCTTACTGACCGTACTTATCTTACTTTCCAGGGCAACCAGACGCTCCAGGGCAAATATTCCGAAACCATGTTAGGGGCAATGATAGGATTCGCGATCGATCAATATGAGTTCGAACAATCAAAGTATAATCTGCACATCGGTTCATACCTCCGGTTAAAAGATGCCATTATACCAGTCGTAAAACTCGATATGAAACCATTTTCTGTAAGCATGAGTTACGATGTTAATATTTCCTCTTTAAAAGCAGCCAGCCAGATGCGCGGCGGCTTCGAACTTAATTTATCTTATATTTTATTTTTCCAGAACAGGAATACGGAATTAAAATCAACGCTTTGTCCGAGGTTTTAATGCTTTATTGAGGTGGGCGGTTACAATGATTTTGTAAAAGCAAGGTTCGTTCCTCACCCACTGCTTTTACAAAATCATTGTACCGGGCTATCCGCAGTACTCCTCGGCGGCAATGCAATTACCACAGCTTTGCCAGGCTGTTCCTATATGCCGCCTGTGGGGTACTTAGCTACTATCCCTACCGCAATGATGGCAATATACCCGGTGAATTTTAGATATCCGGATTAGGATATTGATAGCCAAAGCGCTATATGTGCGATACTTATTGATGTCAATTCAATATTAATTGCTTTTAAGTAACTCTACCAAAAAATCAGGTTCGACAACGATATTTAGTTTCTCATGTATTTTTATCTGAAAGAACATGATTACGAACATTAATGCGGGCAAGGAGATTAGAAACTTTTAACAATAGGCGTTTTAAGGTAGGTCTATCATAAATAAGGGCAGCCTGGTGGCCGCCCTTATAAAAATCTTATTTAGTTTTTAAAATCCAGGATATCACCGGACTCTATAATGCTTTGACTTTCGATACTGCGATTGTAAAAATAAACCCAGGCATTAATAGTGTCACCGTTTTCCAGGATGGCCTCGCCTTTCACTTTTTTGTATAACGGTGTATTGCCATCCTCGTCTAAAATACCTTCGTAATCGTCAATCTGTGCCATTGCAAAGGATAACTCGTCTAAGTTTTTAATTTTATAAAGCTCTCCTACAATGTACTTTTCGTCTTCAGTTTGTATTGCGGCCGGAAATTCACTGAGGTTATATAATATGCCTTTTGTTTTGGCTTCGCCAACATAGTCGTAATATTTTTGAACAAATTCATGCGCCGGGTGCCCCAATGCTTTACGTAATGAACCGTAAACAAACAAGTACTCTAATTTCATATTTCAGCATATTTTGTATGAAACAAATATAGTCGTTTAAATATGATTTTACCAATTCCGCTCTATTAAAAAACAATAAACTTCTTTAGGCCCGTGCACACCTGTAACCAACGTTTTTTCGATATCCGCAGTGCGGCTTGGTCCTGTTGCAAGGGTAATCATACCCGGAATATTGTTGTTGCTATACTTTTGTTGTAAATGTTGAATGCCGTCTTTTATATCGTACATTAACTGGTCCGTATATGCAATACAGATATGTGCGGGCGCATATACACTGGTGGTCCTGCCATCGGATGATTTACTGCTTAATATCATACTTCCTGTTCTTGCTATCAGCGATTCGCAAAATGTAACGCTTACATTTGAAGTGGCTAAATTATTGGTAAAATGCTGTGATGGGATCTTGGAGAGGATGTTCTGAATCTGTGGATTGCCAATAAATATGGCCTGCCAGTTTTTGCTGTTGCAAAGTTGGGCGATATTTTCAGCGGCATCCTGTTCGGAAGTACAATAGTTAAATTGTCCCTGCATCTTTGTAAATTGTTCTGCGAAAAGAATGTCCAGGTCTTCATTCTGTGGCTGATATATTTGGGTGTTTTGTGTAATGTTATCGAATGGCCTATTAGTTGTTGTTTGCAATGATTTTTTTATTTTATCCAGAATGATTGTTCTGCTCTTAGAATCTGCCATATAAGTATGTTAAAGGGACAAAGATAACATCGAATAGATGTTTTTAAATACAAATTAAAATTGCATCTTTACAATCAGAAGCGATGAAAAATATATTCAAAATAATATTTAACAGGTACTTTTTAACAATTACTGCATTTTTTGTATGGATTGTTTTTTTTGATGACAGTAACTTATTTAACCAGATAGAACGTACAAACGAACTAAAAGCTTTGAATAAGAAAAACGAATACTACGAGGAACAGAATTTAATATTAAGGTCGGAGTTAAATAAACTGAAAAAAGATACTGCTACATTAATAAAGTATGCAAGGGAAAAGTACTTTATGAAAAAGGATAATGAAGATGTGTATGTGTTTGATAGTACGGCTACAGTGCCTACTATGGCAAACTAATGCTTATTGAGTAATTTTATATCTGCAATCACCGGCAGATGGTCACTTAACTTTTTGTCTCCCGTTTTGTACTGCAGCACTTCGAACCGCTTATCGGTTAAAATATAATCGATTCTTAAAGTAGGGGCTAAACCCATATAGGTACGTCCGATACCATAACCTTTCTCTAGAAAAGCGTCATCTCTCTTACCTCTTAATTGCCAGTAGGCATAACTACTGGGAACGTCGTTAAGGTCACAGCATAGGATTTCCGGTATAGTAGTGTTGTCTATTATATTTTTTATAAAGATGGCTTGTTCGCCCCTGTTTCTGAAAGCACGGCGCATTTTACTGAAAATATTACTGGATGCTTTTACAATATTCTTATCATTGTTTTTAATAGTAGCGATATCGTTATAGTCGCTGGATTCGAATTTAAAGGATTGTAAATGCGTATTGTAAATGCCAATAGTGTCATCATTTACTTTTATATTGGCCAAAAGCATACTTTCCGGGTTGCTGGTGAACTGGAAGCGTTCGGTTTTGACGATCTTATATTTTGAGAAAATAGCATTGCCTTTGCTGTAATGAAACGGTGCTCCACGGATATAATCTTTTGAGAGGACATAATGCTTATATCCAAGACTTTCCATTCCTTTTATATAGTTTCTTTTTAAGGTAGGCGATTCGTAATTGCCAAATTCCTGAAAGCACACGATATCTGGGTTCACTTCTGTTATGAATTGGTAAATACGTTCTGCATTTACTAATTTTTGTTTCCTGTTGTAATTGCTAAGCCCTTCAAATCCTTTAATATTCCAGGATAGGATCCGAATGCTGCCTGCTTCCTTGGCAGTTTGAAATTTACTGCTGCTCAGGTTGAATAATGTTCCTATCTGTTTTATGCCTATTAGCAACGTAATCAATGAAATAAGACCTAGTTTAATTTTAAAAATACACCAGAAAACAATAAATCCTACAACAACAATTAACAGGTAGGGAAATGCAAGGCTTAAGAAACCTATAAACCAGAACGTATTTGGATTGAGGTATGGTTGAAAAACCGATAAAAGGAACACTATACACACTACAATATTAGCTGTAATGAAAAACCGCTTCCCTAATTTTCTGACGAATGTTAGCATACCTGTTTGCAAACCTAATACAATTTATTAAAAAATTATAGCAAGAAGTGTACAAAAGATCAGAACCGGATATCGATTAACATAGCTCTATGATCTGATAAGCCAAGGCTAAACAATTGGGATTGCAATATGTACAATTCGGGAGAGGTGAAACAATAATCTATCCGGAAGTTAGGAAGCCTGTGTTTATATGTTCCTCCAAAGCCGAACTGATTTACCAGTAAGGCATCAGTATAGTTTCTCTTTATCCTGTTATAAACATAAGAGCTTGGTACATTGTTTAGATCGGCTGTTAAAATAGTCGGATGGTTTGTTTCATTTTTTTCTAAATGACTAATAAGGAAATTGGCCTGAACCTGGTGATAGGGTTGAAAATGTTTGAACTTTTTAAAAATGTCTGGCTGATTGATGATAGCGGAATCTTCTATAACATGCGGTTCGTAGCCTTCGCTGGTTACTTTGTAATTCAGGAATAGACTGCTTAAGTGGGTGGTTACAATTTTTATTGAATCACTGCCTTTTATAGCTGTTGCCCAGGCAATGCCTTCGGGTACCTTTTTGCCGGGATATGCGATATATCCTGTATCAGCTAAAGGTAGTTTTGATAGAATCGCATTTCCTGTCCAGCAATAACCATAAGTAAAGTGATAATAGTAAAAAGGTCTGAATGCATAATATTTATATCCCAGGCTATCTGTAAGCAATCTTAGTGTAGATGGTAACTTTCCGATGATACCATCACCAAACTCCTGTAACGTAATGATATCAGGGTCATATTTCTTAATAAAATCTACTGCTTCTTTTCTCTGTTGTATCAATGTGGGAAATCCCGGATCGACACCTGCGAAGCCATTACAGTTCCATTGCAATAGCCTGAGTGTTATACCTGTTTTTGCAACATTGAATTTTTCTGTTTTTTTAAAACCAAACACGTTTTTAAATATGGGAATACCTGCTAATAGTGCTATTAAAAGGATATACGCGCTCTTTTTTTTACCAATTCCAAAACTGACGATCAACCAGATGAAAATGCCCGCATATATAAACGGAAACCCGATGCCGATTAATCCCATCAACCACCAGTCTGCGGGACCAACAATATATACAAGCAATGCCGGTAGATATACCAGCATTGCTAAAATGGTTAGTGTATAGTATAGTATCAGGCCAGTTTTTTTCATTCGGATTATCCAATAAAGTCGCTCAGACTACCGGTATTTAACACTCTGATCCCTTTTTCTGTTTGCTGCAAGGTACAGCATTCATTTGCAGGATCATGTTCTAAATAAATGATATAATTGTTTGCAGCGACATCTTCCAGGAATAATTTTTTCTCGGTTAATGTTTGCAATGGAAACATATCGTATGCCATTACATATGGTAACGGGATATGCCCGACAGATGGTAATAAATCTGCTGCATAAATAATTGTCTGGTCCTTGTATTTTATGACAGGAAGCATCTGGGCGTCGGTGTGGCCAAATGCATATTGCAGTTGTATGCTTTCATGACCTTCAAAATGAATCCTGCTGCCATCCTCTGCTACAGGAACAAACTTTAGCTGACCGGATTGCTGAATGGGTAAAATGTTTTCTTTTAGAAATGATGCTTTTTCCCTTGCATTAGGTTCTACTGCCCAGTTCCAATGTCTTTCATTGCTCCAGTAAACGGCGTTCTTAAAAACCGTCTCAAGTTTATCTCCATTGCGCTCTACTGCACCGCCACAATGATCAAAGTGCAAGTGAGTGAGTATAACGTCTGTAATATCGTTTTTATGAAACCCGTGTGCTGCTAAACTTTTATCTAAGCTATCATCACCATTCAGGTAATAATGGCTAAAGAATTTTTCATCCTGCTTATTGCCAATACCTGTATCTACCAGTATTAATTTATTGCCGTCTTCTATCAATAAGCAACGCATGGCCCAGTTGCAAAGATTATTGCTGTCCGCAGGATTGCTTTTCTGCCAGATAACTTTTGGTACTACCCCAAACATGGCGCCACCATCCAGTTTAAAGTTTCCGGTATTAATTGTGTAAAGTTTCATATGTCTCGTTTAGTGGTTTCAAAGATAATAGATAGTTGTGAGTTGATAGTTCATATGTTATGGCCAAAGCTGTATATCATGTTGTGTTATTATGAATGCCATCGCTAAAGGCATAATCAAATTTTATTTTATCAACCTGCTTTAAAATTCTGGCATAATAAAGTATAAAAAGGCGAAATAAATTTGGCAGAGTAATTATTCTATATTTACTTTGTGTTTCAAAGTGCTTTAACTATGAATAGTCAGCAGAGTTTAGATACACTGAAGGATATCAAAAAAATGATGGAGCGGAGCAGCAGGTTCATTAGCCTTAGTGGCTGGAGCGGTGTGGCTGCCGGTGTTTGTGCCTTAATAGGTGCTCATTTTGCCAATGATATTATTAGTAGAAACAAAAATTCTGACTCACTGATTAAAAAAATAGACTTTAACCAGTACGACGCATCGGCTAACAGGTACGAGGGCGTATCATTGCAAAGCTATATGGGTAACAGCTTGTTCCAGATAGCTATTGTTACTTTGGTAGCGGCAGTGATCCTTGCTTTTACGTTTACTTATTTAAGAAGTAAAAAGACCAGGACACCAATCTGGGGAGCAACTTCGAAAAAACTTCTAATCAGTACTGCCATTCCATTGGTTGCAGGTGGGTTATACCTGTTGCAGTTAATGAAGTTTTCCAATTTCGGATTAATAGCACCAGGCTGTTTATTGTTTTATGGTTTAGCACTTTTGAGCGGCTCCCGATATACAATTGGTGAAATTAAATACCTGGGATATATACAAATTTTACTGGCGATAATCAGCATGTACAATCCGGGTTATGGTTTGTATTTTTGGGCCATCGGTTTCGGTATTATGCACATTATTTATGGATTAGTAATGTGGTATAAATACGAAAGAAATACCGAACAATAATTTATCCGGCGGCAGGGTATCTTATTTTTCTTACTTATTATTCAAACAAATGTCCGGAAATATAAACATAGCACAATTAAATAAAGCATTCGATAGTCGTATTCGGTTAGGGATAATGAGTACGCTTATGGTGAATGATGAAATTAGCTATAACGATCTGAAAGAATTGTTAGATGTAACGGATGGTAATTTGGCGAGTCATTTAAAGGCCCTCGAAGGTTTAAAGTATATTGCTGTATTTAAGGGGTTTATTGGCCGAAAGACCAATACTACTTACCAGATTACTAAAATGGGGGAGAAAGCATTTAAAGAGCATCTTGATATGCTTGAAAAAATAATACAACAGGCGAAATAATTTTTTTTGCTTAAATACTTTGTAATTCAAAGCACTTTTATGAAAAGGTCCGTAAATATAGAAACTAAAATATGGATAATAACTACTCTCGTTTTTAGTTTGGGATGTTTTAAACTACTTAGTGAAGATTGGGGGACTATTACTTTTGGATATTGTTTCTGGTTGGTACCCATTTTTTTGCTAGCTATGTTTATAACTATTCCATTTTTTTTATTGTTACGTTTTGCTACAAGCTACTTATATCAATTCAAGGTAAAAGTGGTTACCTCAATGATTATTCTATTTCTTATTTGTGGACTTGCTGGTTGGGCGTATAGTTATATGATTCCCGATTTTTTTAATAATCAAGATGAATACTTCTTTTTAATTGCTATTAGTGTGGCTATTGCATTAATCATTAGTGGTATAGATGCTTATTTCCAAGTGAAAAAATCAAATAAGGAGTTAAATACTTAAACATAAAATATGCAAACTAATAAATGGCTCACTTTCAGAATATGGCAGTTGACAGTGCTGATTTTTACAATCCTGCTATTTGTTACTAATATCGTGGATAACCATGCATTAGATGCCTCTCTTTTGTTTATTGTCTTTATCGTAGCCGAGGTATTAACTATTCCTGCGGCAATAATTTTGGCTATTGCAATAAAGATTATCAGTGACAAGAATCATACAGTTGCAAAATCCAGGCGAGAAGTATATATGATGGCGTTTGCTATTGGATTAGTATACTCCTTATTTGTTTTTTGCATTACAGGTTTTAGAGACTTTGATTCTATTCTTTTTGCAGCAGGCATTAATCTTAGTATCCTGTTGGCACTTCTCTTTTCAAACAATGCCTTTGCAGAGCGATTTACAAAAAGCACTACGAGTGAATACGATCTTACCTCTTTAGAAGAGTTTCCTGATACAGAAAGCGATAACAACTTAACTGACCCTGCATACAACGAACTAACATTTAATCAACAATCAAATCTTGAAATTATGGAACCGATTACATCTCAAAATCCTCCTGTTAATAATACCGGCAATCATTCCGTATTGCTTAAACTGGGAATTATTTTAGGCATTGTTTTAATTCTTTTAATTCCCTCAACACTCATTATGGGCCTGGTGTCCGAAAGACACATGCGCTCAAATGAAGTAAAGGAAGAGATCAGCGCGAAATGGGCCGACCCACAATTATTATCCGGATTATACCTGACTGTACCATATATTGAATTTGTAAAATTAGATTCCGGTAAGATCCGTCGGGAAGAAGGTACTTTTATATTAATACCGGAAACACTGGAAGTACACGACAGTATTAATACTGAACCCAAAGGAAGAAGTCTCTTTAATGTTTTACTATATACAAGTAATTCTAAATTTACAGGTACATTTAATTACAAAATACCGAATGGTGTAGAACCACAAAATGTATTCTGGGATCGGGCAGTTGCATCTTTCGGTATCAGTGATTTTAAAGGCATCAACAAAATATCTAAACTGACTATTGGTACACAAAGCTTGAGTATGGAGCCGGGTGGTGTAGATACAAGGATTGCTGAGAAGGGGTTATCTACACCTGTAAATCTTACAGGATTTAGTGAGGCAGAACCATTGAAGTTTAATCTTGAGTTGTCTATTAAAGGTAGTGAGCAATTGCATTATTTACCATTGGCCGCTAATAGTTCATTTTACCAAAAAAGCAATTGGAGCAGTCCGTCCTTTAATGGTTACAAAGTAAGCTCCGATTATAAAATTGAAAATGGCTATACCGCAGAATGGCATTTCAATAAGGCATCATTACCTTTCACCACTACTATTCAGCATAACCTAAATGATAAGGAATTATCGTTTGGTGTAAAATTGATCCAGCCAACCGACCATTATAACAGTACTAATCGCAGTATAAAATATGCCATATTAATTATAGGATTAACCTTTGGCTTATTCTTCATTTTCGAGAATGTTCAGAAGAAACAAGTGCATCCTATTCAATATGCATTAATAGGTTTGGCAATGGTAGTGTTTTATATTCTTTTATTAGCCATTAGTGAATATACCGGTTTTGCAATCGCTTACTTAATCGCAAGTTCGGCAACTGTTTTACTCATCAGTAGTTTTATCCAGGGATTATTAAAAAGTACAAAAGCAACGATTACCCTGGCTGTATTTATATCATTTTTATACGGGTTCTTATTTACATTAATTCAGTTGGAAGATACTGCATTAATTACCGGAAGTATTGGCTTGTTTATTTTGCTGGCTATTGCAATGCACTTTAGCAAAAAAATAAACTGGTACAATAAAACACCACATGCTGCTGCCTGATAACCATAGGGGGCTGCTTCGGCAGTCCCCACTTTTAAAGTAGTGAGTAGATAGACCTTATTCCACAATTCTTTTTTCTTTAATTTAAAATGTATCGATTGGTATAAAATTTTTTAAGTCAGAGATAGATTGAACGCCCGCTCTTTAATAAAAAATAAATTGAATGACTATGATAAAGACATTGAAACAAAACTATATTGTTATATACGCTACAGTATTAAGTATTATTTTACTGGCATTAAGAGTATTTGCTACCAAAACTTTTACATATACTTTTTTGCTTTGGAATTTATGGCTGGCCGCTATACCGTTACTCATAGCGCTGCAAGTAAAACAAAAAGAAATGAAAGGCTGGAAATTGTTTTTCTATTCCTGTATATGGCTATTGTTTTTACCAAATGCTCCTTACCTGATTACCGATATTTTGCATATTTCTCATGTGGAAGGAGCTCCTGTTTGGTTCGATTCGCTAATGTTGTTTACCACAGCATTTTGTGGATTGATCCTGGCATTTCAGTCTATGAAAATGATATCTGAAGCCTGGCATTATTTTTGGGAAACACGTTGGTTGATTGAGTTACCTACAGTGGTTCAAAAGCGGATTGGTGAATTAATAAAACTGGTGGTGTTCTTAATGACGGGACTTGGTATTTATATAGGTCGTGTATTGCGTTGGAATAGCTGGGATATTGTTACTAATTACAAAGGTATTCTGGCAGATATTTTTAACAGGTTACTCAATCCTTTTGAAAATGTGGAAACCTGTGGATTTACATTTTGTTATGCTCTGGCAATGTGGTTGATGTACAATGGATGGAGTAAAACATTTTATGAAAAACGTGTAGAGAATTCATTTTAACCGTTAATTTTACGACATGTGTGGTATTGCCGGAATTGTATCTTTAAATAATAGTCAACAGGATAAACAGGAGCGTGAGTATCGGTTGAATAAGATGATTCATACAGTAAGTCACAGAGGACCGGGTGGTATAGCTAACTGGCAGGATGTATCCGGTAGAGTAGGCCTGGCACATGCGCGTTTATCTATCATTGATTTAAGTTCTGCCGCCGCACAACCATTGCATTACCTGCACTACACCATTGTTTTTAACGGTGAAATTTATAATTACAGGGAGCTTAAATCAGAATTGGTTAAACAAGGTTATCTATTTTATAACGATGGCGATACAGAAGTAATTCCTGCGGCTATTGATTGCTGGGGATTAACCAACGCATTGAATAAACTGGATGGTATGTTTGCTTTTGCATTGTATAATCCAAAAGATCATTCAATGGTTTTAGCCCGTGATAGATTTGGGGAAAAGCCGTTGTTTTATACCAGTCTCAATAGCGAATTGTATTTTGCAAGTGAGATAAAAAGTTTCTGGAGTATTGGGTTACAGAAAGAAGTTAACCAGTCTCAATTGCTCAATTTTGTTGCATTGGGCTTGGGGCAGAATCCCACAGATAAAACAACCACATTTTTCAAGAATGTACAGGCGCTGGCACCGGGATATTTATGCAAATTTAATTTGAGCGAAAACAATGTTTTTCAACAAAAATGGTATGTTTTTAAACCTGACCGGCGTTTTAAAATAAATGACGAAGCAGAAGCTTTAGATGTATTCAAAACATTGTTACAGCAAAGTGTAAAACTAAGATTGCGCAGCGATGTGCCGGTCGGAACCAGCTTAAGCGGCGGTTTGGATAGCTCTGCTATTGCTGCCTTTATTAAACAAACCAATATTGCAAACAATTTTTCGCAAAAAGCATTTACTGCTATCTTTCCCGGATTTGAAAATAATGAAGAACAATATGCTCAATCGGTGGCTGACAGTTTGCATTTAAAGGACTTTTCCTGTGAACCTACGGCTTCCGATTTTGAAAATTCGTTCTCAAAAATAGCCTATCACCAGGATGAACCATTTTTGAGTTCCAGTATTTATACTCAATATGCTGTTTATCAATTGGTAAAGAAAAATAAAGTAACGGTCTTACTGGATGGCCAAGGTGCTGACGAAGTTTTGGCCGGGTATAAAAAATATACTCATTGGTATTTGCAGCAGTTGGTATTAGAAAATCCTAAATTATTGTTCCATGAATTGAAAGCGTTCAAAACCAATCATTTTATTCAACAAAACTGGAACTACAAAAATTTCCTGGCAGCCTTGATGCCTAATACTACCGCCAGGCAACTGGCCCAACGTAATACCAGTTTGCTCAGCCAACAATATTTACTCGACAGGGATTTTGTAAATGTGAACAGTAATATAAGGAGCCTGGAAAAGCCGGTTGTGAAACACCTGAATGATTTACTCTATTATAATACATTTCAGTTTGGGCTGGAAGAACTCCTGAGATATGCGGATAGAAATAGTATGGCCCATGGTATAGAAGTAAGGTTGCCATTCCTTAGCCATCAGTTGGTGGAGTTTGCTATGAATCTTCATGAATCATTCAAAATGAAAGATGGTTATAGCAAATGGATTTTAAGACAAACGGTAAAAAACTTGTTGCCACAGAATATTGTTTTCAGAACAGATAAAATAGGTTTTGAACCGCCACAGCAATTATGGATGCAAACAAATAGGATGAAGGATATGGTAATGCATGCTAAAAATATTGCTTATAACAATGGGATCATTACTGAAACTTATAAAAACGAAATGCCGGTTGCAAAACCGGCACATGAATCGAATAATTATGATTTCAGAATTTTATCTGTTGCTGCTACTTTATACAATCAAGAATTTTAGGAACAAAAATGATGGCCCCGATGATAATAACAAAAACGGTGCTCCATAAAACAGCTCCGGCAGCTACATCTTTTATAAATTTTATCTTCTCATTTATGGAGGGTTCTGCCAGGTCGCATAGTTTTTCAAGGGCGCTATTAAGCATTTCCAGTGTAGGTATTAATGCCAGACAGAATAGAATAGCAATCCACTCCGGTGCTGATAAATGAAAAATAAAGCCTGCTATAATAGTAGTAATGCCAATTACAATTTGTATCCTGCCATTTTTTTCATGCGTGAAAAAAGCTCTCCATCCATTTAATGCAAAACCCACACTTTTGAGGAAACGCTTCATTTTATTGTTTTAAATAGCATTGAATTTTATAGGAATGCTTACCGAAACTGAATCCCATTTTATTACCAGGTTATTGCTGGCATCAAAGTACATGGTAAAGTATTCTGCCGGTACCTCTTCCGCTTTGGTAGGAACCGCTACTCTGATCACATCATTTGCCTGGTTGTAATTAAATGCGCCCCAACCATCAAGATCCTTATTTATAATAATCGTCCAACTGGTGGCATTAGGAATACAAAACATTGAATACCTTCCTTTAGCCAACTTTTTTCCACCGAATAAGGATGATTTGAATAGTTCAATTTCAGTAGCTTCATTAGCACCCAGTCTCCAAATTTCACCAAAAGCCACTTCATTTCCAAAAATATTCCTGCCTTTCAGTTGCGGCCGGCTGTAGAGTACCCGGGCATTGGGTTTAGAGGTGTTTTTGCCATTTATTTTTGACTGTGGGAAATTGTTTGGGGAATAAGCAACATCCAGTGGAGACTTATCAGGTTCTGTACCTTGGGCCATCACGTTAAGGCATAGTAGTAATGCCACGATAGTGGAGAGTAATTTCATTGTGTGTCGTATTATATAGCTGAGTGCAAATATAGGAGATTAAATGGCTTGGAGATATGAGCAAGTAAACGGATATAATATAATTGGCTTTTCTTTAAATTTGAGAATGATTGCTGCTTCTATCTTCATCGAATGTAGATCATCTTTTAATAAAGCTATATGCTTTACTGTCTGCTTATTCATTAATTCAAAATTTATGGCGGCCAATTTACAATGCTCAATAGTAGCAAGCAGATGAACGGAGCGTCGCCAATACAGTCGAGCCAGGAAATACTGCCGACTCAATAAAAAATGAAAAACCAGCCTTAGCCGGGGTTTTTCATTTTCAATGTGATATCACCAATATTATACGTATATACTGAGGCTGGTAAAAATGATAATACGATGTCAGCTGTTTTTTTAGCGCCTAATTTGTCAATTGATGTGACTAATGCTTTTCGGAATGAATTGGCTTTGCAAAATTGAATCAGGCTTTTTAATTCTTCCGGTTTTTGGAAATAACGATTGCTCCATTTTATTTCTACACCCCAGCTTGGTTTAAACTTTTTCTCATCTAATAATACCAGATCAACTTCCCCTTCTGCTCTGCCTTCTTTCCAGCGTGCATATGTCAGGTCTAATTTTTCGCGGTGCATCCATTGTGATAATACCGCTGTTTCTACCATATTGCCCATCTCGCTATCTGTTTCCGTTACAGGCGAAAATAATGCTGTACGTAAGGATGGGTTGGTTAGATACACTTTAAAACTGGTAACCCTTTTTAAGCGTTTGGCATTTACATCTACTTTGTTCAGAACTTTTATTAGAAACGCTGCTTCCAGGTATTCAAGATACTTTTTTAGAGTATCTTTTTGTATGCCGCTTTCTTTTGACATAGCTTCATAGGAAAATTCGTTACCTGTGTTATAAGCGATATAAGTAAAAAAGCGGTTCAACTCCTGAACATCTTTGATGCCATATAAGCTTGGTAAATCTCTTAACAGCACTTTGTCCACAATATCGTTTTTTACATACCGGCCCATATCGCTCTGTATTGTTTCCGATAAAACAACTTCTGGGTAACCACCAAAGTTTAAATAGTGTACAAACTCTTTGTTCAGCGCTTTTATATCATGCGTCAGACAATACGGTATTGATTTTTCACCATAATCAATATGACCATCATGAATTAAATGGTTCATATTTTTTAAATGAATATACTCCTGGAAGGTAAGAGGAGGTAGCATGAAATCAGTAAACCTGCCGGCGCCACTTTCTGTACTGTGCCATTTCAGGGCAGCCGCTGCCGAGCCGGATACAATAAACTTAGTATCTGGGTAGCTATCTACCAATATCTTAAGATAACGTTCCCAATCTTTTAAATATTGGATTTCATCAAAAAAGACATAGCATCCTTTTAAAGTGGTTAAGTTGAGAGATTGCTTATATAGATTTAATAGGTCCTCTAACCCCCGGTGGATGTAAATAGGATTATCTACACCTACAAAAAATATTTGTTGTGCGTCAACGCCTTCCTTTAGTAGGGTTTCTATACTATGAAATAACATCACAGTTTTGCCAACTCGTCTGGGACCAATAAGAACCAATGCTCTACGGATATTCGGCTCCTTTACATAAGGGTAAAACAAATCGAAATACAAGCGTTTTGCCATGTTGCTGTATGTTTGGGATATTGTTTTAGTAACCCACCATGGATTTTCGTAATGGATTCGCTCTGTAATTTTCTCTGTTGGAATAAACGTATTTTTACCCATTTTTTTTCTTATTTGTACAAATTTAGTATAAATAGATAGATTTAAATCTTCTTATTTATGCATAAAATGTAAGAATAAGAGATTTTTGATAAATTTTACTGCTTATTTTGTCAATGGAACAATCAAGAATGAGTCTATTTAGGCTCATTTGTTTTGTAAATGTAAAAATAGATAGATTTAAATCTTCTTATTTATGCATAAAATGTAAGAATAAGCATTTTTTTGTTTAAAAAACCTCTTATTTTATCAATCGGGCAAGTGATTATATGAGTGAAGGTAGATATAGGACTTTACAGGAATAGTATTTATTGCTAAAATTCTACTCAAGCCATAAACTTAAAATAGAAAACCGGCTGTAAAGTAAGTAGTCTTAAAAGTTGATGATTAATCATCTGATGTAGGTTCTATTAACTAGTCCGGATTTAAATAAAATGCAAAGTATAGCAGGTTATCAGGTTGCTTTAATGAAAAAAGGGGCTGTCCAAAAATGTTGGACAGCCCCTTTCCTGGTAATTAGTTTAAATGCGATTTAAAAAATCCTAACATCGCTTTGTAAAATTCTATAGTGTTTTCTTCATGGCTAAAACCGTGGCCTTCATTGTATTTCACCAGGTAAGGAACATCTACGCCTTTACTGCGTAATGCTTTTACAATCTGGTCAGATTCGTTAATGTTCACTCTCGGGTCATTAGCGCCCTGAACCACAAATAATGGTTTGGTAATTTTGTGTAACTGGTAAAAAGGCGATACCTCTTTAGCTATTTTAGCTTCTTCCGGGTTGTCCAGGTCGTACCATACTTCTTTAATCAGCTCCTTATATGGTTTCCAGTATTCAGGAAATGAAGCAAAGAATGTTTCAATGTTCGATACACCCACATAATCAACCCCACATTTGTACAGTTCAGGTGTTTTTATCAAGCCCATCAAAGTAGCATACCCACCATGACTACCGCCATAAATAGCCAAGTTGTTGACATCTGCCCATCCTTGTTGGATCACATATTTAACACCATCTTCAACATCATCCATCAGTTTACGGCCAATCTGTTTAAATCCGGCCCTGAAAAACGCTTTGCCATAACCACCGGATATACGGAAGTTTACTTGTAATGTGGCATAACCTCTGCTGGCAAATAATTGCGTTTCAGGGTTAAAGCCCCAGCTATCCCTTATCCCCTGAGGGCCGCCATGAGGGTTAACAATTAATGGAACTTTTTTACCTTCCAATGCTGCTTTTGGTAATGTAATGTAACCGTGAATCGTCAGGCCGTCCCTGCTTTTAAATGTAATAGGTTTCATGATAGCCATATCCGCTTCTTTCAATTGCGGCATCAGGTCATAAAGCAATGTAGACTTACCTGTTTTAGAATCATACAAATAATAAGTACCATAAAGCCTGTCACTCTCTACCATTACCATCAGTTTGTCTTCATTATCTGTTTTACCTATCACGGAAAACTGGTATCCTTTAAACTGTTTTTCCAGGTTATTGTAAACTTGTTTGAAAGTTGCACTCACCGGAACAATTTCTACCTTTTCACCTTCAAAGCCCAGGTAGTCAATTTCCCAGTTTCTTTTTCTCGATAATGAAATAATAGAAGCGTCAAAATCTTTATTCGCATAAACTTCCTTTACAATTTTACCCGTTTTGAAATCGTATAGTACAATTCTGCTTTTATCGCTGTCCAGGTTCGTTAAAACATAAGCGTCATCAGGGTTTGGCGTCGCATAGTTAAATGAAATGATACTAAATGTTTCATCCCATTTTGTTGCCTTTGCCAATTTAAAATCTGTATCTGCCGCACCTTTATAGTAAAGCTCAGAGTTCACGCCATTCTTCATTTTAGCAAAAGCTTTCAATTGACCGTCTTTATCAAATTCATAGCCCATAATAGGGTTGGCAGGGTCGTTGTTCGTGTACAACTTTTCCATTGCACCGGTTACAACATTCACTTTATATGGCTCCTGAATTTGTTTATTATCTTTATTCATTGAAACGATAATGTAGTCCTTCTGCTCTTTCAATAAATTTAAAATGCTGGCTTTTACACCATCGAAAGGCGTTAAATCTTTCAGGTTGCTGCCATCCAGGTTTACAGCATATACATGATAATTTTCATCACCGCCTTTATCCATTACATACAATAAGCGCTCATCGTTAATCCAGCCGTAGCCACGGATCAACTCTTCTTTCTCCTCAATAGCCCTGGTCACTTTTCCGGTAGTCGTTTCCTTTACGTATACATGATTTTTGCCTTTGTCATCCTTCTCTTTATACGATAAATATTTTCCGTTAGGAGATAGCTGGAAACTTGAAGATTTTGGCTTTTTGAAATAATCTTCAACGGTATATTTATAGTTACCTTTATCGTTTTCTATCAGTTTTTTTATTTCAGCGTCCGAAGAAGGTAATGATAAATCGCCAGGTTTGGTAATCTCAGTTTTAGTAAGCGTCATCGGAAATTCCATACCAGCCTGCTTAAAACTGCCTTTAATCTCTTTCCCTTCCAACGCACCTTCATAAGATATGCCAGCAGCTGCAACGCTCAGTGTTAATTTGGGATTCTCAAAAACTACTTTATCAATTGGAATGCCGGAAGCTCCTTGTTCAGGTACGTCCATTGTAGCGGATAATTTTCCGCCATCATCTTTAATATTAAAAATGATATTCAATTTCATACCACTAACTTCCAATGTGCCCTTCCATGCACCGTTAATCTGCGCAAATGTTTGTACCATGCCTAAAAGTACAAACAGCTTGAGTAAAATTCCTTTTTTTAGCATTTTTTTGTTTTTATAGTAAGTGATAGTGTGCGTGTGGTGTGATGTGTGTGGTATAACAAATGTATAATCATTAGAGGAATGATGCCAGCTATTTATGATAAATCGGCAATTCTAAGGATAAGTGGTTTTATTTGGGGCTGTGGTCATATATTCCCTGTGCAGCATTTGTCCGGCGTACTGCAGGGTGTCGTACTCGCAGCGGTTAAGGTTTTAAGTACCTTCTAACTTTTGCTCGTACCGGTCGCAGGAGCGCCCGCCTGCTGTCCGCCGCAGCCATTAAACAGGGAAATATCTATTTAACAATCGATAGGAATATTAGCTTTGCTTTCGAATATTTATTTTTGCTTTCATTTTATTTAGTATTTTTAATTATTACTTGCTGTTATTGAGCAGATTTTGACTCATATTTAAATGCTTACCAGTTATATGAAAATAAAAATACTGTTTTGGGTACTCTTATTCACCCATACTTTAAGTGGAATAGCTCAGAAAAAGGAAGACTGGAGATCTTACAGTGATATTATTAAACAAAATATTTATGAGGATTATAAAGGCATGTACAGAGATTCAGGTATGTCTTTACCGTATCCTTTTCTCGTTCCAGGTAGTAAGCAGTATGGCGAAGTATTATGGGACTGGGATTCCTGGTTAAGTAATGTAGCACTGCGGCAGGTATTAATGGAAAAAGGTTCTGATAACGATAAAAAAGAAGCTGTAAAGTATGAGCAGGGCTGTATTCTTAATTTTTTATCACACTGTGATATTGACGGATGGATTCCGGTATTGATAGACAGGAATGCGGACCTGACCAAAATAAAACCAAAAGATATCTACAAGGAAAATATGCACAAGCCCTGCCTGGCACAACATGCCGCATTTCTCGTGAAAACGAACAATGGTGATGTAGAATGGTTAAGAAAGGATTTTCATAAAATGCAATATTTTGTCAATAACTATGTTGACCATAGAGTACATGCTGCCACTGGTCTGGCTTTCTGGCAAACAGACCATTGGATAGGTGTAGATAATGATCCTAGTACATTTTATCGGCCGGACAATAGTTCCGCATCTATTTATCTTAACACTATGTTGTATAAAGAACTGGAAGCAATGGTATACCTGTGCAGTCAGCTTCAACTAAATGAAGTAGCAGCGCAATACAAAAAAGATGCAGACAAGTTAAAGGCCGCGATCGCAGAACATTGCTGGGATGAGCGTGATGGATTTTATTATAGTGTCGATTTAAATCTGCGGCCGGTCAATAACAATGAATGGTTTCATAGAGGGGCACCCCGAACCTATCATGGTTTAATCCAGAGAATAGGCGTATGGTCCGGTTTTATGGCTATGTGGGCTGGCATTGCTACACCGGAGCAGGCAAACAGAATGGTGACGGAACATTTTAAAAACGAGAAAACATTTAATGCCACGTTTGGAATAAGGACATTGTCCAAAATGGAAAAAATGTACAATTTAAAAGCCAGTGGGAATCCATCATCATGGCAGGGGCCAATTTGGGGGGTGTCGAATTATTTAACATGGAAGGGATTAGTTAAATATGGATTCAGAAAAGAAGCAGAAGAACTGGCAGCCAAAACCATTATTTTATTTGGCAAGGATTTTAAATCACATGGTGCATTACACGAATATTACGAGCCGGATAACGGAACCCCTGTTTTAAATCAAGGCTTTCAAAACTGGAATTACCTGGTATTAAATATGCTTGCCTGGTTAGAGGGAAGATCTGTTGTAGAAGAATTTTAAAATTGAATGACTGATAATAAAAATGAAAAGCGTAGCTGAAATGAATCAGGCTACGCTTTATATATTAAAGAAAAAAGGTTAAATAATTTATTTTCCAAACCGGAAATAGATGCCCGCATCAATCGTGAAGAATTTGGCTACCGGGTCGGAACTGATACCTTCGCCTCCGCCATCAAATGAATCCCCTTTTTCATTACCAAATGTCAGGTTATATTTAGCCTGGCCGAATATGCCCATCGATTCCGTTAATCCCAGGTTGATACCAATTTTAGGAGCAAGCAAAGCGTAGGTTGCGTTATTTTTTTGCTCTAAGCTACTGGAACCTGAACCAACATTAAAACGAACAGTACTGATGCTCACACCGGCATCAGCACCGATATAAGGCTGTACTTTAGATTCTTTCATACCTAAAAGGAAATCAAAAGTACCCGCAACAGTTGTTAAAGAGTTCGAGTAAGTAGCAGTAGTGCCACCAATGCTGTACTCCTTATTTTTTTTAGGATAGAAACCAATGGCACCACCTAACGCAACACGGTCACCAATTAAAAACTTTAAACCTGCAGAACCACCCCATAATGAAGCATCGTTATCTCCTGTTCCTTTCAAAAATGAACCACCCAAGTTCAATTGTGGTTGTGCATATGCGCCAGTCGAAAAACCTAAAGCAATGATAGCGGCAATAATAACTTTTTTTGTCTTTTTCATGTTGTAGGATTTTAAATCATTAATTATGCTTAGACTATGAAATAATTGTGCCAGAATTTGCCTGGCCTTATTTTTCAGAAGTTGAAAGCCGCGAAAATGATAGGCATTTTGGAAATTATTTTGTAACTTTATTTGATTATAGTTGCATAAACAACTATTTTTATGCTATCATTTATCATTTAAATGATTTGAGTTGCTGTTTAGAAAATTGAAAACTTTAAATTGACGATTGTTATGCAAGATGCTTATATAGTAGCCGGGTTTAGAACTGCAGTAGCCAAAAGTAAAAAAGGCGGCTTTCGTTTTACCCGTCCTGATGACTTAGCGGTAGATGTCATTAAAGGAGTGTTGGCAAGTGTGCCACAATTGGACCCTAAGTTGGTTGATGATTGTATTGTAGGATGTGCTGTGCCGGAAGCCGAACAGGGATTGCAGATTGGCCGTATCATCAGTGCCAGGGCTATTGGTGTTGATGTGCCTGGTATTACTATTAACCGTTATTGTGCCAGTGGATTGGAAGCTATTGCAATAGCAACAGCAAAAATCCGGAGCGGACAAGCTGAAGTGATTGTGGCCGGTGGCGTGGAAAGCATGAGCCTGGTACCTACGGCCGGGTGGAAAACCGCTCCAAATTATACAGTATCCTCCGTGGAGCCTGATTATTATTTAAGTATGGGTTTAACTGCCGAGGCTGTGGCCAATGACTATAAAGTATCCCGCGAAGATCAGGACTTGTTCAGCTTTAACAGTCATCAAAAAGCAATAAAAGCTATTGAATCGGGCTATTTCAAGAATGGCATTTTGCCAATAACAGTAGAGCAGGTTTACATCAATGAAAAGAATAAGCGGGCTACAAAAAGTTTTGTTGTAGATACGGATGAGGGACCGAGAAAAGACACGACGTTGGAAGCATTGGCTAAGCTAAAACCTGTATTTGCGGCAAACGGAACAGTTACTGCGGGCAATAGCTCCCAAACCAGTGATGGAGCAGCTTTTGTTTTGGTCATGAGTGAAAATATGGTGAACCAATTAGGAATTAAACCATTGGCGCGATTGGTAGCATGTGCCAGTGCAGGTGTAGAACCACGTATCATGGGCATCGGCCCGGTGGCTGCAGTTCCGAAAGTATTAAAGCAATCTGGTTTTAATCTGAATGATATTGATCTGATTGAATTAAATGAAGCGTTTGCAAGCCAGGGTCTGGCAGTTATAAGAACACTGGGCCTGGACGAATCTAAAGTAAATATAAATGGCGGTGCTATTGCGCTGGGACATCCGTTAGGTTGTACCGGGTGTAAACTGACCGTTCAGGCTATACATGATCTGGAAAGACTGAATAAGAAATATGCAATGATTACGGCCTGCGTTGGTGGTGGGCAAGGTATTGCCGGCATCATTGAGAAACTGTAGATTTTTTCTGTTGATAGACGATTATTTTGGTTTCAGAAATTGATTAGGTTTACGATGTATTTGAAGAAAAGTTGCTTGCATTAGTGAGCAATTTTTTTTATGAATATACGTGGTCGCGTATTTAAAAGGAATTAGGCTATTGTTGGAACATACAGACACATTACCCGCTGCCTGGTTCGTTAGACCATTCCCGTTCCTTAAAATTTGTAATGTGTAAAAAATACACTAAGTTTGTTTTTCATTGTTTGCTTTATGAAAAAATATATTATTACAATAGGAATTGTTCTTATTGCCGTATTTGTGCAGGCACAAAAAAACTGGCAGGTAGATGTTATCAATAATCGAGTTATAAAAGTGGTTTACAATAGTAACTCCGGGCAGTTTAAAGACCAGGTATCATTATTTGACGAACAAAAAATACGTGGCAACAGGGATTCTGTCAGAGTAGAAACTCATCCGGACAGGGTTGTTTTAAATGCCGGGAAAATATCTTTAATCATTACTGCATTTTCTGACAGTACCTACAGTGGGTTCAATATTGGTTTACAACCTGGTGAGTCGCTGTATGGTGGGGGGGAAAGAAGTACTGCTTTAAATAAACGCGGGCAATACCTGCCTTTGTATAACAGAGCACATTATGCTTATGAACTGGACGCCAACCAGTTGAATTTTGGTATTCCTGTTTTATTTAGCGATAAAGGTTATGCGGTGTTTTTCAATAACCCGTCTAAGGGATTTATGGACGTGGGTGCAAAAAATAAGGATATCTTACAAGCGGGTTTTGTAAGCGGGAAACTTGAGCTTTATTTTTTCCTGGGAGAAAACATTGCTGAACAATTGACGCATTATACGGCTTTGACCGGAAGGCAAAATTTGCCGCCAAGATGGGCTTTGGGAAATATACAAAGCCGCTTTGGGTACAGAAGTCAAAAGCAAGCAGAAGAGGTGGTTGCAGAAATGAAAAAGCAACAAATGCCGATAGATGCATTGGTGCTTGACTTGTTTTGGTTTGGGGATAGTGTACAAGGGTTTTTAGGGAACCTGGATTGGGACAGGAGACACTGGCCTGCAGCAGAAAAAATGGTAGCTGCCTTTAAAAGGAAAAATGTAAAAACGATTTTAATAACGGAACCTTTTTTTGTTGAAAGGACAAAGCATTATGAAGAATCAAAACCTTTTTTAGCAAAAGACAATTCAGGCAACCCATATTATTTAAAGGAGTTTTACTTTGGAAAAGGTGGCCTGATAGATTTGTTCAGACCTGAAAGCAGAGAATATTTCTGGAAGTTTTATAAGAAATTTACTGACCAGGGCATTGCTGGCTGGTGGGGTGACCTGGGTGAACCGGAAAGTCATCCGCAAGATTTAATCCATGATTTATCCAGCTTAGGTATTAACAGAAAGGTGTATGCAGACGAGGTGCATAATTATTATGGCCATGTATGGAGCAAACTGGTACACGATGGCTTTGCAAAACATTACCCGGATCAGCGATTATTTCACCTGAACAGAGCGGGATTTGCAGGCAGCCAGCAATATAGCGCATTCCCGTGGACAGGAGATGTTGCCCGTAGCTGGGGCGGTTTGAAGGCGCAATTGCCTAACCTGCTAAGTATGAGTATTAGCGGTATGCCTTATATACACAGTGATGCCGGAGGCTTTGCATTGGGTGACAGTGTAGACAACGAGTTATATACGCGCTGGTTACAGTTTGCTGTATTTACACCGGTATTCCGTCCGCATGGATCTGCATTACAAGGGCTGGACCCGACGATGAAAGATATTCCATCAGAGCCTGTTTATTACAGGGAGCCATATAAGTCAATTGTGCGAAATGCGATTAACCTGCGTTACAGGTTACTGCCTTATAATTATAACCTGGCTTATGAACAAGCATTATATGGAAAGCCGTTAATGCGACCGATGTTTTATGATAGTTTTTCTGATGGGATGGCTTTGACATATACTAACCAGTATTTTTGGGGAGACGAAATGATTGTAGCACCGGTTATTGAAAGGGACGTGAAGGAACAACGTATCTATTTACCGGTTAAAAATGAATGGTACGATCTGTATTCCAATCAACTTTTTAAAAGTGGCGGTGAATTTAAAGTGTCAACATCTTTAGATAAAATACCGGTTTTTATAAAGGGAGGGAGTTTTGTACCCACTTGGGAACGTAAAAACTATACGACTACAGAAGTGTATGATACTACAAAATATGTTGTTGTTACTTATTACCCGGGCAGCCAACCTTCAAAATATATTCTACGTAATGATGCTGATAATGGCATTTTTACAATAAAGGACAGGAAATTTTCCCAGGTGAATTTTGAGGGAGAAAATATTGAAAACGGGTATGTTTTTAAAGTGGCGGAAGAGAGTGGATTCATGAAAAGCATGAAGCGTATTACTTTCAGGGTGGCTTTAAATAATTCTGTTATCTCTTTAAACGGAAGGAAAGTAAAATCTGTTTTAGTCAATAATAAACCAGTAACATTTAAAACGACACCGCTTTTTGTTGAAGTTCAATTACCTGGTAATAATGCTGATATCAAAGTCCTGTATTAGGCTTTTTTATTGATTGCTCTATTTAGAATTGTTGCCGGAACTATCATATAAAATCCGGGTATGATTTTATTGGGAGTTGAGCAGGGATTCTATTGTTCAAGGGCTGCGGAGGACAGCGGGCAGGCGCGCATTGCGCCTGGTACGAGCCCGTGAAAGCTAATTATTATAATGAGGGCATGGCGAGTACGTAACCCCGCAGAACTCCGTGCCAAAGTTACATACAGGCATATAGCTGAGAGCCCCAAATCCTTAAAACTGAAAGTATTGGTTAAGTTCAATGAACTAACAACTTTTTTTTACATTTGCTCTATGGACGTTAAAATTGAAGCTAGTTGGAAATTACTATTACATGATGAGTTTGATAAGGCTTATTTTAAGCAGATAGTAATGCATTTGAAAACTGAACGTGAGCTTGGAAGAACGATTTACCCGGCCGGCAGTAAGATTTTTAATGCGTTTGAACTAACTCCTTTTGCTAATGTAAAAGTGATTATACTTGGCCAGGACCCTTATCATGGACCGAACCAGGCAATGGGATTGTCTTTTAGTGTACCGGATGGCATTGCTGTGCCTCCTTCCCTGGTGAATATCTATAAGGAATTGAAAACTGATATTGGGATGGACATCCCGAGATCCGGTGATCTGACTAACTGGGCGAAGCAGGGTGTATTGTTATTAAACGCTGCCCTTACAGTAAGGGCCAATGAAGCGAATAGCCATGCGAATATTGGCTGGCACTTGTTTACGGATGCGGTTATTAAGAAAATATCTGACGAAAGTTCTGGCAAAGTATTCCTGCTTTGGGGTAGTTTTGCACAGGCAAAACAGGTTTTAATAGACCAGACCAGGCATAAAATATTAAAGGCGCCGCACCCATCTCCGCTAAGTGCACACCGGGGATTTCTTGGTTGCAGGCATTTTAGCCAGGCAAATCATTACTTAATGGAAACGGGCCAATTACCGATTGACTGGCATCTATAATAAGCAGGAATGAACAGGAAAGATGAACAAATAAAGCTACCGGCTCCAAAATATTCTTTTTTAGTGGAAGTGTTTGGGAGGATATGGGCTTTTTGGGGATTGATTGTTTTTTTAACGACAATGTTTATTGTTGTAGTGCCGGTAGGGCTCACTTTTTTAATTCCTGAACCATATGGTGTAAGGGCTTTTAAAGCTATTGCTAAAATCTGGATGACGGTATTCCTGAACCTGATTGGCTGCCCTATAAAAGTGTATGGTAAGGACAACTATAACCCGGCAGAGGAATATGTTATTACCAGTAACCATCGTTCGCTAATGGATGTGCCGTTACTAACGCCATTTTTTCCCGGTGCCAACAAAACGATTGCGAAGAAATCTTTTAGTTATGTGCCTTTGTTCGGGTGGATCTATACGAGGGGCTCTGTGTTGGTGGACAGGAAAAGTGATGCGAGCAGAAAGAAAAGTCTGATAGATATGCGAAATGTTTTGCTGAAGGAAAAGCTGAACATGGCATTATACCCGGAGGGTACAAGGAACAGGACGGGTAAGCCTCTGAAAAGCTTCTATGACGGTGCATTCAGGCTGGCGGTGGATTGTAATAAAAAAATAATACCGGTAGTGATGCGCTATACTGATTATGTATTGCCTGCGGGAAAGCCTTTTTTCTTGCTTCCTAATAAATTGGAAATGCATATTTTAGAAGAAGTAGAGGTTGCCGGGAAACAGCATGCTGAATTAAAGGCAGAAGTTTTTGATAAAATGTGGCGCTTTATTGAGAGAAATGATCCCTAAAATTAGGGTTGATTTTTATTTTAAAAAATTGTAATATTGATTACCTTAACAAATTTTAACGATTGTTAAGTTGTTAATACTACTGCTGATGTGTTGGTTTAATATAAAGTCTCAATCCGGTTTAAGGGTAATTATATTGTTACTTGCATTATTCTTTAATGTAAGTGTGTTTGGGCAGGTACCTGCCAATGATAATTGCAGTAATGCCACTGCAATCACTATTTCTGATGATGGATATGGGGTGGGTAAGTTTGGAACCGGTAAATTTGATATTACCAATGCAACAGTTGTGCCCGGTGAAACATTTGCACCGGCAATATTGGTTGCCAGTTTGAATAGTAAAAGTGTCTGGTATAAATTTACACTGGCAAATACGAGAAGTATCAGGGTGACATTATCGCAGGATGATGTGGAAGTGACGGCAGGAGATGTTGGGTTTGCTGTTTATAAAAGTGACGATTGCACTATAAATAACGGAAAATTAAGTACGAAACTGACACCAATAGCAACGTTTGGTAATACTTTCCATCCTTGCGTGGAAAAGGGTGTTTACTACATCCAGGTATCTGCCAAAGCTGTTGCAAAGGGAAGTGTTATTATAGATGTGGAAGTTGACTATCCTTCGGGGAGCAATTTTGATAACCCGGAAAGCCCGCATGAATTTGGTAACTTGTCTGCTGGTGTAAGAGCGATTGATTTTGATACAGAGTGTTTATCTATAAAGAGTCAATCAGAAAAATGTACCGGCTTACCAGATGCTGATCTCTATAATAAAACGGCATGGTTTACCTTTACTACAGCCGGTTATTTCGATGCTTTGAGCATTCTTTCTGCTTCTCCGAACGGTAATTTTAATTATCCTGATGCTATATTCGGATATAACTTATACAAAGGGGATGCGAAGGCAGATGGTGTGGACAAGCTGACTTTAATTGATGCCTGTGTCAACTTAAAAGCTAATAGTAATGGTTATTATCCTACCTTAAAGCACTATAACTGTAATGAACTGGAGGTTAGCACCACGTATTCTATCCAGTTTTTTGTAAAGAGTGATTTTATTTCTCCTGTCAGGATTGCGATAAATACTTTAGGTGTTGTGCCTACCAAAGGGTTTGAGCCGCTGACATCAATCAATCCTGCCAATGACCTGGGTTTGATAAATGTGACCACGCCGGTACAGTATATTAATAAGAGTGACATGTTCGCATGTAACGCAAAGTCTGAAAATTCTGTTTGTACTTCTATTTTCCCTGAAGCAGGTGTTATCATTGGTGGTACTACTTATAACCTGAGCCAGTATTATACGTTTAAACTGGATGAACCTCATAAGATAACATTTAATTTCAATAGTACCTGCGGGTATAATTTAGTGCTCCGGGTTTTTAAAAAGGAATTAGATGTTGCTTGTCCTGTATTAGTAGCTACGGATTCAGTACATTTTGGTTCTGCATATGTTACACTTGATTGCTTAACTAAGGGAGAATATCTTGTCCAGGTTTTGGGTGTGAACTTTGAAGAACCGTTTAACAGGTATTATTACGGCAGTTTATACAATTCCGGCAGTCCTTTGTGTTTAATGCGACAATTGGGTTCTACTATTAATGCGTATTATACTGCATACAAAAGCTTTTCGATCAATAAGTTTTCTTTGAATAAGCCATATGCGATCGATAGTATTAATAAAAAGGTACCGCTTGAATACAATACTACTTATCAGTCTGTAAGTGACGTATTGGGTTGTGATAAAACAGTAATGCCGGACGGGCAGATATGTACAGGCTCCTCTGCATTTAACAGGGCCATTTACAGGGAATTTGTAGTGGACAAAAACGGGATAGTTGTAATAGGTAATAAAGCGTATCCTCTTACATACAAAGTGTACAAAGGAAGTGCGGAAGAATTGGCAAACGCGCAAAATGTTAATGCGGCAGGAGAGTTTATAACGGGCTTAGAGCCGCTTACACCATGTTTTGATTATTATGCTTATTGTTATGATGATAAGCTTTGTGTAACCCCGGGTGTATATACTTTGGTGACTGCCGGGAATGACGGTAATATTGGACAAGGTGACCAACCGACGTTTTATTTCTATAAAGCTGAAACAAAATTCTCATCTGCAACAAAAGCTGAGAACCTTGGTGATATTATTGCCGGTTTCAACGGGGCACCATCAGGATCAATCACTTCTGCTATTGATACTTTTTCCTGTATTGATAATTATATACCAATCCCGGATTATACTGCCTGCCGTTATAATGGAATAGAGGCAAACAAAGCTATTTACAGAGAATTTTATTTAAGTAATGATGCTATTGTTAATATCTATGAAAATGGTGATTGTAATTATTTTTCCAATTTTGGTGTTTTTACAGGCCGGATTTCAGTAGATGGGGAGGCCGGGTTGAAAGTTGTGCCGGGTTGGGGATGTACCAGAAATGTTGCTTCCTCTGAATGCGCGCCTCTAGCTGCGGGGTGGTACACTGTTATCTCATTTGGTACGGGTAATACTTATGATGATCTAATTAAAAATATATCCAACTTTGAAATTGGCGGCCATGTTGGTAAACCTACAAGAATTACGATTACTGTAAGCGTGGCATGTCCGAAACCCAAATTTAACCGGCCTGATCTGGCAAGTATAGATGCCAGCACCAATAAGCCTCATTTAATAGAATGGAAGGCACGTGCGCAACATACGGCTGCTGTACCTGTTACATACCAGACCTACACTTTACCTACGGAAAATTTTAACTGTATTAACGATACTCCATTCATTAACCACCCTATAAAAGCATGCGCCAATGGGAATTTAAAAGTGGCATACTGGGTAATAGAAACAACGCAGGAAAGCTTCGTGAATATTTCTGTACCGGGAATGACGGTGCAGCTTTTTGAAAAAGATGTCAGGACACATAAAAATGATTTTCCTGATTTAAAACCGGTACAGGAGTGTGTGCCTTCTAACAACGGGCATGAAATAAGCATTTGTAAACTTCAGCCCGGTGTGTACACAATCGTTGGATTTAAAGGTGGACAAAGTGGTTGTTCATCTACAGCCCCAACTATTTATATTGATAAAGTGGGTGTATCGCGATTTGATTTTGCAACGAATGCTTATGACTTTGGTGTTATACCTCCGGATAGTGCCTGGTATAATGGTAAAGTAGGTGATGTACACCCGGATTTTCCGGCATTGGCGCCAAGCAGTGATATTTTTTATTGTACCACCGGTGCCTTTGCAACGGATCCTAAAGAAGCGGATTGTTATATGGAGATTAACCCGACCGTTTATAAAGACACGATTAATAATGCGAACTATACAACTGACAGAGTGGTGGGATATCCTACTATTATAAAAAGAAATTTATGGTATTCATTTGTGGTGGAGCATTCGGGTTGGGTAACGGTGAAGGTAAACGGGCTAACGGAAGGGAAAAAAGATTCGCCTCCTTTTGTTGTTTATAAAAGTGACGAGGATGGTCACCTAAGCCTGGTGGAATTGAAAAACCAGGGTAAGATTGACTCGACCCTGACCCAGGGATTGACTACAGTTGGTACTAATTATACAGGCTGGTATTGTACCACTAACGAAAACTTACGTTTTTTCCGGGATCCTTGTAATACTAAAATTGAAAGATATTATATTGTGGTCAATAACAGAAACGGGTATGGTTCTCATGATTTCAACCATTTCAGACCTAATACACAAATCTCTGTATCTATTTTATTTGACTCTGTTATTTATCAGCCTACAAAATTTGATTTTTATTCTAAGGCAAATAATATCGGTTCTAATTTAACTGCCGGTGTCTACAATGGCGAGGTGGATAATTTTACCTGTGCTACAGTAAATGTTACAGACCCGGTGCAGTCATTTTCGACCTATGCCAAAAAAACGCTCTGGTATAAATTCAGCGTGGCAAAATCAGGCCAGGTAGCTATCGGCATGATTAAAAACAAACAATGGTATTATGATAATTCACAACTGCAGTTGTTCAGGGAAACAAAAGCGGGAGATTCAACAAGTGTAGGGTTGCAATATATTAATACCGGTACTTATTATGATTCGGAGTCCAGGCAATACCGTTCTATAAGCTGTGTGGCGCCCGGCACTTATTATATTATTTTAACCGGCTATAATTCAACAGATGAAGATGCATTCCCGAATATACGGGTGATAGAAAGTGTCGGTGATTATTGTGGCAGTCCTGTGCCGATTAATTTAAAGGGAATTGGCAGCGCTTCAGGAACGGCCACGGTGAATTGTCATACAATTGGTACCGATTACGGGGAGTTTGGCCCCAATATTACCTGCCCGGAAGGAGGCGTGACCAGTCAGTACAAAACATCCTGGTTCAGGATAGATGTAGACTCTGATGAGATATTGGATGTGACTGTTTATGTGGATGAAACAACGAATGCTTCTTCATCCCAGATAAAGTACCGGTTAATGACCGGTAATTGCGGAGCGATGCAGGAACAAAGTTGTGTATTAGATGCATTAACAAGAAATACTTATGAATGTTTGACCCGTGGCAGTTACTATCTCCAGGTATTAACACCTGTGATTGCGGGCAATGCCATTGTTAACGGTGATATAAAGCTGAATATTTCAGCTGTTAAACATGTGGGAGAGTGCTCGCCGATGGTTACCTGCCTGGTAAACTCAAATTTCCTTTACCAGTTCGATTGTACTAAAGATACAGCGGTCCGTTTTATCAACTATTCCACATTCGGAGATGATATTACCTACGAATGGAACTTTGGGCATAATAATGCTAAAAGTTCGGAAGTGTCACCAAGCTATTTTTACCCTGCCTTAGATGTTGAAAAAACATATAAGGTGAAATTGACAGTGACGAATAAATCATGTAACAGGTCTGAAATCAGGGAGATTGATGTGACGATTCCTGCAAGGCCGTACGTGAATATTGGCAATGATGTGTCGTTTTGTGAAGGCCCTCGTTCAATGACACTGGATGCGAGTTCGTTTGAAGGAGCTACCTATGTTTGGAACACAGGGGCTACAACGCCAACCATTGACGTGCAGCATAATGGGATGAGACAATATACCGTACGCGTTGACTATAATAATTGTGTGGCCAGGGATACCATTAATATTTACATGAATACTCTGCAACCAAGAATTGCTTCGGTTGCATTATGTGAAGGTGATATTGTTCCATTAAATTCTTCAAGGGGACAGGGTGAACAAATAGTATGGCAAAACGGTTATATCGGGCCTAATTTTTCAGTGTCAGTACCGGGCGTTTATTATGCCAATATCCTGCTTTATGGTTGTACTGTTACAGACTCTTTTTATGTAACCATACCGAGCTTATCGAAGCCTTTGGGACAAAACAGGAGTGTTTGTATGAGTGCCTCAAAACCTTATGTTTTAAATGCCCAGATGGCAGGCGCTCAATCCTACAAATGGCAGGACGGATCAGGTCAGCCTACCTATAATGTTACATTACCTGGTAAATACTGGGTAGAAGTGAGGCTGGCTAATTGTATTGTAAGGGATACCGTCATTATATCACAAACGACCCTTCCGTCGGTAACGCTTACCACGAACTCCTTTTGTGCAGGTGATAGTGTTCTCTTAAATCCAAAACTTCCTGCTGATTTTAGTAATATACTATGGAGCAACGGGGCAACATCTCCTACACTCTGGGTAAAAGCGGGTGGTATATACTCAGTAGCTGCAAGCAACAATAATGGTTGTGCCATTAATTCCAACCAGGTTACGATTACAGAAAAACCGCTGCCTGTTTTGACAATCAGTAAGGTTTATAAAGACATCTGTTTTGCGGATTCTGCTGTTTTAACAGCTACCGCAGGGTTGAGTAATTATTTATGGCATAACGGGTCAACAGCCCGTTCTGTAAAGGTGTTCGGGATTGGCAAATATTGGGTAAAAGCAAGAGGGGCCAATGGATGCTTCAACTCTGATACATTAGTGATAACAGAAAATTACCCGGTTAAGCATATCGCAATAGATACTCTCATGTGCCTGTATCCGTTGGTCGATTATGTATCACCTTCCGGTAAGAGACTTCGTAACAGCGGTAACTACAGAGATACTTTAAGGTATCAGAATGGCTGTGACAGCGTTTTGTTTACGATCAGGCTTTCAAGAAGGCCGATTACTACAGAAACTAAAACCGTAGTGGTTTGTGAATTTGAAAATTACATATTACCTGGCGGGAAATCTGTAAATACTGCAGGATTATACCGCGATACTTTAAGTTATGCCAACACTAATTGCGACAGCGCCAGGTTTAATATTACTATTACTATTTACAGAGCAGTAAAGCGTAATATTGATACCACTATCTGCCGGGGTACTTCTTTTGAATTGCCATACAGCAAGCGGCTGGTCAACACAGAAGGTGAGCACCGGGATACCATAAAATCTGTAAGAAATAATTGTGACAGCCTCATTCTTATTTATAAAGTAGGATTTTTTGTTCAGAAAAATGTAGTAATAGATACCACAATTTGTGAAATCGCCAGTTATGTTTCACCAGGCGGGAAAACTTTTAATACTGCAGGTACTTATTCAGATGTATTAAAGTATGTTGCTACCGGCTGCGATAGTGTATTTTATACCATAAACATTAAAGTATTGCCGGTAAAACGTGAACCTCGACCGGTAAGTATTTGTGAGCACGCTTCCTATCGCTTACCGTCCGGTAAAGTCATTACCCGGGCTGGTGTTTATTCTGATACTTTGCGGTACAGCAATAGCACTTGCGATAGTGTGATTTACACTTACACGCTATCAATTATTTATCCCGACCTGAAAACCATTAATGCAAATATCTGTTTAAACGATAGTTACCGTTTACCGTCCGGAATACGGGTGAATACAGATGGCATATACCTGGATACTTTGCGTTTCGTGGGCAATGGTTGTGATAGTGTCCGTTATACAGTGAATCTTACCGTTTGGCGACCTTCTTACCGTGATTCATCCGTTACCATTTGCATCGGCAATAACTTTAAACTACCGCTAAGCGGCCGCCAGGTGAATACAGCGGGTATTTATAACGATACATTAAAATCCGTTCAATTTAATTGTGACAGTATCATTACCCGTTACACAATAACCGTATTAGATAAAATCCGGAAAACGATAGATACGACGATTTGTGAAATCGACAGTTATGTTTCACCAGGCGGGAAAACTTTTAATACTGCTGGTACTTATTCAGATACATTGCGGTATGTTGTTACCGGCTGTGACAGCGTTATTTATACAGTTAACCTGAAAGTATTACCTGTAAAACGCGAACCTCGACCGGTAAGTATTTGCGAGCACGCTTCCTATCGCTTACCGTCCGGTAAAGTCATTACCCAGGCAGGTGTTTATTCTGATACTTTGCGGTACAGCAATAGCGCTTGCGATAGTGTGATTTACACTTACACGCTATCAATTATTTATCCCGGCCTGAAAACCATTAATGCAAATATCTGTTTAAACGATAGTTACCGTTTACCGTCCGGAATACGGGTGAATACAGATGGGATATACCTGGATACGTTGCGTTTTGCAGGTAATGGTTGTGATAGTGTCCGTTATACAGTGAATCTCACTGTATGGCGACCTTCTTACCGTGATTCATCCGTTACCATTTGTATCGGTAATAACTTTAAACTACCGCTAAGCGGCCGCCAGGTGAATACAGCGGGTGTTTATAACGATACATTAAAGTCTGTACAATTTAATTGTGACAGTATCATTACCAGTTACCGTATTACTGTGATGCCTAAGCTGACCGAGACTTTAAATATTGATTTTTGTGAAGGAAGCGCATACAAGTCTCCATCCGGCAAAATATTGAATCAAACCGGTACTTATGCGGATACCCTCCGTTATGTTGTATCCGGTTGCGATAGTGTTATATACGCCATCCACCTTCGGGAGTTTAAGGTAACAAGGCAAAACATTAATGCGGAAATTTGTTACGATCAGACTTATACATTCCTGTCTGGTAGAGTGGTCAATACAACCGGCATTTATAATGACACGTTGCGCTATCAGGTGACACAATGCGATAGTCTTATTACGGTTTATAATTTATTGGTAAAACAACCAATTCAGACAACTGAAACTGTGTACAAATGTACCGGGCAAACGCACCGGTTACCGGATGGAAGAACAGTTAATGCCGCAGGCGTTTACACCAGTAATGTGCTTCAAAGTAATGGTTGTACAGGCACTCATATTACAACTGTCAATTATTATCCGCCAATATTGGTAACCCTTACAGCATCTGCGCCTTCTGTTTGTTATAACCAGAATGTGACCATTACGGCTACTGTTAGCGGTGGCAATGGCAATCCTTACCAGTATACCTGGACACCATCCGGAAGCAACACTAATACAATGACACTTACGCAGCTAAAAACATCTGCTACTGTATCATTAATTGTAAATGACGGTTGTTCCACACCAGGTGCCGCACAGAGTTTAAGGGTAGAAGTAACGCTATTGCCGGATGTCAGCTTTACAGTTCGTCCGTCTGCAGGTTGTATGCCGCTTACAGTAAATATGGATTTGAAAACCAATGCTACGACCAGCTATTTGTGGAATTTTGGCAATGGAGAAACATCACAATCGCCTAATCCTGTTTATACTTACAATATACCGGGTACTTACAATATCAGTGTAAAGGCAAAGGATGGGTTTGGTTGTGAAAATGAGAAACTGCTGGTAAATGCAGTTACCGTTCATGATGTGCCGATTGCAGGTTTCACAGCGTCTCCTTATCCAGGTATCGCATTCAATCGCAGAGTAGAGTTCAAAAACGAAAGCCAGGGTGCTGTCCGTTATCAATGGCAGTTTGGTAACCCGTTTGCAACTTCTCGTGATGTAAATCCTGTTCATGTTTTTGGAGATACAGGCCTGTATAAAGTCCGGCTGATTGCCTATAACGAGCATAATTGTACGGATACGGCCTACCTGGATTATGAGATATCGGGCACCAGCGCGCAAGTGCATATTCCTAATGCTTTCTCTCCAAACGGCGATGGCAAGAATGATGTATTCCGCATATTCGGATTAAATATTGTGACTGCTAAAACCCGTATTTTCAACCGTTATGGTGAACTGATCTGGGAAGGAGATACCTTCAATGGTTACTGGAACGGCGTGCATCAAAAAACACAGAAAGACCAAATTTCCGGGGCATATGTTTATTATATCCAGGTAGATTTTAAAAACGGCAGTTCTAAATCTTATAAAGGAACAGTTTCTTTAGTGCGATAAATGAATAAAGTCAATCGTTTATAATAATTTTTTATTATGGGCTATTGACTTTTGTAAATGAATTAGCATTTGTCCGGTGTACTGCCGGGTGACGTACTCGCCATATTCCTATCCGGCAGGTAATATCCTTAGGGCTCGTACCTGCCCCTGCAGGGCAGCCGTCTGTCCACCGCAGCCTTTGATCTTTATATCTCTGTTGGGCAGAGGAAGGCATTTTAAACTTAATAAACCGTTGTCATTTCATCGAGAAGAATCAAAACTATTTTGACATTAAACAGCCTTGGAGAAATTCCTGTGCTATTTTATAGCGTACTTTCTTCACTGGGTTCAGAAATTTGGTTGAGATTCTTCGCTGCGCTCAGAATGACTGTTCAGTGCTTTAAATATTCTGCAATCGCAGTCATTTCGACGAGGACAATGGGAACTACTTTGAAATTAAACAACCCGAGGAGAAATCCCCTTGCTATTTTACAACTTACTTTCTTCACTGCGTTCAGAAATTTGGTTGAGATTCTTCGCTGTGCTCAGAATGACTGTTCAGTGCTTTAAATATTCTGCAATCGCAGTCATTTCGACGAGGACAATGCGAACTACTTTGAAATTAAACAACCGGGGAGAAATCCCCCCTGCTATTTTACAGCGTCCTTTCTTCACTTTGTTCAGAAATGGGATTGAGATCTTTATTGAGTTTATCAGGTGTCAACTTATGTTTAAGCAGATAGAAAACAAAATGCAGAAAGGCTGCGGTATGCGTTGGTGGCGAGGCACGAGCCAGTGCGACGCAGGAGCACCGAGCGTAGCGGAGCCAAAAGCACGCCGGACTGAAGCGGAATAATGAATAATAGCCGACAGCTCCAAAAAGAAATCAATACTTGCGGGAAAAAGCAAATGATATTTTTTGAAAAAAAATGAACATGAGTGTAACCTTTTGTTTTTAGCTGCGTTATACGTTCATTATAAACACACACATACAATGAACATTAACTTCGTATTACTGTTAGTACTGCTACTGTTAACACAACACACCAATGCGCAAAAAAATACCCCGGTAATTAATGCAACTTCTATCCAGGTTGATATTAAGGAAGGCGTCAGGCTAAAGAAAAAGGCCTGGCGCATTGTACCGGAAGAAAAGTTGGATGTTTACGTGACATCTGCTGAGCAAGTCACTTTTTATACAGATATTGATTCGGTTTCGTTTACTATAGATCCTGCGATCGGACAATATAACTTTACCATTCTTCTTAATGGCAAGGATTCTGCGAGAACGCAGATCCGCTATCAACCTTCGAAGTTAAATACGTTGAAAAAAGCTGCGGCTTATAATTACGAAGACCGCCGTTTTATCCCGGCGTTTCAGTACCAGCCTGCTGAAAATGCGGCTTTGGTTAAAATCAGGAAAGAGTTGAAATTAGACTCGATAGCGGGGGACGGGAGTGAGTTATCTAAAGTATTTAACCTGATGCATTGGGTCCACAACCTGGTACGGCATGATGGGAGCAGTGATAATCCTTCTATGAAAAATGCTATTGACCTGATTAAAATATGTAAAGCAGAAAATCGTGGCGTTAATTGCAGGATGCTGGCAATTATCCTGAATGAATGTTACCTCTCCTTAGGAATAACGTCCAGGTATATTACCTGCATGCCTAAGGAAACTAAATTTGATGATTGCCATGTAATCAATAGTGTTTTTATTAAGGACCTGGATAAATGGATATGGATAGACCCGACTTTTGATGCTTATGTTATGGATGAGAAAGGCGCCTTGCTGGGTATCGGGGAAGTGAGAGAAAGATTGATCAATAACCAGCCACTGGTGCTTAATGCTGATGCTAACTGGAACCGCAGCATATTACAAAGTAAAGAAGATTACCTTGATGTCTATATGGCTAAAAACCTTTACAGGCTTCAATGTGCAATGACCAGCGAATATGACGCAGAAACCTGGACTAGGAGAAAGGATATCACTTTTATAGAGTTGTTACCATTAGACGGGCTTTTGCAGACACCGCAAATGGAAGTGTCAGAACATACCCAAACCAAAGTAAAGTTCATTAATTATAAAACCAATAACCCAAATTTATTCTGGGCTAAGCCATAAATAAAAACCTGCAGTGTCTGTAAAAGTCACTGCAGGTTTTATTAGTACGGGACTTAATGATTATTTAGTTGCTTTCTTCTGCTCCGTTTTTTTTGGTTCCGTTTTCTTTACTTCGGCTTTCTTTTTAGTATAGCTTGCATTGAAAGTGCAGTTCATCGGGCGTTTATTGCCGCAGTTAACCTGTTCTTTAATGATGACTTTGTTGCCGGAGAATTTAAAGCCAATTTTGCAGGGGTCGGTCGGACTTTGATAATAGGCGCTATCAGCTTTTACAATGGTCATTTCTCCCTTTAATTCACCATAACATTCCTGTCCGTTATCCTGGTCAAAGTATAGAAAGAAATTTAATTTACCGGATTTATTATTATCCCTTATGGTGATGAAGTTCCTGTCATTTTTCTCATAGTCACCGCTTAGTTTATGGGTGCTGGGTAAAGTGTCTATGGGATTGATTATCTCTAAATGTTCTCCTTTTTTTAACCCGTTGGTTAGTATCACCATGAAAACACCAACATTATTGTAGGCCTTTACTTCGGTAAACTGGTTGTAAGAGCCGTCTTTTTGTTTGTATTTTTCAATAATATTAAAATTCAGGCGGGTATCTATTTCTACATTGCTTACTTCGGAGCGTGGAATGTTTTTTCCTATCAGGAACATATTCGTGATGTACTTGTAGTTTTCGTCCAGGACGGCTACATAGTAGGCTTCTTTTTTATTTTGGACTGCTTTTAAAACCAGGTAAGTTTCAGTATCCTCATTTTTGAATTTACCGATAGCATATACTTTTGGTTTGGATTCTTTAAACTGTTTGCTAAAAATAGTGTCGTTTAAAAAACTACCGATTATTTTCTCACCTATAACCGCACTGTCGCTTATTTTTCTTTTAAAGCTGGTATCGGACAGGTTTATAGGAAGCTTAATGTCATCAAAAAAATCTACGAATTCCGTAGCATCAATTTCGTCGCTGCCACTCAGGCTTTTTTTGGATTTACAGCCAATAAAAGCAACTGTAGCAATTGTAAAAATGAGTAAGATTGATTTCAGTTTCATGTGCAAAAAAACAATTATTTTTTTCATGTACCATAGAGTTTAGTTATATTTGAAATAAAATTTAGGCTAACCTAAAAATATGGTTTATACAATATCGGAAGAAAATTACGTAAAAGCTATTTTTCACTTAACGGAAAACGGGAAAAGTGCCAGCACTAACCAGTTGGCTGAGGCTTTAAAAGCTAAACCTGCTTCTATTACTGATATGCTGAAAAAGCTGGAGTTGAAAAATCTCCTGCACTACGAAAAATATTACGGTGTAACATTGACTGATAATGGTAAACAACTTGCATTGTCTATTATCAGGAAGCACCGGTTATGGGAGTATTTTCTGGTAAATAAATTAAATATTAACTGGACAGAAGTGCATGAAATAGCCGAACAGCTGGAGCATGTAAAAAGTCACTTACTGATTGAGCAGTTAGATAAATACCTGGGGTACCCGGATTTTGATCCTCACGGTGACCCGATACCGGATAGCAAGGGTAATATAAAGGAACAGGAAAAAACAAGACTAACACTCGCTGCTAAAAATACGGAGCTTGAAATATGTTCTGTAAATAGCCGTAATGCTGATTTCCTGGAAATGCTTGAAATGAAAAAATTACAGATAGGTACCTGTATCAGCATTATCAAGCAGTATAGCTTCGATAAATCACTGGACGTAAAACTGAATAAGAAAACTGTAAATATCAGTGAGCAGCTTGCTAAAAATATTTACGTAAAAATAAAAGGATAACGGGTTGTATGCGTAAAATACAAATTGTAAAAAATAACCGGCAGTCGTTACAGGAAGTACATGAGTCGGTAGATACAACAAATAAGAAGGGACGCTTTAAGAAATTCTTTGCTTTCCTGGGACCGGCCTATTTGGTAAGTATTGGTTACATGGACCCTGGAAACTGGGCTACGGATATTGCTGCCGGTAGCAAGTACGGCTATACGCTGATATGGATATTGTTGATGAGTAACCTGATGGCATTGCTTTTGCAAAGTTTGTCTGCAAGATTAGGCATTGTGCGGAAAGCGGATTTGGCGCAGACCAACCGGGAATACTACCCAAAGCGTGTGAATTTTGTGCTTTGGGTATTGGCAGAAATTGCTATTGCAGCTACTGACCTGGCGGAAGTGTTGGGTATGGCTATCGGCCTGAATTTATTATTCGGGATGCCGCTTATATGGGGAGTGGCCATTACGGTACTGGATACTTTTTTATTGCTCTGGTTGCAGCGTTTAGGTATGCGTAAAATGGAGCTGTTTATAGTCGGGCTGATATTTGTAATAGGTGGTTCTTTTCTTGTCAATTTAGTGTTGGCACAGCCGGAAGTAACGGATGTGCTTAAAGGGTTGATCCCGTCTTTGCCGGATTCTAAGGATCTGTATGCACAGGAAAATGTGATGGGGCCTTTGCCTAAAGAAACAGCTCTTTACCTGGGTATCGGTATTATTGGGGCAACAGTGATGCCACACAATTTATACCTGCATTCGGCGCTGGTACAAACAAGGAAAATAGGGAGTGATCCTTCTGATATTAAACGGGCTTTGAAAGCTAATTTTATTGACAGTGCGATTGCTTTAAACCTGGCTTTTTTGGTAAATGCTGGTATCCTGATCCTGAGTGCTGCGGTGTTTTTTAAAACGGGTCGTACGGACATCGCCGGTATTGAAGATGCGCATGTATTACTGGAAGGGAGCCTGAATAGTAGCTGGGCACCTAAACTATTCGCTATTGCGCTGATAGCTGCCGGACAGAGTAGTACTGTTACCGGTACACTGGCGGGGCAGATTGTGATGGAAGGGTACTTGCATTTGCGTTTGAATCCTTTGTTACGGCGTCTTATTACCCGCCTGATCGCAGTAGTGCCGGCTGTTTTGGTTATTTATTTTAGCGGGGATAAGAATGTCGATTTCATGTTAATTCTTAGCCAGGTAATACTGAGTATGCAGTTAGGTTTTGCCATTATTCCGCTGATTCATTTTGTAAGTGATAAGGCGAAAATGGGGCAGTTTACGATTAAGCCCTGGGTGAAATTCCTGGCATGGCTGGTGACGGCTGTGTTGGTGTACCTTAATTTAAGAATGATGTTTGAGGAAACAGTTTCTATTCTTGAAACCTCGGACAGTCTCTGGCTGAAGGGGGGAATGGCGGCTTTGGGGATTTTTATAGTGCTGCTTTTAGGGTATGTGATTGCTTATCCATTCCTGAATAAAACCAAGCACCAGCGGGGGCAGATCCACGGGGATATTAAATCTCTTGAAATCTCTAAAACTGCATTCAACCATATTGCAATTACAGTTGATTTTAGTGATATGGACAGTAAGGCGATCAGTTATGCTTTAATGCAGGGAAATGCTAACACTACTTACAGCTTACTGCATGTATTGGAAAGTGTTGCGGCGAAATATCTTGGCAGCAGTGCAGATGATAAGGAAAGTAAAGGTGATGAGCGGCAAATGGAAAAGTATGTACAGCAGTTAAAAGAGGCGGGATATAATGCGGAAGGGTATATTACTTTTGGTAACAGGAGTGCTGATATTATTAAGTTTACCAAAAGTAATAATGTCGATTTAATAGTAATGGGCAGCCATGGCCACCGCAGTTTTAAAGATTTAATTTACGGAACGACTATTGATGTGGTGAGACATGGGGTGAATGTTCCTATTTTTGTGGTGAAAACTTAAGGGTAAAGATTATGGAAATTACAAAAGCAGCGTATTTATTAAGTAGTCCTTCGTTCGATAAATGTCCGAAACCGGACAGAGGGGAGTTTGCATTTATTGGGAGAAGTAATGTTGGTAAATCGTCGTTGATAAACATGCTTTGTAATAATGCATCATTAGCAAAAACATCTGCCTCTCCCGGCAAAACGCAGATGATTAACCATTTTGAAATAGTAAGCAAATCGAAGAAAGTAAAAGAACCTTTCAAATGGTTCCTGGTGGATCTGCCGGGTTATGGTTACGCTAAAGTAAGCCAGAGCAGTCGCCGTAAATGGGAACAGATGATAGAAGGTTATTTGCGTAAAAGGGAAAACCTGGTAAGTGTGTTTGTGCTGGTAGACGCCCGTCATCAACCTCAAAAAATAGATCTGGAGTTTATGCAGCAGTTAGGTGACTGGGAAGTGCCGTTTGCTGTGATTTTTACTAAGGCGGATAAGGAAAAACCTGGGGTTGTAAAGCGTAATGTGGAGGCAATGACAGAATTGATGCGGGAGCATTGGCAATTCCTGCCTCCGTTCTTTGTTACGAGCAGTACAAAGAAAGATGGTAAGCAGGATGTTTTGGAATACCTGGAGCGTTGTTTAACGGAGGAGCCTGAAAATTAACAGTTGGGTCATTTGATGAGCCAGTTAGTATGAATTTTGGATTTTTATTCAATAATATGGATTAGCAATAGTAACTGGAATTCAGAATATTGAACAGCCCCGGTTTCAAAAAATATTTTTTGAAACCGGGGCTGTGTTATGAATGGAAATGACCTTAAATTTTTATAAGAGATGTCAATGGATGTCTGAGATTTTTGTACATCATCATATCGACTTTTACATTGCCTACTATAATAGGACTTTCAATACGTACCGGTAACTTATTGCCATCATCTGTTACCCATACAGTCATTTTTTCTCCACCTTCGAATAGGGAGCCTTTTAATAACAATGGCTTAAATTTGATGGTTTTGAATTTACCATAGCGTGTTTTTATGGTCTCTTTTCCTAAGTAACGGACATGCATGCTGTATATTTCATTGTCTAAAAACAAATCGAAAGGAATTAGATCGTTTGGCTTGTATTTATCAAAATCGATGTTCCGGGCGAGGTAAACTTCGCTGAGGACATCCTGTATACAAGGCGTTACTTTGTACGTGCCTTTAGGGGATGTTGCTGTATTTTTCTCCCTGTCGAAATAAACGATCTCATTCTTTTTATAACCGCCTTCATCTACGTTCCGTATAAATTTGTATGGTAGTAGTGAAACGTAATCCATGATAGACTCATAACGGTCTCTCACTTTAAAAATCCAGTCGTAACTGGGGTTGGTGCTGCCGGTACCTACGACATGGTAAACAGGTTTGCCCTCGTAAGTAGATTTGTTAACAGTGAAATTGACAGTACCTGCATTTACCCAAACACCTGCCAAAGTATAAAATACAAAGAATGTCACACTTTCATTATCGCTGAATACTTTGTTCTGGATTTTACAGGCATTTTGTGCCATACTGCTATTGGACGTGCTAATGATTACCGCCAGAACGAATAAAATATCCCTAAACTTCTTTAACATTATCATCAATATTTTTTTTGAATAGTTTAATGTTTAAAACTAATAAAGCGCCGATAGCTGCCGGTAGAATGACATTTATCAGCCAGATGCCGGTAGCGGCAAAAAGAATTCCTAAGTTATTGGCAGAAAACATGCCAAATAATGATAAACTAATTCCCCCCCTTATACCTAACTCTGCTATCGCAAATGTGGGTATGATAGCCATTGCCAGGTAAAAGACGGCGATTACCGCAAATGCGTTTAACCAGTTTATTTGTACGCCGAACACATGAAGCAGGATAATATACTGCATTGTGAATACGAAATACCTGATTATAGACAATACAAATATGCTGTTTAATGCATTGGTTTTTAATTTTAATAAAGGTTTAATAAAAAATTTAAACTTATGGAAGAAACGATACCTGCTAAAGAGCCTGATAACATTGGACAGGTTGTAGTAAAACAACAGGCATGCAATGATAAAAAAGACGGAACTGAACAAAATACCGTTTACCCATAAATGAATATACTTTACCTCTAGCTTCAGAATTTCGTCTTTTATTATGAAAAAACCGATAATGCCAAAAATAATGGTAACAATGGTTTGACTGATACTGGTGGTTAAAGTTAAAAGTGCGGCTCTTATCCTGTTGCCTTCGTCAATATAAAGTATCCTGCCGACAAATTCGCCGGTACGGTTGGGTGTGATCATTGTAAACGCAACTCCGCTTAAAATGCTTTTAAAGGCTTTTCCAAACTTCATGGTTTGTACGCCTTTTATAGCAACGAGCCATTTTTGGGTTTCCAGGCACCAGTTGACCATCATAAGCACTAAAACAAAAATGACGGCTACAAATTGTTCAGCGTGAAAATTTTGAGCAATATGCTGCCATTGTGTTTCTAAATCTTTTTTATTGCTTACCTGTTTGTAGATAAAGAATGACGTGATTAAAAACAACAAGGGACCGGCTATATAATTAAGTGTTTTCTTTTGCTTTTTGCTAAGCACTATGATTATTGATTTTATATATTAAATATAAGATGCTGTAAAGTAAATATAAATAGGGGGCATTTCAAATTTTCGCATTCCTAATACGATGACATTCTTTGATGAAAAACTTGTTTATGGTGGTATTTACCGGTAAACTGGATTGTGATCTTGTACAACTCTTTAAATGTTAGTAAGGTTTAATACTTTTGTAACGGCATGAAGATGATAAATAATTATGGGGTATTTTCTAAGTCGGATACCATACTTGTGGCCTGTAGTGGTGGTGTGGATTCGGTTGTGCTTTGCTATTTACTGCAAAGTGAAGGTTACTCTTTTGAAATCGCACATTGTAATTTTCAGCTTCGTGCGGATGAGAGTGTGAGGGATGAAATGTTTGTAAGGCAATTAGGAACACTGCTGAATGTAAAAGTGAACGTGATAAGGTTTGATACTGATGCATACGCTTTATCGAATAAGTTAAGTATACAGTTGGCAGCCAGGGAATTGCGTTACAACTGGTTTAGCGAATTGTTGGAAAATGATAGCAGGTTTCAATGCATCGCCACGGCGCATAATGCCAATGATAATGCAGAAACGGCCGCGATGAACTTTTTTAAAGGGACCGGCATTGCCGGGTTGCACGGTATACCACCCGTTAACGGTAATGTTGTTAGACCATTATTGGGTTGGACAAGGGTTGAAATCGAGGCATTTGCTAAGGAGAAGAATGTTAAGTGGGTGGAAGATTCCTCCAATGCTACTACCAAGTACACCAGAAATTATTTCAGACATCATGTATTTCCGGTGGTTGAAAAGCATTTTGGCAGTGCCATCAGCAACGTGAATGATACGATCTTGCATTTAAGGGAGGTGGAAATGCTGTATAATGAGCGGATAGATGAATACAGGAAGTTGCTTTTAGATAATAGTGGTGAATATCCTGCAATAGTAATAAAGAAGCTTCGTAATATAAAAGCTATCTCTACGGTTCTATATGAGATACTAAAGGGGTTCGGTTTTCTGCCTAACCAGGTTCCTTATATTATAGAACTGATGGATGCGCAAACCGGAAAATATGTTTCAGGGGAAAATTATAAAATAACTAAAGACAGGGATTTGTTGCTGATTGTTTCTACAGAATCATTTGTTTTTGACAATATTGTTTTTGATAAAAATGCTGACAAAATTGCATTGCCAAACGGGCAGTTGTGCCTTAATATAATTGACAGGAATGATATTGGACATTTTGAAACGAATACCGGAATAGCTTACCTGGACGCTGATTTAATTAAAGAAAACTTAAATATCAGGCTTTGGAGGGATGGAGATTATTTCTACCCGCTTGGCATGTCTTTTAAAAAGAAAATAGCCCGTTTTTTGATAGATGCTAAAGTATCGGTAGCTGCGAAACATAAGGCGTTTGTATTGGAGCATAACGGAGATATTGTATGGTTGGTAAACTACAGAACGGATAACCGATACAAAGTGACTTCTGAAACGAAGCATGTACTGGTAATAACTTTTAATAAATAGATCATGAATAAGAAAACTATCGTAATAGGTGCCAGTGAAAACCCGGAGCGTTACAGTAATATGGCTATAAAAAAATTATCCTATTATGGACATGAGGTGGTAGCTATTGGTAACAGGGCCGGGCATATACTGGACATTCCTATTACGACAGAGCTGAACCAGCAAAATGATATAGATACTGTAACATTATATGTGAACCCTAAAATACAGGCTGGCTACCTGAACTACATCCTGAATACAAAACCTAAGCGGGTAATTTTTAACCCAGGAACTGAGAATCCTGAAATATACGGGACCCTGAAGGCGCATGATATAGAACCTGTGGAAGCCTGTACATTAGTGTTGTTAAGTACTAACCAGTATTAGTTTACCTGGTTTATAAAATCTTAACATCCGTTAAATAAACTTTTTACAATATTTATAATTACTTTTAAGCGGATAAATTATTGTAAATACTTAAGTGATGGATTTTTTAGTTTATATTGTTGCAATAGCCGCTATCATTGGCGTTATCATTTATAAAAGAAAGAACAGGATCGGTACTCCTACAACAAAGCCGGATGTAAAAGAAGGGGGTGATATTACAATAGATGACAGGTTTAATATTTCCAAAAAATCGGAAGAAGAACAACTTAACGCGCTTTTAGATAAAATAGCGAAAAGAGGTATCAACAGTTTATCTAAATTGGAAAAGGAGCGATTGGATTATTTATCTAAAAAGCTAAACTAACTTCTATGAAGTATTTTTATGTATTGCTGCTCACCATTATTAATACTTTTTTTGCGAGTGCGCAAAATTCATTGCTGGTGAATTTCGGCGCTACCAATTGTGGTAATAACCCACCGTCATTTTCACTTATTAAAAATCCTTTGTCAGGGAATCCGGAGGTGTTAAATACCTGTGCATTGCATACCCAGTTGCCGGATTTCTATAATGTATTTATTGCCTATAATCCTAAAGACTCCAAGATCTATGTAGCGGATATCCGAAGTGAGAAGACAAAAATCTGGCGTTTGGATATGGGCCTGCCCAATACGATTACCTGCCCGAATATTATAAATACCCAGCCGGATTATGAATATGACTATGTTTCTAACAATTTTGAGTTTGATAATAATGGCAATCTCTGGTCTTTTAGTGAATACAGCCAGCCAGCCGGTACCTGTAAGTTAGACCAGTTTGATGTGAATACAGGGAAGGTGTTGAATACGCGGATATTGACATTCCCTTTGGGCTTGCAACCAACAGCTATTACCAGTGGTGATTTGTGTATTCTTCCCAATGGAAGAATGTTTGCCACACTGGGTGCCAATCCTTCCCGATTGTACGAGATAGAAAACTATAATGCTTCAACACCGGCTACGGCTAAGTTTTTAACGCAATTGCCACAAAACTGTTATGGCATTGCTTACCTGAACGGCCAGTTGGAGATAACTGGTTTTGGTGAAAATTGCTATTATTTTGACTATGATATTTCGACGAATGTATTGGGTTCTGCAAAAACTTTTCAAAACGGGCAATTGCCAATAGATAATTCGAGCATAACGCCATCGCTGGGTGTTACGAAGGAGTTGATCAGTGCTAATATGGTTACTGAAACGGCTTACGACCTTACTTATGATATTTATGTGCGTAATATGGGTAATGTAACGCTGAATAATATTAATGTGAAGGAAGATCTGGCTAAAGTATTTGGTGCGGCAAATATTTCTAATGTTACGGCAAGTTTCCTGGCTGGCTATAATGTGGCTAATCTCCGGATTAACCCGGCTTTTAACGGGAGTACAAATACGTCTTTGCTGATGGAGAATCAAAAATTGCCTAACAATACTTCATCCAATAATGACTACTACTTTAAAATAAGAGTGAGCCTGCTGGTAAGAAATTTATCTCCTAATAAAGTTTACTATAACTCTGCCATTGGTACTGCTAGCATCAACAATGTATTGCAGAGTATTGTTATTATTGATTCGTCTAATAATGGCAACCTGGCGATGATTGATCCGAATAATAACGGGAATCCTAATGAGGCTGGTGAAAATATACCGACGCCGTTTAGTATTTATTCCATGCCGGTTACATTCCTTAGTTTTGACGGAGCTGTTTTGAGCGATAAACAGCATCGTCTTAAATGGACAGTTGCGACACCAACAGAAAATGCGAAGGAATTTATCGTGCAGTATAGTACGAATGGTAGTTTATGGCAATATTTAAACAGGATTGCTGTTGATGATCCGCAGCAGGGGACTTTTGAATACAGCTATTTGCCTGACAGTGACGGCCCGAGGTTGTACCGATTGAAGCAGGTGGACCTGGATGGTGCTTTTATATACAGTAATTCAATTTTGTTGCAAAGCAGGGGGAATCACTTAATTGGTATTTATCCGAATCCGGTGAAGGATGTTTTATATATTAATTGGGGTTCTGAGGAAAGTGTAACCGTCCAGTTACTTAATATGAACGGACAATTACTGCAAACAAAAAGTATTGTGAGCGGTAGTAATTTTATTAATACTCAAAGTTTGGCGAATGGCCTGTATTTATTAAAAATTCAGACGAAGGATAATAGCCGGGTATTTAAGTTTGTTAAACAATAAAAATCATTAGAAAGGAGTTAGTTTATTATGTTTTCTATTACAATTACGCTTGTTATAGTCATTATTACAGCAATTATTTCATACAATGCATTTAACAATAATCAAATAAAGTATGATTTAATTATGTATCCTCCCGCCATTTCTGAAAGGAAGCAATGGTATCGCTTGTTTAGTTATGGGTTAATTCATGCCGATTTTATTCACTTAGCATTCAATATGTATGCTTTGTATCTGTTTGGCAGTTCTCTGGAGTCTGATTATAAGTCTATATTCGGTAATGTTTTAGGGAGTATATTTTATTTATTGCTTTATATTTTCGCATTATTGTTTAGTATACTGCCATCCTACAAAAAAAATGAGACGAATAGTGGTTATTCAAGTTTAGGAGCATCGGGAGCAGTGAGTGCCGTAATATTTGCTTCTATTGTATTAAGGCCAAAAAAAGAGATTGGCTTTCTGTTTCTACCGAAAGAACTGTACTTTCCAGGGTATATTTTTGGAATAGTTTACCTGATTGCTTCGTATTATATGGCGAAAAAAAAGAATGACAATATTAACCATGAAGCTCATTATTGGGGAGCGGTTTTCGGTATTATTTTTACTATTCTCACAACTTATTTTATTGCCCATTATCCTGTATTTACAGCATTTATCAACCAGGTGGCGCATTAACAAAAAGGGCGGGAAAATTTTCCCGCCCTTTTTGTTAATGCGCTTTTTTGTGATCTTCATTTACCGGGACTACTTGTCAGGTATTATGTGAACTATTTGCTTGTGCCATTGAATGCCAGGAAATTATCACGGGGTTTGACATCGGAAGTATGTCTGAAAATAAATTAGTGTAAAAGTGACAATTAATATAAAAACTTATTTATTTTTATTGCAGAAACGATTGCTGTTTTATTAAGGGCAAATATTAGCTGAATAAAGATCTCAATGTTGAAGGGCTGCGGGATATGGAGGGCAGCCGCCTTAGCGGCTGGTGCATGGCACCGAGCGTAAGCGAGCCCGGAATAGCCCGGTATACCGGTTGGTATATGTATTAATGCTGATAGCCCCAATAATAAAAAGCAGAAAAAATACAAACGATTGCTATTATGAATGTTACATTACACGTGATTGACTATGTTATTATTATTGGATTTTTATTGCTGACTTTATATCTGGGTTTCAGGTTCCGGGGTAAACAACATTCAGAATCGAGTTTTTTTCTGGCTAAAGGGCGTGTGCCTTCCTGGGCTATTGGTATTTCTTTACTGGCAACGCTGATCAGTAGTGTGACATTCCTGGGTTATCCGGGTGAAGGATACAAATCTAACTGGATTCTTTTGGTACAGGGCCTGATGGTGCCGATTGTTTTATTGGGTACTATATGGTTTATAGTGCCGTTGTTCAGGAAAGTGATTAAACTGAGTACTTACGAATATTTTGAACAACGCTTCGGTACGTTTGCCAGGTATTACAGTTCGGTTGCTTTTGTATTGCGCCAGTTTTCGGGTATGGGAACGGTGTTCTTTTTACTGGCTATTGCATTGAGTAATATGATGGGTGGGCATACGGGATTGATTATTGGCGTGGTGGGTATTATTATTATTACGGTTAATTTAATGGGCGGGATTGAGGCGGTGATCTGGCTGGACGTTTTCCAGGGGTTTATGCTGTTTGCAAGTGGCATCCTGTGCCTGCTGGTGATTATATTTAGCACGAATGGCGGGTTTTCTGAGATCTGGCAGACTGCTTCTGATGCGGGCCGGGTGGGGTTTGGCCCTTTTGATGCGGATTTTAAGAAGCTGACATTTTGGGTAATGGTGATTAACGGGGCATTTTATGCTATTCAAAAATATGGTACTGACCAAACGGTGGTGCAGCGCTACCTGACTGCTAAAAATAATAAATCTGCTATTAAGGCTTCTTTGCTGGGTATTTTTCTGACTGTGCCTGTGTGGGCGTTATTTATGTTTATCGGTACGGCTTTGTATGTTTATTATACGCAACATCCATTGCCGGACGGTACTTCGTCTAATGCGGTATTTCCTTATTTTATTATGACTGAATTGCCGGCGGGTGTGGTCGGTTTTATTTTATCATCGCTGATATGTGCGGCTATTTGTAGTTTGGGCGCAGATCTGAACTCGCTTGCTGCTGTGGGCGTGGAAGATTATTATAAAAAACTGTATCCGAATAAGACAGAAAAACAATACCTGTACATCAGTAAATTATTCGTGGTTATTTCGGGATTGATCGCAATGGGAATAGGTTTGTTGTATGTGCGTGCGGGTAGTGAAGGGGTGCTTGGTATTGTATTTACGTTGTATGCGATTTTCTCAGGGGGGATTGTGGGCGTATTTTTATTGGGATTATTAAGTGCGCGTGCTAACCGCCAGGGTGTAAATATTGGTATTATTGTTTGTATCCTGTTTACCGCTTACGCATTTTTAACTTCTACGGAAATTGACTTTCCATCGGGTCCGAGATTGTTGCTGGATATGGGGAAATATAATTTTACGCATCATAAACTGATGCTGGGTGTGTACAGTCACCTGGTAGTAATAGGAGTGGGGTATATTGCGAGTTTGTTTTTTCCTAAACCGGTAATTAATGAAAACCTGTTATTCAGCAGCTGGTATAAAAACAGGCATAGGGAGGCGGAATTGTAACGATTTCGTTAAATTAATTTTGAGAGATTGATGAGCGGTAATATGTGCAATAAAATATCGTATATCTTCGTATAAAGGCTAACTGATTTATTTAAAGATGTATAAGGCATACCTATAATCTAATATTCGGCAATAAGGGCAGCATTGGTGGGATGGTGTTAGCTGAATTAATGAATGGTACAGATGATTTTTATGTTGAGTGAATCAATAAAAAATTAGTGACTTTATTTATTTAGAAGTATTTATACAAATCTTTTATGAACAAAAAAATTACCGCTACCGACCTTTTCCTGGCTATCCTGGCCGTTTTGTTAATTAGTGTCAGTTTTTATCAAACCTGGATTGGTTTGCAACAGATTTTTGGAACGGCCTCTTTTATTATTGCGCTGGTTCTTTCGTTATTGCTATTGTTTCTTTGCTGGATGATCCGTGCTGCTAAGCTGGAAGGGAGATCCACATCCAGTTTGTTACTGATTTACATATTTATTGCGTCTTTTTGTTTTATTGCAAACTTTAATGCGCTCTATACCCGGTTTATGAGAACGGATATTTATACCAATGAATTGCGTGGTATTAATACGAAATTCAATGAGCTGGAAACCAATATCGAATCAAACCTTGGCTATAAATACAATAAGGAAACGACCCAGAACATAGAGATAAAGAAGAAGCAATTGATGGAGCAGATTAAGGACCCGGGCAATAAGGGGATTGGTACGCGTGCTCAGTCATTAATTAAGGATATTGAAAAACTGACGGGCCAGAAAGTGGACCTGTTGACACCGGTTGGTAACGATTATGCTGACCTTGCTGAAAGGATGGGAAAGCAGATTGATAATATGATTTCTGATTTGTCTCCAACGGAGAAGGAGTTGAAATCGGAGATAAATACCGCTGTTGTAAAGTGGAATAAGAAAATACAGGACTTGCTTTTGTTATCGAAAAAAGAGAAGGATGAAGTCTCCCAGGGTTTAATAGATGAATCATTAGCTGAGTATAATAAAATTGGCAATAAAGCTACGAATGTGCTGGGCGATGAGAAGCTGAAATTTGCGCCGGTGGTGTCTGAAACGCAGGATGTGGGTAAGATTGGTTATGCATTTGACCATGCTATTAAGCATTTTGGCATGTACCAGTTTGTGGTATTGGCCGGTTGTATTTTACTGGACTTTGTAATTGTTATTATTATCCTGCTGGTAACACACCCGGAGAAAAATAACAGTAAAGGTGGTAGTGTATTTACCAATAAGCGTAGTGGTAAAACTTTAATTCCTAACAATTAATGATTTCTATGAGTAACGAAAACGAGCCTCTGAGTCCGTTATCTTTTGATAATGAACCTATAAAACCATTGTCTTTTGATGAGGGTAAAAATAATGGCGGTGATCATTTTGTGCCGTTGGCAAAAACGACCAGTAACGAAATAAAAAATAAGGACAGTAATTTTGTTTTCTTTTTTGGTACAGCAGAATCCGGTAAGTCGGTGATCCTTTCTTCCATGCTTTATTACTTAAGTTCCCAGGTAGGTGTATTGCGCCCGAAACTGGGTACACCAAATACGAGGGAGGCGCAGGTGCTGCTGTCGGATTTTTTTGAAAATATCCGCCAGGGTATTTTACCAAGCAGAACGACGCGTGACCAGGTAACGAGGCTGGACCTGATTTTTGAGCCTAACAATAAGTCTAAAAAGGTAACGCCAATCAACCTGACGTTCTTAGAGACGTCGGGTGAAAACCATTACGAAATAAGGCGCGGGGGTAGTTACCACAGCAGTATCGAATCTTATCTGAATGCTAATATTCCGCTGACTTTTATTATTGTTACGAGCTATGAATCGGCGCATAAGGATGATACTTTAATTAATGAATTTTTAGACGAGCTGGAGCGTAAGGGTAAGAACCTGCAATCTGTGAACGCGATCCTGGTGGTATCAAAATGGGATAAATCCGGCAGGATGGATGTTGCGAGTGCAGAGGAGCTGGACAGCTTTATTGAAGACAGGCTGAGCCGTACGAATCAGCGGATTAATACCTATGGTCTGAGTAAGACTTATTATACTATTGGTAGTGTTGACAACATAAATGGCGAAGAAAAAATATCCCTATTGAGCCTGGCTACGGCGGAAGTGCTATCCAAGTGGTTGTACAGCAGTATTGTAGGCGTAGAGTTGGATTATGAAGGTACATTTTGGGAACGTATAAAATTTAGCTTTGGCAGTTAATGAGCAGTAATAATATTTTCTTTACGGCGTTTGGTACTTTTGGCAGCCCGGTAGGGTTTAAGCAATCGTATTTTTTAGGTGGCGATATCCGGATAGCGAAACATATTAAAACCTATGATATTAAAACGGATGCGATAAAACTATTTCCGGATAGTTCTGTTTATGCTATTCGAAGAGAGAATATTAATGATCATACGGTTATTTCTTACTGTGTTTATTCATTTGCAAAGGAGCAGGGTTCGGACAGGGGCGGTACGTTTATTGGTTCCGGACTGGTTTATGTGAACAGTATTGCGGATGAAGTTTTCACATTGCAAAACCTGAATGAATTTCACCAGTATTTAAGTGCGCAGAATGTTCAGAGTGATATTTTAAAAGTAGCGCATTCAGATGAATTTAAAGTAGCAAAACCAAAGAGCTTCGATAAAAATAAATTACCGTTGATACCGGTTGATTCTTCCGGGTTCAAAAATAACAACAGTCAGCAGTTGGTGGTGTACTGTGATACGGAGTCCAATAAACTGGCTGCTTTGTTAAAGAAGGCCTTAGTGTTGTTAGAAGTTTATCCTACCATTTATTTTACAAAAAGTAAGGAGATTGCTTCATTTGTGAGCCAGCGAGGTCTTTTTAAATTCGTTCAGAATGTAGGTGAATTAAAAGAATTTGATGCGCTGCTCAAGGATTTGGAACAGGAGAAAAGGCAAAGGATTGCGGATGCGATTGCAGAGATAGAAAAGCAGCGGACACTGGCTGGTGATGAAAAGAAAATCCTGCTTGAAAAATATAATGCCCAGCTATTGGAAAATGAAAAGATACAAGCTGAGAATCATAAAAAATTAAAGGAGTTTAAATCGGAAGCCGATGCTGTCAGCCAGAAGTACCATGATTTTGATCAATTTTTAAAGGGGCTTATAGGGCAACTGAATGCCGGTGAGAAAGTAGAGGTTGTGAACCAGCAATATCTCGATAATAAGAAAATATTTACGGAGAGCGTTAACCAGCAAAAGCCATTAAGTTTTAAACCGGTCACTAAAACGATTCTGAAGACAGCGCTTAAAACGAGTCCTTTGATAGTTGAGAATACGTTGGGTAATGATGTCGAAGAACCGGAATCGAATGACAACGATGAAGTGCGCCTGGACAAGTTTAAAATAGCCAGCGCTGTTTTATTGCTGCTTTGGATTGGTACAATGGTTTACTTTTTGGTTATAAAAACCACTCCGCCAGTTATTGTCCAGGTACCAGTTGCGGATACACTACCTGTGATTAAAATAGACTCTGCCAATAAGGACACTACTATAAAGCTGACAGACAGTCTGAAAAAGGACAGCACTATTAAATCTGCATTTAAAAAATAAATGCTTATTGTCGCGGTATTTTAAATAAAGGCACGCACCAAAAAATTAAACATCAATATCTCTAAAGGGTGTCTGGTTATTTTAACCGTGATAAAATTTCTTCAATAATTATCTTTTGAACCTGTGCAGACTCTTCTGTGAGTACAGAGTGTCCCGCATTCCTGAAGGCGTATATTTTCTTATGAGGCGCCTGAAGCTTTTGGAAATATGATGTGGCTATTTCATGATTGGTCTGGAGGTCTTTATTACCTATAAAAAAGTAAACAGGGCAATTGATCTTTGGAAGGGTTTTGAATAAATTTCGCTGAATGGCTTTGTTCCAGGTCGGAAGCCAGATGTCGGACCAGTTTTGCAGGTACTGCTTAACGGCTGCCGTATCTTTATCGGCAAAAGGATTGCCGTCATAATGAAACATCCACTTCCTGGAATAATAAATCTGTTCACTGTTTTCAAACGGAACTTTTATGGATGCTAATTCTTTTTGAGCAACAGGGTTTCCCTTCATGCTAGCTTTTAATTTTTCAATAAGTATTCGCTCGCTTTTTGCCTGGTCTATTACCGGGCTGAATGCAAGATAGGCGTGCAGTAGTTCCGGGTGCTTTTCGGCCATTTTAAAGCCAGGGACATTACCCCATGATTCGCCTGCAAGGAATAGTTTTTTCGCATTGAATTTTTGCAGTAAGGCGACAATCAGCTCATAGCTGTCGTTTTCCATCCTTTCGATGGTTATGGGTAAGGGGGATTTATTGAGCGCTGCTGTTCTGCCGGCTTCACGCTGGTCCCACTGAACAACGAGGAAGTGTTTTTCCAGTTCGTTGGAAAACAGGTCTGCCTGCCGCATCCTGGAACTACCCGGGCCTCCGTGTAAAAATAAAATAATGGCACTGTCGGGTGATCCTTTATAAGAAACAACCTGCTTTATGCCACCAATTTGTAATGTGTCATAAACCGGTTGAGATGTTTGTGCGAACGTTTTACAAAAAATGCCGGAAAGCAATATAAAAAGGGCTATCAACTTGTTGCTCATATTTTAAACAGAAATGGATGATTGATTATCAGCAAATATAATTTTTATTGTGTATTCATTTTTTACAATGGATGAAATATTATTCCAGAAATGCCAAACAGCTTCCTGTAACCGGAAAGCTGTTTGGCGCATGATTAATTAAGTGAGGTGTATCAGCGTTTCATAGGTTCGTTAAACCATTTTACCGGGTTGCCTCTTTCCAGGTCATGATGTTCCAGCCACATAGCTGTTTGATTATCCATAAATGCCTGGTTTTGCAAGGCAATGAATTTTTCTTTTAACCGCTCTAATGCCAGTTTCTTGTTCTGCAACTGGCTACGCTCGTTGGATGCCAGCACCTGCAGGCCGGTTGGCAGATGCTTTGCCCGAACAGCGGTTTCTACTTTGTTGACATTTTGTCCACCCGGACCTCCGGAACGTGTGGTCTCAAAAATAACATCCGATTCTTTGAATAATGATTTGCCGGGCATTTTGAATGCCTCAAAACCTACAAACCAGTTTTTGCGTTTATGAGCAGGTCTGTATGGGCTTTGGGCAATCCACTGAATAGTCCCAATCCATTCATCCAATAACAAAAAGTTTATTTCCCCGGATGAAATTAGGAGTGTGACAGAGCAAAATGTATTTTTCTCATAGCCTTTTACTTCATTGATCATTTCGGCTTGCCAATGCTCGTTTTTGGCAAACTCTAAGAATTTATTTTTTACCAAAAAAACGGCGCGTTCACATTCCGACGGGCCTTTGCCTGATGTGATTTGTATTAATATTTTTTCCATAATTATTCTTTATACATTCTTACTATTTTAGGATTAAATGTTCCTTCAATATTTACCAGGTGAGATTGTGCGTTCATTACTTTATGTATGTTTTTGTACACATTTGGAGACTCTTCTACACTTCCGCCGATTAATGTAACACCTTCATTTGCTACGAGTTTTTTCAGCGCAGCGTTCGTGATGCTCAGTTTTGCCTTATTACGGCTCATGTGCCTGCCTGCTCCATGTGAAGCAGAGTTTAATGAGCCTTGATTGCCTTTTCCCGAAACAATAAATGCAGGGGAGGTCATGCTTCCCGGAATGATGCCATAAACGCCTTCAGCAGCCGGTGTCGCTCCTTTACGATGCACGATATATACTTCGCCGTTGATGGACTCTTTCCAGGCAAAGTTGTGATGATTGGCAATATGTTTAAGCGGTTTAAGTCCTAATGTGTTCATCAGGTTCTTATGTATCTGCTCGTGGCAGGCTTCTGCGTAATCACCTGCTAATTGCATACTGTTCCAATAATCGATACCCGGATCACTATCTAAATCCAGCCATGCCAGTTGAGAAACCTCGCGGGGCAGCTGGCATACAGATACTGCCAGCCTTGTAAAGTATTCTGCTATTTTCGCACCCAATCCCCTGCTGCCGGAGTGTGATAATAAACCCACATAGCTGCCGGCCTGTAATTGGAACGGGTTATGCTCACCTAATACCACTTCTCCGAATTCAACAAAGTGATTGCCTGTACCGGAGCTGCCTAACTGCCGGGCGGCTTTACCCTGCAAGCGTTTCAGTAGTTCACTGCTTTTAAAGCGCTCATCATCTAAAACCGGGTGCCATTGTTTTAGTTCTAAGCCTCCTTCTATACCAAAGTGGGTGTTGCTTTTGATGGCTTTCTCTATCTTATAAGCGTGGGCCTTTAAAAAGCTTATTGGCGCGTCTGTAATGGTCAATGCCATTCTGCAACCGATATCCACCCCTACGGCATATGGGATCACCGTATTTTTAGTAGCGATGACGCCACCAATCGGTAAGCCGTACCCTGCATGCGCGTCCGCCATTAATGCGCCGAATTCGGCCACTGGTAACCGCATCACTTTTTGCATTTGTTGTATCGCAGTTTCATCTATAAGATTCTGCCCGAAGCATTCAAATACTTTAGGAGATTCTCCCAGCATAAATTTTTCTTTTACCGCACCGTTATCCTGCATCGCAAATAGCGATGCCAAGCCAGATAGACGGTCATCCTGTAAAAAGACTTCTGGTCCGTTTTTGATAGCGATCAATGATTGAATGATCCATTCATCCGTTTCGTGTTTGAATTGCTTTTTAGCAATATTTATAATTTTACTTTTTATAATGTTATCCGTAAAACCGTGTTTACTTAACTGTTTTAATAAATTGCCCATAAAATATCTTAAGCACTATTGGTGCTTATCATGTACTGTAAATGAAATAAGAAATAGTTCTGTTAGTATGTAACAGGGATGCAGACTTACAGGCGATTATTGCAATAGAAGTTCCGGTAACCAACAGGTCTGCTGATTACGGTATATTGAATAAAAACCCATTAACGATTTTGTTGTACAAAGACAAATCTGGTGTGTAATATACCTTGTCTTTCAATTAAATAAATACAATGAATATAAAACAAAGCATGTCTTTGTTAAGCTGCAATAGCGATGGATGATATGTTGGTTATACTTAGCATAGTAATTGTGTATTTAAAGGTTACACAATATTTTTTATAGAATGCAAAGTTATATGGAAAGCTCATTAATAAACAAAAAATATTTTATATAAATGTAAAATATACCAAACGGTATAATATTTCACAGTATTGGTATCGTGCTAAAATGTATTGCAATAAAGAAGCAGGAAATGAAATACCCGGAATATTGGAATGAGTAGAAATAAAAAGGTTTCTCTAATTTTAATCAGAGAAACCCGAATTGAATAGGTTAGTAAGTACTCGGAAAATTCATATTCCTGCACAATATTAAAAAATATTATTTCCTTAATAAAAAAACGTGCTTAAATTTTATTCACATATTTAAACGCCCGATGTTAATATCCAGAACAAATACTATTCCACATTATTCTTTATGCAGGGTATATAAAGCATGCCGGTGCATTAAAATATGATGGAAGCTAATGTTGACAATGGTTTTGAAGTTTATATTTTTTTTCTGTAAAAAAATCTGCTTTGTATTTCTATAAAAAATACCTTTATAAAATATTTGGAAGTTTTTACAGATTATAGGTAGAAACTTCTGTAAAAATTTAAATAGAACATATGAAATTTCCACAGCCCGTTACTGTAAAATGGATTGCTGATTTAATAGGTGCAGAAGTTATAGGAGAGGAGAGTGATTTAATTGCCGGTATTAATGAAATTCACAAAGTAGAAGAGGGTGACCTGGTATTTGTAGATCATCCTAAATATTATAATACCTGTATAGATAGTGCAGCGTCTTTCATTATTATCAACAATAAAGAAGTGGATAGTAAAGGAAAAACACTGTTGGTTTGTGATGAGCCATTTGAGGCTTATTTAAAAATAGTCACTTATTTCCGCCCATTCAATTCCCAATCCCAACAGGTACACCCCAGCGCTGTTATCGGGCAGGATACTACCATTTTTCCGGGAGCGTTCATAGGCGAGAATGTGACTATTGGTAATAACTGTATTATTTATCCTAATGCGGTCATATATAATAACTCGGTTATTGGCAATAATGTTGTGATTCATGCAGGGGCATCTATAGGGGCAGATGCCTTTTATTATAATAACAAAAAAAACAGGCCAACCTGGTACAAAAAAATGTTGAGTTGTGGCCGTGTGGTATTAGAAGATAACGTTGAAATTGGTGCCAATACCTGTATTGATAAAGGTGTTACACATGATACGCTGATCAAGCAGGGTACTAAAATAGATAACCTTGTACAGATAGGCCACGATGTGGTTATTGGTGAGAATGCCATTATAGCGGCGCAGGTGGGAATAGCCGGTTGTACTACTATTGGCAGCGGCGCATTGATATGGGGACAGGTTGGTATAACTAAGACCATCAATATTGGCGATAACGCTGTAATACTGGCCCAGACGGGTGTTAGTAATAGCCTGGAAGGTAATAAGGTATACTTTGGTTACCCGGCACAGGAAGCCACCACTAAGCGTAAAGAACTGATCTGGATAAAACGCATCCCGGAGATCTGGGACAGGTTAAAAAAACTGGAAACGAATGGCTAATAAAAAGCGCCTGGTTCAATATAAACCAGGCGCTTTTTTTTGCTTAAAAATCATTGTATTCGTCATAGCCTTCTATCAGTCTCAGCTTTTTAAGCCTGCTACTGATGGCACTGTTGGTCCTGCCGAAATATTCTCCTAATTCTTTTAAGGATTGACCTTGTTTAAACAAGTCTTCCAGCGTTTTATCGTCGTCTTTATGCCATGCAGCCCCATTGTTCCTGAACTTATATTGCGCCCTGCTTTCTATTGTTGAATGGCTTGCATTAGGCGATGCATTCAGTTTTCTTAATCGCCTTACACCGGTCGGCGTATCTATGATGATCCTTTCATTGTTACTATTGTCATTTACCTGGATAAATACATTTCTGAACGGGCTTAATGCCTGCGGTAAATTCAGTTTAATCCTGGCCCTGGTGGCGGCTACATATACCAGGTTCACTTCTTCTATCACAGTAATTAAACTTTTATCACCACTGTTGATCTCGCTTAACAGTTTGCTGAATTTCTGTTCATTAATAAAATCGTCCAGCAGGGTCACTTCATCATACTCAAGTCCCTTACACCTGTGCACGGTGCTGTAAATAATATCAGCCTTGTTTTTGTCATCTACATGCATGTTTTGCAGTTGCGATACATAATTGGGCAAACTCTGGCCAAATTGTTTTACCATATCAACCAGCATACTCAGGTTCCTGTCTTCCGTGTTTTCTATATATTCGTCCAGTGCCTTCATATCTGGCATGGAAGCTATCAGCGGGCTTTTTATACCATCCGTATTACCCCTGGATAAATTCAATATATCGTAGATGCTGCCGCCTTCTTCTGCAAACAGATAGCTATTGATATTGCCCTCAAAGTAGCAACTTTTTAATTGACGGTTATTCATGCGTTTTATTGCATCGGCCAGTAATGCCAGGTTCGTTCTGCCAATCACTGCCCGGCTCGTTATATTGCCGGCATCAGCATCCGTACCGAGTACACGCACCGGGTTTTCCAGTTTCAGGAATTTCGGTTTCCATTTCAGGTAATGATTGGCTGTAAATGCAATTTCATCGCTAAAGCGGAAACTTTGGGATAAATAGAACTTATCAAAATCTACTTTCTGCAAACTGTTGATGGCATAGCGCCAGGAGTATATCTGCTGGTGTTCATCTCCCACAATGATCTTAATAGCTTTTTGATTTAAGAACACGTCCAGCATAGCTGCGCTCGCGTCCTGGCCTTCATCAAACAGTATATAATCGTATGGCAATATTGGCATTGCCAGTTGAAATTTTTTCAGGTAAAAATCATGGGTAATGGCTATGGTTCCATTATTCATCATGGCCAGTGCCTGCCGGGTATAATTCACAATGGCTTCGTAAAAATGGTTGACAAACTGCCTTGTCTTCGCATTTTCTATGGTGGCCAGGTAGTTTAGCTCCTGTACTTTGGTCTCTGCACTGTTACACCAGAATGCTATAAAATTATTCACATGTGTTGCCAGCATTAAATCTACATAACTATCTCCGCTTTTGATGTCTAAGATCTTTACCCATTCATAGCTTTTATAGCCGGTGCTGTTCACCTGCCAGTTGCTGCCGGCTACTATAAATTTAAAAGCCAGGGAATGCGCTGTTTCTACCCGTACATTTAGCAATGAGTGTTTTTCAAATTTCTCTACCGCTTCTTTTCTTACACTGCTGTTAAAAGCGATGTACAAAATTTTGCTGTTTGCGGGGCGGGATTTTGCATATTCAATCAAGGTAGTTGTTTTACCGCTGCCGGCCACTGCGTTTATTACAATATCCCTATTGGTCGCTAAAATTTCCTCTTGTTCCCTTGTTAATTGAATCAGCATTTTAAAAGTTGAAAGCACAAAAATATTAAAAGAATGCTTACCGGTTTCGCTTCATGCTTTTCTTTAATGATGGCGCCTGCACATCCGCCGCTTTAGCAGGTGATGAAAACCTGTGAAATGCGGTCAATTCTTTTACCCGGGCGTATGTGCACCCGGCTATCCGCAGTACTCCGCGGCGGCAATGAATATTTCTTAGCTGCGCTGTTCAGGGCCTGTTTGTGCCGCCTTGCGGGGTACTTTGCTGCTATCCGTGGCGCATTTGATTGAATGGGGAGTGCAAAGAATGATCGATTACAAGGGTTTACCGGATGCTGATTAAATGAAGCCCGTCAAAGAGATCCGGGTATGCCTGTTTCCATATACGTCGCACATGCCGGTACTGCCGGTGCAGTGAGTGACACAACGATGTATCATAGTGGTACAAAAGATGATCGGCATAAAAATAAAATGCCTGAAATAATGCCTGATTATTGCTGCTGATTAGCAATTGAATATAGATTTATTGTGTTTTTTTTAGCATTAATAAAGACAACGCATGATACAGTTGTTGGTAAAATGGTTTAAATTCGCTGTCCTTTTGCAAAGCTGGGATAGCTATATTATATTAAATAAGTTTTAAAGATAGTTTTTTGGTTTTGCTGCGGTTTAATTTTTATTATCACAAAAATTAAGTAATTTAATAGCCCTAATATAGGTTTAGGCTTAAATTTTGAAATAGATGGCAAAATCAACAGCCACAAAAACTGCTTCAACAAAAACGACGACTAAAGCAGCGGCAAAAACAAAAAAAGTTATTAGCGATTCATCCAATGCAAATTTGGGTAACCATATAAAATTACAACAATTTACACAAAAAGAATTGATTGAAAAGGTTCATGAAAACTTTGGTTTTGAAGGCTTTAAAGGCTTGCAGCTAAAGGCGATTGAACATCTTAGCGAGGGGAAAGATACTTTTGTAATTATGCCTACAGGTGGTGGCAAAAGTTTATGTTACCAGTTGCCGGCATTAATTAACGAGGGCGTTGCCATTATTGTGAGCCCGTTAATAGCCCTGATGAAAAACCAGGTGGACCTGATAAGAGGGTATAGCAGTAACGATAACGTGGCGCATTTTTTAAACAGTACACTTAATAAAACACAGCAGAAGGAAGTTAAGGACGATTTACTCTCCGGTAAAACCAAATTATTGTATGTCGCTCCGGAAACATTGACCAAACAGGATAATATCGATTTCTTTACAGATTTGAATATCTCGTTCTTCGCGGTGGATGAAGCGCACTGTATATCCGAGTGGGGGCATGATTTTCGCCCGGAATACCGCCGTTTGCGCGAAATGATGGACCAGATCAATATCAATGTTCCTGTAATTGCTTTAACGGCAACGGCTACACCGAAGGTGCAAAGTGATATTGTGAAAAACCTGGGATTGAGAAACCCGGAAGTATTTATCTCTTCCTTTAACAGGAGCAATCTTTATTACGAAATACAGCCGAAAACGAGCAAGGAGCAGACCGTAAAGAGCATTGTTAAGTTTATTACGCAAAACAAAGGCAAGAGCGGCATTATATATACATTAAACAGGAAAACTACTGAAGAGCTGGCAGAACTGTTGGTGGCAAATGGTGTAAAAGCAGTTGCCTACCATGCCGGTTTGGATGCGAAAGTGCGGGCGGACAGGCAGGACATGTTCCTGAATGAAGATGTGCAGGTAATTGTAGCTACGGTAGCTTTTGGTATGGGCATTGATAAGCCGGATATCCGTTTTGTGATCCACTACAATATACCAAAATCCATAGAGAACTATTACCAGGAAACCGGTCGTGCAGGCCGTGATGGCCTGGAAGGTAAGTGCATTATGTACTATAGCCATAAGGATGTGGCTAAACTGGAACATTTAATGCGGGATAAGCCTTTGAGCGAGCGTGAAGTAGGTGCCCAGTTGATCAATGAAACAGTGGCTTATGCAGAAAGTTCTGTTTGCCGAAGGAAAATATTGCTGCATTATTTCGGCGAGGTTTGGCCGGAAGAAAACTGTAAGCAATGTGATAACTGCCTGCATCCGAAGGAGAAAATTGAAACCCAGGATGAGGTATTGAAAGTGCTGAAAGTAGTGAAAGCGGTTGGCGAGCATTTTAATATTGAATACGTGATTGCTGTATTAATTGGCAGCCCGACCACGCAGGTAACGATGTTCCGTCACAACCAGATCCCTGAATTTGGCAGTGGTAAAAACGGTGATCATCATTACTGGAACAGCCTTATCCGCCAGATGTTGCTGGAAGGCTTAATAAGGAAAGATATTGAAGAATATGGTATTTTGAAACTGACAGATAAAGGTCATAACTTCATTAAGAAACCCACTTCCTTTAAAATAGTGCTGAACCAGACTTTTGATGATAATGGTCATGACGACGATGAGGAAAGCGGCGCAACGGGTGTAGCGGCTGACGAGCGCCTGTTTGAAATGCTGAAAGAGCTGAGACAAAAAGAAGCGAAGAAACGTTCTTTGCCGCCGTTTGTACTTTTCCTTGAAAACAGCCTGAACGATATGGCGACCATGTATCCCACCTCAATGGCGGAGCTGGAGAAGATCCAGGGCGTTAGTAAGGGCAAAGCTATCAAGTTTGGCAAACCGTTCATTGATTTAATTGCTTCTTATGTGGAAGAAAATGAAGTGGTGAAACCGGATGATTTCGTGATGAAAAGTGTTCTGAATAAAAGTAACAATAAGGTATATTTTATTCAGAATATAGATAAGAAGATTCCTTTGGAGACCATTGCTAAAAACAAAGGCCTTCGTTTACACGAGTTGCTGGAGGAATTGGAATCTATTGCTGCCGGTGGTACTAAATTAAACCTGGACTATGCTATCAATGAAATGATTGATGAATACGACCAGGAAGATATTATTGAGTATTTTAAAGGTTGCGATACCAGCAGTTTAGATGTGGCGCAGAAAGAACTGAGCGATTTAAGCCTGAATTGGGAACAACTGAAAATAATGCGGATTAAATTCTTAAGCGTATTCGGTAACTAGGTTACTGTAGGTATATATGATTGAAAAGACAAAGTTGCGGCTTTGTCTTTTTTATTTTGGTGACATCTTGCTATATTTAATCTTAAATTCTTAGATCATTATGAGCACCATAATAAACATTAGCGCTGAAGTAGCAGCCAATAAAGAGAAAGTGTGGGATTATTACACGAACCCGACACATATTACCAAATGGAATTTCGCCAGTGATGACTGGCAATGCCCGCACGCAGAAAATGACCTGAAAGTGGGTGGTAAATATAAAGCCAGGATGGAGGCGAAAGACGGCAGTTTCGGGTTTGATTTTGAAGCTGAGTACAAGGAGATCCAGCCTTTAAGAAAAATTGTGTACACTATTGCAGATGGCAGAAAAGTGACGATCACTTTTGAAGAAAAAGACAATAGCACGATTGTTTCAACTGAGTTTGAGGCTGAGAATACCCATCCTGTAGAAATGCAGCAGGCTGGTTGGCAGGCTATATTGAATAACTTTAAAAAAGTGGTGGAAAGTGAATAATTAAAAGGGCCTGCAGTTTGTATTGCAGGCCCTTTTTTATGTGTTTACTGAATAAGGTTAATAATCGTATTCCCTCCGGCCAATATTCCATCTCAGACCAATATTGAAATTGGTATTGCTGGTGGTAACACTGAGCTGTTTAAATCGTCTGTAGGAAGCATTCAGTTCTACGAACATATTTTCGAACAGTTCGTAAGATGCAAGGAATGAAGCGAAAGCTGTCTGGCGCATTACGCCCGTGCCCACCTGGTAGCCATAAGAATTTTGCATACGGCCATCGTAAAAGATCTGTGTCCTGTTATTGTACGGTTTGTTTGGATTGGATCCATAATTGGTACCCATTGTATCTACGCCTTGCTTGTATGCGATCAGCTTCGCCGTCAGGTACAACTTGTTTAATGGCTGGTATCTTACCACACCAATAATTTCGTTGAAGTTAGCACCAAGCGGATGTGCCATTGGCATATTGTAATGAATATAGTTGCTGGTAGAATCGCGATGCGAGTAAGTATAAGGACGTACCCTGTTCCATTCCAGTTGTAAATCCAGGTTTTTGATCTTGGCGACATCTACATATTTAATCCCTAACTGGGTGCCGTTTTTATTGCCCCACCATGTTCTGTCTTTAGTAATCTCTTTAATGTTTAATTCATCCAGCATTAACTGTCCGTAAACCTGGAAGGATTTAGCAATATTGGCTTTGAAGTTGAAGCCGACATTGGCATTGTCCGGGCTGCCATTTTGCTGTTCAATGCTTCTGTAAAAAATAACGGGCAGCATGTAGCTGAAATCGAAACGGTTATAACGTCCAAACATCACGCTCTCAAATAAGCCGACATTCAGCCATTTGGTAACGTTAACGCTTAAATGGTGCATGGTGGCATATTTTTTATCCAGTAACCTGTCACCGGCACGCGTAAAGCTTGGGTTCAGTTCCATAAACAGGTTGGTATAATTCAGCTTCCAGATGCGGGTATTAATTTTAAAGAAGAGGTTATTGTTGGAGAAGTTGCCAAGAAACAAACTTCTGTAGCCATCACCAATAAAATTCTTATCGTAGCCGAACTGGAGGTTTACATATTTGGTTACGTTGGTAGATACGGAACCTCTTGATTCCAGGTAATCCACTGCACCTGCATATACCGATGCGCCGTCACCGTTGAGCATAAAGTCCTCTGCAGATTGATTGTAACGTTTAAAATAACCGGCGCCCGGCACCTGGTGATAAAGGGCCTGCATTTGCCTGAACTGTAACGGCCCTCTTTCCTGGTTATCGGACACAAATAGATCGAACGCTATTTTTTTAGCGATCAAGCCCCTGATAGCGATGCCTTTTGTATTTAAAAACATCTTTTTATCGTTGTCGGTTTCCTTGCCTATCTGGCCACCAAAAACAGGATTTACGGTCATGAAAAAATCATTCTCATTAATTTCTATGGCATTGCCTTTTGTAGGGAAAAACGCGCCTAAGAACTTTTTTTCATTTTTCCAGTCCTTAAAATCATCATTTGTATAACGGGAATACTCTTTATTGTTACTTTGGAACCTGTTGAGGTTATATTGGTCAATTGGTGTTAAATTTGCTGGGTTTTTGCCTTCAACGAGTAATGCTCTTAGCGAATCTGCCACTTCTACATAAGGCTTGCGCAAATAAGGTTTTACAGTAGATAAATTCAGATCGTTGTTAGTTCCCGCTTTTATTTCTAAACGCTCCAAAAACCAATTGTCTTTTGCTCCGAAGGAAATCGATGAGGTCTGGGCCTTAGCTGTAAAAGAAAGCGCAAGCATCAGAGAGCTTACTAAAAGTTTGTTGCGGCTCATAAACGGCTTTATTTTATGAATATTAATAATGTAATAATATGAAAAATTATTTAATAAAAAATGCGTCGGTAGTTACTGATGGCAAATGTAACGTATTAGATGTTCTTATAAAAGAAGGTAGAATTGAAAAAATTGATTACACGATATCAGTAGATTTTGATGTGGAAGAAATTGACGGCACGGGTTTGCACCTGTTGCCGGGTGTTATAGACGACCAGGTGCATTTCCGAGAGCCGGGTTTAACTCATAAAGGAGATATTTATACGGAAAGCCGTGCTGCAGTAGCGGGTGGCGTGACCAGTTTTATGGAAATGCCTAATACGGTTCCTAACGCGTTGACACAGGAGTTACTTGAAAATAAATATGCCATTGCTGCTGAAAAAAGTATTGCCAACTATTCCTTTTTTATGGGTACGGGTAATGATAACGCGGAGGAGGTTTTAAAAACCAACAAACTGAAGAACAGTATTTGCGGTATTAAAATTTTCATGGGCAGCAGTACGGGCAATATGCTGGTAGATAATGAAAATACGCTCAACAAAATATTTAAGGAAAGCGAGGTTTTAATAGCCACTCACTGCGAAAGCGAAGCGGTGATTAAAAGCAATCTGCAAAAGCTGGAAGGCGTTGAACTGACACCGGCACATCACCCGGTTATCCGCAATGAAGCAGCTTGTTTTGAAAGCAGCAAACTGGCGGTGGACCTGGCCGTTAAACATAATACACGCCTGCATATTCTTCATATTACAACGGCAGAGGAGCTGGCATTATTCAGTAATCAGCAACCACTGAAAGAAAAGCGTATCACTTCTGAAGTATGTGTCCATCATCTGTATTTTACTGCCAGCGATTATGCTGCTAAAGGCTACGATATTAAATGTAATCCTGCTATTAAAGATGCCAGGCATAAGCCTCAGTTGTGGGAAGCGCTGTTGAACGATACGCTGGATATTATTGCTACGGACCATGCACCGCATACACGGGAGGAAAAAGTAGGGCCTTATGCCCATGCGCATAGTGGTTTGCCATTGGTTCAGCATTCTTTGCCATTGATGCTTCAATACGTTAATAAGGGGAATATTACCATTGAAAAGCTGGTAGAGAAAATGAGCCACGCGCCGGCAGTATGTTTCAGTATTGGTGAAAGAGGTTTTATCCGTGAGGGCTACCTGGCTGATCTTGTACTGGTAGATCTTAATAAAAATACGACTGTAGATCAATCGAATATCCTGTACAAATGTGGCTGGAGCCCGCTGGAAGGGGAGGCTTTGCCTACTGTGACGCATACTTTTGTAAATGGTAACCTTGTATTCCACAATGGTGAAATTATTGAAGGAACAAGCGGTAGCCGTTTAGCGTTCGATAGAAATTAATACGGGCATTATCGGGGGCTATCGTCTTTAGAATCTTTATTTTACAATAGTTCCGGCTGCTACGGGGTGCCGTACTCACTGCGTTCGTACCAGGCGCATTGCGCCTGCCCGCTGCATCCGGCAGCCCTTGAGCAGTGGTAATTCTGTTTAATCATCCATAAAAATGCTGCTGATTGTTGAGTCAGCAGCATTTTTGATTTTATCTTATCTTTTATAATGGTTTTGTTACCGGTAATTTTATTTGTTTTCGCAAGGCTTCATTGATATTCTCTTTTGTCAACCCTACTTTTTTTAAGGACGTCCAGAGGTCCGTTTCAGATTTCAGCAATTCTATTAATTGCTCTTTGCCGTAAACCTGTAATGTCCTTTCCATAATCAAGGCTGCGGCCAGGTATGGTATGGAGGTTTCCTGTTCAAAATAAAGTCTTTCATAGGCATCTGTATGTTCAGCAAAATTGAAGGCAGTATGCTCATTTAGGAATTTTTCGAGTTTGTTTCTATGCCATTCGTAATCAAATTTTCCGCTTCCGGCCATGAATGTGGCTATTCCTTCATCCATAAACTTGTCAATTTTGGGGAATAATTGATTGGTATAAATATGGATGATCTCATGGGTGTAGATTTCCGAATGATTGCCTGAATAAATGATATTTCCATAGTCCGCCAGCCCGCCGGTTTTGTGCGCATACATCATAGGATGGTAATCAAAGCCTTTGATCTCAAATATTTCCTTGGGACTGGTACAGGAGTAGTAGGTGATAGGTATGGGTTTGCAGTGGAAAAAAGTACAGATGTTTTGAATGTCTTTTTCCTGGCTAATCATTTCATTTTCGTTTGGGGTTTTATGGGGCGGCAGTTTATAGGTAAGACTGCTTTTATTAAGCGTTTGCCAGTGTTGGGTGCTGTAATCCAAATAGCGGCTAAACCTGATGCCCTGCGGCTTTATATTGGCTACCAGGTTATAGATCAGTTTTAACTGGTTTTCCCCTGTTTCACTGCTATGCCCGATGAAAGCGAGTTTTATTATTTTTTGAACCGGGTTTTCGGTGGAGATTATTTCTACTAATGAAGGCCTGTAAAAATCTTTCCCATATTTACTGTTTTCAATATTGTAAATGTCAATATAGGGATAAATGTATTTTTGAAAGTCTGAGTTGATCCAGTATCTGTTTTCAGTCAGCGAAGTATTTTTTGTAGCTAAGAATCCGTTTAAGGATTGAATAATGGCAAGGTTAGTGGTGTCGTTCCTGTTTACATTGGGAGAAATGGTGAGCAGAACGTTTTCCTGTTTTGTATTTTGGCTATTACAAGCCAGTTGAAAAAATGCTGTTAGTAAGAGTAAGATAGATTTCATTGCCAGGTATTCAAAGGTGACGATTTATCTTTTAGAGATCTGCTTATGTGTGAAGCTAGCATACCCGCATGGAATATGGCAGGATGGTTGTTATTGATGGTTTTATTTCTGCCGGTTTGGCTTAGCTTTTGTACATATGTTTACCGGATCACATTAAATATCTTTTTAGTTAATCCGCTGAGGTCTGCGGTATCTGTATTGCATAATATAATCACTATCCTGCTGAAATCTTTGTCGCAGATAATATCTGCATTAAAGCCGTCGATATTGCCGCTTCTTCTTAAGATGGGATAAGGATAAGTACGGTCATTATAGTAGAACCCAAAAGTGGGTTCACCTCCTGCCCAATCAATGGTTACATGTTTTTGTACTTTGGTGAGATAGTCTGCTTTTGTTGCTTTAGATATTAGTTTGTTCTCTTTTAATGCTGTTAAAAGCAGGTATAAGTCTTGGGTAGTGGCATACATTTGGCCAGCCCCGTAATAATTGGATAAATACCTGCGGTCATTGTACAACGTGTCTCCTTTTTTGCCGCTTCCAAATGAATAATTGTGATACCCGTAAGCTAAATACGGGATAACGCTGCTTTCCTGCACAAAGCCGGTATTGTTCATTTTTGCGGGTGTTAATATGAGCGACTGAATGGCTTCCTGGTAGGATTTATTTGTTACTTTCTCAATGATTTTTGATAACAGTACATAATCTACATTGTTATAGTTATATGCGATAGAATCCCCGGTTTGCTTAGGGGATACGAACAGTTTGATAAAATCGTTTATTTTGTATTTTGCGCTGTATGCTTTAATGGGTTCATTCGCCAGGCCTGAATAGTGAATTAACAGATCTCTGACCGTAATGTTCTGACAACTTTCCGGCAGGCTATCAATATATTTTGATATGCTGTCGTTAAAGCCTACCAGGGATTTTTCACTGAGCTGCAGAATGGCGATAGTTGTAAACAGTTTTGTAACAGAGGCTACGGGGAACCGGGTATTGGAATCAATTGGGACCTTGAACTGAAAGTTGGCGTATCCTTTGGATATCCTGTTGATTATTTTTCCATCTTTTACTACCAGGACTGAGCCGTTGAAATGCCCTTGTTCATATTCATCATTAATGATATTACTAATTTTGTTTTGTCCAAAACAAAGTATGTTCATCAACATAAAGCTTATAAAAAAGATTGCTTTCATCTGTAATGTATTTAAAATATTTTCACCCGGAATTGGCAATATACGTGATTGTTTAAACCTGGTATAATGATTTTGTTCCTTGCTTTTTATTGTAATGAAGTTTTATTGTTCTTTTCTGGTGTTGATTGTTTTACTGTTCTCAATTTTACTCCCACAATTATATCATTGAGTTGCTGAATACCGGTATTCCTATCCCAAATATATATACAACTAATATATTAAAAAGTGGTTTGATGGATAGGCGTATAATGGTATGACTGTTGCAGAAAGGCTGCGGCATGCGTTGGTGGCGACGAAGGAGCCAGTATATTTTTTACAGGATAAAACGGATGAAATAACTGTATTGAACCGCTCCTGTAAAAATATACCGAGTGTAGCGGAGCCATAAGCACGCCGGACAAATGTAGCAAAGCGTACTAAATGCTGAAAGCCCCTAAATAAAAAACTGCATTGATTGCAGTTTCTCATTATTCGGATGATTCTAAAATTTTATCGGCTACCAGTTCTATTTCTTCTATTTCCTGCTGAAGGTAAAAGAGCTCTGAGTTAAATATAGACTGTTTACTGGGTTGTGTGGCAAACCACATGAAGGCTAAGCTGATGTAGTGTTGCATATCGAAACCGGGCATTTGCTTTTTGAATTCCAGTATTTTTTCGTTTATCTGCTCAATTGTCTGGCGGACTGTGGCTTCATTTTCCGGTTCTACCTTTATATAAAACTGGCGATCGGCAATATTTACTGTAAGTGATATTAATGCGCTCATAATTTCATGTTTTTGATGTAAAAATTAACCGTTTAATTGTGTGATTACTTTATCTATATCTTTTATATATTGGTTTATCTTACGCTCAAAATCTTTGCGGGTTTCTTCATCTAAATTTCCATTGGTACTTTGTAAAGCTGTTATTTTCTGAGATAAAGAGTAGTTTAAATCTTTTTGATTCTGCAATGCTACTTCACTGATCTGCAATTGCTTCCTCAACTTTTCATTTTCCTTTTGTAACAGCTCTTTTTGCTTTAATATCAGCTGCATTTTTGTAGCCAGCCTTGCTAACTGTGGTTGTAATTCTGCCGGACTATCCATACTCGCTATCTTTTAATGGTGATGTTTCCTGTATGCAAATCTAAATAAAAAGGTTTTGCAATGGGTGTATTGCCCTGTGCAAAACCTTTTTTAATTTTAGGACCTACCATTCACTACATGCGTATTTCTGCCTGTAATTCGTTGGTAAATACTTTTATCAACTTATCTACAAATCCTTCAATGTCTTTATCCAGTAAGGTTTTTTCATTATCCTGGAAGGTAAAGCTTACTGCCATACTTTTTTTATCTGCGCCAATTTTCTCGCTTTCAAAAACATCAAATAAATTCACTTTTGTGAGTTTGTTTATTTTAGCTTTTTTGGTGGCGTCTTTTATTTGCGCATAGGTTACAGATTTGTTTACCAATAGTGCCAGGTCTCTTTCTACGGCCGGGTACTTTGATATTTCGCTGTAAGAAATTTTATTTTTCTTAGCCAGGTTTACCAGGTTATCCCAAAGAATATCAGCAAATAATACCTGTTGTTTTACATCGAATTTTGCTGCTTTGGCCGGTTTTACAATTCCCATGGTTATTACCGGCTGGCGGTGAATATTTACTACTACACCATCGAAGTTTTCATTGCTGACAGGTTCCAGTAAATCGTAGCTTAAACCTAGTAATTGCAATAGTTTGCAGACAATACCTTTTAAGAAATAAAAGTCTGCTTTCTCAGCTTTGGCCCGCCAGTGCGGTTCATGGTTTAAACCGGTTACGTATAAGCTAAGGTGATTTGTTTCAGTATATTTTCCAATTTCAGAAGTGTAGTATGTTTTACCAAATTCAAACAAACGCAGGTTGAGATTTCTGCGATTGATATTGTGGTTGATCACTTCCAGACCGGATTCCAGCATGGCAGGGCGCATAATATCCAGGTCTACGCTTAAGTTATTGATCATTTTTACTACCGTTTTCAGTATGTCTTCATTGTAATACTTACTGTTGGTAATAGAATTGGTAAATATTTCGTTGAAGCCTGAAGCTGCCAGGGTATCGGCTACCTTGTTTTTCCAGGCATGGTTATCGGAATTGATATCTGGTGACGGTGACATCTGGATGCTTGAAGGAATTTCTACATTGTCAAGGCCGTCTATGCGCATAATTTCTTCTACCAGGTCTGCCGGTAAGGACACGTCCGGTTTGCTGAACGGTACATCAAACCATAAATCGTTGGCGCCTTCTTTAATAAAGGTGAATCCTAAGCTGTTTAAGATTTGTCTTACGGTATCCGGGTGATAATTTTTACCACTTAATTTTTTCAGGTAATGGAATTTAAGCGATACCACTTTTTTCTCTAGCGGCGTTGGTAATACATCGATGATGTCACCTGCCAGTTCGCCTCCTGCAATTTCTTTGATTAGTAAGGCGGCACGTTTTAGTACGCTTAAAGTATTGCCAATGTCCACACCTTTTTCAAAGCGGGTAGCTGCATCGGTCCTTAATCCGTGTCGGTAAGATGATTTCCTGGTAACGATTGCATCGAAGAATGCGCTTTCCAGGAAAATGGTAGAGGTAGATTCTGTGACACCGCTGCCAAGGCCTCCGAAAATACCGGCAATACACATAGGTGCACCATTGCCATCGCAGATCAGTAAGTCGTCTTCATGTAACAGCCGTTCCTTACCATCCAATGTTATAAACGGAGTGCCTGCCGGCAGATTTTTTACGATGACTTTATTGCCTGTTATCTTTGCCCCGTCAAATGCATGTAAGGGTTGCCCGGTTTCATGCAATATAAAGTTGGTAATATCTACGATATTGTTAATGGAACGTACGCCGATGGCACCAAGGTAGTTTTTAAGCCATTCAGGGCTTTCTGCTACTTTTACACCGGTGATAGTGATGCCGCAGTAACGGCGGCAGGCGTTGGTATTTTCTATCTCTACAGAAAACTTAGGACCATTGGTATTATCAACTTTAAAGCCATTGATGTTTAAAGGTGTTTTTACATCATAGTGTTTTTTGTTATGATGGGCTAAATAAGCGCATACATCTCTTGCTACCCCTAAATGACTCATGGCATCCATGCGGTTGGGGGTTAAGCCGATTTCAAAGATCCAGTCCGTATAGGGTTTGAAGATATCTGCCGCAGGGGTACCTGCTACAGTATCTGCAGGTAATACCAATATACCATCATGGCTTTCTCCAATACCGATCTCGTCTTCGGCACAAATCATGCCTTCACTTTCCACACCACGAATTTTAGCTTTTTTCATGGTAAGCGGCGTTTCGGAAGAAACGGGGTAAATAGTGGTACCAATAGGTGCAAGGATCACTTTTTGTCCTACGGCTACATTGGGCGCACCACACACTACCTGTAACGGATTGCCTGAACCAATATTTACAGTGGTAATCTTTAATTTGTCGGCATCAGGGTGTTTTTCACAGGTTAGCACTTCTGCTACCAATAAACCTTGTAAACCGCCTTTAAGGCTTTCAAATTTTTCTAAACTTTCAACCTCTAATCCTACAGAAGTAAGAATCTTACTTAACTTTTCAGGTTCTATATTTTCCGGCAAATAACTACTCAGCCAGTTATATGAAATTGTCATAGAATTGCAAAATTAATCATTGTAAGCTTTGCTTGCAATTAAAATCTATTATTTAGGTGTTACAAATTTTCTAATTCGGCCCTGTCTTTTTTTGTCAGCTTGTTCACTACGAGGTTATAGCTGTCCAAAATCCATTGTTTTACCTGCGAATTTGGGATGGAATTATCCATTATTATGGTGTTCCAGTGCTTTTTACTCATGTGATAGCCCGGAATAACGGCCGGATATTGCTCTCTGAGCTCTATGGCTTTTTCCGGGTCACATTTTACGTTGATGCTTTCAAAGCTATCGACATCGGCTAGGGCGTACATTTTGCCCATGACCTTACATACCAGAGTATTATCTCCAAATGGGTTTTCTAAAGTGGTTCCTTTCAGACTTTCGCAGTATTGAACAAATAAATCTAAATCCATAAGAATTGCTTGTGCGTAAAAATAAATAATCGCTTTTATCCGGGCATTTATTTTTCTGCCAATGAGTTGAACATATTTAATAATATTTAACGTAACGGAAAGTCCTCCAATAGTATCTGTATTGTGAAAATTGTACCATGGCCTATTTCAGATTTGACGTGTAATTTACCCTTTATGCTGGGCAGAACACTTAATATGAGGACGCTGCCGAATCCTGTACTGAATTTTTGATTAATAACATTATTGAATATTGCAGTTTCTTTTGCACTTAATCCTTTTCCTGTGTCCATAATCTGTATAGTCAGCTTGTTCTCAACTAAAAAGGCTTTGATACTCAGGGTGCCTCCTTTGGTATTTTTATTGGCGTTATCTATAAGATTTCTTATAACCAGCGACAGGATATTATAGTCTGTGTATATATCAAAATCAGCATCCTCAATTAAGAGATGGTTATTGTGTGACCTGATAACATCTATATAAAGATCTTTTATTTCAGAAAATAAGTCGGATAACCTGAAATGTTTTTTTGAGATTTTAAAGCCGTCTCTCAGGCTGCTCGCCCAGGTAAAGAAGCTTTCTGAATAGTTTAAAATTGAAAAAGTATTCACTTTTAAATCCAGCAGTTTTTTTAGAAATATTTTTTTTGGCGTATGATCATAGCTTTTATAAAGGTAATTGCTTATGGTTGTTAAAAACCTGAGCGGCGACCGGATATCATGGAGTATCATTGTAATAATGTTATCCCTTAAATTATTGTTTTTTTCAAGTGCTCTTTCAGAAGATTCTAGTCTTTTAATAGAGTTGGTCAGGTCTATGGTTCTTTGTTCAACAATTTTCTCTAACAGTTCAGATTGTTCTTTTAGTTTGTTGAATCTTCTTCTTGCCAGGTATATAGCAGCGTAAATGAATAACAATGCTAACAGCATCGTAAAAAACCATGTCTGGTAAAATGGCGGTGCTATAGCAAGCCTCATGATCAACCCGGTATTTTCCTGTGCAAACTCATTGTAACCTTGTTTTTGAATGCTTATTTTATAATTTCCGGGTGAAAGGCTGTTCAGGATAATGTTACCATCCTGGCTGATTGTATAAGAGTTTTTGGAATCATTAATAAAATAGACTAAACGGATATTTTCCGGGTTGCCATAATAGGGGGTGGTCGCTTTAATTTTTATCTGTGTGTTACGGTTATATTTAAGATGAATTTCATTGTAGTCGCCCTTGTATTCCGTATTATTTATTAAGATGCTTGCTATAAAAATTTTTGCTCTTGAATAATAAGGCAACCAGGTATATGGTTTAAAATATGCGAGTCCGTTTACAAGGGGGTAGGAGAGTGAACTGTCATTTCTGAATATATATGAAGGTACAGCTCCGCCATTAAATTCATTTGTGATTAGCCCGTCGAATTTATCAAATAAATAATAAAAGACATCAGGAACCGTTCCTTCTGCATAATTCAGTAAATCCACTACTTTTACTGCGAACAAACCGTCATTGGTATTGATAATAAAGTTGCCCTTCTTATTATCGAATATGCTATGCGCTGCTTTCAGGGCTGTTCTGGGACCATCCGGAAACCTGATGAGTTTATTGTTCCTGTACAGGTAAAAGCCTCTGCCATAAGTTGTAACCCAGATATTACTGTCCCGGTCCTGGTACACATATCTTATTTCAGTAGAATCCAGTATCTTTTTAAAAACTTTATTGCGTTGTTGATCATACCACAAAAGCCCGCTTTGAGACAAAATATAAAAAGTATCATTCCTGATCTCCTGCATTGAAATAGCATCAGACACACCCGGAAATTCAATTGTTTTTATGAGTTGATCATCCTTTATTTCAGCATATCCATTTTTTAAGGTCAATATTACCTTATTATTCACCGAATCGTATCTCCCGTTTTTAATGGTCGTTTCAAAGTTGGCGATTAATATATCGTTTAACTGGTTCTTTAAGTCCAGCCGTCTGAATGAAGTATTTTTGAATAATAACAGAAGTCATTATCATCAACTCTAAAATAACGTGACCTGCGTAATTTTTCTGATGTTTTATGTACATGGTAGCTGGTTAGATCAATAAAAAAATCACCGGCATATAAACGTTTGCGCTTTGGGTTGTAATACTGGAAATTTAAAGAATTATACTTAATTATGTCGTCCTGCGGTACCTGAAATAATGAGCGGTCTATTGTATAAAAGCCCGATAATGACGTGCCGATAAAGAAAAATTTAAGTTCGGCATCATATAGAATATCCCTGACATGATCTATGGGCAAAGCAAAGTTTAGTTTTTCTAAAGCAATCAATGAATCCTCGTGCCTGATTTTGTAGATAGTCAGTTTATCATCTATATAATAATTAATTGTATCGCTTTTTGCTCTTAAAATATAGCTTCTGTTGTCATGGGCAGAACGGCTTAGTTCCTTTTTATGTGCATTAAACAGCAGGTTGCGCCTGGTAATAACTCCTTTTTGTACCAGGTTGTAATGACCATTTTCATACATGAAGTAGTTGTTCCCAATGATAAAGTCATAAGACCTGTCATTGTTATTATTGAATGTTAAAGTCTGGAACTGATGACCACTAAAGAAATATAGTTGATTATTGATGTTGAAATAGCCGGTAGAATCATCCAGTAAATTAAAAAAAGTGGCTTCGGGATTTTTTAATATGTACTTCTCAAGCAGGACGCGGATGTCTTTATTTATGTTTAAATGTTGAAGATTGATAATGTTTCCATTAAAGGAATGAAGGTAATGGTTGCCAACGTAGGTAGGGTAGTACATGCCATTGTGCGAATCCTGCACTAATTTAACGGTATGTCCGTCTTCATTTAATGCGTAAACAGAGCCCTCCTTGTCTTTTGACATTAAAATAAACCTTGGATTAATTAGACCTTTTATCTGGTCTAATCCATAAGTCCTGAATGATGTGCCATTGAAATTGCTCAGACCAATATCAGTGGCCAGCCAGATAAAATTATTGGCGTCAAATCTAATCCCACGGATTGTATTTTGAGTTAATCCATTTTCCTGGGTATATTTTCTCACTAACAATCCGTCAGTATTCGTCACTATTTGACAATTGGCAGAATGATGGATTATTAAACAAATTAATAGGCATATGATTCTAATCATATTTAGTTTAATCTCCCCAATATTATTGGAATTGAGTTCCAGGATTGTGAGTGTATAATGTTCACAATGGCACTATGATAGCAATCATAGAAGAACTCAATAAAATAAAATTGAGTCGGATTTAAGGTTATTGTTTCAGGTTTTTTATAATGTATAGTACCATACAATAAGATACATTATTTAATACAAAGATAAAACATTTTAAATCTATTCTGATACCAATGTTTTATCTTCTTAATGGTTTTCTATGAACGGGAGTATTCCTGTAAAATTTTTGAGTTGATGTATGGAAGGCAGCACCCTGGTTTTAAAAAATAAGCCGGTTACTTTTTTAAAATAACCGGCTTACCATTTACGACAGGATTTATTACTGTTTATTCACTTCTATAATAGCATATGCTACACCATTTGTACCAGCGGGTGCAGTAAATTTCAGATTACCACTCCCTGTGGCAGATACAGATATATTGCTGGCCCCGTTTAATGCAGTGGCCACTGCCTGTTTATAATTTGCTTTATTAGCACTTATGGATTGGTTCAGTTTATACCAGTCAAGTTCCTGCTTGCTCACAACAATACTCATATAATCCCTGTTACCGGAATCGTCCGGTGTCATGCTTTTATTTTTAGGAAATAAGCGATATCCGGTAATGCCGCAATAAGCAGAGTAAGCAGTCTGTTGCGGATTTTTATCAGACGGATAAGGGAATAATGTATAACTGCTGCCGTCATTTTCACGACCAAAGACATATACATAACATTCAGTGCTATTTTTAACTTCCACTTTAAAACGGATGCCACGTTTAATCAACGCACTTTCAAAAGTATTGGCACCAATATTCTTCAACGGGATATAATTAGTTGGTTTCGCCCTATCATCTACCTGCATTAAACCAATTTCACAATCAAAGTTTTTATTCAACGCATCCCCTTGTTTTTGTAAGGCATTTACGCCGTATGCTTCCCTGGTAAACTCTATAAAGTCGCTATACTTCACCCAGCCAATACCGTTCTCACCCCATTCAGGACCCCAACTGTTCATTATCTGGAATGCGCCTCCGGCCAGTTTATCGTCATAACCAATCACGCACATGGCATGACCGCCAAATCCCATCTGCTGATAATCCGAGTTAGTAGGCTGCCATAATTTCTGGCCTATCATACCATCCATAAAACTGCCACCTACCATCATACCGATTATAACAGGCGCATCTTTTGCAAGGTGCTCTTTTATTGCCCGGATATTTAATCCGTTAGGATCTTCACTTGTAGTTAAGCGGTTGTAACCCAATATTTTATTTTGGGAAGCCTGCTGGTTTAAGGCCGCCGTTGGCTGCTGGCTGCAATTCTGATCTGTATATGGCATTTCATTAAAATGGACCCCTCCGCGTTTCTGCATAAATTCTACAGCACGTATAATATAGGAACCCTGGCACCCGTCTAATCCTATCTGGTTATACATAAAGGAAGGACTGAATGCATTCTGGACCGGAGATTTGCCGTTGGCCGCAGAGTATAAAATGCTTTGGGCAGCATAAGCACTGCTCCATGCCACACAACTGCCCTGTTGCCCCTGGTTCTGGCGGGGAGGGGCGAATTTAGCCAGGGAAACATACTCCGGTAAAGGATTTTTTACATCGTCATCGGACAGTCCTTCATAAACCGGCGCTTTGGAAAATTCTGCCGGGCTCAGCATGCCGCCAGTGGTGAATTTGGATACCATATTGGTTAATCCGCCACAGCCTTCTTTACCTACCGTAAAATATAAAATGGCAGCCACTACTAATAAACCCAAACCAAGTTTAGAGCGAAACAAAGTTAATAGGAGCGGTAAGAAATTCATCAGCCCACCACCACCGCTGTTACCACCGGTATTCCTGCGTTGGTTATTATCATTAAATTCATTAGGATCCTGCGGATCATCTACCATCCTGATAGGCATATTAATTAATTTAAGTTGTTTAAAATTTTGTCAAATATATAAAGTTGTCTCATCACTAAACAATTATAATATTTGATTGCTGTAATAATGGCATCTTTTTAAATCGCAATATGATTTGTGCCACTGTAATCACATCTTTCTGGCAGTAAACAGCAATCCTTTCCAGGTCATTCTCTTCCCAGTAAACCTTGCCAACCATACTGCCGTCAATATCATCTTTCGGCGACTCAATTTTCAACACCTGTGCCATTAACTTAAGCGATATATAGTTTTTATAATCGCCGAATTTCCATAGTTGCAATGTATCAATCATTACAACATCCCAGGGCTTCTTATTCTGGAAATCCAGGTAATCAGGCAAGTCCAGCCCGTTAATAATCATTCGCCTGGATATATAAGGAATATCAAACTCCTTAATATTATGTCCGCAAAAACAAAGTTGTTTTTTCTTAGCAATCCACTTGCTCAGAATATCCGTGAACTCAGAAAGCAAAACTTTTTCGTCATGACCATCAATACTTTTTACACGAAAAGAGTAATGCTCATTTTCAAGTACAAAAAATCCGATACTGATACAAATGATCTTGCCAAACTCAGCAAAGATGGCGGCTTTGCCGGAATAAGAGGCTTCTAAAGTAAGCTGGTCGTTTAAGGATTTCGAAATCTTTTCTGACCATAAATATTGCCAGCTTTCATCCATCTGGTCAAAGCTCTTATATTCACTGACCGTCTCAATGTCAATCACCATTAAGTTTTCCAAAGCAATGTTTACCATATATTAAAAATACATAAAATTACATTCAAATACTTTTTATTTGGGGCTCTCAATACCTGTATACCTGTGGCACATTTGTTCAGGCTACTGCAGGCGTGGTATTTTGTACGCATGCGTGCGGTTGATTTCTTTACCAGTTATACAAACCGTTGTCAATACCCGGCGTACAAAATACTGGCTCGTGCCTCGCCACCTGCTGTATCCTGCAGCCCAATGTCATTTAGCTAAGGAATTAATCATAAGTGATTGAATACTATATATATGTATTGCTTTTTGTACCTTTTTAAATTTCTACTGAAATGAAGAAGCAGGCATTTTTAATTAAATGACTATTTTTCATTTGTTAGAGAATGCGATTTTGAAACAAAAAATGATATTAAAGCGATTCGAAATCATGGATTTACGAAGTAAAATCCTTAGCTAAATGACATTGTCCTGCAGCCTTTCTGCAGTAAATATTCAATTGAGCATTCGGTGAATAAAGCCGGAAAGGCACTGTAATTAAAAAAAGAAAAATAAATTTGCATATGGACTGTCGGCAAATAGAATCAATTGTACATTTTAATGAAGCGGATAATATCGGGGATGGTTTCCGGATGATGAACTTTATTCCCAATCACCGGAATATGAGCATGGTTAGAATGCGGCCTTTTTTAATGCTGGATTATAATCCCGTCACCTATTTCCCTTCCGGCAGCAGCAACCCGGTAAGTGGCGCGCACCCACACAAAGGGTATGAAACCATTTCAATTGTTTACAATGGCGTACTTAATCATAAGGACAGTAATGGCAACCGGTTTTTGCTGGAAAAGGGCGATGTGCATTGGATGACAGCCGGCAGGGGCATTGTCCACCAGGAAAACATTGATGATAATTTTATGAAAAAGGGAGGCTTGTTCCAATATGTACAGCTTTGGGTGAATTTACCCGCAGCACAAAAAAACTTGCCCGCCAGTCACCAGGTATTTAAAAACAGCCAGCTGATAAAAGTAGCGCTGGAAAATAATGCAGGAGAACTGGAAATAATAGCAGGTAGCTATAATGAACAGAAGGGTTTGGCAAATACACAAACGCCCATACATCTGTACAACCTGTTATTGAACGAAAGCGGAGAAACAGAGATAAAGCTTCCTGCCAATTTCAATACAGGGCTCCTAGTGATTGACGGGGATATCCTGGTAAATGGAACAACCATCGTAAAAAATAATGCTGCGGTTGTTTTTGCTAATAACGCAGACAGCTTTAAACTGAAATCCACCAGCAGGGACGGAAGTACCATATTGGTATTCAGCGGTGAAATTATTGATGAAGAGATATCAGCACACGGCCCCTTTATTATGAATAAAAAGCAGGAAGTGATACAGGCTTATAACGATTTTAAAGCCGGAAAGCTCGGCCTTTAAGATATATTAAGAAATCATGGAAATGGTTGTTAGAAATAACAACCATTTTTTATTGTCAGAACTTTAACCGGACACTGTAATATTTTACCCGGTTCCCAGGTTGAAAAAAACGGCATCGTTTGCGTTTGAAAATTGGTATCGTTTGCGTAAATAAAGGCTTTCAAAAGGCGTTTCCAGGCTTTGGATTTTGGCATTTTAATAACATATCTGCTTAATTTGCTTCATTGATTTTAGATTTTATTGCCTGCAATGAAGTAAAAATCAAAAACGATTAGCTTTCTTATTTACCCAAATACAGAGCTTGCTGAAATTTCATTTATACAACATACCTACTGTATCAATGTTCTTATATCACTAAATAAGAATAGTTGATAAAGTGCAGAACGATGCAAATTATGAGAAAAGAAATGATGAGCCGATTGATGAAGTCAAACCTATTGGCATTACTAATACTAATTACGACAATAGTACAGGTAAATGCACAGGTACTGGCAACATATCCATTACGAAATGCCAATACTGCAGTTGGAAATACACCTGCAGGAGAAGCATGGCCGGCACAAACCAATACGAATGTCAATGCTCAGAAAGCAATATTCGGAAGCCAGATTGAAAATACCAATGCAAACTCAACAGGATCCAGAATTCAGCAGACAAATGACATAAGTTATTGGCCGGGCACTGCTACAGATGACTGGCATGTAGATTTTCCGGTATCGCCAAAGACAGGTTTCGACCTGGGTATCACAGGTATAGAGTTTGTCGTAAATAATAACAGTATAAATTCCGCTCAGAATATTTACGTTTACCCTCATTTCCAGGTAAATGGTTCCGGGGCATGGGTACCAATGGGGAGCCCGTTAGTTATTAGCAGTACTACAACCGGAGTTGTCACTTCTAATTTTCAGGAACAGTTTTATAATGGCAACAGCTACGTCATCAGGTTGTATTTGTATGCTACAAATACGTCAAGAGACAGGAGGAACGATAATTTCAGAATGTATATGTTTAAAGTAAACGGTACAACGATCGCACCACCCTCTGTAGCGCCGACCGCCACTACTTTAACTGCCACAAAATCTGTTACTCTGCCTAAGTTTGAAGCAACTGCTACCGGTTCCTATTTAACAGGAGCCTCCTATCACGCAGTAAAAGAAAAAGGCTTTGTATGGGCGGTGCAGGGAACTACGCCTACGGTAGATCTTTCTACAAAATTAATTGATAATACGAGTGCTGCAGGAGCTATCAATGGTACCATTACAGGCTTGACACCCAATACCAACTATTGCGTGAGGGCATTTATAAGAACACAGGCAGCCGTTATTTATGGTAGCCAGATCTGTTTTAAAACAGATGATTATGCCAAACCCGTTGTTAAGACCAATCTGCTAACCCCAGCGGATCTCTTCAGCAACAGGGCACAAATAGGAGGCACCATACCGGACTATGGCGGGTACCCGATTACAGAAAAAGGGGTGCTTTGGTATGCGAAAGCAACACCGGGTACAGTTACCAAAATAATAATGGGTACCGGTGCAGATGCATTCTCAGATTTTCTTAAAGGATTGAGGCCAAATACTGAGTATTGTTACAAAGCCTATGCTACCAACCAATTGGGGACAACTGAAGGCGATGAAGTATGTTTTACAACCACAGCACCGGTTCCGGTTCTTGCAGCGATTCCTGGATCATTGGATTATGGTGAGAACGTATTAGGAGGTTCGCCAATCACATTAACCTATAACTTAAAAGGAGAGTTTTTAAGCCCCGCAAGCGGTAATATACTCATTACTGTTCCTGCCGGCTACAGAATGGCATTAAGCGCATCCGGTCCGTGGACTACCGGCCCGGGCACATTAACGGTACCATACAATGTTTCAGGCATCAACAGGTTAATATACGTACAGTTACCAACCGCCACTTTCGGCACTTTTACCGGAACCATTACTCATTCAGGTGGCGGCGTGACTAACGATAATGCAGATAAAGTAGCGTTGAAAGGTTCAATCACTCAATCGCCTGATGAGATCAGTAATGTAGGTACTGAATTCTGGACAGGATTTGGCTACCAGGAACGGCAGGACCAAAGAGCAGGTGACGCCGCAGAAACGAAAATGTCCATATACATTTCCAATTCGGGTACAACTGCTGTGAGCGCCACTGTTGCATTGCCGGGTATGACCGCACCTGGATGGCCAAAAACAGTAACCGTAGCACCTGGCTCCGTAGCAGAAGTAACCGGATTCCCAACCGGGGATGCCACCAATATATTCAATCCCAGTAACCTGCCGGATACAAGACTCTATTTTACCGGCGTTACAGACAGGGGCATCAAAATAACTTCTTCTGCACCCGTATCTGTATGGATGCATACCTATACCACCAATAATTCCGCAGCAGCAGCAATGTTGTTCCCCACAAATACCTGGGGAAATAAATATACTGTTCAGGCTTATGGCGGTACCAGTAATAACAGTAATCCAAATTCCTTCTTTTTTGTTATTGCCAAAGATGATAATACACTGATTGAATTTACCCCGTCAAATCCGATTCTGGCAAATATTGTCGGCCGTCGCGGACAAAACGGTGACGGAACATTATTCAATGAAGGGCATACCGCCAGCCAGATATTGTATCAAAAAGACCAGACTTACCAATTGACACTTAATGCCGGCCAGATATTCAATGCCATGGGCTTTATCCAGGGCAATGTTGGCCTTGACCTTACAGGATCTTCTGTACAGGTGGTTTGTGATCCTAATAAACCTGCCAGCGAAGCAGATAAAAAGATTGCCGTTTTTGCAGGTAACGGCCGTGTATTGGTAAAATCAACAGATTGCGGACCAGCCGGTGACGGCTCCGACCACCTGATTCAGCAAATGTTCCCGACAGTAGCATGGGGAACAAAATATTTAACGGCGCCAACTAAGAAAATGGAATACAATTACTTCCGTGTATTTGTAAACGACCCCGCTACTGTGGTAAATGTTAAAGGCGCCAATAAAGGTACTTTAGTAAATAATCTATATTACCAGTTTAACAGCAACCTGCCTTTGGAAATAGAAAGTGATAAACCAATCAATGTAAACCAGTTTATTATCCAGGGCTCCTGCAAAAGCTCTTCAGTTGGTAACTCTGCCAACGGCGACCCGGAAATGATCATCATCAGCCCGGTACAGCAGGCAATTAATAAGGTAACCGTATATTCTGCCGGTATTAAAAAGAATGGCGCGACCAATGCTTCTACCGGGAATTATATCAACGTGATTATTCCTAAAGAAGGTGTTCAGACATTTAAATTAAACAATATAGATTATAATAGTACCACAACAGTCGATATCGGCAATGCCAGTAACCTGGCAGGGTTCGGTTCACAAATGGTATTATTGAAAGATGCCTTTAAAGTGCATCCTCAGAACGCCGATTACATGTATGCAACATTTAAAGTGAACCAGGGGCAATCCACTTCCTTAAGTTCAACAGTAGCATTCAATGCTATTGCGTATGGTATGGGTGACGGGGAAAGTTATGGTTATAACGCCGGTACTGCCTTAAGGAACTTATCCAGTATTAAAATTTCAGATAATCCTTTTGGTAAAGATACCAGCAGTACCATTGTACGTACCTGTAAAGACAACCCGGTGAAGCTGAAAATAGCTTTACCGCATCCGAAAAGCCAGGTAGAAAGAGTGGTATGGGACCCGGGTAACGATCCCCGTATTTCTCCATTAGGTGCGATAGAAGGCGCAAAAGTTGGCAACGTAGCAACCTCAACCGGTGTCATTACAGAAGATGGCAGGGATTTCAATATTTACGAATCACCAATAGAATATAAGTTCAGCGAATTAGGTACTTACCGTTTTACAGTAACCGCATACGGTACTTTCCAGAGCGACTGCGGTGGCAGGGATGTTCAGAACATAATGGTCGTAGTAGGAAGAGACAATATCGCCATTGATTTCGTGCCACCAAGCTGTGGCGCAAGTACCATTGAATTTAAGGATAAAACCGAGCCAATGGCGGGGACTACTATCAAAACCTGGGCCTGGGAATTCGGCGACCCTGCAAGTGGTTCTCAAAATGGCAGCACCCAACAAAATCCGGCCGCTCATAACTTTGATCTGACAAAGGGCGGGCCGCAATACTGGATAAAATTAACCACCACTAACTCTGTCGGTTGTTTTTCCAAAGATAGTATTTTAGTAGATTTTTCAGGCGGCATTGAAGCTTTGTTCCAGGCCAATAAAGACTCGATCTGTCCGGGTGATAATATTGCTGTTACAGATTTCAGTACTTCAAACGGGAGTAACGGTACCATTACAGAATGGCATTGGGACTTCGGTGATGGTGAAGCGAACAGCAAATATACAGGCAGGGTAGGCAGTGTTACCCCACCGGCGCATACCTATACTAAAGAAGGTGTGTTTAAACTGACGCTACAGGTGGTGACCAACCTCGGTTGTAAAAGCATCGTTGTTGATACTAATATAGTAGTGAAACCTAAACCAGTACCAAACTTTGATTTACCGGCGGGTGTTTGTATCCCGGGAGTTACTTTGTTTAAAAATACCACAACAGTAGGTGGTACAAGCCTGCCTGCGGGTACAAAATATACCTGGAATTTCGGTGATCCAACTTCTTCGGCTAATACTGCTACAACTGTAGACGGCACACATGAATATACACAGGCCCCTCCGGTTAACCCGGGTTATTTCGATGTGAAACTGGATGTTGTTTCAGACTTCGGATGTACCGCGTCTGTCACCAAACAATTGCGCGATGTCTTTGCACCGCCAACCGCTAATTTTACATTACCATCTAACGGAGAAGTATGTTTAAAAACCGATGCGGATTTTGTGAGCACCAGTATCGTATCTGCTAACCAGGCAATCTCCAAATACGAATGGGATTTTGGTGATGCCAGCCCGGTAAAAACAGGTGCTTCTGTCAAACATGCGTACGACCTGGCAGGTACATATACCGTTAAATTAACTGTTACGACAGATAAAGGTTGTATGAGTACGGTTCAAAAGCAAATTATAGTAGCACCGGCACCAATCGCTGATTTTACCATCAGTACTATCAATTGTGTTAACTACGATATCCAGTTCAGCGATAAAAGTACCGCTACCGCCAAACCAATTACCCAGTGGCAATGGCGCTTTGGAGACGGTAATACGGCTACAGGTCAGGTAGCTACTCATAAATACGCTGCTGAAGGTACCTTTGCCGTATCGTTGCAGGTGTTTACCGCAGCAGGTTGCGCCAGTAATGTGAAAGAGGTTACTATTGCAGTGAAACCGTCTCCAATTGCGAACTTCGATTTACCACAAAATATTTGTTTGCCGGGTACCGCTACATTCAAAAATACAACCACAGTAGAAGGGACCCGCTTACCGGCAGGTACCTCTTATACCTGGAACTTTGATGATGCAGGCGCCAATGCTACAACTGTGGACGGTACACATCTGTATAATCAAGGCAAAACAGGCGGGTACAATGTGAAGTTAACTGCAACAAGTGTGAATGGCTGTATAGGAGAAGTGACTAAAAATATCACCAATTTATATGCCCCGCCAACTGCTGATTTTACATTACCTGCAACAAGCTGTCTGAACAGCGAAGTCGCATTTGCGGATCAGAGTTCCGGGGAGAACCAAACCATTACCAAATGGAACTGGAAATTCGGCGATGCCAATAACAGCATGAATACCACAACCGGTGCACCAAAGTTTACATATAACCTAACCGGTACTTACAATGTGAGCTTAGAAGTAGAAAGCGATAAAGGTTGTAAGAGTGCGGTAGTTGCTAAAAATATCACCGTTACGCCATTACCTGTTCCGTCTTTCACCCTGCCAGGTTCCTGCCTGGATGGCAACTCCGTTACGTTTATCAATACAAGTACCATACAGGGGCAAACGGTGAATGATATGACCTATGTATGGCATTTCGGTAATCCGAATGCCGGTACAGGTAATACGAGTACAGCCATCAATGGCGTACATCAGTATACCACGCCGGGTACCTATAATATCACTTTAACAGCAAAAAGTGCTTTCGGATGCGAAGTCACTTCCCAGGTCGTTGCTTTCGAAGTAGCAGGCAGCAAACCGTTACCGGATTTTGCAGTTACGAATTCGGGTGCATTATGCAGTAATGTGGAAGTAGAGATCGTGAATAAAACCACCATCGCAGTCGGCACTTTAAAAAGAATCGATATTTACTGGGATTATGCCAACAGCCCTGCTACCGTTGTAACAGATAATAACCCGGTGGCAGATAAAGCATACAAGCATGCTTACCCGGCTGTAAATACCGACAGGACATATACGGTACGCTTTGTTGCTTACAGCGGCACTACCTGCTCGGAAGTTATTCAAAAACAAATAACGGTAAGAGCAACACCGGAACTGGTTTTTGCAGCACAACCGGGTATTTGTTTCGAAGCGACCGCAAAAGGATTAACCACAGCAAATGCTGCTTCAGAGAAAAATGGTATTGCCGGTGTGTTCGCTTACAGCGGACCAGGTATCGAGCCGGATGGCGCAGGTGGTTACCGCTTCAACCCGGCCAACAGTGGCGGCTATAATTTAAACGGCTATACCGTAACGGCAACATTTACTTCCAATAACGGCTGTATTGCTACTGCTACAGCTACCCAGGTAGTCTATCCTACACCAGTAGCTAAATGGGAAACTGATGGCAATATCTGTAAGGATAATGTGGTGAAATTCCTGGATAAATCCAGTGCAGTAGAAGCCACGGGAGATATTACAAAATGGGTATGGTCTTTCGGTAATAGCCAGGCTGCTTCTACGGAAAATCCTAGCGCCATATTTAATGCTGCCCAGGATTACCAGGTTACTTTAATCAGCACCAGCGCCAGGGGGTGCGTCAGTGCGCCTTATACTGCGGCATTAACGGTGAACCCGTTACCGGAAGTATCCATTACAATGCCTGCAGATAATTTATGCCTGCCAAATGTTTTAGCGAAGTTCAGTAATAATACTACTATCGCAGATGGTTCGGAAGCTTCCTTAAAATACCAGTGGTATTTTGGCGATGGCAGCACGTCTGCCAACAAAGAAGGGGAGCATACCTATACCTCATTACCAACGACTCCTTACAGGGTGCAGCTGGTGGCTACCAGCAATAAAGGTTGTGTCGATTCCCTGAGAACAAGATTGACTTTAGATAATTTATACAGTCCGCCAATCGCACGTTTTACCGCTAATGTTACAGAGATCTGTGTGGCAGACAGTATTTTATTCACTGATAATTCAAGCGGGGTATCCGGTGCTATTACCGGCTGGAACTGGAACCTGGGAAATAATGCCGTAAGTGATGACCAGATCTTCTGGCAACCTTACCCGTCCAGCGGCCACTTTACAGCCACTTTAAATGTAGAAAACGACAAAGGATGTAAGGCCACTTCGAGCATTGTTATAAAAGTAAACAGTTACCCGGATATCGAACTGCCGGATGAGATCTGGGTACGTGCCAACGCACCTCAGGTATTGAATCCTAAAGTAACGGACGTACAATCAAATGTTACTTATTTATGGTCCCCGACCGAAAATATCAATAACCCGGTGGTTAAAAATCCAACGGTTATCCTGACAGAAAACAAAGAATATATTTTTACCGTTACTAACGGCGCAAACGGTTGTTCGGCTTCTAAAAACTTATTGGTAAATATTTTACAGGAAGTGGTGCCACCAAACGCCTTCTCTCCAAACGGAGATGGTATCAATGACACCTGGATAATAAAACACCTGGTAAACTACTCAAATGTAAAAGTAGAAGTATTTGACAGGTATGGCCGTGTTGTATGGCAAACGACAGGGTATAATACCCCATGGGACGGCACTACCAACGGCAAGCCATTGCCAACTGGTGTTTACTATTACGTTATTGGTTTCGGAACCGGTTATGAAGTAATCAAAGGTTCCGTATCACTGATAAGGTAATCAAAAAAGAGCATAGTTGTATGTATAAGTGAGAGGCACCTGTCCACATAGTGGCGGGTGTTTTTTCTTTGGGTAATACTATTTTAGTTGTGTATTGTATGGAATAAATAACGTTCAATATATAGATTGTATATTTGCCCGATGATTGCGCAGAATCATACCATCGCAGATTTACGGTGATTTTTTTTGAGTGATGTCTGTTACTATCTGGCTATTGATTAATGTGAGTTTTGGATCATTACTATTTTAATATCAATAAATACGTGGTTTACATATATGGTGTCGCACCTACGGCGCTTTGGTTACATCAATTCTAATTTCTTCTACCATAATGTCGTCCCTACGGGACTTGATCTATCTCATAAATGATTTTTCAGTAAAATGATGGTGATAACAGAATGATTGATTATTACCACATATTTTATAATGTGAGATGAGTTTTGGATCATTACTATTTTAATATCAATAAATACGTGGTTTACATAAATGGTGTCGTACCGGATGAGATTCCTCCTGCGTCGGAATGACACTTTAGTGGTTAGATGGCATATTGCCAGCAGGTATTTTCAGTCATTTTGAGCGCTATTGTTAATTATGGTTTATATCAAGGTTATTTCAGCTATAAGCGGAAGATCTTAATGTTGATATTTTCATGTTTAATGTACAAACCTGGTATTAGGGCATTATGTGGGCATTATATGGGCTTTAAGTGGGCTTTATCTAGGCTCTATCCTGGAACCTGGTTTTAAAGTTTTCCTGAAAAACGAATCCGCGGCTGTTTTAGTTGGGTTTTGTTATTGTGGATGCAGGGAGCATTCACGGTATTTTACGCTTTACAGAAGTACGGGTCCTTAGTAAAAGTGCCAATTCCAGTATTGTTAAGAAATATCAGCTTTATATGCTGATCGTCATTATTTAAGATTTCAAGCTCACGTTATCTTATTAACTAACTGATTTCTGTAAAATATTTTAAATAAATATTTTTTGTGTTCTATAAAATAATTTATTTATTTTTTTGTTTATTAATTTTAGTTAATATATTTGTGTGCGGCATCTTTTTAACGAGCAATAAAACAGATTTAAAGTATAACCGGTAGAAGAGCATCCTGATAAAGTATAACCTGCAACCTGAAAACCAGTTGCTGTTAAAAACCACTATAACCATTCTTCTGCTCATCACGGTTAGTATATTGTAAGAACAAAACATATAATTGTATAGAACATTTTTAACAGGTATCAATACCATTTATCACAAAATGATATTTAGATATTCTTATTATGCAGTAGTAATGTTGAGCCTGCTTCGTCACGGGTCTTCATTCCGTTCTCAGAAGTTGCGACAATTCTCTATATAGCAATATTCAGAACGTTAGTAAGAACCGGTTGTTTTAATTTAAACAACTGTTAAACTTGTGATAAGACTGACTAATATCCGTTAGATGTTCCGGAAAAGAGCGCTGTTGAACAATAAAGCCCGAAATGAGTCATTGAACTTCATTGAATGCAAACATTGTTCAACTATTAAGCATCGCTGATAAGTGCCCCAACAGTATTGTTGCGGGTGAGATTCCTTGTACATGTAATCATACTACTCATTAAATGGGTGGTATTTGAGCCACATAATAAACCAACAGAAAACCCCGAATCAATGCAAAGGAGAACAATTGATTTTAAGCTGTTATTATTGTTAAGCCTGTTATTATCGGTGATTATGGGGCATTCACAGGTAGTGATGCAGCCTGTAGTGCCACAGTCAGGTTTAATAAGAGTGTCCCAGTTATGGGGCATGAGCGTTACCAATGTCTCAGAAACGGATAAGTATTGCATTGCCGAGGTAACGGTACGCAACCGTGTCAGCGGCAATATCGTATTAAAAGGCCGCAGCCAGAGTTTTACCGTCAGTAAAGGCAGTAAAATGTTCACCGAGGCGATGATTGGTCCTGTTACTTACGAGACAGACGGCTTAGATGCAGTGATCACTCCAGGCGGTTTATTAGCTGCCGGTGTTTATAATATTTGTGTCAGTTTACAGGCCGCAGACTTAAAAGCCTTCCAGCCCATCGAACATTGTTTCGATGCAGAAGTAGAAGCGTTAGCCCCTCCGCAACTGGTAGAGCCAGCGGATACCTCTGTATTAGATATCAGCTATCCGCATTTCATCTGGACAGCACCCATGCCGCTGACGATCTTCAGCAATCTTAATTACGAGTTAGTGCTGGTAGAAGTAGAGGCCGGTCAGTCAAAAGGCGATGCCATCCAGCGTAATTTACCGGTGTGGAGTTTAGGGAATATCCGCACCAATACGGCATTGTACCCGTCCTCCTGGATATCACTCGATACCGGTAAAGTCTATGCGTGGCAGGTAACCGCCCGCAACGGAGATTATTACGGTGGCAAGAGCCAGATCTGGGAATTCAGATTGAAGGATACGGTACCTGTATCAATAAAGAGCAGCAGTGATTTTTACAATTCATTGTCGCGTAAAGTGTATGAGAACGTGATCCAGCGGAGTGAAGCGTATAAACTGGAATTCATCAATGAGTATGGCGTTGCAGAAGGAACACTTTATTTATACGAGATATCGGAAGTTAGGAAGACGGTTTTAAAACAGATGAAGCCCCATTTAGTAAAAGGCCGCAATCTTTTAAGATGGCAGCCAAAGGTGAATTTGGAGAAGTCGTCCGGCAAAGTGTACACGATAGAGTTGCATTTATCAGACGGAACAATATTTGGCGGCGTGATAGCCGATTAGTGGGTAGAGATAGATAAGCATACAAATAATTAAAGAGACGTTTAAAACAGCAAGACATGGTTTCGTTGATTTCTAAGAAATACCAGAAGGATATCGCTTTTTTAATGTTCATGGTGTTGAGCCTGAATTTTACGGCACCGTTATATGGCAGCGGTGTCACAGGCCTGTTTGATTTCCCGGGTGGAGCAGAAGAAAGTAGCAATTTGCTACCTGTTATTTATGTTGCCAGTACAGAAAGCGGTAATGAACACATGAACGGCCTTGCAGAAGCGGTTATGGGGGCTTCAGAACCGCTAGAGGAAGCAGGTGCATCATTAACTGATAGTATAGAAGCAACAGAGCAGATAGAGAATTTTGATACGGACGGTCCGAGCCAGCCGGAGATGCGTGGTTTTACACCTGTTGGTGCCAGTGATATGGTGGATCTGTTTACCGGAGATTTCTCATACAATATCCCTTTACTGGATGTAGGTGGTTACCCTGTGAATATATCCTACAGTGGGAATGTGACGATGGACCAGGAAGCGAGTTGGGTCGGTTTGGGTTGGAACATCAACCCCGGTGCCATCAGCCGTAACCCACGTTGTATTCCCGATGATTTTAACGGCAGCGATAAGATCATTAAGACCAACCGGATGAAACCGCATACGGTAGTTGGAGGCAGCCTGGGCGCCAGTTTAGAGTTCTCGGGTTTGCCAATGAACCTGGGATTAGGTCTTGGTGCGTTTTACAACTCTAAAACAGGCTGGGGTACCGAATTATCAGTAAGCCCTTCTATTAATTTAGCAGGCCAAACAAAAGCAGATAAGAATTCAGCGCAAACGTCAAGCCCTGATACGACCAGGACGAAATTTAATTTAGGCGTCAAGTTAAGCCTGAATTCCCAGGAAGGTCTTGGGTTTTCACCAACGGCAGGTTATTCCCTGGAGTCGATGAATAAAGGAGATTTAGGAAATGTTTCGGTAGGAACGAATTACAATTCCCGTGCAGGATTGACATCCCTGACGGTTACAGGTTCGGCCCCATTTAAATACCGGCACCAGGGCCAGGATGCCTATAGCCCTTTTTCAAGCTCTGTAAGTGTGGACTTTTTAAAGAGGGTTGGCATTCCGACTATCAGCATGCCAATGACTTCGGAAAATTACAATTTTTATGTTGGTATCGGTGCTGATGTTACAGTGCTTCATGCGCCAATAAATGTAGCAGGGTATTATTCCAGGAGTGAAATAAAATTAAAAGACCAGACGCGCTCTATGTCGGCGTATGGTTATATGCATTTTGGCACAGGACAGAAAGACAATAAGGCGCTGCTGGACCTGAACCGTGAAAAGGAAATGCCATACCGTGAAAAACCTGTTGCGCAGAATATAGCAATACCGTCCTATACTTACGATGTTTTTAGTGTGACGGGAGAAGGTACAGGTGGCGCATTCCGTTTATACAGGAGTGATGTCGGGCATATGTTTGACCATGAAATCTACTCTAAAAGCATTAGTGTGGGAGGGGGCGTAGATATCGGGGGAGGCGGTCCGCCGGCGAGTGGCAAATGGGGTGGTAATATTTCACTGGCACATACAGTCAACTCCAATACAAAATGGGACAATGGCAATATTGCTGCTAATAACTTTAAATTTCTGGAAAGTGAGCAGGGGAGTCTAAAAGAGCCGGTTTACTTTAAAAATGCCGGAGAGGCGGGTGTTAGTAAGCAGAAGCTGTTTACTAAGTTCGGCGATGATCAATTGGTAAAATTGAAAACGAGGACTCTAAGCGGTGTGTTGGTGCCCAACTTTATATTGGAAAATAAGCTGGACATATATAATGATGCCGCCCAACGCACCGGGAATATAGCTATCAGCTCAAATATGTCCAATTCCACACAAAGAGAAAGGCGTAACCAGTTAATGACCTATACTACTGCAAGCGAGGCGGTTTTAAGCGGGGACCGGTATATACCAAGTTACAATGTTAACTACTTTTTTACTAACTGTGCGCCTAATGCCAATAATGTTCAATATATACCCCGTAATGACGGAGAAGTAAGAAAAGGTCATCACTTGTCCAATATTTCAGTGTTAAATGCCGATGGCAAGAGATATGAATACAATATACCGGTTTACAATATAGAAAACAGGGAGGTTACTTATAGTGTAAAACGTTATCCATTACTGGATACAGAAAAAAATACGGTAACAACAAGGGCCCGTACCGGCACCTTGTTAATCGGGGAAAAAGCGTCTCAGCGGAAAATTTCCGACTATGATATTCATGATGCAGACCAGGACAGGGCCACAGACCAGTATTATATGCGGCAGATTACGCCGGCCTATAGTCATAGTTTTTTACTGACCGGTATTTTTTCACCGGACTATGTAGATGCTACCGGCGACGGTCCGTCGGAAGACGATATGGGCGATGCCGTTAGTTTTAAGTATTCGCAAGTGTATAGCAAACAAAACCCCTACAGATGGCGGAGCCCGGTTAATTTAATTGATACGGCATTGGGCGGATTTGATATAGAAGGTAAACAATGGATTACAAAAAAGCAATTAAACGGTAATTATGAAGAAGGTTTGAAAACTGATTTCAGAGATGATAAGGCATCTTATGTTTATGGAGAGAAGGAAGTCTGGTACCTTAATTCCATAGAAAGTAAAACAATGATTGCGACATTTGAAGTTTCCTTAAGATCAGATGCCGCCAACCAGAATAGTGAGCTAGGAGGGCTTAACGCCAGTCAGCAGTTATACCAGTTGGATGCGATAAAGTTGTATTCCAAATCTGACTTTGCAAGATTCGGTACCAATGCGAAACCAATAAAAGCGGTTCACCTGGAGTATGATTACAGCCTTTGTACCAATTACCCATTGAACACAAATAACCTTACTGCCGGTGGCAAACTGACCTTAAAGAAAATCTGGTTCAGTTATAACGGCAATGAAAAAAGCAAGAAAAATGCCTATCGTTTTTCCTACAGGAATAACCAGCCCTACCAGTACCAGGCCGCAGATAACTGGGGTAATTACAAAGATCCTTCAGATAACTACGGAACCGGTACCGGTAAGTTGACGAATAAGGATTATCCATACCCTGTTCCGGACCGGTTGAAAGCAGGAAAAGAAGCCAATGTTGCCCCCTGGGCTTTAGACTCTATCATATTACCCTCGGGCAGTAATATCAAGGTAAGTTACGAAGCTGATGATTACGGCTATGTACAGAATAAGCGCGCCTTACAGTTATTTCGGATATATGGCCTTGGCCGTACCAGTAATTTATCATCTGCCGACAACCGATTATATGAAAGTAAAGACGATGCTAAAGACCACCGTTATGTTTTTGTAAAAGTACCGTTCAAAGTAAATACGAAAGCTGAGTTATACGACCGTTATTTAAAGGAACTCAATTATATATATTTCCGTTTGAATGTAAGAATGCCGGATGACAGGCTCTTTGATATATACAGGAAAAATTATGAATTTGTAAAATTATACGCTAAGCTAAAAAAAGACAGTTACGGTATAGCAGATGCGGTTAACAATATTATTTGGTTCGAGGTACAGGGGACTTCCCGCAAAGGCAATAAAGATGAAGGTTACAGCCCGCTGGCCAAAGCCGCTATCCAGTTTTTAAGAACAGACCTGCCAATGAAAGCTTATCCCGGGTCAGCGTTCCCGGCAGATGAACCATTAAAGATAGGCGCCTTTGCCAGCGCATTGGTAGGTTCATTTAAAGAAATAGCCAATGTTATTGCCGGCTACCACGGCGCCATGAAAAACCGGGAGGTATGCAAAACGATCGATTTGTCCACTTCGTTTGTAAGACTGGCAACCCCGGGATATAATAAAACAGGCGGAGGCTACCGCGTGAAACGCGTGGAAATAAGAGATAACTGGAACAAAATGACAGGACAAAGCCAGGCTGTTTACGGGCAGGAGTATTTTTATACCAAAGAGGTTTCTATGGGGCCTAAAAAGGAAATGATCAGCTCAGGTGTAGCAACGTTTGAGCCCTTCCTTGGAGGAGAGGAAAATCCCTTTAAATTTCCAATAGAAGAATATGATGAACAGTCTGGTTTGCTTGGCCCCGCCAATTCATTTTATACGGAAGGCCCTTTAATGGAATCATTTTATCCCGGCGCCTCTGTGGGGTACAGTAATGTCAGGGTCCGTTCCATTCATCATACCGGTGTAAAATCCAAAACAGGCTGGAGCGAAACGAAATTTTTTACCGCTTATGATTACCCTGTTATAGAAAAGCACACACCATTAACCGACGGCTTGTTAAGATTTAAAACTCCAGTTCGTTTTAATCCGTTAAAAATTATAACAGAAGAGAAGACCACTTTGAGCCAGGGCTTTAAAATAGAACTGAACGATATGCACGGGAAGGTACATATGCAATTGACCTACAGCGAGTCAGATACAAAAATACCATTGTCCAAAACGGTCTATTATTATCAATCGGATAAACTGGATTTGAATTCGTATAAATTAAATAATGACGTATTAACGATAGATAAAACGGGTGCAGTAAGCCGGAACCAATTGGGCCGGGACATAGAATTGATGGCCGATTTCCGCCAGCAAAAAAGCAAACTAAGTACAGGCGGGTTAAATGGCAATATCTCGATGTTCGCAGCAGGCTTTATACCGGTTATCATTGCGATGATCCTGAAAGTGCCCCAGTTCAGTACAACGACCTACCAGGCCGCTGCTCTTAGTAAAGTTGTGAACAGGCGTGCTGTATTGCAAAAAGTAGAAGTATATGATAAGGGAAGCATGGTAAGCACAGAGAACCTGGCATATGATGAGGAAACGGGTGAGGTGTTAGTAACCAGGACCAATAATGAATACGATGACCCGGTTTATAATGTGAATATTCCGGCACACTGGGCTTACGACCGCATGGGGCCGGCGTATAAAAATACCGGTGTTACGGTTACAGACCGCATTATTAAGGGCCGCTTACAAAATAGCGCTAACGAGCAGTTTTTTGTACCGGGTGATGAGGTCCTTTGTATTACGCCACGCTACAGCCAGCGACAGGATTATGCAGTAAAGTTATGGGTAGTGAAAGCTTCTGAGGCGATAAGTACTACCGGTTACCTGGATCCCGTAACCAATATTCCGGGATACGGACCGTTTTATAATGATTTGAGATTCCTTACCAGAGATGGCAATTTGTTTACGACACCCCAGGTGTCCGGTATCGGTACGGGTGTTAATTCTTCAATGAAAATTATACGTAGCGGCCGTCGAAATCAAATGGGAGCAGGTATCGGCAGCTATACATTAAAAACAAATCCTATTATAGGAGGCCAGTTAAAGCTGGATATAGCTAACAATGTGCTTAATGCCGGTGCCATAGCGTTTAAGGAAGACTGGGCAACCCAGAACCGTTACTGGCAAATTGATACTTGTAATAAGTTGTGTTTATGTCCCGAAGGTTATATATTAAACCCGGAAACAAATGATTGTGTTAAATTTATTGATAATTATCCAATTGTAAGTCAGTATCCTCCTTCATATTTAGGAGCCAAAAGGAGTGCGCAGTATTCATTATACGGATTAAGATTTTTTAAGCACAACGAGGCCGTACTTGATAATACTACCATTTTAGCCGATTATAATTATGTAAATTATACTAATAATAATGCTTACTGGAAAAATATTTCCCCGGCAGATACGGTAAAGGGGGTATTAAACCGGGTGGGGCTATGGGTCGTAAATGTTAAAAACGATAGTGATGAAGACCGGCCTGTTGGAAAGGATAGCACAATCGGATTTATTAAAACATTTTATATCCCAAAAAATAAAGAATATTTTATTGGCATCAGTGCAGATAATTATTTCCAGATAAAGATTAATTGCAAACCGTTTTTGGCCAATGAAACTACAGATCAAAGAAATTTTAATTGGTGGAACATATATAAAGTCCGTTTAGATAGTGGTTGGAATACGATTCAGATGACAGGTTCAAATGGCGGCTTAATTGCTTCTTTTGGTACGGAAATATATGATAATACAGAGAGTGAAATCGTTCACGCTACGGCCGATAGTGACTTGAAAATACTTTTTTCATCGAGGATCATGCGGGGCGGACAGGTCCATTACGGCGCAGGATATGGCTCTTATTGCCCCAACGGAGGTTGCCTGCAGGAATATAATGGGGTGTTGTACTGCATGGCATCGGACAGTACTTCTGTAGTGCCTGCTAAGTGTTATAACCAGCAACCCGAAAGTGATGGCCTGGCGCCGGTTAATCCATACACCCTGGGCCTGTTAGGGAATTATCGCCTGTGGCGTAGCTACCAGTACTATGCCGGGAGAAAAGAACAGGGATTTGGTCATAATGACAGTTCTGATATACGCACATATGGCACATTGAACAATTATACACCATTCTGGAATTTTAATCCATCCAATAACCGGTTAGAGGCAACAGACCTGCAAACGCATCCTGAATGGGTATGGAGCTCTCAGAATACTTTGTATAACCGCCGCGGCATGGGTATTGAGACCAAAGACCCGTTAGGCCGTTTTACAATGGGGCAATACGGTTATCATGGCACGGTACCCGTAGCGGTTGCCCAGAATTCAAGATACCGGGAATCTGCTTTTGAAAGTTTTGAAGATTATGGGTTTGATATGTCCAGTTGCCAGTCAGTAACAGATAGCTGTGCCAGGCGCGTACTTAAACATTTCGACTGGTCCAGGTTTAAAAGCAAAATCCAGCAGCTGATCGTCCACACCGGTAAGCATGCGTTAAAATTAAATGAATCGGAAACAGCAGGCCTTTCCTTTGATATTACCAATCCATCCAGTGATCATTTACCTCTTTGGCTAAGACTGAGATCTGGCACGGAACCTGAAGGTATGCTGACAGATGAGAGCAGCCGTTTACCGGTATTCTCCCCGGGCTACGGAGACAAAATCGTGCTAAGCATCTGGGTGCGTGAAAACGGTGATTGCCAGCCCGGAGATGATTACCGGAATAAAGTAAGCGTGACCTTTAAAACATCTGCCAACCAGGTGGTGAATAGCCCGGTGCCTGCCAATATATCAGTAAGTACTGCCATAGAAGGCTGGCAGCGCTTAGCGTTCGAAATAACAGTGCCTGAAGTGTCAAGCAATGCCAGCAAAATGTTTATCAATCTCAGTGGCAATGGCCGGGTTTCTTATTTCGACGATCTGCGCATCCATCCTTATCATGCGAATATGAAGAGTTTTGTATATGATCCGGTGAGCTTAAGGTTAATGGCAGAACTGGATGAGAACAACTATGCCAGTTTTTACGAATACGATGACGAAGGCACATTGATACGGGTGAAAAAAGAAACCGAGCGGGGCATTAAAACCATTAAAGAAACCCGCAGTGCATTATTAAAGGAAGATGAATAGCCCGGCAAAACAAAAAAAATTAAAAGAATTGTTATGAACCATAGAATCGCCTTATATCTTATTGCCTTTTTATCTGTATTAAAGGGAAGCAGCCAGGGCAATGTAAGCGCAGAAACCCTGAATGCAGAATTTTTAAAAATTCAGAACGCATACAAGACCAATGAAATGCTCAAGCTGAATGTTTATTCTTTTATAGGTTACCCGGACCGCCCCGGAAATATAGACAGTAATGAAACGGTCTATTATATGATGGGGGATAAGATCCGCGGTAATCTAAGCGACGGCTCCGTATATATGATGAATGATAAGTATGCTGTATATGTACTGCCGGACAGCAAGGAAATGATCATAGATACAATTAATTTGCCGGTTATAAAAGATCCCCGCTTCAGTCCCTTCCAGTTGCTGGATACGACTCTTTTGGATTCGCTGATCAGTTTTCATTTGTCCGCCTTTAACAGCGAACATAATATATTAAAGATCTATCCCAAACATGGTGCAGAAATTTCAGAAGCGTCCATCATTTATAATAAAACCAATGGCCGGATAAGAAAATCAACTTATTATTTACCCTACCAGGTACCTGTTTTCCGCTCCGACTCCTCCGGTTTCGATCATGTAGAGAAAAATTATAAACTGTCAATGATTTTTGATGACCAGTGGGTAACGGACCAAAGCAATGATTACTTTGATGAAAAGTCTTTTTTTTCGATATCGAACGGCAAATACAGAGGCGTGTCACTTTATTCAGGATATACCATTAAAGTCATATTCAGGCAGGAAGAGGATTTGTAAATTATTTTATTGAGCCATCCTTTGTACTACTATTAAACATCGTTGTGTCACTCCCTTGTACCGCATTATAATAATTGAGCATTATTGAGCGCAGGAAGACATTCAAATAAAATTGAACGGTATGCAAAAATATTCATATCTATTATTAACAGTCATTTTAACCTCGTTATTCCTGTTCAGCAGTGGCGTTGTAAGCGCTGCAAAAGAAAAGTTTTTAGCGGAGGCAAGAATCAACGGGTTACCCTCAGACAGTATCATACGGGTGGCTGATACCGGGTATGCCAGGCATGCGTCCGAGATAGAGCGAAATCATTTACGCAGAAATATTATCGGGTTATCGATAGATGAATATGCCACGCGCCATATCAGCGGCAATTTCCGGAGCGTTGTATATGTCAGTTACCGGCTTAAAAATTATAGCGACCACCAATCCGACGAAATTACAGATTCCCTGGTGGTAACCTATGATACACTTAACGGGTATCATTTACGGGATTACCGCGTATTTAATGATATACAGGAGAGCCAGGTGCAGGTACGGGGATATGCTACCGATAACAGTGCCATAGATGTGCGTTCTATATTAAAACTGACCAACGAAATAGAGCTGGACAGGAGTTATAAATGGAATGGGGAAAGCTGCTCTGTAACCATCAACGGGTTAACTAATGCGGCCATGCCGGGCCAGGACCTGGTAACGAATACATTTGACGAATTACCAGTAAGCTGGCTGCCATTAACGGGCAGCGATGAATATGACCTTGAATGGACCTGGGTAGATAAAGGACCTGCCGGTTATGGCACACTTGCGGCATCCGTATTCAGAAATAATGCGTCACGTGTATCCATCAGCGGTGTTTCCTATAATATTCCCCTGTTATTTGACGGTGAAGGGAAACTTTGCTACCGGGTGCGGCCGGTAAAATTATTGCCCGACGGGAGCCGGAAAACAGGATTGTGGAGCCATGAAGTGAGCGGAGGTGTTATCAATACATTTGAATATAAAGGTTTCCAGCGAAAGCTGAACTGGCAGGCCACCACCTCATTTGCCGAAGAAGGTAAAAGGAAATCCGTGGTAAATTATTTCGACGGCAGCCTGAGAAGCCGCCAAACGGTTACCAGGGATAATTCCACCACGGTAAACGACAGTGGCAGGATAAAGAATAATGCCGTAATAGCCGAAACTTTTTATGATTACCAGGGCCGTGCGGCCGTGCAGGTGTTGCCGGCGCCTTCGGTAAGCACGCTGTTGACCTATGTGAACGGTTTCAATAAAAATATCAATTCCCAGGCATACGATAAAGCTGATTTTGATAAGCTTGGAGAAGGCGAGAAATGTTGTGGCAAGGCTGCGGGAAAAATGAACCCGGCCACTTCAGGCGCCGCTCATTATTACTCGCCCCAAAGTGTATTTTTAACTCAGGACGCCACTAAAAGTTACAGCAGGTTTGTGCCGGACGCGGACAGTGTTCCGTTTATACAAACAGAATATAGTTTAGACAATACAGGCCGTATTGCCCGGCAGGGTGGAGTGGGTAAAGACTACCAGTTGGGAAAACATGATACCCGCTATTATTACGGTAAACCCAGCCAGAGAGAACTGGACATCTTATTCGGTACAGAAGCAGGCAAAGCCTCTCATTACTTTAAGAACATGGTACGGGATGCTAACGGGCAGTACAGCATCAGCTATATGGACATGCAGGGGCGCACCATTGCTACCGCGCTGGCGGGCAACCTGCCTGACAGTATTAAGCTGGAAGGACTGGCCGATGCCGTCCAGTTCAGGGCCACAGATACCATTACCAGCTATACAGAGGGATTAAGCATTATCGCTACTGAAGGCATGGTAGTACCGTTAGCCGGCACTTATGTTATTAATTACCGCTTAAACCCGGAGCGCCTGGTACTGGAAAACTGTGCGAAAGACAGTATTTGCTACGATTGCTTGTATGACCTGGATATTGCCATGATAGAAGATTGCGGGGATACACTTTTTTATCACCAGTTCACCAATATCAGTTTAGACAGTACCATCAGTTCCAAAACCATTGACAGTACCTGTAACGGGAAACCGTTCAATTTTTCCAAAACGATTCAGGTTCCGGAAGGCAGTTACACACTTGTTAAAAAGCTAACTATTAATAAGGCTTCCCTGGACGCATATCGCGACAGTATCTTTTTAGTACAGAATACCTGCCGGGATTATGAAAGTTTCCTGAAAGAGGAGATAGACAGCCTTAAAGCACAACTGCCTTGTGTGGTGAGTTGTACAGATTGCTTTGCCGCATTGGGCGCCAAAGACGCTTTTGTAAAAAAGTATGTGGATTCCCTGAAAACGGAAGGTTCGGATACCACCCGTATGGCGATGGAAGCAGCTGTACTTTATAAAGAAGCTTACAGCTCCTGTGCGGCCTTATGCCCTTCCGATTCCAGTCATATAACAGTGCTGGACATGATAGAAGCAGAAATGTTGCAGGATGTAACACCGCCTTACGGTATTTATGCGAACCCAACCCGGTCAAATAGCCCGGTATTCCTGGAGACAGCTCCCGGAAAGTGGCTTTACCAGGATGCATCGTTTATTTATAAGGACGGGCAAGGGCTAAGAGACCAGGTTGTAAACAGCAGTGGTGTTACTGTGTATCCCAATGCGCTGGACCAGGAAGCTTTTATAGAAAATTTCCGTCCATCCTGGGCTAATTCATTGTTAGAGCTTCATCCTGAATATTGTAAGCTGAGTTTAGCCAAACAGTGGGAAGCGTCCTATAAATATGACGAGCTGGTAAGAAATACGGACCGTTATGAAGATGCTTTAAGCAAGGGGCTGCTGAACGCGCCGTCCGCCAGTTTAGACCCTGCCATGAACTCTACTCTTGCAGGCGGGAGCAACGCTTTTAAAGAAGATTTCCGCAGGGGCCTATTGGAGTACAGGATCAAGCTGATTCCTTCAGTGTACGCAAAAACGAGTATCTGGCATCTTGCCACAAAATCGATCTCCTGCATGGACCTGCCGGAAGGTGCGCATTGTATATCCAACGATGACCTGAACCGGCGCGACACTGCATTGAACGTGTCCGGCTGGTGCGCAGGAGATAAGGATATGGCCTGGCGCACGTTCAAGTCTTTTTACCTGGCAGTAAAAGAAAAAATTTTGTATGAGAAGCTTCATAGCCTGTGCGGTGGTTCGGAATTCGGAATTGATAATAATAACCGCCGGTTTGTGCCGCCGGCCGCTACAGACGGATTAAATACGATGGCGAACGCCCAAACCAACCTGGACAACGGCCTTGATACGACAATAGCGAATGCCTGTGAAGGTTATGCCAGTTTATGGATGAGTAACCTGGAGCATTGCCGTTATACCAATGCACAGTGGAACAGTTTAAACAACTATCTGGTAGCTATTTGTAAAGATGGTGGTGATATGAATCATTTTTCGGGTGCATCCAGTGTGAGGCCCGGTAAAACAAATGCTTATGCCAATAATTTTATAGACGCCGTTAAACGCTTTAATGCAGCCAACGGTATTTCCACCAATACCACTTGTAATGGTTACCTGATTGTACAGCCGCCGCCTTATGAAAGCAGTAATGAAGCGTTGGTAAATACCCCGATTGCCAAGCGCCCGTCAGATACCAGTTGTTTATGCAAGAACCTGAATTATTATTTTACGGAAAAGCAAAACAGCGGTAATGACAGTTTAAGTTTAGGCGCTTATTTAAGAACTTTTTACGGTGCAGAGATAGAAGACTCTACCGCAGATATACTGAGAGCCGTTTGTAATGAGCCGGCATCGGGCTGCCGGTTTTTACCTGCCCAATATACCGTAGGCCCTGTTTTAATGAACTGTGAGCCGGCGAAACCGTCCTGCCTGGAATGTGATGAAGTGAAAAGCTATGACTTGTTATTTAAAACGGCGTTTGGCAATATCGTACCATCCTATGCCAATACTGATTCCACCCAACAGTCGATCAACTTATTGTACCAACGCTTTATGAACTATCATACAGGTTTTGGCGAAGACTATACGGTTTACCTGGACTTCCTGGCAAGCTGCGCATTGAGGGATACGGCTTCCGGCTGCATATTTACAGATTCCATCTACAACAATTTTAAGGCCGGTTATTACCGCAGCCGTCAATACAACAGGGATAATGGCAGCGGCTGTGATACGGGCTACTGGAACAGTAATTACGGGGGCGGCTATCAACAGGATGTACCGTTAAACGCGATTATGGAGAACGGCCTTTTCAAAGCTAAGCGGACTGGCGACCAATACAGTTCCATCGACTATAACGATACGCTGGATTTTGCGCCTTTTACTTTTGAAACACGTGTGCGGATGCCAAGAACAGGCCACCGCTATAATCCCTATAACAGTGCCCAGCCCTATACGTTCCTGGTCCAGTTTAACGTGGTGAAGGCTGACGGGACTGCCGGAAGGGCCCAGTTTGCCTTTGATATTTCTCCGGATCTTCCAACCAGCCTTTATTACCTGTACGACTCTGTGAGCTACAGCCCCCATACATATAATCAGCATTTTGATGACTGGCGCCTCCTGAAAATAGTGGCAGGTACGGGTACTTATTCCGTCTATATCGATAATGTGCTCGTAAAGGAATATGCGCATCGTTATTACCGTAAGTTCTGCGGTTTTATGATAGAAAGCTTTGGGGAGAGTTTCCGTATGGACTGGATAAAGATAAAGAACCAATGTAATGTGGAAGTGATGAACGAGTCTTTCAGCAGTTGCACGGATATGGGATATATTAAAAAAGCGCTGACAGACAGCTGTACGGATTGCAGGACTGCTTTTACCAACTATTTTAATACTGCGAACGGCCGTTCCTACAACTATAGTTTTACTCAGCTGGACAGCCTGTACCGTCATAATTGTAACCGGGTACTGGATGTGTGCGGGCCTCCCGCAGTATCGGGTGACAGTTGTGCTATTATCCGCTATTATATGGACCTGTACACGCAGGAGATGAGCCGTACCGATACTTTGTACCCCGTAAATATTGTGACCACTTTAGGCAACCTCACTCCCACTGACGGCCCTAAAGGTGTATTTGATGTGAAGGGGCAGTTGCTGGGCAATACTGTAAGCGGTACACCATTGCAGATAAAACAATCTTTTGCCGGGATATGGAACAACAGCGCAGAGAACCGTAAAGTGGGCCAGCTGCTGATAGGTGGCAATGACCAGTTGTACCTGAAACTGAAGAAGGGTGCAATATACCCCTGCAACGGCATTGTAGGCATGCGCTACTACCAGGCGGATATACAAAGTGATACGATTGCCAGTATCCATACGGGTATTGGCAGCTATATCGGCTGGGGCGATGGTACCGGTGACCACGTGATGGGCGCTTTCAGCCATACAAAGACCACCTGTACGCTCCGGAATGATTTTGTAACTACCGCCAGCAATTTTATTTCCGAAAATTATTCGCCATTGCGTTACCAGCTGACGCATTATTTTGGTGTGACGGGCAATAAAACGCTGACGGTGTACCACCCGGATACATTGGGAGTGGTGGGCAATGATGTGACGACGACACCGAACTATATATACAGGATAAAGCACCTGCGTGGCTATTTTCCTAAAGAGACGCTGATGTGGATGTCGCATGCATCGATGGACACGTCGTATAATACTTATAATAAAATTGTGAACTTTGATGAAGTGATGAACCTGCGTTACTTTTTGTACGCACCTGGTTGGGCATCTGCGCTTTCTGTTTATCAAAACGGGTATGTGAACAAGTTCGGTAGCCTGGCGGGGAAAAGTAAACTGGAGTATTTATTCCTGGATACGCATACGGGGGCATTGGTGCCAATATCCCATAAATCACCGATTCACCAGATACTTCCGGACTGGAACGTGAATTTTCCGAATGTGGCCTTTATTGTGATCCGTGGAACGATGGGTGTGGACTATAACCGTGATTCATTAAGGTACCGGTTTCCTAAACTGCGTCGTTTGGAGCTGAACCTGAGCGATATTGACAGTAAGCTTTTGGATACGGTGATCCATGAGATAGCGGTAACGAGCCAGGTATGCGGTGGTTACTTTAAAGCCCTTACATACAGTTCGGGCACGACGGTGACCCCTACGGATATGGGTTCTGCGGACCTGAACTATTTAAGAAGTAAGGGTTGGGTATTCGTGTTCCAGAAAAGTGACGGTTCAGGTGTGATACAGCTCAATGCTACGGGCAGTTGTACGACGCCCGCGGCATCTGATGTACAGCCGTTGGTACAACGCAGCGGTTTTCCAATGCGCAGCAGTTTATCGGAGTACCTGAATGCGAGGACGGGCTTTGTTATGAGCGCTGCGCGTTTGACGCAGAAGCTGGCCGGTTGCGGGATTGCGTCTCCCTGTGAGCGTGTGTTGATACGGCCATTGTCGTTTAACAAGCTTTGCGGGCGGAGCGGTGCGATATTCCCTGGTGTGAGGCCTGTGGATGTGCCGCCTTGTGCGGATACGCTGTTGCTGGCTGGCACGAAGGCGACGCTGCGTTACCGGGCTTACCTGGATAGTTTGAAAAATACTTTTGACAGTCTTTATGTGCAACGTTGCCTTCGTGTGGCGGGTTCTGAAGTGCTGACGGTGGAGAAACCTAATTTTGAATATCACTATACATTGTATTATTATGACCAGGGGGGGAACCTTGTAAGAACCGTGCCTCCAGAGGGGGTTAACCTTTACCGTAAAAGCCTTCTGTCTGTTTATGGCAAAGCTGATATTGGCAGTGCATTAAATGCTCTTGCATGGGACATTGCCGGGCGTAGGGGCAGTGGCCGTTTAAAATCTTTGCGCTATACGCTGGCAACGTTTTACCGTTATAACAGTTTGAACCAGGTAACGGAACAGAAAACACCTGACGGCGGTATCAGCCGTTTCTGGTATGATGAACTGGGCCGCCTGGTGGTGAGCCAGAATGCTAAACAGGCATTGGAAAGCAAATATAGTTATACGTTGTATGATGTATTGGGTCGTATAACGGAAGTTGGTGAAACGGGGGAGCGCCCTGCGATGACGGAATCGATAAGCAGAAACCCTGCGCAGTTACTGGCATGGCTGAATACGAATATCAGTACCCAACCGCTGAAACAGATTACACAGACGGTGTATGATGTGGCTGCGGACCTGGGCGGCACGGGTATGGATGCGAACCGCTTTAAGCAGGACCACCTGCGCAACCGTGTGAGCTTTACCAAAGTGATAGACAGCCGCAATACTGCGTTAAGTTCGATTACTGCTGTTAACAATAACAGCAATTACCGCCAGGCTTCGATTTATGATTATGATATTCACGGCAATGTAAAGAACCTGTTGCATGATTATAAGGAAGGGGCGATGGCTGCAGCGGGATTGAGCGGACTGAATCGTTTTAAACAGGTGCGTTATGATTATGACCTTGTGAGCGGGAAAGTGAATATGGTAAGTTACCAGCCGGGTTATTACGATGGGGCGACCCTTATAAGATTTAAAGATCAGTTTTATCATCGTTATGAATATGATGCGGAGAACAAACTGACTGCGGTATATACGAGTATTGACAGTGTGTACTGGGAGAAAGATGCGGCTTATAAGTATTACCGTCATGGCCCGCTGGCCAGAACAGAAATGGGCCAGGCGAAGGTGCAGGGATTGGATTATGCTTATACATTGCAGGGGTGGCTGAAGGGTCTTAACAGTACGTTTAACCCTGATGTGACGAATCGTGATATGGGTGAAGACGGGAAGGCAGCGCCATCGGGAGGGGGCAATAATGTGTTTGCACGTGATGCGGTTGGCTTTGCCTTGCACTATAATGCTTATGATTATAAGGGTACCGGTGTTGCTCCATTGGCTTTTCACCGGATAGATGTGGACCATTTTAATATTGTGAACCTGAACCGTCCATTGTATAATGGTAATATCATGGCGAGTACGGTGATTTACCAGGGAGATATCGGTACTGGTCTTCCTTCGTCTAACGTGGCATACGGGCCTGGCCATGCGCTGAGCCGAATTTACAGCTACGACAAACTGAACCGGCTGGTAGTTTCTTCTACCTTACCTGAAGTGAATAGCAACGGTACGATAAAATGGAACTTTATGGCGGGCACGACAGAGAACTTTGGCTATGACGCTAACGGTAATATTACGAAGCTGCTGAGGTATGGCTTTTTGAGCAATCATACTGAAGGGGTGATGGACTCATTGAGTTATTATTATACTGTTGGGACGAACCGTTTGCGTTATGTGCGGGACAGTGTACTGCCAGGTAGGTTCAGTGAGGATATTGATAACCAGGTGGCAGATAATTATGCTTATGACGCTATTGGTAACCTTGTGAGGGACGATGCTGAGAATATCCGCCGGATAGTATGGACGGTGTACGGTAAGATTGACAGTATTTATAAGGTTGACGGTACACTGATTAGCTATGGCTATGACGGTGGTGGCAACCGGGTGAGCAAGCGGGTGAAGGTTGGCGACAATACGACAGATACTTGGTATGTGCGTGATGCGCAGGGTAATGTGCTGAACGTGTATACATACAATGTGACCGATGGTTTGAGTCTTAGTGAGACGCATTTATATGGCAGCAGCCGTTTGGGTATTATGAACCGTAATGTGCATGTGAGCGACGGCACCGGTGCTGACGATATTGGTTATACGATAAATGATGTGATATTGATTGGGAAAAAGTATAACTTTGAGAGAGGGTATAAAGTGTTTGAGATTGGCAACCACCTGGGTAATGTACTGTTGGCAGTGAGTGACCGTAAGAGGGGTGTGAGAAATCCTTCTAATGTTGGTGAGGTATTGTATTACCGTGCAGATGTTCGTAGCGCGAGTGATTACTATGCTTTTGGTGCACCAGTTAAGGGCAGGAGTTACCAGGGTGGGGGTTATCGTTATGGGTTTAATGGGAAAGAGAAGGATAATGAGATAAGTGGTGAGGGTAATAAGCTGGATTTTGGAGCGAGGATTTATGATAGCAGGTTGGGACGGTGGTTGAGTGTGGATAGGATTGTTAAGCACTATGAAAGTCCTTACATGGCTTTTGCAAATAATCCAGTTTGGATTATAGATTCAGATGGAATGGATTCTACAAGATATTATAGTACAAAGGGAGTTTATTTAATGACAGTAACCAATGGTAAAAGAGGTTATAACAGAGCAATGATTGTTCGTGATAATAGATTAAAAGCAGTAGAGGATTATGCTAACAAGTATTCAAAAAAATTGCAGGGAGCTGTAAGTAATAATGTAGAGATTGATAATGCTCTAAGTAGTAATGGTGATTTATATGATTTAAACTCTTTTATTAAGTTTTATAATGATAATATTAATAAGTATCATATTTTGAGTATTAAGGGAAAACGAGTAGAGGATATGACATCAATAACAATTAATGGTCGTAAGGTATCCAAAGATTTCGTTCAGAATCTTAAGGGAGCTGAGGTGACAGCTTATGTTAAAAAATATAATGGCATTTTTGCTGTAGATGTAAAAAGTACAGACAGTGATAATGATTTAATGGAAAGCACTATGCCATATATATCTTCTTTAGATAAAGCCACTGTAACACATATTCATTTACACCCAAGTTTAGGGGTAGATATAGAAGGAAGTGGTCTGGGCTTTTATCGATATTTCCCTGGTAAAAACTCTTTAGATGGAAGTATATCTGGAGATGTTGAATGGAATAAAGATAAAATGAGAACTCGCGACATGCCAAGGACAATAATAGTTTCTCAAAATCTTATTAGAATGTTAACAGGTGATATTAGTGAAACAATTTATATTCATCGATAATTTTTTTATGAAACAAGTTTGTTATTTTATTTATTTAATATTTGTATTTTTTTTGTCATGTCAAGGTAAAAAGAGTAATGCAATAGAATTAAATTTATCTTCTGAAAGAAGTTTAATTGCTGAAACATATAGAGAAAAGGAAAAGCAGAATATAGAATTTTTGAAAAAAAAACATTTATATAATTATTTAGATAGTGCTTATTGGTATTTTTATATTTATTATGGTGAGTATAAAATAAAAGGTTGTGGAGATGTTCAAATTGATTCTATTTTAGAAGAACCGAATGCAAGAAGGTTAATATATCATGACTTAATCTTAAAAAAAGTTAGATTAAATATTGATAGTTCCTTACTTTTTTTAAGTGTTTCACCTGTTGTAAATGATAGTATTTTTTTATGTTACTTTATAGATGGTAATTCTTTACCAAATGAATTAGTTTTTAACTATAAAAATAATGAATTTATAAAGTTTTCATATGATGAAGCTGGATGGGATATCCCCTTGGAGGCAGCAATAGATTATTATAAGAATATACTTAGTAGGGTGCTTTTAACGGATTCTTCTTTAAATCTTAAAGTTTCATATAAATTTAATAAATTGTATAATAGCATAATTTTAAATAAAGGTACTGTCCCTGGCTCCCTCTATTAGTAATGTTCAAAACGTAGGTAGTGTAGGTGATAGTGTATAAAAAATTTGGTATTATACTTTTTCATAGTAAGTATAATACAATAAATCCTTGCTTAAATGAGGCACAGTTAAAGATAGTAAACGATTTTAATGGTAAGTATGATTTAAGATTTAGATCTGTTGAAGGTTTAAAAAAGGTTTATCCGTGGTAGGGGGTAATGTCCAAAACGTAGCTTGCGATTAATATTAATGTGTATTGGTGTATTTACTTAATCCTATTTTTTTTCAGAAAGAATAGGATTTTTTGATTGTAGTTAATTTGTTAAATAGAAGTAGAATGCAGATGGGCTGCGGCATGCGTTGGTGGCCTGTAAGGCCAGTGCGACGCAGGAGCACCGAGCGTAGCGTAGCCAAAAGCACGCCGGACTGAAGCTGAATAAAGAATTATAGCTGAAAGCCCAAAAAGAAAAACTAAAACTTTATTCACGGCAATGTAAAGAACCTGTTGCATGATTATAAGGAAGGGGCGATGGCTGTAGCGGGATTGAGTGGATTGAACCGTTTTAAACAGGTGCGTTATGATTATGACCTTGTGAGCGGGAAGGTGAATATGGTGATCTATCAACCGGGTTACATATCATCTGATAATAGCAGGGTATCGTTTAAGGACTTGTTCTATCATCGTTATGAATATGATGCGGAGAACAAACTGACGGCTGTTTATACGAGCAGCGACAGTGTGTATTGGGAGAAAGATGCGGCTTATAAGTATTACCGCCATGGCCCGCTGGCCAGAACAGAAATGGGACAAGCGAAGGTGCAGGGTTTGGATTATGCTTATACATTGCAGGGGTGGCTGAAGGGTCTTAATAGTACGTTTAACCCTGATGTAATGAACCGTGATATAGGTGAAGATGGTAAGGCAGCGCCATCGGGCGGTGGGAATAATCTTTTTGCACGTGATGCGGTTGGCTTTGCCTTGCACTATAATGCTTATGATTATAAGGGTACCGGTGTTGCTCCATTGGCTTTTCACCGGATAGATGTGGACCATTTTAATATTGTGAACCTGAACCGTCCATTGTATAACGGTAATATCATGGCGAGCACGGTGATTTACCAGGGAGATATCGGTACTGGTCTTCCTTCGTCTAACGTGGCATACGGGCCTGGCCATGCGCTGAG
>JAQGEF010000013.1 GCA_027854065.1 Polluticaenibacter yanchengensis | reverse complement strand
GCTCAAGCAATAAGATTAGGCTCAAATGACATTCAAACTATTTGTAAATTAATATCTTAAGAATACAACAGCCGTACCCCTTGGAGGGACAGGGGATGGGTTCCTACACGGAATAACCAACACTGCTTTTGAGAAGAAGGCTCAATTCGAAGTCATACTAAGCCCAGCAAAGAATCTCACTCCAATTTCTGAACGAAGTGAAGAAAGTATAGCTGTAAAAATGAAATTCCAAGCTATTTATTCAATTCCAAACAAGTCAAGTCCCGAAGGGATGACCTTATGGTAGAAGAAAGGAGGATTAAAACAAGCAGAGCGCCGAAGGTGCGACACCATTAATATAAACCCGCTATGCATTGATACCCCAATAATAACATACAAAACGCACGGTAGAACAGAGAATCAGTCAACACTCGACTACCCTGGTAGAACAATCACATCATCAACACAAATTTCATACATAGCAAAAAGATATTCCATCAGCTACCGCTTACTTTTATCAGGCAACAGGCATTGTAGCCACTATTCTTTAAAGCATACAATGTTCCGTTTACTTCCTGGAAAAATTCAATACCCAGTGCTAAAAATAACGGCTTCGTACTATTAGGAGTCACCATATTTACCAGTGTTAAGGCAACGGTAGAAATCGGGGTACAGGGCAGTTCGGCCAATGATTGTGTATCAGCACTATAAGTCTCATCTGCAAAATTAATTTCAACACCGGATGAAATAATTTTATAGTGAGTAGCCCCAGAAGGAGCAAGCACCATTTGGGTAGGAACATAAGGAGGAATATCCACCGTAAGCATACCTGCCCTCCTGTCAATAGTGGCAGTAAACGGGGCATAGAACGCCGTGCTAAAGCTCCTGTTGAGGTTAAAATCAAATCCCTCAAGCAATGCAAGCGTACCCTCCGTTACATGACGTTGTCCCCTCGCACTGTACACGTCACCATGTATCACTTTAATCATTTCCTTCGTCAGACGATTGAACATTTTGTTGTCTGCCGTATTTTGCAGCAATGTTTTCAGTGAAATCCGTAATACCTTTACAGCCTTCCCCGCCCTTCCAAATTCAGCGCTGTTTTCACGCATTCTTTGAAAATTGGGATCATTGGCAATCCTTTCTCTGGATAACACCGCCTTTTCACGGGCGATATAGCCATCTTTCAATTTGTAAAAAGTAATACCTCCGATACTGCCTTTCAATTTGATGATACCTGTTTGTTGTGCCATGATTTTAAATTTTAAGACGATAAACGATACCCTAAAGCTAATATCAGGTTTTAATAATATATATTTATCACTTCCGGATTTGCCGGAAGTGTCACTTTTTTCCGATTTTGCCACATTTATAACCAGCTTACTCGTAATAGATCCACAATAACGATATCCAATTAAAATAGCAGCTTATTGCCATCTTAGAAGCTTTTACAAAACAGGCACCAGGATAAAGCGTAGTCGACGCCCTGTTGAAGCCCATATAGTGCCCATTTAAGTCCTATATGAAGTTTTGTACATAAAGCAAAAAAACGACATCATGACCCTTTGTTTAAGGAGACATTAATTGGGGCCAGGATTCTCAATTCAGTGACTTTACTATAGGGCGCTGCAACGCAGCAACACCTTTGTAGCGTTACAATGAATAATACATGGAGGGCTTTATCAAAAAATCAGCGTTAATCAGCGATTGTATTCTTCTGCGCAATCAGCGGGAAAATATTCAATCTATATATTGAGCATTATTCGCTCAACACCAGAAACACATAAAACTAACTGATAAACAAAAAACAGTATCCAAAAGACACTCAGTATACCAGCCAACTAAATGCTAGGTCATTCTAAGCGCAGCGAAAAATCCCCTTCAAACAATTTTACTAAAACTATAGCATCGAAAGCTCACTCTGCCCCTCCCGGGAGGGGCAGGGGTGGGTTTCTACATAGAATGATCAAAACTGCTTTTCATAAGAAGACCGGATCCGAAGTCATTCTGAGCGCAGCGAAGAATCCCCTTCCAACAGTTTTGATAAAGCTATGGCATCGAAAGCTCACTCTCCCCTCCTCGGAGGGGCAGGGGTGGGTTTCTACACTGAATAACCAACACTGCTTTTTGAGTAGAAGACCATATTCGAGGTCATTCTGAGCGCAGCGAAGAATCCCCTTCCAACAGTTTTGATAAAGCTATGGCATCGAAAGCTCACTCTCCCCTCCTCGGAGGGGCAGGGGTGGGTTTCTACACGGAATAACCAACTCTGTTTTTTGAGTAGAAGACCATATTCGAGGTCATTCTGAGCGCAGCAAAGAATCCCCCTCCGATTTCTGAACGAAGTGAAGAAAAAATCCCCATTCAAATGAATTGATGAAATATTAATTATCTCTCAAATAAAAAAGCCGCTCAAATTAGAGCGACTCTTTTCACACATTATTAATTGAGTACTGTAAACTCGGTCCGCCTGTTTTTTGCACGGCCATCCGGATTATCTTTTCCATCCGGTAATGTATTTGGAGCGATTGGTTTAGAAGCGCCATATCCTTTTGCAGTAATCCTGGCAGCATCAATACCCTGGCTCACGATATAATCGACACAAGACTGCGCTCTTTGCTGAGATAATCTTTCGTTATAGGATTTTGAGCCTTTATTATCCGTATGACCGCCAATCTCAACCCTGATGCCAGGCTTGTTTTTCATTAATGTTACGATCTCATTCAAACTCGCCTCTGACCCATCCAGCAATTGATACTTATCGTATTCAAAGTAAACATTATCCAAAACCTTCGCAATGCCCGTTTCCACAACCGGCACTTCTGTTTTTGGTGTTGCCACTTTTGCAATTGGTGGAGGAGGCGGCACCGGAGTCTTTTTACTTAAGCTGTACAGCTCTAAACAACAATCAGCATTTCTGTCAGAGGATAGCCATACCGATTCCAGTAGGTTTTTATCTTTGGCTCTGCTTACAAAGTAAATATCATCTTTTACTGAATTGACAGGGTAACCAAAGTTTTCTGCAGACTCCCAACCATTATTGACAGATCCTTTGGAATAAAATAAATCATAACCGCCCATACCGATTCTCCCGTTGGTTGAAAATACCAATGTTTCAGACGCCGAATGATAGTATGGCGCCTGCTCATCAAATTGAGTATTGATAATGTCACCGGCATTTTTAGCTTCTCCGGCAGGCTCACCGTTTGCATCCAAAGCAATCGTCCACACATCTAAACCACCCTTACCTCCCGGACGGTTACTCACAAAGAACAAAGTCTTACCATCCTCAGTAATAAATGGCTGTTGGTTTTTATAACCCGAAGCATTCACAGAGGCAGGTAGTGCCGTAGGCGCTGCCCAGGTTTCACCTTCCTTTTTAGCCTTGAAAATAGCTGGTAATTTGATGCCACCCGTCACTTGCCAGGCAGTAAAGTATAACGTTTGCCCGTCATTAGATACTGAAGCCGCGCCAATATGTTCGTACTTTAATGGCAAGTCAATTTTAGATAATGCGCCTGATACAGACAGGCCTGAAACATTTGTTTTAAACAGGTTGTTTTTGGTGCCTTTAGCACCACCTTCAGTCCTCGTAGAAGTCAGCAACATTTCTGTTTCACTTAAAATAACCGGCGCATAATTCGCTTCAGAACCATTTAACCCATCTTTATTGATGGTGTATAAGCCGATATCTTTTTTACCTAATTCAGCCTTTATATATTTCAGGGATGCCAGTTCTTTGCTGGCAGCAGCATAAAGCTCATCTCTTTCCGGGTAATCTTTTAACAGGTTTTCAAGCACCTGTTCTGCTTTATCAAATTTCTGAAGCGCTCTTAAGGTCGTTGCATATTTATACGATGCCTGGGAATTTGATGCGCCACTCACTATTTGCTCATAATATGGTTCTGCTTTTTGAGGGAAATTAAGAGTCGTATAGCTTGCTGCAATTCTATATAACACGTCAGATTTCCTGTTGTCACTCAATCCTGCTTTTTTCAAAAGCGGTTGTACCGAATAAGGATCAAATCCATCCTTTGGATGACCACTTAACCCGGTTAAATATTTTTCATAGTATTGTATAGCAGAATAATAATCGCCGCTGGTATAATATTTGTCCGCTATTTTCAGGTGATCGGCTGGTAATTGTGCCAGCAAACTTGTCGATATGGCCAATGCCAGGAATGAGGAAACAATACGAGGGGTATAATTGAATGTCATATTTTTTATTGAAGTAATTTTACAATGGAACACCGGGAACAATAAAAGATTATAAACGCGGACAAACAAACTCCTGCTCATTGCCTTTAGCTTTTCTTTTACCCGTAAATGTCAATGAAATTTCAAATGCATTGGCCCTTCCGGCAGCTTTTGACAAATCAGATGTAGTGATATCATAGCTCGCACCGATGACCATATTTTTATAATACAATCCCACATAAGGAATAATCGCATCCTGGAAACGATAGTTACCGCCAAGTAATAAATCAACCTCAGGTGCCGCTTTAAATTGCGCATAGGCACTTGCCACTTTAGCATCAGCCGTGCCTTGTTTAATGTACAAAAAGTTAGGAGTGATACTAAACGTTTCAGATACTTTTATGCGCACACCTGCATGTGCATTAAAACGCATAGGTAATTTGGCACCTTCCCCACCGGAAAAGAAATCGTTTGGTCTCGTGACATGAGATGCCGAAAAACCGGCATAAATATTTGCCTTCTTTGTTGGGTCGGCATCAAAATACAGTGCCCCCAAAGCAGCATCAAAACTGCTCATGTTTAATTTATTAAATAGCACCGGGTCTATAGAACCATTCGGTATTTCAATGCCCGTAATAGGATCATAACCATCTTCAAAAGTAACTTTATTCCTGTCGAAACCTTTAGATAAAAGCCCGACCTGCATGCCCAGTACTACCCTCTGGTACCCGTTTTTGCCAAAACGCATACCCGAATATGAAAGATTACCATAACCACTCGTATTATGGTAACCGCCTGTACCCGCAGTTTGCCTGAACACACTAACACCAAAACTCACATCTTTATTGGTATTAATTTCCGCAGCAGCACCAACTGTTTTAAAACCATTACCAATACCGGCCCATTGACTCCTGTAAATAGCAGACACCCTGTATTCACCATCAAATGTTCCCGTCAAAGCAGGATTCAACCAGGCCGGGTAGCCATAATATTGAGAAAAATGCGCGTCAATCTGTGCACCGGCGCTACCTGCCAGGTTAGCTGCAATCACAAACGCAAAAGCTTTTTTTATTAAGTTCCTCATATACTTATAGTTAATTTTATTTATTTAATATTTTACCACTACAATCATTCAGTCCTATTTTTTTATGTCAATGATTGAGCCGTCATTTGTACTACTATTAATCATCGTTGTGTCACTCCCTTTTACGATATTTCCACTACTCACCATTCACTTCTCACATCTCACTTTTCACATCTCACTTTTCACTTCTCACATCTCACTCCTCACTCCTCACTTTTCACTCCCCCTACCTCACAATCGTCACAGATCCCTTTATTGGAGAGAACCCGTTTCTCAACTCAATCAGGTAGTAGTAAGTACCAACTGGCAATGGCTTACCGCCAACAGTACCATCCCACGGCGTATTGTACCCCACAGAGTAAAAGACCCGTTTACTATACCTGTCAAATACAGAAATAGTTGCATTCGTATAATCCGCCAGGTGCTTAATAGTCCAGGTATCATTAATGCCGTCGCCGTTAGGAGAGAAAGCATTAGGAGGAACCACATTTCTTAAGATCTTAACAGTCAGATCATCCGTAGCACTACAGTTAAACGCACCAACGGCGGTCAATGTATACACCTGGTCCTGGGTAACTGTGGCTGTCGGATTTAATGCATTCGGATCATTTAAACCAATGGCCGGAGACCATGAAAAATTGTAGTTTAGTGAATTCGAAGTCGCGCTGAATGTGATGACACTACCCTCTGCTACTACAAAAGACCTGCCCGCATCAATCACTGGTTGAGGATGTACCCTTACCACCTGGCGTGCGGTATCTGAATAACATCCTACACCATCCTTTATCGTTAATGATACATTATAAGTACCCGGCCTGTTATATGATTTTTCCGGGGTTCTTTGTGTAGAAGTAGTACCATCCCCCAATAACCAATGCCACGCTTCGATGGTATTATTTTGTGCAGTACTACTTTCTGTAAATACCGTACTCACCCCCTGGCATAATTCAGCCGGGGTAATACTAAAGCGCGCTGTTGGTTTTCCGTAAAAATTACCTGAAGGCAGTTGTTTTGATAAGCTTGCATCACAACCGTAAATAGATGTCGCAACCAATGCTACTGTGTAATTATTGATAGAAGGATAAATATAATTAACATCTTTTGTTGCTATTGCAGGAGCACCTGTAACGCCCATATTCCAGGAATAAGAAAGCGTTGCGCCATTCGCTTCTGTCGTATTATTCACAAATACAGCTTCGCCATTTGGCATACAAATAACAGATGGGATTGTAAAATCAACCACCGGTAACGGATGCACCACTACAGATTTATTAACCAGGTCACTTTGACATCCCTTATCGCTGGTTACACGAAGGCCCAAATCATAAGATTTAAAGTCTGTATAATCATGACTAAAACTGCTGCCATTAGATCTTGTTACCGTATTACCATCTCCAAAGTTCCATGACCATGATACGATATTACCCGAAGCAATTGTTGAATGATCCTGTAATAGTAATGATTGATCGATACATATAAAATCCTGCGCAGTAAATAATGCCGTCGGTACCGGGTCAACCAGGATTGTTGTTGTGGCAGAAGCCTCGCAACCGGCGGTACTCGTGTACGTGTAAGTGAGCGTATGTAAGCCTGCTTTGGCAACAGAAGGGCTGAACTCACCACCAGCATTGATACCTGTGCCACTGTAAATACCACCTGTTTGTGATACACTTCCTAAAAAGGCAGTCGCATTTGCCAATGAAACCGCATCCGCATTTTCACATAAAGGAATTTGTGTACCATAAGCCACTACAGGAGTAAGATTAAATGTAAAATCTTTCGATAAAGTCTCAGAACAACTATTAGCAGTAGTAGCTGTTAATGCAATTTTATAAGCCCCTTCCTGGAAATTATAGGAAGGATCTTTTACAGTAGAAGTGCCACCGTTATTCCCCGTAAAACTCCATGACCAGGTCATGGCTTCCCCACTTGAAAGCGTCGTCTTGTTAGTGAATGTGACCAGCCCATTGGCAGGAATACAACTGGCAGCAGATGATTCAAAATCCACTTCCGGCACAGCAAACACTTCTATAGAACTGGTAGCTGCGGCCTCACAACCCGCAGCACTGGTGTAGGTAAAAGTTAAAGGATGAATACCCGCTTTTGCTACGGAAGCATCAAACTGGCCGGCTGCGTCTATACCTGCACCACTGTAAACACCGCCTGTTTGTGGCGCATTTCCCAACCTCGCCGTTGCATTAGCCAATGAGATGATATCGGCATTGGCACACAATGGAGCTTGAGCACCGTATGTTACTACCGGCATTAAATTAAATGTATATTCTTTTTCCAATTTTTCTACACAGCCGTTTGCAGTTTCTACAGATAATTCAATTTGATATTTCCCCTCCTGGAACAGGTGTGTAGGGTCTTTTGTTGATGACGTATTAGGATTAGACGCAGTTGCAGCCGCATCATTAAAGTTCCATGCCCAGGTAAGTACCTGTCCGTCGGATACCGTTGTGTTATTTTCAAACTGTACCAAACCATTTTCAGGGATACAGCTGCCTGTATTCGTCGCAAAATCTACTGTTGGTTTATCATACACAGTGATATCAAATGTAGCGATGCCTACACAATTATCATCAGATGTAAAAGTGTAAGTAATCGTATGCACACCTACTCCCGCTACTGCAGGATCAAACTTGCCGTCGGCCACTCCCTTACCGGAATAGACCCCGGTGCCGGGTACGCCATTCCTTACAGAACCCTGGTTTAAGGTAATTGCTTCGGCATTCACACAAATCGCGTTAATAGCTGCAAATGTTACGTCAGGCGATAATTTAAACGTTCTTTCAATAGTGGTGTCTTTTACACAACCATATTGGGTGGTTGCTTTATAACTAATATTATAAGTACCAAATGTAGAATAGTTGTGAGTAGGTTCAGCATCCGAAGATATATTCGGATTTGCCGTTGTCGCATGCTGGTCTCCGAAATGCCAGTCGTGCACGGTTATGTTCTGACCATCCGTTGTAGCAGTCGCATTTGTAAATTTTACAACGCCGGATACCGGTAAACAATCATCTGGTAATGTAATGGCAAAAGTTGGTTTTTCATAAATACGGACCTGCTTTGTTATCGTATCGCTCACACATAAATCCCCATAAGAAATAGCCAGTTTTACAGTATGCAGTCCCGGTTCATCGAATGTATGCTTTTGTGACACATTTGAACCGGCGGTTGTTTCCGCACCCTCTATCTGCCACCACCATTTGGCCGCAGCAGACGTACCGCTATAAGTAACGGATGGGGTTAACTCAAATTCAGCATCCACACAAATAGCTGTTGGTACCGTAGTAAAATCAGCGACCGGTTTTTCAAAAACATCAATTGTTTTATTAAAAGTAGAAATACAGCCATTGTCCGTCACGACGGTCAATGCAACAGGCTGTGCCAAACCTGGTTTAAATACGTGAACAGTGTCTTTCCCGGTAATCGTAACATTACCCGGCAATGCCCACTTCCAGCTCTTCAGATTTTCATTATTCGAGGTATTCCCATCAGCTTTTAACAACACGGAATCCAGCGTACAATCTGAAGCGCGGGTCATAGTAAAATCAGAAATACGCACCGGTTCTACATCAATCAATATTTTTAACTCCTCGGTAAAATCACAGGTTTCAACAGACTGGTGTGTACTTAAAATCGGTAACTGATGTACCCCTTCTTTGTTGAATTTATAGGTACCCGGCAAAGTGTATTTATAATAAGGTACCCCTTTAACGAGGACCGTTTCCACAGGTACCGGGCTGTTAACAGTAATATCTGTAGCTGGCGATATAATGGTGCTGATATCGCTCAGTTTCCACACCATCCTCGTAGGTTCATAAGCCATCAATACAGATAAATTAACCGGTGCATCCACACAGGTAAAATCATGTTCTTTAGTGTCCTTATCCAGGTCGTTTTGTATAGATGAGATAGCCGAAAGGTTATTGATCATTGTACCGGCATTATAGCCATAACTCTCTACGGAGCCTAAACCATAAGTAACAGCAGTAAAGGCGGAATCGCTGCTAACCAGGCATTGGCCAGGTGGTGTATTCGCATTCGCAGAAAAGCCGGTCCAGCGGCGCACGACTACTGTATGTGCGGAAGAACGCGGGTGAGGATACGTGCGTAAATTTGCCGCGGTTATTGCGGACAAAGGTTGCCCGTCAATGGTAAGTGAGGATAATCCCGTACCACCATTCGGCACCACCATTGTAAGGTAGTTAAATGTAATATTTTCCTGGTTGTTTCTAAAGAAACCCACTTTATTGGTCCCTTGTTCTATAGGGCTGATAATGATCATTTCCGGATCTCCTAATCCGCCGCCAAGACAGCCGCCACCGGTCATAAACTGGGCGACCATGATTGGTTCATTGGCTTCAATTAAATCAGCCGTGTTACTGGTAAAAAAATAAGCGCCGTTAGCTAAATTCGTTAATACAACACCATTCCTCCGGACCACCGTTCCCGCTTTACGAATAATCACTTTATATCCATTTGTCTGGTTATTATTAACACTTACCGTATTGGCCAATGGGGCCGTTAAGTAGCGTTTACCCCAGGCCTGGGTTGGGAATAATTGCTGGTTATCATTATCCCCGCCTCCGGAGCCGCAAGGCATTGGGTTCGATGTTCGGCTGCTGCCGGAAAATACTGCAATGGGATAACACACACCGTTGCTGTTTGCTAAAGATTTAAAGCGCGTGCCTGTTAATTCTAATGCACTGGTGCCTGATGTTGGATTAGCGCCAATCACCTGGTAAATCTCACCTTTATTCAAAGTAACACTGAATGGCTGGTTCGCCTGGCGCCCGGCACGGGTTAACTGAGATGGGACTATTTCTACCACTGTGTTATCGTGATTGGCTATTACGAATGCCCATGAAAAACAGTTTGGCTGGTAAGTCTGATTACTATTTACCGAAATATAGGAATGCCCCCAGGTTTCAATAGGCATTAACATAGAGGCGCCTGAAGAAGCAGACCCGTACGTGTGTGCATAAGCCACAATGGGTACATTGCTAGAAATGCTGATCCCTCTTGTAAATAATCCTTCTCCGCCGGTACCACCATAAGAAGGGGGCAATGAAAATAAGCGGCAATCATAGGTGCCGCTTTTTGGCATTGTCTCCGAGCTGATCACTCTATTGGCCGGTACATTATAAGTTCTTACCCAATTGGTGCCGTTAATTTTTACAGTAACCGTAGCGGCTTCTTCCGCACTAAAATACAAGACCATTTCCTGGCTGTTCGTCTGCCCCGGCTCCATAAACTGATGATGCCCGTATGCTACCCAAAACTCTTTACCTCGGTTAGATAAGTTTTGCGAAAACACTCCCAGGGCAGACACCAGGCAGACCACCAAAAATGATATTTTATATTTTAGATTTGTACACATTTCTTAACCCTCCACTTTATGCATTGCCCCATTTATTTTAAGGAGCGCTGCTTGTTTAAAGATTTTTACATCAACCTCGTTCTAATTGATCAGCCCGTCTCTGCGCTGTTATCTTCTTTTTTATTAAGTCATCTTTTAATTGTCTATCGGGCATTGTTGCGACGCTCCGTTCATCTTTTGTACTACTATTTCAATAAACATTCACTTATAAACTGTTCCTTTATTGAAAAAAACCTGCCCCTTTGCGCAAGGGATAGTAGCAAAGTACCCCGCAGCGGCTGAATGAAATATGCAAAATATACCGTTTGGTATTTTTACTATATACAGCTGCCGCTGCGGCGTACTGCGGATAGCCCGGTGGTTTTTGGCGGGACTCAATCAGTAGCTTTGCTACTTTAACCGCCCGCCAAAACCATGCGCCCAAAATCAATTAAAAAGAACTTATATTTTTATTTTATTCCCGCTACCTGATAAGGTTTACAGAACCTTTACGCTGGATAACCGAACCATCTGCCAGTGTTGCTTCAAACGTATAGAAGTAAACGCCTACCGGTTGTTGCTTGCCTTTATGCGTACCATCCCATGCCCGGTTCTGATCGGTGGATTCGCTTATTTTTTGTCCCCACTGATTAAATACCACGAAACGTAATTGCCTTAACCCGTTTGCTTTTACTCTCAACACGTCGTTGATACCATCGCCGTTTGGAGAGAAGCTATTTGGCACATACACCCTGTCTGTAAGTGTACGTCCGGAAACAACCAGTGACACAGAAGGTTCACAACCACCTAACGCACGTACCTGTAGTTCTACCAGGGTACCGACAGCTAAGCCTGTTATTTCGTGGGTTAAGCCGGTAGCGCCGGATGATGGCACCGTCCATGTAACACCATTATTGGTGCTGACTTCGTAACCCGTAGCATTTGGTACCGCCGCCCATCTGAAACGCAGCATATTCACACCGGCTGAATCTAAAACGGCCACCGGAATAGCTAACTGCGGTAATAAATTGACTGTTGCCTGCGCACGTACCGCACTGATACAACCGCCGTTGTTGGATCCTACCCAATAGGTGGCAGAACCAGGGATATTACTGATGGTATAAGTGGTACCTGAATGAATAGCTGTACCGCCTGTAGCAGTGGTAAACCAGTTGTATGTAACGCCGGCTACCGGGTCTTTTACCTGGAATGTAACGCTGCCGCCAACACAACCCAGAAGTGTATTGTTTACTAATTCTACAGCCGGGCCAACGCCGATGGTGACCGTTGCCTGCGCTCTTGCTGCACTGATACACCCACCGTTATTACCACTCACATAGTAGGTGCCGGCACCCGGTAAATTGGTAATTGTATATGATGAACCGGTGCCTAAAGCCGTACCGCCTGTGGCCGCATTGTACCATGTATAAACCACGCCCGCCACTGGCTCTTTTACTGTTAATGTAACGCTGTTGCCGATACAACCGACTACCGCGTTCTGAACCAGTTCCACTACCGGTCCTACGCCCATTGTTACCTGAACCTGTGTCCTGTTTTTACCGGTACAACCGTTGTTATCGGATTCTACCCAATAGGATGCCGCACCGCTAATACCGATCACCGTGTAAGTGTTGCCTGTGTGTACGGATGTACCTCCTGTAGCAGTGGTATACCATTTGTAGCTGATACCCGTTACCGGATCTTTAACAGCGAAAGTGACTTCGCCACCAGGACAACCTACCACACTTGCCGCTACTACCTCTACATCCGGACCAGATATAATGCTTATTGATTTTGTAGTGTCGGATATACAACCTTCGTTGCTGATGATACTTAGTTTTACTTTGTAAGTACCGGTTTCACCGAAGGTGAATGCGGCATTTTGTGTACGCAATGTATCGTTGGCATTTTCGAATGACCATGTCCACTGACTGATCGGCGTATTGTTTACCGTTTCAGCAGTACCAAGCAATTGTGTTTCTGAGCTCAGGCAGATATTACTGAATGTGAAATCAACTTTTGGTTTATCGTAAACTTTTACATCCAGCACAGTCTCCCATGAAGAGCTGCAACCTTCAATATCCGGGTGCGTTATTAAAATTCTGATTTTATAATCTCCGGCTTTGTTGATGACATAGTTACTGTTTAAAGTGTACTCGTAATAAAGGGTGCCGTTTCTTTCTTCCGTACCAGTATATACCGGGTTATTATCTATCACATCCTGGTTAGGCTCTAAACCCTCCACACCGTCTAATTTCCAGATAATGGAAGTTGGTTCTACTGTAGAAAGGAACTTGAACCGGAATGGTGTTTCTGTACATGTATATGGATTTTCCGTACCTGTAACCGGGTTAAATACGTTGGTAATAGCCGGTAAGGTATTTAAGTTTTTAACCAGGGTACCGGCGTTATAACCGTAACTTTCCGCAGAACCTAAACCGTAAGTGGTGGCAGTAAATGCCGAATCACTTTTTACAACGGTTTGTCCGCGGGACGCTAACCAACGTTTTACAACCACTTTATAGCCTGTAAGCGCCGGGTGATCATACACATAATCGAAAGTATTTGAATTATCGATCGTTAATGAACTTAAGCCTGCTTCAGGAATAATCAAAGTAAGATACTGAACAGTAATAGCGGATTCCGTATTTCTGTAAAGCGCAACTTCTTTTATACCTTGCTCCATAGGACTGATATAGATCATGTTCGGATCTCCCTGACCGGTATATCCGCAACCATTGGTCGTAGCAGAAGATGGCATGAACTGGGCAACCATGATAGGTTTATCCGCTTCTATGTATTCACCCATATTGGTATCGAACTGGTAATACAGGTTATCGATCAATCCTGTTAATACCTGGCCGTTTCTTCTTACCACTGTAGCCGGGTCTTTCACCATTACTTTAAAGATACCGCCATTCATTTGTGTAGCGTCTGTCTGGTGAGATGTAGGTGCAGTAAGGTATCTTCTGCCCCAAACACTGAATGCAAAGTTTTGCTGGATCAGGTTATCACCGTTGGCGGTTGGTCTTGATGTACCACAACCAATGTTAGTACGGCTGCTGCCGGAGAATACGGCTACCGGGTAACATTTACCGGCCTCATTGCCGATAGATTTAATACGGCTACCGGTAAGATCATAACCATCAACACCTGATTCAATAGCGCCAAGTACCTGGTAGATTTCACCTTTTTTCAAATGAACGGTGAAAGGCACACCTGCCGGACGGCCACCTAATGTTGGTTTCGACGGTGTTATTTCTACTACCGTGCTATCGTATGCCGCTACCACATAGAACCATGAATAGGTATTATTCGCATAATATTGTTTTGAGGTAAGCGCATAATATTCGTATCCGTAAGTACCTACCGGCATCAGCATTGTAGCACCGGAGTTGGTATTGGCATAAATGTGCGCTGTAGCGGTAATCGGCTCATCGCTGACAATACTGATCCCTTTTTCTGACAATCCTTCTGATAATAACCTTGAATCTGAAAGACCGAATTTAGGCATCAGGTCTGTTGGCAAAACAGAGTTTGCCGGTACCTGGTACTGACGCTCCCATGAAGTACCATTAACCCGAACGGTTACTGTTGCCGGCTTTTCACCTGCTCCCAGGTAAAGGACCATGTCCTGGGCATTATTACTTTCAAAGTACTGATGATGGCCATAGCCTACCCAGAAATTAGTACCTCTGTTACTGGAATCCAATCCTGATAATACGATTGGTGGCGTTACGAATTTGCCATCTGTAAGGCCAGTGTATTTATAAAGATTAGAAATTGTATCTGTTATAATATTGGTATTTGTTATTACTGAACTTGTCTCCATTACCTCCCAAACATTTGCCGGGGTGGTAGCACCAAGTTTTATGATTCTTTCATCCGGAATCGTTCCTAACCATGGGTCCAGGTAAAATTGTTTTACAATCTGGTCTTTCGGTGCTGTACCGGTATGCGTAAAGTCAGTATAGAAGTACATGAACTGCTGGTTAGTGGCTAATCCATCCGGTTTAACACCGGAATATCTTCTACCTGTAACCGTTGCAGGTACATCTGCTCCCCACGTTATTTTGGTCACCGTATCTGTACCTAACATAAAGGTTTGAACAGTGTTTGCGACCGGAGTGGCAGGGGTGGCAGTTAAAGCGACCGGCACACTGGTTGGCAGGAATTCATAGGCACCTAAATCCGGTACGCCGTCTTCAATGTCAACTGGTCTTGCGTTGCCGTTTATATCTACATTGTTTTCATCTATTTGCACACCTCGGCCATGTATCGCCCAAACTTCCGGAGCGGCTACATCCGGTCTAAGGTCTGACTCTGATACAAATGCCGGTTTATACACTATTGAATGCACATCCCAGCTGGAAGTATCAACCCATTGTTTTAATGTCCCAAAGTTGCCGCCGGCAGCCGTTCCTAATTGTATTAATGAAGGACCGTTGGTGTAGAATAAATTGTAATCACTGTGAATAAACCCAGGATTAACCATCTGGTAGGCTTTACCACCACCTGTATTAGAGAAGATGTTATTCCTGATATTGATTATTCCGCTGGCGCCTGTTGTTTTACTGAAATAAGCGGTCACATTTGCAGTGGTGGAAGTGGCTGCACTTTGTACGGAGTTATTGTAGAATAAGATACCGCCTGTTGTTCCTGTACTGTAAACGCCATAGGATGTGGTACCGGTTGTTTTAATGGCGATGGCATTATTTTTCATATCGGCATATGTACTGGTAGTAATGTACACCCCGTACATATTACCGGTATTTCCTGTTTCCGCCGTTATGATATTGTTTGAAACGCTTCCTTTTCCTGCCAGGCTTGCCTGGTTACCTGTTAAATAAATACCATAAACAGTGATACCTGTATTATTGATCTTTATGTCATTGTTGTTGATGTTGTAAATACTATCACAGTTAGTGGTATAAATACCGTATGACGAGGTATTTAAAACGCCTTGTTTTGTTATTTTGTTTTTATTGATATCAATGTTATTAATGTTGGCTGCATAGATATTATACTGGTAAGAACCACTGATAGTATTACTATCTAAAACATAATTATTGGAGACTAAGGTTGTACCGGAAAGGTATATTCCTTTTGAACCGTTATTGATGGTATTGCCTTTAATCACATTGTTTGAACCTGTTAAACCTGTTCCGAATACACCTACTACATTATTAGTGGTAGTAGTAGATACCGGTACATTGATCACATTGTTCAGAATGGTATCATTAGCCGCACTTGTTGCGAACTCAATAGCATTACCATATGTGCTGTTCAGTGTATTAAAAGTGATATCTCTGAATGTGATATGTTGTGCACCATCAAATTTCAAGATATAATTATTGGCCACGGTACCGTTAAAGTTCAGAATAACCGATGCTGCATTGTTATTGTTACTTAAGAAAGTAACCCCTGCAGTGGTAGAAGCGCCCGGCACTTTTCTTATCACCAGTTGTTCGTTATAAGTACCTGGTACAGCCAGGAAGCGGACAGGTCCTTCAATACCACATTGCATTGCAGTAACTGCTGCTGTAAATGAAGCAAAGTTTCTGCCGGCTGTTGGCTGTGACGGATCAATGGTATAATCTCCTGATGCCATTAATGGATTTAAGGTGATATAAACCGGAGTGGAATAAGCGATGCTGTTACCACATCTTACTGCTGCCCTGAAGTAGGTAAGTGTGTCGGACAGTTCATACGTAAATGCCGGTGCATATAGCGTATCACTGATATCCGTCCATGTACCACCGGTTGCTGACCCGCTTTTTTGCCATACATAAGTTTGCAGACCACCGGTTGAATTGCCTGTTAAACCAAGCGTGATTGTTTGTCCCAGGCAGATGTCTGAAGTAGGATTAGATACAGAAGTACCGGCCACTACAGGCTCTTTACACAATTCTAAGGATACTTCGAACGCTCCCATATCCGGTGTCACCGCATCCCTGGTGTTTCCTAAAATATCTGTTGAAATACCCACTGGGGTACCTGTATTATCTACCCTCACTTCAGTAGGTGCATAATCCTGGGAAGCAATGTTCCTGTAAACCGGGTTGATATCAGATGATCTGGCATCTTTATTAGTAAAGGCCCTCCATGCGTCGATGGTGGCTCTTGCAGCAGATATGTAACCGAAGTTATTAATACCGGCAGCGCCTGCAATATAGAAGTTGTTATTATCAGATTCGAATTCGGTAGTTGAAGTAGAAAAATAATAACCGTATTTGGTACCTGTGCCACCACGGGTAACGGTAACCATGTTGTTTTTGAAATCTAAACCTACTGCGGCTGTTATCTGGTAAAAGCCATAGGTAAGCGTCGTACTTGTATTTGCGGTATGATCGAACGAGAAAGTATTATGGTACGCTTTTATGTAATCTGACGAGCTATTGTAAATACCGTAAACAGTACCTGCCACATTAAAATTATACAACAGATTATTGGATACGATCACCGGTGCCGTTTCTGATGCGTCGCTGGCTGTAAAATAAAAACCATAAGCGCTGGACGTGCTTGTCGGATTGCCCGCAAACGGATCGTATATCCTGTTTTTGGAAATCTTCAGATTATAACTGACACCTGTAGAATAGACACCATAGAAAGTACTTACAGATGCTCTGTTCGTCCTTCTGATAATATTATTTTCAATTAAGTTATTATTAGATCTTCCTATGTAAATACCATAGATGTAGAAATCTTCAATAATGTTATCAACAAAAATATTATTCTCATTTAAAACATCATTGCTACCCATTGAAGAGATGCCATAATAACCGCCTTTTATTCTATTATTACTAAATACGTTACCATCACAAAATGCATTGCCGGCTGTAGTAGCGCTGGTAGCGCTGGAACTGATTACGATTCCGGCATAGTTCGTGGTCGTTGCATTTTGCGGGATATCAATCGTACAGTTTTTAAATGTATTGCTGTCTGCATTGTTGGTCAATAAAACGCCCCAGCCAAATGTACCTGTACCGGATGCATCAATGGTTAAACTGTCAAAAGTGATAAAGTCTGCTCTTCTTAAAGTAAGTACTGCTCTTTCATTTGTATTGGATGAGCTAAATTTCAGTACGTTACCGTTACCATTAAAAGTAACCGTACTGGTAGCAGATGTACCACGGATAGTATCAATAACGATTTGCTCATTGTACGGGCCTGAGTTCGGTGTTACATTGAACACGACTGATGAGGTAATACCACAAGACATGGCAGCAACAGCTTCGGTAAAGTTCAGGTAATCTCCCTGCCCTTCACTATCGATAGTGTACACCCCGCCTTGCAACGCCGGTGTTACCGGAACGCTGATGGCAGTAGAGTAACTTGTATTGGCATTACATGTAACCGCTAACCGGTAGTAAAGTGAAGAACTGGCAGTAACGTTAAATAATGGATTCGTTATTACATCACTGATATTGGCATAGGTACCGTTGAGGTCAGTGGATGCCTGCCATTGGTATGATTGTCCTAAACCACTGGAGTTTCCTGTAACATTTAAAGTGATCACGGTGTTTTCACAAACCGGGGTTTCACTCACCGTTGCAGTGCCTGCAACCGGTGGTACGATACATCTTTCCGGCTCAAACTCAAACGCCCCGATATCCGGCGTCGCAATATTCCTTGCTTCACCTTTGATGTCAATTGTTACAGGTACGGTTAACGGTGCACCCAGATCATTTATCGAAGCATTGCTTGGCTTAAAGTTACCGGTAGCAATATCTTCATACATCGGGTCGTTGGCTACTGAATTTGTATCATGATTGGTAGCCACCTGCCATTCATTTAATGTTACAAAATCAGTGGCATTTTTAAACCCGACATTATTATAATTTCCCTGTGTAAAATAGAAGAAGTTATTGTTATTAGAAACGATCTCAGACGCAGGTGTATTCAGATACATCATATGCCTGATATCCGGGCCTGTCCGGGAGATGGTGATATTGTTATTTTTAAACTCGATGCCTCCTGCGGCAGTTGTCTGGTAAAACGCCCTGGTTAAATGCGTGGATAAAGTAGCAGCGCCATCTAAATGGATCGTGTTATGATAATACCATACATTATCGGATCCTGTATTGTAGATACCATATACGGTACCGCTACCATTGGTATTGTATATCAGGTTATTGCTTACAACATTTTCTAAGGTTGCCAAAGCATCGGAAGAGGCAAAGTAGATACCATAAAAAATACTCACACTTTCTTTATTACCTCCGAAAGGATTGGTAATAATATTTCTTGTAATATTCGCTTTGGTATTAATACCCGTCGCATAGATACCATAGAAAGTAGACACACTGGTTCTTTCCGGTCTTGTAATTAAGTTACTGTCTATGGAAGCATTGAAAGACCCTCTTACATATAAACCATAGAAGTAAAAATCTTTAAATGTATTTCCTTTTATGGAAGCGTTCATATTGGCGATATTGTTGCCGCTTGAAAACGCCATACTGTAATAACCACCGGATATCGTGTTATTTTCAAAAACAAAATTATCTGCGCCCACATCTGTTGTTGCAGTAGCACTGGTAGCTGAACCGCTGACTACAAAACCAGAATAGTTGGTGGATGTTGATGACTGGTTGATCTTAATGGTACAATTACGGAACGTAACAAAATCCGCATCATTGGTCATATACACGCCCCAGCCATATTCCGTAGTAGTAGTACCTAAAGCTTCTATTACCAGGTTATTGAAAGTGATATAATCTACATTGTTTAACCTGATAACAGCACGCTCGTTGGTATTGGCAGATAAATATGATATTGTATTGCCATTACCGTTAAATGTAATGGTACTGCTGGCGGAAGTCCCTTTGATCTCATTCATCAAAAGCTGCTCATTGTACGGACCGGAACCAGCCACCACATCAAACACAACAGAACCGCTGATACCACAATTCAATGCCACATAAGCATCGTTAAATGACGCATAGTTTCTTCCGGCTGTTGGTTGATTTTTATTAATGGTATAAGTACCTGATAAGCCTTGCGGTGAATTTATCAGGATGGCCGCAGATGGCACAGTTGTAGCACCACAGGTATATTGAACCCGGTAGCTTGAAGTCACCAGCTGAGAGGTTGTTAAAGTAGTATTTGTTTGTCCGGAAATGTTCGTCCAGGTATTACCACCATCTGCGGATACCTGCCATTGCAGTGAAAGACCGGCACCTACTTCCCCGCCATCAATACTTAGTGTAAACTCCTGCCCGATACAAACCGGATTCATCGTAGTTAATACAGTACCCGGTGTTGGCGGTTCTTTACAGGTTAAAATAGTAAACTCATAAGCACCGACATCTGGTGTGGTAGTACTTCTTACTTCACCCAAAATATCGCTCAATACACCAACCGGTGTACCCTTATCAATAATAGCAACATTATTAGGCCTGTAGTTGGCTGTATTCACATCCAGGAACATCGGGTCACTTTCCAATGAATTAGCATCATGTGGTGTCGCAGATTTCCAGGCATCAAATGTGGCGATAGCAGCAGATAAATACCCGAATTGCGCATTGGTTAAATGAAATACGTTATGATTGGATGAAAAGGTAGTGGTAGCAGTGCCCCAGTATAAAGCGAAGTTGGCACCGGTACCGCCCCTGTTCATTTTTACAATATTGTTTTTAAATTCAATACCCACAGCAGCGGTAATCTGGTAGAAAGCCCTGGTAAGTGAAGATGAACTGTTAGCAGTATTCTCTAAAGAAATGGTATTGTGAAAATATTTTGCATTATCCGAACTGCTGTTATAAATAGCATAAATAGTACCTGAACCGTTAAAGTCATACATCAGGTTATTGGAAATAATGTTCGGAGCAGCAGCAGTCGCATCTGCAGCAGTGGTATAAATACCGTAAATAGCACTGGTACTGGCCTTATCTGCTCCCATTGTATTGAAGAGCTTATTGGCATTCACCAATGTGTTAATGGTATTCGTACCCATGTATATACCATAATAAATAGAAGTATTCGCTCTGTCCGGCCTGTACACATCATTACCTTCAATAACAGTGCCTTCATTATTGGTCACATAGATGCCATAGTAATAAAAATCTTTTACTTTATTGTTTCTTATTACTGCTTTTACAGGGAAACCAACACCACCGATAACGGTAATGCCATAATAACCACCGTCAATGGTATTATTAATGATCATATTACCGGTACCTGTAGCAGAACCTGCAGAAGTAGCGCTGATAGCGGTATTGCTGATGACAATACCTGCATAGTTGCTTGATGTGGAGGTATAATCAAATACAATTTTCGAATTCCGGATGGTATTGGAATCCGCATTATTTATTAAATGAAAGCCATAACCATATTCTGTGGTTAATGTTCCCGGCACCGCTACAACCAGGCTATCGAAAGTAATATGATCAGCCCCGTTCAGCTTTATCACCCCTCTTTCATTAGTATTGGTGGAATTGAACGTAATAGTGTTACCATTACCGTTAAAAGTAACTGTACGTGTAACAGAGGTACCAGGAATAGCATCCATGATCAATTGCTCTTCGTACGGTCCTGAGTTTGGCGTTACATTAAAAACAACAGCACCGCTGATACCGCATTTCATCGCCAGGTAAGCTTCATTAAACGATTTAAAATTGGTGGCTGAGGTTGGCTGGTTTTTGTTAATTGTAAAAGTGCCGCTGATACCTCCTGCAGCAGGAGAAACCAGTTCCAGTACATTTGAATTGGCACTCACACTATTACAGGTGTAAACAATTCTGTACTGTGTAGTGATACTCTGTGTTAATGTTATTGTCCTTCCATTTGCACCGGCAATATTTTGCCAGTTAGCGCCATTGTCTGTTGATCGTTGCCATTGAAAAGAAAGGCCGACTGCAGCATCACCACCATCTACTGACAGGGTAAACTCTGTACCAACACAGATTGGTGCCGGTAAAGAACTGATTACCGTACCAGGCACCGGTGGCGTCGTACAACCCTGGGGTGAAAACTCATAAGCACCGATATCCGGTGTTGTCGCATTTCTTGTGGCATTTAAAAAATCCTTTGTAACAGTGGTTGGTCTGCCTAAATTATCAAATGCCGGGTAACTTGGCTGGTAGTTGCCGTTTGGAGCATCCACAAAAAACGGATCTATAGATACGGAAGCTGCATCCTGTCCGGTTGTAGAACGCCAATCTGCCATTGTGGCTAATGCACTTCCGCTATAGCCAATATAAGATGTCGCGTCATTTGGTACAATGATGTTATTATTATTCGATTCAAAAGTAGTTGTGGCGGTACCCATGTAAATAGCATGGCTGGCACCACCACCTGTTCTGGTAACAATGAATATGTTATTTTTAAATTCAATACCTGTAGCAAGTGTTACCTGGTAAACGGCTCTCGTTGCCACAGAAGACGTATTGCTCTGATTATCCAATACCACCGTATTGTGATAGTAATAGGCAAAATCAGAAGAAGAGTTATATAAGCCGTAAATCAAACCGGCACCGTTAATATTATAAATTAAATTATTAGATATAATATTGGGACCCGTTGCCAGTGCGTCCGCCGCTGTTAAGTATATCGGGTACTGTGCACTTGTAGATGCCGGATTACCACCAAAGGAATTATGAATTCTATTCGCATTTACTTTAGTGTTGATACTGTTGGTGGTTAAATAAATGCCATTGAACAAACTCGCGTTTGTTCTTGTCGGCCTGGATAAATCATTCCCCTCAATCAAAGCACCATCAGTCTGGGTCAAATAAATACCGTAATAGTAAAAGTTCCTGACCGTATTATTTCTAAAAATATTACTAATCGGCCCGCCGGTACTACCGCACATAGTCATACCGTAATACCCGCCTTCAATCGTGTTATTCTCTATAATATTCCCGTTTGAATTATTAGTACCACCCGTACCGATAGCACTGGTTGCCAAAGGATTGATAGCAATACCGGCAAAGTTCGCGCTCGTACCTGCCAGGTCTGTTAATACAGAACAGTTTTTGATGACATTACTGTCTGCACTGTTCATTAATTGAATACCAATGCCGTAAGTACCGCCTGTCGCATCAATTTTCAGATTGTCAATAATAAAATGATCTGCACTATCCAGTTTTAATACCGCTCTTTGGTTGGTATTGGACGGGGCAAAAGATATCGTATTACCATTGCCGTTTATCGTGATAGAATTCAATGAAGAGGCGCCGGGTATCCTGTTAATAATTACCTGCTCGCCATATGTCTCATTAGAAGAAGTCACATTAAAAACAACTGCCCCGTTTACGCCACTACTCAATGATTGAATGGCAGCAGAAAATGACTGGAAATTACCGCCCCCTGCCGGTTCATTCTTATTAATTGTAAAAGTGCCTGATACCTGACCATAGGCATTTACGCAGAAAAAACATAAAACAATAGTAATTCGGAATAAAAAGCGATAGATTTGGTACAAATTGTTCATATTAAATATTTAATAATATATTCAAATACTTACAGCATTGTTAAAATGCAATTGCGAATATATACATTAACAAATCTTTAAATTATAGTGAAAACCCCTCATTATAAATCGTGTAAATGTTACATTTAGAAAGAAAAATGGCTAACTTCGGGAATATGATTAAGGTTGGCATGAAGTATAAAATATTAATTATTAAATATTTAATTCACTTATCGTTACTAATTGTCTTTAATCTGTTTATATCCGTAACCGGAAATGCCAATGATAAAGACAGCACGCTCATCCAGGAGTACGTTAAAAAGGGTGCCGGCTTTCTGAAGGTAAACACAGATAGCGTTGTTTCATATTTCAATAAATCAATATACATAGCTACTTCAAAACAATCCTCTAAAGATTCAATCATTGCACTATATGCCATCGCAAGGGCCTATTCCACAGTAAGTGACTATTTTAATGCAAAAAACTATTGGTATAAAGCATTAGAATTGTGCAACAGAACCCAATTAGACCCCAAACGGGAGATCCAGATTTATATAAGACTGGCGGATTTATATACGGAAACAACGGGAGCAAAAGATTCTGCTGCCTTATGTTATTATATCGCAGAACAAAAACTAAATAACTCCAGTTTTAACGACCCCAATTTTAATGCGCTTATCAATACAAGACTCGCTTATTATTGGTTACAGCTAAACAATAATCCAATAAAAGAAGACCTGGAAAATGGCAGGTATTATATAGACAGGGTAAAAAAGGATTCATCCAGGCTCAATCAAAATTCTCAATACGAACTTTATTTTCTAGAAGGGTTTTATCATAGCGTCAATATTCCTCCCAGCAAAGACTCATCCCGGCATTATTATTTGAAATATCTTGAAAATGAAGACAGCCTTCTGCTTTATAACAAAATAGCAGCCTATATCAATTTAAGCAACGCCTGCCTGGAGCTGGGCTATTTAGAAGAATCCAATTTATACATCCAGAAACTATATGCATTAAAACCCAAAATGCATCCGTTACTCCTATCCTATTTTGAAACATTGGTGGTTAAGCTGGCGTTTTTAAAGAAAAATTACTCTTCAACAGTAAAACTGGGTTCACAGTTAATCGACCAGTTAAAGAGAGATTCTATCCTGAACATTACCGTATTAGAGCTATACGATTTTACCGCCAAAGCTTACGATTCCATAGGCCTCTATAAAGAAGCCAGCATGTTCAAAAGCGAGTATATCAAGCTTTCCGACAGCTTATTCAATATAGACAGGATTCAAACGGCAAGCAGGCTGGCCGTAAGATCCAGGATGGCGGAAAAAGATAAAGAGATCGCTCAAAAAGAATTAGCATTGGCGCATTCAGAAATGGCACACAAAAACAAAAACTTCTGGATCATTTGCATCGTCATCACGCTCATATCCTTAATTATTATCAGTATTCTTACCTATATCAATAACCGGAATAAGATTAAGAGCCAGGAGAAACAAATGGAAATAAACCATTTAAAAGATACTGTAGAAGGGGAAGAAAATGAGAGAAAACGGCTTGCGCGGGAGCTGCATGACGGGTTAGGCGGTATCCTAACCGCTATCAGGATCCATTTTGGTTTATTGACCCAAAAATTTGACCAGTTAAAAGAGGATAAAATATATGACGAGAATTTAAAACTGATTGAAGAAGCGTCCAATGAACTAAGAAAAACAGCACATAACCTGGCCCCCGACCTGGTAACGCAACATGGGCTTATGTACGCGTTAGAGTCATTCTGCAACAGGGTTGCTTCCGGCACAGACATCAACTTATCATTCCAGGTAATTGGGGAAGATAGCGGCAACAGAAGCGCTTCCGTAGATTTAACCATTTACAGGGTAATACAAGAGTTGGTACATAATATTATAAAGCATTCTAAAGCATCTAAAGCGTTAGTTCAGATCCAGTTTATCAACCAGGACATCATCATTACCGTAGAAGATAATGGCATAGGAGTACCCGCAAATATTCTCGCCACCTCTAAAGGCATCGGCCTTCAAAACATAAAATCCCGGGTAGAAAACATCAACGGCAGCTTTAGCATTCAAAGCAAAGTAAATGCCGGTACTTCCATAAATATTGAAATATTCAACTAAAACCTTCATTTTTATTGAATATTTTCACCGGGGATATTTTTTTGTTGAAATATCCCAAATGATTATATTTGCTATACGCCTGTAAACGATATTACAACGAACCGGTTTGAGAAAGTTACAACTGATTGACTACTTACAGGCATACTATACAGATATAAAAGTCTTGTTACCTGCAGGAATATTCATATCAGTACAACCCAATCTTTAAGCTTTATACCAAAACAAATAGTGTTGCTGTTGAGTATTTGTATGTAACAAATTACAGGAACCGTGCAGAACGTTAAAACAACTAATTATGAGCAATGTGGTAAACAAGGACATCATGGTCAGTATTGTAGATGACCATCAATTAATAATAAACGGTTTACAAAAAGTTTTCGAAAATAGTTCCAGCATTTCATTATTAAAAGCCTACACCAATGGCAATGAATTACTTAAAGATCTAAAATCCCAAAAGCCGGATGTTGTTTTACTGGATATCATGATGCCGGAAATAAACGGGATCGATTTATGTATGGCCATCTCCAAACAATACCCCAATATAAAAATGATTGCCCTTAGCAATGTGGATGTGCTTATACAGGTAAGAAAAATGTTGCAGATCGGCTGCCAGGGTTACCTGCTAAAAAACTCCAGTCCGCAAAAAATAGTCACCGCTATTGAAACGGTTCATGCAGATGACCGTTACGTAGATGATCAACTTCAAAAAATGCTGGTGGACGATATGTTTAAGGTAAAAAGACTCAGCGCCACCATCGAATTAACACTTCGTGAAAAAGAAGTGGTCGCACTGATCCTCAACGAGCATACCAACCAGGAAATCGCAGACATTCTTTGTTTAAGCAACAGGACCGTTGAAAACATCAGGATTGCTTTACTACAAAAGCTAAAAGTAAAAAACACTGCCGGATTAGTCCGCACTGTATTGGAACTAGGCCTTATGAATAATGCTATTTCCAACTAACCCACACTCTTTAGTGATTCTTTTTTTATTTATTGAACCGGCTTTTGCACTACTATTTTACATCGTTGTGTCACTCCCTTGTACCGGCAGAATACCTATTGAACGCTTCAACGATATTCATATCTATTTTATATACTCCGCCAGGCATTGCAGCAAGCCCGGTTTCCCCGTTATCTTTTTTAAAAAACTAATGCTGGTTCATAAAAGCCCAATTAATAAATGAATGCCGAAGGGCGAGGTATGCGTTGGTGCCGACGCAGGAGGCAGTGTATTTTTGCAGGAATACTATTGGCTGCATTTAACCTGGAGTACCCTGCAAAATACACCGAGCCTAGCGGAGCCATAAGCACGCCGGACAAATGCCGCGCAGGATTGATCTGCTGACAGCCCCAAAATAAAAATATATGACATCCTGTTCAATAAGCTTAATGAAAACCTGCCGGTAAAGAATTCACTAACCAGCAAGCTGTAACCAGGTGCAATATCAACAAGCAGGAAAGCACAATCATTTTAGTTTTGTTTTCTTTGATAAAGTCTGCCAGGAAACCATAAAAAGCATACTGCAAAATACCAATCAGGAATATATAAATACTGACACTGGACTGCCATAGAATAGATAAAAAGGGATATGGGAAAAAGTAAACTGCCGGCTTGATACTACCATAACCATCATTAATACTCATTAGAGAGATGATGGTAAACGCAATGGCGGCAAGTACAAAGAAAACGCTCAGCTTAAATTTCATGTACGCAAATATCTGTAATTAAAATGTGTATTGCATTTGAATTCTGAAATCTGTTTTGTGATTACCATAAATAATATCGTAACCAGAGCCGATTGTCTGCTGATTGTTGTACATGGTGCGCGCAATACGGAACCACATGGTCAGATTCTTTGTGAGATCGTAATTAATATTCACATAAGCCCGGGTACCTGTGCCATACAGGGCGGGAATGCTGAAACTATACAATACATCATTTTCGTACGCATACACCCGGCTGTTATAACCATCTGTTTGAAAGAACTGGAAGCGGGCATTACAGGTGAAAGCGCTCATTGGCGGTTTATATATCAGGTCGGCATATATGGTAGTCCCTTTTTCTGCCAAAGCGGGATTGCCGGTATTATACCAGACAAATTCCGCACGGCTGCGCAATTGTACGGCCGGCGACAGCTTATAAGTAAATTGCGTGCGCCAGTTGACCCTTGGGATATTATCGGTTATTTTAAACGGGTCCGGCGTATTACTTAAGTTGATCGCTTTTGATTCTCTCCTGAACCTGGTGTACATTTCAAACTGGCGGTTTGGCCTCCAGTTCACCTGCAATAAATATTCTGCCCCTTTCGATGGCCTGTCAACCCTGTAACGTAGCCAGGGAAAAGTAAACACATCTGCATAAGCATCGATTCTCCAGGTGTAGGAAGGTTTAAAACTTAAACCGGTATATAAACCACGTTCATTTTTTGGTTGCGTACTTTCAGTAAAAGCATTTGCATACAAACTATTGTATTTGGGAGAAATATTGCGGTAAACAGCACTAAAATCAACCAGGCGATGCAGACTGGCTATTAATCCGTGCACATGTGCCATATTGTTGTTTAGGTCCATAGCAGCTTCGCCAAAAAAGTGAACATTTTTACGTGTGTAGCCATAATCCAGGCTATATCCACCCAGTGATTTTCCTGAAGCCGCAAACATATTATAAGGTGCATCTGATTTTACCATCGGCATGGATAAATGGTATCGGATGGCATTAATGCCTATCTGCAGATTATTCTTTTTGTATTGCACATTGCCGCCAAATGTGGTTTGTGTAATAGTATTCCTGTTGCCCGCTTCCGTTTCCGTACGGTGGTAACCACTGGTAAGCACACTGCTGAAATAATCTTCGAAGTTTTCTGCCGTATCTGCAATGGTAGTACTTGCCGAAGCTTTTTTGTAGGACGCAAAAGCGGATACATGAAAAATACCAGCCTGCACTGTTGTAGCAATGCCCCTGTGAAAATTGAACTCGCCAGCAGAATTGTATGGCCGGAATATTTCCGTTTGCCTTTTAACATTGGTTACATCGGCGCTTTTACGGAATGCCAGCGATTGGAAGGTGAGTAAACCTTGCCCCATATTTACTGTAAAATCACCTAACGCTAACCGTTTTACATTGCCTAAATTCCTGGCAAAAAGATGGAATGAATAAAAATCGAATCCGTTTTTCTGTGCCCCTTTAAAGAATTGTTCTCCTGCGTCCTTATCCCCCACCAATCCAAATTGCAATAAATTCTTAAACTGGTATTTATAACGGAATAAATAACGGTGGTTATTGCCCAGATATTTGGTTTTACCCTCTGCATCCGGTATAAACCCCCGCTGTTTTTCCAGCACCTGGCTATGGCGCATCAATATTGTATTAAAGCCGCCCCTGAACCTTGAGAAAAAGCTTTCTGCAACAGATTCCGCAGGCCCTACATAAGCATAAGGCTGAATATATTTAATTGTTTCCACATCCCAACCCGGTACTGCCTGCAATTCGTAAAAACTTAAAAGCTTGCCTAATACCTGCCTGTATTTTAAGAACTGCTGTATCTGTAATGCTGAGAGATTTTTAAATACCGTGAGGTCCGATTCTGATGCGGTATTTAAATTCAGGGGTGACCTGCGTAAAAAAAGTAGTTGCTGGATATAAGAATCATCTTCGGTTTCCGATTCATTAGCTTCTGTTAAGTCTTCCATTTGCTGCTCTACCTTCTGCGTGGTCTGCGTTTCCTGGGAGCGGCCATATATGGCCCACAAGCTAAACAGTAATATGACGCAATACTTTTTTATCATATTCAATCGTTTACGGGTTAACAGCGCCTTTGTTACTTTTTTTGAATGCATACATCAGCAATACACCCGGTGTTAAACCTAACTGCGGATGATAACTGGTAGCCAAATCTATTCTGAAATCGCTTAATAAGAATCCAAGACCTGCGAAGTAGCTGGTGGTTTGCGTATTGATACCACCTCTTAAAAATAGCCTTTCTATAAGATTGTATTGTAAGCTCAGATTCACACTTAATCCCGCATTTTGCTCTGTTACCAATGCAGCGCCAAGATGAAGGTTTTTACCGGCATCGTAACCTATTCCAAATGTATATTGAGCATTGGTCTTCTCTTTAAAATCTCCTGTACCGAAAGTAGCCTGGATAGGATTATAGGCATTGAAACCTACATGTACTTTTTCTGTAACATGCATAATAGCGCCTACGCTGGCAGTAATATACGAAGTGCTGCCATAAAACTTATTTTGTCCTAAGCGGTTATAATGAAAGGCTGTGCCTACCTGGATCTTATCGGATAACTTCCTGCCATAACCCAGGCTCAGGAAAGTTTGATTACTTTCCGCATGCCCCAGGTAAGAAGCAGAGATGCCAAAAGCATCCATTTCTGAAACAGGCACTGCTGCCACCAAATTATAAAAAGCCAGTTCTTTGAGGTTAAAACGTTTTTCTGAGTAGGCAGAAAACGAGGTCTTTTCCAAAGACGGTAATGCCGCTGCATTATATTGCGCGGCATATACATCGGTAAAGCTTTTAGAGTATGTACCAACCGCTCCGTATTGTGCACCTAATGGCTTCATTATTGCTTGAGCAATAGAAGTATTTTGTACCAAAATGGATACAATGATTGTGATAAACCATTTTGTATTCATAGCAATAGTTTTGGTGTAAGCAGTTACTTTTGGTTCACTTAATGATTATAAAGATAAGGGATAGATTGTAAAAATATAAATATAAAAAGCCATTATTGACATAATAGCTAAATAGGGATCTTATAATTAAATAAAATGAATTTGTGTGTCATTGGTCCAGGCACCGGTATCGTAACTGCCTGACGCATTTACCCGGAAGCAGCAGCCCTGGATATCAGGCGATTTTCTGAAAGGTGAATTTTATTTAGCCCCTTTAATTTTAAAAAATTCAGGGCAGCAGCCTGGATTCCAATACTATTTAATCCCCGCAGAAGATACTGCAAAGAAAAAGCCTGCGTCCATAGTTCTTAAATGAACACTACCTGTAAAATACTATTTGATGGGTTAAGACATTTTTAGGGTAGAATGCTCTTATACATCTAAAATGGGCAGATCGATACAGATATAACCCGCATTATTCAACTGATTGATAATATATTCTTCTTTTAATTCTACATCTTCTACCCTTAATACATTATCTATATCATCCAGATCAAATGAAACTTTTGCATAAGGATACACTTCATTGATTTCCTGTTTTAATGCTAAAACATTTTCTACAGAATCTACATTTGTTTTAAAAACTTTTACCATTGTTATTTCTTTTTTTCAAAGGGATTAACTGACAATCCTACGTTACAATAAAACCCGGGTTTCAGGCTGCCATCGAAATAGGGATTTCCGCAATTGGTACTTTTTTCAAATGCTTTGCCCGTTACGGAAAGCCTTGAACCCGCTTTGGTGGTTAATACAATATTATCAGACAGCAGATGCTCATATATAAATCCATTGTTACAACCGCCCACGCGCCACTCATTGACACATGCCGCATGATCATGAGGTATACTGTCCGGCACCTGATATATCGGTGCCGCCCCTGGTTTATAATTAGCAGCTACTGATGCCATCCTGTATTGGAATGCTGTACTGACAATCCACTTCCTGTTTTTGGCAATCGTATAATTCAGATTAGTCCTCAGGCCGGAAAACCTGGTAACTTTCCCATTGGTCAATGAACTGCTTTTTGCTTTGGATGGAAAATTAAAATCACCATTATAGTTGTATTCAATATTTACAGGTCTGGCTTCGGCAAACCGGTTAGCGACCTGGCGCATTAACTTTTGAGTGACACTATCCGCACCGGTTTGCCCTTTCACAAACAAGGATTGTAATGCTAATAGAGCTATTATGAATGAACAAGTAGTGAAGTGCATGTGTATTTTGTTTGAATAAAAGCAGATAATTTAATCCGGCGAATGTCTTACAGTTCAAAATAAATAAAGAAAAAAATCATGTATTGACTTTTTATACAAGATGGCTTAGTTTTTATACCAAACCGTAAAAAAGGGGTTTCGTATATAACAGGGATGCTTTGGTATAATATAGAATAGAATAAAAAAGTTAGCTGCTACATTTGTATTTTATTATAGTTATGGGTTATAAAACACAACAAATAGAATGTAGTAAAATCATAGATTTTATAGTTGACAAAAAATTCAGGGTATTGCGGCATATTCTTTTTTGCGCGGTACTGCTAAGTTTAATATGCTATTCTAACTGGGTGCACAATTACAGCGGGTTATATAAAGCTGAGCGCTTATTTAGTGTTTACATAGTATTACTGGCCATGTTTTATACCAATATTTATGTATTACTTCCCAGGTTTTTCTTTAAAAATCACTATGTTTTGTACAGTGTATTCCTACTGTTGACCGTGTACTCCGGCATTTGCTTTCTCGGGTATATATTACAACATTACTTAAGCCCGGATATTGTGGCGGATAATCATTCAAGAAGCTTTTACGAAGGAGCACTGATCCTGGCACCATTAATATCTACGACCACGACCATTAAGCTTTTCCAGGACTGGAACAGGGCCAATCAACATATAGCTGAACTGAAGGACCTGACATTGAATATGGAACTGCAGAAACTGAAGAACCAGATCAATCCTCATTTTTTATTCAATATGCTTAACAGCATTAAAGCACTTACCCGCCAGGACCCGGATAAAGCCAATGCTGTTATTATTAAACTTTCCGAATTTTTAAGATACCAACTATACGATAACAATGATGAGAAAACCTTTCTTAAATCAGAAATGGAATTTCTTACCAATTTTCTGAATCTTGAAAAACTGCGAAGGGATCATTTAGAAATAGAAATTATAAACCATATACCATTACAGCAGTTCAACAGCATCCAATTACCGCCTAATATATTTACAACATTTGCAGAAAATGCCGTTAAACATAGCGTCAACATTATGGGTTCCAGTTCTTTTATCAGGCTCGAGTTTATGCATGAAAACAATGAACTGAAGTTTATTTGCACCAATTCTATCGACCCGGTTTTCAAGCAAAATACGACCAGTAATGGCTTGGGGCTGAATAATATTAAGCGCAGGTTGGATCTTTTATATGGTGATACCTACCACATAAAATCCACCAAAACCCAAGATGAATATTCTATTACATTAAACATTCCATTATGACCTGTATAATATTGGATGACGAACCGCTGGCAAGAACAGAAATGGAGATTCTCGTAAAAGAGGTATCAGAACTGGAAGTGGTCGCCAAGTTTCAAAATGCGGTAACAGCATTGGACTTTTTGAAAACAAACAAAGTGGACATTGTTTTCCTGGATATTGAGATGCCAATGATTTCCGGGTTAAGTTTTGCGGAACAATTGCCACAGGAAACGCTGATTATATTCACAACGGCTTACCCGCAATATGCTTTAAAAAGCTATGAGCTGGATGCTGTGGATTATTTACTAAAGCCGATAGACAAATCAAGATTAGAAAAAGCTGTAAAGAAAGCCATGGCTTTCAGATCCTTGTTTACTGAAGATATCAGTAATAATACACTGGCATCCAATACAGCGGACTTCTTAATTATCAGGGCTGACCGGCGATTTCATAAAATATTTTTCGAGGATATCCTGTTTATAGAAGGCTTAAAAGACTATGTGGTAATTGTTACCAAAAAGTGTAAGCATATTGTAGCAATGAACCTGAAAACAATTCATCAAAAAGTGCCGCAAGAAAGATTTTTAAGAATCAGTAAATCTTACGTTGTCAATAAAATTCATATTGAATCTTTCGACAACAATAATATTTATATCAATGAATTTGAAATACCTATCGGAGAAGTTTTCAAAAAAGAATTTATCATCAACTTTACAAACGGCAGCCTGGATTCTTTACTGTAAAGCCAGAATTCGTTTCATAGGATTACCATAGTTGAATGGCTGCCGGATGCGGCGGGTTTAGTACGAGGAACGAGTACCGAGCGATAGCGAGCCCAAAGCAGCCGGAACCAATGTTTCATAGTATTACAAATGCTAATAGCCCCAATAAAAAAAGCCTGTAAGTATTAAAAACTACAGGCTTTTAGTTCAATGTCAGTTATTTTAATGCAAATTCGTTCCAATCAATTTCATAAATTCACTGCGAGTCCTGTCATGCTGAAACTCACCGCTGAAAGCTGATGTGGTCGTAGAGCTGTTTTGCTTGCTTACGCCACGCATCATCATACAGAAATGGCGGGCTTCTATAACAACTGCCACACCAAGTGGATTCAGCGCTTCTTTTATCGCCTCCAGGATTTGAGTGGTCAAACGCTCCTGTACCTGCAGGCGACGGGCATAAACATCTACCACGCGGGCAATTTTACTTAAGCCCGTAATGTAGCCGTTAGGTATATATGCCACATGCGCCTTACCTACAAATGGCAACATATGATGTTCGCAAAGGCTATACAATTCAATATCTTTTACAATAATCATTTCGCTTACATCTTCTTCAAAACGCGCAGAATTAAGAATATCAACTGCATTTTGCTGGTAACCTTGTGTAAGGTATTGCATGGCTTTTGCTAAGCGTTCCGGAGTTTTAACAAGCCCTTCCCTGTTAATATCTTCTCCGAGCAACCCAAGACTTTGTCTGTAAACATCTGATAAACCATTGGTTATATCTTCATCGTACTGATCTATTTTTTTATAGGCCATTGTCTTCCCAATTAAATTGCTGCAAAAATAGTATATAGTTTGTCAAGAGAGATTGTAAAAAATGTATTCAAGGGCTAAGATGATAACTTTTTTAGCGTTTTTTAGTATTAAACAAGAACAAAATTTTATTAAAATACTAATAAAGGCAGCTTTACACTCCTTAATAACATTAAAAAGGACATTTATAATCAATGATTTAATATAATAAAAATATTTCTTGCTAAAAAATATCGTAAATACTAATTTATTTAGTATTTTTACTAAAACAAATGAATCATGAAAATGCAGGATTACAGGTACAGAATAAATGAAGGATTTGAAATGGATATATTAAAGGGAATGGCACAATATGAAATAGTAGTGCCTGTCAATTCGGGATTACTGGAAGCTTTGAATGCAGATATGGGTTACCTGGTAAATAAATACGGAAAATTACAACCTGTGGTAAAACCATATATAACGTTAATCAGTTTTGAAGCATCCGAACATCTGGAACCGATTATATCCAGGTGGATGCAAAGAATCTGCAGTTTATTGCAGGGTATAAAAATTGAAATAAACAATTATGGTATTACGCCTAACGGAGAAATGCATTACAGGATCCAGGATGCGAGTGCCTTTGAGCAATTTTATAAATCCTTTGAGGTAATTAACAGTTATTTACAGGAATCCGGCTCGCCTTCTGCAGTATTTAACAGGCAGCCTAAGTTAATGATAGCCGAACAGGTACAGTCGATGCCTGCTATGTTAGAGTTTTCTGCTAAAGAAATTCATGAAACAATGGATGTGAAAGGCTTTTGGCTGATCAGGAAAAATATAGGTAAAGCAGATGAAAAACGAAATGTCTTTTCACTGATTCCGTAATCCTTTAAAACGTTTGTCATGATAACTACTAAAAAAGCACCCACAGCTACAAGTAAATCCGCCTTGGTGAATGGATTAAAAGTATCAGATTATATGATCATTCTTAATCCGGGAGAGTTGGTATGCAATAAAATTACTCATGTAAGAAAGGAAATTTCAGAAACATTTGGCGTTCAGATGCCTTCACGCACCCGCCCCAAGTTAACATTAGCTACATTTTCAACTTTTGACGCATTTGAGCCGAAGATAAAATCTGCCCTGGAAAATATCGCTAAAATTGTGACCCCTTTCAAAGTGCACTTAAAAGACTATCAGTTTTACGCAAATAGTACATTATTCGTGAATGTAGAAAACAAATATGCTTTTCTGGAAGTTCTGGAGTTATTAAAGCAATGTAAAAAACTCTTCGGTCCTGCACCTACGCTGGAACCTCAATTTGCCAACAACCCTAAAATACTTATATCCAGCACATTGGCACCGATAGACTTTATGCAGATATGGGAAAAGTGGCAAAAACGCCAGTTTACAGCCAGTTTTATAGCGGATGAGTTCTTTTTGGTGAAACGGTTTAATAATGGCCAGTTCAATGTTATAGGACATTACAGGTTTCAGAATATGCCGATTGATATTTCGAAAGATTTGCTTTTTGCTTAAAAAAGTGCATTTATCCACTAAAACGAAAACATTTTGCAGTCAAATGAAAATAAAAGCAAAATAATCCATTAGATTAACTTAAGAACACATCTTTTAACAAGTCTTTACCATCTAATTTTATCACCGTAAACGATTGCAGACTCTGGCCAGATTTTGACAGAGTACATTTTTTGATAAACTTAAGATTGCATATATGAAGAAACTTGCTCTGCTATTGGGCATGGGGATGTACGTATTAGTACCATGTGCCACCTATGCCTCACCAAAACCAAGGCTGTATAATTATGAGGAAGATTTACCAGCCAGAAAAATTACCGGAACTGTATTAAATGCTGATGGACAACCTGTTGAAGGTGCCACTATTTTAGTAAAAGGAACAACGCTCAGCACTGTTACAGACAGTAAGGGAGCGTTTGAAATTACAGTGAATGATGATAATGCATTCCTTGTAATCAGCTATGTTGGCTTTGAGACCCAGGAAATATCTGTTAATGGCAAGACCAGTATCCAGCTAACATTAAAAGCGACAGACCTTAAAGACCTTGATGACGTGGTAGTGGTAGGTTACGGCACCCAAAAAAGAAAAAATGTTACAGGTTCCATATCTACTGTAAACGGAGATGTACTCAGAACAAGACCTGCGCCAAATTCAACCAACCTTTTACAAGGACGTGTAGCCGGGTTACAAATTACCCAGGTAAGTGCAGAGCCGGGCAGAGATAATGCCCAGATCTTACTAAGAGGCAGAGGCTCCTTTGCCGGAGGTACCAACAATAGTCCATTAGTATTGATTGATGGTGTAACAGGTGATTTAAATACTTTAGCACCCGATGACATCGATGATATTACCGTATTGAAAGATGCAGCTTCAGCATCTATTTATGGTGCCAGGGCTGCCAATGGTGTCATCCTGGTTACCACTAAAAAAGGCAAAAGCGGCAAAGCACAGTTTACTGCCAGTGCCAATGTATCCCAACACCGCGCCACAAACAGGCCAAACCTTATTTCCAACTCAGCTGAGTATATGGAAATGTACAATGAAGCGACCAAACGCAGCAATGGGGTCACTTTTAAATATGCACAATCCGAAATTGATAAATACAAAGCTGCCAACGGAAGTCCTGATTATCCAAATTTCGATTCTTACGATTATTATGTAAAACCTGCTACCATATTCAACGGCAATATTGGTATATCAGGCGGTACTGATAAAAGCAATTACAATATTTCTTTCAGTTACTTAGACCAGGATGCCTTACTACCTGTTTATAATTTTAAACGTTACAATCTATTAGCCAGGTACTCAAATAATATCACCAAGAATATCACGTTTGGAACAATGATCAACGGTACTGTACGTAACAGGTTTGAACCTCCGTTTACAGGCGAAAACATGATGCTGGCTATTTATGCGGCAGGCCCATTATACGGGCCGTTTTTACCGGATGGTTCCGGCAGGGTCGTTTCCCGTGCTTATGCAGCTGAAGGAAGAAACCGTAATCCCCAGGAAATGTTTATCATGGGCAATCAGCGCACCATGGACTACGATCTGAATGCACAAGCTTCATTAGATGTAAAATTTTCTAAAAACCTAACATGGAACAATAAAATAGCCGTTCGTTATACAGATCAATATTATAAAATGCATCAAAGCCCTTACCAGGCATATTTGTTACAGGAAAAGGCGCCATCGGGTGATTATGCAATGAACTCTTTTGGACCAGATATTTTAGGTATAACAGAACAATATTCAAAAACACTTACACCGACATTTTATTCTACTTTAAACTACAATACAAAAATCGGTGACGCACATGAGATCTCGGCTTTAGCGGGCTATGAGCAAATTACTTATAGTCAGCGTGGCTTGCGTGCCAGAAGGATCAACGGCGTTAACTATAACATTCCTGAACTAAATGGTTACAGCAACACAGGGGAAACCATTAATACCACCCATCCGCGTCTACCAGGTTTAGTCGCTCCGGGTGAGTGGGGCTTACAATCTTTCTTCGCCCGCCTAAACTATAACTATGATGGTAAATACTTTTTAGAAGCAAGTATCAGAAGAGATGGCACCTCTAAAGTGTCACCGGATTACAGATGGGGTTATTACCCTTCAGTATCTGCCGGCTGGATGATTAATAAAGAAAAATTCATGGACAATATAGATTGGATCACTACCTTAAAGCTACGTGGCTCATTCGGAACATTAGGCAACCAGGATGTTGGTAACTATTTGTACCAGGAAAACCTTGTTTCAAGCGGAGTTTTATACAGTTTCGACAATAATACAGCATCACAAGGAGTTATCAATCTAACTTTTAGAGACCAAAGTTTAAGATGGGAGTCATCACAGATAACAGACTTCGGCTTCGATCTAGATATCAAACGAGGTTTATTAACAGTTGCATTTGACTGGTTTAACAAAAAGACCTACGATGTTTTAGCACCACAAACAATTCCTTCCAGTTTAGGCTTAGCGCAACCAACCACAAATGATGGTTCTATGCAAAACAGGGGCATAGAAGTAGACATTCGCCACAGAAACCAGATCGGTGAGTTTTCTTATGGCGCGTTTGTAAACTTCTCTACTGTCAGAAACAAATTACTATCTATCAGAACAGAAAACATCACCGGTAGAAATATCAGGAAAGTAGGCCTTCCTTATGAGTCTTATTTTGTGTACCTGGTGGATGGTGTGGTACAAACCGGAGAAACACCGATGTCCCATAGTTTAAATGCAAACATTGGCGCTGGCGATATTAAAATGAAAGATGTAAATGGAGACGGCAAAATCACTCCCGATGACAGAGTACTGGTAAATGGTGTTTTTCCTGATTATAATTACTCTTTCGGGTTTGATGTTCAATACAAGCGTTTAGGCTTAAATGTATTCTTTCAAGGTGTACAAGGCTTAAAAATCCGTGTAGCAAACTGGGGTGTAGACCCTTTCCAACAAGGAACACCGCCATCTGTTGACTGGAGAAACGCATGGTCCCCTACCAACCCAAGCAATACAATGCCTGCTCTATATATTTCCGGGTATCAGCACATGGCGCAATATGGTGTCAATTCAGATTTCTTCCTGCGTGACGCTTCATACTTAAGATTGAAAAATATATCATTGTCCTATGCTTTAGCCGGCGCTTTCTTAAACAAGATGAAAGTACAGAGTGCGACCGTATTTGTTTCGGCAGATAACCTGGTAACATTTACCAAATTTATTAACGGCGACCCTGAAAGACCAAATCTTTCAACCGGTGTTAACTCTGCTACAAATAATTTAAGTCAGTATCCACAGATCAAAATCTTCAATGCCGGATTAAACATTAAATTCTAAAAACTACTACAATGATTAAAAAATATATCAATATACTGGCTGTTACCGCTGCTGTTTTTGTCAGCTCCTGCCAGAAAAGCTTATTAGACAAAGACCCGTTAGATTCCACTTCTGCCGGTACATACTGGCGTTCAGAGTCCGATGTACAAGGGGGTTTAACAGGGGTATATTCCCGCCTGAAAGCCAATTTCCTGGGTTACGAACGTATTTACTTAGATGGTTTGGCAGACAATGCTTTTCTGTATGACAATACCAACCAGGCAAACTTCTCTGCTCTTACGACCGGTACTGTTACACCAATGACCGGAGGGGCACTAAGCAATATGTACAATTCTCCTTACGCACTTATTGCACAGTGTAATTTCTTTTTAGACAATGTTGGCAAAGCGCCGTTAACAGATGAAAAGTTAAATCCCTACAGAGCAGAAGCCCGATTCTTAAGAGCACTGGCTTATTTCGACCTGGTACAAACATTTGGTGGTGTTGTCGTTTATACCACTTCTCCAAAAACACTGGAAAGTTCCAAAATAGCCAAAAGTACAGAAGCACAGGTTTACGAAGTCATCATCAATGACCTGGATTTTGCCATTGCGAATCTACCGGATACCAGGTATGCGGGTAGAGCAGTAAAAGGAAGTGCACAAGGACTAAAAGCGAGGGTATTATTGACCCTGGAACGATTTGCTGAAGCCGCAGCCATTTGTAAAGAAATTATTGATGGCGGTAAATTTGGCTTATCCAATAACTATGCAGCTTTATTTAAAACCAGTGGTCAGACCAATGCAAGCGTCAATACGGAAATCATGTTTGCCACCCAGTATTTAGCAGTTACAAGCCCGCAACGCACAAGTCCGGGAGCAGCCGGCATGGACATTGAACTAGGCTGGTGGTCTTTAATGCAGCCTTACCAGGACCTGGCAGATGCTTACCAATGTACCGATGGCAAACCTATCACCACCTCTCCGTTGTATAATGCAGCCACACCATATAACAACCGGGACCCACGTATGGATATGACATTAAAATTACCTACAGAAACATGGCGCAATCCAAATACAAATGTTGCCTGGACAGGTTTTCAGACACCATCAGCAACCGGTTATTTAATGGAGAAATATGTAGATTTAACAAGAGCACCTTTTAGTGCGACAACAGCTCAAAATACTGACCAAGATTACATACATCTCCGTTTCGCAGATATTTTATTAATGTACGCAGAAGCACTCAATGAAGCCAACGGCCCGTCCGCAGCAGCATACGATGCCCTTGACCGTGTACGCGCAAGAGCCACTGTCAATATGCCTGCCGTTGATAGAAATGCATATAACTCCAAAGAAACATTAAGGAATTTTATCCGCAATGAACGTCGCGTAGAACTGGCTTTAGAAGGTCAACGTTTCAACGACTTAAAGCGCTGGAAAATTGCGCATATCAAATTGCCAACATTAAAAACACCAAACGGCACACCTTTGATTTTTAAATTAGATAATTACAGGTATCCATTTGCTCAAACTGAAATTGACAACAATCCTCAGTTAAAACAAAATGACGGGTATTAAAATATTAAGCAGTTAGTTTTTCATTTTGGTTAGCAGTGTAGCAATACACTGCTTTTTTTATTTTGGGGCTTTCATCCTTAGTCATTCTATAAACATTTGTACCGGCTCCTTTGGGGTATCGCCACGGGCATACTCACCAGTTTTATACCAAACGGTATATTACACATCATCGATGCAACGCCCGTGGCCAGCTCGTTCCTCGCTGCCCAAAGCATCCGGCAGCCATTCAGCATTTGTCCTTCTATTAAACATCCATAAAAAGGGCTATTTAAATAACAAGCCTTTGATGATGACTTCAGAATTTCAAACCAGGAAATACCGTTAAAAATCCTGTAACAGAAATAAAAATATACCAAATGGTATATTTAACATTACAATCATCCCCAATAAAACATTACTTCTTATAAGGCTTACTGCCCATATAGAATATCAACTTACCGCCATTCATGATTGCTTCGTGTGTAATAGAATATTCGGTATATAGCTTTCCATCTAAGGTCATTTTTTGTATATAAACATTACCCTTCCCCTGGTTCTTAACTTCTATCCCGAATGTTTTATTGTTGGGTAAATGCAACACTGCATTATTTACAGACGGACTTCCGATGGAATAAATATTACTTCCCGGAGACAGAGGGTAAAACCCTAAACTACTGAATATATACCAGGCGCTCATTTGGCCGCAATCATCATTGCCACCTAAACCATCAGGTTTAGGCTGGTACTGCATTTCCAGGATTTTTCGCACCTGGGCCTGTGTTTTCCATGGTTGGCCCGCCGTGTTGTACAGGTACGGTACATGATGAGCAGGTTCATTGCCGTGTACATATCCCCCAATAATCCCTTCACGGGTAATATCCTCCGTATGTGCGAAGAATTCATCGGGTAAATGCATATTAAAAAGAGTATCCAGCTTAGCGCCAAACTTTTTTTGCCCGCCCATCTCCTGCATCAGCTCAACAGGTTGATGCGGTACAAAAAAACTGTAATTCCATGAATTACCTTCGATGAAACCCTGCCCGTGCGTACTTAACAGATCAAAATCTTTCTTAAAACTCCCGTCAGTTAACCTGGGCCGCATAAAGCCGATACTCTTATCTAAAACCTGCTTCCAATGCCCCGCTCTCTTCATATAAGTCTCATATATATCCTGCTTTCCCAATTTCCTGGCCAACTGTGCAATAGCCCAGTCATCATATGCATACTCCAGCGTATTGGAAACAGATGTACCGCTTTTCTCGGCAGGTATATAACCTTTATCAATATAATCCCCAATCCCCTCATATTTTCTTTTATTAGACGTTTCAATACAGGCATTTAACGCCTCTTCAGCATCACCCGTATAAACCCCTTTAATAATTGCATCTGCAACAACCGATACACTATGATAACCACTCATACACCAGTTCTCATTGGCATAATGCGACCAGACAGGCAATGATCTCATCGAGAACTGGCGATAATGCGCCATCATAGAATGAATCATATCATTGTTCCGTTGAGGTTGTATAATATTAAAAAACGGGTGTAATGCTCTGTAAGTATCCCAGATTGAAAATGTAGTATAATTGGTAAATCCGGTAGCTTTATGAATATTCTGATCAAGGCCTTTGTACTCACCATTTACATCCATATATACAGTAGGATTAATGAATGTATGATACATGGCAGTATAAAAATTGACCTTCTCCTCTTCAGATGCCTGTATAACAATTTTACTTAACTCTTTATGCCATAGTTCCTGTACCTGTTCTTTCATTTTTCCAAAATCCCAACCCGGCGCTTCTGTTTGTAAATTCAGCAATGCATTGGTTTGGCTCACCGGCGAAAGCGCCACTTTCACCAAGATCTTTTCATGCTCTTCCGTATCAAAATCAAAATGCATCCGTAACTTTTTCCCTGCTATTTCCGGGAAGTTTTCATTTTGATTGAATTTTCGCCAGAAACCTTTATAAACCTGTTTGTCCTCAAAATTCTTTTGTCCATAAGATTTAAATGGTTTAGAAAACTCCATCGCAAAATACACCGTACGCGTTCTTGCCCAACCATTCGTTTGCCTGTAACCAGTAATGCGGGTCGGACTTTCTACTCTTACATAGATCCAGGTATTCTTATCATCGTAATTATAAATTCCGGACATAAGATCCAGAATAATATGGGCATCATTAGATTTTGGAAAACTGTATTGATGTATGCCGACTCTTGTAGTAGCAGTTAATTCCGCTATGATATTATAATCATCAAGTTTTACTTTGTAATAGCCCGCTTCCGCAGTTTCATTATTATGAGAAAATGCAGAACGGAATCCTGTAGCCGTGTTTGAAGCAATACCCGGGTTCATTTTCAATGCCCCTACTGTCGGCATTACCAGGAAATCACCAAGATCTGAATGACCAGTACCGCTAAAATGGGTATGACTGAAGCCCACAATCGTTTTATCCTCGTAGCGATAGCCAGCACAGTATTTATACACATCAGGATTATATCTGCCATTTAGTTCATAAGGAATCGTATCCGTATCCGGACTTAACTGGACCGCACCAAAGGGTGCAGTAGCTCCCGGGTAAGTATGCCCCATCTTCTCTGTACCAATCAGCGGGTTCACATATTTTAAAAGGTCAGAATTTTGAGCAATAGAGGTTTTGAATATCAGGATCAATACAAACGGTAATAACTTTTTCATAGCCAATAGAATAGATTATTAAGCAAATAAAAAATAAAATTGAACACTTTTATAGCGCCAAAATTTTACTGCAATAATATACCTAATTGTAGTGATTCTGATAAAAAGGCATTGACAAAACGGTGAATTAAAATTAAATTAGTTGTTCATTATATAAGTTCCAGATTTTATCTTATGAAAAGACTATTAATAAAATGCTATTGCATAGCAGCGATTTTGCTTTTTGTGTGTAGCCCTAACATAATTAATGCCCAAAATTGCACCCGGTTTCTGGGAGGTGATAAAATGGTAATCTCCTGTGAAAGCGGCTTCCAGATAAATTTTAATGATTTATTTGTAACCGATGCTACTATTACAATTGAAGTACTAGAACCAAAAGATACGATTTATAATAATGGGATTCCAACCATCCGTTATTATGCCAGTAAAACCAAAGTAGTAGCAACAAATGGCTTCAATTGTAAAGATTCTGCCATAGTAAGAGTCAACCTCTCTCAGTTGGCAAAGCCTGATATAGGCCCGGATAAATTCGTTGCCATTAACGAAAAATCCACCACCAATATATCAGGACTATTTACGACAGGTACATATAGCAAAAGCTGGAGTACGGCTACCCCGGAAGCCGTGGGCAGAGGTATTTACCAATTAGTAGTAACAAATAGCGATGGTTGCACAGATACCGGGTTGGTTACGGTGTGTTATAAACCTATCAACTTAAAAGATACGACTGCTTATCTATGTGCGGGAGAAACCATCAATTTAAACGCGGCGCATTCTTTTACATTTTATAGCATTAGCTGGAATACTAACAACATTACCAATGCGGGAACAGGCAACTATACCGCTACTATAAAAGATCCATTGGATGGTTGTGCTGCTATTTCCGAAACAAAAATAAATATAGCTGTTAATTCAAGAGCAAAACCTAACCTGGGCACGGATAAGACGGCTGAAGTTTGTAATGGTAAAACGACCAATATTTCTACTTTATTCAACACTACTGGTTTAACCACATCCTGGATACCCAATACACCGGCCAACGCAGTGCAGGGAACTTATACGCTCATTGCTAAAAACAGTTTTGGTTGTGCAGACACAGCGATTGTAAAAGTAAACGAAATTAAACGAGAGATAACGATAACCGATACTGCGATTGATGTTTGTGGTACCGCTTACGACCTGACCAAATTATTTAACAAGACGGGAATTACAAAAACCTATAGTACCGGCACACCTGCAAAAGCACCTCTGGGGACGCATACAGTGACGATTACAGATAAAGGTTGTGAATACACCATTTCTGTTGAATTAAAAGCAGGTAATTTCACCACTGATGAACAACTTACTTTGTGTCATTATGACCGGACAACGACCAATAATATTTTTACAACGAATGCTTTCAGGAGTGTTATTGTTGATAAGAAAGGACAGGTATGGGCCGGTGCGGACTTAGGTGGTTTATACCTTTTTAAATCTACAGTAAAAGGTTGTGCCGGCGGTACCTGGACAAAATCCACGATACAGCCTTCAACTACTTACAGGAACTTTGTACTCGGGCCTACATTACTGGATTCTACGGTATGGGTATCCAATTTAGGGCATACCGGTGTACAGGCTATTACAGGCGGTGTTATGCATATTACTGATATCAATACCATTACCCGGTATGGTTCTACAGATGACCCGAATGGCACATTAAGCAGCAGGTATGTCAACTCTATTGCAGCAACGCCTAACGGTTCTATCCTAGCTGGCTTAGGCCAATCCTTAACCGGGGGAACGACGACTAAGGAAGGGGGCGCATTTATACTGGGCACTTTGGATGCTGACCCTAAATTTGCTAAAATCGCTGCTGTTCTCCAGACTACTTCGGATAACAAAGTGAGCGCTGTGGGTAATAAAGACAATGAAGCCTGGTTTGGGGTACAAAGCTCATGCGTATCGGGGGTATGTAAGGATTCTTATATAGCCAGGTACAATACACTTAATAACACGTTGGTTGGGTTTATAGATAAATCCAACTCTCCTATTCCGTTTAGCAGTTCTCTATTAGTAAGAGCCATAAAACAGGCATATAGCGGCAGGATGTATGTGGGATTAAATACCGGTTTCGGGTTTGCTGTTTTAGAGCCAAACCTGGTTGATGGAAAAGAGCAATGGCATTTGATTGATAATACAAACTCTCCGTTTCCTTCCGGAGCGGCTGTCAATTTTAATGCCATTACTAATATCGGGGATGAAATCTGGATTGGCACGACCAATGGTCTTTTGGTTTTTAACGGTGCAGAGGACCTGAACGATTGTAAAAATTATAAACTTTATACTATTGCCAATGGTTTACGTTCTAATAATGTGACAAGCATCGCCTATGATAAATTTAAAGGAGAAATCTGGCTGACCCATTCTGAAGGGGTGAGTAGGATTGTCCAGGAAAAATCAATTGCCGGTAAAATTCTTAATGTTTATACAGGTAAAATAAATTCGTTACTGGTCCCTAATTTAATTAAGCGGCCGATTGAGGGGGTTAAGGTTGAATTGTTAGCAGCTGATAATTCAGTAAAAGAAACACAGACTACGAATGCTGAAGGCTATTATAAAATGACGGAAGGTTTACCGGATGAAACCTATAAACTAAGAATTACTTATAACTCCAGCCGCACAGGTATCAATTACAAGTATGAAATTCCGAATATTAAATCAAACCATTTGGTTGAAGATCTATTAATGCCTGATAGTTTAATTGCTGATATTAAGTTTATGGGCCAGCATTTAAAAAAGCTGGATCTAAAAATAGACCTGCCGCTTGGCGCTTACATGGAGGGCATTGTAACATTACCGACCAATTCATTGGACGGCTTAGACACAACAGGCTTGTATAAGGCATATAGTGCGTATAGCACTACATTGACGACGGACATCAATAAGCGGGCAGAAAACCTGGCGGTATTCCACAATACGATTGCTTCGATATATGAAATGGGCAATAAAACACTTGACCTATCTAAAGCGACGTCTGAAAATGCCGCGGAACTGGTTGTACAGATTTATGAACTGATCAGCCTGTTTAAAAAGGCGGGAGAAGCGATAGAAGAAGCGATTCCAAAGAAAATTACCGAAGAAAACCAATTAGCGGAGTTTTTTAAAACGGCTTTATCTGAAGCGAGGAGTAAAGCGATCGGCTACTTAATGGAAAAGCTTCAGAAATCTGCATTAGCCCCGGTATCTGCCACCAATGATGCGGGTACAGCACTGTTAAAACGTACGTTGTTCGGATTGTTTAACCAGGTGGTCAGCCAGATATTGGTTTCTGAAAAAGATACTAAAAATGAGATGCCTATCGCGAACCTTACAAAGGATGATCTCATTAAGATGTTTGCAAAATATCTTACTTCGGCATTGACAAACTTTTTAACGGAGCAATATTATGATGAGTATTTTGCGGGAGTGGTCCATAAAGATGTTATTAAAGAACTGGCCATTGCCTGCGATAACCTGGATACAGATTTATTGTACAATAATGCTTATACTATCAACTACCGGCCATTGCCACCCTTGGCAGATAATCCCCAATCCGTGAACTACAGGGGACAATTACTGGTTGATGATGCGGAACAATATATGCTGGCAATGAAAACTATTTCAGATATTACCAGCCAGGCTAATACTGCTTTTGATGTTGCTTCTAAATTAGCAGCGAGTACAGTGGTACTGGCGGAGTTTGTGCCGCTTTTCCAATCATTGTCTAAAGCGATGTCTGCTTTTAATGTGGTATCATACCTGGGAAGTATTACGGGTGGCATGGTTTACCTAAGTAAGGTGACTGATCTATCTAAAGAAATACGACCAAACAGCCGGTTTGACAATTTGGTGAATGTATTGCCGAATGACAATGTCATATTTCAACCATTATACCTGGACAATATCCAGTTGCAAAGTGATGTATTTACACAAAAGTTACAGGCTTTAAAACAGGCAACAACTGCCGGATTTAACAGGACCAATTATTTTAAAGCGGTGAAAGATGTTTTCTACCAGGATTCTGTTTTAAAGTCCAGGCTAAATGATCAGTATAATATTATAATGAGCGTGGCAAATAATAACTCGGCCAATGTTCATTTGCTGAATAATTATATTGCTTCCGACTTTAATTATAATCATGATAGGTTTAGGGCGCACTCTATTGCTATGTATGTGCAATTGCATAGCTATATACTGGATTCGGCTAAAACCGGTACTGTTAAATCTGATCTGACAGGCTATATAGATTCTATGCTATACTACCTGCCAAAAATGTTATCGGGATATGAGATTGTCAGTGCAATTGTTAATAATAACCAGTTGCCTGCCGAATCATTTATTGCGTTGAAAGATATCCGTCAGAATTTTAACTACCAACCGAACGGTGTAGGCAAAACGATCTATTCATTTAAAAACTACAGTTCCAAGGCCGCCAATAATGTGGTTGTGAACATATCTACGCCTACTAACGGCTTTATCTTAACTTCTGCCAAAACCATTAATATCGGTAATGTGGCAGCTGGTGACAGTTTCAATGTTGTATTGGATTTTAAAGCACCTAATGATTATGTTGATGGCATGTATCAGATAAAAATTGATGCGTCCGGTGGCTATACACCTCCTGTTAATGGTAGCTGGCAAACGGTGAAAGCGACCATTCCGGGAGAAATCCGTTCTGTGAAAAATGGTTTATGGAGTGATATTAATACCTGGAATACAAAAACAGTTCCTGTAGCTACGAGTAATGTATTTATAGAACACCAGGTAACAATGGATATAAGTGCTGAAGTAAAATCTATCAATATTTTAAATGCCGCGCAACTGCGTATTGAAAAGGATAAGCGTTTAAATCTTAAATAATTACTGTGATGTTTTTGCGTGAGGGATAGTAGTAAAGTACCCCGCAAGGCGGCATAAGCGGTTAGTGAAAGCGAAGCCTGGAAGCGGGCATTGCCGCCGCGGAGTACTTACGGATAGCCCGGCCCCTTGCCTGAATAATACCGATATCAATTGGTATAGAAACAGGGCTACAAAAAAGATGGCAAGGGGACACGCCCAAATAAGAAATATACCAACCGGTATAAAAAAAGCGACTTAGTAAATAGATTCTAAGCCGCTTTGTTTTTTCAGTATTAATTACCGGGCACTAAAAGCAGTATTTATCTGCTTCTATCATTTTGTCGGCAATTGCTCTACGAGCTTCTTTTGTATTATAAGGGTTTACTTTAGTAAATCTTTTTAATCCGAGCAACATCATGCGTTGTTCGTCGCCATCTGCAAAACCATTGATGGCATCTTTTCCTGCTTTATTAATAGCATCTGCGGCATCGTTGATGATCACTTTTGTCATCAATTCCTGGTACTTGGTATCAATGTTACCTGCTTGTGTATTTTTCATTAATCGAAGCAGGCAACTTTCTGCTATAAAGGTTTCCATGCTCATATCTGCGATGTTCATCAGTATTTCCTGTTCGCTTTCAATTTTCATCATCAATTTTTGTACCGCAGCACCGGCTACCATTAAAATTGCCTTCTTAAAATTAGCAATAGCTTTTCGTTCTGCTGCGAACGGTGATTCGTCATCATTGCCAAATTCGGGAATACTCATCAATTCTTTTTGTACGCCCATGGCAGCGCCCATAATATTTAACCTGCCTTTCATGGCGCGTTTGAGAACCATGTCCACAGTTAATAAACGGTTGATCTCATTGGTACCTTCGAAAATGCGGTTGATCCGGCTATCCCTGTATGCACGGGTCACCATGTATTCATCGCTGAATCCATTGCCGCCGTGTATCTGCACGCCCTCGTCGACTACATAATCGAGTGTTTCGCTGCCGTGTACTTTGAGAATAGCGCATTCTATGGCATATTCTTCTGCAGCGGCTAAAGCGGCATCGTTAAATGGCTTACCGGCAGATAGTAATTCATGTTCCCTGTCTTCTATGAGCTTACTTACCCGGTAGGTGGCGGTTTCGGTTGCCCAGTTTCGGATAGCCATTTGTGCGAGTTTGTACTTCATGGCACCGAAATTGGCAATCGGGGTTTTGAATTGCTCGCGTGTTTTGGCATAAGTGAGTGCAATATCTGTTACACGTTTAGAACCGCCAAGGGCTGCTGCTGCTAATTTTAAGCGACCGATATTGAGAATATTGAATGCGATGACATGCCCGCGGCCAATTTCTCCTAATACGTTTTCTACCGGCACTTTACAGTCCTGAAAATATAATTGTACAGTGGAGGAGCCTTTAATACCCATTTTATGTTCTTCCGCACCTATTGTAAATCCTTCATAGCCTCGTTCTACTATAAACCCTGTAAAATCTTTACCATCTACTTTGGCGAATACTGTAAATACATCTGCAAAACCTCCATTGGTTATCCAGCATTTTTGCCCGTTGAGAATGTAGTATTTGCCATCTTCACTTAATACCGCTGTTGTTTTGGCACTCAATGCATCGCTGCCGCTGTTTGGTTCAGTAAGTCCGTAAGAGCCTTTCCATTCACCGGTTGCCAGTTTTGATACATATTTCGCTTTTTGGTCGTCTGTACCAAAATATAAAATAGGCAATGTACCTATGCCTGTATGTGCTGCCATTGCTACGCTAAAGCTGTAACCGCCTCCTAATCCTTCTGCCACAATCATGCCATCAACAAAGTTTTTGCCTAAACCGTTATACTCTTCGGGCACGGTTACTGACAAAAGGCCTTGTTCACCGGCTTTTTCCATTAATCCGGGCATTAATCCCGGCTCTAATTTATCAATCCTGTCAATAACCGGCATTACTTCTGTATCCAGAAATTGCTGGCACATGTCCATAATCATGCGTTGTTCTTCGGTATATTGTTCTGGTGTAAATACGGATTCCGGTAAAGATTCTTTCACCAACCATTCGGCACCATTGAGGTTTTTAATTGTTGTTTCCATGGCAAATATGTTTTTTAGTTACGGGTATCGTTTAGCAAGCAACCCATTTATTATGATAAGTTATTCAAGTTATTATAGACTTTTTCCAATACTCTTCTTACTGTTTCAATATCTTCATCGGCTACACCATCCAAGCCTTCTATGAGCGTCTGGTTTGCCAATTGTGTGGATACCGGCTTTAGCGATTTGGCTTTTTCTGTCAGGAAAATGCAGTTGACTCTTTTATCGTTTTCTTTGGGATGCCGTTCTACCAGTCCTATTTTTTCAAGATTATCAATCAACCTGGTGATGCTGGGTTTATCTCTGAATGTTTTATTACACAGCGCCTGCTGACTCACCCCGTCTTCTTTCCATAAATGTACCAATACGCTCCATTGTTCTACAGTGATATCCAGCTGATGTTCCCTGAACAACTTTTGTAAATGTCTTGCCAATGCTACACTAGCCACACCATTTATTACAAAATACAGTTCTCCTCTTCTAAATGTAGTGTTGGTCATAGATAATAGTTGTTTATGCAACTATTCAAAGATAAAGTATATTTTATTAAAAAAATCAAGATTTGAACGTTAAAAATTTTTCTTTGGGACAAGTCCGAATTTGACGAGGAGCACCATTTTTGATTTCCCTGCCTACCCAGTTGTTACATTGTATTGATTTTTTCCATGCTATACAACCATCTAAGCAATATTAATTATATAGATGTAAAGATGAAACAATCTACATCACAATTGAAATAGGCTGCGTTATTGTGACGCAGCCTATTTCAATTATCTAAAAAAATAAGTGTATATCTTATTTAATTTTTTGTCTTATTAGTTCATTCAGGTCCGGAATCAATCCCGGCACCTCATCAATTGGAGTGCTAATAAGTATTTGTGCCATTTTAGCAAAATCGTCATCACCTCTTAGTGATGCCAGGTCATTGCATACCTGCACTACTTCTGCAACAGATTCCGGCAATACCAATTCCTTATCTTTTAATTCAATTTCCAAACGTTGTACGAGGCTTTGCAGTAATTCTACTCCTGGTATGGCTGATTTTCTTAACGACTGCTCTTTCTCCATATTGATAATCCAGTCCTTACGACGTAATTCAAAATTGGTACCCAGGTATAAACGGCGCACTTGTTCATCATCGGCCAACTCCTGTGCCGTTCCTTGTTTAAATATGTTACCGTCTATTAATAAATAAGCTCTGTCACAAACACTTAAAGTTTCATTTACATTGTGGTCGGTTATTAAGATACCGATGTTCTTATATTTTAAACGTGCTACCACGGTTTGAATATCTTCTACTGCAATTGGATCTACCCCTGCAAATGGTTCGTCTAATAGGATAAACTTAGGATCTACAGCTAATGCTCTTGCAATCTCTGTTCTGCGTCGCTCACCGCCACTCAGGCTGTCACCGTTATTATTACGCACATGCTGTAAATGGAATTCATCCAGCAAACTTTCGGCTTTCATTATTCTTTCTTTCTTTGTAAGCCTGGTCATTTCCAGTACTGCCATAATATTATTATATACAGACAGTTTACGAAATACACTTGCTTCCTGCGGCAGGTAACCAATGCCCATTTGAGCACGCTTGTACATTGGAAGCTTAGTGATATTGGTATCGTTCAGAAACACATCTCCTTCATCGGGCCTGATTAAGCCAACCACCATGTAGAAGGTGGTGGTTTTACCGGCGCCGTTGGGACCTAATAACCCAACAATCTCGCCCTGACTTACGTTGACACTTACTTTTTTAACTACAGTTCTGCCACTATAGGTTTTAATTAAATTACTGGTATGTATGGTTAAACTCAAAGTAGAAAATATTAGTTGTCATTATAATTCTGTTGCGAAATAACAGAAATTTCCATAAACAATTTATACAAATGCGTATAAACCTTTGTTATAAGAATGTTTTGCGGGCAATAGACTTTCATTTGGCAGAATGCTGTTGCAAAGAGGATAGTTATTCTATCCTATAATTCTCATGGACATAGAAAAGGCGGAAAAAATCCGCCCATACAGTTTTAACTGTAATAAAACCTAACAAAATACAAAAACAATAAGTGCCGATAGTATACCGACACTTATTGTTCTATTTATAACTGTAGTTAGTTAATTAATTATGCAGATGCTTTTACAGCATTTGTACGTAAAGCTAATTTGCTTTTTAAGTTCGCAGCTTTATTTTTATGAATAACACCACGTTTAGCTAAACGGTCGATTAAGCTTTCAACACCAGGTAAACCTTTTTCAATCTCAGCAATATCATTCAATGCTTTCAGGTTTTTGATAGCATTACGAGTTGTTTTACCATTGTAACGGTTTCTTTCGCGACGTCTTGCTGCCTGACGTACATCTTTTTTGGTTGCTTTATGATTAGCCATAACTTTTTCTATAAATTGGACGGCAAAATTAAATACATTTTGCTATTCTACCAAATAATTTAAAAATATAATTATAATAATTTATCAAAATTGGTATTAATCTGCCGCGTAAAATCTATAATCATTTAAATTACAGATCATTATATTAATCCCTATTTCGAGCATGCAAAAATACACTTTTTGATTGAATGTACAAAGAGAATTATGCAACCTGACATAATCACTCATATTCGCTTCATCCATTTATATACAAGTCCCGAATGTAATTATGCTTTCAATTCTGCTTCTACAAACGGAGCAGTCCTGCTTTCTTTTATTTTCACTAAATCTTCCGGTACTCCCTGAAATAATATTTGCCCGCCACCTTTACCGCCTTCAGGGCCAAGGTCTATTATATAATCGGCTACTTTTATCACATCGAGGTTATGTTCGATTACTAAAACGGTATTACCTCTATCCACCAGCTTCTGAATAACATCTAATAATTGTTTCACATCACTAAAATGCAATCCTGTAGTCGGTTCATCCAATATATAAAACGTTTTTCCTGTTTCTTTTTTCCCGAGTTCCGTGGCGAGTTTCACGCGCTGTGCTTCTCCTCCGCTGAGCGTGGTGGCGCTTTGTCCTAATGAAATATACCCTAATCCAACATCCTGCAAACTTTTAATACGGCGATGTAGCCAGGGCACGGCATGGAAGAACTCAACTGCTTCATCTACCGTCATGTCCAGTACATCGCTGATACTTTTACCTTTATAACGAATCTCCAGGGTTTCCCGGTTATAACGCTTGCCCTGGCACTTTTCGCAAGGCACGTATACATCGGGCAGGAAATTCATTTCTATGGTACGCATACCTCCGCCTTCACATACTTCACAGCGGCCGCCTTTGACATTAAATGAGAAACGGCCTGGTTTGTACCCACGTATTTTTGCTTCGGGCACACTGGCAAACATGGTGCGAATTTCTGTAAAGAACCCGCAGTACGTGGCCGGGTTACTGCGTGGTGTGCGTCCAATGGGGCTTTGATCTATTTCTATTACTTTATCTACAAACTGAAGACCTTCAATGCCTGCATAAGGCATTGGCTTCATTTTACTGGCCTTAAAAGCATGATTGCTTAATATCGGGTAAAGCGTATCGTTTATCAAGGTACTTTTCCCACTGCCACTTACTCCTGTTACGACAGTAAGGCAACCTAAAGGAAACCTGGCACTTACATTTTTAAGTGTATGGCCGGTCACTCCTTTCAGTTCTATAAATTGCCCGGTTCCTGACCTGCGCACTTTCGGCACTTCTATAGTCCTGTTGCCATTTAGGAATTTTGATGTTTCCGTATTGGTTTTTAAAAATTCCTGCGGTGTACCTGCTGCAACAATATTGCCTCCATGCTTGCCTGCACGGGGCCCAATATCTATAATATAATCTGCTGCCAGCATAATATCTTTATCATGTTCTACTACCAATACAGTGTTTCCAATATCGCGCAGGTTCAGTAATGCATCAATTAACCGCTGATTATCCCGTTGATGCAAGCCTATAGATGGCTCATCCAGAATATAAGTGATGCCTTCTAACTGGCTGCCGATTTGGGTTGCAAGACGAATACGTTGACTTTCGCCTCCGCTGAGCGTTTTGGAAGGCCGGTTCAGCGACAGGTAATTTAAGCCTACATTCAGCAAAAACGATAACCGGTCGGAAATTTCCTTTAAAATATCTTTTGCAATTGCCTGTTGCTTAGCGGACAGCTTTCCATTAACATTATTAATAAAAACAGCTAACTCATCCAGGTCCATATGGCTCAATTCGGCAATATTTTTATCCGCTACTTTAAACCAAAGACTTTCTTTTTTAAGTCTTGCACCCTGGCAGCTGGCACAACTTTCTACTGAAAAGAACTCTTCGGCCCAGTTCCGGATTGCTTCGCTGCTACTGGTATTAAACCAACGTTTTACGAGGTGCACAATTCCTTCGAACTCTGCATTATCATACGCTGACTTTTCAGAATCATTTGCTGTACCTAAAGTATCAAAATCAGTCACCACCATATTGGCTTCGGCTATTTGATCTTTTGGTGTATGGGCATACAATATAAAATGGATAAAATCTTCTGGTATCTCATTAATGGGTTTCTTAAGATTTATTTTTTGCCTTCTTGCGATGGCTGCAATCTGCCTGTAAATCCATGCATCCCGCTCTTCGCCAAGCGGTACGATACCACCTTCTGCTACTGTTTTGGAGCTGTCCGGAATCATAGCGTCCCTGTTGATCGTATAAACGGTACCTAATCCTTTACAAACCGGGCATGCGCCATAAGGGCTGTTAAATGAAAATGTATTTGGTGAAGGCTCGTCATAGCTGATACCGGTTTCATTGCACATCAGGCTTTTACTGTATTGTGTTACCTGGTTGGTGTCATAGTCAAGCACCTGCATCAACCCTTTCCCCATCTGTAAGGTTTTTTGAATACTTTGGCTTAACCGAATGCGCATATCTTCTGTAACAGCCAACCGGTCTATGACGAGTTCGATATCATGTATCACATAGCGGTCAAGCTGCATTTTGGGTGTGATATCTTTTACTTCTCCATCAACACGTACTTTCAGGTAGCCTTTTTTCAAAAAGTCTTCAAACAATTCCCTGTAATGACCTTTCCGCCCCCTTATAATGGGTGCGAGCAATACGACCTTTTTATCTTCAAACTTTTCACGGATATTTTCGACAATTTCTTCTTCACTGAATTTCACCATTATCTTGCCGGTGTTATAGCTGTAAGCATTTGCTGCACGGGCATATAACAAACGCATAAAATCGTATATTTCGGTAACGGTACCAACAGTACTTCTCGGATTTTTGTTGGTCGTTTTTTGTTCTATGGAAATTACCGGCGACAACCCCGTAATCCTGTCAACATCAGGGCGCTCCATATTACCAATAAACTGACGGGCATAGGCGCTAAAGCTTTCCATATACCGGCGTTGCCCCTCATGGAAAATGGTATCAAAAGCCAGCGAGCTTTTGCCACTGCCGCTAACCCCTGTAAAAACTACCAGTTTGTTTTTGGGGATACTGATATTAATATTGTTCAGATTATTTTCACGCGCACCTACTACATCTATTACCTGTGTATCTACGGGCATTACATTATTACTAGTGGGAGAAGCAATTTTCCTGGCCATAATTTTCTTGCCTTTTAATGATAAAGCAATTAGCAGCAAAAATAAGCGTTTTGCTAAATAATTTAGGAAAATGATTCCATTAATTTTGGGATACTTTTGGATGTTATCCATATTTTGCCCTTCTCTACAAAATGCATTTCACTGCACCAAAAATTTAATAGAATATTCATTCGATACATTTTACATACAAATAGACCAACCATTGCAAAATTTGTAAACAATAGGTATATTTCTGTTTAATGAAACAATTGTAATAAATTTATAATATTTATTACTTTACAAATTTGTTCACCGAATAGATGTATTTTATTAATTCAGATTTAACATTTTAGGGCTAAAATTGAATTTTCGCAAAACTTTTTTTCCCAGGCAGCAAAAAGAAAATTTATAAATAATTTTAATGTAACTAAATAACACCATAAATTATGAGGAAATTTTTACTTTTTACCATCTTAGCCACTATTTGTTTTAACTTATTTTCACAAACACCGGCTAAACTTTATGCAACGTTCGATAAGAATTCAACCGGTATTTATAATGGTTATTCTGCTGCAAGAGTCAACCAGCGAATTACGTATGATGATGTTCATATTCCTATTGCAGCAGTGCCAAATGCCGATTCCATTGTTATAACAGCAGTAAAATATCGTGTTTACAGCCGTGCAGGCAGGCCTAATAATATTATCCGGGGTTACATAGCGGAATTTAAAGATACTACCAGCACACCACACATGTTAAAAAGCCAGACATACCTGGGTGGCTATCAATATAACCGCACTGCAGAAACTGATGTAAACAATTACTACTATGCTGTTTATTTTGGAGATTCAACTAAATCTGACAGGTATTCCGCTGTTAAAGCAGCCAATGGCGTAATAGATCCAAATTTTTCAAGTTTCTTTGTCGGTATAAACTTTACCGCTGATAGTATGTATTGGTATTTTTCTGCTGATACAAGTAAATCATTGAACTTTTTTTGGTATTATGACCCTAATACATCATCAAATGGCACATCATATTTTGATAGCAGATACGCTGCGTTTTCAGTTGATGTTTGGGGATATGCAAAAACTGCTCAAGGATCTCTCCCGGTAACCTTTATTGATGTAGCAGCAAACAGAAGTTCTAGTGGCAACACTGTTACCTGGACCACAAGTTCTGAATATAATAACAAAGGTTATTATGTTCAAAAAAGTAAAGATGGCAGCAATTTTACAGATATCGGTTTTATTGAAGCAACAGGAAATCTTCGCCTTCAAACCAATAGTTATAGCTTTGAAGATGTAAATACAGATGGAGAAACTGTTTTTTACAGAATTAAGCAGGTAGATGTTGATGGTAAAGAAAGCTTATCTAAAGTTGTTTCAGTAGAAGGAATCGGAGCCAACATCAGCGTTTATCCAAACCCGACAAGCGACTTTATTAATGTTATTTACCAGGTGGAGAATAATGCTAAAGTGAGTGTTCAGTTATTATCTTCAGACGGTAAAATTTTAGAAGTTATAGACAGAGCGAACTTAGCAAAAGGACAATACCAATCAAGATTAACACCAAAAGCTGCAGGTGTTTACAGAATTAAAATAGTGGTGGATGGAAAAATCACAATAAAAACAATTAATAAACTATAAAAACTATTTGCTCAATTTCTTATCAAAATGGCTGCCGTATAGAGCAGCCATTTTGCATTTCATGAAGAGCAGGCTGGTTTTAAATAAAAAGTCGCTTGATATTATTCCATCAAACGGCTTTTTACTACTGCAAATTAAATTTTATGATATCCGTTGAATATCTGCACCTAACGCCTGTAAACGCTTATCTATATATTGATATCCTCGATCAATCTGGTCGATGTTTTGAATAATACTTTTCCCTTGTGCGCTTAATGCCGCTATTAATAATGCGACACCTGCACGAATATCCGGGCTACTCATAGTAATGCCTTTTAAACGATGCTGCCTTCCCAGGCCAACAACGGCAGCGCGGTGCGGGTCGCACAGTATAATTTGTGCCCCCATATCAATGAGCTTATCTGTGAAGAACAAGCGGCTTTCAAACATTTTTTGATGCACCAATAAACTTCCTTTAGCCTGGGTTGCTACAACTAAAATAATACTTAATAAATCAGGGGTAAAACCTGGCCACGGATTATCGTAAATAGTTAGTACACCACCATCCATGAAAGATTGTATCTCATATACATCCTGTTCGCAAACAATGATATTATCACCTTCTGTATAAAAATCTATTCCAAGCTGGCGAAACTTCTCCGGGATGATACCTAAATGTTGGATGCCACAATTTTCAATAGTAATAGAACTTTGGGTCATAGCAGCAAGGCCTATAAAGGACCCTACTTCAATCATATCCGGTAAAATCCGGTGCTCTGTACCTGCAAGAGTTTCAACACCTTCAATAACCAACAGGTTACTTCCGATACCTGAAATTTTACCTCCCATGCGGTTGATCATACTGCAAAGCTGCTGCAAATAAGGCTCACAGGCTGCATTGTAAATAGTAGTAGTCCCACTGGCCAATGCTGCAGCCATTACAATATTAGCAGTACCGGTTACAGATGGCTCATCCAGCAGCATATAAGTGCCCTTCAGTTCATCTGCTTCCAACTGGTAATACCCATTCTCATTATAAGAAAAGTTGGCCCCCAATTTTTGAAAACCGATAATATGTGTATCCAAACGACGGCGGCCAATTTTATCACCGCCGGGCTTTGGCACAAATGCTCTTTTATAACGCCCCAGCATAGGCCCGGCAAGCATTACACTTCCTCTTAACTTACCACTTTTTGCATGAAATTCATCAGAGGTAAGAAAATCGACATTAACATCGTCCGCCTGGAATATATAAGTATCTGTATTGAGTTTCTCAATTTTCACGCCTAGCAGCCCTAACAATTCTATGAGCATATTTACATCCAGAATATCAGGTATGTTGGATATGGTAACTTTTTCTTTGGTTAATAGAACTGCAGCTAAAATTTGTAATGTTTCGTTTTTTGCACCTTGCGGTGTAATGCTTCCTGAAAGCTTATTGCCTCCTATTACTTGAAATTGTGACATGCAAAAATTCTGTGCTTTTATTTATTATTTGGCAGCAAAGGTGCTAAACAACTTTTATAAATTAATTAAAATAAAACATTTTATGGCAAAAAAGCGGTTGTCTAATGTATTCAATCAGACAACCGCTTTTTATTCAGAAATTAATTAATTACTAACGGAAGTTTCTTTTTTGAAACTTGTTATTGTTGTTATTACTATTCCTGTTATTGTTATTATTACTTCTGTTATTATTATTATTATTGCTGTTATTGTTATTCCTGTTGCTACTGTTATTGCTTCTGTTGCTATTACTATTCGTACGGTTCATATTGCTACCACCACCGGCATTCATCCGGGAAGCTCCGCTACCTGAAGAACCTTGTCTGAATTTATTATTGCTACGCTTAATACCATAATCATCATTATTACCTGCATTTGTTCTGTGGCGAACATAAGGTGTATTGGTAAACTCCAGTTCACCATTAGTAATAGCATTTAATTCCTGGCGGATATTATCATCGTGTACAAGTTCCTTATGCCAGGTACTATAAGCCAGTTTCATATAATAGGCAATAGAATGTGCAAATCCGCTTTTCTTTTGTGGATCTTCTTCGGATAATGCTTTATTAATTACCAGTTCTATGTTCTTACCTAAATGATTATATCTTGGATTTCGGTTTGGATAAGGAAGCGGTTCCGGTTTTGACTTATAAGTTTCTTTGGTTGGTACAGGATATGGTGCGTCAACATTTAATTTAAAGTCACTCATAAAATGTAAATGGTCCCAAAGTTTATGCTTATAATCTTCAATTGTTTTTAATTGGGGATTCAAAAATGTCATTAATTCTATAATAGCCTTAGCATTTTTAGTCCTTGCCTCCCTGTCTTCAATAGACAAAAGGTAATCAACCATTTTTTGAATATGCCTGCCATATTCTCTCATTAATAAATGACCCCTGGATGTATTATATTCCATAAAAATTTAGCGAAAATCAAAGTGAAAGACGGATATCATCGTTAATAAACTCATCCGAAAGTAATGTTATTTTAATGCACTAATCAACAAATTTGAGCTTTTTTTATTTAAAAGCAAGATTTTTCGAAAAAAATCTTATTTCTCAAACCTGGCAACCTGAATAATATCTACTTAAAAAGCTAATAAAAAAGCATCTGAGCCTATCAGATGCTTTGGTTTTGTGGGCCCTGTAGGGCACGATCCTACGACCCCCTGATTATGAGTCAGGTGCTCTAACCAGCTGAGCTAAGGGCCCTTACTTTTGTAAAGCGGAGGCAAAAGTAATCAAATATTTGACATTTCAAAAAAATATCGAAAATTTATTTTTCTATCACTTTCTCCACGTGGATCAGTTTACCATAAACGTTAATTCCCTCTAAAACAACCCTAAAACGCTTTGTAATATCATTGTTGTAAAAGATAATCCTGCTCCTGAAGCTGTTTTGTTTATTCAAAAACAGGTTTGGCACCCAAAGAATTGTTTTGCGTAAATCTTCATATAATTCCTTGCCATCAGGATTTAAGTAATCAGGAGAATAAAACTCTTTTAAAGCAGTATAGCCGTTTATTTTTACAACTTTTATCCTGCTGTCGGAACTGACTACTCCATCACCTCCTTTTTTTGTATAGATAGCGATAACACCACCGCCACCACCGCCAATTACACCCGCTTCACCAGGTGCAAATGTTTTGATGTAAGCGATATCTGCCATACTTAATGAGCTTACCGATTGTTGGTCCACCATCATTTCATTCAGATATAATGTAGGTGTTCCTCCACGCCATGACAAAGAAGCATCCATACCGTTAGTGGTTATTTGTAAACCGGCTACTTTTCCCTGCAAATACTGGAACACATTTAATGAACCTGCTGCAAAAGGATCATTTACCAGGTCAAACTGTTTTCCAAAACCACCACTAAACATACCGGAAGCATAACGCTCATCCAGTTTTTGTAAATTCGTTTTGGTTTTTCCAACTACTGTAACATTCTCAAGTGTGCTGCCGTCTTTATAAATTTGTTTTGCAACATTATACGCATCTTTATTTACTTTACTGTTCCTGATAACATAATCAGGGTCCACATTAAAAGGAATCTTTTTTATCCCGTTAGATATTCCACTGTTATCTGTAGTTTGCATTAAACCATTATTAAGATTCAACATCGATGGTTCAAAAGCTTTATTTTTATCATTAAAGTTCAGGTATAAACGCGCAGAGTCGAAGAATACCATACCACTTGTATTGATATTACCGTCCCTGTCAACCGGGATAACAATAATATCCCTGGCAGAATCTGTAGTTTGCATCATACCTGTAAGCTGTAATCCATTCCCTGCAAATCCCTTTGGAGCAATAATATTTCCTTTAAACCCTAAATAATCATTTTCTATATATTTTGGAGCAGATATATTTCCGGATATAATTGTATTCCAGTTAAATTTTCTCCAGCCATTGGTCAGCATAACCAGGTCCAGGTGATATTTCACGCTATCAGACGTACTATAGAAATAGTAATAAGGATTGTACACTTTACCTTTCAACTCTCCGGTTAATAACATACGCGATACAATATTATCCTGGAGATTCGATTCCGGCGCGTCCAGATCTGCATCTGTAACAGACAGTGATAAATTAGCAAGTGTGGTGTCATTTACTTTCACTTCCACCCTGTTCTGTCCCCTTTTATCAAAAGTTACTGTACTTAGCCAGGCATCGCCATCCAATTCAAAATTACCATTATTTACAAAGCAGATTCTTTCAGCCAACGGTTTCATTTCACTATTAAAAACAGTGACACGAACTACACCACTGCTTAGATCATCTACAGAAATTGAAGACCTGATCTGAGTTTTAGAACTGAAGTTCACTTTTGCCTCATATAAAGAATTAAATCCCTTAACAGCTACAATGCTTAAACTTTTCAACGACTCATCTGCATCTTCTCTCCTGTTAAGTTTATACACAATTTTCCCTTCGGCATATTCCAGTTTTAATGCAATACCTGTTTTGCTCGCTGCCGGCAAAACTGTTTTTTGCTCAGGCTTATTTTTTTCGCTCCAGAATGCTGTATAAGTTTCATTGGCTTCCGGGGTTAACAGGAACTGTCCCATCCCGTCATAAAGCGTTTCTATTTTAGCAACAGTTCCCCCCTTACTATTTTTAACCACGCCGCTAATCGTCACCGGCTGACCTTCTCCGTTATCGTAAGCCTTAAAAGCGACATTTCCCTCAATTCCTTCTACCAGAGAACCGCCTTCCGGCAGAAAATCTACAACCGTCTTAGCAAGGTTTTTATCATAAGGTTTATACGTTGGTTGAATAATCGTCAAAGCCTTCGTATAAATGAAAGCAGTATCACTATTAAAGCTATTAACCGTGTACGCCCTTACAAAAACCTTCTGACTTTTATAGTTAGAATCTATTTTCAAATAACTATTTGCGCCACCATAAACAATTGGTGCAGACACTTTATCCAGTAAAACACCTTTTTCATTCAGCAACTCTGCATAAAAATTTTTACTCACTGTAGTCCACAAACCACCACTCGTTAAATAAGCTTTAAACCATACCGTTTCCCCCGGATTGTAAAAACTCTTATCGTAGTGTATAAAAATCTTTTCCTGGGGATCAAATGCCTTGTATTGTTGCAACGTATTATCGAGGTCCTGCGCTTTAATGAAATTATAAGCAGATAAACAAAAAAACAACAATAAAAAAGTCTTCAATTTATTATGCATCTATATGAAAATTAAAAGGATTCTAATAGTATAGCAAACAAATTTAAATGAATTTATACCTTATTAAATATTAATTATCTATACATCATGTTAAAAAGCTTAACACATTCTACAGCTTCCTTTACATCGTGAACCCTGAGTATAGAGGCCCCATTCATTAAACCAATTGTATTTAACACGGTCGTTCCGTTTAAAGCACTTTCAACGGTCACATTTAAGGTTTTAACAATACTGCTTTTCCTGCTTACTCCCAGCAGAACCGGCAGGTCCAGGCCGGAAAAATCATTTAATCTCTTTACCAGTTCAAAATTCTGGGCAATCGTTTTACTAAAGCCAAACCCAGGGTCTAAAATAACATCCTTGATGCCGGCTTTTTTACACAGATCATATTGTTTAATAAAAAAGTCAGTTATATCTGTGATCAGGTCATCATATACCAGGTTTTCCGGCAGGTTCATTGTTACCGGGTTACCACGCATGTGCATACATACATAAGGTACATTTAACACTCCAACCGTTTCTATCATCGCTACATCCAACAGGCCACCACTAATATCATTAATCATATTAGCTCCTTCAGCCACAGCCAGCTTAGCCGTTTGCGAATGGTAAGTATCCACGGAAATGACCGCATCAGAAAATCTTGCCTTCAAAGCAGATATAACAGGCATAATTCTCCGGGCCTCTTCATCAACCTCTATTAATACACTGCCGGGCCTCGTACTTTGCCCCCCCACATCTAATATGGACGCCCCTTCTTCCAACATTTTTTCGGCCTGGAACAATACTTCATCAATCGTTTGCTTCCTGCTTTCCTCAAAAAAGCTATCTGGTGTAATATTTATAATGCCCATCACAACAGGGCGATCAATTACCAGCGGTATTCCGGCACAGTTTAAAACAGGCATCTTTATGTTTAATTTTCATCAAATTTACAAACATCAGTCAGGTTTGGTGAAGGTTTAGTAAACTTGCACTAATTTTAAACGCTTAGTGAACATTTCCTATGAGCAATACCAGCATAGAATATGATGAGATCATCAATTCGGCAAAAGATATTTTTATAAAAAAATCAGCCGACTACGGCACTTCCTGGCGGGTTCTCAGGCCCATTTCCGTTGTAGACCAGATATATATCAAAGCAAGGCGCATCAGAATGATCCAGGACGGTGTACAAAAAATAAATGAAGGTGTCGCATCAGAATTTGCGGGAATCATTAACTATGCCGTTATCGGATTAATTCAGCTGGAACTGGAGCAAAAAGGAGACACCAATGAATCATTAGATGTAGCGGTTGTAAAAGCGGAGTATGAAGAAAAAGTACGGCAAACGAAATCACTTATGCTGGATAAAAATCATGATTACGGGGAAGCCTGGCGCAATATGAGCCAGGAAAGTTTTGCCGACCTGATCCTGATGAAACTCCACAGGATGAAACAAATTATAAAAAACGAGGGCAAAACCATTATCAGTGAAGGACTGGATGCCAATTATATGGATATTTTAAACTACGCAGTCTTTGCCTTAATCATGCAAAAAAAATAATAGTTACCTCCGCACAACATGGGAAATAATAAAAAAAGGATTTTATATATTGGCAATATCCTGTCCAAACACGGATTTACACCAACCAACATAGAAACATTAACGCCTCAGCTTTCTGAGGAGTTCAGCGTTATTAAAGTATCGGATAAGAAAAATAAGATACTTCGCCTCCTGGACATTTGTAAGGCTATCATTTTCAACAAAAGTAAACTGGACCTTATACTGATTGATACTTACAGTACCAGCGCCTTTAAGTTTGCCCAGATCGCCGGTGAATTATGCATGAGATTCAATATTCCTTATATAGCGATCCTGCATGGCGGTAACCTGCCACAAAAAATAGAGAAAGCCAACCCAAAAGAAAAAGCTTTCTTTACCAACGCTGCAGCCCTGGTAGCACCTTCCAATTTTCTATACGCCTCTTTTGAAAAGTTCGGATTAAAAAACCTGGTTTATATTCCTAACAATATAGACTTAAGCCAATACCCATTTAAACAAAGAACCCAGTTAAAACCAAATTTGTATTGGGTAAGAAGCTTTCACCAGATATACAATCCGGTTATGGCTGTGGATGTTCTAAAGATTATTACCGAAAAATACCCTGACGCTACTTTAACCATGACAGGCCCTGACAAAGACGGGACAGAAGCATTGGTAAAAGCCAGGGCCGCGGAACTGAATTTACAAAACAGCCTGATCGTTACAGGAAAACTGAGCCGTTCCGAATGGCACAAACTTGCAGCAACAAAAGATATCTTCATTAATACCACCAACGTGGACAACACGCCCATCAGCGTAGTAGAAGCCATGGCTTTAGGCCTGCCGGTCGTAAGTACCAATGTAGGCGGACTTCCTTATTTACTTAGTAATAACATTGATGCCCGCTTAGTTGACCCTGAAAAACCGGCGTTAATGGCAGACGCCATCATCGGGTTACTGAACAATCCGGATCAAGTACAATCACTGACACAGGCCGCACTTAATAAGGTAAAAGCATTTGACTGGTCTGTAGTAAAAAAACAGTGGTCCGGCCTTATAAATGATAAAGCAAGATAACTAATTAATAACTTGATGCCCAAATACTGTTTTATTAATTTTTTAATCGCTAAATTGCGTACAACAAAAGATTTAAATAGTGAGTTTCGAGCAGATACTTGTAAAATTCTTATATAGCCACAAAACAGTAACACTAGAAGGAATCGGTACCATTACCATCAATGGCACTATTCCCGATGCCGACTTCATCAATAAAAATAAAAACATTCCCGTAGAAGGGGTTGAGTTTTCTTACAACAGCCACGCGGTTACAGACGAGGCCTTCATCGATTTTTTTGCAAAAGAAAGAAAGAAGATCAAACCTTTAGCCCTTAGCGATATTGAAAGTCAGTTGAGCCTGGCCAAACAGTTATTGAACATCGGCAATCCTTTCGAAATTTACGGGATTGGTTATATCGTCAAACAAAGCTCCGGCAACTATATCTTAAACCCCGGATATTATATCAACATCGATACCTTGTCGGGCAACGAAAGCACCACGTTAAAAGAAAGAGTTGATTTAACCGAAAAAAAGAGCATACTGGAAGAGCCCATGCTTAACAGTAAAAACAACAAAAGAGTAAATTCCAAAGGACTTATACTCACTTTATTGGTTATCATTATTCTTGCAGGTTTAGTATGGGTTGCCTGGCCATTTATTACCAATAAGCTTGGAGGCATCCAACAGTTGCCACCACAAACAGAAGTGATTCCTGATTCCCCAACGCAATCTACTGTCGACAGCCAACAAAAAGTGAATACGCCAGTTCCTGTAAATAATAACGATACCAACAGCGTTTATAACTGGAAAGCTATTTTCAGATCGGTAAACGGCAAAGAAGAAGCTGTTAAAAGGCAAAAACTATACAGTGCCAATTCTTCTGTAAAGTTAGAAACTGCTGATTCAGTTAACTTTATATTCTATGCGGAAGTTGCTGGAAAATACAGCGATACCAACAGGATCAAGGATTCAGTCAAAAAGTTTTTTGCAAGGCCGGTAACGCTACAAAAAATACAGTAAACAATTTATTTACATAAAACAAACAATAAATTAACCCTTTTTGCAAAAAAAGGGTTTTTATATGCAAAAATTTTTGTAGTTTTACGTGCAATATTATGAAGACAAAAGAAGAAATTGTAGAAAACTGGTTGCCAAGGTACACCGGTGAAACTTTAGAAAACTTTGGAGAATACATATTGCTAACCAACTTTAGCAACTATGTAGAGTTGTTTGCTCAGTGGCACGATGTGCCTGTAATTGGAGTTGGCAGGGCCATGCAATGCGCTACTGCTGATAATATTACCATTATCAATTTTGGGATGGGAAGCCCCACTGCAGCCACCATTATGGATTTACTAACGGCCATTATGCCTAAAGCGGTGCTATTTTTAGGCAAATGCGGCGGTCTGAAAAAACGTAATACAATTGGTGATTTAATTTTACCGATTGCGGCCATTCGCGGAGAAGGAACTTCAAATGATTATTTTCCTCCTGAAGTACCCGCACTACCGGCTTTCGCCCTGCAAAAAGCTATTAGTACCACCATTCGTGACTACGGATGCGATTACTGGACCGGCACCTGTTATACCACCAACCGCCGTGTTTGGGAACATGATGAAGAGTTCAAAGAATACCTTGTAAAAATTCGCGCTTACGCTGTAGATATGGAAACAGCGACCATCTTTTCAGTAGGTTTTTACAACAAAATTCCTACAGGAGCGCTATTACTGGTAAGTGACAACCCAATGACACCGGAAGGCGTTAAAACTGAAGCGTCAGACAAAGCCGTGACCGCTCAATATGTAGAAAGACATTTGAAGATCGGTATAGAATCTCTGAAACAGCTAATTAATAATGGACTGACTGTAAAACACTTACAGTTCTAAAATATTGAAGGGGCCTTTTTAAGGCTCTTTTTTATTTTGGGGCGGTCGGCTATTGGGCCCTGGTCTACATTTGTCCGGCGTACTACGGGGTGCCGTACTCGCCGTGTTATGCGTCTGCATGTTAGTTTTCACGGGCTCGTACCAGGCGCAGGGCGCGCCTGCCCGCTGTCCGCCGCAGCCCTTCCCCATTTACAATACTATTCGTCAGCTTAGAATCTGGCAGCACCCCCGATGATCGGTCTGTTACTAATCACCCAGGCATTAGGCCACATATTATGAGCAGTTCTGCAGCTTATGCGGATCAACCACCTTGATTGCCGCAATTAGAGACAAGTGTACAAGGGAGTGACACAACGATGTTTAATAGTAGTACCCGGGTTGGTTCAATAAATAAAAAATTAAACTTCCAGGCCAATCTTTTTCATCAATAAAGAGGCATTCGTTGTTTTACAAACACCATCCTTGTATTTATAATCAAACTCAATTTCATCATTATTAATAACAGAATCAAAATATCCCAGCAGGATATCATCATGGTATATATCTTTCAGTTCTACCAGCGCCACATCATGCGTTGCAACGATACCAACCGCATTTTGTTTTATCATTTGCTGTATAAAAGCCTTTGAACCCAAGTGCCTGTCAAAAGTATTGGTACCACGCAGCATTTCATCTACCAGTACTATCACATGTTCCTGGTTTTTAATAGCCGTAACAATGGTTTTCATCTTTAATAGCTCCGCATAAAAAGTAGAAGTGTCCTCACTCAGGTTATCCGCAATACGCATACTGCACACCGGGCGCATGACAGAACAGACCATCTTTTCCGAACAAACAACGCCGCCGGCCATGGCTAGTAATATATTCGTACCTACCGTTCTTAAATAGGTACTTTTGCCAGCCATATTAGAACCGGTGATAATGGTTACAGTTGGAGCATGGTCCATACTGAATTGATTTGTCACACTTTTGGTCTCTACAATTAACGGGTGTCCTACTTTTGCCATTTCCAGCGTAAACCAGTTATCAGATATATCGGGGAATACCCAATGCGGTTTATTAAAAGCGACCGTCGCATACGACACCAACTTCTCTATTTCTGCATTTGCCTGCAACCAGTTCTCAAATTGATGATTGTATTTAAGTTTCCATTTTTCAAGAGCAAATACCTGCCTCAGGTCCCAGAAAAGAACAGCGCTTAAAATAGTGTACACGATCGGGTTCAAACGATAATCGAACCGCTTAAGAATCCTTTTTAATTCAGATATCGCTTGCGATGATACCCCGGTTTCTTTATCTGAAAATGATTGCTGGATAACATTGAGTTTCTCACTTTTAAAAGAGGCATCTTCAATATGCTTAAAAGCAGGTGACAATGCCTGGATCTTATCCGCCACATTAGATAAGTGGATATATTCTGCAGTCACCTTTTTATAAATAGAAAAATTGACAATTAAAATTGCCAGCATGACGATATTGAACAAGCTGAACGGGATGGCACTGGCGACCAATGCAATAATTGTACTTACTGAAATGACAGGAACAATGACCGGCATGAGGTGCCATATTTCAGCCTGGAATGCTGAACTTGTATGGTTTAGCCAGTTCTTTAGGTGTTCGTAGGTGTCCCTGGGAATTGGTGCTTTCTGGGAACGGACATGCGCTTCAAGAATCCATTCCGGTTTATCCTTAAGCTCCCTGATAGCTTCCTGGTTCTGCAGGATTACCTTCTTCGTTGTTTTTCCCTGGATAGAATGTGCTAACTGTAAACCACCCAGGTAACTATTGGTTCTGTTTAAAAACTGGAACAGCGAAGCTTCTCCAAAACTATCCAGATCATTGGTTTCATCATTTAAAACAGTCAGCCATTCCGCCCCGTTATTATACAGCCTGTAATTGCCGTTTATCCATGCCAGTTCCTTTTTACAGGTTTCTACCAATGCGGTAAGGTGCACAATTTTTTCCTGCAGCCTGCCACTGTAAATAACCAGGTACCCAAAACAAATAATACTGGCCACCAGCAGCGCGATACTGAAAGCGGCAGCATTTTGCCAAACGCTAAAACCCGCTAGTAAAAATACGACAATGCACAATAAGCGGATCCAGCTAACCATACTGCTTTTCTTTTTCAGCGCAGTTAATATGTCTTTGTTCTCATTTATAGTCTGGTTGTAAAACGTAGCCGGCATGAACAGATTTTTTACAAATATCTGATTCTATTATTCAAAACCTGTTATAGAATGGATAAACTATCTTATTTAGCCGGCTAAAATGAGGATAAAATTCAGTAAAATAATCCATGTTTGCTATATTCGCTTTATTAATCCGGCTAAGTTATGAACAATGGTGTGCTTGCAGGTTCGCATAAAAACATTTGGCATGGTTTGGGGCGTCAGCGTATAGAAGTCCCTAAACCCATTATCAAATCTAAAATACTGAACAACGGTTTTTTAAACCAGCTATATGTATGTAGCCTGGGCTACTACCCCAAAGCAGTAGGGCATTATACCTACCGTAAAAAGGGTTTGCCGGAAAACTTTTTGTTTTATTGCGTGGACGGGGAAGGCTGGTATAAAATAAATGATAAAAAGTACACCGTTAAAGCCAATGAGTTTTTCATTTTACCCAAAAATGTGGAGCATGCCTACGGGAGCAACGAAACGCACCCCTGGAGCATTTACTGGATACATTTTGGCGGAGATTCATTATCGTTCTTTAACGAAACCAATGCTTTCGTGGAGCATTTTGAGCCAATGTTCATCAAACAAAACTCGGAAATAATACAGCTCTACAATAATATTTACAATTCCCTGTCGCAGGGTTACAGTATCGACAACCTTCTCTTTTCCAACATGTGCCTGGGGCATCTTTTAACCTTATTTGTTTTCCAGGATAAACACTATGTGGAGCGGGTAAGTTATAAAACCAGTTGTGTGGATATGGCTATTTCATATATGAAGGACCGTATTAATGATAATATTTCCCTTGAAGAAATAAGCCGTGCCAACAACTACTCTGTCTCCCGCTTCTCTAACTTGTTCAAACAAAAGACCGGCTATGCGCCTATTGATTACTTTATACAGCTGAAAATGCAGAAAGCCTGCCAGGAGCTGGATTTTACAGAAGAACCTATTAAAAACATTGCCTACAATTTAGGATTTGATGACCCTTATTATTTTTCAAGGCGTTTTTCTAAAGTTATTGGCGTTAGTCCCAGCAAATACCGATCTATTAAAAAAGCATAATCATTTTATTAAAGCTTATTTACTTTTGCAGCTATGAATTTTAGTTTGTCGGGTCGTGAGTCCTTTCTTTTAAATAAAATTGGCAGAGTCGCTGATTCCCTGAATCTGGAAGCTTATTTGATTGGGGGCTTTGTGCGTGACAAAATTTTAGGCCGTCCTACTAAAGATGCGGATGTAGTGTGCATTGGGGACGGCATTGCTTTTGCGGAAGCGGTGGCCCGGGAGTTCAACCCGGTACCTAAAGTAAATGTGTTTAAAACTTTCGGCACGGCACAAATAAAATTACCCGATATAGAACTGGAGTTTGTTGGCGCCCGTAAAGAAAGCTATCGATCGGAAAGCCGCAAGCCGGATGTTGAACCCGGCACCATAGAGAATGACCAGGACCGCAGGGACTTTACTATTAATGCGATGGCGATAAGCCTTAATGCGCAAAGTTTTGGAGAACTGGTGGATCCGTTTAACGGCATTGCCCACCTGCAGCAAAAACTGATAAAAACACCACTGGAACCAGGCATCACTTTTAGCGATGATCCTTTGCGGATGATGCGTGCAATCAGGTTTGCATCGCAATTGCAGTTCCAGATACATGAGGAAACGTTTGAAGCGATTACCCGGGAAAAAGAACGGATCCGCATTGTTTCTATGGAACGGATCACGGATGAGCTGAATAAAATCATATTGAGCAAAAAGCCCTCTATCGGCTTCGATCTGTTATACCGCAGCGGATTGCTACAAATCATTTTTCCGCAAATGGCGGATCTGGCCGGCGCAGAAAATGTGGAAGGCATGGGGCATAAAGATAATTTTTATCATACGATTCAGGTACTGGATAATATCAGCGTTCATACCAAAAATTTATGGTTGCGCTGGGCGGCGATCCTGCACGATATTGGCAAACCTGCCACTAAACGGTTCGAGCAAGGCACGGGCTTTACATTCCACGGGCATGAAACGGTTGGCGGACGTATGGTGCCTAAAATATTCAAGCATTTTAAATTGCCTTTAGGGGAGGAAATGCGCTACGTAAAGAAACTGGTTGAATTGCATCTCCGCCCGATTTCCGTAACAAAGGCCAACATCACGGACAGTGCTATCCGCCGCTTATTATTTGATGCCGGAGCGGATTTCGATGATTTAATGACTTTGTGCGAAGCGGATATTACGAGCAAAAACATCAATAAGGTCCGTCGTTTCCTCTCTAATTTTGAAGCTGTCCGCACCAGATGTATTGAACTTGAAAAAAGTGATCATCTGCGCGACTGGCAACCGCCAATTAAAGGGGAAGAGATCATGCAGATGTTTAACTTAGAGCCAAGCCGCGTTGTCGGAGATCTGAAAACTGCTTTAAAGGATGCTATCCTGGACGGCATTATTCCTAATGAATATAATGCTGCTTACAACTTTATAATGGAAGAAAGCAAAAAATACGGGTTAACTAAAGTTGATTAACAGATAAAGGCAGATTAAGCATCTGCCTTTTTTTATGATGCCCCATTATTCCGTGGCATTTAATATCATTTCTTTCCTTCTGCATTTGCCCATTGATAATGTGTCAGCGCGATTCTTATTTCTCCGTATGAAATTTCAGACGGCAATTTTCCTTTAAGATTTCCTAACGACAAATCATTGGGATTTTCCTTTATTACGGCTTCTATTTTGTGATATACTTGCTGACTGATTAAATCGTTAATAGAAATCATACCGGTTGGTATAAACCCTGCTAAGTGATTCTGAATGGTACTGACTGTCAGGCTACGCATCGCCGCAATTTCTTCTATGGAGTGTTTGTTTTTAAATAAATCCAGCGACTCCTGCTGTGTTCCTCCTTTACCTTTTCTCTTATCCGTCTCCGCTTTCGATTCCAGGATTTTCGGTAACGCTACGCCTTCATTAAATGTCCTGTTATCATATGTAAGGTGGTAAACCAGTAAACAGTAACTGTTTGCTGCCAGTTGAATGTTCCCGATATCTTCCAGGTATTTCTTTACATTCTTTTCACTGGCCAGATCCTTTGATACATGCTCACTTAGCGGCTTGATTAAATCATTATTGAGCACCTCGAAAAAATAAGACATGCCTTTGTTGATTCTTTCTGCCAGCAAATCAAATTCGGAAGTTTCGTTGTAATGTGTCAGCAACTTTTTTATTTGTGCTTCAAACGTAATGGCTATTTGCTGATGCTTCAGTAAAGCATGGTGAATATTCTTGGCAAGCATCAGGTAGTCGGCTTTTTTTTCGACTTTCCTTTTGGGTATATTTTCTATCCAAACCCTTACCTGCTCTATTATTTTCTTCAGGTTAAATGCCGATACCAGTTGCTTTGATTCAAATATGGCTTTCTCATTTTCGTAAGTATTCCGGATCGCGTCCGCTTCCTGTTCCATACTCATGTACTCGACCACATTATTATCTGTAGAAATACTGTGCGGTAATATTTTGCTGTAAAGGACTATACCGTTTAAAGAAGTACACCGGCTTAGGGCGACATACACCTGCCCGGGGGCAAAGCTTTGCCCGGCATCTATCACCGCATGGTCGAAAGTAAGGCCCTGGCTTTTATGAATGGTGACGGCCCAGGCCAGCCGGATGGGGAACTGTGAGTAACTCCCCATTTCTTCTTCTTCAATGCTGTTATCGGTTTCATTGAGTACATACCGGATATTCCGCCACACTTCTTTTTCCAGCACTATTTCGGTATCGCTATCTGCTAATAAAACAGTGATCGCGTTTTCAGTTAGCTTTAATACTGTACCGAGTTTGCCATTGTAATACCGGCGCTCTTCCCCTACATCGTTTTTTATGAACATGACCTGGGCGCCTACTTTCAACTGTAACGCTTTTTCTACCGGGAGGTTATATTCATTAAAATCGCCTTTGATTTCTCCCTGGTAAGCATACATTTTACCATCCAGATCGTTTAATGCATCCTGGTTGATCTGGTTGGCCCTGTAATTGTGCGTACATAGGATGATGTATTTTTCTTTTTCGCCAATGGGATTGAAACTGGTATTGAGTTTACTGTTTAATACCTCCAGGTCATGACCTGAAAAAGTCTTGTTCCTTATATTATTGAGAATATTAATAAAAGCCTGGTCAGACTGGCGGTAGATTTTCCGTAGTTCTATTTTTAGAAAATTAGCTTTTTCCGCCACTTTAGAGCCAAAGAAAAACGGGCTTGAATAATACTGGCTTAACAAAGTAAGCTCATCGTCCTTTATTACGGGTGGCAATTGAAACAGATCGCCTATTAATACAACCTGTACGCCGCCGAAAGGTTCATTGGGCTGATGGCGGTAATGCCGTAAGATAGTATCAATGGCATCGAACGTATCTGCACGAAGCATGCTGGCTTCGTCTATTATCATTAACTCAATTTCATTGAACAATGCCCGGCGCTGCTTATTGATTTTTGAATTACTGATGATTGAATAAATATCGTTGGCGTTGGTATGGTGCAAGGTCATGCCTTTATTGTCCGGCAAGAAAGGGCCGAATGGCAATTGAAAAAACGAATGCAGTGTTACCCCGCCTGCATTGATGGCGGCAACACCGGTAGGCGCCAATACGACTGATTTCTTATTGGTATTATCCCTGATACTTTTTAAAAACGTGGTTTTGCCCGTACCGGCTTTCCCGGTAATGAATAGATGACAACTTGTATTTTTTACAAAGTTTTCGGCTATTGTAAACCATTCATTTTTTTCAATCATGGTACAAACTTAAAACAAATAACGAATAGAGTCTGAACGGGGAGATTAACAAGACTAAGATTACTTTAAATTAAAGCTTTTAGATCTCTTGTTTAAGTTATAATTAAATTTCTCTTATGAAGAGAACAAAGTTTGATAAATAAAATAAGAAAATTACTTGCTCCTGTTGATAAATGCACCAATAAAAAAAGCTAAACTAATGACCAAGAAGAGGTATGCGTCAATATTCGTTTTTTTAACAGTTTCTGGTTTATTGTAATTATATACTCTTAATACATCTTTTCGGTCATTCATGTACCTGATTAAAATAGAGTCTCCGATATTCAGCTTTACACACTCCTTATAGGCTATTGATATTCTGTAAATAGATGCTCTTTTTGTTTTAATTGTTACGTTGTTTGTATTTCTGGTGTTATTTGTACAGTTATCTGTTTTATCTATAATAACAACCTTTTCCGTTTGTCCATATTCTACAATATCATTTACTTCAGCATTTCGTCTAAGCTGAAATATAAATGCGACCAAAAATATAATACCTGCTACTATATATGATTTCATGATATAATGCTTATTTACTAAAGCAAAATAGGAAAAATTATGACCTTTTGAAATAGTTGACTGACGATTCCTCTGTTCACGGGCTGCGGTGGACAGCAGGCGCCGGCCTCTGCCGGCGGTACGACGCCAGGAGTACGGCACCCTGCAGTACGCCGGACCATTGCCGAATAAAATACAAATGTTGACAGCCCCAAATGATTAAAAATGAACTAATAATAGGAAGATATATTTGCTTTTTTATAATTTTGCCTGCTTTTACAGGAAATATTTGGTTCAAATTGTTTTTTTGCCGTACTTTTGCTGCCCTTTCACACACGATAAATAATGGTCATTTATCGTTTGGTTTGTTATCGCCGATGCTGAATCGGTTATTTGTTAAAAATTTATTGAAATAAAAAAGATATGAAACGTACATTTCAACCAAGTAATCGCCGTCGTAAAAACGTTCACGGTTTCCGTAAGCGTATGCAAACTGCTAATGGCCGTAAAGTGCTTGCAAGCCGTCGTGCAAAAGGTCGTCATAAACTGACTGTTAGTGACGAAAGTAAACTTAAGTAATTACTTGGGTAGGTAATATTATTATTACCGCAACATATAATGAGGCCTCCGATCACCATCGGAGGCTTTTTAATTCTTGAAGACTATCAATTAATTATGCCTTTTACCTTAGGAAAAAATGAAAGAATGAAAAGCCGCACCGACATTCAAACCCTGTTTGGTAGCGGTAAATCTTTATTTGTACACCCGGTAAAAATCATATATAGTCTTAAAGAACACACCAACCCTGACGAACCAAATATTAAAGCCGGTTTTGCGGTTAGCAAGCGGTACTTTAAACGTGCTAACAAGCGCAATACAACCAAACGATTGTTAAAAGAGGCTTACAGGCTTCAGCGAGACGCCATTTTATCGGTTCCCGTAAACAAGGAACTACAAATTTTTATTATATTTACACATCATCAATTGCCGGAATTTGATTTCATTCATACAAAAATGAAGACGGCGCTGGTAAAACTAAATAAATTGTTGGTAGATAGAAATGAAGAGTTGTTGTAAAGATGCGTTTGAGACGGATGGTAATAAGCCAAAGCAAGCCAATATTCTATTCAGGATTTTAGCCTTCCCATTTATTTTGTTAATCAGATTCTATCAATTGGTCATCAGCCCGGTTTTGGGGCCCAAATGCCGTTACACGCCTACATGTAGCCAATATTCGCTGGAAGCATTTAAAAAGTACGGTATTTTTAAGGGTTTTTGGTTAAGTTTGAAAAGGATTGTAAGTTGCAATCCATGGGGCGGCAGTGGCCCCGACCCTGTACCATAGCGGGGATGGAATATAAGGTAGCGTTAGCAAATAATCTTTGAGGAGCAGATAACCAGGTGGGCCTGAATTGGTTATTGGCACCTGTCATTACAGTTTGATAATAGTTAGTATTTTGCGTGGCTATAAACAGCGATGCGCACATAACAAATAAGAATAACCTTAATGAAGATATTGAGTCCTGCCATATCGAGACTTGCCAGGTTGCGTATGAACAAAATAGAGCACTGGATGCAGCATCCTATAGAGGCTCAGCGCGATGTATTGCAACAACTTATTACTGACGGACAATATACTGAATATGGCAAAAAGTATAATTTCTCCAATACTTTTAAATTATCGGATTTTAAATCCATCGTTCCTATATCCACTTACGAAAGCCTGAAACCTTATATTGACCGCATGGTAGCGGGAGAACAGAATGTCCTCTGGAATACGCCTATAGAATGGTTTGCCAAAAGTAGCGGCACTACGAGTGATAGAAGCAAATACATTCCTGTAAGTGAAGAAAGCCTGAATGAAAACCATTTTGCGGGTAATAAAGATGTACTGACATTATATTATGCCAACTACCCGGACAGTGATTTGCTAACGGGCAAAGGGCTTGTTATAGGTGGCAGCCATAAAATAAATATTATTAATGATGATATTAACAGCGGTGATCTTAGCGCTATTCTTATGCAGAACGCGCCTATATGGAGCGAGTGGATACGGACGCCGGAATTGAGCATTGCATTGCTGGACGAATGGGAGAATAAGATTGAGCAACTGGCACTGAGTACGATGTACGAAAATGTGACCAGTATTAGTGGTGTTCCTACCTGGACCCTGGTTTTATTTAAAAGAATACTGGAAATATCCGGCAAAAGCTGTATGAAAGAAGTGTGGCCATCGCTGGAACTTTACATGCATGGTGGTGTTTCTTTTGCTCCTTACAGGAAACAGTTTGAAGAAATTATTGGCGGCCCGGTACGCTACCTGGAAATGTACAATGCCAGTGAGGGATTTTTTGCAGGCATGAGCCACGAAGATGACAATGGGATGCTGCTATACCTGAACCATAGCATTTTTTATGAATTTATGCCGGTGGATGAGTATGGCAAAGAAAACCCGAAAACAATTGGCCTTGCTGAAGTGGAAATTGGTAAGAACTACGCACCGGTGATTACTACAACCGGCGGTTTATGGCGGTATTTAATTGGCGATACCATCCAGTTTACTGAACGTTACCCCTTTCGTGTAAAGGTCAGTGGCAGGTTAAAGCATTATATCAATGCATTTGGCGAGGAGGTGATTATAGAAAATACAGATACTGCCCTGGCAAAAGCTTGTGAAAAGCATAACGCGGTGGTAAAAGACTACTCTGCAGCTCCGGTATATTTCAGCAGCACCGGTAACGGGGCCCATGAATGGCTGATTGAATTTGAAAGGGTGCCTGAAAACATTGAGGCGTTCCGCTACGACCTGGATAACAATATAAGGGAGGTAAACAGCGACTATGATGCCAAACGCCATAAGGACATCGCTCTTACCTGCCTGAAAATTAATATCATGCCGAAAGATACATTCAGTAACTGGCTAAGACAGAAAGGAAAACTGGGCGGACAACATAAAGTACCCCGGTTAAGTAATGACAGGACGATCATTGAAGATGTTTTAAATTTTGCCAATACTCTAAACCATGTAAAATGAAACTCATCTTTTTAGGCATTGTTTTTATTATTGCGATTATCTTATTCCTGCTGGCAATAAGGCGAAAAAACATGCCGCTGCTCTACATTTCCCTGATCCTGGTGATACTAAATATCGCTTTATCTTTTTTCTGGGGTATTCATCTGCTTGAAAGATTATTTGAATACTTCAAACAACAATAGCTTTCTTGTTTATTTGGATAAAAAGCAAAAAAAATGGTCTTCTGTAGAAACAGACGACCTTAACGATTGCTTGCCATATGAAAATCTTATATATCTTTAGGTCTTTCAGACCTTTATTTCTCTTTTGTAAAACAAAGATATACCGGCTTGTAAGCTACCTAAAACCAATAATTCCGGCCAATATGATGTTCAAGCTATTTTTTGCGCCTTAATGCCTTGATTTCATTAGCTTTGCAACAATAATACGCTTTTTATCCAAAGTATTTTTTAAACATAATAAAATTTCATTTTTTTATAAAAAAGCACTTTTCAAACAAAAAGGCGTCATTAAAATCCAATTTGATTTATTTTACTCTATTTTTAGAGTGGATTTTCGAATAAAAAGAGATCATTTCTAAAAAATAATATACATATTTATAATTACTATCTATAAAATAGGCTCAATAATTAAACTCACTGCATGAAAAATACTTTGCGCTCAATGACCGGTTTCGGAAGATCGGAAAACGCCACAAAAACATTTGGTGTAGTTATAGACCTCAAAACATTAAATGGCAAACAATTGGACTATAACTTAAAGTTGCCGGTTATTTTAAAACCTTATGAGTTTGATATCAGGGCCATCATCAATGAATATCTTGTAAGGGGTTCCCTGGAATTTACCATTACCCTGAAACAAAATGCAGAAAGCAAACCTGCGCCATTGAATACTGATTTAATTAAGTCATATTTCAGAACACTGCAGCAAACGGCATCCGAGTTAGGTTACAATATAGAAGGGAATATTTTTGGTGAGCTTATAAAACTTCCCGATGTGGTGGCTCCTGTAGCAGAAGTATTGTCCGAAGAAGAGTTCAACCTTGTAAAACAGACATTGATAGAAGCTTGTAACAACCTTACCACCCACCGCATACAGGAGGGCACGGTACTTCAGGAGGAACTGGAATTAAGAATTACCAACATTATGGCATACCAGGCTAAAATAGAGGAGCTGGCACCGCAACGTACTATTAAAATAAAAGAAAATCTTTACAAGAAAATAACTGAACAGATTAATAAGGATACTTACGATGAGAACCGCTTAGAGCAGGAAATTATTTATTACATAGAAAAGATAGATATTACTGAAGAAATGGTGCGCTTAAAAAATCATTGTAATTATTTTTTCGATGTGCTGAAAGAACCCGAAATTGCAAAAGGTAAAAAAATTGGCTTTGTATTCCAGGAAATTGGCAGGGAGATCAATACAACAGGATCGAAGGCTTTTGATTCCGATATCCAGAAATTAGTGGTGGCCATGAAAGATGAGCTGGAAAAAGCAAAAGAACAAAGCTTAAATATTTTGTAAGTGAATAAAATGAATAACAACGCCATAAAAACCCTCCTGATATTATTTGTTACTACCATTTTAGGTGTAGCCTGTACGCAGGTGCAGGTGTATGAACGTACAGCAAATATCAGCGGTACAGAATGGCAGAATACACAGGTGCCTTCATTCAGTTTTGACGTGTCTGATACCACAAAAGAGTATAATGTTTACGTGGTACTAAGACATACCAATCTGTACCCTTTCAGGAACTTATGGCTGGATGTGGGTATCCAGAACAATAATGATACTTTACGTTACCAGAAGTTTGAACTGCAGGTAGCCAATGCCAGTCAATGGTTAGGCACGGGCATGAAAGATGTTTACGAACACAGGGCGCCCTTGTTCCCTTCTGCCATCAGGTTCCGGCAAACCGGCAAGGTGACTTTTCATTTAAAACAAATTATGCGGCGCAACCCGCTTCCGGGCATTTTGCAAGTGGGTATAAGAGTACAGCCTGCTTCTTTCACTGAAGGATGATAAATGATAACAGATAAAAAATAAAGCCTTGGGGGTATCCTCAAGGCTTTACTATTTATTGCGATGCCGGCTTACCGGCACCTATCCTATTAATTCACTTAATTCCAGCCAACGCATTTCTTTCTCTTCTAACAATTGGGTAATTTGCCCTACCCTTGTACTTACCGCCATCATTTCTTCATAATTACTGATACCTGCGTTTAATGTGGCATTTAATTCATCGCGCTCTTTTTCCAGTTCCGGCATTTCTTTTTCCAATAACTCGAATTCACGTTTATCCTTAAAGCTCACTTTACGCTTATCCGCAGCTACAGCCGGTGTCTCTGTTTTTGCTGCATTTGCAGTGTCAGCCTGCCTGGCCTGCGCTTCCTTACGTTTATCTTCTTCTAACTGTTCGTCTATCCTGTATTGACTATAGTTACCCGGGTAATCTCTTACAACGCCATCCCCTTCAAATACAAACAAATGATCTACCAGCTTATCCATAAAATAACGGTCGTGACTGACGATCATTACGCAACCCTGGTAATCGGTTAAAAAGTTCTCCAGTACTTCCAGCGTCGGTAAATCCAGGTCATTGGTCGGCTCATCGAGTATCAGGAAATTCGGATTCTTGAATAAAATTGTCAGTAACTGTAAACGCCGTTTTTCACCGCCACTCAATGCAGATAAAAAGGTATACTGCTTGTCTGCAGTAAATAAGAACAGTTCTAAAAACTTAGATGCGGTTAATGCGCCGCCATTTGCCAGGGGAAATGTTTCCGCAAACTGCTTTACATATTCTATCACCCGCATATCTTCCTTCCATTGCAGCCCCTGCTGGTCGTAGTTCCCGAATATAACCGTGTCGCCGATATTTATTTTACCACTGTCCGGCTGCTCCAGCCCCTGCAGGATATTCATGAATGTTGATTTTCCCACCCCATTTTTCCCCACTACGCCAATGCGCTCACCTTTGGAAAATGTATAGTCGAAACCATCCAGTATTTTTTTATCACCATAAGATTTATATACTTTTTTCATCTCCGCAACTTTGCCTCCCAAACGTGACATTTTCACCTGCAACTGCAATTGCTGGTCCACAATTCTTTGCTTGGCCACTGCTTCTATTTCGTAAAAATTATCCTGCCTGCTTTTACTTTTTGTCGTGCGGGCTTTTGGTTGCCTGCGCATCCAGTCCAGCTCTCTCCGGTAAGTATTTTTGGCTTTATCTATGGTAGCCAGTGCGCTTTCTATACGTGCGGCTTTTTTTTCCAGGTAGTTTGCATAATCGCCTGTATAATGATAAATGTTGCTGCTCTCCATTTCCCATATCACATCGCTCACGGCATCTAAAAAGTACCGGTCGTGACTAACCATTAATAAGGTCACATTCTCTCCCCCCAGGTAATTTTCCAGCCATTCAATCATTTCCACGTCCAGGTGGTTGGTTGGTTCATCCATCAGTAACATGGAATGTTGCGGGTCGAAACCAACATCAATTAATGTACGTGCGAGTGCCACACGCTTGCGCTGCCCACCGCTTAATGATGAAACATAGGCATCCAGGTGATGAATATTAAGTTTGCCCAGGATCTGCTTCACTTTCGCTTCAAAAGTCCAGGCATTCAGGTCTGCCATTTGCTGCAAAGCCGTTTGCAGGGCCTCATTATTTTCCTCGCCTGGTTCAGTTTCTGATTTTTCCAATGCTATTTCATATAACCGGATAGCATTCAATACCGGATGGTCGTGATTAAAAATATTATCGCCAATAGATTTGCTTTCATCAAAATTCGGTTCCTGCTCAAACAGAATCACTTTTACATCCTTATGTATCCAAACCTTTCCTTTATCCGCATGCTCTTTACCAGCCAGTATTTTCAACATCGTACTTTTACCCACACCGTTCCTGGCCACTAACGCTATTTTATCTCCTTCATTTATATTAAAAGATATATTATCGAACAATGGGGTAACGCCATACGCTTTGCTCAAATTTTCTACTGATAAATAATGCATAATCCTATTCTTTGTTGTTTCCTGAACGGCAAAAATACGTTGGAACTGGCGTTTCGGGTTTTATTTTTTGGGGCTGTCTGCTTTTTTAATATAACGGAGCACCGGTACGGCGTACTGCGGGGTGCCGTACTCGCCAAAGCAGCATTCAATAGCATGGTTTGTTCCGGGCTCGTACCAGGCGCTTAACTGCGCCTGCCCGCTGTCCACCGCAGCCCATCTGCTTTAGTACTACTATTCAACCATTGAAATAATAACAGGAAACGTTAATAAAGCCTGCATAAACCCGTCTATTCGTTGATAAAAGAATTAAATACCGAAAGGCTGCCGGATATAGCAGGTGGCGAGGCACGAGCCAGTATTTTGTATGCAGGCATTGAGCTGGATTCATTTTGTAAATGCTGTTACAAGCGAAAGTGATGCATACAAAATACCAGGCCTGCAGTAGCCGGAGCAAATGCCCGATAATGATGCGGATGCGGATAGCCCCAAATAAAAAAAGGGCCGGAATTAGAAAAAACCGGCCGTCTATTAAACTAAATCTAAACATAAACTTATTGCCTGCTGTTGACTACAATAACAGCATCTGTGCCTTCCGGCGCATAATATCTTTTTATTTCATTTTCTCTTTTATAAACCTGAACATTTCTGATGGTCTGAGGGTCCAGGTTGTTCAGTGCTTTCCTGTCCACCTGGCGGCCGTTAAGAATGTAATATGGTTTTTTATAACTGTTTTCTATTGTTTTCACCTGGTCTTCCCTGTCTTTATCCTCGTATACGGTGGTTTCTGTATATGTCATGGAAGATTTGTTTACTTTCAGTTTTTTGGTAACGTTACGTTTGGAATTGTATGTTGCATAACCCTTAACAACAACATCACGATACCCGCCATTGAATGTCTTCCAAGCCTCTTTGCTCTGACCGGATTTTCCTTTTTTAGTGGTTACAACTACAGCGCCGTTTTCAGCCAGGCTGCCGTAAAGTGCTGCTGCACTTGCATCTTTTAAAATGTTCACTGTTTCTATATCATCAGAGATGATGTTACTGATATCTCCATCAATAGGAATACCATTAAGTATATAAAGCGGTTGCTTGTCCGTGCTTTGTTTTCCACGCAGGCGTACAGACACATTGTTTTTTTCCAGGTCGGCAAATACCTTCTCAAGCTCTACCGCCGAATTTTTAAAATTGGCGGTCAGGTTATCAATATTAAATGTGCCAGACTGGATAATTGAATCTATGTTTAAGTACTGACCATTTATTATAAACTTCGTTTTGCTTGAATCTATTAAAATAGGATTATTTAAAACATGCAATTTCTTGCCTGCAACTCCTTTTAAGCGGCCGGCTTCTTTTGCGGCCTGTTGGGTATTGCGAAGCGATTTGGCCCATGCCATTTTGAAATCAAGGTCATTATTCTTAAATACTATTTTCTGGGAATCCAGCGTAAACATCAATTTATCTTTCAGGTCGCTTAATTCTACTTTCAGCTCAGCCAGGTTTTTCTTATCGAGGCCAGCAAATGCCACGCTACCATTTACAAATACAACCTGGTTAGAGTCACCAATAACTTTTGCCCTGAAGTTTCTTGTCATATTATCCATATCGATAGTTGCGACCTGTAAATCTACTGACGATGCGGAATCAGTATTCGTTGCACTTTTAATACGAATATTTATAACACTATCTTTTTTAATGGCATTTATTTTATCATGGGTCAACAATGTATCGATGTATATATTGTTGATGAAGATGCTATCGGTATTATTGATGTTTTTTACGGTGGCAGATTTAGATTTTAATTTGCCGTTATCCTCTTTATTTTTCTGGGCATGACTTTTACTTACAGTAAGCATTACAGAAAATGTAGCGGAGATTAATAAAGCGAGGCCTGCAATACGTCGTAAGTATGAATACTTAGAGTGTGTGGATGTGGTGATCATTTGTAATCGTCTTTTAATTTGTGATGAGAAAAAAGGGTTGGTAAGGTTTGAGTGTTTTACATTTACAACCTGCAGGATCATCCTGGCAAAAGCATCGCCATCGTGTTCTTCAACGGATTGGCTATCGGCAAGGAATTCATGGATCATGCTCAGCTCTTTCCTGATGAGCCAGAATACCGGGTTGATCCAGAATACGGCTAAAACAACGTTCATAAAAAGCTTGTCATAACTGTGCTTTTCATTAATATGTACCATTTCGTGCTTTAGTATCCTTTTGCCGGTAATATCCGTCGGGTTAATATCGCTCCTCCAATACAACCTGTTAAAAAAAGAGAAAGGCGCATTCTTCAGTTCGGTAATAACAAACTCTACTTTCTCAATATATGGCGCGCCCGGACTGCGTTTGTACAGTTTATTGAGCCTTAAAATCTCTGCTAATAATTTAGTAAAGAAAAATAGGCATATAGTAATATATAAAAAGGTAATAACATTGGTAAGTGGTATTTGTTTAAGATTATCTAAAAGTGTTGGTGTGTGGTAAGCAACGGTACTTTCGGTATTGGTACTGATTGCCGGTGCTGTGTTATTATCAATAATATAAACGCTTTCAATATGCCAGGGCATGGCCGTAGCCACGTGCCTGAATTCCGGGCGCGACGTTTCTAAAATAGGAATCTCTATAAAAGGAGCTAAAATGGAAACACCGGTAATAGCTAACAGGTAAAATCGATTCCAAACATGAAACTTTTTGTTGAACAACGCAAATCTGTAGTAAGCAAATAAGATGCTACTGCAAATAACCATTTTTAAGAGGTAAACCATTACTGGATGCATATGTATAAAGTTTTATGTTATAGAATGTTTTTAATAGAAAAGGTTATTTTTTCAACTGCTTTAGCAACAGTTCCAGGTCGTTAATGCTGATCTCATTTTTATCAACCATCATTGAAACGGCATTTTGGTAAGAACCGTTAAAATAATTGCTGACAATAGAACCTAATGATTCTGATGCATAATCGTCTTTACCAATCATGGCTTTGTACATATTATTGCGTCCGAAAACCGTAGTGGTGACATAACCTTTATCTATTAAATTCTTCAAAAGTGTGGCAACGGTGTTACTGTGTGGGTGTGGCTGAGGCATTGCTTCTACAATGTCTTTCAGAAAAGAATCACCTGCCTGCCATAAAGCATGCATTACCTGTTCTTCAGCCTTTGTTATATTCTTATCCGGCATTTTCATTTTATGCTCCTGTTTACTAAGTTGAATTAATTGCAATTGTTGACTTGTAATTACAAAACAAATATATAACTACATTTTTAGTTTTACAACTATAAATTTAGTTATAATTGTTAAAATATACACAATGTCGTTTAATGCATAAAAAAGCGGGATTTGAAATCCCGCTTTTTTACTAGTAATCCATTTCATTTTCATTTTTATAATAGAAGTATTGCGCATAATACTTCCGGCTGTTAATTGCCTGCTGTATTAATCGGGCAGCTTCTTCTTTTTCATTCTTCTCCAGATCTACCTTCCCTAAATCCTTATTGGTAACCCTGAGCTTACGCTTGATCTCCATCGTATCATTAGGCAATAAACCAACCACTGCCCAACGCCATAAACTGTTATTTTTATTTTCCTTGTATTTGTATGCGTAAATATTGCCTTTCACATTATCTAAAGTATGTTGCTGTTGCAATACCAGTACAAATGTATCCGGCTTACTACGGAACGACTCTGTCAAAATACTTTCTGCAATTAAATTGGGCTTAGCATATTGCTTAGGAAATTTATTGAGGGAGGTATCTTCCAGCAATTGCTCATACAAATTGCTTCTGTACTTCAGGTCTTTTGCAAAAAACTGGTACATGCTATCCGGCACAGCATCAGGAAACGATTTATGGAAGTTGGAAACAAGGTTAAATTTCAATTGTTTATTTTCAATCGTCAGCGCTTTAGTAAAGTATTCTTTTATAAGCGGGTTGGTATTGAAAAATGGTTTCAGCAATTTAAAGTTGTTAATAATACTCCCTTCGTCAATTTTATAACTTAAGGTCTGGTCCTCTACAGCTTTCTCTTCTTCATCTTCCTCGTAGAATTCATCCAGTTCATTTGTCTTTTTATTAATAGCAAAGTTCCGCTCTTCCGCAAAGGCTTTTTTAATGCTCTGGTTTATTTCCAGCAGGTATTTGTTCGCATGTGGCTTTACCAGGTCCAGGGATAACAAATTACTATCTGCCAGGCTTATCAATAATTGGTTGATGTCAGATTTATAATCTTCCAGGTCAATAAGGTCCATTAGCTTAGGCATTATTTTCTCCGTTAATGCCAGGGTATCATACAGCGCGCTAATGGCAGTTTCGTTCCGGGATACATAGTTTTCATCACGAACTCTTTTGTTCAGGCCCTCGGCATAGCTTTTTACATTAAACCCATACCCGCCATAAAGTTTACGCGAATTCTCTTCGTCCAGGGAAATAGGCGGGTTCAATGTCATCAGCTCCTGGAACGCATTAAAAGAAGTTTCATTTTTCTGGTTAAGCAATGCTTTTAAAACACCTATCTGGAACTGAGCAGTATCACCAGCTTTTTCATAAAGTGCTTTCAGTAGCTCTACCGACTCTTTGTTATTAATAGAACCAATCGCATTAATGGTATTCAGTTTAATATCCAGGTACTCCTTGCTGCTCCAGCTCAGCGTATCAATAAATTGTTTCAACACCGGCAAATCTTCCTTAGTAAAATCAATAAAGTTGATCCTGTCCAATGCCTTTTTATAAACAACAGAATCCTTACTGGTAATATTATTGCTGAACAGTTTTCCTTTATACGCATAAATATCGCTACCGGAATTTGCTTCATAAGGCTTAAAGCTTTCAAAAATATTTTTAGCCAGCTCCGACGGAGCGGACACACTGTCTGTGTATTGAGTAATCAGATAAACCTTATCCTTATTATACCAAACTTTCTTTCTTAAAATCCTGGTGCTGTTTTTCTGTGTATATACTTTATGCCAGATCTCCCAATCGCCCTCTTTACTTTTTGTGTTTTTAAGTATGATTAACGGATCATCCTCATCATTTTCATATTCTGCTATAAAATTTTCATACAGGTCTGCAGAATCTTTCAGGCGTATATATTCAGGAAAAATATAAGTTGCAATATTGAAGGCCTCACCCGTAGAATCATTTCTTAACCTGTAAGTCCGGAAGTTTTTAAAATAATCTACAGCCACCGTAGATTCGTAAGCCTTGTCATAACCGGCATCCTCAAATTTTCCCAGGCTGCTTTTCAGGTTATTGTAAGGTAGTTCCAGGTTAGATTTTACAGTAAACCCGTAATCTTCATTGCCCTGTAATGTTGCCGGCCCGTATTTAAATGGCTCTATCTTAAATGAAGCAAGAACAGGGTCCATTGTTTTTTTAAACGCCGCTTTTCTTTGTGCCACAATACTGTAATAGCTATTACCATGAATCAAAAACAAAACCTGGCTGTGTAGATTCTCTTTTAATTTAAAATTGGCCAGCTGTGCGTGATAACCGCCTATTTTAAGATTGGACTTAGATAACAGCTTATCAAAGTTCTTACTGCTTTCATAGCTCTCACGCATCAGGTTCAGTTCAAAAGTATCTTCTTCGCATAGGTAAGCCCTCGGCATTATCACTTTAGTAATGCTGTAAGCAGTATTGGTGGCAGAATCATACGCATTATAAGAACTCGGGACAATGCTCCTTGCGGCGCTCAGCTTTTCTATAATCCAGGGCTCATGAGGCAGTTTTACGGAAAAACCTCCCCAGGCCGGTTGGTATGGCTGCGATAACTTTGCTCTTCCGTTAATCCTGAAATTGCCAAAGAACGCTTTTGCTGCATCAGAGTTTTCAACATAATTCGGATTACCGCTTAGTTTTGCCACGATCAATTCTACCGGGGTGGCTATAATAAACAAACGCTGTAAATCTCCCCGGCTTAGTTTAGTGGTCACATCAAAGCCCGGATAGCCATTAATGACAATATCTTTTTTGGAAACGATTTTCCCCGGGATATGTTCATAAGACAAACTATCTACTTTTTCTAAAACCTGCTCAGGCGTCTGGTTGTAGAATACTGCGGACGTTACCAGCCTGTACAAAGAATAAAATGCCCCGTTTTGCATATCCGTATATTGCAGGTAAACATCATTATTCGTCAGGTTGTACCATTGGCCCGGCATTGTCGTTGTAATAAAATGATCCGTTGTACTTACCGTATTCAGTACAGGGTTCGTATACAAAGAATCCAGTTTATTTTTGAATGTGCTGTTGAACGGCCTTATTTTAACCGGGGTCAATGTATAGCCTTTACGCCTCAGTTCTTCAATTACTCCAAACTCACCCGGCAAATGCGCCGCACCTACTGCAGCAAAAACTGTGTTGCCTTTTTTTATAATAGAGTCAATACTCGCAGCCTGTATAATATTACGGTCTATTAAAAATATCTGGCGATATTGTTTCTTACTGCTCAATTCCTGAATACTGTCCAATTGGTCCAGGTCCTGTTTCCTGTAAGCCTCCTGAAGAGAATACCCGATATTCGGCATGCTTTTATAATCCCAGCGCACCACACTTTTATCTTTAAAATTAGATAAACGTGCTTTCTCCACCATTTCCTCAGATGTTTCCATATTCTCCAGGCCGAATATTTTTTTATTCAGCTTTCTGCCCGCCTGGTATATATGCAGGTCCAGGTAAGTATTCTCCTCGTAATCCATCTTATCCGTAAAGCTACTGTTGCGGTATAAAAACGAGTTGATATTAGAAGGCTTCAGGCCCAGGGCATAACCTATGAACTTTTCATAATTGATGAGCGCGAACTGCGATTGGTGCATATATTTTTCAAAATCAGCCTCCGCATAAGGGTTGTATTGCGCCAGTCCCCTGAACGGTAAATATTTCGGATCATTTTTAGCATAAAATGGCTCCCAACTGGACGGGTCAAATTCCAATGCCACCGTTTGTACAGATTTTAATGCGTCATAGAAATTATCATCCAAATTAAATACCATTTTATCGCTCACATGCATGGTGCCAAACAAGTAGGATTTATGCCCCTTCGCATCCGTTATCTGCCACAAAAGCGATTGGTATTTCTTTGTATTGTTTTGAGCAAAACTATTCACAGTTCCAAATCCTAATCCCAAAAACAGCGTCGCTATCAGTACTCTTATCATCAGAAAAAATATAATTAAAAAATTTTGATAAATATATTGTAATAATCCTAATTATTAAGTTTATAAATCATGCCTGGCATCCGTTTTATCATATTTTTAATCTCCATCGTTAATAATGCGTTCGCTATCTCCGGTTTGGTAATAGGACATAAATGATACAACGCATCTATCTGCAGTTGCTCATGGTTTTTCAGCAAATTATAAATAAGCGTTTCATCATTATCCAATTCCATAAATAATGATGATTGCACGGCCTCTTCCTTCCCTGACTGCCCATTTCTTTTCCACTTTAACAGGTTCGCAATATCTGCCGCCCCCGTTATTACTTTCGCCTTATTGGCAGCAATCAATTTCAGGCATCCCGAACTCTTATTGTCATTCACCCGGCCCGGCACTGCCAGCAATCCCCGTTTATAACTATAAGCGAGTTCAGCTGTTATCATACTGCCACCCTTTTCATTCGTCTCTATTACAATAGTCGCATCGCTGATGCCCGCAACAATCCGGTTCCTGTTAGGAAAATTAAACCGCTCAGGCTTTGAGTTCGTAAAATATTCAGTAAGCAACGCACCGCCCGATTCCAGCATTTGCTTAGCCAGTATCCTGTTTTCAGGAGGATAAATAGAGTCCAGGCCATGTGCCAGCACCCCTACCGTCAGTAAATTATTCTTCACTGATGCCTTGTGACAAATCGTATCAATACCATAAGCCATCCCGCTAATGACAACCGGGCTATAGCTCTTTAAATCTGCCACCAATTTCTCCGTCATCCATTGCCCATACTCACTATTTGCCCGGGTACCCACAATGCTGATGACCCTCTTGGTATTAAGGTCCGTGTCACCCTTGCAAAAGTAAAAAAGCGGGTGATTCGCACATTCCAGCAACCGGTAGGCATAGGCATCATCTGTATAAAACCTAATGTCAATATTGTGTTTAACCGCGAAATCGATCTGCGCTTCTATCGTTTTAAAATCATTGTATTGTTTTATATTATCTGCCTTTTCCTTACTCAGCCCTTCCAGTGTGCGCAATACGTCTCTCCGTTCATTAAATATATCCGTTGCAGATGGGTAACGCGCCAGAAGTTGCTTTACAAGTTTATGGCTTATGCCGCTTACCTGTGTCAATGCAATATTATAAAGTAAGTTTTCATTTATCATCAGCCATAAATATTTAATATTTCTAATATACAACATCGTTACGCAAAATCTTAATTTTTATTTGGGGCTGTCAACATTTCATTCATATTCCGGCATTTGTCCGGCGTACTACAGGGTGCCGTACTCGCCATACCATACACTATCATCATTAACTTTCACGGGCTCGTACCGGGCGCAATGCGCGCCCGCCTGTTGTCCACCGCAGCCCATAAACTTTCTTTCTCTTTTCAACATTTTTTATTCGAAACAAACATTTAGTTAATTTTTGTTAAAAAAATTTCGTATTCTTTTATTTTGTTCGAATTATAAGAACAAAAGATTTTCATACAAAATAACATAATGAATTTAATCAGTAAAATATGACATCACAGAATCATAAATCGAGATAATTACTGAAAATTATAAAATATTATATCAATTTATTAAACATATTCTAAATAATCAGATCACTTAGAATTTATTTTCTTTTATTTTCTTTTACTTCCGTTTATAGTCATATTTTTATTTTAGATTGCCATTTTACAACAAATATTCATGGCTGAGATACTGAATGAGCAGGGTAAATCTGCAGAGGCACTGCCATACCTGAATGAAGTTCGTAAAAGGGCCGATTTAGGGGACATTACCAATACGAACCAGGCTCAATTGCGTAATATCATTTTACACGAGCGCCGGGTGGAACTGGCATTTGAAAATAAACGCTGGTTAGACCTGGTAAGAACAGGCAATGCTATTAGTGTAATGAACGCTTATGGTGCCGCTTTAAAAGCAAGTGGTAATCATCCGAATTTAGTAGCATCCACTTATAATGTTACACAGAACAGGTTATTATTCCCGATTCCGTTTAATGAGCGTTTGGTAAATCCAAAGCTGGAACAGAATCCCGGTTATTAAAGCAGTCAGTTTTCATAGTTTTTTCATCCCGCGCATTAGTCTTAATGTGCGGCTTTTTTTTGCCTGTACATAACAGCACAATCCTGAAAATTGCTTAATGCCGTAGTTAATTGCAAGACTCTTAAACGGATCAGCCAGATCCTGTAAGAACGAAATTCCGACAGATAAGGACGATGATGAATTCCGGAGGCGTTGATAGTATTTTAAATGATGAAGGGCTGCGGGATATAATGGGCAGCGAGGTACGAGCTGGTACCGTGCCGGAGAGAGAAGCCCCTGTAATATACCGAACGGTATAAATCGGATAAGTGCACGGTACGGCACCCCATGTATAGCCCGGACAGATGCCGGGCAGTTTCGCCTCTGCTCCCAGCCCCTGATAAAAATTAAAATAATTCCGGCTGGAAACGATATCCTTCCAGTAATAGTAATTTCTTTTTGGCATCGATACCACCAGCATAACCTGTTAATTCACCGCCGGAACCGATTACTCTATGACATGGTACAATAATGGAAATGGCATTGGCGCCATTGGCTGAAGCAACTGCCCGGATGGCTTTTTCATCACCCAGTTGCCTGCTAAGGGATAAGTATGAAACGGTTTGTCCATGTGGAATTTCGAGTAACGCCTGCCATACTTTTTTCTGAAAATCTGAACCTGCTAATAATAACGGGATATCGAAATTAGTTCGCTGCTGCCTGAAGTATTCTTCTAATTGGACAATGACTTCCTGGTGGAGAGGGGTTTCTTTTTCTACAAATTCGGCTTTTAAATAATTGGCAATACGCCCGTCCACCTGTTCGCGCTTTGCACGATACTGCCAATCCAATAAACATAGCCGGTTTTGAAAATCGCCTATGATTAAATTACCAAAGTCTGTTTTATAATATTGGAGGAATACTGTATTCATATTGATAATTGTGCCGCCTGGTTCATGTCTTTCACTTCTAAAATGGTAGCAGGATAATCTTTGAAACTAATATTGATCATTGCTTGTGCAACCTGGTGTAATGTTAAAGATTTTTTAGGAAACAAAACGGGGTAAACAGCAATGATGGGCTTGAAAAACCAACGTACATTTTTTTGCCCGGCAACGGGTTTCATAAAGCCGGGGCGGTAATTGTAAGCGGCTTTAAAACCCAAGCGGGCTAATGCGTTTTCGGTATTGCCTTTTACCCGCTGCCACATTTGTGAACCATTGGCATTGGTATGCGCACCGGATACATAGTGAAAGGTTAACTTTGGATTTACTGCTAATAAAGATTTGGCAAAATTGAGCGTGGTAGTGTAGGTTATAGCGGTATAATCTGTTTCATTCATACCAACAGAACTGATACCGGCACAATAGAAACAAGTATCATAGCCGGTTATCTGATCCGAAAACTGGCTGAGCAAATTGAAGTCTTTTACAATTAACTCCCTGAGCTTCGGATGCTTTAGCGGGTATGATTTGCGACTAACAATTAAAACTTCCGAAACATGAATGTTTTGAAGGCAATGTAATAAAACGCCTTCGCCTACCATGCCTGTGGCGCCTGTAAGAATTACTTTTAACTGAACCATTATTAAAGTTAATTAATTCCTTCCCACCAACGTGTAAATGTTTGTGACGGATTATCTAAATACAGTACTTCACCAATGATTGGGGTGACTAATGTATATGGCGCGTCCTTTGCTAATTCTTTCATTTTTATAATAGGTTCGTCCCAGGGATGTTGTGCCAATGAGAATTTAGAATGATGAACGGGCAACATTCTTTTGGCATTGATATCAATGGTTGCCTGCTTTACTTCTTCCGGTAATTTATGAACGGATTGCCAGGCAACATTGTACTGCCCGCATTCCATTAGAGCAAAATCAATGCTGCCGAACCTTTTACCGATTTCTTTAAAAACAGGATCGTAACCGCCGTCGCCGCTATAAAAAATTGTCATGGAAGGTGTTTCAAACACAAAGGAAAGCCATAGACTTTGGGAGCGTTTTAAACTTCTTCCGCCATCGTGATGGGTTGGAAATGTATGTATGGTAAATCCAGGAGATACAACCAGCTGTTCGTACCAATCTTTTTCTATAATTTGTCCGGCAGCATATCCCCAATACTCAAAATGAGCGCCAACTCCTAACCCGCAAACGACTTGTTTCACCTTTGGTTTTAACGCCAGGATCGTTTTGTAATCTAAGTGATCGTAGTGGTCGTGACTGATAATGAGGTAATCGATTTCGGGAAAATCACCGGGTGTATAAATATCAACGCCTTTAAATGCTTTTACAGAATTCGGCAACGGCGAGGCGCTGCCACTGAAGACAGGGTCGATGAGGAATCGTTTACCGTCTAACTGCATGTACACGGATGAATGTCCAAACCATACTACGAGGTTTGTATCTGCCGGCAGGGCTTTAAGGTTTGTTTTAATGGTTGGCAAGGTATCTGTGGGAAACCGGCGTTCAAACTTTTTGAAAAGCGTCTGGTACAATAAAGAAGTCATAGAATAGCCTTCTGTAATCGTTGGCTTTATTATCTGATTGACAAATTTTCCGTTTTTATAATTCGGAGATTTCTGAATGCGTTCTAATCTTTCACCATTGGCCAGTTTGCCAAATTTAGCCTGTTTCATATAAAAAAATGCCACTATCAATAATACTCCTGCTAAGGAAAGTAAAACGATAAGGGCGCGCTTTAGAATTTTAAAAAATCGTTTCATTGCCAGTACCCTTAAAAAAGGGAGATAACGAATTTAGTAAAATAGACAGATGTGGCATACCCCGGACCAGGATTTAACAAATAAATGAGTAAGCAAAAAACTGTGCGCAAATGCTGGTTATGAAAGAATTTACCAGCACCAGGAGACAAAAGATACCTGCAGCTGACCGCTACGGATTGGCTGCAGGTTATATTAAAATAGATAATTAATCTTTGCGTGTATTTTTTTCTACATTATCGATGCCTTTGTTAATGCGGAACAACACGATAATGAATTCGCACCATAAGCGCCAGAATAGATTGCCGAATATGATATAAATTAAACCACCAAAAAAGCCGCCTGGCATGAATGCCATGGGACTCATTTCTCCATAACCGTATGATGACCTGCCACCCCCTGAAAACATCATAACCAATCCTGACAATGTAATAATTACGGCTATTACAATGTAAATAATCGGTATGAACTTGAGGGTAATCATCGATTTGAAGGACATAAAATCTCTGAAGTTGAATTTATTGCTTTCTGTAATTGAAGAGTGAATTTGATTTTCCATTGTCTGATTTTTTGTATTATAAATTAGAAAAAAAACGCTGATGTAATAATCGTTCAAATCTGTATAAAATCCGGAAATCAACACTTGTCTAACTACCAGTATCACAAAATCCCTGGTGTAATTTTTTGCAGACTTACTGTATCTTGCTTTATTTATTTACCACAAACATGCTTGTTTTGCAGAAATAATATTATTTCAAATATAAATATTTTTTAAATAAAAGTTAAATTAATTAATAAATTTTATTTATCATGGATTTCGTAACCGTCAATGGTATACCGGTGGGGAAACAATACCTTTTGATTGTGCCGATAGGTATTGTTTAATGGATGACCGTATTGATGAAGTAAATTTTTGGGGTTATATACAACCTGTCTGTTATTTGCTATAATACAAACAGGTTTTATTAATGGCGAAGGAGAAATACGGAACAGCGTTATAGCATGTAACTGCCTGGTTAATGACAATCACTTAAATCGTTATTGTATTCTCACATTCCGCTAATAACTTTCCAGCATTAATAGCTACCGTACCTACTTCTTCGCAGACAATACCACCGGCAAGATTGGCTATTTTTGCAGTTAAATCTTTATCTAAAGTACAGGCATATACCAGGGATGCGACTGCGATAACAGTATCACCGGCACCACTGACATCTGCGATGGTCCGCAAGTGCGCAGGATAAATAGCGGAGTTATTTTTATCAGCTACGAATACACCATGTTCACTAAGTGTTATAAGGGATACCTGGTGCTCCAATTGCTTTTGTAATTGCTGGTGAATATGGGTCAGGCCATCAAAAGCTGGTTTAATATCCAAAATACCTAACGCATCTGCCACTTCTTTTAAATTGGGTTTAAAAATACCGGCATGCCTGTAAGCAAAGAAGTTCTTGCGTTTTGGATCGACTGCTGTGATGATGTTATTTTCATTACAGTAATTCATTAACCGGGAAATGACGTTTTCCGTCAATACACCTTTATTATAATCTTCAAAAATAACGACATCGGGTTTGTTTTTATTGAAAGCATCAATCGTTGCCTGTATAAATACGGATTCTGTTTCAGCATCCAAATCTGACTGGATCTCATTATCGAGTCTTAACAGGTGTTGATTGCGGCTAACAATTCTTATTTTGTTAGTGGTCAGCCTGTTTCCTGACCTTAGGGTATGTGATGCATCAATACCGATATTGGTAAACATTTGTAACAGAGTATCGGCATCCGTATCATTCCCAACTACAGAATGGATACTTACGGATGCATTTAAAGCCAGCAGATTTAAAGCCACATTTGCCGCGCCTCCAAGCCTGTATTCCATTTTTTTTACAGCAACAACCGGTACGGGTGCTTCCGGCGAGATCCTGTCTGTACTGCCAAACCAGTATGTATCCAGCATAACATCTCCAATAACCGCTATTTTTTGTTCTGAAAATTTTTGAAATAAGTTCTGAAACATATGTTCTTTATCTTCTTTGATTCGCAAAGGTAGTTTTTAAAAAGGTAAAAGTAAATTTCTAAAAAAACTTGTGGAACTAAAATAAATGATAGCTTAATAACACTAATTTTGAACTTACGTTTTTATATTATTCTTAATATGATGGCGACTTAATGAAAACTTTGGCTTTATGATTATTCAAAATTTCGTGAATAATAGTTTAAATTTGATTAATCCAATAAAAATAGGCATTACCGGGGGTATAGGTTCAGGCAAATCGGTAGTGTCCAAAATATTGGAAACTTACGAAATACCTGTGTATAATGCTGATAAAGAAGCAAGAATAATTATAGATACAAATGAAAAAGTAAGAGAAGGGCTTATAAATGCCTTTGGTGAAGAAGTTTATATAAAAGAGACATTAAACAGAGCATTGCTGTCGAAAATCGTATTCAATAATCCGGAAAAATTAAAAATATTAAATAGCATAACCCATCCCGTTGTGATAAGCGAGGGTGAAAAATGGTTTAATCTTCAGAATAAAGGTATTGTTGCCAAGGAAGCAGCCATCTTTTTTGAGAGTGGTAGTGCGGGTAACCTGGATGTAATGATAGGGGTTTATGCGCCTGAAAGCATCAGGATAAACAGGGTTGTCAACAGAGACAGGATTTCGGCGGATGAAGTAAGGTCCCGTATGAAAAATCAGATAAATGAAGAAATTAAGATGCGCTTATGTGATTATGTTGTAATAAATGATGACAAACAACTGGTAAGTGTGCAGGTAGAAAATATTCTTAAACTTATAATTGAAAAAAATGAACATTAATAAATATTCTGTAGTAAAACTGATTTTTATAACAATGGTAACCGGCCTGGTGGTAAGTTGTGCCAGTTCGAAGCGGGGTTGTCCGAGTAATAGTGCCAATATGGGTGCAGAAAGAGTATTAAGTGGCGAAAAGCCTGAAAAGAAGACTAAATTTAAGGTTAAGGGAATGAATTAATATTTTTAATATTAGTGTGACTAAATAACTGCTTACAATGAATTTTAACTTTAAATATATCCTGGCATTTTTATGCTTATTAGTGCCGTCTGCACTAAAGTCCCAGCAATTGACTTTTCAAAAGCGGGATACCGGGAAATTTCAATTAATTACCCTGCCAAATGATTCGAGCTTTAATAAAAGAATAAACTGGAACGGCGAGTATTTCTTTTTATTAAAGACAAAAAACAATACACCACCTGCTTACGGCGATGCCATTAAAATATACCAGAAAACTGATAACGATTTATATTTTGTAAAATCTGCGTTAGCACCTGCCACTTTATTAAAGCTGAACAATACAGTAAGTGAGGTATACGAAGTGAACCCTGAAGAAAAAATAAGCAAGGCATTAATCAGCGGCAAATATGAGAAAGCTGAAGTAAAGCAACCCGGGAAATTAAAATTAAGTGTTACTTTTTTTACTGGGGTTAATACCGAGGTCATTGAAAGCTGGTTTAAAGATAATCATATACCATATGAACTGATTAATAACAGCGATCAATTGTTGCTTTATGAAATAGAAGCAAACGGCAGCCAACTGACAAGTATTTCCGGGCTACCTGTTGTTAGTTTCATTAATGAATCCAGAAAGGATTTTGTTCTGAATGAAAAAAGTAAAATCATACATAATGCGACTTCTGCCGGAAGGGCTATTGTTGACGGTGGTTTTGGATTAAAGGGTGAAGGTATTATTGTTGGTGTTGGTGATGACGGTGCCGGATTATCTCATGTCGATTTAAAAAACAGGGTGATCAGCTATGCCGGCGGTATAGTCAATAATCATGGCAGCCACGTAACTGGCACCATTGCAGGAGGAGGCTTAAGATCAAAAGACAGGGAAGGTTATGCTCCAAAAGCTAAAGTGATCAACCAGTTTTTCAGCGGCGTATTAAAAAACGCGAAAGAGTATGTAGACAGGTATGGAATGGTATTAACCAATAATAGTTATGGGAACGCCAATGGTGATTGTTTGACCAACGGCCAGTATGACAGTTATTCAGCCCTGGTAGACAATTTAGCTTTTGAAAGAGATGAGTTATTAAACATATTTGCGGTGGGTAATTCCGGAGATATGTCATGTACCCCTTTCCCTCAACGCTATAATACTATTTTAGCAGGCTACCAAACCAGTAAAAACGGCTTGGCCGTCGGCAATCTATGGCACACTTTCAGTGCCGCACCTACGAGTAGTACAGGGCCTACCACAGACGGAAGGCTGAAGCCTGAAGTAATTGCAATCGGTGTTTTATCCTCTACACTTACGGATGATGCCTATGATGTTTACTTTGGAACGAGTATGGCCGCACCGGCTACTACGGGACAAGCTGCATTACTGATTGAACAATACAGGAAAAAATATAATACCAACCCCAAATCAGGTTTAATTAAAGCCCTGATTATGAATGGCGCTAAAGATATCGGGAATTATGGCCCGGATTATATATATGGCTATGGCGTGGTGAATTTTGATAACAGCATCAGGATGCTGAATGATGAACATTTTAAAACAAACAGCATACAAAATAACGAAGTTCAAACGTATTCTGTAACTGTTCCTGCCAACGCTGCGTTCTTAAAAGCGATGATCTACTGGCATGATCCGGTAGCGAGTATATTATCCGCCAAAAAGCTCATTAATGACCTGGATATTGAGGTTGTTTACCCTGATGGTACAACTATTGAATACCCACTGGTTTTAGATGGTAATTACGGGAGTGTTACTGCTACGGCATTGCCAGGTGTGGACAGGGTGAATAACAGTGAGCAGATAACTATAAAAACACCTCAACCTGGTACTTATACTATACGCGTAAAAGGATATAATATTCAACAGGGATTAAGTCAGCAGTATTTTATGGTGTATGATTTTGTGCCGAAAGAACTGCGGATAACATCTCCTAAGCGGGCTGAGACCTGGTCAATTACAAACATTGATGAAAACTATATTTTCGTTTATGGTATCGTTGTTAACTGGTTTGATGAAGGCTACCCGGACGGGGATACTTATAAACTTGAATACACGACCAACAACGGCAGCACCTGGAACTCTATTATAAGTAATTTGGCAGGTACGTTGAGACATTATGGCTGGAAGCCTCCTGCAGCGGAGAATGGTAAAACTGCTAGATTGAGAATTACCAGGAACAACGCGAATATTGTAGCGGTTTCGGACACTTTTTTAATACTTGAAAGACTTGGCTTTACAGTACCATCGGCCGGCTCTTGTCACGGTGCGCAGCTGGTGACCTGGCCTGTGACCTCAGGTATTGATAGCGTTGAGATTATAATGGTAAAAAATGACAGTGTTGTACCCGTAAAGCGAATTAAATATAATAATGCTGCCGGTAATTATATGATCTATGGTCTTAATAAAGATTCTACTTACTTTATTGGTGCCAGGTCTGTAAAAAACAACCAGGTGGGTCACTATAACACGCTTGTTAGAATCCGGCCGAACAGTACCAGTTGTACCAGTGAATTATCTAAAAGTGATTTAGCTGTTATAGATATTCCTGAACCTTCTAATGGCAGGGAACTGACGAGTTCTTCTTTAGCTACTAAGGATTATTTAAGAGTTTTAATAAAAAACAATACGAATACAGTTATCCCTGCCGGTTCTTACAAAGTAAAATACTCTATTAACGGCGGTACTTTGATTGAAGAACCCGGGAAACAAATAAATAGCCTGGATACTTTAAGCCATATTTTTTATGGCCTGAACTTTTCCGCACCTAATACTTCTTACGAGATAAAAGCGATTGTAGAAAATACCGCCAAAGTGGACATCGCTCCTATTAATGATACTTTGATAAGAGTGGTGAAAAATTTACCAAACCCTAATTTAATGTCTGCACTTGTTAGCAATAACCTGATTTATGAAGGTTTTGAGACAGCTGCAAAAAATGTGTACCAGGGTGCCCAATTTGGCATGGCCGGTATTGAAAGATGGGACCTTACGACGACTACTGTAAACGGCCAGGCAAGAAGTGATTTGCCTGCCAGCTTATCTGTTGCCGGTATTAAATCCCTGGCATTGGAAAATGTATCCATGTTGAACGGGGCTAATAGCAATAACCTGGTGGGCACCTTTAATTTAGACGGGGTGAACAGTTTTAACAATATAAGATTGGATTTTAAGTACAAATACCATGGTGTTTATCAAAACCAGGATTTTGTAAGTAATGTAGGGGTAAGGGGAGATGATAAAAAGAATTGGGTAAACGTCTTTAATATTACGGACAACCTGACACTGAAACCAGGAGAATGGCACCAATCTCCTAGTATTGATATTCTGAATGCGATCAAGACTGCAAGTCCTGTGCAGGCGCTTTCTACTTCTACACAACTGCGGTTTATCCAGGGTTCATTACTGGGCATTTCAGACAATACGAATTTCGCCGGTATCTCTTTCGATGACATCAGGCTTTACCAGGCGGTGAATGATGTGGAGTTGGTGGAAATATCCAGCCCTAAGACAATTAACTGCGGATTGACTAGTACTACAAATGTTACTGTTGTTATCCGGAATACAATGAATTATGCTGTGACCAACTTTACATTGCGTTATGCCGTTAATAACGGGCCGCTTATCACAGAAGCGTTTAATACTACAATTCCTGCCAACAGCTCCCGTTCATACACATTTACATCTAAAGCGAACCTGGCTGCTTTTGGCAAACATTCCCTGGAATGTGAAGTGATTACTGCGGATGATAATGTTAGTATCAATAATAAAAAGAAAATTGAAGTGATCAATCAACCATTGATTTCATCATTTCCATTTATTAATAATTTTGAAACAGATAATGGTCAGTTCATTGAATCCGGCATTAACTCTTCATGGCAATGGGGTGTACCGGCTTCTAATTTCCTGCAAAATGCTGCTTCCAGTGCTAAGGTCTGGAAAACAAATCTGACCGGGTTCTATAACAATGGGGAATCGAGCAGCATCATGTCTCCTTGCTTTAATTTAGGAGTTACTGCTAATCCCAAACTGAGCTTTAGTTATATTTCTAATATTGAGGACTGCTCTTCTCAGCAGGCTATTTGCGACTATGTTGCTTTACAATATTCTTTAGACGGCATTAACTGGACAACAGCAGGCTCTTATAATCAAGACAATAATCTATATGACGGCACTGAGAATCTGTGGTATAAACAGAATAGTAATGCCTGGAAAACGGCAACGGCCCCATTGCCTAATTTAAACAACCTGAGGTTCCGTTTTGCCATTAATACAGATGAGGCGACGGCTTTTGATGGCTTTGCTTTAGATAATGTATACATTTATGATGATACAAAAACGATAGAAGATAAGGTTGGAACGACTACAATTACGGCTAACGTTGACGGTAGTCAAATAGTAAACTTCATTAGTCCTGATAATAAATACGTGGTACAACTTGACCCTCAAGGCCAGGACCTGGGGCTTACCGAGGTAAACCTTTATAAAAGATCCGGTGCAGTAGCCAACTTTGGAGGCCAATATCTTTTTAACAGAAGCTTTACCATAAAGCCTGCAAACAGGAGTATTTTGGGCAATGATGTGAGGGTGCGCTTATATTTAACCAATGCTGAAATGAAAGAAATGCAGGCTGCAAGCGGCTGCGTGGACTGCTCTTTTCCTTTGGATTATACTAAATTAGGCATTACAAAGTTCTCCAGTGTGAACCGCTCTGTTGAGGATAATAACCTGAATAATAATGCCGGCGGTATTTATGAATATATCAGCCCGAACCAATTAACAGCACTGCCTTTTCAAAACGGGTTTTATTTTGACTTTGACATCAATACTTTTTCTGAATTCTGGTTTAACGATGGTAAGGACTCTAACATTCCCCTGAATAATAAATGGGTATTATTAGACCTGGTACGTAAAACCCCTGATGTAGTTCTATTGAAGTGGACACCGAGTTCTCAACTGAATGTATTGAATTATACGATAGAATATACAAATACCGGTAATGGGTTTGCTACGGGTAATTTCACTTCTGTTATGGTTCCTGTACAGAGTATCATGAACTACCAGCATGAACTAAATCTTTTGAATGGCAATGGTGTATATTATTTCAGGATCAAACAGAATTTCATTAATGAACCTGCGATATACTCACCGGTAAAAACAATTTTTATAGATGGCAGTTCTCATTTGTTTTCAGCTTTTCCCAACCCGGTAAATCAGCAATTTATCCATTTACAGTTTAATAATGACAAAGCCTTTAATGCTGTTATAAGAATAGTGGACGTTACGGGTAAAGTGGTATATACAGAGCGGTCTATTATTACTGCATTTCAAAGGAAAACAATTCTTTTTAATCGAATACCTATCAGCGCAGGCATGTATAACATACAGGTTTTCGATGGCGTTAAATGGTATAGCAAACCGGTGCTTAAACATTAATCTCAACTATCAAATGCTTCCTCCGCGCTTTTGCATAGGAAGGACTTTATATCAGAACAAACAGTTAAGGGATTATTTATTCTGCAATCATTAATGACTCCTTCAATTAAAAATGCCTGCAAACTATAACTGTTGCAGGCATTTTCATTATAACTATTTTAATAATTACAGGATCAACATGGCATCGCCATAAGTGAAGAAACGGTATTTATCTTTAATTGCTTTTTTGTATGCTTCCATTAACAAATCGTAACCGGCAAAAGCACTTGCCAAAATCAGTAAACTTGTTTTAGGCAAATGGAAATTTGTCACCAGGCTATCTGCAATATTGAAATCATAAGGTGGGTGTATGAACATATTGCTCCACCCTTCTGATGGTTTTAATAAATGATCTGCTGTGAAAGAAGATTCTAAAGAACGCATAGTAGTAGTACCAATGGCGCAAATGCGGTTGCCGTCAACTTTTGCTTTGTTGACAATTTTACAGGCAGTTTCATCTACATGATAATATTCCGCATCCATTTTGTGCTTGCTCAAATCTTCTACTTCAATCGGGCGGAATGTGCCTAAGCCTGTATGTAAAGTAGTTTCCGCAAATCGAATCCCTTTGATTTCGCAACGTTTAATTAACTCACGGCTAAAATGTAAACCTGCAGTTGGAGCGGCTACCGCCCCTTCATGTTTTGCATAAACGGTCTGGTATCTTTCTTTGTCTAATTCATCAGGTTTTCGCTTAATGTATTTTGGCAAAGGTGTCTCACCTAAGAAATCAAGCATATTTCTGAACTCTTCATCTGTACCATCCCAAAGGAATTTAATAGTACGTCCACGACTGGTCGTATTATCAATCACTTCTGCCACCATTTCGTCATTTTCACCAAAGTACAGTTTATTACCTACGCGGATTTTACGGGCAGGGTCCACAATTACATCCCAAAGACGGTTCGGTTTATTTAATTCACGTAACAAAAACACTTCGATTTTTGCACCTGTTTTCTCTTTTCTGCCATACATCCTGGCTGGAAAAACCTTTGTATTATTTACTACAAAAACATCTTTATCGTCGAAATATTCTAAAATATCGCTGAACGTACGGTCTTCGATATTGCCGGTTTTACGGTTTAATACCATCAACTTACTGTCTTCACGTTTTTTTGTAGGAGTCTGTGCAATGAGATTTAATGGAAGGTCGAATTTAAACTGTGTTAGTTTCATGCTTTTGCGTAAAATTATTTTTCTTGTTGCCGAAACATTATTGCCACACAGTTAGCAGATATCAAGTAGCCTTAGCTGTACTGTAATTTCTGGAATCAGTTGTGTTACGGCACAACGTTAACGGGTTGCAAAGTTATAATGATTTTTCCTAAAAAAAACAATTTATTTTATAAACATTTCTAAAATTTAATCCAAAAACGGCACCTAAAAAGGAATCGATATTTGAGGATTGTTTATATTGAAACTTTTGCGGTGATATTTACACAGACCGAATTTCTCAATGGCCTGGCGATGGACCAAAGTGCCGTATCCTTTGTTTTTTTGCCACTGATACTGCGGAAATTCAAGTGCCATATTGTCTAAAAATTCGTCACGGTGGGTTTTAGCCAGAATACTGGCGGCGGCAATATTGGCGTATTTTCCATCCCCTTTTATTACGGTCGTATGTGGAATTGAGTGTTTTTTAAAACGGTTACCATCTATCAGTAAATGTTCAGGGGTAAGTGCCAGGGCGTTTATGGCATTGTGCATCGCCAGGTAGGTAGCCTGTAAAATATTTATTTCATCGATGATGTCACTATCTACTTTGGCCACGGCGTAACTCAATGCTTCTGCTTCTATAACCGGCCTTAATACCTGCCGCTGCTTTTCGTTAAGTTGCTTACTGTCGTTTAAAAGCGGGTGATAAAAATCCTTTGGCAAAATAACTGCTGCAGCAAAAACCGGCCCGGCATAACAACCTCTGCCGGCTTCATCAATCCCTGCTTCTATAATAGTAGTATGCAGGCAATTCAGCAATTCTATTTTCTTTTTCTCTTTCAATTTTGTCAAAATTAAGGGCTAAACAGATGTCTGCCCGTTTTTTTACTTTACTTTTATCTGGATGAAAGAAATACTTAATAAGCATTTTTTTAATAATTCCATTTCCGATTATATACTTACACTTAGCTTGTTAGTATTGGTATTTGTTATTTACTGGTTTTGCAGGCAACTTATTGAAAAGAAAATCAGTCAAAGGAAAGAGATGACCTCTTCTAAGTTAAACAGCTTATTTATTAGGGCTTTGCTTAAAAATGTGGTGCCATTTACTTTTCTGCTCATCAACTATTTCATCATTAACCGGTTACATTTTACGCCAAGAGGCGAAAAAATATTAGATTTCACCATTAATGTGGTCGTTATCTTTTTTGTTATCCGGATCATTAACTATACCCTGCATTTATCTGTACAATCCTACATGCAGCTGAAAGGTGAACCGGAAGCGAGAATGAGACAGATAAACGGCATTCTGATGGTAATAAAAGGACTGGTATGGATTACTGGCTTCCTGATGTTACTGGACCTTAAAGGCTACGATATTAAAACCATTTTAACTGGTCTTGGTGTAGGTGGTATTGCTATAGCATTAGCCGCACAAAATATATTGAGTGACCTGTTTAGTTATTTTGTCATTTTCCTGGACAAGCCGTTTGAAGTTGGCAATATCATAAAGGTGAATAACCAGGTGGGGACAGTGGAGCATATCGGTATAAAGACCACGCATATCCGCGACATAATGGGCGAATTACTTATTTTTCCAAATGCGGAACTGGTAAAAACACCACTTCAGAATATTTCCCGCTTGAATTTCAGGCGTGCAGTTGTACCTTTCGATGTAAAACTGGATACGAGTGCCACACAGTTGGATGAAATGACCCGTGGACTGGAAGCGTTGGTACTTTCTGTAGAGCATACGGAATTTTTAAGAGCCTGCGTAACAGGTTTTGGTGAATACAGCATTAAATGTGAACTTATTTTTAATATTCATTGCTTCGAATACCGCGATTTTGCAAATTATCGCCAGCAGGTAATATTAAAGCTGATTGTACACCTGGAATCTTTGGGCATTCGCCTGGCACAACCGGTAAGAATAATTAATAGTGAATCGATAATTGATAATTAAAATGGCATTGTTATTAGATTTAGTAGGCAATACGCCGTTGGTAGAGTTAAGATATATCAACGAAAATCCGAACGTAAAAATACTGGCTAAACTAGAGGGTAACAACCCTGGTGGCAGCGTAAAGGACCGCGCTGCATATGGCATGATTAAAGGGGCGATAGAACGGGGAGATTTAAAGCCTGGTATAAAATTAATAGAAGCGACCAGTGGGAATACGGGTATTGCGTTGGCAATGATTGCCAGTATGTTTAAGTACCCGATAGAAATCGTTATGCCGGAAGATGCGACCCGAGAACGGGTGCTGACCATGCAGGCTTTTGGCGCTAAAGTAACACTTACGCCTAAGGAACGATCAATGGAGGGCGCGATAGATTATGCCAATGAACAGGTGGCTAAAGGTGGTTTCCTGATGCTGAACCAGTTTGGGAATCCGGATAATCCCGGTATGCATTACAAAACAACCGGCCCGGAAATCTGGCGTGACACCAACGGGACCGTTACCCATTTTGTTTCCGCCATGGGTACTACCGGTACTATTATGGGTGTTTCCAGGTACCTGAAAGAACAGAATTCCAATACTCAAATCATTGGCTGTCAACCAACTGACGGATCTAAAATCCCGGGTATCCGTAAATGGCCGGAAGCCTACCTGCCTTCTATTTTTAACAGGGACCGTGTGGACCATGTATTTAATTTAAGTGAAACAGATGCCCGCATCATGACTAACCGGTTGGCAAAAGAGGAAGCTGTCTTCTGTGGTATGAGCAGTGGCGGTGCAGTACATGCGGCTGTAGAAATAGCTAAAACGCTTGAATCCGGTATTATTGTCTGCATCATATGCGACCGCGGAGACAGGTATTTATCAAGTGATTTGTTTGGTGTATAGTTTTACGGGTCGTCTTTGGGGCAATATTCACTCTCTCCTTTGGATACTTGAAACAGCTATAAATGTATCTGAGATATGACAAACCTGTTATTATCAAATACATTTATAGCTGCAAGCCGTTATCTTTGCTGCAAATTTTTTATATGAAAACATATCTATTAATAGGGTCTTCACTGGCATTGTTAGCGGTTGTTTTAGGCGCTTTTGGCGCACATGGCATTCTTCCAAAAGTGGCGCATATTGTTTTGGAGCCGACACGTTCTCAACCAATGCAGGTATATAAAACAGGTGTAGAGTACCAGTTTTATCATGCTTTAGCTATTGTCTTATCTGCTTTATTATTTAAATTCCAGCCGGAAAAGCAATTCTTAACCGCTAATTTTTGCTTTCTCCTGGGTACCATTATTTTTAGCGGCTCATTATATACTATTACCCTGGGTTATGCTTTTAATAAACCATTAACCTGGCTTGGCGCTATTACACCTATTGGTGGTTTACTCTTTATAACCGGGTGGATATTTTTTATCATCGGTTGTACAAAATTCAAATTTTAAACCGGGCAACAATAAAGCTATGCAATAAAAATCCCCGTCACATAATGTGCGGGGATTTTACTTATGATAGGAATATAACAATCTATCTTATTTGGCTTTAACTACTTCGCCGGTTATCGTTAGTATTACCGGTTCTTTTGAGTTGACTACTGTTACTGTCACTTTTTTAGTAAATGCACCAGCTTCTTTAGCATCGTAGGTCACCGAAATAATGCCTTTTTTGCCTTTTAATATCGGCTTTTTAGGAAATTCAGGTTTGGTACAACCACATTCAGCTACCGCATCTTCTATTATTACCGGTGAAGTTCCTGTATTTTCAAATTCGAAAGAATAGGTTACCGGTGTACTTTGCGGTACTTTTCCAAATGCATGTTCTTTTTTAGTAAACTTTAAGGTACCTGTACCCTGTGCGAACATGCTTATTGATACAAAAAAACTTAAAAACAATAATAAAAAACGACGCATTATACTATAAATATTAATTCAGAAAATAATTAAAGGGATTTGCCAGCAGATGCCGGAGCACTTGCAGCCGGTGTAGATTCTACTTCACCTGAAATATTAATTACTTTTTGCTGACCGTTGTTATAGATAATAGTTACCGGTTTGCTGAAGCTACCTACAGATGCCGCATTGTAACCTACTTTAATTTCAACTTTGCTACCCGGAGCATATTTACCTGCTTTAAATTCAGGTGTAGTACATCCGCAAGATGCCTGCACGTGCTCAAGATTTAAGCTGTCCGCACCAGTTACATTGATAACAAAAGTGGTAGTAACAGGTTTTCCTTGTGGTACTTTACCAAAGTTGTGATTAGTTTCGTTTAAAGAAATTACTTCCTGGGTTTTGCCCTGACCAGCCACGGTTTGCGCATTAACGTTAGAAACACCAAGCGTTAAAAAACCAGCTAGTATGGCTACAAATACTTTTTTCATGACTATTTTTTAATTAATTTATTTTCTTTTTTGCTAAGTTAATACAAATTACAAATGAGCACAAACAACAAATGTTAAAAATTGTGATATGCCGGTAAATAAAATTTTATACAACAAAAGATATATTAATAATATTAAAAGGTTGCATTTTAAATTTTAAACAAATAATAAATTTCCGGTTACGTTCCCATTTTTAATTCATTTTTTTGGTTTTAAACCCTCAGAAAAATGTTTCTTTGCTGCAAAGCTTGCCTATTTATTGTGTAAAAATTCCATTTACAAGATAGATATTCATTGGCGTTTCTGTTCATTTTGGTATCTTTATTTTAAGAATACCATTTAAAAGCCTCTATCGAATGACAAATAACAATTTTAGTTCTAACATTACTAACGACTTAGCTGAGTTATCTTACGAAAGCTTTAAAAATGAAGTTATTAATGATTATAAAACGGCCTGTATCAGCCGTGAGGCCAGCTTAATGGGCAGACGTGAAGTACTGACGGGGAAAGCTAAATTCGGCATTTTCGGTGATGGTAAGGAAGTGCCGCAAATTGCATTATCTAAATTCTTTAAAGCGGGTGACTGGCGCAGTGGCTACTACCGTGACCAAAGCTGGATGATGGCTTCGGGCATTACAACCCCGGACCAGTTTTTCTCCCAACTATACGGTGATCCTGATCCGACACATGATTTTCATTCTGCCGGACGTAATATGAATTCCCACTACGCTACTAAAAACAGGGATATTAACGGCAACTGGGCAAACCTGACAGCTCAGTTAAATACTGCTGCTGATATGGCGCCAACTGCCGGTCAAATGCCTCGCGCACTGGGCCTGGCTGCTGCCTCAAAAACTTTCAGGAATGTTGAAGAATTAAAAGCTTTTACCAACTTAAGTAATAATGGTAATGAAGTTTGCTTTTGTACAATAGGTGATGCCAGTACCAGTGAAGGCCATTTTTGGGAAGTGGTGAATGCGGCATCTGTAATGCAGGTGCCATTGGCGATTTTTATTTGGGATGATGGTTACGGCATTTCTGTACCGAAAGCGATGCAAACGACTAAAGCGTCTATTTCTGAAGCACTTAAAGGTTTTCAGATAGAACCGGGCACCAACGGCTTAAATATATACAATGTAAAGGCCTGGGATTATGCCGGTATGTGCGAAGTATTTGAAACCGGTATTGCCAAAATCAGGGAAACCCATACTCCTGCTATCTTTCATGTAGAAGAAGTGACCCAGCCCCAGGGCCATAGTACCAGTGGCAGCCATGAACGTTATAAAACCCAGGAGCGACTGGAATGGGAAAGGGAATGGGACTGCATCAGGAAAATGAAAGAATGGATCGTGGAAAACGACCTGGCGACACTGGAGCAGGTTGAAGAACTGGAGATTGAGGCTAAAACTATTATTAAGAATGCCCGTCAGAAAGCATGGTCCGATTATATAGAGCCTATTAAAGAACAAAAGCAGTACGCTGTTAACCTTATAAAAAAACAACTGGATAACGGTGCGGATTATACAGGTGAAATTCAAAAGGCCTATAACCAGTTAGAAAAGACTAAAGAACCGCTTCGCAGGGATATTATGCATGCTTTAGGTATTGCAGTGGAAATGTCTAAAACAAGGGAACAGGCAGTTTTTGTTAATAATTATTATAATAAATTGAAAGAGGACAATAAGGGTTTGTATAATTCTTATTTGTACGATAACGGGCCAAAATCTGCATTGAAAGTAGCTGAAGTGAAAGCTGAATTTGATGCGGAGCCGGTAATTAAGAATGGATTTGAGATCCTGAACACTTATTTTGACCAGTTGTTTAAAAACAATCCGCTGGTTGTTGCTTTCGGGGAGGACCTGGGGTATATTGGTGATGTGAACCAGGGCTTTGCGGGTCTTCAGGCTAAATATGGCGCTTACCGCATTGCTGATTCCGGCATCAGGGAATTGTCTATTATGGGTCAGGGAATCGGGATGGCTTTAAGAGGTTTGCGTCCGATTGCTGAAATCCAGTATTTAGATTACCTGCTTTACGGATTACAGCCCTTAAGTGATGATGTTGCTTCATTGCATTACCGCACCGTTGGCCAGCAAAGTTGCCCGATTATTGTGCGGACGCGCGGACACCGTCTGGAAGGTATCTGGCATAGTGGCAGCCCGATGGGCATGATTGTGAACAGCCTTCGTGGTATGTACGTATGTGTACCACGTAATATGGTACAGGCAGCCGGTATGTACAATACGCTATTACAATCCAACGACCCTGCCATTGTTATTGAATGTTTAAACGGGTATCGTTTAAAAGAGAAACAACCTACTAATTTAAGTGACTTCACTGTGCCGTTGGGTATTCCTGAAACACTTAAAGAAGGTAGTGACCTTACTATTGTGAGTTATGGTTCTACACTGCGTATTGTAATGGATGCTGCTGAGAAATTAGAGCAACTGGACATTAGTGTGGAAGTAATTGATGTTCAGACTTTGTTACCATTCGACACCAATCATAAAATTCTGGAATCGCTTAAGAAAACCAGCCGCATATTGTTTGTGGATGAGGATGTTCCTGGTGGCGCTGTTTCTTATATGTATAACCAGGTGATGGAGGTTCAGCGTGGTTATCGCTATCTTGATGCGACTCCGCGTACACTTGCCGCACAGGCCCACCGCCCTGCTTATGGCAGTGATGGTGACTACTTCAGCAAACCGAATGTGGAAGATATCATTACGATGGTAAAGGACATGATGGCGGAATAAGTATATTTCAAATAAAATTATAGCAGAAAACATCTTGCAGTTTTGTAAGATGTTTTTTATTGGGCCAAATGGAGCATTTGCATCAATAGTAACAGGTCATAGCTTTATTACACCTCTTCTATCGTACATTAGTCACCATAAATAGAATTACAACTGCTCAAAGGCTGCCTGATGCGGCGGGCATGGTACGACGCAGGAGTACCGAGCGGCAGCGAGCCCAAAGCAGCAGGAACGGATGCCGGGGCCGGTTACCGAAAGCCGAGAGCCCCAAAAAAGAAAAAGCTGTACCGGAATTAATTCTGATACAGCTGAATTTAGTTTAATAGTGATCCACTGAGCTTGACAACTCTGGTTATAAATAAAAGGATTATATACCTCTTCTTTTTATTTCTTTTTTTATAAGCAGTAACTCTCTTCCTGTCTGGCCGCTTACACTGCTATTTTCCTGTGCACGACGCATCAGGTAAGGTATTACATCATCTAAAGGTCCGAATGGTAAATACTTGGTGACCTTAGCGCCTGCTGCTGCCAGGTTGAACGTGATGTTATCACTCATCCCATATAACTGGCTAAAACTGATATGCGGATGATTTAACGGTATTTCTTTTTCGTTGAGCAATTGGATGGCCAGTTTATTACTGTATTCGTTATGACTGGCAACAATTACATCTATATTTTTTATATGCTCTATACAAAAAGTGAGCGCCGCGTTATAATCCACATCGGTTGCTTCCTTAGTCGGCTGTATAGGGGAAGGATAATTTTGTTCAGATGCCCGTTCGCGCTCTTTTTCCATATAAGCTCCACGAACAATTTTAGCGCCCAAAATAAAGTGTCGTTCTGTAGCGGCCTCATGCATTAATTTCAAAAAAGCCAGCCTGTCGTGACGGTATAATTGTATGGTATTAAACACAATACAAACCTCTTTATTGTATTTATCCATAGCCAGGCAGGTAAGCGCATCTACGGAATCCTGGATCCAGGTTTCTTCTGCATCCACTAAAACACCAATTTTTTTATTGGCAGCAGCAGTACAAATTTTGTCCATGCGGCTTTCTACCCTTGCCCATTCTTCTCTTTCTTCTGCCGATAATTTAAGCAGGGTATTATTGTATTTTACAATGAGGCTGCCGCTTTCTTTGGCCATGGTCCCATCTATCTTTTCCAATAAACCGAAACGGGCAAAGCCGGTTACTTTTATACTCATGTAAGGTATGCTGCTTTGCGATGCTGCAAAGTTGATTACCTTAATGAACTCGTCTGCTGCGTGGTCAAAACCAATTTCACCATCATTACCGCCCTCTACGCCATAATCTAAAATGCAGCCAACACCGAACTCTGCCAGTTTTTTTACTACCGGAATGGTCTCTTCTAATGTTTCACCACCTACAAACTGCTTAAATACAGTTTTTTTTATTAACCCTTTTATCGGCAAGCCGACTTTTAAAGCCCAGGGGGTTAAGCGGCTGCCAATATTTACCAGCCACTGATAACCCATAGAAGCAAACAGGAAGTTTGCTTCTTTAAGTTCGGCATCTGTCTTGTATTTAAATGCTTTCTCTGTGTTATCAAATGATACATTTACATTTGACAGAACTTGAACGCTCATGCAGAATTCTTTTTATCTTAATCAATTATTCCCAATAATCTCTATGCAAAATTAGAGCCAACAGACATTTGCAAATACCAAAAATTGTCCAATTGTAAATAAAAAGTCATTAAGGTTTAGCAATAAATGATAAAACAGTTCTGTTGATATTTTCTATCATCCCTTCTGTAGCGGAATTAACGAGCCCGGCAATAGCTATCTGTTTATCCGGCACAATCATTATATTGCTTCTAAAGCCGTAAGTACCACCACTATGTTCCATAAAATCTATCGTATCTTTCAGGCTGCCCATATGCCAGGCAAGGCTTAATTTAGTACCGTTATTATTAAAAGTTGGCGTCATCAACAACTCTGCTACCGGTGTAAATTTATTGGTACGGTTTTGTTTTTGGGTAAACTGTAAAGCGTATTTAATCATATCTTCCGTATTGCTTTTGGCGGAGCCGGCCGCCTGCATTATTTTAAAGTTCCAATACGGCACACGGATTCCTTCCTCATTAAACCCGCTGGCTACCATACTACTGTCACTGATATTGGCTACATAGGCATCATTCATCCGGGAGGGTTTAAAAATGAGCTCCTTACAAAGGTCCTCATAAGATTTCCCGTAAACATTTTCCATAATCGCTCCTAAAAGACCAAAGCCTAAATTGCTGTAAGCATAGTTTTTACCGGTAGGGTTACCTGATGAATAATTTTTAATGAAGGCATACAAATCTTCTTTACGGTATTCCCCATACGGGTCTGACGGATCTTTCATAGTAGCGCTTATATTATCCGGCATTCTTGGTAAGCCGCTGGTATGATTGGCCAATTGCTCCAGGGTTATTGCCTGCAGGGATGTATTGGCAGCCAGCTCTGCCGGTAAATATTTAGTAATGGCATCGCTCAATTGTACTTTCTTTTTAATCACCGCATCGGCCAGTATAAAGGCAGTAAAGGTTTTGGTGATAGAGCCGATTTCATAAAGAGTCTTGTTTAAAGGGTGCTGATCAGTAGCGGGTTTTGCAATGCCATAGTTATAGTAAAATACCTTTAACCCCTGCAATACAGCTAAGCTTAGCCCGTGAACATGCGTTTTACTCATCTTATCAATCACTGCTTTATGTACTGCACTGTCCAATGCAGTTGCCAAAGCATTGTCATGCCATTTTATCTGCTGTATCAGTTTCTCTTCTTCGTAAGGCTGTAAAACAAATCCTGCAAGTTTGCGTTCATCATCTAAAGTAAACAGTATCTGCAAGTTAATTCCTGCAGCAAGTGCCGCTTTGTATTTAGAAGTACTGTCAGTTGTTTTAATGTACTCGTATGTTGTAAGCGGCAGCATTGGAAAAATCTGGCTGGCAAATAATGCTTTAAATTTTTCATCGCTTATTTTCTCGCGGAATTTTTTGCCTTGTAAACTATAAAGCGCATCTGCATCTTTATTGTTTAAATAACCATAAGCTAATTGGGCAATGCTATCGATGGTTTTAGATATTGCGGAGGTTGGTCTTGCTTTTTGCGCAATGTTCAGCGGCTTCAAAAACAACCCGCTAATCAGGCCTTCATTATTGGTAGCAATTTGAAAATGCAGGCTATCTCCTTTTACTTTTAGCCTGTAAAAGCTGACAGGACTTGCAAAACTATGAAAGGTAGTGGCTTCTACCGGCATTAACAATGCCAGTTGGGTATTCACAGACTGAATAAATACTTCTTTTGACAATGCATTCTTCATGGTTGCGTCAAAATAACGGTAGATACTGTCCGGTTCATTTTTATTAAGCCAGTTAATGACTTTTTTAGTCATTATATCATTTTGTTTTTGGATATCCTGCGACCTGGCAATGTGGACCAATAAAAGGGAAAGAATGACACTAAGGTGTTTAATAAATTTAAGCATCTTATATCTTTTTTAAAAGTAGTGTTCAATTATTTGGGGGTGTCGTTCCATACATAAAAGGAGGCCTTTTATGTATGGAACGCCGGGCTATCCGCTGTATCTTTTGTTCCGCTAAAGCTCCACAAAAGGATGCCGCTGCTATCCCTCACCCAAAAATACGAAAACTGCCCCGAAGGGAATTCTTCAAATACATGAACACTTCGCTTTTCTACATGAATGGTCCTTTTTGTAATAAAATAAAAACAGCCGTACAATGTTCTTAATTTGAAAAATTAAAATACCTGGTCAATAGTAATTTTTTAATATTGATATAAACAAAAACGACGTATTTTTGTGCGATTTATACCTAAAACTTCAAATATTTATCCACTTTTAATATATATTACGACAGCAATTGTCAAAAGCAAGTAATATTGCAATCTATTTTTGTTACCATGGATATTAGTCGACTATTAAATGACTGGAAGTTTTGGCTGTTGGTGAGTTTTTGTATTGTCGCACTCATCCAGATCTTCTATTATTTATATTTCTACATCAGAACAATACTATTAAAACCCAAGGAGAAAAGCCATAGTAAAACACAGGCTGTATCTGTAGTGATCTGTGCCAGGGATGAAGCCCATAACCTGGAAAAAAACCTGCCGGCCATCCTTACCCAAAGTTATCCTTCGACGCATGAAGTGGTTTTGGTAAATGACAACTCACTGGATGACACAAAGTTTTTTGTGGAGGAACTGGCCAAAATTTTCAAACAGCTCAATAATATACAGCTTACCCAGGAAGCGGTGCATATACCGGGTAAAAAATACCCGTTAAGTATCGGTATTAAGTCCAGCAAGTACGAAGTATTATTATTAACGGATGCGGATTGTATTCCTGCCAGCGAAAACTGGATCTATAAGATGCAGGATGCACATAGCGATGAGGTGAAAGTAGTGCTTGGTTACGGGCCATACAAAAAAGCAGCGGGACTTCTGAACAAACTGGTTCGTTATGAAACTTTTTTAACGGCTCAGCAATACTTTAATTACGCGCTGGCTGGATTGCCTTATATGGGTGTCGGCAGAAATTTAAGTTACAGAAGGGAATTATTTTTTAAAGAAAAAGGATTCTCAGCCATTAATAACATACCTGGCGGCGATGATGATCTATTCATCAACAGGGTAGCAAATAAAGATAATACGGCGGTAGTTTTAGATCCGGATACATTTATGTACAGTGATGCCCCGGCTACATTTTCCGATTGGTGGGTCCAGAAGAACAGGCACTACTCTACTGCCAAGTTTTACAAACCGAAGCATAAATTTTTGTTGGGTTTGTTTGCATTTACATCGTTCCTGTTCTATCCTTTGCTGGTATTATCAGCCGTATTGTTTGACTGGCGCATCGCCTTAGGTGTATTTGCTGTAAAAACGATTGTACAGGGCATTGTAAGCATTAAAAATATGAAGAAACTGCAGGAAGCAGATTTAGCGCCCTGGTTTTTAATACTGGATATCTGGCAATTCTTCTATTATATTATTTTTTCTTTCTCGGTATTCAAAAAACCGAAAAAATCGTGGAAATAATCCCGGATTCAGAAATCGCAATATTTTACACCGTTCTAAAAAAACAATATGTCGGCAACAATAGATACAATACTGAAATACTTCGACGATTTTACGCCACACCAGGTAGAACAGTTTAGACAACTGGAGGAATTATATAAGGAGTGGAACAGTAAAATAAACGTGATCAGCCGTAAGGACATTGACAGTTTATATGAAAAGCATGTACTGCATTGTTTAGCTATTGCTGCCATTTTTGAATTTCAGCCTGGTATGGAAGTCCTGGATATTGGTGCAGGTGGTGGATTCCCTACTATTCCACTGGCCATTTTTTTCCCGGAAACAAAATTCCATGCGGTGGACAGTATTAATAAAAAGCTGACGGTAATAAAAGAAGTTGCAGCGGGTGCCGGCATCCATAATATAACCACTCAGCATATAAGAACAGAAGAGATTAAGAATCGCCAGTTCGATGTAGCGGTCAGCCGTGCGGTAGCACCATTGGGAGAGCTGATTAAGTGGAGCAAGCACCTGGTAAAAAAGGGTAAAAGACAACCTACGGAAGATGGCGGACGTGTGCCCGGCGGGCTGATCTGCCTAAAAGGTGGCGACCTGGCCCAGGAAATACATGAAAGCGGCAAGAACCCTAAAATATGGGAAATCAGCAGCTTTTTTGAGGAGCCTTTCTTTGAGACTAAATATGTGTTACAAACATTTTATTAATGATTTTCAAGGACAATGTGATCAAAAATAGTCATTACCCTATATCAAACCTTTACTGATAAAAGATTTAATATAGGGTAATGATATAGATATAAAAAAACTCCGTTTGTAATAAAGTTCAAACGGAGTTTTTTATATCGCATTGCTTCACCTATCTGGAGTAATACTAAATAATACTAATGACAAATCTACAGCATAAGACAGCAATAGCACTGTGAGACACTCACGCTTAACATATCCGACAATACTATTGAAAACCAGTGTATTTATCCACAAGTGTTTTGAATAACTCTATAATTTTTTCAAGTTTAAAAATATCTCCAACACCGGTAAATTTCTTATTAACAACCGAATAGCCTATCCAGTCTCTATCAGATATTTCAATAACACTGTAAGGAATACTCAAATCTTGTAGTTGTGTGTTAGACAAATCTATTTCTACAATCCATCCTGGATTATCACTAGTTTGTATTGAGATACTATTTTCATGTTCCCAATATCCATCACAATTTTCAAAAAACCATTGTTCTATCCAACTTATCATAACTATTAATTAGTAATATATTGATTATTTCCAGGCAGTTCTGAAACGTCCGAAGGTTTTACCTTTTTATCAATATATGAATTTAGAATCAATCTACATGTTATTCTATCAACATGTGATACTTCTTACTGTCTCATCAGCCTTTCCATCATCAAAGAAAAGAGGTTTGCAGATTTTGCAAACCTCTTCTCATTTATGTTTGTAAGCAACCGGATCAGCCTTTTACAAACTCGACAGTTTTTCCATCTGCTTTACCATCTTTGTCCACACCGCTTAATGTAACGATAACGGTTCCGGCAGGAATACTGCTGATATTGCCTTCGTAAACTTTGCTGACAATATAAAAGGCAGATGATTTTAAATTGGCCGGCAAAATGGCTGCATTGTTAATAACATCAAAGCCAAACTGCCCGGCATTATCAACAAATAATTGCCTGTAAGAACGGTAAAACAAGTCCAGTGCAGAAGTGTAGCCTGACGGCAAAGCAACGTCCGCATTATTAATTTTTAAAGTAGTATTACCGATTACCAGGTTGGCTTCCGGAACAAATAAATTGGAACCTTTAGCGAATAACTGGGATTTTTCTGGAGTTGTTGCATGCAGGTAGGAAACGCGGTTAGCATTATTGGCATAATAACCGTTTAAATGAATTTTATTTTCTTCAAATCTGAATACTCTGAAATCATAATCCAATGTTCTGCTTTGCTTAAGTTGCGGAAATAGAGTGGTATTTGTAAACGTTAAGCTTAACTGAACAAGCCCATTGACATTATAGTTAAAGCCGTTTTCTGCTGGCCGGAACTCAACCGGGTTAAAGTGCACAAAATTCGGTAATACAATTAAGGTGTTGTTCAAAAACGTAATATTAGCAGCATTATTAATAATCAGGTTTCGGATGTTCCAGTCTGTAAAAGAAGCAAAAGTAGTGGAATAAGCCCTTGCTATCGCCTGTTGGTTGGCAGTGAGTTTACCGGTAGCCAATGTTGCTGCAAATTGTGCGATCAGGCTTTTTTTAGCAATAAGCTCTGAATTTGCTGAGGAATCTTTTTTAAACTCCATTAAGAGTCCAAACCCTTCATTATTAAACGGGTTGCCGGCTAATCGGATAGGCCAGATCCATTTCTTATTATCACCGCTTAATATTTTAAAAGTGTTATCAATATCGTCCTGCAATGTATTCGCTTCCGGAGGAATAGTATAATCTACATCCTTTTCGCAACCGGTTACAGCAAAACCAAGCAGGCATGCTGCTACAATTATTTTAAGTTTGGTTTTTATTTTAATACTCATTTTGATAGTTTTAGTGAATGATGAAAGTGCCTGTTTTATTCATATTTTCTTTTCAATTGAATTAAACGGTCTTTTACAGATTGTTTATTCAGGTAAGCTTTTAAACTATCGATTGGGATTTTTAAATTCTCAAAATATTTTGTAACCAGTTTATATTTTTCTCTTGTTGCATTATTGGTCAGGTATGTACTGTTTAGTACCTCCTGGGTTTTCCAGATCATTGTTTGCACATAGGTCGCAAAATCTTCATGCTCATTCTGCATACCGTAAGGAATGAAAAAGCCGCGTGCAATAGCCGTTGTTAATGGTACGGACTGATATTGATTACTGCCTCTTAAATATTCCGTTCTTGCCGGGTATTCAAATCCTAACGGAATCTGGTGTTTACTATCCAGGTAATGCGTGTATTCATGATAAACAAAACCTATAAGGCCCGCATCATTTGGAAAACTGCTTGGTGCAGCATCGTATATGGCCCTTAAGTAATTAGCATCCGATGTAGCACTTTTGGCCCTTATAACAGTACCAAAAGAAGTTAAACCTCCCAACGTCAACCTGTTTGGCTGTATATTACCCGCTTGTCCCGCAGTAGATTCACCAAAACTTTCTGCACCGCCGTAATTAATGCCACTACCAATTAATAAAATTCTTACAGGTGTTTCTCTGGTGCTGGTGATTCCCGGGCCGGATACAGAGTCCATCGCTTTAAAGAATAATTCTTCCAGCAACTCTATATAAGGCAGTACGTCCGCTTCACGGGCAGGGTCTGCCACTACATTCGGTGCATAAGCAAACCGGTTCCATTTGTATTCAAATATGATCCCGTATTTATTGAACATTTCCTGCATCTTTCTTCCCAACTCTGTACGGGTATCAAATTGAGGCGCAGGCCCGACTTCTGCACTCAGGTCGGCTTCCGTTTTCCGGCATCCTGTAATAACTGTTAATAAAACAGCGATGATGATTAATATCTTATTTTTCATATCAATAAATTTTAATTTATTATTCAATGCCTGTATTTCTTGTAATTTCTTCCAGAGGAAGCTTAATAACATAGGCTTCCGGCTTGGTACCATCAATAGAATAGGTGCCTGAGCGGCCGACATGTTCTACAGGAATATTATGTCTTCTCATATCAAACCAACGCATGCCTTCACTTGAGAACCTGATGCGTTTTACTGTTAAAAGCATGTCTAAAGCCGTAGCCCTGGTAGTTAACCCTGCTAATAGTCCTTTCTTACGTGTTGCTTCTGCACTGGTAAAGTTCTGGTTATCTATTAAAACGCTTAAATCATTGATAGCAGATTGGTTGATACCATTATTTTTCTCAATATTCGCTTCTGCCCGGTTAAAGTACACTTCATCTACGGTTAGTAACGGCAGGTTGAAGTTACGGGTGGAGGTATTGAAAAATTTACCGAACTTTTGTGGTACATAATCACTGAATAACGCGCTGGTTTGGATAATATAGTTATTCTGTGGGTCCGCATTATTCGTTCTCATGAACTGCAATGCCGGGTAAGGGTACATGCCACTCCAGAAATAAGCGATTAACTGGTAGGTATTATTGCCCATTAAAATATTGGAAGCGTTTGCAGGATTAAAGTATTGATTAGAATACTCCGCATAATCCGTGATAGAGCCCCTGAGTTGTTTCACGTTTAAAACCGCCGTTCTTGAGCTCAGTAACTGGTTGGAGTATTTTATTACTTCATCCCAGTTTTTCTTATCCAAATACACTCTTGTGAGCAATGCAAGCGTGGCATCCTTACTCATAGTGAACATTGCATTCTGAGGTTCGGTATCGTTTAAAAGGCTTAGAGCTTTAAGTAAATCAGCTTCTATTGACTCATATACTTTGGCTACGGAAGCCTGGCTATACGGCACTATCGCGTCCCCATTATAAGCTTCTATAAAAGGAACTGACTTATCAGACGCTGCAGTGGAGGCATTGTACTGTTTTGCAAACAGATTCGTAAGCATATAATAACAATATGCTTTAGTAGCCAGCGCTTTCCCGATGATCACATTTTTTCTGGCAACTTCTTCCTCATTTTTAGGAACGTAGGCATTGGCTTTATCTATCAATAAATAGCTGTTGATGATCCTGTAATAATAACGCCTAAAAGCAGTTACCGGATTAAAGCCTGAAATAAGAAACTGTGATTCGCTGATAGACTCTCTTGTAATGGAGAATTCAAAAATCGGCAGGATGGCTTCTGCTGCTGACGCTACTATATGCCCTGACAGATCTCTGAAAATATAATCGTCAGACATGATATCGGTAAAATGATGATCGGAATACGGCAAGAGCGTATTCAACGTCTTTTCCATATCCGGAAGCGTCGTAATCAGCGTCCGGTTATCTACCGGCTCTTCTAAAAACTTTGAACAAGAAGATATGCCCCCGGCCAGAAGCAGGGTGAATATACCGATTGTTATATTTTTAATATTCATGATTTAAAGTCGTTTAAATGTTTAAAATGTGGCAGACAGGTTTAGTGTTACTGAACGTACCGGAGGTGTATTTAAACCTGTAAGCAGTGTTTCCGGGTCCATTCCCTTGAGTTTTTTAGAAGCAAATACCGCTAAATTTGATACTTCCATTCCCAGTACTAAATTCTGCATTTTAAACTTTTGCGCCAGTTTGCCAAAGTTGTAGTTAGCTGTTACATTCCTGATTCTTAAATATGAGGCTTTCACTGTTCTTATATCCGACATATTGTAGGCGGCAAAGATTGAAGCATTGAAAAACCCTGCATTATTGTAGTCATTGATGTCATCCTGTAATATCAGGCGAGGAATCTGGGTATAGGCCTCATTGCCCGTTGCCAGCCATCTGTAAGCATAGTCCCCGTTAATATTCTGATCATCTCTGTATAAACCACTAATGGTATTACCTCTGTAAAAGTCTGCCTTACGCACCACATGTCCTGCGTTGAATACAAAAGACACACCAACGGTTAAGTTTTTGTACATAAAGTTAGAAGCAAATCCACCTGAATAAAGCGGGTCCCTGCTACCCTGGTACACTACATTTAACAGGTTACGGTCACTTTCAATAAAGCCGTCTACGACATCACCTTTAGACGTGTAGTAGGTGGATAAGCCTCTGTGATTTAAACCTGCAAACTGGAATGAGTACAGCCCGGTCATAGGTCTGCCCAGCATAGGAAACCCGCTTCCGACAGATACATTATATACGGAAGGATTATTTCCCTGGTAATCGGACAATACGGTATTTTTATTATACCCAACATTAAACATACCTGACCATCTGAAATCCCTGGTTATTTTTATCGGGCGAATATTAACCGATGCCTCATAACCTTCATTTTTCATATCTGCCCAGTTAAATAATTTTGTCAGGTAACCTGCAGATGTCTGAACCGGTCTGTAACCTACCAGGTCAAAGTTCTTACGGGAATAATAGTTTAAAGTAAAGTCCAGGCTTTTAAACAGGGTAAAGTCTATACCGGTACTGAACATATATTCTTTTTCGAATTCCAGCGCTGTATTTTCTGATTCTACTATATTGACACCGGTAGTGTTATAACCAGGATATAAACGGATAATATTCTCGTAGTAAGCAATCAAATCCGGGCCTCTGTAACCGGCATTGCCTCTTAAACCATAAGATACACGTGCCTTAACATCTGACAGTACATGATCTACAGATTCCATGAAACGCTCTTTACTGATACTCCACGATGCGCCTAAAGCCCATGTTGGCAAGAACCTGTTTCGTGAAGAACGGCCTGAAACATTCGTCGCATCATTTCTTAAGGAAGCGTCAAAATTATATTTCTGTTTAAAACTGTATGACATACTACCATAATATGAAACGGCATTCCTGGTAAATTCTGTAATGTAGGTTGATGTACCTTGTAATAAGTTTCTGCCGTTATACATCCTTCTTTCATCTTCCGGTAAACTGGTGCTTAACAAAAGCCTTTCATAAGCCAAAGGTGCTGATGCAAATGTTTTACTTTCACTTCTGTAGCCATAATTACGGGCAAAGTTTGTGGACTGTTTATTCTGCGTAATTTCAGAACCCATAAACAAGTCCAGCTTATGATTATCATTATTGATGATAGACCACTCAAACTGTCCGCGTAAAGTGTAAAATTTAGAGGACGCGGTTTCTTTATCCAGAATACCACCTTCCGGTAATACAATCTGTGGCAATTCATACGAAGGAGCTCCCGGGCTTTTATACAGTTTCTCACTGTTTTGTCTCAATCTAAAATCATCTACCCTGAATTGTGCCGCATAGTTGGAATACTCTGTCTGAATTTCATTGATATTAGACTCTGAGTATCTTGTATTCATTAAGGTGGTGAATTTTAAATTTTTAGTGATCTGGTAGTTTAAATTTAATTGAGCGAGGAAATCATTATTGCTCAGGTTGATGTAATTATTATTGATCTCGTTAATGATATTGAACGGCGCAAACCCTTTCCTGTAATATTCCAGCTTGCCTTCATCATCATAAGGACGCATTGCCCTGCTGGCATCGCGGGCGTATGTAAAAGGATTGACTTGTGTGCCTGAGTTACGTTGGTCGCGACGTGCATATTTCAGCATAATTTCTGCTGAGAAATTATCTGTTACCTGCAACGTATTTACCATATTGGCGGTATAACGTTTTGTATTCTCGCCCAACATTTTACCCGGGTCATCATAATAGCTGAAAGATAACCTGGTGGCATTTCTTTCACCGCCATAGCTCATACTTACAGAATGCTGATGTTGTATGGAATTTTTATATAAAACATCGAACCAGTCGGTGTTTACAAGTTTAATATCCCGTACTTTTTCCCTGAACTGCAACTCAGTAATTTCTCTTCTGTTATACTGGTCCAGCAGCTTGGTATAGGCCCCGGTGGTATTAGCTGTAAAGTTCATCAATGTTGCCTGGTAGATCTCTGTCAGCTGCTCGTTCAGAATCGTCTGATCCTTGGAGTTTAAAACATCAAAATCCAGGATGGAAGGTTTCAGGTTGAGCGTTGCATTCATGGTATAGTTCACCCGCAGAGGCGTATTCTTCTTAGCTCTTTTTGTATTTACAACAATTACTCCGTTTACAGAACGGGTACCATACATTGCAGTAGCAGTGGCATCTTTCAGAACGGTAATGTCCTCTATATCTTCCGGGTTAACGTTAGATAAAGCACTGGCTAAAAGATTGCGTGCATTTCCTCCGTATAATTCAGAAGGTACAATATTTAACGGTGCTTCCAAAGGCACACCATCCAATACCCACAACGGCTCGTTAATGCCGCTTAGGGAGGCACTGCCGCGTACCCTTATTTTTGGCGCTGTTCCAAATGTTGATGAAGTATTTTCGATAGCCACACCGGCTACCTGCCCCTGTAACATTTTGTCCAACGTACCAAGGCTTGCCACTTTTATATCTCCTGCTTTTACTGTGGAAGAAGCACCGGCATATGTGCTTCGCTTTTTATTCTGATAACCTGTTATTACAACATCATCCACTGTACTTTTTTCTTCTGTTTCCAGTACAATTGAAAAATTGGATTCCTTACCTGTTATCTTATATCTTTTTGTAGCATACCCGAGTATAGAAAACTCAAGCTCTTTGCCGACAGGTACACTGATCTCAAAAAAACCTGCCTCATTGGTTGTTGTTCCGGTATTGGAGCCCTTTACAACAACACTAACACCGTCTAAGGGTGCTGATTTTGAATCGGTTACTTTTCCGCTGAATTTAATGTTCTGGGCACTGGCTATAATACCCAAAAGCATAAAAAACATTAAGAAAAAATAATTTAGAAATTGCTTACGAATGTGGCTTCTTGTGCATTCAGATATGCACATTACAGAGCCAACACTACTTAGTAGTGGCTTTTTAATCATAAATTATTGTTTTGTTTTTACAGTTAGTCAGTTTAACTCTTTAGAAGAGTTATTTTGGTTATACGTTCAAGTTCGTTTTAGGCCATTTATCTCATAGAATCCGGACATTAAACCGGAAATAATTCATCTTATTAAAATCCAACAGTATAAACAAACTTACGATTTTAATGTTAATTTAACAACAGCAAGATTAAAAAATGTTAAATAACAAATTAAAACTCAAATAAATTAAAAAACATTCTATATATATTAAATTTATTAACATTCAATTAAATAAATCATTTTTTCATTAGAAAAGATTAAATAAAAGAAATACATATCGTTTTTTTTACACTCAACAGGGATATTTTTACACATCTGTATTGAGCGTATCATATACTTATATTTTCGACCAGGCAATTAAGGTTGGGATTATGCTATAAATGCCAATGCCCTTTTGCAGCGGACAAAAGGGCATTGGACTATTGCTATAAAAAAGTTTAAACGTGTTCTACTGTTTTTACTTCGCTAAGTGTATCGGTTTCTATCACGCCATCACGCAGGCGTATGACACGCTTGGCATAAGCTGCGATATCTTCTTCGTGTGTTACTAAAACCACTGTATTACCAGCTTCCTGGATTGAGGTAAAAAGGTTCATAATCTCTATTGATGTTTTCGTGTCCAGGTTACCGGTAGGCTCATCTGCCAGGATGATTGACGGATTATTGACCAACGCACGGGCAATAGCTACCCTTTGTATCTGTCCACCACTTAGCTCGTTCGGTTTATGATGCCCGCGGGAACCTAATCCTACTTTATCCAGTACTTCCAATGCCATTTCCCGGCGTTGTTTGGTACCAATACCGGCATATATCAATGGTAATGCAACATTATCTACCGCAGATAATCGCGGCAATAAATTAAACTGCTGGAACACAAAACCGATTTCTTTGTTACGGACATTGGCTAAACCGGCGTCTTCCATCCGGCTGACATCATGCCCATTTAAAACATACTTACCGGCTGTAGGGGAATCCAGGCATCCCAGAATATTCATCAGCGTACTTTTGCCGGAACCGGAAGGCCCCATTAATGCTACGTACTCATTTTGTGAGATCGTTAAATTCAAGCCCTTTAATACTTCTACTGCATTTTTGCCCATAAAATAACTTTTACGGAGCTCACTTACTTCAATTATCGGTTTGCCGGCAGGTATCATACTGGTGTGCGTTGGTTTTATTTATTAATTACTTTAGGTACTTTAAAAAACTCTTCGCTTTTTAAAGCAGCGTTTTGTAAGGCTTCTTCTGTACTGACAGAACCTTGTAAAACATCTTCCCTATACACGTTCATTGCTTCGCTCATGTGGCGCAGCGGTTTTACATCTGTAGTGTCTATTTCATTTAACTTATCTACAAATCCTATCATTTTTTCTAAATCCCCTCTCATTGTTTCCTTTTCCGTTTCAGTAAAATTCAGTCGGGACAAATGTGCTAAATGGTCTATCAATCCGGTATTAACTTCCATGGTCGTTTGTTTATTTTGGTTGCATATATATTACAGGAATAATCATTTCTTCTAAGCTGACGCCCCCATGCTGGAATGAGTTTTTATAAAAATTAGCGTAGTAATTATAATTATTCGGGTAACATAAAAAGTTTGTTTCCTTCGCAAAAATAAAGCTACTATTGATATTTGGAACAGGTAAGCCTATTTCTTTGGGGTCTTTAAAGGCCAGTACATCTTTTGCTTCATAGTTAAGATTACGACCGTGTTTATAACGGATATTTGTAGTGGTCTGCCTGTCTCCTACCACTTTTACCGGGTGTTTTACCTGTATGCTGCCATGGTCCGTTGCCAATACAATCTGTATGTTCTTATCGGCTATTTTCTTCAATGCTTCATGTAAAGGGCTATGATTGAACCAGCTAACAGTAAGACTTCTGTAACTGCGTTCATCATTTGCCAGTTCTTTCAGCACTTCCATTTCCGTTCGGGCATGGCTCAGCATATCCACAAAATTGTAAACAATAACGTTGAGGTCGTTTTTCAACAGATTATGTATATTATTTACTAACTGTTGCCCGGCATCATGGTTTAATATTTTTGTATAGCTGTATTTTAAATCGCCTTTACCAAGTGATTTTAACTGCTCTGCCAGGAAGTGTTCTTCAAACAGGTTTTTGCCTCCTTCTTCGTCATCATTCTTCCATTCGTCTTTAAATTTCCGTTCAATATCGGCAGGCATTAATCCCGAAAAAATAGCGTTACGCGCATATTGTGTGGCCGTTGGCAAAATGCTCAGGAAGCTGCTTTCTTCTACCATCCTGAAACTTTCTGAGAATATGGGCTGTATGGCTTTCCACTGGTCCAGGCGCAGATTATCTATGAGTATAAAAAAAGTACTGGTACCATCTTTAAGAACTGGTGCTACTTTGTTTTTAAATAAAGTATGGCTCAGTATTGGCTTATCTTCATTTTTTGGCTGTAACCATTTTGCATAGTTTTTACTGATGTATTTAAAGAACTCTGTGTTTGCCTCATCTTTCTGAGTCTGAAAAACATCACGCATTTCCGGGCTGTCGCTCTTGTCCATTTCCATTTCCCAATAAACCAGTTTCCTGTATATGTCCATCCAACCGTTATAATCGGGGTTACTGTTTAAGTCCATAAACAGGTTCCGGAATTCCTGCTGATAACTCATGGTGGTTTTTTCGCTTACCAGGCGTTTATTGTCAATAATTTTTTTAAGGCTCAGTAATACCTGGTTGGGATTTACCGGTTTGATCAGGTAATCCGTGATCTGGCTGCCAATGGCATCTTCCATCAGGTTTTCTGTTTCATTCTTGGTAATCATTACAACGGGAATCGTATTATTGTGGGCTTTAATTTTTGCCAGCGTTTCCAATCCTGTTATGCCGGGCATTGTTTCATCTAAAAGCACGACATCCACCGGGTTTTCTTTTACATAATCGATACCATCAAAACCATTGGCTACACTGGCTACTTCATAGCCTTTATTTTGTAAAAAAATGATCTGGCTTTTCAGGCTTTCTATTTCATCGTCTATCCAAAGTATTTTTACACTCATTCGCGTTTGCTTTTACTGGAAACTGCTTGCAGGCAATTTGCAAAATTTATAATTAACTGAAATGTTTTTTGTTATGTACCGGCAAATAACTCCATAAGCGGTAACTGCGATAAAGTTATTTTAAAAAAATGAGTTATCCGTTATGGAAATCGTTAAGGTTTATGGCTTTCAAACCGGGGTTCTCTGTGATTGATTGCTTTGAGGGTTGGATGACACAGTTTACAAGCAAATGCCAGTGCGTCAATTTATGGTTTACCAGGCATCATGTTTCATTGTGGCAGCATCCTGATATCTGGATGCTGTTATTTGTTTAACGGTTAGCTCAAAAAGATAGCCAAAAGGCCATATATACAGAGAATCATTTGCCGCAAGATGGCGCTGAATGAATGCAACATTTTTTTTGAACTAGCGGCTTCGGAGTTGCGTGAGGGATAGCAGCAAAGTACCCCCGGCGGCGTGTACAAGTGCTGTAAGCCAAAACGGCGCAACAATTATACTAAAACTGTTGCGCCGCACGGGAGTACTGCGTATAGCCCGACCCTTTGCCGGCATTGAAAAGGAAAGCAATTTCCAGGGAAACTTACTTTTGAAACGGCAGCAAAGGGGCACGCCCAAATTTGTATTTATTAAAACTTATGCGACAGGACATATGGCAGGTAAGTACGCCAGGTTTGCCAGTCGTGCGGCCACTCTGCGCCCCATATCTCCAGGTCGTAATTGATGTTTTTATTGTATAAAACACTTCCAAAATAGCGGGCTGCATTCGGATCTTCATAACTGCCCTCCCCGCTGAAAATATGAATATGATTGCTTTTACGGATATGGTCCAGGTACCAGTTATCGCTTAGACCTGGCACATATTGTGCGGGGCTATTGAAAAATACCTGCTCATCATAATAGCCTTTGGTATATTCCATTAGGTTATAAACACCGCTCATGGCTATTACACCATTGAACAAATCGGGACGTTTTAAGAACAGGTTCATGCTATGTAAAGCACCAAATGAGGCGCCTGTTACATATATTGGAGTATCGTGCCCTGAATTCAGTTTGATGTACGGAATTACCTCTTCGAAAATGTATTGATTCCATTCATTCTGGCGGATGGCCTTATGCGCGCCTTCCATGCTTTGGTGCATCCAGCTCTGGTTATTGATGCTATCTACACTGTAAACTTTTAGCTTACCGGCATTAATGAGCGGCGCCAGTGCTTCTATTAAATGAAAACGTTCATACTCTAAATAATCTGCTGCGGCAGTAGGAATTAACAATAAAGAAAACCCGTAATGGCCGTAACTGGCTATTGGCATTTCCTGCCTTAAGTTGGGACTATACCATTTGTAAAGAGATCTGTTCATAAAACAATTAGTTTTGGTTATTTAGAGATTTAGTATTAGCTAAAATAAGCGATAATTACACAGAAACGCCATTTTGCAAAAAATAAGTTTCCAATATAATCTTAAACGGGAACCTTTTGCGAGGGCGGTACAAGATTTGCTGGAAATTTTCGTTTGAGATACAGGCTGATTTACACAAAATAAACTTAAATCAGGCTTTGATTGGCTTATTTAGTGAATGTTTGAATATTTTAGCATTTCTGAACTATCTTTAGAGTATATTATTTAAATAACGAATTATATGAATTGGAATAAGGCCCTTATAAATTGTATGCGAGGAAAGTATAAAATTGGAATAGGCGGCTTATTTATTTTTTTATTGGCTTTTGCAGATTCATTAAATGCCCAGGTGGCAGCAGTTGAATTTGGAAAAAACAGAATTCAATACAGAAAATATAATTGGCGATTTTATCAAGGCAAAGATTTTAATGTTTATTTTAACCAGGGCGGATTGGAGCTTGCCAAATACGTGTTGCAGATAGCTGAAGAAGAATTGCCTGAACTGGAGAAGTTTACTGAAGTAGGTATGCAGATACGCTCCAACATTATACTGTACAATAGCTGGGAGGATATGCAGGCTTCTAACGTGGGTCTGGGCAACGAGTTAAATGATGATGTAGGCGGCTTTACCCAATTGGTAAATAATAAAATGCTGGTTTACTTTAACGGTAACCATGCTGATCTTAGAATAAAGATTCGTGAAGGAATAGCCAGGATACTGGTGGATAATAAATTATTTGGTGAAAACCTGGGAGAAATTGCGGGTAATGCTACGCTTCTGGACCTCCCTAAATGGCTGACGGATGGTTACGTGGCTTATGCTGCTCAAAACTGGAGCGTGCCGTTAGACGATAAACTGAAAAACAGTTTGCTGGCCCTGGAGTATAAAAACTTCTATGACTTTGCCAACAAGGAGCCGTTGTTAGCAGGCCATGCTTTCTGGAACTTCCTGGCCAATAATTATAAAAAAGATAATGTTTCTTATTTCTTATACCTGGCCATCCTGTACAAGAATGTGAACCAGGCATCACAAAGAGTATGTAAGAAAAAATTTAAAGACGTGCTCAGCGAATTCATGGAAAAAGAAGTGGAGCGTTATGAGCAGGATATCAGGAAGAGAAGGAACTACCCGAAAGGGACCAACACCCTGGTGGAAGATGTAGATAATAACAAGGATTATTTTCACTTTACACCGAACCCTAACAGAAGGTCATATACATACGCCGTAACGGAATATAAAAAAGGCCGCTATAAAGTACAGTTATTTAAAAACTATGTCAGCAAAAAGATATTGATCAAGAATGGTGTGCGTGTAGCAAAACATGAAAGAAGCCCGAATTACCCTATTATGAGCTGGGACGGCAAAGGGACTAAACTATCTATCGTGTATTGGGAAAGCGATAAGGTAAGGCTGAAAGTATATGATATGAACACTGATGGTTATACTTATAACCAGGAACTGCCTTTCGACCAGGTCCAGGATGCACAGTACTACCTGGACCAAAACAGGTTGATATTAAGTGCCGTTAAAAACGGGCATACCGATATTTTTATTTATTACATAAAAGAGCAGAAGGTAGAACAAATTACTGATGACGTTTGGGATGATTTAGATGCGTCGTTTGTAAGCTTCCCTAACAAGTATGGCATTTTGTTTGCCAGTAACCGGCCTTCGGCAGATGCCGCTACCAGCGACACGACGCTTCCGGGAAAAAATACCTACAACATTTTTATGGTGGATGTAGAGAAGAAGGGTGGTTTCAGACAAATAACACAGCTCACCAATATGAGCCGTGGTGATGCCCGCTACCCTACGCAATACAATATGAACCACTTTACATTTGTAGGTGCGGAAAATGGGGTTGCCAACAGGTATGCCGGCTTCTTTACCACCAAAGCGGCGGGGCTTGACACGCTTTACATGATCGGTGACGAAATTCTCAGGAATCCTGACTATAAGGAAATAGACAGCACGCTGAAAGCCTGGAACAGAACAGAACCAGACTCTATAGGTATTATTGCTATTACCAAGGACTCCACATACGCTTTCCCTCTGACCAACTACGCCAGCAGTCTGCTGGAATCCAGGATAGCCGGGGACAATGGCCAGGTAAGTGAAGTAATCCAGCAAAGCGGCATGAAAATGCTCTACAGGCTGCGCGTGGACAGTATGAACCTTATCCGCCGCAATGTAAACGCACGTCCGACCAATTATATTAAAGGCATTATGGACAAGGAAAAAGAAGCGTTGGGCAATGCCAAGTATTACCAGAATACGAAGCAGCCGGCGTCGGAAGTTCCCAAACCTGCCAATAACAACTTTGTAAGTGAGTTTGATAATGAAACAAAAGATTCCGGCAGTATTTTCAATCCGTACGCAGTGGAGAAAAAATCTGACCGTGTTAGCGCATTGGAAAGTGCCAAGCTGTATAAATATAAACTGAAATTCAGCAACGATATGGTAATGGCAGGCGTTACCAACAATATGATATTGAACAGGTATCAGCCCTATGCCGGAGGCGCGGGCCCGATAAACCTGAATAACGATAATAACCTGAGCTTTGCTTTGCTGGCCAGTTTAAGCGATGTAATGGAAGATTACCGCATTACCGGTGGTGTAAAACCAGGTACTAATTTTAAAGACAATGAGTACTTTGTCAACTTCCAAAACAGGAGAAGAAGAGTGGATTGGGGCGCCGGTTTTTACAGATCGTCCAGGAGTATCCAGTACTCTAACGGTTATCCTGGCAAAATATTGACCACTATTTACCAGGCAAATGCCAGCTACCCGTTTGACGTAGTTAGAAGCTTAAGATTAAGTGCTGCAGCCAGGCTGGATAAGTTTTTAGTAAACGCGGTAGATGACGCAACACTTCATGTAGAAGATCAAATGGCTAAATACGGCAACCTGCGCCTGGAGTATGTACATGACAATGCAGTTAAAAAAGCCCAGAACATTTACAATGGCTTAAGATATAAAGTATATGGTGAGGTCATCAGTTCTTTAGGTAAGCCGGCACCGGGCGAAAAACGCCAGTTCACCTATGTAATGGGAGCGGATGCCCGTTACTATTACCCTATTTACCGCAATTTTATATGGGCGGTAAGAGGCGCAATGGACTTAAGCTGGGGACAGGATAAAATGATGTATTACCTGGGCGGTATTGATAGCTGGATCAGTCCTAAATTCAACAGGTTCCCATTGCCGGATAATACACAAAACTATATTTACCAGACATTGGCAGTAAATATGCGTGGCTACAAACAGAACCTTGCCAATGGTAATAATGCGGCGGTTATTAACAGTGAATTCCGCTTACCGGTTTTCACTACCCTGTTAAATAAACCAATCAACAATGCATTTTTACGGAACTTCCAGTTGACCCAATTTATAGATTTCGGTACAGCATGGAACGGTATTGTAAAAAACATTCAGCGTCCGGAGCAGATATTTACTACCAACGACCAGAACAACCCTGTAACCATTAAAATGAGAGCAGGTGGTGTGGGTCCGTTTGCGGGTGGTTACGGCTTTGGTGCCAGAAGCGTATTATTCGGTTATTTATTGAAATTTGATGCCGGATGGCCAATGAGCGGGTTCTTCCAGCAGAAACCGGTATTATATTTCTCTCTCGGCTTAGATTTTTAGAAGATAAACTTTTCACACAAAAAGTGGCGGCCATTAATATAGCAGCCACTTTTTTTATTTGGGGCTGTCTGCTGTGGAGGCTCTACCGAGCTTTAGTCCGGCGTGTTTTGGGGTTCGCTGCGCTCCGTGCTGGTTACATCAGAATTGTTACAGGCTCAGGGGGCGCACCAGCCGCAGCCATTGCCCGTTAGTACAACTATCAGCAACAATACAAATACCCGCCCTTAAAATGGCAGAACGATTCAACAATATTTAGGTGATCGTACCCCGGGGAAAGTCGTTAAAGCTAATGGTAAGGTGACCACGGCCGTTAATCCTGATTAACCGGTTTTCGTTTTTGCATGGTGATTGATAAAAGTAATGATGCCGAGCAGGAACAGGATTTAATTTAATATCAATACCATCCACCAGATCCGGGAAAGATTGTAACCATACCTTTACCTGTGAAGCATATTGTCTCTTACTGATAGCCGGTACCGGCAGTTTTTCTAAAGCCCCTTCCCGCTGGTGTAACAAAATGCCAAAACGAAATAGCCAGCAGAAAAATAATGAATAAGTCTTTAAGTATGCTGTTACCTGGCTCAAAGTATAATGTATTGTATGAACATTATACCCATCCGGCAATGCTTCATTCAACAGTAAGTTCCGTACATCATTGATGCCTGCATCATCCTGCTGAATCAATAATAACCACACGGCATAATTCCTGGTGTCTTCTTTTTGCATATTGCTGAATGTGGAACGTTCCAGGCAACTTTGATAACGGGATTTTATGTAAAAAATCATTAAGGGCTTCAATTGGTCCACAATAAGATTTTTAATGGTATGCAAAGCTTGTTGCTCATGCCCGCTAAAATGGGCGATTGAATGTTTAGTGGTCATAAGAGTAGGTTTTAAAGAGATAAAAGGTGTTTATAATTATTGCAGGTACATTATCATTTTCAAGAGTCATCATTAAAAGGCTTGTCAATGATCATTCTTAATTAATCAATAACAACATTTATTGAAATCTGAAAACAATACAAATTCATTTCGATCTGCAATACAAAGCAAGCACTAACAAAAAACATATCCCAGTTATACAACAGCATAAATTAGAAATACCACAGAGTAAATTACCGGGTAAAAAACGTAATTTCATGATATCGTTTATGCTTGCAAAAGAACTTTTTTTGAAACATCATTAATTACTTTGTATGAAAGAATGCGCAAAGAGAAGGACGAAATGATGCTCATGTTTAAACAGGTCTTTGATCAATAGAGCGGATAAGAGTATTGCAATTTCTGTTTGCCAAACCTCAACGATCTCAAACACTTCTAAACAAAAAGTAAATTAGACATTATTGACACAACAGATTTAACAACGCCCTCAAACATTAAAAATATATTTGACAATTCAATACGCTCAATAGCGTACTTCTGGTAATATCTCCCGGAGTTTCCATTAATAAAGCTTCAAACAATTCCCAACCATTTTAAACCAACCGGAATGAGAAAAATATGCTTCATAATATTAACTGTTTTCGCTTTCTGCTGCAACCAGAAAGATCATAAAAAAGAACAGATCATATTTAACAGGATTGAATTTGTGTATCAATTGAAACAATATCTTGATGAAAAGACCTGGAAAACGTTCAACGAAAAAGAATATGATCTACCCCTAATCTATTTCACATACTCCGGTTCTTACATTGCGAACCCTACAAATGCATTCTTGCAAACTTTCGAGTCTGACCTGGTATTCGAAAATTCTAAAATCAAGATTTACAAGTCAAAAAGCAGGGTGGATGATTTGCCATTTCACATGGAAACAAGTATTACATTAGGCGATTCTTCAAACGACTACAATTACCACTCTCCGTTCATGAACTGCAGCAGTTATGAAGAAGTTCATAAAGTAATTCCCGTTGTGCTATCCACGGAACAATGGGCTACAATGGTGATCCACGAATATTTTCATGGATTCCAGTATAAACACAAACCATTCTTAGATTTTTATGAAAAAGAAATCACCTATATGCATGAAGATAGTTTGCACACAATCTATAAAAGCAATGCCTGGTTTAAAGCTTCCATTGACAAGGAAAATCAGTTGGTTTTGAATGCGATCCATGAAAAGGATAGTGTAAACAGGCAAAGCATGATTAGAGATTTCTTCACCTTGCGAAACGACAGAAGACAGAAAGTCGCCAATGAGCTGAAAACAGACATTTCAAAATATGAGAAATGTTACGAAACCATAGAAGGCACAGCAAGATATGTTGAGTATGCGCTTTATCATCTTTTCTCCACACAACCCGATGATCAACTTTTAAAATCAGATCCTTCATTTAAATCATTTGAAAAATTTCGCCACTACAATATCGAAAAAGACCATTGGCTTTATCTAACCGAAAAAACGAAATATTTTTATGCAATTGGCTTCAATATGGCGAGGCTGCTGGACAAACTGAACATTGAATACAAATCAAAACTTTTTCAGCAAGAACCAACATCGTTGGAAGATATTTTAAAAGAGTCTCAAAAAGCCAGGTAATATTGGATGAACAAGAGTTAGCTAGTTAGAACCTCCATTGTTTTCAAAATTTAAAGTAGCTTCGTGCTACACAACTAAGACTTTAACGCCTAGCTTTTCCCGCAGTTGTGAATTGCTTTCAAAATTTAAAGTAGCTTCGTGCTACACAACCCCCGCCGACATTGGCGGTACATGTTGGTTGTTGTGAATTGCTTTCAAAATTTAAAGTAGCTTCGTGCTACACAACTATACGGGATTTTATACGGTTGTTGGTCTTGTTGTGAATTGCTTTCAAAATTTAAAGTAGCTTCGTGCTACACAACTGTACAAATCCGCGCAAATGGCGGGTTCTAGTTGTGAATTGCTTTCAAAATTTAAAGTAGCTTCGTGCTACACAACACACCTAGACCAAATAGGCTTCCAAGAGCTGTTGTGAATTGCTTTCAAAATTTAAAGTAGCTTCGTGCTACACAACTCCGTAAATCTTTGCCGAAATAGGCTGATTGTTGTGAATTGCTTTCAAAATTTAAAGTAGCTTCGTGCTACACAACAAATAATGAGTATAAACATTTATTTTGTGGTTGTGAATTGCTTTCAAAATTTAAAGTAGCTTCGTGCTACACAACGTTTATTAAAATCAGGCCATACATTTACTCGTTGTGAATTGCTTTCAAAATTTAAAGTAGCTTCGTGCTACACAACTCTTTAGCTGATTGGAATATGGTTAACGCTGTTGTGAATTGCTTTCAAAATTTAAAGTAGCTTCGTGCTACACAACCTTCTGGGTCATAAGCATGCGGCTCTTCGTTGTTGTGAATTGCTTTCAAAATTTAAAGTAGCTTCGTGCTACACAACAAATATGTTTCATCATCGTCGGTGTCACCGGTTGTGAATTGCTTTCAAAATTTAAAGTAGCTTCGTGCTACACAACAGCATGGTTAGACACGGAATGGATTGACAAGTTGTGAATTGCTTTCAAAATTTAAAGTAGCTTCGTGCTACACAACCATTTGCTCTTGTAAAGCAACAAGCTCCGACGTTGTGAATTGCTTTCAAAATTTAAAGTAGCTTCGTGCTACACAACATCAGTAATGGACGTTGCACCGACTTCCAAGTTGTGAATTGCTTTCAAAATTTAAAGTAGCTTCGTGCTACACAACCTCTCTAAAAGTAGGCCAATTCCCTTTTTCGTTGTGAATTGCTTTCAAAATTTAAAGTAGCTTCGTGCTACACAACAATGCAGCTAACAGCTTAAGTACTTCACCTGTTGTGAATTGCTTTCAAAATTTAAAGTAGCTTCGTGCTACACAACGGATCGGGTAAATACGTCTCGTCGTCATCGTTGTGAATTGCTTTCAAAATTTAAAGTAGCTTCGTGCTACACAACCTCAGGATCATAAGCATGAGGTTCTTCATTGTTGTGAATTGCTTTCAAAATTTAAAGTAGCTTCGTGCTACACAACAGAAGTAAGCAGTGTCACATTAGTAGAAGCGTTGTGAATTGCTTTCAAAATTTAAAGTAGCTTCGTGCTACACAACTCATAACAAAAAATCAATAAGACATTGGCTGTTGTGAATTGCTTTCAAAATTTAAAGTAGCTTCGTGCTACACAACTAAGAGATTTTAACGCAACAGCATTAATAGGTTGTGAATTGCTTTCAAAATTTAAAGTAGCTTCGTGCTACACAACGAAGAAGAAAAAGAAGCAATAGAAATGTTCGTTGTGAATTGCTTTCAAAATTTAAAGTAGCTTCGTGCTACACAACTAAGCGTTGGCGCCCTGCCTGCACTTCGTTGTTGTGAATTGCTTTCAAAATTTAAAGTAGCTTCGTGCTACACAACCCACGTTGCGGTTATGTCGGAAGGACGGTTGTTGTGAATTGCTTTCAAAATTTAAAGTAGCTTCGTGCTACACAACGAATATCGCTATATAAGCATTTTAACGGCCGTTGTGAATTGCTTTCAAAATTTAAAGTAGCTTCGTGCTACACAACAAAAAATAATAAATGCGCATCGGTATAGTCGTTGTGAATTGCTTTCAAAATTTAAAGTAGCTTCGTGCTACACAACCGGGCGGCTTATGGGATAAGTCGCAAATGAGTTGTGAATTGCTTTCAAAATTTAAAGTAGCTTCGTGCTACACAACGCCGTTAAACTTATTCCAACTCCATGTACCGTTGTGAATTGCTTTCAAAATTTAAAGTAGCTTCGTGCTACACAACCTTTAACTCTTTTTAGTCTTTCAAATTTATGTTGTGAATTGCTTTCAAAATTTAAAGTAGCTTCGTGCTACACAACTGAATCGGCTGTAACCTTTATTAACAAATGGTTATAGCCGATTTTTAATTAAAAAAATAATGACTCATTTTTTACAAAATTTGACATATAATAGGCATTTTTCAAATTCTGTTTTCAGAACAACTCTAGCTGCTGAACAGTATTAGGAGACTCTATTTGTTTTTTACCATGATAAACCTGTATCTCTCCAAATTGTTTATCTGTCACACATAAGATGCCTATATGACCATGTTCAGGCAATAAAGACTTTACCCTCTTTATATGAACCTGGGCATTTTCCATACTAAAACAATGGCGAATGTATTTACTAAACATAAACATTTGAAACCCGTCTTCAAGAATCTGCTTCCGGAATTTTGCAGCTTTACTCCGTTCCAACTTAGTTTCAGTTGGCAGATCATACATGACTATTACCCACATAACTCTATAAGCATTTAAACGGGTTAAGTACATAATACCAGGTTTTATTCTATTTCCGGATATAATAGTTTTCGTTCCTCCCCATCAAAGCATCTGACCAAAGAGTTACAAGTTCTCTGTACCGCATTCATTAGCGGGCTTTTCTTACCGCCTATCTTTACATCTAAAACCGGTATACTTAATAATTTGGTTTTAAGTGCTATCGTTAATTCATCTACATTAATCCCCTCTTCCAGCATCTGGTATACCAACAAATCCACATAAGGTCTGTAAGGTTCCATAACATCATCTGCCAGGCAATAAGCATTGTATTGATTCCTGTGAAAAATACCAACTGATGGGATTAATCCAGAACCGACTAAGGCCCGTGCAACAGTTGCCCTTAAAATAGCATAACCGTAGTTTAAAAGGGAGTTCGGAGGCTCTCCGACCCGTTCACGAACAAAATTTGGAATACCGGGAAAAACCCTTGGCCAGTAATAAACAGCCGCCCGTGCCTCCATATTATCCGAGTCTCCACTTTTCACAGCATCCCCAAGTTTTACAAGATAATCTGTAGGTTTTAGGGATGTATAAGCCAATACAGCAGATTGATTATAAATTTTGGCTTTAACTGTTTGCTGCCACAATTGCTTTTTTAACGGTATTGAAGCATCAATCTGCGACTTTGACCGCTGGCTATAGAGCGTATTTCCATCTAATGTAAGAGTTAAACCTATAGGATGATGACTGGCATTACAGGTAATTAATGCGGTATTGTTTTCCAATAAAGCGACCATTAATGGCTGAGTAATGGTAATTTGTGGATGATCCAATATAATAATGCCCAGATCTTCAATAGGCACATAAGCAGGAAGCGTCTCATCACGCTTAATCGCTAATTGCTTGTTTTGCATACTGAGGTAAGCTGTATTACCAAAATATAAAGTACGTTTAATCATAAGAGTATTAAGATCCAACAGATGATTTCAAATTCCCCAAACAATCAATCTTTACTTTCATAGGATTCTGGATTAAAAATGCCCCAACACTTTTAAATAAATAATATCGCTTACTTTCTTTTGCACCTACTGTTTGCTTTAATTCTGAATTCTTTGTTTCTAAATGATGCCTGAACCAATACTGATTTTCGCCTATACTCCACACTAAATAAAGATGCTTGCTAATAACTGACTTATTATTTTCAGCAATTGCTTTTTCTACTTCATCCTTACTTAAACCTAAAATAAACATTTCATTTTGTTGTAAGCTATGTTCCAGTTTCAAATTATCAGCAGGAAGTTTATCTAAAAAAGATTGAGGTAGTTCTTTGCCAAGAATATTATTCCATAGTACACTTGTATCTTCTATCATTGTAGGAAGTTTAAACTTCTTTCTCTCTACTGCATGCCAAAATGTACAACTGTGTTGACTTAACTTCCCTTCTTTATCTTTATAAATGGCTATATGGTGATTATTACCTAATACTACAAAACCAATATCATTACCACTTTCATCTTTCTTTATAGCTTCAACAGCAGACAGACCTGTAAAGCATCGAACAGTTCTGATAGGAATTTGTTTCGTTTCATTATACCAAAGCGTGGTTTTGAAAGCTTCCTTTTCTTTACCACCATGAGCATCCAATCTTTGCTGAACCAACTCTTTGACCTTTTTATCTACTATATAGGGAACATCTTTTGCTTTTAAACTATCCAGTTTATACTTAATTACAATCTCCTCTTTAAAGCAATCAGCCGTTTCTAGTATAGCCACATTTGTATCGTCCATATATATAGGCGATTTCTTCAAAGACCCTATAGCCTTTTTTATATCCCCCTCAAACGCCTCAATTTTATTCAATATTTTTTGCTGAATATTTTTATCAATAATTTTTTCAGTATTTTCAAATAAATATTTGAGCGGTTTATTTTTCTCTGTTATTCTTATTTTTCCATACACCGATTGTTCATGCAGAGCTCCTCTTGGGGTAAGCACTCCTGTTTCATTATTCTTTCCTTTAGCTTTAAATTTACTGACAGACGCTACCTTCTTTCCAGGTTTGAAGGATATTAAAATCTCATCAATAGCTTTAGCAACTTCCACAGTTTCAAATGGCTTTTGTGTTACTAAATATTTTTCCAGCAATGTCATTTTTTCATTGAATTGAGATTTCGCTTCTTCTACCTCTTTATTCATTTCATTCCTCACATCACTTGCATTCAAAGTATTTATTCTCTGAATAAAACTTTGTGTAGTACAAGCGATTGCTAAAGCATCAATGGCATGATGACGATGGTCATCGCGTTTACTCCAATTTGCTATTTCAACTTTTTCATGTTTTTTTCGTCCATGTTCACTAGTCCATTCTTTTATCTCGGTTTGCTCCAATTCTTTAAATTTAGGCAATTGTAAGCTTAGCAAAATATCATCCCAACCCCAAAGATTTCTCAGTTTTGCAGTAACATTCCCTTCGGTTATCCTTACTTTATTACAAATATTTCCTAATATCTCCTTCGACTTTCTGGTAATATATTGGGTTTCTCTCAGATTTCGGTCAATAAAACTTTCCCATATTTTTTTATCACCCTCTGTTTCTTTTTTATTTTTTTTACGTTCCTGGTACTGTTCAAATGAGACCTTTAACCGATTCATTTTGGAATAAGAAATAATACCACGCTTAAACCAGTCATCAACTCTTGCCAGGTATGCATTAAGTTCAACCTCTCCTTTCTTCGCAATATAGTCATATGCAGTTTGGTTAGTCTTATGACCGTTACATCGGCGATGTACCAACACCTTATTGGTTTGCGAATCATCAAATAATAATGCTTTCGGTACAATATGGTCAACATCAAAAGCATCACCATTTAAAGCTTCCACAATACCAAAAGAATCCCCGCAATAAATACATTGATTCACAACTTGTGAAGCCTCCCAACTTTTGTCTCTTGTGGGTGAAATGAATTTATACTTTTCAATGAATCGTTTAGTCGCAGGTAAACCCAGCTCTTTAAGAGCAACTGCGACTTTATCATTTACCTTTTTATTGAAAGCATTCAACTTGTCTGTGGCATCCCGTTCGTCTTTACTTTGTTTTAGTTCGCGAGCCATCTCAATAACGACTTCCACTGGTTTACCATATTTATCTATGATGGCATTAACTATATTAATCATTTGGTTTAAAATCTTCTCCACAACTGGCTGACGTAAAGAATTCTTAGGCAGCAATGATAGCTTTTCATCTGTACCTGTTTTTTCCAACTCATCTTTGGTAAGCGAGCGAGATACGTACCCAGCAAGACTTTCTGATTCATAAAGATTATATCCCTTCATTAAATATGGAAGCGTCTTTCGAATAGATTTTACTGACTTATTACCATAGCCTTGTTTATCAAAATCTATGCATGATAGTTGCGCTGCTATATCTTCAGAAAAGCCAAACCTCTTGATTAATGCCAGTTTGCATTCTGATAAGTCTTTGATAGAATAAATAGTATGCCACAACTGATAAAAAGGTTGTTGTTCAATTTCTTTATTTATTACAGCACCTTGACGTTCCTCCAAAATTTCACCTGTTTTACGGTCAAAAATGTAAGCATCCCTACCATTAGGATCGACTTCTACTTCAAAGTTTAAAAGCGGGTTATCTCCAATTATTTTATAAATTTCGTTATAGGTTAAATTCCCCTTAATCCCCTTCAATATTTGCTTGTTGGAATAAACTTCGTCTTTTTTTAGATTAAGAATTTTAAGCAGGTCTGAGTAACTTAGCTGTTCGTTTTTAAATAAATGTGCTGCAATTTGTTCTTTTTCTTCTGATGTCGGAATGCGGTCGCTCCATTTGTATTTTGCTTCCGGTGGATTTTTCACCTTAAGATTGATATTATTTACGGTTTCCCATATCCTGGATAGTTGAAATAGAGGATTAGATTTCGCCGACACTTTTGGCCCTACAAAAACTTTCTTTTCTTTACCCGATTTATCTGTTATTGATTTTTCAAAGCCTTCAAATTCGCAAACGTTTAATAACCCTTTTTGTGATTTCAACTTGCGTTGATAATAGATAATTTCATTACGCAGAGAATGTATTAATTCATCCGTTAAAAAAGGATGATGCCCTTTTTGCATATTGATAATCGTATCAAATTCTTCAACATAAGCTTCACGTGGATAAACTTCCTCTTTAATCCGAAAGTATTGATTTTGCTCTGCTGCATTTTTTAACCCCTCATAAAAAAACTGCCCAATTGTTTGGTTTCGGTCTTTTAGCTGTGCATAGCGACTTTTTACAGCATGTACATAGTCCGTATCCTTCTTATCGGCATTGGCTTCGCTTCGTGCTGATTTATAGCCGCGCTTTTGGTTCAGCATATACAGTATACGCCCTAGTTGTTCCGGGCTTATTGCTTGTGATGCAGCATCACTTCTCAGTTTCCATAAATCAAGCATAGGAAGATTAAAAAGTTCTTTTGAAGGAAAAATACCATATGCTTCTAATGCTTTTTTAAGGCTATATTTAAAATCATCACTTTTTTTTAATTGCTTCCGGTCATAACCTTTTCGTTGAGTTCTGATAGTAGTTCTCTCTTGGTTCTTTGAAATAGCCTGACCCTTTTGAAATTGATCTCTTTCATCAGACGATAATGGAATAATTCTACTGCCCATCGCAATGATTTCAATAGGAAAGTGATTGTCGTCAACTTTAATCAACGCCCACCCAATAGAGGTTGTTCCTAAATCTAATCCTAATATATTTCTTGCCATTATTTTATATATTTATCATGAAAACATAAATGTAAATAAAAAAATAAATTAAAAATTACGCAAATCCGTAATATCCTTAAGATATTTATATATACATTTGTTCCTGAAAGCAATTCACAATAAGGATTATTCCGTTGTGAAAACATTTAAGGCGGGGCAACTCGCCTTCTTTTATGTCCAAATTTTCACAGATATTTACAGAACAAAAAGAGAGACGCAAGACATTTGCAATAGCGGTAAATGAAATACTAAGCCTTAGCCAGATTGGAATTATAACATACACCACTCCAACTAAGGTTATAGAATTTCAAGATTTTCCACTGCAACAATCACCTTTTTGATGGTACATAACAATTTCCTTTTCCCGGTGAATGCCCATTACCTGCTTCTTCTCATAAAATGATTCGGACCATTCTTTATTTATTGGATAAACGACACCTAAAACATTTTAAGTGTATGTGGCATTTTTCAAAAGAGTTTCTTATAATACATTCTTATATGACATTACTAAATATATCTATTTTACCTATGATCGGCCAGGTCACAGATACCTGAAGATCATCAAACAAAAAATCCCTCTTGCAAATTTGCAAGAGGGACCTGATATCTATCCTAAATCATTTATTTACCATTCTCCTCACACCATTTTCTCGCATTCACAAAGGCTTCTAACCACGGACTTACCGCATCTTTACGGCCTGCAGGATAATTAGCCCAGTTCCACTGGAAAATAGAACGCTCGATATGCGGCATAGTCACCAGGTGGCGGCCAGTAGCATCACACATCATTGCAGTATTAAAATCGGAACCGTTCGGATTATGCGGATACTGGTCATAGCCATATTTAGCCACAATATGATAGCGGTCTTCACTATAAGGCAGTTTAAATTTACCCTCGCCGTGTGAGATCCATACGCCCAAAGTACTACCTGCCAAAGTGCTCAGCATAATAGAATGATTCTCCTGCACTTTTACCGATACAAAATTAGACTCATGTTTGCCGGACGTATTGTGGTGCATTTTACCATGCACTTCGTGGTCCAGGTTCACCAGTTCCAACTCCATAAACAACTGGCAACCGTTACAAATACCAACAGACATGGTATCCTTACGGGCGAAGAAGTTAGTTAAAGCCGTATTGGCTTTCTCGTTATAAAGGAATGCGCCTGCCCAACCTTTGGCAGAGCCCAGCACATCCGAGTTTGAGAAACCACCCACAGCACCAATGAACTGGATATCTTCCAGTGTTTCACGGCCAGTGATAAGGTCGGTCATGTGGACATCTTTTACATCGAAACCTGCCAGGTACATGGCATTTGCCATTTCACGTTCACTATTGCTGCCTTTCTCACGTATGATAGCAGCTTTAGGACGAGGGGCAGTAGTTACTGCTGGCTTCTCTCCGGTGAAATGAGCCGGGAACTCAAATGATAATGGTTGATTTTTATAATTGCTGTAACGCGCCTGGGCAGTACCGTTTTTACTTTGTTTCTGATCTAACAGGAAAGAAGTTTTAAACCAGGTATCGCGCAGTGCGGCCACATCAAAATTAAAGTGTTCATTATAATTAGTAACACTCACGGTATTACCGGTTACAACTGTACCGATCTTTACCAGATCAATACCGGCAGCAGCAAATGTTTGCTCCAAAACCACGTCATCATTAGCCTGTAATACCACGGCAATGTTTTCATTAAACAATGCTTTTACAGTATCCGCTTCTTTTAAACCGGTCAGGTTATAGTTAGCGGCCAGGTTCACATCTGCAAAACATAATTCCAGCAAAGTAGTCACCAGGCCACCGGAACCCACATCGTGCCCTGCTGCTACCTGGTTATTCGTAATAGCTGCCTGGATGGTATTAAAAGCTTTCGCAAAATAGCCCGCGTCTTTAATCGTGGCCACAGTGCTGCCTATTTTATTATGGATTTGTGCAAAAGAAGAACCACCTAACTGTAATGCGTCTTTACCAAGGTTGATATAGTAAACAGATCCTGCATTTTTTTGCAAAACAGGCTCCACCACTTTGTTAATATCCGTACAGTTACCACCTGCAGAAATAATTACCGTACCCGGTGCAATCACATTGTCACCACCAGGGTATTTCTGCTTCATGCTCAGAGAGTCCTTACCTGTTGGAATATTGACGCCTAAAGCGATTGCAAACTCCGAACAGGCTTCTACTGCTTTGTATAAACGTGCATCCTCGCCCTCGTTATTACAAGCCCACATCCAGTTGGCAGAAAGAGAAATACCTTTCAGACCGTTTTTAATGGGCGCGAATACGATGTTTGAAAGCGCTTCACCAATCGCATTTCTGCTGCCCGCAGCAGGATCAACCAACGCTGTTAATGGCGAATGCCCCACAGTAGTAGCAATACCCTCTGCAGATTTATAATCCAGGGCCATTACGCCCACATTGTTTAACGGCAGTTGCAATGGTCCTGCACATTGTTGTTTGGCAACACGGCCACCTACACAACGGTCAACCTTATTCGTCAGCCAGTCTTTAGCGGCCACCGCTTCCAGTTGCAATACCTGGTCCAGGTATTCAGGCACTTTGGCCACATCGTAAGTAACATCATCATACCGGTGGTTCACCGTTTTATCCGTCATTACCATTTTAGGCGAAGAGCCAAAGAAATCTTCCAAAGCATAATCCATTGGTGCAACACCGGTAGATTTGGATTTGAAAGTAAAGCGGTGATCCCCGGTCACATCGCCCACAGTGTACATCGGCGCCCGCTCACGATCGGCCACTTTTTGTAACGTATCAATATCTTTTTCAGCTATTACCAATCCCATGCGCTCCTGCGATTCATTGCCAATTATTTCTTTGGCACTTAAGGTAGGGTCACCCACCGGCAGTTTATCCAGATCAATCAATCCACCTGTGGCTTCTACCAGTTCGGACAGGCAATTGAGATGTCCGCCCGCACCATGGTCGTGTATAGACACAATCGGGTTATTATCCGATTCTACAAACGCACGAATCGCATTAGCAGCACGCTTCTGCATTTCAGGGTTACTCCGCTGTATCGCGTTCAGCTCTATACCGGAGCCAAAAGCACCCGTATCCGCGCTGGATACAGCCGCACCACCCATACCAATGCGATAGTTTTCACCACCAAGTATCACTATTTTATCACCTGTTTGCGGCTCGTGTTTCCTAGCCTGGTCTAATTTACCATAACCAATACCACCCGCCTGCATAATTACCTTATCATATCCCAGTTTACGGCCGCCTTCCTCATGCTCGAAAGTTAAAACCGAACCTGTAATCAACGGCTGGCCGAATTTGTTACCAAAATCAGAAGCACCGTTGGATGCTTTTATTAAAATATCCATCGGGGTTTGATACAACCATTGGCGCGCGTCCATTGCCTTTTCCCAGGGCCTGTCTTCCAGTAAACGGGAATAAGCCGTCATATAGATAGCAGTACCGGCCAATGGTAAAGCTCCCTGTCCACCTGCCAGGCGATCGCGGATCTCACCACCGGAGCCCGTTGCAGCACCCGCAAACGGTTCTACTGTTGTCGGGAAATTATGTGTTTCCGCTTTGATGGAAATAACAGATTCAAATTCCTTTTCTGTATAAAAATCAGGCTTATCGGCCGTTTTTGGGGCGAACTGTGTTACCACCGGCCCTTTTATAAATGCGACATTATCCTTATAAGCCGATACGATATCATTCGGGTTTTCTGCCGATGTTTTCTTAATCAGTTTAAATAAAGACGTCGGTTGTTCTACCCCGTCAATCACAAACGTGCCGTTAAAGATCTTGTGACGGCAATGCTCACTGTTCGCCTGTGAAAATGCGAATACTTCCGAATCCGTTAGTTTACGGCCTATTTTTTCTGATAACCTGTTCAGGTAATCGACCTCCTCAGCGTTAAGTGCCAGACCTTCCTGTTTGTTGTATGCATCAATGTCATCAATTTCCAGGATAGGCTCCGGTGCAATATTGATGGTGTACATTTCCTGCGTCAAAGCCGGGTACTTTTGGGAGATCATCGGATCGAAATCCGTAAAGTTTTCAGCCACTTTTTCAAACTCTTCTATACGGACAATGCCGCTGATACCCATATTTTGAGTAATTTCAACGGCATTCGTACTCCAGGGGGTAATCATTGCAGCACGCGGCCCCACAAATGTTTCGTTCATGGCTGAGGCATTTACCTGCGTGGCATTGCCAAAAAGCCAGTTTAGCTGCGTAATCTGCTCTGCCGTTAAATCTTTTGATACCTGTACACCGTAAACTTTGCCGGCCTGGTTTTGGAAGAAAAGAATCATTATTTCTGAGTTGATATGTCTAAAAAATTGAAAGCGCAAAATTAAGCAAAATGCAGCATAGCCCACCCTTACAGCTGCTAATAATAGCACAATTAAAGTATTTGTATTTTAAAGCAGAATCTTTGCGAAACTCGTTATCCTTTGCACTTTAAAATGTATTTTTTTCTTTTCTCAGGGGCTCTCAACGGGTGATTATTAACCGGGCTCCTGTACGGGCTGCTACAGGCTCGCTGCGCTCGGTGCCGGGCACCAGCCGCTAAGGCGGCTGCCTTCCGCATCCCGCAGCCATGCAACAATCGTTATGCTATTCATCATTCCGGGAAAGAACAGAACCGGTCACCGGTAAGAAACTCATTTCATGTACATGAATATTTTCTCACAAAATTCATTGGACAACCCAGCTTCCATTATACCACTTTAAAATTCACCGGGCATAAAAAATCTCCCTTCCATTGCTGCAAGGGAGATCCTGTTATCAATCCTTTTTTAAATATCCTGTTGTAATATTCTGTAAACGGTCTTATACAATAAATCTGCTCCCAAAGCAATATCTTCAGGGGAGGAATATTCTTTAGGATTATGACTGATCCCCGCTTTGCTTCTTATAAAGATCATAGCGTAATCACAGGCATATGAAAGCGGCAGAGAATCATGGAACGGGCCACTCATCAACTCCGGTATATTCTCTACACCTAAAGCTTCCGATTCTTCACGAATAATGTCTTTCATCCATTGCGCGCAATAACGCGGCTCTGAATTGGTATCTTCGGATATGGTATAGGTTAATCCATGCTTTTCCGTCACCTCCTCAATGATCACTCTCAACTGCGCTTCATATTTATCTCTGCGGCTCTGTTCTATATCCCGCAAATCCAGTGTAAAAACCACTTCTTCCGGGATAATATTTCTTGAATTCGGAAAAACATTTAAACTGCCACAGGTACCAACAGTGGGACTTCCCGGTTCCTGTGTCGCTATTTTATTGATGGCAACAATGACTTCCGCAGCACCCAGCAATGCATCATTTCTCATGTGCATTGGCACGCTGCCGGTATGCCCGGCCACGCCTTTAAAAGTGACGGTTAGCCATAATGGGCCGCTAATACCGCTCACAATGCCCACGGGTTGTTCCAGGGCTTCTAACACCGGCCCCTGCTCAATATGCAGTTCTAAAAAACAATGAATGCTACCAGGTGCATAAACATCTTTTGATTGTTCAGATAAATTACAGCCGAATGATTCCAGGGCTTCTCTGCGGGATATGCCATTCGCATCTTTCCTGGCTTCTTCATCCGGCTCCAGTTTCCCCAGTATTCCCCGGCTGCCATACAGCCCTTTGTTAAAACGCCAGCCTTCTTCATCCGCAAATGAAACGACCTGTATGGTCCGCTTTGGTTTTATATTATTATCATGCAATGTTTTTACTACTTCAATGGCACCTAATACACCCGCAATCCCGTCAAAACGGCCGCCATAAGGTTGTGTGTCTAAATGTGAGCCCATCATTAATACCGGTAATCCTGGTTCTGTACCGGGATAAGTGCCGATGAGGTTTCCGAAATTATCAATTTTAACGGTCATACCTGCTTCGGTCATCCAGCCGGCAGCTAATTGAAATACCTGCTTTTCTTCTGCAGAATGTGCCGGACGGCAAATACCTGTTTCTGCAATTTTACCAATGGCACTTTGTTCGTAAATATGATTATTGAGTCTCTCTGAATGAATAGCCATGCTTGTTGTATTTTAAAAAATAGTGGTTTAAAAGTAAGTAATTATTTTAAAACTACCTGCTGCAATAAAGCATTGCCAATGATGCTGAGATCGTCTAAAAATCACCGGAAAATGTTTTGCCTGTAAACAAACGTACCATTTAGTCCCTATTTATGTGTGCTAAATACAGAGCGGTTAACGATAATAAGACGCCAAACACCAGTTAAATAGTATGACTAAAGCTAAACGGGCTGCGGGACAATGTCATTTAGCTAAGGATATACTAGAAATAAGAAAGCCATTGAAAGTCGAACTTTGTTTTTTCT
>JAQGEF010000012.1 GCA_027854065.1 Polluticaenibacter yanchengensis | reverse complement strand
GCTCAAGCAATAAGATTAGGCTCAAATGACATTCAAACTATTTGTAAATTAATATCTTAAGAATACAACAGCCGTACTCCTGGGAGGGGCAGGGTGGGTGAAAATCTTTAGATGATATCAACAACAATTACTCATACTCCATAATGTATTATAAGTTTTGAATATCAATTGAGTAAACCAAATTCCCTGAAAATAACATTTCTTGATATCACTGTTATCATCAAACTACTCCTGCTCCTGTCCCCTCCTGGGAGGGGCAGGGGTGGGTAAAAATCTTTAGATGATATCAACAACAATTACTCATACTCCATAATGTATTATAAGTTTTGAATATCAATTGAGTAAACCAAATCCCCTGAAAATAACATTTCTTGATATCACTGGTATCATCAAGCTACTCCTGCTCCTGTCCCCTCCTGGGAGGGGCAGGGGTGGGTAAAATACACCCTTAACTGATAGGATGATCAATCTAATCAAATTTCATTTTCTGAATTCTCACCGCATTCAAAATCGCAATCAGCGAAACACCCACATCCGCAAAAACAGCCTCCCACATAGTAGCCAGGCCACCCGCACCAAGGATCAGAACAATACCCTTAACCACAAATGCAAGCGTAATATTCTGCCAGACTATTTTCTTCGTCTGCTTACCAATATTTATTGCCACCGGAATTTTGGAAGGTTTGTCATCCTGTATTACAACGTCCGCCGTTTCAATAGTCGCATCACTGCCCAGGCCACCCATTGCAATCCCGACATCACTAAGCGCCACTACCGGCGCGTCATTAACCCCATCCCCCACAAATGCCACCGATTCATTTCTCGCCTTTATTTCCTTCACCTTATTCACCTTATCCTCCGGCAATAGGTCCCCGAAAGCGTCAGGAATTTGCAATTGCCCAGCCACATACTTTACAACAGTCGATTTATCACCACTCAGCATAGTCGCCTTCACATTCAGTGCATTCAATTTCTGAATACTGATAGCAGCATCTTCTTTTATTTTATCCGCAATAGTAATATACCCGGCAAACTCATTATCATAAGCAATAGCAATAGTCGTATATACAATTGAAGAAGGGTCAATATTATAACCGATATTGAATTTATCCATCAGTTTAAAGTTACCAACCAATAAGACCTTGCCATCAATCACAGCTTTCAATCCGTGGCCCGCAATTTCCTCAGTATCTTTTAGCAGGATACCGTTGTCAACAGGTCCGACATAATCATGGATAGCAGTGGCCACCGGATGAGAGCTTAAACGCTCAAGCGCGTTCACCATTTGCAATATTTTATTTTTATCAATCCCAGGTTCAAGTACAATCTCCTGTACCTCGAACACACCTTCGGTAAGCGTACCCGTTTTATCCATCACCACATTTTGGATATTAGCTATCGCATCCAGGAAATTGCTCCCCTTAAATAAAATACCGTTTCTGCTCGCAGCCCCAATACCACCAAAATATCCAAGCGGAATAGAAATAACCAACGCACATGGGCAGGAAATAACCAGGAAAATCAAAGCCCTGTAGAGCCATTGTCCAAAGCTGTAATTTTCAACAAAAAAGAAAGGCAGAAAACAAATAGCCAGAGCTAATAATACCACGATCGGCGTATATACTTTCGCAAATTTCCGGATAAACAATTCCGTCGGTGCTTTTTGTGCAGTCGCATTTTGCACCAGTTCCAGAATCTTACTCAACTTACTGTCCGCATAAGCCGCAGTCACTTTTACAACACTCACCGTGTTCAGGTTAATCATACCCGCCAGAACCTGCGCCCCCTTATTTTTAGAGTCAGGCTTACTTTCACCCGTAAGAGCAGCCGTATTAAAAGACGCACTTTCCGATTCCAAAATACCATCAAGCGCCAGCTTTTCACCAGGCTTTAACTGGATAACAGCACCCGTTTCCACAGTTTCAGCTTTAACTGTTTTAGGCACATTATTAATCAATATCGTCACTTCATCCGGGCGTTGGTCCAGTAATGCCTTAATATTCCCCTTCGCCCGGCTCACCGCCAGTGTTTGAAACACTTCCCCTACAGCATAAAACAACATCACAGCTACAGCTTCCGGATATTCTCCAATAGCAAAAGCACCAACCGTAGCGACCGTCATCAGGAAGAATTCAGAGAAAATATCCCCCTTAGAGATACTCACGAAAGCATCTTTAATAACAGGCAGTCCAACAGGAATATAAGCCACAACATACCATATGGTTCTCACAGTACCACCAAACCATTGCTGCGGTAGCCAGTTATCAAAAGCAATGGCCAATATCAATAATATAAATGAAATAATCGCCGGCAGGAACAGTTTCCCCGTACTTCCTGCTTCATGCGAATGGTCATGGCCATCGTCATGGCTGTGATCGTGCTGTTCCTGCTTAGCCGGGATGATCTTAACATCATGCGCACAGCAATTACTGTCTTCTGTTTTAGAATGTGTATGTGTCATTATATAAACCTCCTGGTTTCATTTTTGTAATTTAAATATTTTTGTCCATGTATTTCCGTTAAAAACGCCTCTTCAAGCCTAATCTGCATTTGAATAAGAATATAGATTGCCAGCGATATCGAAATCGTAAATGTATTAGGCGTCAGCAGCATTAGCCCCGTTAGGCCTAACAATATAGAGAAGAAAACAGGGTTCCTGGAATAAGCAAAAATACCCCCGGTGATCAAATCAGTTTTATTGTTTTTATCAATGCCAATCCGCCAGGAGTTTTTCATGTAGTAAAGTGCAGTAATACTTATACCAAGCGCTGCAGCCAGTATCATGATACCCGCTATCTGCATTTTGGGAGACGCATTCCAGGCAGAAAGAAAAAAAGAGATAGGCCCGGGAAACAAGGCATAGGCAAAGGTGTAAATGCTGAGCAACACAATAGCCAGTTTAAAGTACCGGCCCGTTAACCCCTCCACTGTATTATCATTAGGCAATACCAATGCCGATTGACCCGCCCTTTTCGCCACCAACAGAGAAGGTACCAGAAAGGTCGCTAGAAAATAGAAACTGAAATAAACCGGTAAAAATATTTTAATAAACTGTTCCATAATTGTATAATGCAAAGAAAAAGAGAACAGTAGTGCAATCCTATTGCAAAGATTCATCCAGGCAATCTTCACAGATCCCTTTAGCAAACAACCTTATTTCATCAATTCGGAAGTTCGCATCCGGTTTCGCAGGTATATAATAATCTTCCTTACAAGTCGTTTGTTTACAAATTTTACAGTAAAAATGCAAGTGCCAGTCCTTATGCGTCTCCTCGTTACAATCATCCAGGCAAAGCTTGTAGCGACTCGTATTATTTTCCTGTATACTGTGAATAATACCCTTTTCTTCAAATGTTTTAAGCGTCCGGTAAATCGTGATCCTGTCAGCATTGGCAAAATGCGCCTCTATTTCAGAAAGCGATAAAGCCACCTGCTGCGTACTCAGGAAATCATATACCAGGATGCGCATACTCGTAGGCTTCGTATTTTTATTAAGCAGCTTATTTTCAATATCTTCGTTCATATACCAGGTTAATATCACTAAAGGTATAAAAATATCCCGTCGGTTGCAGATTCATACGATAAATAGAATGATAAAGTTGAGCGGCTGCGGCATGCGTGGGCAGGCGAGGAACGAGCCTGGTGCTTGCACGGAGCGATAGCGGACCCCAAAGCACGCCGGACAGACGATAAAAAGGATTACCACAGCACAAAGCCCATCGCCTTAACATTATTTCTTATCATATATCAATCACCATTAAAAAATACTTTCTCAACTTTGTACCCGGTCAAGTATTATACATCATCATTTCCGGGAACAGAAAAGAATAATGGATAGAAAACAATTTTTAAAACATTTAGGAATAGGAGCGTTAAGTATGAGTAGTTTATCAGCTTTTAATAAATTTACAGGTGAGCTGGGCGAACAGGATGTGTTAATGCCCGCATTATTTATAGGGCATGGCTCCCCTATGAACGGCATACTCGATAACAGTTTTAGCCAGGCATGGAAAAAACTCGGAAAAGATCTGCCCACACCCAAAGCAGTCCTCGTTATATCCGCCCACTGGCTTACAAAAGGCACCGCCGTAACCGCCATGGATTTTCCTAAAACCATTCATGATTTCGGAGGATTCCCCCAGGAGTTGTTCGATGTAAAATACCCAGCGCCGGGAGATAAAATTTTAGCCGAAGAAACAAAAAAACTCATTAAAAGTACAGATGTCGTACTCGATCATGATTGGGGGTTAGACCACGGCGCATGGACGGTCGTCAGGCATATTTTTCCCGATGCGAATATACCCGTATTGCAGCTGAGCATTGATTACAGCAAACCCGCCCAATACCATTATGACATGGCAAAAGAATTAATGGCATTACGCAAAAAAGGAGTACTCATAATAGGAAGCGGCAATATGGTACACAATTTAAGAATGGTGGACTGGCGCAATCTCGATAAAGAAAATTATGGTTATGACTGGGCCATAGAAATGCACGAGCTGTTTAAAACAAAAATTCTCGATAACGATCATAAAGCACTCATCAATTATAGTGCCCTCAGTAAATCAGCTGCACTCGCCATACCCACACCGGACCATTATTATCCATTAATGTACGCACTCGGTTTACAGGCCAAAAATGAAACACCCGCTTTTTTCAACGATTCACTCGTAGCAGGTTCATTAAACATGACATCAGTTTTATATAGTTAAAGAAAAAGAGCCTTTCAAAGGCTCTTTTTCTTTAACTACTATTGACTCGTCCACTTATTATTGTTCGTATCTATATCAGCTATTTGCCCCTTAGGATCTATCTGAACCCTTATGATCGTTTTCGCATTCGCAATCTTTACTTTCCACACCGGCCCCCTTTGCCACACTTCCACAGGCAGGTCCAGTTGCATAATCTCACCATCTTCAAAAGTTACCTGCAAAGGTACAGGCATCGGCATCTGTCCCAAATTCACCAGCGTAATAATACTCCCTTTATTGTTATCCTTCACATCAGCCCGGCTCACATCTTCCACCGCCATATCTATTTTCCAGTCATTAAGAAACCAGCCACGCCAGAACCATGCCAGGTCCTCCCCCGCATAATTTTCCATCGCCCTGAAAAAATCATACGAAGTAGGATGTTTAAACGCCCATTTCTGGAAATAATAATGAAAAGCCTTATCAAAACGGTCCTTGCCAAGCACCACATTGCGCAGCATATCCAAACCAACAGACGGTTTATAGTAAGCCAATGAACCAAGATGCCGCTCATTTAAAGTATGAGTACTGTTATAAATACCTTCCCCCAGTCCCGCATAAGTTTTTGCAGCAGTTTTTAAGTCCATCGCCCGGTTATTGCTATATTCACCATTATTAAAGGACGCATCCGCCAGGCGGTTCACAAAAGTATTAAAACCCTCGTCCATCCATGCAAATTCACGTTCGTTCGTACCAATGATCATCGGGAACCAGATATGCCCGAATTCATGATTCGTAACACCCCACAGAGAGCCACGTTTCGCCTTATACCCGCAAAACACGATGCCAGGGTATTCCATCCCGCCAATATTCCCGGCCACATTCACAGCCATAGGGTAAGGGTAATTATATAAATGCTTAGAGTAAAATTCCACAGCACCCTTTACATATTCCGTACTTCTGCCCCAGGCACTGTCACCGCCAACCTCCGCCTGGTACGCACTCATAGCCAGCGCCCTTTTACCATCCTGGAGGTTAATGCGCGCAGCGTCCCATACAAACGCTTTAGAACTCGCAAAAGCCACATCCCGCGTATTATGACATCGGAATTTCCAGGTAAGTTTATCCTTAGCCGGACGGCTCGAAGACTCAGTCACCTCTTCTGCAGTTCTCAGCATAACCGTTTTCTCACTGTTCACCGCCTCGTTCCAACGCTGCAGTTGCGTAGCCGTAAGCACCTCTTTCGGGTTCAGCAGTTCACCCGAGCCCACCACTATATGCGAAGCAGGAACAGTAATACTATAATCATAATTACCATAATCCAGGTAAAATTCACCCGATCCCAGGTAGGGCAGGTTATTCCATCCCCGAAGATTATCATAAACAGCCATCCTCGGGAACCATTGAGCAATATTGTAGATCCAGCCATTTTTAGTATTCATTCTGCCCGTCCTGTCAGAGCCGAATTCAGGAATAACATACCCGTAAGCTATTTTAATGTTCATAGTACCGCCATTCGCCTTCAGGCCGGCAGGCAGCAAGATCTGCATACGGCTGTCATTAATATAATATTCAGCCCCGGCAAAGTTTTTACCATTAGATGATATTTCTACCGATCTTATTTTATAACCACCCTCAGTAAAGTTTTTGTTCTCATAACGGCTACCCCCAATACTCGTCGTAGCAATAGCCTTACTTTTCAGGTCATAGGCATTTTGGTCCAGCTGCAGCCATAAAAAATCAAGGTGTTGCGTACTGTTATTAGTATATTTTATCGTAACAGAACCCTCAATAGAATGATTAACATCATCCAGGCTCACTTCAATTTTGTAGTCGTTCGTATTTTGCCAGTATTTCGGGCCCGGAGTACCATCTGCCGCACGCACATCATTCCCCTGTTCCTTGTAAAAATTCAAAGCAAATGCCTCGTGATGATTATAGCTACTTTTAAGCTGCGCACTCAAAATACCCGTGCCTGCCAGCAACAAACCTGTCAATAAACCTTTTTTCAAAATCAAATTCTGTTTTTTTAATAATTCAAAATACATAACATCAATATGTTTCACCCGCTTTACATTAAAAACAACAGGTCATTTTTATTGAGTCATCATAAGTACTGCTATTTAACATCGTTGCGACGCTCCGTTCATCTTTATCAATCCCCTTTAGCAGTAATGCAAAATTTCCCCGAACTCCGCAACAATTTTCACAGTTCATATTAAAACCATAACCGGAATTTAAGATTTTTTGTCAATCAACAACTGAAAGTCAGCCCGTTTTCCTAATTACGATTTATAAAAGATAAATTTCGGTTAAGCAAAGCCTTTATAATAACTTAATAATGAGTTTAATAAAATCCTGAACAGGCGCATCAGCATAAGCCACTAAGATAATGTTAGTTTCAGGTAGCATTATAAAAAATACCCGCAGATCATGCTAAATCCGTATACGCAAAAAAACATGTAAAATACGCCATAGCACTATAACCCCGTTAATCGCCCGCAGAAAGGCATTCAATCTGACGTCGGTTGAAATTCACACCAATGCCCGGATAATTGCCATCATCACCGTCAAAAAGAAATCATTAGAATACAACTCAAAAACTACTCCTTCGTTTCTATAATCTTCAATTGAGGCTTATAAACACCATTATTATTTAAGATACCCGCCGCAATAACCGTAATATATTGGCCCCTTACTAACTGGAAGTCAGTAATAGAATCCAGTGCCACCGATTTATTTTTCAGCCACAATTTCGTAGTCACTGTATCATAAGCAGTATAACTGTTACTCGCCAGGAAATTACCAAACGCCGTAGCAGAAGTCAATGAACGGTTAGTCGTATCATTCACATAAATAGATAAATACAAAGAATCCGCATCATGAAGCGCATTAAAAAAACGGTAGTAGGTTTTAGATTTGTCGTAAGAAGAAGGCAGTAAATTACGTTGAAAAAATACTTTAGCCTTGTCCAGCGAATCATATACGATATAGGTATAGCGCGCATTGCTTTTCAAGCTCACCAGGTAAGAAGAGTCAGGGGCCGCCAGGTCATTGTCATAAGACCATTTAAGCGTATCATAATAAGAAGGCAGATCAAATGCGTCCCAGTTATTAAAAGCATTATCCGGGTTAACAGCATTGTTCGCAAACGCCAGGTTTAAATTTCTTATTTCCGGGCTCAGGTTAGCATAGGTAATTTGAGCGTTGTAATGATCATTTTCCTTTTTACAGGCATAAAAACAAAATGTTATAACTGCAGTAATTAAGAAAATAAAAAAACGGGAATAATAAAAATGGCGGTTTTTACTCATATTAATAGCTTGAAAACAGCGTAAATAACCTAAATATATGTAAAAGTGGAAAAAAAAATGCAGATAGTGATAAGTTATTTAACAGATTTTTACGTAAATATTTGTCATTCCCCTACATTTGCAGTCCATTTAAAATTTCGATAATTCTGTACTTATGCAAATGAAAGGTATGGTGCGGTTTTTTGCCGCTCTATTTATTATCTTCAGCGTTTATCAAATGTCTCATAGTTGGTTTGTAAAAAGCCATGAGAAAAAGATGAAAGCACAGGCGGAAAGGTTTGTAAAAGCCACCATGCCAGGCGCTGATGTGAATAGTGAAGAATATAAGAATGCTGTAAAAGTACGCTTGCAACGTTTGTTGGACAGTACCAGCCAAACTAAAATAACATGGTTTGGAGAAACCTATAAAAGTGCAAAAGACCAGGAAGCAAAGCTTGGTTTGGACTTACAAGGCGGTATGAGCGTAACTTTAGAAGTAGGTATGGCCGATTTATTGCGTAGCTTAAGCGGACATTCTACCGATAAAACCTTTAACGCAGCCTTAGAAAAAGCAATTGCTGAAAAAGCAACTTCAGGTAAAGATCTCATTGACTTGTTTATTGCCAACTACTCAAGCCTTTCAAACGGCGCTAAATTGAGTGGCATTTTTGCCGGTCCTAGCAAAGGAAAAGTAACAATAGCCTCCAGCGATAACCAGGTAATTGAATATATCAGGAAAGAAGCAGATGACGCCTTTGCAAGCACTGCCAACATCTTACGTAACCGTATAGACCGTTTCGGTGTAGCATCCCCAACCATCAATTCCGATAAAGCCAAAAAAGTAATCACCGTAGAATTAGCAGGAACGAACGAAAAAGAACGCGTACGCGCATACTTACAAAGTTCAGCTAACTTACAGTTTTTCGAATTGTATAATATCCAGGAAATTGATGCCAGCTTAAAAAGTGCACAGGAAGCTTACGCCGCCGTACACAAAGGCACAGATACCACTAAAGTAACTGTAGATCCTGCCGATTCTACCAAAGTAGATACAGCAGCATTAGTAGCTAACTTTGCAAAAGAAAATCCTATTGTAAGCAAGTTCGCACAGATCTACCAGCCCGAGCAGGATCCAAAAACAGGAAAAGTATTCTTTCCTGCAGCCATAGGTGCCGTAATGACTGCAGATACCGCAGCATTAAGCGCACTGTTAAAAGATCCAATCATCGCTTCAAAATTCCCGGCTAACCTAAAGTTCTCTTACGGTAGTTTTGGCAGCGAAGCACAAAACCAGGTAGTAAACCTCTATGCTTTAAAAACCGTTGACGGTAGTAAAGCAAAATTAGAAGGTGAACATATCGAAGATGCCAGCCAGGATTTTGATGATCGTGGTAAAGTAGCCATCAAAATGCAAATGGACCCGATTGGTTCCAAAATATGGGCTAAAATGACAGGTGACAACATCGGGAAAGGCATTGCCATTGTTTTAGACGATTTTGTACAAACAGCCCCAAATGTAAATACAGTCATTCCAAACGGTAGTTCCGAAATTACCGGAAGCTATACCGTAAAAGAAGCAACCGATATGGCAGAAATGCTTAAAAGCGGTAAATTACCCGCTCCTGCCAAAATAGTTCAGGAACAAGTAGTTGGACCAACTTTAGGAGAAGAAGCCGTAAACGGTGGTATGTTAGCCTTCACCATCGCATTCGCAGTAATCTTCGTATTAATGTTAGCTTACTACAACAGCGGCGGATGGATCGCAAACGTATCATTAATCCTAAACATCCTGTTTACCATAGCCATTCTTACAGCCCTCGGTAACACCTTCACCGCAGCATCCATCGCCGGTCTCGTACTCACCATAGGTATGGCCGTGGATACCAACGTATTAATATTCGAGCGTATCAAAGAAGAATTAAGTCATGGTAAATCTTATAAAGAAGCCGTAAACATCGGTTACCGTCGCTCATTAGCGCCGGTATTAGATGCACACATTACAACATTCATCACCGCAGCCATCCTTTACTATTTCGGTTTAGGTCCGGTAAAAGGTTTTGCATTCGTACAAATGTGGGGTATTGCACTTAACTTATTCTGTGGAATCTTAATCAGTCGCACAATGACAGACTGGTTCACGGACAGAGGCAAGCATTTAGAATACTTTACAGGCATCAGCCGTAAAATTTTCAAACACGCACAGTTCAAATTTATCGAAGGTAGAAAAAAAGCATATATCGTTTCAGGCATCTTGATCGCCTTAGGTATCGCTTCATTCTTCAACGGGTTCGATTATGGTGTAGAATTTAAAGGAGGCCGTAGCTATACCGTTAAATTCGACCAGGCAGTTAAAAATGAAGACGTAGCAAATGCATTGCACAATGTATTTGGAGAACATCCCATTATTAAAACCGTTGGCGACCAGAAACATTTAAACATTACAACCGCTTATAAAATAGATGAGCCAGGTATGAAAATAGACAGTTTGGTAGAAAGAACACTTTATACCGGCTTAAGCAGTTTCTTACCAAATGGATTAAGTTTCGAAAAATTTGATGCAGATTACAAAATCGCGCAGCAAACAGTACAGCCATCAATTTCAGAAGACCTGAAAAGAGGAGCCATCTATGCCACCGGTTTAGCCATCCTCGCCATTGTAGTGTACATATTTGCACGTTTCCGTGACTCACGTTTCAGCATCGGTACCATCATTTCATTAATACATGACGTATTGGTAACATTAGCAGTATTTAGTTTCTGCCGTGGAATCATGCCATTTCCGTTAGAGATCGACCAGCACTTTATCGCCGCCATCCTAACAGTAGTAGGTTTCTCCATGAATGATACCGTTATCGTATTCGACCGTATTCGTGAGAACTTAGGTTTAATGAAAGGCGCAAGCAAAGAAACAATCATCAACCGTTCCATCAATGATACATTAAGCCGTACCATTATGACATCTTTCACCGTATTTATTTCAATATTAATATTGTTTGTAGTAGGTGGAGAAGTAACACGAGGTTTCGCGTTCGCAATGTTAATCGGCGTATTGGTTGGAACTTACTCTTCAATCTTTGTGGCAGCACCAATCCTGGTTGACTTCCAAAAAGACAAACCTCTCGCAGATCATAAATCTGAAGAAAAGAAAGAGAAAACAGAAGAATTCGCTTAATAGAAATTTTAAATCAGGATACAAAACGTCAATCATTTTATAATGGTTGACGTTTTTCATGATACACCATTAGTGCCCGCCCGTTAGTCATACCCATAATTATCAGGGGCGCTCATCATTGCATGATAACCCAGCTTCAGTTCCGGCTGCTGCAGGCCAGGTATTTTGTACGCACTGTACAGCAGCAAGTAACAATAAGTAAAAGCCACAAACCAATATGCCCCCGTACAAAACACTGGCTCGTGCCTCGCCACCTGCTGCATCCGGCAGCCCGTCATCATTAGTAATACTATTATTCAGGCAGCAGAGCAGCAAAATATTGGTAGCATTTCAGAGAGTCATAGATATCATTGCCGCAGCACCGCAACACATCGAACAAAACACCTCCCGCCAATAACAGGTAAATAAATGTAATTGCAGAGCCCGAACAAACATGAACCCGGTTCGAAAAATGAGTCATACTACCAATAATAACAGCCAAAATGGACACTAAGAACATTAAATACTTTCCGCTCATTGCACAAAATAATACCACACATTTTTAGGAATATCTCTGCGATCATCTGTGATGATATTGGCAGCATCTGCGGGAATAACAAATAATTGTTTTTAACACCCAAAACGCCCATTATCAGCGACCCGCTTCACGGAACTCGCGACCCGCTTTATGGAATTAGCGACCCGCTTTTCAATGTTAGCGACCCGCTTTATGGAACTAGCAGCCCGTTGGACGGAATTAGCAGCCCGCTTTTCAATATTGGCAACCCGCTTTTCAATGTTAGCGACACGCTTTATGGAACTAGCAGCCCGCTGGACGGAATTAGCAGTCCGCTTTTCAATATTGGCAACCCGCTTTTCAATGTTAGCAACCCGCTTTGTAAAATTGACAGCTGCCATTGTAATATTAGCAGTGACCCTTCCTACAATAGCTTGACACCTTTTGAGGTTAATTAGAAAAATTTGTGTCAGTTTTTTTCATACTACTAATGCAAGAATACAGGATAAACTTAAAATGCCGGTATAAAAGTAAATTTATACCGGCATTCAGAAATCAATAGATGATAATTATTTATTTTTCAATTGCTTAAGAATCTCCTCAATAGCCCTCTCCAACTGAGGGTCATCCCCTTTCAAATTATCCTCAAAAGTATTTCTCACCTCTATATCAGGCGCCACACCCGTAAATTCAAGGTTCTTACCATCCAGCGTATAACAGCCCCAGGCAGGGATCCTGTAAAAAGAACCATCCACTAAACTCTGACCCGAAGTGAAAATAATCCATCTGTAAGTTTCAGTACCAATAATAGTACCCAGTTTCAAAGCCTTAAAACCAGCCGCAGTCATTTCAGCATCACTCAGAGATGATTCATTGATCAGTAACACGATAGGCTTGCCAGATGGCGCAAAATTACTTTGCGGAGATTTTTTACCACCACGGTATTGCCACTGCAAATAAGGCCGCTGGGCCAAAAAGTTTAAAACCTTATCATGCACATTCCCGCCACGGTTATAACGCAAGTCAAGAATAGTAGCCTCCTTGTTATTTTCCTGCTCAACCATATCCAGTAAAAAAGATTCCAAAGCCTGCGTACTCATATTCTTCATATGAGAATAAGCAATCCGGTTATTACTGTTAGCATTCACCCTCAACTTATTGTTCAGAATCCATTCATCATACAAATTATCCTTAAAAGAAGCATTATTAGCCGGATGGATTTTTACAGTCAATGGCAGGTTATTCCTTGTAAATTCCAGCACCATTTCATCCAGCAAACCCGGAGTCGTAAAATAAGAATCCCTGTCCTTATTCATGTCCACTTTCACACCATTTACCTTAGTCAGGATATCCCCCTTTTGCAAAGTCACGGACTGGTTAAACGCAGGAGACTTACGCGCAATATGGTCCACTTCATAAGCATTGTTTTTGTTAAATACAATCCCCGTTTCATTAGTAACATACTGCAGGTAGGTCGCCTCCTCCTTACCATTAGAAGAAAAGCCCAGGTGAGAAGAGTTTAATTCCCCCAATAGATCATTCAGCAACAATTTCAGGTTATTCCGGTTATTCACAAAAGGAAGATACCGCGCAAATTCATCCCGTTTAGCCTGCCAGTTAATACCATGAAAATGCTCATTATAAAAGTTCTCATCCAAACCCGCCCACACCTCATAATACATCTGTTTAAATTCATCTTCAAGGTTCTTATCAAACTTCTCAGCAATCAGGATCTTATCCAGTTTATTGGTTTCAGGAGAAAAAGTATGAATATTACCACCGGCTAAAACAAAAAACTTATCACCGTTTTTAAGGATCGCATCAAAAGGTTTATCAAATACCTTTTCAGTTTTGTTTTTTTCAAACTCCTCCATCACCGTTTTGTAAAATAACGGGGAACCCTTTTCCTCAGTAGAATTATAAAAAACAAATTGCTTACCCCCCGCGCTAAAAACAACCGGGTTATATTGCGTACCGAAATTATTAGAAACCGGCTTAATCCTGTCTAAAACAGCCTCTGGGTTAATTCTTACAATAGCAGCAGCACTGTCCGGCTTTTTAGACTGATCATCTTTAAACAGATCATCAAATTTATCCGATTTAAAAGGTTCAGAATACCAGTCCAGTGCCAGGCAGAACACAGACGCATTTTGCATACCAAAAGGGTAGGAAGGAGACGTCCTGTTACTCGTAAAATAAATATACTTACCATCCGGCGACCAGGTAGGATCAGATTCCGTCACCCCCGTATTAGTAAGATTCATCACCTTTTTATCAGCAATATGGTACACCAGGATATCCTGCTCAAAATTCTTAAAAGCAGTAAATAAAATATACCTGCCGTCAGGAGAGAACGAAGGTGCAGAGTTCTGAAAACCCCATATCTCATCCTTAACAATAGTCGTAGATTGTCCAGTAGCAATATCCAGTAATCGCACTTCATCCCGGCCGCTAATATAAACAGCCTTAGACAAATCCTTATTCAGGTTCATATCACGGTTATTAGCAGCATCTTTCGTCAGTTCCTTTAAATTCCCGCTGCCATTAGCACGCACCGAATACAGATTCTGGAAACCATTCCTCGTTTGATTAAACAATAACGTCTCGTTATCCTTTAACCACTTAACTTCCATGATCCGTTCCGGCGTATTAATCACCTTTTTTACAAATTTGCCCTTAATATCACTCACAAATAAAGCACCCCTGCTTGTAAAAGCCATCTTTTTACCGTCCGGGGAAATATCGAAATGCGTAATACTATTATCCGTATTATAAGCCAGAGTCTTTTGAATACTCTTATTAAAAGTAATAGAGTACTCTAATTTTTTACTCAGCTTCGTTTTAACATCATAAATATATAACTGGTAATCCCTTTCAAAAACCACTTTACTGCCATCCGCCGAAACAGACGGTCGGCGGATAGGCGTTTTAAAATCAGTCAGCCCCGCTCTCAGGCCATTATTCAACGAATATAAATTATACTCACCATTCTTCTCATCACTAATAAAATAGATCGTCCCGTTTTTATCAACAGTAGGGTTAATATCCTTACCGTTATAATTCGTATATTGCTTGTAAACCCTTGTTTTAGGATTGTAGCCCAGCAGGTCCGGGTTATTCGCACCCTTATAACGCTTACGGTTTACCTGCGACTCACTCTCCATTGTATTCGTAAAAATGTATTCACCCGAAGGAGTTTCAATCAAAGCATTAGTCGTATTAAAAAAATGCTCAAAAAGTTTCTTAGCAGTGCCACCCGTTGCAGGCACACTATAACTGCCAAAATTATTATACCTGTCCGATGTGAAATAGATCAGTTTACTATCCCAGCTCCAGCTTTCCACACGGTCATTCGATTGATGGTAAGTCAGTTGCTCAATCTCACCACCGCTTAATGATAGTAAGAAAACATCATAGTTGCCATATTGATTAGAGCTGAAAGCAAGCCATTTACCGTCAGGAGAGACACGCGGATTAATTTCATTACCACTCAAGGCAGTAATACGAAGCGCTTCACCACCCGAAACAGGCACCTTCCAGATATCACTGTCATAAGTAAAGTAAACAGTAGCAGCATCAGGACTTAATGAAGGGTCAGATGCAAAGTAAGGCGTTTGCTGGGCAAAACACTGATGGCCCATAATAAATACAATAATAGAACTAACCAGTTTTTTCATATGTATATGCTTATTCGCCTTCAATTTACAAAAAGCTCGTTAAAGATCAGATAAATTGTAGTCTTACAAATAAAAACGGCACGAGGAATCTTCATCCCCGTGCCGTTTTCAGTAAAAAAAAGGTCAACCCGTTATCAATTTAAAAATCATTCAGAAGAAGCACTTTATTCCGTTCCTTGATCCGCTTGTTCTCAATTAGTTCAAATTTATACCAGCCCGCCTTACGGAAAATAGTTTTATCCAGCTTAAAAAAAGACTTCTTCACCGGCTTTATTTCCAGGATAAGATCATCAGTTTCCGTCAAAAATTTCAGTTCATAATGAGTCGTAGCCGCATTAGGAAGTTTCACAACCACATAACCATCCTTATCCGTAAATACATACTGGCTGGCCTTCTGGATATAGGCAGGCGAAAAAGGAATAATCCCGATAGTATCCTTGCTGAATTGGACCAGGGTATCATTAGTTTGGGTCAGGATAGAATCTCTGAACGCACCAAAAAACAAAGGCTTTATAACAATCAGGCTGTCATCCTTTTTAATATAAATGTTTTTCTCTATAATAGGCTTAAGCGCCGTTTTAATACTGTCTATCTTATTTTTATCCCGTTTAGCATCCAGTCCCTCAAGCGCATCAGCCAAAATCGTCAGGCTATCGCTGATCAGGTCCCTTTTATTATCATAATGGTCCTCCTTAGAAGCCACATACTCTACAGGCTGCATGCTCTTCGTAAAATAATAAGCCCCACCTTGCAGCACATAAAAAATACGGTAATAAACCTTCAGACCCTTAATATACTTCTTATCCGAATAACCATTCTGAGGAAGCGCAGGAGACTCCGACGTAAACAATGTCGAAAAACGGTTTAAACTGTCATAGCTCTTCTGAACAGAAATCTGCATTAAATTATCGCCAAATGGATTCTCCCAACTAACAACAACATTACCGCCACCCATGTTCTCAACCTTAAATTCAGGTAAAATAGTTTTTTGCTGAGCAACAGAAGAATTGAAAACTAAAAATGAAAAAATTAGAACTGAAATTATTTTTTGAAACATGATCTTATTAACGCTTGAAACTGTTTTTGCTTGAAATTAAAACGATTATTGCATCATCTCGAATTTAGATTTAGGCCGCAGGTGCTCCAGCCATTTATAACCCGGAAGTTCATTAAAACCACTTGGAATTTGTGTTAAAGGGTAGATCGTACCTTCAAGATCTTTAATAAATAATACCCGTTCCGGTTTCCTGTTTATAAAATACATGTCAATAGCATCAGCTTTCGATTTATTCATACCAATGTATTGTTCATCATCATCAACCGGGTAGTACACACTCTCAGCATTCCCCTTCGTCCTCACATAATTAATTTCACCATCCACAAACCATGCATTCAAAGTCTTACCCTTCACCTGGTTATACAAACTTTCATTGGACTTATTCACCAGGAAAGCATTAAAAAAAGCATGCAGCTTCTCCGGCTTCCTGTTCTTCGTAAACATATAAATAGTATCAGCCAGAATCTGGCTGTTATTGCCCCAGATTACCGGGTCTTTAAACATCCTGAAAACACTGTCCGTACCCGCGTAAAACAAACTGTCACACACAGCCTGTGCCGAGTCAGAAAATATCTTCACATTATACCAGGCCCGGAAAAAACGATTCTGGCTACTATCCTTACCCAAAAGGTCAGGCGCAACATACCCGTTACCCGTATCCGTTAGCACAGGAATATTTTTATAATAAGATAAATCAGTAAGCTTAGCAGAATACAACGTATCCGCCGTTACAAACGTAGAATCATTATCCTGTTTTATAATCAGCAGCGGCTTATCAAAAGCCAGGAACGATTTCGTATTATTATTAGAGAAAGCCTGGCCGGCCAGCATACTGATACCCTCAACAGTATCCGTATAAACAAAATTACCTTTAAACTGCGCAATCCCCGTTTCATCATCAAAACCCATATAATCCGATGAAATGATAACATTACTATCCTGAATCGTTGGGCGCGATTCCAGGATCGCCTTACCCGTTTTCAGATCATAATACCCAGCAGTCGTATAAATCGTCCTGTTATTCTTGGTCTTAATAGTAGTAGGCGATATGAATTGAGCCTTTTCCGTCTTGGTATTGTACAAAATAGAATCAGCGTAGATATTATAATCAGGAGCAATAATCTCCACATCACGCCGGAAAACCACTTCATCCACATCCTGGTAATAATCCGCCGCTTTAGAAGTCAGGTTCGTATTCTTCGTAATGATTCTTCCACCCGTTACATAAGTCGCTATCTTCGTATTCAAATCATAATCCAGTTCCTGCGTCTGCATATTAGTGCCGTGAGTATCTTTAATACGAACATTCTTTTTAAGCTTCGCAATTTTACTGTCCGTATTGTACCTAAGGTAATCAGAATAAGTGTGAATGCTGTCGTTATCATTAATATGAATATTCCCGAATGCCTCCAGAATATTCGTCCTCGAGTTTAGAATAACACTATCACAAAAGAAAAGCGTTTTATCGTGCTTCAGTTTAACTTTCCCGGCAAAAGTTTGTAATTCAGTCAGAGAATCTATTTTTTGGAAAGATTGCCTTTCAGCAAACAAAATTTCCAACCTCGATGCAGCCGCAGGTTTTAGCTGTTGCCCGTAGGAATTACCTATATATATAAAACTCAATAATAAGCATAATATATATATACCCCATTTTTTAATCATAAGCAAAATAACAAAAGCAAATCGTAATTATAAAATTTGGCTTGTTAAGCCAAGTGTAAATGTAGAAAAGCACAATAACAAACTACAGATAATAAAATATCAGGAATTTAGTAGCAGCAGTTTAACCATATCAATAATACCACCACAAAGCCAAATAACAGTACAAAATAGACCCCGGGCAATAAAAACAAAATGTATTAACGAATTATAACAATTTAAAGTAAATCAAGCCCTATTAATCCTGTATTTTTGCGCACTCATAATAAAACAATGGAACAGAAATTAGAAATATTAAAAGCCGTTATTGAAGCACGTCGCACAGTAAAGCCCGCTATGATGAACGGAACCAAAATTGAGAATGCAGTAATTAATCAACTGCTGGAATTGGCCACATGGGCGCCTACACATGGCAAAACAGAACCATGGCATTTTGAGATCTATACAGGCGAAAGCCTGAAAACATTCTGCCAGGACCATGCAGAAATGTATAAGGCAACCGCGCAGGCCTTTGTAGAAGGCACTTACCTCAATTTGAAAAACATGGGCAATAACGCCTCACATTTGTTGGTAAGTATTTGTAAACGTGGTAATTTAGATAAAATTCCATTGCTAGAAGAAATTGCAGCCACCAGTGCAGCCATCCAGAATATTTTATTAGGCGCCGAAAGTCTTGGCATCAGCAGTTTCTGGAGTACAGGAGGCATGACTTTAAAGCCCGCAATGAAATCCTACTTCAATTTAGGCGAAGAAGATACCGTAATGGGACTATTATACCTCGGTTATAGCGATGTTAAACCAGGCGGTAGCCGCAATAAAAGTATCAGCGAAATTGCAAATTGGCATTAATTTTACATTGTAATTAAACTAAGCGGCACAATAGCTGTCGAAGCTTATATAATTAATAAAAAAATTTCGGATGAAATATTTATTCTCAGTATTATTATCATTATTCGCCATTTCCGGAATGGCCCAGAAAGACCCAAAAGCCAAAGTAGTATTAGACAAAGTAAGCGCTAAGTTTAAAACACTTACAGCAGTTAAAGCAAATTTTACCTTAAAATTGAGTAACAGTGCCGGTAAATCATTAGGAGCGAAATCCGGTTTATTACAGGTAAAAGGCACCAAATTCAGGATCAATCAGGGCAAGGATGTCATTATCAATGACGGTAAAACCAATTGGTACTACACCAACGATGCCAACGAAGTAACCGTTTCAAAAGTAGATCCTACAAGTGACGCCTTTACACCACAAAAATTGTTCACAAACTTTTACGATAAAGATTTTATCTACAAGAAAAATGCGGACACAAAAGTAGGCGGTAAAGCAGTTTCTGAAATTGAATTAACACCAACAAACAAGAACAAGAACTTTTTTAAAGTATTATTGTATATAGACAATACCACCAATCTCATCAGCGGTGCAAAAATTTACGAAAAATCAGGCAATATATTCGATTACATTGTAAGCGGTTTAGTTCAGAACCCGGCTTTAGCAGACAAAGATTTTATCTTTAATAAAGCAGAATTTCCAGGAGTAGAAGTAGTAGATTTAGACTAAGCTAAATACCTCATTCATACAAGAACGGTTATGGTAAATATCATAACCGTTTTTATTTTGGGGGTGTCCCCGGTTGTGCCGCTGCTGGCATCAGCAGGTTCGTGTTCGCGGGCACAACGGGGCCGGGCTATACGCAGTACACCGCCGGCGGCAATTCAATCTTCATAGCTACGCAATTCAATATCCGTTATACCGCCTGCGGGGGTACTTACTGCTATCCCTCACCCGGTCAGCAGCAGTATTACTGGCCAATAAACAATATATTTGTACACTCAGATTACCATCAACCATTTTATATATGCCCGTAGAAATAGAACGTAAGTTTTTAGTGGACCACTCAATTTGGGAAAGCATAGAAAAACCAGAGCCCGAACATTATCGCCAGGGTTACCTGACCTCAGACAGCAATACAACCTTTAGAGTAAGAGTAACACCAGATAAAGCATTTATAACCATCAAGGGCAAAAGCAGTACCATTGAAAGGTTAGAGTATGAATACCAGATACCCAAACAGGAAGGAATAGAGCTATTAGATAACCTGGCGCAAAGAGAATTAGAAAAGTTCCGGTACAAAATTATATACGCAGGCAAGCTATGGGAAGTAGATGTCTTTCTAGGTAAGAATAACGGGTTGATCGTTGCAGAAATAGAACTTGATGCCATCGATGAGGCTTTTCAAAAGCCGGATTGGGTCACTGATGAAGTATCAGATGATTTCAGGTACTCAAACTCAAAATTGTCATCAAATCCGTTTACGAACTGGTAAGCCGCTGCGTATATCTGTAACAGATTAATTATACCTAATAGAAGTACTCACAGGATTATTAAATGCTAATTTTAAAATAGCCGCCTGCAACTGGTGTTTTCAGCAAAGGACTGTTCCGTTATATTTTCCAATAATAACACACCCGGTTGAGTGTTTTCTGTAAAATAACCCACTTTATCTTCCATGTCAATGGCCGCTGCTCCGTTACTTGTTGCCATTGTCAGCCATTCTACAGTCGTTATAGCCGGATACGCTGCCGCCAGTACCTTTATTTCCGATAAAATATCCAGTTCATCATTGCTGGACAAACCATCTGTACCAATACAAACCGGTTTACCTGTTTCCAGCAAAAGGTGGATATCCGGTAGGGGGTTGCCTATATACAAATTCGCATTCGGACATACACAAAAATAGATGTCCTGCAAAGACCGGTATTTCTCAAGGAACGCCACATCAGATTCGTTAAAATGGCAGTTATGTACCAAAAGAACCTTACCGCTTGGCGGCAATAAAGTCTGTAAATTATGCTGCAAAGGCGTCGTATGAAATGGCGCGAAAAAATCTAACGGTGCATTCAGAAATTGGTACAGTTCAATAATTTCTCCCGATTTTGATTCTATAAAATCCATTTCAGCCAGGCTTTCCTCATTATGAATCGTACTGGAATTAGGCTGTGTCGTGTTCAAATACGTCGCTAACTGTGGCGATACCGTATAAGGCGCATGAGGTACCAGGTTCACCTGCTTTGGTGCAAAATATTTGCCGTATTCAGAAGCAATTGTTTTTCCATATTCAAAACTTCCGTTAGCCCTTTCAGGGTTCAGACCAATGCATTCAATGTAATTTTGAAAATACATTTTAGGATGCTGTAATTTAGCACTTAATGCATCCGTAGTGTTACAAATATCCCCGACCGCATTGATACCATTATTGTACATTCTGGTAACAGCCATTTCTATCAGCGTTTCTTTATTGTCAAAATTTTTTCCTTTACTCATCATTACCTGCTTCACAAAACCAACCATACCGGTCAGTTTAGAAACAGTGTGCTGCATATGGCTCAATTCTATATGACAATGCGCGTTAACAAACCCGGGAGTAATAATGCCGTTATAAAACCGGATATCCTTATGCGCAGCAGTTAAAGGTTCCAGCTTTAAAATGGTACCATTCTCATTTACTGTTAAACAATGATCTGCTAATAATTCTGTACCATTAAAAATATAATCCGCCGATAAAAGGAATTCCTGTTGCATGTTGCAAATGTAGCTAAATCGGAATACAATTTCCTGTGTATATAGTGGTGCTTAATTATCGAAAATATAAAAATCAGCGTTAATCAGCCAGCGGTTGTATTTTTCTGCGTCAATCAGCGGGAAATAAAAAAACATTTTCCGCAGATTTTCGCAAATATGCATTTTCTGAATTATGGCAGTTCTAAAAATCAGCGTTAATCAGCGGTTGTATTTCCTCTGCGTCAATCAGCGGGATAAAAAAACATTTTCCGCAGATTTTCGCAGATATGTAGGTTTAGAATTCTAGCAGTTCTAAAAATCAGCGTTGATCAGCGGTTGTATTTCTTCTGCGATAATCAGTGGGAAATAAAAAATTGCAGATTAATGCTGGTAGCTAGCTTTCTTAAAGGCCATTTACTTTTATGAAAATGGACTGTGATATATTATCGCAATTAAAATTCACTAATAAGCCAAGTTTTAAACCGGATAATTTGAGGTATGTAATAATTTGTTTATGATGTACATCCTGTATAGATTCAACAGATTTTACTTCAATTATGACTTTGTTTTCAACCAGAATATCCAGTCGATAACCAATGTCTAAGCGTACGGTTTCATATTCCATTGGTAAGCCAATTTGAGTGAGGCAGTTGAATCCTTTTCTATTCAATTCAAACGTCAAAGCTGCTTCATAAGCAGATTCAAGTAAGCCTGGACCAAGGTTATTGTATACATCGAATATGCAGCCACGAATCTCATATGATAAGTCATTTTCAGTCATAGCATATAAATTTGTAATACAATTTACTTAAATAATCCTATTTGAAATAAAAAAAAATATCTTGGATAATAGCCGATACAATTCCCCGCAGATTTTCGCAAATAGAAGTGAAAAATCAGCGTTAATCTGCGGTCGTATTCTTCTGCGTCAATCAGCGGGAAGATAAAATACATTTTCCGCAGATTTTCGCAGATATGCAGGTTCTTAATTCTGGCAGTTCTAAAAATCAGCGTTAATCTGCGGTTGTATTTCTTCTGCGTCAATCAGCGGGATAAAAAAACATTTTCCGCAGATTTTCGCAGATATGTAGGTTCTGAATTCTTACAGTTCTAAAAATCAGCGTTAATCTGCGGTTGTATTTTTCTGCGTTAATCAGCGGGAAAAAATTAACTCAGCATGAAACAAATAGTAGCAATAACGTACAAGTGAGTGACACAACGATGCTTAATAGTAGCACAATTGATGACTCAATCAATAAAAAAACACCGTTACTGAAAATATTAGTAACGGTGTTATGTATATTAAATCAGAAGATTATTTCTTTTTTCCGAAAGCTTCTTTAACTTGTTTTACATAGTCTAATTTTTCCCATGTAAATAATTCCACTTTCAGTTTTAATTCAGAACCATCAGGTTTGCTGAAGATTTTAGTAACCGTTTGAGGTTTACGGCCCATATGACCATAAGCAGCAGTTTCACTGTAGATCGGGTTTCTAAGTTTTAAACGCTCCTCAATAAAGTAAGGACGCATATCAAAGATACCTTTTACAATATCGCCAATTTCACCATCAGTATAAGGCACTTTAGAGGTGCCAAATGTATTAACGTTAATACTCGTAGGCTCAGCCACACCAATAGCGTATGAAACCTGTACCAATACTTCTTTCGCAATACCGGCAGCTACCAGGTTTTTAGCAATATGACGCGTAGCGTAAGCAGCACTTCTGTCCACTTTACTAGGATCTTTACCGCTGAATGCGCCACCACCGTGTGCACCTTTACCACCGTAGGTATCAACAATAATTTTACGGCCCGTTAAACCGGTATCACCGTGAGGACCACCAATCACGAACTTACCCGTAGGGTTAATGTGATACTTGATCTTATTATTGAATAAATGAGCGTACTTAGGATATTTTGCTTTTACACGAGGAATCAGGATTTTGATCATATCAGCCTTAATTTTGGCCAACATTTTTTCTTCAGAACCGAAATCATCATGCTGAGTACTTATAACAATCGCATCAATTCTTACAGGTTCGTTAGCATCGTTATATTCCAGGGTCACCTGGCTTTTAGCATCCGGGCGTAAGTATTTAATTTGTTTATTTTCCCTGCGCAAATCTGCCAATTCTATCAGGATCTTGTGCGACAGGTCCAATGCCAACGGCATGTAGTTTTCAGTTTCGTTAGTCGCATAGCCAAACATCATACCCTGGTCACCGGCACCTTGCTCTTCTTTCTTAGCTCTGTCCACACCCTGGTTAATATCTGCACTTTGTTCGTGAATAGCACTTAAAACACCACAGCTATTTGCTTCAAACATGTATTCGCTTTTGGTATAACCAATTTTCTTGATCACATCTCTCGCGATGGTCTGAACATCTAAATACGCTTTTGATTTTACTTCTCCGGCTAATATTACCTGTCCTGTTGTTACTAAAGTTTCACATGCAACCTTGCTTTCAGAATCGAAAGCCAAAAAGTTATCAATTAACGCATCTGAAATCTGGTCAGCTATTTTATCTGGATGTCCTTCACTTACACTTTCAGAAGTAAATAAATAAGGCATTATATTTTAATTTTTAATTGAAAAAAAATAGGTTTCTAAAAATAACGAATTTATAGTTTGGAATAAACAATCCTCACTTTCATTTTTAATTCCTGGTTCGGATGGTTACCACCGGCTAGCCTTACACGGCCCCTGCCAATAGGGTTTAATGTAGAGTTATTATACTGGTACATAAATACCTGTGTAGGGTATGCGGTAGTAGTATTAGCACAATTTTCGTAAAAGAAGTAAAACGGAGAACTTAACCTGAATTCATATTGGTCTTCGCCCCTGGTTACCACCGATTGTACATACCTGGTAATATTGAATTTGTAGATATGTAAACTATCGCCGGTGCTGGTACTTTTAAACTTAGTCGGGAACGCACCATAATAACCGAAATTAATACTGCTAGGGTAACAATAGTATTTCTCAAAAGGACTTAGATCGTAAGGAATCCCTTTGTAAATATTTTTGCTTTTATCCTGAAGGATATCCAGGTATAAAGCCACAGGAGGCATAATGTACGAAGGAGATGCAGGCGCCAGTTCTGTAGCCTGTAAATCTGCCCGGTGAATGATCCTGTTCTGTTTAGCAAAATCAGATAAACCGTGCAATGTAATAGCTGCAGCTGTACCAGGCGTTGTCTGGATATATACTTCCGGTGTTTCATCACCAGGAGTTTGCGCCATAAAATTATTCATTGAAGCAGCACTATAATTCCTGTTAAAGGCAATCGCATGACCACAATTCGAATAGTTGAACGTAAACATCGACGCAGAAGTCGTATCTACTTTATCGCCACCCGCACGCTGCCTGTAAAAGAATTCAATTTTTGCATCGTACGCATTAAAGTAAAAAATGGTATTGGTAGGCCCTTCAGGAACCAATGCAAATCCTTTAAAATGTTCCCTGAAAGCAGAGTCATTCTTATACATTACCGTATCCTGCTTAAAGAAGTAATTAGCTATCTCAGGCGTCAAAGGGATTCTTAACTGGTTAACAGCAGTAGAGTAAACAGAATCTTTCGTTCCCCTTTTTATATAAACAGTATCTCTGAATCTATTGGCAGCCATTGTTTTTTGACCTAATAACCTGGAAGATGCTGCTAGCTGGCCACCATCACCTGCTTTACCATATATATCATAACTAGGCCTCACAGCACTGTCTCTTAATATATTTGTACTGGTTTCGTATAGTTTGAAATTTACAGGTTGCGCACTGTCACCATGATATCCCAGGAAGTTCAGGATTAAAACGGCAGAGTCTAACCCCGCATTGGTACCTTTAGCACTATCTGAAACAAGTGTCGCAGGAAAAGAAGACGGCTTAACCTCAAAAAACATACTGGATTTTGTAGTACCAAACTGAGGATCATTATCTATACCACCCACAACATGAGCGTCCCTGTATTCCAGTCTTGTGGAGTCCTTTACAATATAGTTACTTGCAGATACTGTTAATACCGTATCAAATGTATGTACATTATCAACCTCCGGTATTAAATCCGTACCAATGGTGGTAGTGTCAATTTTAGCACAGGCAAATAATAAAACCACTAAAAAGGCACTTAAAACAGGCCCCGACCAACTTTTTTTAATCACAAACTATCAGTTAGATTTTTAAATATATTTATGTCTGTTAACGTTACGCAAGGTCGGTATATAGCTGTAAATACTCTGTTAAATCTACCGGGTGGCCGGAATATTTTATTATTTTTTTACCTTTTGCTTTGGCAAATTGTGTTTTTAACGATTCGTCAACAAGCTCATCACCAAATGTTATTGCATCCGCATAGGTAGCACCGCCTATTTGCATGCTCATTTCTGTACCAGCTTCATACACGGATAAATCCTTATCTTTAAGCTGTTCGCTGATGTTGGCAATACTTAAGAAATTATCACTGATGGTATGTTCAAAAGTATTCGGTCCTAATGTGTAAATTATTTTACTGTGTGCAAAAACCGGTTCCTTTTTATAAATTGTTTTTAAATACATTGGAATCAAACCCGTCATCCAACCACTGCAATGAATAATGTCCGGAGGCCATCCGAATTTCTTAACCGTTTCCAGGGCACCCTTACAAAAGAAAATCGTCCTTATATCATTATCTTCAAACCATACATCATCATCATCAGCAAAAACATTCTTCCGTTTAAATAACTCTTCGTTATCTAAAAAATAAACCTGTAACCTGGCGTTTGGTAAACTGGCTACTTTTATTTGTAATGGGTAATCATCATTATCAACAGTTACATTAATCCCGCTTAACCTTACCACTTCATGCAACCGGTGTCTTCTTTCATTTATACTACCAAATCTTGGCATTATACATCTGATCTCCAAACCACTATTATTCGATAACACAGCCAGTTTGTTTACCGTTTCAGAAAATTCTGTCATCTCTAAATAGGGAGACATTTCACTTGCTATGAATAATATTCTTTTCTTTGTACTCATTATTCGTGCCTAATTTGAGTTTTAAATTCTTTCAAAATGTTTGCAAAGTTATTAAATTATATTTTTTAATCGAAATATTCCTATAAATTCCAAAAAATAATCATTTATAAATGGTCATCTTTAAAAAAATTACCGACTTAAAATCTTACTTATCCGATAAGCGCCGACATCAGAAAATAGGATTTGTTCCAACCATGGGCGCCTTACACCAGGGACACCTGCACCTGGTAAAAGAATCTATGAAAAATAATTTGTTAACAGTGGTGAGCGTTTTTGTAAATCCTACACAATTTAATGATATAGAAGATTTTAATAAATACCCAAACACACTATCCACCGATATAGAACAACTGGCTTCTGTTAAGTGCGATGTCCTGTTTTGCCCTTCTGCCAATGAAATGTATCCTGACGGGTTCGGTGAAAAAGTAACATTTAATATAGGCAATATAGATAAAGTACTGGAAGGCACTTTCCGTCCGGGACACTTTAACGGCGTCTGTCAAATTGTGGATAAGTTATTGAAAATAGTAGAGCCGGATCACCTGTTTATGGGGCAAAAGGATTACCAGCAGTCCATGGTGGTACAATCCATGCTGGAAAATTACTACAAGGATCATCCGGTAAAGTTACACGTGGTCCCCACTGTGCGCAGTAGCAGCGGACTTGCACTTAGTAGCAGGAATGAAAGACTCAGCAGTACCGCCAGGCAAAATGCTTTAGCTATATACAACCGGCTAACCTGGATAAAAGACAACCTGGACAATATGTCCATACAAGACCTGGAAAATGGAGCAGAGGAACACTTATTGAAAAACGGGTTCACAAAAATTGATTATGTTGCCATTGCAGATGCTAAAAGTTTAGAACCTGTGAGTATTTATAATAAAGAGGTAAAAACAGTTATTTTAATAGCAGCATTTATAGATGGCGTCAGGCTCATAGATAACCTCCTTGTCAATTAGTTTTTTATTATTTGGGCGTTCATCATTTCAATCATTACCGGCCATCGGTCCGGGCTACATTGGGGTGTCGTACAAAAGAAATAGCGGCGGTTTCAAACCGCCGCTATTTCTTTTGTACCGCCTCGTTCCTCGCCGCCCAATATATCCCGCCGCTTCTCAGCTTTAGCAATACTATTTAACACGGAACTGCCACTGATTTATCAATGGATGTATGCCCGCTCATTCAATATTTAATACCTGTTAGTCTATAATATAAGTGTACAATTTTGCAGCCGGCAATATTAAATGGGTATTAATAAACCTTGAAAGCTATTGCGTTTTGTTCAATAAATAATTTTAAAAGTTACAATTTTTATAAGACTTTTGCCCACAAAACAACCTGTTTGGTTAATGGGTATATTTGCTATCCAACGAAACTGATTTTATAGTTATGTCACGTATTTATTTTGATAATGCCGCAACCACCCCTTTAGACAAAGATGTTTTAGAAGCAATGATGCCCTATTTAACAGAGAAGTTTGGTAATCCAAGCAGTGTGTACAGCTACGGCAGGGAAACAAGACTAGCTATAGAAAATGCCCGCAAACTGGTGGCAAAAACATTAAATGCACATCCGTCCGAGATATTTTTTACAAGCGGCGGCACAGAAGCAACAAATACTGCCATTAACGGCGCCATATACGATCTGGGATGTAAACACATCATCAGCTCCCCCATAGAACATCACGCCACATTACATACCGTTGAGTACTTAAAAGAAATAGGCGATATTGAAAGTTTACAGTACGTAAACATTCTGGAGAACGGGCATATCGATTACGAAGACCTTGAAGCAAAAGTAGCCGCTTGCGACGGTAAAGTGCTGATTTCATTAATGCATGCCAACAATGAAATAGGCAACATGACAGATATGAAAAGAGTAGGGGAGATTGCAAAAAAATACGATGCCATTTATCACAGCGATACCGTACAAACAGTCGGACATTTTCCCATAGATCTGAGCCAGGTACACGTACACTTTATAAACGGTGCCGGCCATAAATTTCACGGGCCAAAAGGCGTTGGTATTTTATATATGAACCGCGAATCCATTGTAAAACCATTCATACATGGCGGTAGCCAGGAACGCAATATGCGTGCCGGTACCGAAAACCTTTACGGCATAGTAGGTTTCGCAAAAGCATTAGAGTTGGCAACAGCCAATTATGAAACGGATAAACAACACATCCTGGATGTACGTGCATACATGATGAGTCGCTTACAAGCTGCTTTCCCCGAGATCAGTTTTAATGGCGATCCGTTAGGCGATAGTTTATATACAGTACTAAGTGTCAGTTTCCCCGAAAATGATAAAACAGAAATGTTATTGTTCAGTTTAGATATACAGAACATCTGTGTAAGCGGAGGGAGTGCCTGTACCAGTGGTGCCAATAAAGGAAGCCATGTAATAGCCTGTCTGCCAAATAAAGACAAGAAAGTAACGCTCCGCTTATCATTTAGTAAATACAATACCAAAGAAGAAGTTGATTTGTTTATAGAAAAACTGAAAACAGTAGTATAAGTACTACCGGTTCAATCATTAAAACAGGCTTGCCCAATACCGGGCAAGCCTGTTTTAATAATAGTTCTTTTAAAAAAGTTTCATCGTATTAACCACAAAACTCTTCCAGTATTCAGTATTAGGGATTGTTATAAACAGCACAATTTCCAGTGACCAGCCACAAAGGAAAATAAAATACGGATTTTTGAAAACCGGCCTATTAAGTTTAATTTTTTCGAAAAAGATAATAATCAGGGGAACGATAAAAGGCAATATGATTGCCGCCAATAAGCCCAAACCCGGTTGCAACTGGTTAAAAAGCCGCGACATGCCCGGGTTAAGAACAATAAGTGAAGCTGCAATCAAAAAAGCAACATGCCACCTGGTATTTTGCTTATTAATCATAGCAATTGTATAATACAGCGAAAACGACACCACATCTAATAAGCCAATTAAAGCAGTAACAGGTGCACTGTTCTCCGGTACAGACAATTCCCTTTGTACCTGCGCTTTCACCAGTAATAAAATAGTAATCACAATCACCGGCGCTATGAAATAAGATAACCGGCCAATCTTACGATGCAATGCATACCTTTTCTGCTTTATAAGAATCGGTTGTATAAGAATCATAGCAAACCACGACAAGAAAGCTGCAAAATGAATATGGATCAGAAGAGGGAATTTTTGCGTATCCGGAAAATATTTTAAATAAGTATTCATAAAGCCGGATAGGGATATAACCACCACCATTACAAAGAATAATATCAAAATTTTATATTTCTTTTCCATTTTAATAGTATTTAAGATTAGCAGTCAGCTTTTACAATAAATCCTTTTTTAGAGGGCTTCCCTTCATTACCCGTTTTTTCACCAAAACTGAAAACTTTAGCAAATGAAAATGTTGGTATAGCCAGGAGAAGCGTCGAGATAAACTTTTTCCTTTTCATGATGATTGAAGATTTAGCATTTAAGATATCCAGATTCACATTGAAGATATTGATTATTTTATTAATTGTTTATCTATAAAGTCTACCAATCTATAACCAGCTGATTCTAAAATAGTATTTCTTCAGAGAATTGGTGTATTTTGTCTAACGCAAATTTTGTTTTTAAAAGCATTCATAAATAAAACAATGATTAGTAAATCCTGTAGATGATGCAATTCCCATGCGCAGATAACAACGGCAGACTTGTTTTAACTTACCAGGTTGGAACAACCTTACAGTAGAAGAAATTAGGCTTGATGTTAGGAGAGTGTCGTAGGGGCCACACGTGGTTGTGTACACTCTATACTGTTATAAAAAGAAAAAGAGGCCATTCAACAACAGCCTCCTCCCCGTAAATCATATTTATTTTTGTTCAGGTATAATTTCGTTCAGCAATTCAGCAATTAACGAAGTCCAGCCACTTTGATGATTTGCACCCAGGCCGCTACCCGTATCACCGTGAAAATATTCATAAAACAGGATCAAATGCCTGTTCTCCGGTCTCGAATAAAACCAGTTATATTGTCCGTGCAGTTTTCTCGTATTTAATGATGATGCCGTAAACAAACTAGCTACCCGCTTAATCAATTCAGTAGAAATTTCAGATAAAGATAAAAATCGACCCGAATTAGTCGGGTATTCAATCGTCACATTGTCACCATAAAATTTCCCGAACTTAATAATGCTCTGGATCAGCAGGTAATTGATAGGCATCCATACAGGGCCACGCCAGTTAGAGTTACCGCCAAAGAAATCAGAGGTACTGTCACCTGGGTCGTACTGAATCGTATAGTCCGTATTATTGATATTTACCGTATAAGGATTCTTTTCGTGGAATTTACTCAAAGCACGAATGCCCCCTTCACTCAGGAATTCCGTTTCATTCAGCATACGCGTCAGCAACGATACCAGCCTCTTTTTAGCAACCAGTGATACCAGTACCGTTTCATCCTGCGCACGCTCCTCATTAGGCCAGTATTTACCATTCTTCTTACGGTACTTTTCAAACCATTCCGCACGCCTTTTAAAATCATGCAGTTTAAACAACAGGTTCTTATCAATAACCGAAACCGCAAACAAAGAAGTCAGTCCCACTACAGATTGTATCCGCATAATAACAGGAGGGCCATCCTGTTGCGTCAACGCATCATAAAAGAAATTATCCTCGTTACACCAAAGACTCTGTTCATTCAAGGCCTCCGCTATCAATACAAAATGCTCAAAAAACTTGGTCGCGCTATCTTCAAAGCTAGGGTCATGCATAGATATTTCCAATGCAATATCCATCATGTTCAACGCATACATCCCCATCCATGCAGTACCATCAGCCTGTTCCAGTTTATGCTTATCACTAATCTGGATATTGCGGTTAAATACCCCGATATTATCCAGCCCTAGAAACCCCCCTTCAAACAGGTTATTGCCACTCGTATCTTTCCTGTTGGTCCACCAGGTAAAGTTGATAAGCAATTTCTGGAAAATTCTTTTCAGAAAGTCGATATCCCCTTTACCGGTTTGTTTCTTCTCAATTTCATAAACTTTCAGTGCCGCCATCGCATGCACAGGAGGGTTCACATCACTAAAGTCCCACTCATAAGCCGGTAACTGGCCATCCGGTTTCATGTACCATTCGCGCATCACCAGTAACAATTGGTGCTTGGCAAAAACAGGGTCCACCATCGCAATCCCTATACAGTGAAATGCCAGGTCCCATGCCGCATACCAGGGATATTCCCATTTATCCGGCATCAGGATAATGTCCTGGTTCTTCAGGTGCAGCCAGTCCTTATTTCGCCCCTTCGTTTTATTATCATGAGCAGGTGTAATACCATCAGTACCCGTAACCCAACGCTCAATATCATAATGGTAAAACTGCTTGCTCCACAATAATCCCGCTAAAGCCTGCCGCTGGATCAATCGACTGTCAGCACTCGCGTTAGCAGGAAGGATCGCATTATAAAACTCGTCAGCTTCAGCCTTTCTTTGCTCAAAGATCGATTCGATATTCGCCGGGAACGGGTTACTATGCTCAATATTGCTCAGCCTTAAATAAACTGATTTAGTTTCACCCGCCCCAATCTCCAATTCATACACAGGAGAAAACTTGGTACCGAATCCACGCTCTTTAAGCAAAGCCCTGTTTTCATTATTAATGATCGCATCATGAAACGCATCTTTTACAAAGATCGAATCATTTTCCTTGCCCGTTACCTTCTTAAAATTAGTTTCATTATCAGTAAATAACCATTCATCCGTCGGCTGAAAATGCAAAAAATAAGAACCCTGCTTCTGGTGGGTCGCTTTTACAGCATGCTTTCCTGTGTATTCAATTTTAGGAGGGCTGTTAAGCTTTTTATTACTTTTTCTATTGTAAAACCAAAGAGTAGGTAGTAAAGTAACAGGAGCCGTAAAATGCCCCCTGTTCGTTATTGCCAGCTTTATTGCAATATCCCTTTTACCATATTTCGCATATTTAATATCTACATCAAAATAATTATTATCAGTAAATATACCCGTGTCTAATATTTCATATTCCGGTTCCAAACGGCTGCGCTTTTTATTTTCCGTTTTAAGTTTCTCATAAGGAAAAGCCTTTTGAGGGTACTTGTACAGCATATGCATATAATAATGCGAAGGCACATTGTCCAGGTAATAATAAAGTTCCTTTACATCTTCACCGTGGTTACCATCACTATTACCCAGGCCAAAAAGCCGCTCCTTTAAAATAGGGTCCTTACCATTCCAAAGTGTAATAGCAAAACACAAATTCTGAAAATAATCACTGATCCCTGCTATACCATCTTCTCCCCATTTATAAACCCTGCTATGACTATGGTCAAAAGGAAAATAATTCCATGCATCACCGTTGTAGCTATAGTCCTCACGCACAGTTCCCCATTGCCTGTCACTCAGGTAGGGACCCCATTGCTCCAGCGGTACTCTCGATGATGAATTTATTTCTAATCGTTTATGTTCTTCCGTCATTTTATTCAAAGGTATTTTGTTATAGTTACGCTCGCAATATAAGCAATATGTACTTTTTACACAATTAAAAGTACCCGCTTCATACGCTCATAATTTTTAATTTGGGCGTTACCCTTTGCCGCTTTTAAGTTTCACTGCCTGTTAAAAAAATGTTTTATCTCCCCGCTCACGCAAAGGGTCGGGCTATCCGCAGTACTCCTCGGCGGCAATACAAATACCTTAGCGCCGCAAATAATAAACCGCTATGCCGCCTGTGGGGTACTTTGCTGCTATCCCTAACGCGCCACAAACAAGTTCTCAACATCAGTTCAAATAATCTGCGCAATTACAATACAGTATGCCTTATTTTGAATTGCCATATTTTTTCTATATACTTGAATATTCATTCAAACTCCCCGCTATGAAGAAACTGGTAAGTTTATGTTTTATCCTGGTTGCAATCAATATTTCCGCACAAAAACTAAATCAGGCCATATTTGAACCAGTAGATCTGGTCAATCCTTTAATGGGTACAGATTCCAAAATCAGTTTATCAAATGGCAATACCTATCCGGCAATCGGGCGTCCGTGGGGAATGAATTTATGGACACCGCAAACAGGACTGAATGGCAATGGCTGGCAGTACACTTATGCTGCAGACAAAATACGCGGCTTTAAACAAACCCATCAGCCCTCTCCGTGGATGAATGATTACGGTGTATTTTCATTAATGCCAGTTACAGGTAAAAAAGCATTTGACCAGGAAAGCAGAGCAAGCTGGTTCTCACATAAAACAGAAATCGCAAAGCCCTATTATTACAGTGTGTATTTAGCAGACCATGATGTCACTACAGAATTTACCACAACAGAAAGAGCAGCCTTCTTCAAATTTACATTTCCGAAAACGGATAGCGGATTCATTGTTTTAGACGGTTACGATAAAGAGTCCTATGTTGAGATCATACCAGGGCGAAATCGAATTGTAGGCTACACCACCCGTTATAGAAGAGGTAACTTAAAGAATTTCAAAAATTACTTTGTTATAGAATTTGATAAGCCCTTTACCATAACAGATACATGGGCCGATTCTGTTTTACAAACAAATACACTAAAACTATTATCCGATAAAAACAGTGGCGCATTGGTAGGGTTTAAGTTTAAAAACAGGAGAGAAATCCTCCATGCGAAAGTAGCGTCATCATTTATAAGCTTAGAGCAAGCCGAAATTAATCTGAAAGAATTAGGGAATGATTCATTCGGCGAAGTAGTTGAGAAAAGCAGGAAAGTCTGGAATGAAACGCTCGGAAAAATAAAAGTAGAGTCAGATAATGTAGATCAGCTACGCACTTTTTATTCCTGTTTATACCGCATGGTATTTTTTCCCAATAAACTTTACGAAATAGACGCCAATGGAAAAGCAATGCACTGGAGTCCCTACAACGGAGAAATACTACCGGGTTACATGTTTGCTGGTACCGGCTTTTGGGATACTTTCCGTGCCCTTTACCCGTTTCTGAACCTGGTATATCCTTCCATTAATAAAGAGATGCAGGAAGGCCTGATTAATGATTACAAAGAAGGCGGCTTTTTACCGGAATGGAGCAGCCCCGGGTACGCGGATATCATGATAGGCAATAATTCTGCGTCCGTAGTATCAGATGCGTATATTAAAGGATTACGTGGCTACGATATCAATAAACTCTACGAAGCCTTATTACATGGTGCCAACAACGAAGGGCCGGTATCAGCAGTGGGCAGAAAAGGGGTAGCTTTTTATAATGAATTGGGTTATGTTCCATACGATGTAAATATTAACGAGAACGCTGCACGTACCTTGGAGTACGCATATGATGATTTCACAATTTATCAACTGGCAAAAGCATTGAAAAGGCCACTGGAAGAAATAGATTTATACAGGAACCGCAGTTTAAATTATAAAAACCTCTTTGACCCGCAGCACAAACTAATGCGAGGGAAAAATAAAAATGGTGAATTTCAATCCCCTTTTAATCCGCTAAAATGGGGTGATGCCTTTACAGAAGGCAATAGCTGGCATTACTCCTGGAGTGTTTTTCATGATGTGCAGGGACTAATAGACCTGATGGGAGGCAAGAAGCATTTCATATCTATGCTGGACTCGGTTTTTATCGTCCCGCCAATATTTGACGAGTCTTATTACAAAGGAGTCATTCATGAAATCCGTGAAATGCAGATTGTAAACATGGGACAATATGCACATGGCAATCAACCCATACAACACATGATTTACCTGTACAACTATGCAGGCGAACCATGGAAAACACAATACTGGAGCCGTGAGGTAATCGATAAATTGTATTTTGCCACACCTGATGGTTATTGCGGTGACGAAGATAACGGACAAACCAGTGCCTGGTATGTCTTTTCTGCATTGGGTTTCTATCCCGTTTGTCCCGGCACAGATCAATATGTCTTAGGCTCACCATTGTTTAAAAAAGTAACCATCCAGTTAGAAAATGGCAAAACAATTACCATCAATGCCGCTAACAATTCCAAAGCAAACCGCTATGTCCAATCAATGAATTTTAATGGCAAACCATATTCCAAAAACTGGTTAAATCATTTCGATTTAATGAAAGGTGGACAGCTCAATTTTATCATGAATAGCCAGCCAAATAAATCAAAAGGCACCAAAACAGCAGATGCACCTTATTCACTAAGTACCGAAGGGAAATAGGATTAGTTGCGGTGATTAATTTTCATTTAAAAATCAATCACCGCTTCGTAAGCTTTTTTCGGTTGTAAATCTTTATCGAAAAGCAATGGGTAATCCTTCCTGTTTTTTACAGGAAAATCATCCAGCCAGCTATGTTTGTCACTAATGTTCCAGAAAGTAACAGAACTGATCTGTTTGCTGTATTTTCTGAATAGCTTAAAGAACATAGCATACTTTTCAGCCTGGGCATTCGCAATATCGTTCGTGTAAAGCGTATTCTTGTCCCTGGCTGCATCCCATTCCCTGGATTGATGTTCCTTAGGGTAAATACTCATATCCAGTTCCGTAATCTGTATATTTAAGCCTAAAGCTGAAAAGTCCTTTAAAGTTTGTTCCAGTTGCGATTCCGATGGTTCATTCAGGGCCCAATGCGCTTGCAAGCCGATGCCATGAACAGGAATATTTTTAGCTTGCAATCCCCTGATCATTTGAATGATCTTAGATCGTTTGGTACTATCTATTTCGTTATAATCATTATAAAATAACAATGCGTCTGGTGCCGCCTCATGTGCCCATGTGTAAGCAGAATCAATGTAATCAGCTCCGGCAATTTCATAGAATTTGGAAGGGCGATAAAACTCCTCTTTTTTGTCACTGATTACCTCGTTCACCACATCCCAGGCATAGATATCATTTTTATACCTGCCGGCAACTGTGTAAATATGTGTTTTCAACCGGTCATACAAAGTAGCTTTATCAATCGTACTGCCATCTTCTCTTTTAAAGAACCAGTCAGGTACCTGGTTATGCCAGCAAAGCGTATGGCCACGCATTTTCATATTCAGACGCCTGGTTACTGCCACCAAACTGTCGACAGGAGCGAAATTATATTGATTTTGTACCGGTTGTATCGGCTGTATTTTCATTGCATTTTCCGCGGTCACACTGTTGAAATGTTTTTTGAAAAAACTGGTTTCGGCCTCGCTAAAGTTTCTGGTAGGCAATGCAACGCCAATATCAAAATAATCTTTGTAGTAATCTTTCAAACCCTTTTCACCATTACTTTTTGTAGTGGCGCAGGCAGTCAGTAATAAGGTGACCGGTACTAATAGTTTTAAAATTTGCTGCATGATTCTAGTCTTTAGGATTCGTACTGAATGGTGATGCCGGGATGCCGGTAATATTCGTTAAGTTGGCTCCAACAGGATTATCTGCCCAGGCATAACGCACATACAACGGTTGTTTCATTCCATCGGCAGATACCCTGATTTTCCCTTTTTCAATAATCGCATTTGCTTTTACATATTTATTGCTGCTGTCCGCAATCCAGAAATACTGCAATGCTTTACCGTCAGATGATTTCAAAGCTTTATTGTTTTCAAAGCTGAGAATGATACTATTAGCTTTAATTGCCTGGCTTTTATAAATCGGACCTGCGGCTACCAGTTTTTTCTGACCATACACAGTTTTCAATGCCTGTAAAGCCAGTCGCTCGCCAACATCTTTTTTATTTACCGGATGTATATCGTTCCATTCACCAATGTCAATGGTAACTGCCAATCCTGTATTAGGAATAGCCAGCATTTTACGCTGCTGGTTACGCAAATGCGCCCAATTACTTTCTTTGATGTCGCTGGTTGTATCCATAAAGTTGGCTAGTTGTACACCGATAAACGGCATTGTTGGTTTTTGCCATTGGTTTCGCCAGTCCTCAATCAATGTACGCATCAATGCTTCATACTGTTCCCAATTCCATGTGTTGGCTTCTCCCTGGTACCATATCACACCTTTCACGGCATAGTTGGTAAGCGGTGCAATCATCGCGTTGTATAAACCTGTCGTTTCCCATTGTACAAATGCCGGTGCTTTCATTGTACTCTGACTTGTCCCAACAGCATATTGCCAGTTCCCTTTTAAGTCTATCGTGTAATGCTCATTAAATAAACGATAAGGTTTATCTGGAATAAACCCGCCATTGCTTCGTTCATTAATCAGTCGAATGGTAATATCGTTATTCCCTTCTTTCAAAAATTTTGAACTGAGTGGATATTGTCTTGGCGGATATTGGTAAGAAGTCGTTCCTACAAAATGCCCGTTTACCCATACGGAATCTTTATCTACCAATCTGCCTAATTCCAGGGTAAGGTTTTCTGATTGTGCTAACTGCTCTTTTGATAGCTGTATCGTTTTATTAAACCATACCACCCCGTTCGATTTAAAATCTATTTGAAACGGCCAATAACCGGGAACTTTGTATGGCTGCCAGTTCACCCCTTCGCGCTGATCCGGATGCATCCATTTATTAATGCCTTTGTCATTTGTATTTAATAAATTATACCAATCGGTATATATTGCATCATTGTTTTTAAGTAAAGATTGTATCAGTGAATCACTCTTGTATTTTTGCAGACTGTTATAGAATTTAGAGTATTGTTTGATGGCCGGTTCACTGATCCAGCTTTGCGCAGGAGAACCTCCTAATGCAGAATTGATTAATCCTATTGGGACGCCTGTTTTGGCTTGTACCTTTTTTGCAAAAAAGTACGCAACCGCTGAAAAGTCTTTTATGTATTCACTTGTAGCCGGTAACCATGCACCATTATCTATATCTTTTTGAGGTGCTTTATAGTTGTACTTATCAGGCACTATAAATTGCCTGATGCGATCATTATCAGCATTTTTTATTTCGTTATCATAAGTCAGTTGTAACCGGCCCATCCATAATTCCATGTTCGATTGTCCACCGCAAATCCACACATCACCAAATAAAATATTGCTGATAGTGATGTTATTATTGCCTTTAATTACCATCTCGTATGGACCGCCTGCTTTATGGGCGTCTATGTACACTTCCCAATTACCTTCCTTATTCGTAACAGTGTTATAATTTTTATTATTAAGCGTTACAATAATGTTCTCACCGGCATCAGCCCATCCCCAGATTTTTACTTTTTCGTCCCGTTGTAAAATCATGTTATTACTCACTAACCTGGGTAGTTTAATATTGGCAAAAGTTTGGTGAATAAGACCAAAAATCAGGATTAAGATGGAAAGTAATTGTTTCATAATGATGGCAAATAATGGTTGTTCTAAAATACTATTTTTTATTTGGGCGCCCACATCCAGCCGCATTAAGCGTCTGGCTGCTGTTTTGCTTATTTTATTAAATTCTTGAAAAGTCATTCTGAGCGCAGCGAAGAATCTCCTGTTTAAATAGCAAGGAGATTCTTCCTCGGATTAACTCTATTTCAAAGCAGTCTCAATGTCACCTCGTCAAAATGACTTGGAAACAGATATTACTAATTAAAGTTTTGCCCTCGTGCTCCAGTCCCCTTCTTGGAGGGGTAGGGGTGGGTTCCGTTTCACTACAGAATCTATTTGCATTGACAATTTGGTATTGCACCTATGGCGCTTGAAGACAAAACTTCTTCTATTTTCTACCATAATGTCGCCCTCTGGGACTTAAATTATCAATCTGATAATTCCTGCAAAATCCAACGTGTTTCATCTCCAACCGTCATTCTGAGCGCAGCGAAGAATCTCCTGCCTAAATAGCAAGGAGATTTTTCCTCGGGTTAGCTCTATTTCAAAGCATGCTCAATTTCTCCTCGTCAAAATGACTAGAAGCAGATATTACTAATTAAAGTTTTTCCTCGTGCTCCTGTCCCCTCCTTGGAGGGGTAGGGGTGGGTTCCATTTCACTACAGAATCTATTTGCATTGACAATTTGGTATTGCACCTATGGCGTTTGAAGACAAAACTTCTTCTATTTTCTACCATAATGTCGTCCCTCTGGGACTTAAATTATCAATCTGATAATTCCTGCAAAATCCAAAGTGTTTCATCTCCAACCGTCATTCTGAGCGCAGCGAAGAATCTCCTGCCTAAATAGTATGGGGATTTTTCCTCGGATTAGCTCTATTTCAAAGCATGCTCAATTTCTCCTCGTCAAAATGACTGCGAAAAAATGTCGACTACTTCACAAACGGATCTATCGTTTTAATAGAACCATCACTGTTATAATGCAATTCCGTTACCTTGATATTTCTCAAATTGGTTTCACCGCTTAGTTGAGAATCGTGATAGAACAAGTACCATTTGCCGTTATGTTGAGCAATAGAATGATGATTCGTCCAACCTTCAACAGGTTTTAGAATAATGCCCTGGTACGTAAATGGTCCGTAGGGATTATCACCAATAGCATAACAAATGTTATGAGTATCGCCAGTAGAATAGGATAAATAATATTTGCCATTGTACTTGTGCACCCATGCTGCTTCAAAGAAACGTTTGTCATTGTCTTTTTCGCAGAATGGCTTACCGTTGGCATCCAGTAATTGAATCTCCTTAACAGGTTCAGCAAGACTCTTCATGTCTATGTTAAGCTTAGCCATTACCGGCATTTTAGCCAGTTGGTCAGGCTTGCGCAAAGAGTCTCCCGCACCATATTGATTATTATTCCAGTTTTGTAACTGGCCACCCCAGATACCACCCATGTATAAATAGTAACTGCCGTCTTCGTCTTTAAAAACAGTAGGATCCATGCTGTAAGAGCCTTTGATAGGTTCTTTTTCTGGAACGAATGGGCCTTCCGGTTTGTCACTTACGGCCACACCTATACGGAAGATGTCCTGCTTATCTTTGGCAGGAAAATACAGGTAATATTTGCCATCACGCTCTGCGGCATCCGGAGCCCACATCTGTCTGCCTGCCCAGGGTACATCTTTAATATGCAATGCCAGCCCATGATCGGTTACTTTACCACCAACTGAATCCATTGAGAAAACATGGTAGTCAACCATATTAAAATGGCCGCCATCATCGTTCATGGCTGCGCCGTTTGCCGTATCATGAGAAGGGTAAATATAAATACGACCGTTAAATACATGTGCCGATGGATCCGCTGTGTACATATGTGTAACCAGCGGTTCCGATAAGTATTTTTTATCGGTGGTTTTAGGTGCTTCAGGTTTGTTTTCCTGTGCCGTATTGTTGTTATTGCCACAAGCCACCACTACGCTGGCTAATAATGCGGTTTTAATAATGTTCAAAGATGTTTGTTTCATATAGCTGGTATTTTAATTTTTTGACTGAATTTTTGTTTCCGGTGGTCCAAGGAAACTTGGCTTTAATTCGTTCCAGTAAATGACTATTTTCTGAATAACCACACCAGGACTTAAATGCCAGAGTTTTAAGGTTTGTTTACCTTGTTTGTTTATTGTTACAGGTATTTCTCTGGTAATAATGCTGTTTGCCTGCCAATGTTCAAGTGTATCAACATTGCCATCGTTTTTATTGAGACTGACGAACTCTACCGGCTCATTATTCAGTGAAACGCCTAACTGTAAGCCTTCTTTTTCGTGATAGAGATTGAGTGTTGGCGACACATGAATCCGGATGATGGCTTTTCCTGTGGTATTGTTATAAAAGTCATATTCGACTCTTGCTGTTTCTTTATTTGTTTTCTCATTCCTTATAGTAACAGGATGTGTCGTAATAGCGGATATTGTTTTACCTAAATTTGGAATTTCAACATAGCTGGCATTTTTTCCTGCAATGTTTCTTGTGAAAGATGCAGCTTCTATCGATACATAGTTTTCGTTCTGAAAGAACGTGTTTTCAGGCGCATTTTTTGGAACGAATTTTTTATTGTTGATAGATAATATCGGTAACATTATTTTTTCAATCATCTTAGCTGAATCAGCATTGAAGTGATACAGTGTTGGCATTACATTTTTTTCAGGTTGTTGCCAGTAAGTATAGCCAATATGAGTCTGACTCATCATGTGATTCCATTTGCCGTTATTCAATTCATGGTACTGATTTGTTAATGCAGCATCGTGCAAAAAATAATACTGAACCTTTTGTGGATACGGGGTAATGGACTGAATTTTATGTTTATAATTAAAATGATTCCTCGCAACATTGTAATACATGTTGTACAAGTTTGCTGAAGCTTCAACCGGGTACTGCACCAACTGGAAATAAGCATTCTTATAGGCTGTAGGAATCAGGTTGAATATACTGTCAGATAAATTTTTGACACGATTATACTCTTTGGTGACACGATTAAATTCATCGTAATTAGTCAAACTGAATGTATTTTGATCTAATAACTCCGGCGTAATCCTGGCATTGTATTTTGTGTATAGATTTAAGATTTGGGCAATGCTTTTCTGATGTTTATTGCCTAACTGTTCCGTACTCCATTTTTCCACAAATGCTGTCAGGTTATTTTGATTGAAACGGTCCGGATTCCAGGCCTGTTCCAAAAAGAAAGAAATGGGTAACTCCATTGGTTTGATGTCACCAACATTCACAATCCATAAGTTATTTACGTTGTGTTTCCATGCCAGGTTCATTTGCTCCCAAATGCGTGGAATATGGTTGGTATTTATCCATTTGTAGTTACGAGGCCCTCCTACATAGTCGAAATGATAATAAATGCCATAACCACCTTTTCTTGGCTTTTCATCCGGCTTTGGCAGTCTGCGGATATTGCCCCAGTTATCATCACAAATGAGCAATGTAACATCATCTGGTACACGCATGCCTTTATCATAGTAGTCCTGTACTTCTTTGTATAAAGCCCAAATTTGCGGTGTTTCTGATGCCGGTTTTCCGGTGGTTTGTGCAATGATACTGCGTTGTTTTTCAACAATCGTTTCCAGTAATGCGGTAGCCGTGCCTTCGCTCATAGGCTCATCACCATCGCCACGCATACCAATGGTCACTATCTTTTCGTTGGTGGCCCGCTGCATGCCTTTGGTCCAGAAAGAATCCAGTTGTAAAGGATTATTCTGGTAGTTCCATTGCCTGCCACCGTACCTGCGCCATTCATCATGTGCCCGCATCAATGGTTCATGGTGAGATGTGCCAATAACGATAGCATACTTTTTAGCGATGTTTATATTCAATGAGTCATCATCGTAGAAAGCACTGCCCCACATAGCCGGCCAGATATAATTGGCGTTTAAGCGCAGCATCAATTCAAATACTTTATCGTAAAATTTATGATTAAAACCACCGAACTTTTCTTTGCTCCAATTGCTGAGTGCAGGAGCTTCATCGTTAATGAAAATTCCACGGTATTTTACTTTAGGCGCATCTGTAAGGTTGGCATTAGTGCTGACATATAAGTTTGGATTTTCTATTACAGGAACATCTGCCCACCAGTTCCAGGGAGAAACACCCATTTGTCTGCTGGCAGTGAAAACGCCAAATGCGGTACCTCGGCCATCACTACCAATAATCACCAACGCATCGTTGTTTTTATTGTTATAGTTTTTTATATACTGAATGGTAAAAGCCTCCCATTTTTTATTGATAGGGTTTGTATTTATTTTCTTTGATTGTACTAACTGTTGAATAACTGCTGAATTATCCAGGCTTCCAATAATGATGGCAGGTTTACTGCTATTTAATTCGTGTTTTAGTGCCGTTTTTTTTGCAGTGACTTTTTCAATATCTGATTGGAATAAATGCACAGCCGTTTGCACTACTTCCAAATCGGTAGAATCAAAAATAATACTTGCTTCGCTTAGTTTAAAACCGGAAGGATTATTACTAAAGATGGATTGTGCATACAGGCATTGAATGCCGGATAATAGAATAAATAAAATAAGCCAACCGTTTTTCTTCATCATTGGAATCGTTTGTTATCGTTAAGCAATGGTTGAGTTGTAGCTGCGCGAGGGATAGTAGCGGCATCCTTTTTGTCCGGCCTAAAGCCGGCAAAAAGATACAGCGGATAGCCCGGTTTTATGGCGCAGTTTTAAGCTTTAATTTCAGAGCTGTTTACGTGCCATAAAACGCGCTCATATAAAAATACCAATCGGTATATTTTAAAATCCTATTGAGTTGCCACCATCTACTGGCAGCGTCACTCCGGTAATATATTTGGCGGCATCGCTGGCTAAAAAATAAACCGCTTCCGCAATATCTGAAGGCTCGCCCATCCGTCCCATTGGTGTTCTGCCAAATACTTTCGCTTTTCGTTCGGGGTCGCTATCCAGGGCTTTTGCCGACATATCTGAATAGATAAAACCCGGTGCCACAGAATTGACACGAATACCATCCGGCGATAAATCTACCGCCATAGAACGGGTCATACCATCGATAGCAGCCTTGCTGGCAGTATAAGAAATAACCTTGGGAATGCCATATAAAGATGCCATGGAACTAATGTTGACAATGGCGCCTTTTTGCAGGTCTATCATGTGTTTGGCGACCTCCCGGCTGATAGCAAAAACAGATTGTACATTGGTGTTGATAATGTTGCCGAACTCCTCGTCGGTAACATCGGTAAATAATTTTTTCTGGTTGATGCCGGCATTATTTACCAGGATATCTATTCTTGAAAATGTGTTATGTACATAATCTATAAAAGTTGGAATGGCTTTTAAATCTGTCAGGTTTATCTGGTAAATATGACAATTTTCTCCTAATTCATTTTGAGCTTTTTGCAACTTTTCTAAATTGCGACCGGCTATAATTGTTGTAATATTTTCCGATACCATTTTTTTAGCGATGGCGTATCCTAAACCGGACCCGCCACCGGTAACTATGGCTACTTTATTTGTTTTCATAAGTGCTCATTTTAATGATGTCCCGGTGCATATGGGAACTTTAAAGATTGATAGTATTCCAATGTTTTGTCAGATTTTTCCAGGAACTGAGGGAAAGGCAGTTTAGAGAAAGTCTGAAAATAAAGGGTACTGGAATTGCGCCACCAAACGGCTTCTTTATATTGAATATTCAGAAGCATATTTACATGATTGAAAGTGGGCATATCTAATTCATTTTTATATTTCTGCCAGGTAGTAATCATATTTTTGACGTCATCGCAACCTGATTGATATTGATAACACAGCTCGTTCCATAATGTTCGGCCGGTGTTTAATTTTTTATTCCAGTTAACATGATGAAACCACAGGAGATATTTTAAGTCAATGCTATCTTCATTTTGCCATTGCTGCTGCACTTCAGGTTTGTATTGTGACAAAGCATTTGAACCGGTTTTTGTGCGATTAAACCCGATATCAAAGCTATCCGCTTTGTGGTAATATGTAGGGTTCCAGTCTTCGCGTGGAAGGTAGTTTGCCCAAGGTTCCGGACCATAGTGGTGACCTGTTCCCATAAGATGGTGAAGCCCTAAAGGATTGCTGTATTTTACGACTGCTTCTCTTGAATTCAGCATTATTTTGCTAATGTCCTGATAGAAGTTATCTGATGCTTTAAAAGTTAATTTTAACCAGGTGTCAGCAATCTCTTTGGGGGAGGCGTTGTAGTTCCAGCTTTGTTTACCGAATGCGAACCAGTTGCTTTGTCCAAATAAATGGCCTGTCCAGTTAATGTCTGCACCAATGTTTGCAACACCTGCAATGCCATTTAGTTTTTGATTGTGCAATAATTTGCCAATCGTTGAACCTTTGCCTTCAGCGTAAGTATCACTATCCAATACTTCCTTATACATTGGTGCTAAATAGGCGAGGGTAGTGGCTTGTCCCAGGTATTCCTGGGTAATTTGTAGCTCTAACATTAAAGGTGTTTTTGGCATCGCCCCAAACAGTGGATGGAATGGTTCACGAGGCATAAAATCTATAGCACCATTTTTTACCTGGACCATTACATTTGGCAAAAACTGACCATCCAGTTTTGTAAATTCATTATAGGCTTGTTTGTGGCGGTCTTCGTTTTGTTCATGACTGTAAACGAAGGCACGCCACATAACAATGCCTTTTTTAGGGAGTAATATTTTTGCCAGCATATTGGCGCCGTCTGCATGTGTTCTGTTATAGTCTTGCGGCCCAGGTTGGCCTTCACTATTGGCTTTTACTACAAAGCCGCCAAAGTCCGGTATGCTATCATAAATTTCATTTATTTTATTGGCCCACCATTGTTGAACGTCTGCATTTAAAGGGTCTGCAGTTTTGAGCTTTCCTAATTCTATAGGCGCACTGAATCGCGCAGATAAATAGACTTTTATACCGAATGGTCTGAATACATTAGCTAAAGCTTTCACTTTCTGTAAATAAGTACCGGTAAGGATTGTAGCGTTTGAGTTTACATTGGTAAGAACTGTTCCGTTAATGCCGATGCTTGCATTAGCACGGGCATAATCAATGTATCGTTGGTCAATATAATCCGGTAAAGTGTGCCAGTTGAAAATGGATGCACCACTGTACCCACGTTCGACAGTGCCGTTTAAATTATCCCAGTGGTTTAAAATTCTGTGTTGAATTAGTGGTTCAGAAAAGTTCTTGACACCTGTTAAAGGATAGTTTGCACCAATATTTTCTAGCAAATTATAAGTGCCATAAAGTAATCCTACTGTAGACAACGCTGTAATTACAATGGTGTTATTATGTTGAAATATAGCAAATCCTTCATGCGATTTAAATTCGCCATCTAAACGCTGGGCAATGTTATTTGGCAATTTATCTAATGTGCCTATTAGTAGTCCTGTTTCAGAATTGGGGGTATTGAATTTAACGTCTCTATTAATAAACCCTGCACTTGCAATATTTAATTCCTTTTTTATAATATCTATGGTGGCATCATTGTTTAGTACCTGAATATTATTAAAGTGTTTAACAATGCTGTTTTTTATAATTGTATTTTCAATTGGATAATAATTTAGCCATAGTTTGTAATGGTTGTCTGCCATACAAACTATGGAACTAAATAAAGTAATCATTAAGCAAGCAAGTCGTAGCATCATATTATTTAGTTTTTTTCTTAAGCGAGGAGTCCCGGATAATTAATTCAGATTTTACGATGATTGTCTGAATTTGGGTCATGTTTAAGTCTCCTTTTATATGACCGATTAAACTTCTGGCGGCATTTTCGCCTATTTCCATACCCGGGTAATTGATAGTGGTTAATTGTGGTTCTACAATTTTACTTACTACATCATTGTTAAAACCAACAACAGCAATATCTTCCGGTATTCTTATTCCATACTCCTTAAAAGTTTGAATACAAACAGCCGCTGTAAAATCGTTGGTTACGAAAATACCATCCGGTAATGGTTTCATTTTTATGACCTGCAAAGCTGCCTCTCTGCCACTTTGTTCATTTAATCCTTTTATTGTAACTACTTTTTCTTCTTTTAAACTATTGTCGTACAGGGCATCTTTGTAACCACGGTGACGCTGGAAATAAACGTTTCTTTTTAAACTGGCAGTTACCAGTACAATTTTTTTACAACCTTGTTCTATCAGGTGTTGTGTAGCTTGATAGCCTGCTTTGTAGTTGTCAATAATTACTTTCGGAGAATCAAAGTTTTCTTCCACACGGTCAAAGAAGACAACTGGAATTCCTTTGTTGATATACGGCTTAAAATGATCAAGATTGGTAGTTTCAAATGAGAGTGAAGCAATAAGGCCATCCACTCTTTTATGATAAAGGTTGGAAGCATTGGCTGTTTCTTTTTCTATACTTTCTGATGAGTGTGCAATTAAAATATCGAAGCCTGCAGCAGTGGTTACTTTCTCAATGCCTGCCAGAACCGATGTGATGAAATTACTGTTTAACTCATGCACCAAAACGCCAATTGTATGTGTCGCTTGCTTTCTTAAGCTACTGGCAAATGCATTATGCCGGTATCCTAATTCCTTCGCCGTACTTTGCACCCGTTTCCTGGTATCTTTATTTATTGCCGGATTATCATTTAATGCCCTGCTGATAGTTGCAGATGATAAATTTAGTTTCTGGGCAATATCGTAAATTGTAATTTCTTTTTTCTCTTTCATTGTGCGAGTATAATTACAAATATTATTTATTATTATTTTTATTTATCGAGCCATCTGATTGCTACTATTAAACATCGTTGTGTCACTCCCTGCATCTTTTGCACTACTATTAATTTACAGTTAATTAGCATGAACAAATTGAAATGATACTTATATATTAAAGTAGGTGAAAAATTTTAATCTATTTACTATAACTATAAGGTATAATTATAGTTTGGCTAAACGCTATCGTTAATGCTAAGGTAAAATTTTTTTTCAAAAAAAATGCAATCGGTTGCACTATTTTCAAAATAATTCCTATCTTCGAATTACCATATGAAAGGATTGCGTGCTCAAGCAATTGATTTTATTAAGTTTTAGCCAATTTTCAGTATCAACTTAAATTTTATTCAGCGTCAAAAATTATTTTTTGTTCTTTTAAATCGATGTAATTTTTAGAAAATTTTTATGCAATCGGTTGCAAATAAGATTGCGTCATCAATTAAATTAAACCCAGGGAAAACAGAATCAAGAACTCAATGCTCATGAAACTTGCAAAAAAATAATGTAAATTAAAAAACGATTAACGATGAAGCCAAAACAACTCAAAGAATTTGTAAACTACAAATTCTACCCACTGAAACTGACAGTGGTATTTCTTACCCTGCTATTCCAATTCTGCGTATTTACAAATGACGTAAACGCACAGTCAATTGCTGTAAAAGGAAAAGTAACAGATAACAAAGGTGCCGCTGTAGCCAATGCGTCTATAGTAGTTAAAGGCACTACTACAGGAACCTCTTCTAACGATGCAGGTGAATTTTCATTAAATGTAAAGGACGGTGCTACGCTTGAAATTTCTGCTGTTGGTTTTAAAGATCAATCTGTAATAGTGAGAGGGACTACTATAACCATCACATTGCAAAGCAGCGATGCAGAATTGGAACAAATTGTAGTGGTAGGTTATGGTACCCAACGCAAACGTGATGTTACCGGTTCTGTTGTATCGGTAAATGACAAAGCTTTAAAAGAAGTACCTGCTGCAAACCTGCAAATGGCTTTGCAAGGTAGAGCTGCCGGTTTGGAAATTCAGAAAGTGGGTACTCAGCCAGGTGCAGGTGCTGTTATAAGAATCCGTGGTGAACGTTCCATCAGTGGTTCCAATGATCCTTTAATTATATTGGACGGTATTCCATTTGAAGGCGGTAACTTAAACGATATCAATCCGGATGATGTGGCTTCTATCGATGTATTAAAAGATGCATCTGCAACGGCTATCTATGGTTCCCGTGGGTCTAATGGTGTAATCCTCGTAACGACTAAGAAGGGCGCGTCCGGAGAGAGCCGCTTATCGTTAAACAGTTATTATGGTATCAGCACGGTAGCCAGAAGATATGAAATGATGAATTCAGAAGAATACATGGCTATGCGTGATATATCCAGCTGGACACAAGGTTATGACCCAATGGAGATTGCCAATATTCCGAAAGGTGTTAACACAGACTGGCAGGACCTGATGTATGAAAATGGTTTTATTACTGATAACAACCTAAGGATCGTTGGTGGTTCCAATGGTAACAGCTATTCCTTAAGTGGTGGCTATTATGATGAGAAAACCGTATTGCCGGGTCAACAATTTAAAAGATATTCTTTAAGGGCTTCCATTGATACAAAAATCGGTAAACGTTTGAAAGTAGGTTTAAGTTCTCTGAATTCTATCACCAATTCCAATGGTTCACAGTTTGTAAATCCAATGTGGGCAACCCTTGCAGCCAGTCCGCTAATGTCTCCGTACAATGAAGACGGATCGATCGTGAAATCTCCTTACGGAAATCCTGATGATAAAAAAATGAGCTATAGCCCGTTGTATCTGAAGGATAATGAGGGTAGCTGGGTAGATAAAGTGAGACGTTTCAGAAGCTTTAATTCATTATATGGTGAATTGCAATTAGCGAAAGGACTAAAGTACAGGTTAAATGTTGGTCTTGATTTCAGACAGCAGGAAAACGATCAGTTCAGAAGCAGTGATACAGAATTAAAACCAAGCTTTTTCAGACCTGGTGTTGGTAATACCGCCAGTGTGAATAATGCAGAAGGTTATGGCTATACTTTAGAAAATGTGATCACTTATGATAAAACATTTGGTAACCATAAACTAAATGTGACCGGTTTGTACAGTATTCAGAAAGACGTATCACATAATACTTATGTAAGCAAAGATTCCATTGATGAAGACTTTATCCAGTTTTACAATTTAGGCCAATCTAATGCTTCTAATACTTCTAAGCCTACTTTAGGTGGTGGCGAATCAACATGGGGCTTAGAGTCTTATATGTTGCGTGTTAATTATACTTATTCTGATAAATATTTATTGACCTTAACCGGTAGAATAGATGGTTCATCCAGACTTGCAAAAGGTAATAAGTATCATCAGTACCCGGCAATATCTGCGGGCTGGATCATCTCTAACGAAGATTTCATGAAAAATCAAAAGCTATTTGATTTATTGAAATTGCGTGTAGGTTGGGGGGAAACTTCAAATCAGTCAATCAATCCTTATGCATCTTTAGGAAATATAGGCAATATCAACGATCTGTACGGTACAAATGCAGGTGGCATCATCCGTTATAACTACGGACCGCAGGTGGTAACCGGTTATAACGTATTAAATCTGCCAAATCCGGGTTTGAACTGGGAGTTCACCAGAACACTGAATGTAGGTTTGGACTTTGGTTTATTGAATAACAGGATTACCGGTAGTCTGGAGTACTATAATGCTCATACGAATAAAATACTTTATGGTATCAGTTTGCCTCCAACTTCAGGTATTACACGTCCATACACCACCAATATTGGAGAAATGTCCAACAAAGGCCTGGAGCTAAGCGTTTCTACTAAAAATATAGATTCTAAAAATGGCTTTAGCTGGTCAACTGATTTCAATATTTTCTTTAACAGGAATAAATTAGAAAAACTGACTGACGGATTCAGTATGAATATCGCATCACAGTTATTCTTAGGCCAACCTTTAAGCGCTATTTATGATTATCAGAAATTAGGTGTCTGGCAAATAGATGAAGCGCATGAAGCTATTAAATACGGTGCTCAGCCAGGATCTATCAAATTAGCTGATTTAAATAATGATGGTGTTATAGATGCCAATAATGACAGAAAAGTAATCGGTTCTGGACAGGCAGACTGGCAGGGTGGTATGACCAACCGTTTCAGCTATAAAGGATTTGATTTATCATTTGTTTTGTATGCAAGAATGGGCGGTACTTTGGTAAGCCAGATCTATCAGCCTTATGCAGCGTACATCAACGTGATGGACGGTAAAAGAAACAATATAAAAGTGGATTACTGGACACCTGAAAATCCTACCAATGCATTCCCTAGCCCGATAGGTTTACAAAACTCTACATTAGGTGCTACTACTTTGGGATATTATGATGCGAGTTTTATTAAAATGCGTAGCATTAATTTGGGTTACAATGTTCGTAAAGCTGTTTTAGACAAATTGCATATTCAGAATTTAAGAGTGTATGCAAATGTTTTAAATCCTTTCGTTTTATATTCTCCGTATATGAGAATGGGAGGTGTTGATCCGGAAGCTACAGGTACAGGTAGCCAGGGGATTTCTAACCCGGGTAACTTATCCAGCCGTGCGCTGACAATTAATTTAACAACCCCTCCTACAAGAACTTTTATGTTAGGAGTTAATGTAACTTTTTAAATGCTTGCTATATGAAAAAGAAAAATATTTATAAATGGTCCATATTATTAGGTTTGGTTGGTTTAACTACAAGTTGTTCTAAAATATTGGACGAAGAGCCTAGAACTGTTTTTACAACAGAATATTTAAAAACGTCTTCCGGTATTCAAAATGCAGTGAATGCATTATACTCAGGTATGCGTTTTAACTATGGCCCGATGGGTGCCATGTTAATTATGAATAACGGTACAGACGAAATTACTTCAGGTGACCAGGGCTTTAACCAGACAGGTGAAGTACAGTTGGGGAACTATACGATCAACTCTGATAACGGCCACATATTAACGCCATGGAACAGGAACTTTTCGCATATTAATTTAGCGAATGCCGTTATTAATTTTGCCCCGGAAGTAAATGTTACGGATAATGTGAGAAAAACACTTTTGGCAGAAGCACATTATTTACGTGGTCTGTATTATTTCTTACTGGTACAGCAGTTTGGCGCCGTGCCATTGGATTTAGGAAGTGGTGAGCTAACATTTAATCAATCAGCATACCAGGGGTTCAACAGGTTACCGGTTAATGACCTTTTTGTAAAGAACTACCGTGAAATTATCGCTGATCTAAAATATGCTACAGAGAATTTACCGGATCAGCGCCCGGCCGGAGCGTTCAAGTTATCTAAGTCTGCGGCATTCCACATGTTGTCAAAAGCATATTTGTACAGAGGCTATTCTGCAGCGAAACAAGCTACAGATTTTGACAGTGCTTATTTGGTAGCGAAACATTTAATAGACAATAAGGCTACTTATGGTACTACTTTATTGCAAAACTATGCAGATGTTCACAGAGAGGATAATGATTATAATAGTGAGATTTTATTTTCTATTGAAAGGGTACCTGGTAACCATGCGGATAATGAGGTGAATAATCCTTCTTCTGAGTTTACAAACAAGGCGAATATTTCCAACAACTTCTTTAATTGTAATTACCCAACGGTTCAGGTGCCTGCAGGTTCAGGTGTATTACCTATACCGGACCGTGTACTGAATTATGGCCGCCCATTAAGACAATTGTGTCCGACGCCATATACTTACAATGTAGCGTTTTTAGATAAATACTATGATAGCCGTTATAACAACACATTCAGAACAGTATGGTTAACGACTGTAGCAAGAAATGATTTTGCAGTTGGTGATACAGCTTTTGTTTTAGCACCTTCTGACTTTGAAGCCACTTTAATGACGGGTAAAAAATACAGAGTAATTCCACCTAGCCAGTTTTACCTGCCATCTAATCCTGCTTTACAAATTTATCCGAATCTGAAAAAGTACGATGATAATAAAAGAGCAACTGTAAATGATGTTTCAGGCCGTCCTTTTGTTGTGGCTAAATTATCTGAAGTGTATTTGATAGCTGCGGAAGCTGCTATGAAAACGGGCAAGACTGCGGAAGCACTTGGATATATTACAACATTGAGAAAGAGGGCTGCTTACAGAACTGGTTTGAGTGCTGCTGAACTGGCATTGAGAGAAGAGCAAATGACCAAAAGAAACACTGGTACGCCACAAACACCAAATTGGGTAACCATTACAGCTGCTGATTTAACAATTGATTTTATAATGGAAGAAAGAACGCGTGAATTGTTTGGTGAAAGTATTCGTTGGGCTGACCTGGCTTGCAGAGGTTTACTGGTGGACAGGGTAAAACGTTACAATGCGTTAGGCGCTGCCAATATCAAAGACCATCATGTATTGAGACCAATACCCCAGACACAGCTGAATGCTATGAATGATCCTAACAAATCACAATATCAAAATCCGGGTTATACAAATTAATTGTTTTGCAGGCCACATGATTTGAAATGGCTGAGTAAAGGAGATGCGGTAAAAGGGAGTGACACAACGATGCTAAATAGTAGTAAGCAGGTGGCTCAATAATAAAAAAATCATGCGAACTGCAGACTGTTTTTAAAATCAAATAAAGTTGATTGCAATGAAAAAAAATATTATAAAATATACGTTTTTATTAACGGCTATAGCATCGCTCAATGCCTGCACTAAAATGAAGGATACAGGTTTTTTAAATGAGGGAGATTTTCCTTCTACAGGAGCGAACCTAAAAGATGCTTCGGATATAAAGTTGGGTGTAGGTATTGATTATACGCCAATGCTTGCCGGTTCTACTTACGCGTCTTTAGTAAAAGCAAATTTTGACGCGGTTACTTACGGTTACAATATGAAGCATGGCGCATTGGTTCAGGGAAACGGAACCATTGATTTTTCACGCGCAGATGCCCTTGCTAATGCAGTAGGCAGCATGGAAATATTCGGACACACTTTGGGCTGGCATGCCAACCAGAATGCCGGTTATCTGAAAAATTACGCAGGTATTACGGTAGCTGCACCTTCAGAGTTATTACCTAATGGAGGCTTTGAGTCCGGGCAAGGTGCATGGTCTACCTATAATACAAACGGGGCTACGGTTTCTTACTTAACCAATGGTGCAAATGCGCGTACCGGTAGTGGATTTATGTCTGTTGTAAATCCTAATAACAATGCAGGTGGCGAATGGCGGGTGCAGGTGGGGAGCCAGGAACTGGATACAAAAATCGGTACGCCTTATATGGTCACCTATTACATCCGTGCTACTCAGCCGGGCGGTAATATCCGTTTATCTACACAAGGTGGTACGGCTCAATACCAGGGCGGGCAAGCGATTGGTATGACCTGGCAACAAGTCTCCTGGACTTTTACGGCCAGTGCGGTAAAAACCCGTGTTTTGTTTGATATGGGTCTGGTGGCGAATACCTACTATATTGATGATGTGAGTGTGAAAGAATCGGTAGTAGCGCCAAGTGGTGCGGAAGTGGCCAGTAAAGTAGATGCAGCATTAAAAAACTTTATTACAGAAACGGTGACTCATTATAAGGGAAAAGTGAAGGAGTGGGATGTTATTAATGAAACAATGAGTCCGTCCGGCGCCTACAGAACTTCCGCTAATAGTTCCGATGTATCTAATAAAGAGGCTTCAGATATCTTTTTCTGGGGTGATTATTTAGGCCGTGATTTCGGTTTGAAAGCTTTTAATTACGCAGCAGCAGCAGATCCTTCCGCTACATTGTATATTAATGATTATGGCCTGGAAAGCAGCAGAGCTAAAACGGATTCTTTAATTGCTTATGTAAAAGAGCTGAAAGCCAAAGGGGCCAAAATTGATGGTATTGGTACGCAGATGCATGTGAATTGGAATGCGAATTATGCTTTAATTGATTCTATGTTTATCAAGTTGGCAGCTACAGGTCTGAAAGTAAGAATTTCGGAGCTGGATGTGAGAATAAATCCATTGGGTAAAGTTGGTTTTGTAATGACACCGTTGCAGGAAACTTACCAGGCTGCAATGTATGAATACATTATTAAAGCCTATCTGAAATACGTGCCTTCAGCACAAAGAGCAGGGATTACCGTTTGGGGAATCAGTGATGATTTGAGTTGGTTATATGATGGTGGTAAGGATTTTCCATTATTGTTTAATTCAGACTTTAGTAAAAAGAAAGCATTTGATGCGGTTTATAATGCATTGAAGGATGCCGGCAAATAAGTCTTAAAGCTGATGGGGCTATAGACTTATAAACATGGAGGAGCATTCGTTCCGGCTTCTGCGGGCTCGCTGCGCTCGGTGCTAAGGCACCTACCGCTAAAGCGGTAGCCCTCCGTATCCGGCAGCCCTTCGGCAGTAGTCATTCTATTCAGCTTTTAATAGCAAGGATTATTACAATTGAAATGAATTTCATAAAGACAGTAGATGATGCGTTCAATCATATTTAGTGTAGTTTTAGTTTTCGTATTTGTATCGCTAGGGTTGGCACAGCAAAGTGCCGGCCCACGATTACAGGCCATCAATGGTATACCGCAGTTTCATAAAGAGAAACCGTTTATCCTGCTTGCCGGCGAAACAGGAAATTCAACAGCATCAGGTTTAGAAGATATGCGGGCTATGTGGCCTAAACTGAAACGCATGAACCTTAATACAGTATTGGCTCCTGTTTATTGGGAACTGATAGAACCGGCAGAAGGAAAGTTTGATTTTGCTTTGGTTGATAGTTTGATTTTAGGTGCACGTGCCAATAATATGCAGGTGGTTATATTATGGTTTGGTACCTGGAAAAACAGTATGAGCTGTTATGCGCCAACCTGGGTAAAACAAGATGTAAAAAGATTTGAACGGGCCGTAACAAATGCTGGCAAAAGAGTAGAAATTTTATCGGCTTTTGATAAGGATAATCTGGATGCAGATATCAAAGCTTATGAAGCAATGATGGCGCATGTAAAACAGATAGACGAAAAGCATGGAACGGTTTTAATGGTACAGGTGGAAAATGAAATTGGGATGTTAGGCAGTGCCAGGGAATATACAGCCACTGCTACCAAACAGTTTAATGCAGAAATCCCGGCAATACTTTCCAACTATCTGCAAAAAGAAAGTAAAGCGTTAGTTCCGGAGTTGGCAGATAAGTGGAAACAAAATGGCAGTAAAACGAAGGGTAACTGGCCAACCATTTTTGGGAATGACCTGGATGGAGAAGAGATTTTTCAGGCTTACTATTATGCGCAGTATGCGAATGAAGTAGCGAAAGCAGGAAAGAAAATTTACAATATTCCGATGTTTGTAAACGCAGCATTGAATCATCGTTTTGTGAAGCAGGGCGATTATCCAAGTGCAGGACCTTTGCCACATATTTTAAATATCTGGCAGGTAGCGGCTCCGGATATTGATATGTTGAGTCCTGATTTTTACAATCCGAATTTTAAGTACTATAACGATTTGTTTGTAAGAAATAACAATCCTTTGTTTGTGCCTGAAATTCACTTCGATTCCACGGTGGGCGCAAAGGCGCTATATGCAGTCGGACATTATAAAGCTATTGGCTTTTCACCTTTTTCTATTGAAAACGGTTCGGCTGTTAATAGTGCACTTTTAGGTAAAAGTTATGATATTATTAAGCAGATGGAAGCGGAGTTGTTTAAAGCATATACCGGGGGAAAAAAGGTTGAAGGCGTATTGCTTGATAAGAAAAATAACAGTGAAAAAATAGAGTTGGGTGATTTTATTATAACCGTTAAACATGACCTGACTTTAAACTGGTCAAGCCAGGCTAAAGACACGTCCTGGCCGCCAAGTGGTGCTATCATTATTCAAACAGATAAAAACGATTTTTATGTGGGTGGTACAGGAGTAGTGCTTACATTTGAGCATAAAAATTCTAAGTTAGAAGCCGGTATATTAACGGCTGATAAAGGAAGATTTAAGGATGGTGTTTTTAATGTTTCCATAAGAAATAATGGCGATCAAACGCACCAGGGAAGACATATAAGAATACCGACCAATGATTGGGAAATTCAGAAAGTAGCATTGTACGCATATTAAGCAATAAGAAAATACCAGAGAACTGTATGTTGTTATTAGGAATCGATTTAGGAACTTCGTCAATAAAAGTATCTGTAATAGATAGCCAGACATTGAACTGTATTTGTTCGACCAACTACCCGGAAACGGAAACGGAAATAATTTCTCCAAAAACAGGTTGGGCAGAACAGTCTCCGGATGATTGGTGGCATAATATTAAACAGGCTATTCTAAAAGCAAATAGTTTTAATCTGTACGACCCTAAAGATATTTCAGCTATTGGTATATCTTACCAGATGCATGGTTTGGTCGTTTTAGACAAAAAGGGCGAAGTGTTGCGAAACAGCATTATCTGGTGCGATAGCCGGGCGGTAGAAATAGGTAATAAGGCTTTCGATGAAATTGGTCACTCCACATCATTACAAAGATTACTGAATTCGCCTGGTAATTTTACAGCTTCTAAACTGGCATGGATAAAAGAAAATGAACCTGAGATATTTGACAGGATTGATAAGATAATGTTGCCGGGGGATTTTGCAGCTTATAAGTTTACCGGCAGTATTACCACTTCTATTTCAGCATTATCAGAAGGGATTTTCTGGGATTTTAAATCAAAGGAAATCTCCAGGGATGTAATGAATTATTATGGATTCAGGGATTACCTGATTCCGGTAGTGCAGGATCTGTTTTCTGTTCATGGAAATGTAACAAAGGAAGTCGCTTCAGAACTGGGCTTAAAACCTGGTATCCCGGTATCTTATAAGTCCGGTGACCAGCCAAATAATGCCTTGTCGTTGAATGTGCTTAATCCGGGCGAAGTGGCTGCAACTGCAGGTACAAGTGGTGTTATATATGGGGTTACGGATGAATTGACATTTGATACCCAATCCAGGGTCAACACTTTCGCACATGTGAATTATACGCATGCCAATCCATCATTAGGCGTATTGCTTTGCATAAATGGTACGGGTATTTTGAATCGTTGGTTAAAAGATATGACCCGTTCAGAGAGCTACGCAGTTATGAATGACCTGGCTTCTAAAGTGAGTATTGGTGCTGATGAGTTGCGCATTTTACCTTTTGGCAATGGTGCAGAAAGGATGCTGGAAAATAAATCGGTGGGTGCTCAGTTTTATAATTTGGATTTTAATATTCATCAGCATGCGCACCTGGTAAGAGCAGGGCAGGAGGGCATTGCGTGTTCTTTTAAATATGGCTTTGATATTTTGCAGGAAAATAAAATTAATCCAACAATAATACGGGCCGGTAAAGCCAACATGTTCTTAAGTCCTGTCTTTTCGGAAGCATTTGTCAATACGCTGAATATTCCGGTAGAGTTGTATAACAACGATGGCAGTGTGGGAGCCGCAATTGGTGCCGGTATTGGTAACAGGTGTTACAGCAATCCGGGTGAGGCATTCAGCAATTTTAAACCATTAACCATTATTGAGCCGCAAAAAGATTTGGTTGATAAATACCAATCGGTATATAATGACTGGTTTCAATACTTAGATAAACAAATACAATAAACATATAAATTAGTTTTATGAGCAACGAGTATTTTAAAGGAATCTCGAAAATTCAATTCGAAGGTGCAGAATCGGATAATCCGTTAGCATATAGGTTTTACGATGAGACCAGGGTAGTGGGTAATAAAACCATGAAAGAATGGTTGAAATTTGCTGTTGCCTACTGGCATAGCTTTTGTGCCAATGGTGGCGACCCGTTTGGTGAACCAACCCAGAGTTTTGCATGGAATACTAAATCAGATGCTGTAGACAGAGCTAAAGATAAAGCGGATGCGGCTTTTGAATTTATTTCTAAATTGAATGTGCCATATTATTGTTTTCACGATGTGGATGTGGTAGATTACACCAACGATATTAATGAAAATGACAGACGCTTACAGGCGCTTACAGCTCATTTAAAACAGCACCAGGATGCAAGCGGCATTAAATTATTGTGGGGTACCGCTAATTTATTTTCCAATAAGCGCTATATGAATGGCGCGGCTACCAATCCTAATTTTCATGTATTGGCACACGGTGGCGCACAGGTAAAAGCAGCTTTGGATGCTACTGTTGCTTTGGGTGGTGAGAACTATGTATTCTGGGGAGGTCGTGAAGGTTATATGAGCCTGCTGAACACCAATATGAAGCGTGAAAAAGCGCATTTGGCGAAGTTCTTACACCTGGCTAAAGATTATGCTAGAAGCATTGGATTTAAAGGTAATTTCTTTATTGAACCGAAACCTTGTGAACCTAGTAAACATCAATACGATTATGATTGCGAAACTGTAATCGGTTTCTTACGTGAACATGATTTATTGAATGATTTTAAAATCAATATTGAAGTAAATCATGCAACGCTTGCTGGCCATACGTTTCAGCATGAGTTACAGGTAGCAGCTGATGCCGGTGTATTAGGTTCTATGGATGCTAACCGTGGTGATTACCAAAACGGTTGGGATACGGACCAGTTTCCTAATAACATTAATGAGTTGGTAGAAGCAATGCTGGTATTGGTGGAAGCCGGTGGTTTAGCCGGTGGTGGTATTAATTTTGATGCTAAAATCCGTCGTAACAGTACCGATCCTAAAGATATTTTTTATGCGCACATTGGTGGCATAGATACGTTCGCAAAAGCGTTGATTTTAGCAGATAAAATATTGGCTAATTCTGAATACAAAGCTTTACGTACTAAACGCTACAGTTCTTTTGATGGTGGTGCGGGAGCTGATTTTGAGAATGGTAAATTATCATTGACTGATTTGCGTCAGTATGCAATTGATAATGGTGAACCGGATATGATCAGTGGTCAGCAGGAGTACCTGGAGAATTTAATAAACAGGTACGTTTTATAATTTAGGGCAGCAGTTTTTGATAATAGGTTTTGTGGAAAGTGCATGCTTGCATGTACTTTCTATCAAAACTTTTTTGTTTTGGACAATCGTCATTTTGACGAGGAGAAATTGACACTGCTTTGAAGTTGAGGTAACCCGAGGAAAAATCCCCATGCTATTATGTGGACTGTTCTTCCTCGCAAGGCTCGGAAGTTGGAATTAGATTCTTCACTGCGCTCAGAATGACGCTCTGTTTCACAGTCATTTTGACGAGGTGAAATTGAGACTGCTTTGAAGTTTACGTAACCCGAGGAAAAATCCCCACGTATTATGTGGACTGTTCTTCCTCTCTGGGCTCGGAAGTTGGAATGCGATTCTTCGCTGCGCTCTGAATGACGGTTCTGGTTTTAAGATGTATTTCCTATGCAGTCATTGTTATATATCTGCGCATCTATGACACTATCGTTTTAAAGTCCCGTAGGGACGACATTATGGTAGAAAGCAAAATGTGTTATTGTATCTAAAGCGCCGTAGGTGCGACACCTATCTCTAATAGAAGGTAGATTTATTATGCAGAAGAAACCCACCCCAACCCCTCCAGGGAGGGGAGAGGAGCATGCGGGATAGTTATCGATGAGTAAAATCAGTTTTCAAAGTCATGAAAGAAAAAGCAATTCCTGTAAGTATTGTTTAATTGACAGCTTCAAAAATTTAAAGAATGAAATACTTAATGCAACAAACCATGCGTTGGTTTGGTCCAAATGATGTGGTTTCTTTAGCGGATATCAGACAATCTGGTTGTAGTGGTGTGGTAACGGCATTGCACCAAATTCCGGTAGGGGAAGTTTGGACGATTGATGCTATTAACGAACGCAAATCTATGATTGAATCCTATGGTATGGACTGGACAGTTGTAGAAAGTTTACCTGTAAGTGATGAGATCAAAAAAAGAAGAGGCAATTTTCAAACGCATATTGATAATTATAAACAGTCAATCATTAATTTGGCTGAGTGCGGTATTGAAGTGATTACCTACAACTTTATGCCGGTATTGGATTGGCTGCGAACAGATGTGAATTTTGTAATGCCGGATGGTAGTAAAGCATTGTATTTCCACCATCTTGACTTTGTTGTGTTTGATGTTTTTTTATTAAAACGTCCTTTGGCTGAAGCTGACTATGTCGCCGATATATTGGCTGCTGCAAAAGAAAGGTATGATCAAATGCCAGCATCGGAAAAGGAACGTATTTTGAAAAATGCGATGTTAGGTTTGCCGGGTAGTTCAGATGCTTTTACACCTGAGCAGGTATTAAAGGCCTTGGAAAGTTATAGTGGTATTGATACTCAAAAATTGAAAGAACATTTGTTCACATTTATAAAGGAGATAATCCCTGTTGCAGATGCTAATAATATTAAGCTGGCGATACATCCGGATGATCCGCCATTCCCGGTTTTAGGGTTGCCACGTATACTAAGTACTAAACAGGATGTGGAGGATTTGTTTAATGCTGTACCAAGTGTAAATAACGGATTGTGTTTTTGTACAGGTTCTTTTGGTGCCCGGGCGGATAATGATTTGCCGGAAATGTTGAATTTGTTTTGTGATAGAATTCATTTTTTGCATTTGCGAAATACGAAGCGTGATGAAGCTGGTAACTTTTACGAAGCCAGGCATTTGGAAGGTGATGCAGATATGTTTAGTATTATTAAAGCCATTTATAAACTGCAACAAAAACGTGGTATAAGTTTACCAATGCGTCCTGATCATGGGCACCAGATGCTGGATGACTTACAAAAAAATGCATATCCCGGTTACTCTGCAATTGGCCGGTTGAAAGCTTTGGCCGAATTACGGGGCTTGGAATATGCTATTTCTAAAATGAATGATTAGTTGAAAATATCGTTATTTATTTAAAGCATTTTTGTAAGTATCAACAATGGCTTTGGTTTGTTCGTTTGAACTTAGAATTTCAAGTAGTAAGTTCAATTTTGCTTCTGTCTGATTGTTTTGCTGAAGTTTTTCATTGAGCAAACTATTTTCTTTTTTCAGTAATTCTAATTCTGATTCATGGATTTTTGCTTTTTTTGATAATTCCCTGATCATTATTAGCATGACGCCATCAAAGTCGGCTTGAGCGATGGATGTATTGTCTCCAATAGTACCATAATTGTCTTTACCATAGGCCGCATAGAAGTCCTGTGCCATTGGGCCATAATGCCTTAGACCTAGTTTAGCCTGGCCTTTATAGTTCCAGCTACCCATCCTGATGTTTTCAAGTTTGTTTAGCATTTCATTGCCATCTGTTTCTTCGAAACGTTCTTTGAGTGTGGAGTCTGAAATGATGCTCCATGAATTGGCGTTCGCATTCAGACGAACACCAATGGTCATATTATCATTGGTAAAGAACCTGTAACCGCCAGCATACCTTGCCGTCATTTGATTATCTGAACTTGATGTTGTGTAGGATGAAAGAGTAGCGCTTAAAGAGGACGCATCTGAAAGAACCAGGGAGCCTTCGTGTATAGCTCTGCCCCTGTAACCTATCGCAACGGAGTAGTCTTTACTGGCAAGTACTCTGTAACCTAATGCTATCGCTCCCTGGCCCATTGCACTATCTGTGTATCCCAGACTTACAGAGCAGAATCCATTGGCTACATTGTTGGCACCTATTGCTAATGCTGCAGTACCCTTTACCTGGATACTTGATCCGATACCGGTTCCTACTACGCTTGTAACATTTACCTGGTCTCCTACGGCAAAGCTACCGTATGCGCTTGCAGTAACCTGGTTACCAAAAGCGTATGAATAATCTTTTACATTAGTTGAATCCCATTCGGTTGAAGTGGCATTGCCAACTCTTAAGGCTCCTTTCCCAGAGTACCACATGAATCTCATACCCGGACCGCTTGCAGGAAACGGACCAACAAAGTATTTCCCAAATCCAAGAATACTGCCATCGCTGGTAACTCTGAATGTTTCTCTTGGCAAGGTGTTGGAAGCTATCGGGTCTACTGCTTTGCCCGTTAAACTTAAGGCTCCTATATTACTGATGCCTAATCCAACGGTAGCATCGTTGTTGTTGCTTATCTTAAAGTTATTTAGCTGTAAGTTTTGGGACGCAATATGGTTGCCTAAATTATCTGCACCGAAAGTTTTCCATCCTGACTGGTAATAATAAAATCCTGTGGCACCATCAGTCTGGTAGACTAATAGTCCCTCGGCTGGCGATGCGATGGCAGTGCGCTGTGCTAAGGTCATTCTTGGTACTAAAAATCCCTTATTAGTACTTTTTACATCAAGTATGGCACTGGCATGAGCGGCTGAGCCATCGGTATTGATGCTGACGCTTTGTGAATTGACATTGGTAATAAATTGGAATACCAATATTAATGAAAATAAGTGTTTCATAGTTGTAAGCTTTGGGTGTCAGAAATGAAATTTTATATATACGAATATAAAATTAATTATTCATAGGATATATTTTACATAAATTATTTTATATATTCTATTTTTGAAACACTTAGCTATAGGCTTTAAACATTCTTCATTTTTCAATCGGGATATCAGCAGCTAAGCCACTTCTTGTTTTATGAGTTAGGATGTATCTTATTTTGTTATTGTTCGCGATTATATTTATAAATAAGATGGTAGATAGTTTGTCAGATTTACCGCCGTTGTATTAACTATTTTTTGATTGTTAATGCTTTATGTTTATTTCTCCCGACTTCTATAGGTAGCAAAGTGCCTGCATAAAACGTACAGGTAAATGAGTTGAAATGCTGATAAATAGTAGTAAAACAGTTGAAGTGAGTGACACAACAATGTGGGATAGTCGTACAAAAGATGATTTAATAAAACAAAAAAGCCGATAACTTAAGGTTACCGGCTTTATATAGAAGTTTAATCGATTATTTTTTGTTTAATGCTTTTTTTACCAAAGCTACTGTACGTGGTACATCAGGAATAGCTAATGCTGCTAAGTTTGGTGCATAGTGCATAGGGGCATCTACACTGGTAATACGTAAGATAGGCGCATCCAGGTAATCGAATGCTTCTTTTTGAATGCGGAAAGCAATTTCAGAGGATACTGAACACATCGGCCATTGCTCTTCAACAATTACCAGGTGGTTAGTTTTCTTAACGCTTTCTACAATTGTTTCCCAATCTAAAGGACGGATGGTGCGTAAGTCAATTACTTCTGCATCAATGCCTTCTTTAGCCAATTCTTCTGCAGCGGCTAAGGCTACTTTCATCATTTTACTGTAAGAAACGATGGTAATATCTTTACCTGCACGTTTAACATCAGCTTTGCCAATTGGTATAATGTATTCTTCCTCAGGTACTTCTCCTTTATCACCATAAGTCACCTCGCTTTCCATAAACATTACAGGGTCGTTATCACGAATAGCGGCCTTTAATAGACCTTTCGCATCGTATGGATTACTTGGAGATATTACTTTTAAACCTGGAATATTGGCATAATAACTTTCAAATGCAGTAGAGTGCTGTGCGCCTAACTGACCTGCGCTACCGTTCGGACCTCTGAAAACAATCGGGCAGCCTATTTGTCCACCACTCATCGCTTTCATTTTACTGGCTGTATTTAGAATCTGATCTAAAGCTAAACAAGCAAAGTTCCATGTCATAAATTCTACTACAGGACGTAACCCGTTTTGAGCTGAACCTACTGCAACAGCAGCAAAACCTAATTCGGCAATAGGCGTATCGATTACTCTTTTAGGGCCGAATTCGGCTAACATACCCTGGCTTACTTTATAAGCGCCATTGTATTCAGCTACTTCTTCCCCCATTAAATATACATTTTCATCGCGACGCATCTCTTCGTTTAATGCCTCACGTAATGCTTCTCTAAAAGCTATTTGACGTGCCATGCTAATTTATTTAGAAATTTGGTACGCAAAAATAACGGCAAAAGTTTAAATAGAGAAACTGATTTTTTTAACATCTTATAGTATTTTTTTAAAATAAAGGTTTCGCATCTTTGTAGGGGATGATTTTAAGTAGATACATAAGTGTAGTTTTGTTAATCTGTTGTTCTGAAATGTGCATTGCTCAGCAATTAAATACAGAGCAGTTACAAGGATGGCATTTGCGTGATAAAGGAAAAGAGGGCTTTGTTGGAATCTCTTTAATAAAGGCTTTACAGTTTTTGGAAACCCAAAAAGCGACACCTGTTGTTGTGGCTGTTCTGGATGGTGGTGTTGATACTTTGCATGAAGACCTGGTAAATAAACTCTGGAAAAACCCTAAAGAAATTCCTGATAATGGCATTGATGATGATAATAACGGTTATGTAGATGACGTTTACGGATGGAATTTCCTGGGTAATTCGAAAGGAGAAAATATCCTTAAAGAGACAAATGAATATGCCCGGGTTTATCACCAATTGAAAAATTGGTATGATATTAATAAGAATGATACAAACTGTCTTAAGATCTATTATCCCGATACATATAATTTGTGGGTTAAGGTAAACTCCTTTCTGGATATTAGCGCAGATGAAAAAATGAATTATAATATTCTGAAAACATCTACAGATAATGCCATTAAATATGAACAGGTTTTAAAGGCTGAAATCGGGACGGATGATTTCAGTGCTTCTGTTCTGGAGTCTTATGCACCAAAAACAGATAAAGCTAAAAGGGCTAAAGTGGGCTTTTTGAATTATGTGAAGATTTTTGAAATAGACAGGGAAAAAAATACTTCCGTCATTTTTTCTGAAGTGAATTCCTTTTTAGAAAAAAAGAAAAATATCATTTTTGCGAAAGACAGCCCGATTGTGAATTACAGAAAAATGATTATTGGTGATGATGAGGATGATCTCACTGTAAAAAACTATGGTAATAGTAATGTAATGGCTTCCGTTTGCAGGCATGGTACGCATGTGAGCGGTATTATTGCAGCAGAAAGGGGTAATCATGTAGGGATTGATGGTATTTGTAATGATGCGAAAATAATGACGGTTAGAGTGGTGCCGGATGGTGATGAGCATGATAAGGATGTGGCATTGGGGATAAGATATGCTGTGAATAATGGTGCGAAAGTGATTAACATGAGTTTTGGTAAAAATCTTAGTCCTCAGAAGAAAATGGTTGATGAAGCCATTATGTATGCGGCAGAGAAAGATGTATTAATCATTAAAGCGGCGGGTAACGAATCTCTGAATCTTAATAAAAATAGTGTTTATCCTTCAAAAAAACTTTCAAATAATAAGGTCGCAGAGAATATCATTACTGTTGGCAGTAGCAGCGACTGGCATATTGATTCTACACTGGTGGCAGGGTTTACAAACTACGGCAACGCTTATGTAGATATACTTGCACCGGGTAACTATATTTATTCTACCATTTCCAATACGGATAAAAGCTATGGTTTTGAGAATGGTACGAGTATGAGTTCCCCGATTGTTGCAGGGATTGCAGCACTTATTCGCAGCTATTATCCTACACTGACGGCTGTAGAAGTGAAGAAATGTATATTGGCGTCCGCCGATACTTCGTATATAGATGAAGTATTCCTTAAGCCGGGAAGTGCTATAGAGAAAATTTCGATGCGGGAAGTTTGCGCTACCGGTGGTATTGTGAATGCTTATAATGCTGTTTTATTAGCAAATGAATTATATTTGAATAAGCAACGTGTTGTGAATAAAAAGAAGTAATATTTGCTATTAAAATCTAGATTTTCATTTTATGAGACCTGTTCCCGGAGATTATGCTTCATTTTATGAGGGGTATATTAATTTAGTTGAGAATGATTCTGCGAATGCTGCATTGCAGGATTCTTTGTTTTATTTGGAAAATTTCTTAAATGAAATTCCTGAAAATAAAGCTGAATACAGATATGAAGATGGTAAATGGAGTGTTTTACAGGTAATACAACATTTAATAGATACGGAAAGAATTATGTGTTACAGGGCGTTATGTATTGCCCGTGGGGAAAAGGTCGAGTTGCCGGGCTTTGATGAAACCGAGTATGCTAACCTGGCCGAAGTGAGTCACAGAAGCTTGAAAAGCCTGTTTTTTGAATTAAACCTGGTACGTAAGAGCACGCTTCATCTATTTCATAGTTTTACGAATGATATGTTGGCACGCAGGGGTGTTGCAAATCATTACGAAGTAACTGTTAATGCTTTGGCGTTTATAATTGTTGGACATACCCAACACCACATAAATATCCTTAAGACAAAATATTTATAACCGGATGCTTACCCTGGAAGAGATATTTAAAAGCTCCAGCCAACAACTATTCTCCCTGTTTGATCCTGATGAGGCTAAGAGTATTGTCTATGAACTGATAGATCACCATTTTGAAATAGCCAGAAGCAATTATTTGTCTAACAGGAAACGAACTTTTGATGCTGCGGAACTGCAGCAATTTAATGCTGATATCCTGGAAGTACTGAATCATAAGCCTTTACAATATACAATAGGAAAAGCGTGGTTCCTGGATCGTGCCTACTTTGTGAATGAAGCAGTCTTGATTCCAAGGCCAGAGACTGAAGAATTAGTTGTGTGGGCTATAGACTTTGCATCCGGGAAAGAGGTTAATCATATCCTGGAAATAGGTACAGGGTCAGGTTGTATTGCAACATCTCTGGCTTTGGGTATAAAAAAGGGTAGTGTGACCACCATAGATGTAAGCGAAGCGGCTATTGCTGTTGCTGAAAAAAATATTGAGAGACATCAGGCGAAGATTAAAGTATTAGCCGGTGATTTTTTACTTGAAGATGTTCAGGAGAAACTAGCCAATAAGTATGATATTATTATTTCAAATCCGCCTTATATTCCTCGAAGCGAGGAAGAGGGAATGAGTAATCATGTTAAGGACTGGGAACCCGATATAGCGTTGTTTGTGCCAGATAATGACCCGCTTTTATTTTATAAATCTATTGCCCATTTTGCAAAGGATAACCTGGCTGGTGATGGTGCTGTTTTTTTAGAATGCCATTATAAATATGCTGTTGATACTGAATTGTATTATCAATCCCTTGGATTTAATACGGTTCTGAAAAAAGATATTTCCGGTAATGACAGAATGCTGAAAGCCTGGAAATAAGTGGGATTTAATGATTTTGTTATTTGGAGTTCTTTCCAGAAAGCTATAGATAAACAACGGATTTCTAAAATTTTTTGGTGGTCCATTGTTTATCTATAGTGATGAATGATGTAATTATTTTAATTCTCCCAATACAACATTCTTCAATTCCATACTGTAATGAATATTAATAATACCGTAAATAACGGAAAAAATACCAACGATTAATACTGCCGTTTCTATGGGTATATTGCCTCTGAACAAAATAATACCTACTATAATACCACCAAATAGCGTTACAAAGCGCATGAGAATATTCAGCAAATTAAACTGACCGGAGTTTAACAAAGTGTATCCATAAATGAACTGCAGGATAACAATAAAAAAAATCCCGATGCTCAGATAATTCAAAAATACATCCACTGAACTTACCAGGAATGTGAATACAAAACCGGCCACAAGTTCAATTAATGATTCTAAAGCCAACCATTGTTTGGATATTTTAAGAAATTGAAACTTTTGGGTAAAAATGAGTGTTAAAACACCTGTAACAATATTTAAAATACCAAATGCCTTAATAAATAAATAGGGAGATGCGTTGAATAAAACTAAAGCGACTATACCCCAGAATAATATTATTAAACCTTTTATTAATGGTATTCGCATAATATATGAATACCTTTTTGCTGACTGTAGTTCCATATACTTATGTTTTAGTGATAAATAAATAATAAGCAAACATGGTGCCTGAAAAAGTTAGGAATTACAAGATTTGACAAAATACTGATTGAGGTAAAAGCAAAAGCCTATTGGAAAGAATAGTTATATTTCCAATAGGCTTTCTATCAGGCAGATTGATCTATTTTATTCTTCCTCCTTTTTTGATAACCTTTTTACTTCATACAAATCTGTCCGCCTGTCTTTAATTACTCTTACAGAACCGAAATGATGCAATTCCTTTAATAAATTCAGATCGACATCCACTATTAAAGTCATTTCGGTATTGGGTGTTGCTTCAGCTTTGATGGCATTGGTAGGGAACGCAAAATCTGATGGTGTAAATACTGCAGCCTGACCAAACTGGATATCCATATTATTAACACCCGGTAAATTACCAACACAACCGGCTATGGCAACAAAGCATTCATTTTCGATAGCGCGTGCCATGGCACAATGCCTTACGCGGGTGTAGGCATTCTGCGTATCCGTAAGATAAGGTACAAACAGGATTTTCATCCCGTCTAATGCCAGTAAGCGGGAAAGTTCAGGAAACTCAACATCGTAGCAGATCAGGATACCAATTTTACCACAATCAGTATTAATCGCTGCAATCTTGTCACCTCCGGTTATACCGTAGTATTTGGTCTCATTCGGTGTAATATGAATTTTCCTGTACTCATCTCTCTTACCACTCCTGTGGCATAAAAACGATACATTATATAATTTTTCATTTTCCACAACAGGCATGCTTCCAACTATAATGTTTACATTATAAGCTATAGCCAGCTCTGAAATCTTATTAAGAATGGTTGGTGTTTTTTTAGCAAGGGCGCGCATGGAATCGTGCGTGTCCAGATGGTTGTAAGCGGCTAATAAAGGAGAGTTGAAAAATTCCGGGAACAAAACAAAATCTGATTTATAGCCGCTCAGTGCATCAACGAAGAATTCTACCTGCTCCATAAACTTATCGACAGTAGCAAAAGGACGCATTTGCCATTGTACCAGACCCAGTCTTATAACCGTTTCATTTACCGTGCTTTTAGTAGGAGAGTAATAAATATTGCTCCATTCCAGTAGCGCAGCAAATTCACGGGATTCACTATCACCTTTCAGGTAGTGCGGCAATACTTTTACCGGGTGGAAATCATTTGCCAACTGGAAACTCAGTACCGGGTCAAAAATTTCTTTTTGCCTTACCTTCTCTATATATTCTTTAGGCGTCAGGTTGCTGTACTTGTGATAGTTTGGCAGCCGTCCGCCCACTTTTATCTCTTTTAAATTTCTTTGTTCACACAATTCCTTACGGGCATCGTACAAGCGCCTGGCTAGTCTTAAACCTCTGAAGTCCGGGTGCACAAATACTTCGATACCATATAATACATTGCCACTATTAGAGTGTGTATCAAAGCTATATTGCCCGGTAATTTCTTCGTAGGTATGATCATCGCCAAATAAACGGTATTGTACAATTATAGATAAGGCACATGCCGCTACTTTCCCATCTACTTCTACACAAATTTGTCCGTCCGGAAAAATATCTATTAACTTTCGGATACTCTTCTCTTGCCACACAGCACTTGTGCCTTCATAAGCAGCAGACATCGCTTGTTTCAAACCACTATAATCATCTATTTGTAAAGGCCGTATCTTAACTTCCATAGCTTTCAAATTTTATGCATGATAACCATGCTGACTGAATTTTTATTAAGACCAATAACTAAATAACAATTTCATAAACTTACAAAAATCAGACTGGTTTATCAATAAAAAATATAGAGTGCATTATGATTTAATGCACTCTATCGCTATTTCAAGCATATTATCCTATAACAATATCCCTTTTTCTAAAGCCTATTTGCGGCCTTTCTTCCGGTTCAATTGCTTTTTCAAACGGATTCGCAATTTCGGCAATGGTCATTGGTTCATTTACCAGGATAGAATGTCCGAAATGATTGCTTAAACGCTGGGCTTTGTTAATTCCCAGCTTGCCAAATTCATACCTGGCTATTAAACGGCCTTTGCGTAACAATGCATGATCAATGTTAGAGATAGCACTGTTGAAGGTACAGATCAGTTGGACATTCAGGAAATCGGCGAGTAACCCGTCTGAGATGTTCAGTAAATTAGATACGGAAGAACTGCTGTTGTATCTTCTGTCCATAATTATATTCTCAGCATCTTCTATAACCATAATAGAATTCGGGTTATCCACCAGCAATTCTATAAACTCAGGGTTCATTAAGTTGCCGGCTACTGTCGGGGACAAAAACAAGACCCTTTTTTTCAATTTGCCAACCAGGTAGCGGATGTAAGTTGTTTTGCCGGTCCCCGGTAATCCATGTAACAAAACAATACCTTTATCATTCTGCTTCCTTAAGCGGGATTGAATGGTGGCGTCCACTTCTTTAAATTCGTCATTGTAGAATAGATCTAAATCCAGCTTTGTCCGTTTAATTTCCATGGCTTTCAATTCAAACCCATATCTTGACTGTACAATTAAATTGATTTCCAGGGGTTGTTTCCGCTGGCGTTCTTTATGCTGAATGGCAATACGTGCAATATCTTCTACAATTTTACTATCATTATCGTCGTGTAATATCTCGCAATAATCATCATTAATCTCTATAATGCAATTGCTTTTTAACACGACTAAGGTTTTATCGAACTGAAACTTTTTAGTTTCTTTTTTATACCATTTTGTCGAGTAAATGTTTTCAATGTCGCTGGCATACTTTTCCTTTATAACAGGGAAAGTCTTTTCACCATCCACGTAATTTATAAAGTATACACTTGGAAATTTTTGAAAACAAAAAAAGTATAACGCCTTACCGTCTATAAAAGCACCATCCAGTATGCCATTGGCATTTATTGTTTTTTGTGCTTCAAAAAAACTCATATAATTATCTGTAATTCTAAATTAGTTTAAAAATTGTTGAGTGGTTATTGCACTACTTTATTAGCGCAGGAACTACTTGCGAATGCTTCCGGTTTAGCCTTGAAAGCAAAGCCCATACCGGTGATATAACCCATTGCTTCTTTAAAAGCGTCATTGCTTTTAAAGTTTGGATTGGTATTAATATCGGCATGGATCTCCATGTCAACAGAATAACGCGAAAAAATATTACAAAGTTCAAAACCTACAGCCACACTTTTAGCCGTTTCTGTAAGCATCCTCTCTTTAATGGTCATTTTTTGCGTGGTCACTTCATTCAGAATGTACATAAACCCTCCATGGCCTTTACGTATAAAGACAATAACGGTTGCAAACTCTGTTACCCTGCTTTTCACCTGGCTATCCGTACCTATACAAACTTTCAGTTCATAGCCGGTTGCCAGTTCTGATTTTAATACGCGGTCCATTTCGTCCGCAATAGGAATTTTAATCCTTTCTCCATTTAATCTTCGCCATTGTGTCAACTGTTTCATTGATTTCAATTTTTCAATCGGCGCTTTACGGAATCGCAATGTTCTCAATGGTTACATGCATTAAGGTACATAAAACCATCGTTGCCAAAGCACCATTCATTTCATAAATTTTAATACCATTGTTCTTTTTTATTGAGTCATCATTTTTACTACTATTATACATCGTTGTGTCACTCCCTTGTACTTATTCGTACGATGCATCTGTCAGGGATCAATGTGTTTTATAAAAAATAATAACTATTGTTCATTAAAAATTCTTTAATAATTGATGGGAGCGAACCATCAAACACTATTGTTTAAGGATAGCATTCTATCATTGCGCCAGGCCATTTTCTTATGCAGTTTCCGGATCTGACTTGAAGTTAACTACTTTCTTTTATCCGGAAGAATCAGAAAGAAAGTAATTATGTTACTAAATAATTAATTGTCCATATGATGCTAAGACCGGCAGATCATGGATCCAACACTCAAGCCAGCCCGGTATCCAACCCAATCAAAATACATATTGTCAATTTAAACCAAGTAGGTTGATTCCGGGATTCGAACCCTGTTTTCCACTTTCACAGAGTGGTGCTTTGCCAATTAAGCTAGAATCAACATTTTATTAGTTATCGGAGCAGGGCTCGAACCTGCGATCTCAGTGTCAAAAACTGATGTGTTACCAATTACACCATCCAATATGTTGTATCAGGCATATCCTACCCAATACATTTTTATTCTCCGTATTTCAATAAAAAAGCCGGTCTGTTATACACGACCGGCTTCTATTACATAAACTTTGTTTATGAATATTACTTTAATGGTCGTTTTGAATATTTAATAGAATGTTCTTCAATCTGCACAATACTGCCCGGCGCATTTTTATACCAGAAACATTCAGTGTAAATTTCACTTTCCTGCTTGTACTGTCGGTTGTTATTTGTGTTAGGCTGATATCGCATAATTGTATTTAAAATAAATTTTATTTTAATATTTTTTAATTAGTATTCTGGTCTACAAAAAAGCCCGCTTAATTGCGGGCAGTAATATTGTTGAATCTGTTTATTTTAAACTAACTCATGCAAGCTACATGCCCTACCAATACTTCACTTCCTATAGGAGAGTGTGTATTTAGTATTTCGATATGTAGATAGCTTTGCTGCATGATTTTATATTTATTTTGTAATGCAAAGATGCGATGATTTTTTATAATACAAAATTTTTATTAATATTTTTTTGAAATATTTTTTTCTTGCCGGTTTTAATATACCGGTTGGTATAAAAAACAATTGGCTCAAAGCAGCATATTTTATCTTAAATGTATCTTGGGTAATAAAGGCATTTTTGTATGAAACGATATGTTTATTTATTCATCATCTCTGTATCTGTAATATTTTTCAGTTGCGATAATTGTAGGTACCTGGAATGTGCTGTAAGCAACCTGGCTATAAATATTTCTTTAACAGAAAAACTAACAGGCAAGGATCTTTTATTTGGCCCGGATGCTAAATATGATGCCGAAAATGTGATATTTTATTCAGTTGAGAATAGGGATACGATATTGCACTCCAAAGATATTTTTAAATTTCCAAAAACTAATTACGATACCATTATTCAGGTAAGTCTATTGAAAAATAGCGAAAAGGTATATGTGCAATGGGAAGCTGGTAAGGTGGATTCTTTCGATATCTCTTACCAGTCTTACAGAAGCAGATGCTGCGGTGTATTAACAGGTATTCAGACTTTATTGTACAATAAAGTGAATACACATTACAAAGAATACTACTTAACAGAACTGACAGAGTAAATTGATCCTTATCACCCGGTTATCCTAATAGAATTTTGTAATCCTTAGTGTCGAAAAAGTCTTTAAAAATCTGCTCAGATTTTTTCATTAACAAATCATATTGTTTAGCTCCGTGACTAATTCTTTTAACGCCAAGCTCACTTAGCTTTTCATACGCCGGTAAATTAGCGGTTGCAAAAACATTCAAAGGTAAATTTACTTTTTCAACAAATGATTTAATATCAGCTTCCGTTTCAATCAAAGGAACAAAGATACCATCTGCACCAGCCTTGCCATAAAGGTTAGCCCTTTTTATAGATTCTTCCAATGCATTAGCGTGCGTTGTTGTGTAGGTATCGGTGCGGGCATTAATAAATATATCGGTAACGGATTTAATGGCTTCAATTTTAGACTGCATTAATGAGGCGTCTCCCAGGACCCTTTTTCCGTCAATGACTTTTCCATCCTCTAAATTAATCCCTGCAATGCCAACGTCCTCTAATAACTTTACAAAGCCGGCTACCACTTTCGGGTCATCGGAATACCCCGCCTCAAAATCTACAGAAACCGGGATGCTCACTACAGAGACGATTCTTTTTATAACATGGAAGATATCATCACAAGGGATATTCTGACCATCTGTGTATCCTAAGGCAAAAGCCATGGCATGACTGGAAGAGCCTAATGCCTGGAATCCTGCCTGTTCTGCAAGTTTTGCCGTGTGCGCATTCCATACATTTCCGAGTAAAAGTGGGGTATCCTGTTGATGAAGCGCCTTAAAACCCGTTATTTTATGTTGATTTTTCATACAAAAAGATTTAATTGCCTATACCAGATTAGCCACCATAACTATGCCAGAAATCCTTCTTTAATTATTTGTTGTTGGTCTGTCAGAATGACCAAGATTCTTACCGGGACAAACAATATCCCTGATCAATTGTTTGAGTTCTTTTATTTCCGGAAAGCGACCGTTTTCCTTCCTGTCAAATACCAGTGTTTCACCTGCCAGGATAGAGTATTGGCCGGAAATTGCCGCAGGTTTCAATAATACGCCGTTGATCTCATCACTAAAAGTAGATAGTATTTCCTGGGCCATATAAGCAGCCCTGAGCATCCAGCCACATTTCGGACAGTAAATAATTGTAATGGTTTGTTTCATTCTGAAAGCTTTTTAACCGGGCAATATATTGAAATTTATAAGATGAACGATCCCACAGGCAGCTGGTTGCTTTAATATAACAGAGATCTCTCTACAATCACAGGTAAGCGTCATTAATGTAGCGTTAGCTGAAAGTGCAAGTGATGCCGTTGTATTATGAAATAAGTTCAGGCGGTAGGTTATAATTTCCGGCTCCGGTAAGGCTGTTTTTATTTGATAGAAGACAATTAGAAATGTTACTATTAGCTGATTCCAGCATCTAATTTGCTGTCGTTTACTTATATTGCCTGCTAAACAGCCAAAGATTTTAATGTTTATTGTAAAAAATATCGCAGAGAAAATTTTAAAGTATGTCAACAGGAGCATGCTTTACATCAGTGTTTTTTTCTCTGTTTTAATTCTGATACATAACGGGTTTGATTCAAAAAACCAGGTGATCAATTATCTGCACAATTCCGTTGTGCTGGCTTTTTATGTATTAACGGCATTATTGGTTTTCAGGGTTGTGCTGAAGTTTATGGTTGATAAGCGGGCGTTGTTTAAAAGCTTCGGGGATTTTGTAACACTGTTTTACTTTTTGATATTCTCTTATGTCCACGTAGTGTCCGTCATTAAATTCCTGGATGTATTACTCATAAATGAATGGCTATATGTAGGCGTTTTTTTGCTGGCTGTAGTAGAAATTTCAAGGAATTTTTTATTCTTCGATAAATACTACTTTAATCCCACCATGCTTTTTGTATTGAGCTTTCTGGGCCTGGTATTATTGGGTACCATCTTTTTAATGTTGCCCAAAGTATCTTCTCACCAGCCTTTAGGGTTTATTAATGCGCTCTTTATGTCCACCAGCTCAGTGTGTATTACCGGACTGACTACGGTGAATGTAGGGACGGATCTGACACATTTCGGTAAAATCATTATTATCATTTTATCGCAGATTGGCGGATTGGGCATCATGACTTTTACCGGTTTCTTTGGCTATTTTTTTACAGGGATGTTTTCTTATAAAAATCATTTGATGTTTTCCGAGTTCCTGGGTGAAAACAAAATGAGTGCAGTAATAAAAACACTTTTTAAGATCATTTTTATCACCTTCTTTTTTGAAATCATTGTCGCCTTCTTAATCTATAGTTCTGTAAGCAGCTCGCATTTCAGCAACCATTACGACCATTTGTTCTTTTCCGTCTTTCACGCCATCTCCTCTTTTTGTAACGCAGGATTTACGACCTTACCGGATGGCCTGGAAAAAAGTAGTTTAAGGTTCAATTATTCATTCCAGATAGTACTGGCTATCAGTTTTATTCTGGGCGGTCTGGGATATATTATTGTATTGAATACCTATACCTATATCAAAACCAAGATCATTGACCTGTTTTCTTTTGTTTTTAGAAGAAATGCCATGATCAGCAGGCCGTGGCTGATGAGTTTTAATACCAGGTTTATCTTCTATATCAGTATGTTGCTGGTACTGGTAGGAACTTTAGGTGTTTTTGTACTGGAATATTCCGGCGCATTACAGGAACATACCAGCTTTTTCGGGAAGTTATCCACTGCATTTTTTACAGGAACGACGCCCCGTTCAGCGGGCTTAAGCGTCATCCCCATTACATCACTTTCAATGCCTGCAGTGTTGTTTATTATTTTGCTCATGTATATAGGTGCTTCGCCTGGTTCAACAGGAGGTGGTATTAAAAATACAACATTCGCCGTTGCATTTTTAAATACAGTGAATATTATAAGAGGCAAAGAGCGGCTAGAGATTTTAGGCCGGCAAATTGCACCGGAGTCCGTACAAAAGGCCTTCGCTATCCTTTTTCTCTCGATACTTTACCTGGGACTCACTATTTTCCTGCTTTGCATAACTGACCCATTGATTGATTTTAAAAGTATCGTATTTGAAGCGTTCTCAGCATTCAGTACCGTAGGATTGAGCCTGGGCATTACGCACCAGTTAAGTTCAGCCGGGAAAATCGTCATTGTATTTGCAATGTTTGTAGGAAGGGTAGGAATGTTTACCATATTGGTTTCAATGGTAAAAAAAGCGAAATCAAATAATTATCAATATCCTGAAGAGGAAATTATGTTCTAGAAATATTTATTGTGTGTTTAATGTTTGTATATTTTTTTGAAGAAAATGAGTTTGGTCGAATTTTTGTTATGTAAACCATTATCAAAACAATGATTCAGATTTTGCATTATCAGATTAATATTCAACTATGCTTCAATTTTTTGCTTTAGAAAAGTTTACAGAAATAAAACTCCACGAAACGTTACAATTAAGATACGCTATTTCTAACTACGGCCGTTTAATCAGTTTTAAAAAAGAATTTAAAGACGGCAAACTTTTAAAAGGCGGTACTATTAACGGTTACAGGATTTTCAGGTATAAAATTAGAGAGAATAACGAAGTGTTGAATAAGCATAAATTCTTTTACAGGATGGTTGCTGAGAATTTTTTACCAATACCCCCGGAAGATAAGCAATATGTATTGCACCTGGATTTTAACCTGGCAAATGACTTTGAAAAGAACCTGAGATGGGCCAATAAAGAAGAGATGCTGGCGCACCAGTCCAATAGCCCCAAAGTACAGGAATCCAGGAAAAAACTTGCTGAAAATAATAAGAACAGGGATGGTTTTAAGCTCAATGCGGCTAAAGTGAAAATTATAAAAAGAAAACTGGCAGACCCTAACAGGAAAACGAGAATAAAAATGCTTGCTAAACAATTTGGTGTAAGTGAGATGCAGTTATACAGGATAAAATCCGGTGAGAACTGGGGACATGTAAGCATTGATTAATGGCAGTTTTCAATGGTTTAAAGTTGATTAAGAATCTGTTGTTCATGGGCTGCCGGATGAGTGGGCGGCGAGGAACGAGCCGGTACGACGCAGGAGTACGGAGCGCAGCGAACCCCTAAACAGCCGGAACAAATGCCCCATTAAAAAACTGAAGTTTACAGCCCCCAATCAAATACACTTGCTTAAAATTGGCTTATACTTAATTAGTTTCCTATAATTGTTTAACAATTTCGGTTTAATTGTGAATATGGAGATAGGCTAACTTTGTAAATCTTCTTTATGTGAAGTCTATTTAGTAAACAACAGGCTCAATAAATAAAAAATTTATGAATTTAGGTTATTTTAGTTATCCATTACCGGCCAACGAACCAGTATTGTCGTATGCACCGGGCAGTAAAGAAAGAGCAGAGTTACAAAAAGCATTGGCAGATGCTAAAAAGAAAGAAATTGAAATTCCACAATTTATTGGTGGTAAATTAGTTAAGTCTGGAAATAAGTTTGCTATCCACCCACCTCACGAACGCAACCATGTGCTGGGGTATTACCATGCCGGGGAAGCCAAACACGTGACCCAGGCCATAGACGCCGCGCTAAAAGCCAAAGCAAGTTGGGAAGCCATGAGCTGGGAAAACAGGGCATCTATCTTCTTAAAAGCAGCCGATTTAATTGCTTATAAATATCGTTTTCAATTGAATGCAGCTACAATGCTCGCTCAAAGTAAAAATGCTTACCAGGCGGAAATTGACAGCGCCTGTGAACTCATCGATTTCCTGAAATTCAACGTTCACTACCTGAGTGAAATATACAAACAACAACCTATCAGCAGCCCGGGTATTCATAACCGATTGGAATGGCGCCCGTTAGAAGGTTTCGTGCTGGCAGTTACCCCATTTAATTTTACAGCTATCAGCGGTAACTTACCTACCAGTGCAGCTATGTGCGGCAACGTGGTGGTTTGGAAACCAGCCAATACACAAATCTACAGTGCCCAGTTAATTATGCGCATTTTAACCGAAGCCGGTTTACCGGATGGTGTTATCAATCTCGTATATGTGGATGGCCCGACTTTAGGAAGCATCGCATTTGAACATCCGGACTTTGCAGGTGTACACTTTACAGGAAGTACAGGCGTATTCAATAATATGTGGGCCACCATTGGCGCGAATGTCGGCAAGTACAAATCATACCCGAGAATTGTAGGTGAAACAGGCGGTAAAGATTTTGTAATGGTACATAAATCTGCTGATGTAGATACCGTAGTGACTGCTTTAGCACGCGGTGCTTTTGAATACCAGGGCCAAAAATGTAGCGCTGCAAGCCGCGCTTATTTACCATCGAATATCGCAGAAAAAGTAAAAACAAAATTGGTAGCGGAAATAAAAACCATGAAAATGGGTGTTGTGGACGACTTTACCAATTTCATCAATGCGGTCATTGACGAAAGAAGTTTCGATAAACTGAAAAAATACATCGATACCGCCAAAAAAGATAAAAAAGCAAGTATTCTCGTAGGGGGTAATTGTAATAAGAAAGAAGGCTTCTTTATAGAGCCAACGATTATAGATACCACTGATTCTAAATATGTAACAATGGTTGAAGAGCTTTTTGGCCCGGTTTTAACCATTTACACTTATCCGGCAGATGAGTATGAAAAAACGTTGACATTAGTAGATACCACTTCACCATACGCATTAACCGGCTCTATCATAGCGCAAGATAAATACGCAATAGAACTGGCTACGAATAAACTAAGAAATGCGGCCGGTAATTTTTATATTAATGACAAGCCAACCGGGGCTGTTGTAGGTCAGCAACCATTTGGTGGCGCAAGAGGCAGTGGTACCAATGACAAAGCCGGTAGCCAACTCAACCTTTACCGTTGGTTAAGCGCCAGGACCATTAAAGAAACATTTGTTCCTGCAACGGATTATCGCTATCCGTTTTTAAACCAGGATTAATAAAATAAAAAAAGCAGTAATTCATCAATTACTGCTTTTTTGTTATATGCAAACCTGGCATTTATTTCACATCTTTATTCACCAGGTGTTCTATAGCGTCTATCCATGTAGGGTTCGTATTCATACAAGGGACAAACTGGTATTTTTCACCACCTGCACCAATAAATTCTTCCTTACCACGCTCCTCCAGTTCCTCCAGTGTTTCCAGGCAATCACTTACAAATGCAGGGCTCACAATGATCAGGTTTTTAATACCCTCTTTAGGCATTTCCTGCAGGCGGATATCCGTAAACGGCTCCAGCCAGCCACCGCCAAGGCGGCTCTGAAAACTCAGGCTGTATTTATCTTTCGGTAAATTCAAACGCTCTGCCACCAATCGTGTTGTTTCAAAAACCTGGTGCCTGTAACAAGTCTTATGCGCAATAGACGGCTGGTTACAACATTCAAAGTTTTTAGCCAGGCAATGGCCCGTAACGTCCGTTTTCTTTAAGTGACGTGCAGGAATACCGTGATAGCTAAACAGGATATGATCGTGAGGCTGCTGTAAATAAGGAGCAATGCTGTTGCAAAAAGCCTCAATATACTTTTCGTCGTTATAAAAAGCAGGGACAAATCTTAATTTGAAGGGATACCTGTTGGTTTGATAAATAAGACGAGCCTGTTCAACCGCCGTTTCATAGCTGCTCATTGCGTAATGAGGATACAGCGGCACAGCCACTACTTCCGTAATGTCAGGATTGCGTTTAAGCAGGTTATCAAATGCTTCCTTTGGAGAAGGAGAGCCGTAACGCATAGAGATCTCCACCGGTTCGCCCATTTGCGCTTCTAATAACCTGGCCTGTTGCTTAGTAATATTAATTAATGGGGAGCCCTCTTTAGTCCAGATGGTTTTATAAGCCTCTGCGCTTTTAGGCGCCCTTCTCGGCACTATAATACCATTAATAAGAATTTTTCTGAATAACCATGGGTAATCTATCACTCTTTCATCCATCAGGAATTCATTAAGATACCTGGCAACATCTTTAACCTCCGTACTATCCGGACTTCCCAGGTTCATTAATATAATTCCTCTGTTTTTAACCTTTGCAGCTTCCATTCTCTTATTTTCAAATTTGTGCAAAAAAACAACAAAAAAACAGCTTGAGCAATTAAATACACCTATTTTAACGCAGGTATACGCATGAGATTTATCATATTTTCCTTACCAAACATTAAGTGTGCCTCTGACAATTGAGTTAATTTTTAATAATAATAAAGCAATTTTTGTATGCTCATCAGCTTTAACCCCGTTTTTATCAATCTTTTTGTAAAAATCAACACCCCATCACTATAAAAAATAAAACACTATTTAGATTTTGTTGTTAAATGTTCAATATATGAAATTGATACTTTGATATTTTGAATACTTTTTAAAATCATAATTTCTGCCATCCGAATTTTAATAGAAGCAATATAACTTTACTGGGGTCTTTTTGATAAAGAACTAATAAAAATGGTAGTGATAGATTAATTATATTTTTAATTTTACTCAGGCAATATGGCAATTGAAATTTTTGTGACAGGTGGTACTTTCGATAAAGAATATAATGAACTGAACGGAGAGCTGTTTTTTAAGGATACCCATTTGCCGGAAATGCTTAAACTAGGTCGGAACAGGGTAGATGTGTCCACAAAAACACTCATGATGATCGATAGCCTTCAGATGACTGAAGATGACAGGCAATTAATTGTATCCGAATGTAAAAATACCCCTGCAGACCAGATCATCATCACCCACGGCACCGATACAATGGTAGAAACTGCCAAACGCATTGCCGCTGCAGATATTGCAGATAAAACTATCGTTATAACTGGCGCCATGATCCCCTATAAATTCGGTAGCTCGGATGGATTATTTAATCTGGGTAGTGCCCTTGCTTTCGTGCAGACCTTACCCAAAGGCGTCTATGTGGCCATGAATGGTCGCTGGTTCAACTGGAACAATGTTTGGAAAAACCGTCAGACAGGAAGATTCGAAGAATTACAAAAAGTAAAATAAAAATAAAAGAGTGTGCTGCGGTACACTCTTTTATTTTGGGGCTCTCAGCATAGTAAACCGGTTAAACATTCGTCCGGCGTGCTTATGGCTCCGCTACGCTCGGTGTATTTTTGCAGGAGCGCTTCCGGTATAATGACTCACTATTCAATCCTGCAAAAATACACTGCCTCCTTCGTCGGCACCAACGCATACCGCAGCCATGCAACATTTGTATTCCAATAGAGCCCGTTACAAAAAATGATACATTCCGGATTTTATACCCCGAAATGATGTTAGAAATTTGCAGTATCAATTAGTTTATTATGGAAATCCAAACAAGTATTAATTATAGCCGCATTGCAGAAGCAATAGACTATATAAAACAAAATTTCAGGGACCAGCCCAATATAGATGCCATCGCAGAAAAAATACATCTAAGTCCGTCACACTTTAAAAGATTGTTTTCAGACTGGGCAGGTACCAGCCCCAAAAAATTCCTGCAATATATAAGTGTAGAACACGCAAAAAAAATATTAAAAGAAGAACAGGCCACCTTGTTTGACACTGCATTTGAAACCGGGCTTTCCAGCACCAGCCGTTTACATGACCTGTTCGTAAATATAGAAGGCATGACACCGGCCGAATATAAGAACGGCGGTAAGCATCTGCATATCAATTACAGTTTCGCCGAAAGCCCCTTCGGTTCCCTCATTGTAGCCGCCACCCCAAAAGGAGTTTGTTACATGGCTTTCGAAGATGATGAAACAAAAGCATTAGAACAACTCGCCGCAAGGTTTCCCAATGCAGCATTTCAACAAAAGTTAGACCTGTTCCAGCAGAACGCCTTATTCATCTTCCAGAACGACTGGAGCAGGCTCAGCGAAATAAAACTACACCTCAAAGGCACCGGGTTTCAATTAAAAGTATGGGAAAGCCTGTTGAAAATTCCAATAGGAAAACTTTCCACCTACGGCAATATCGCCGCGCAGATCGGCAATCAAAATGCCTCACGCGCAGTAGGAACAGCCATCAAAAGCAACCCCGTAGCATTCCTCATTCCCTGCCACAGAGTCATACAGTCCACAGGCGGTTTCGGCGGCTATATGTGGGGCGCCACAAGAAAAACAGCCATAATAGGCTGGGAAGGAGCAAAAATAAATTCAGCCATTTAGAATCAGGCCAATGCAGAACGTCATCCCGAACATAGAAAATGCAGACTGGAATAACATTGCAAAGTCAATGCATGATAAAGGATATGCCATTTTACCCAATTTATTAACCAGTGAAGAATGCAACGCATTAAAAGACCTATACGATGCTCCGGCAACATACAGGAAAACCGTCATAATGGAACGGTACCGTTTCGGATCAGGGGAATACAAATATTTCAATTACCCGTTACCGGACATCATTCAGCAGATCAGGACAAACATTTATCCAAAACTCATACCCATTGCCAATACCTGGTTCAAAGCCCTGCATATAGATAAGCAATTTCCATTACAGCACCACCAGCTATTAGCACAGTGCCACGAATACGGGCAGCAAAAAGCAACCGTACTGATCCTGAAATACAATGCAGGAGGTTTCAATACCTTACACCAGGATTTGTACGGGGATATCTATTTTCCCATACAGATAGCGTTAATGCTCACAGAGCCCGAAAAAGATTTTACAGGCGGAGAACTCGTTTTCACGCAGCAGGTGCCCCGCGCCCAGTCAAAAGCAACAGTAATAAATCCACGGAAAGGTGATGCCGTCATATTTACCACTAACTTTAAACCCGAAAAAGGCACAAAGGGCTATTACCGTGTAAATATGAAACATGGCGTAAGCGAAGTAAAATCAGGCCAGCGATACGCTTTAGGTATTATTTTTCACGATGCCGCCAGTTAGAATATGATACCACATACAGAAATTTCAGCTAAAGAATTACGACAAAAAATCCGGCACAAAGACATTTGTTTTGGCGGAAATCGTAAATTGAAAATTTATGGCAGGTTAAGTTGCAGTTCCGGCAAAAGAATGAAACCCGGAAACCGAGTATTCTTTATGTCAGAAAAAGAAGCACAACAGCATAATTACAGGCCTTGCGGACATTGCCTCAAAGCAGCATATAAAAAATGGAAAAATGACCTTATTTGATTTAGAAGCAGATAAATCCAAAAACTGGCTACCTTATCATGGCACAGTAAATTATTATGGCAAATTATTAACAAAGACACAAGCCGATTTTTACCTCCATAAATTATTAACAACCATCGAGTGGCGAAATGACGAAGCCGTCATATTCGGAAAGAAGATCATTACAAAAAGAAAAGTAGCCTGGTACGGACAAAAACAATTTCAATACACCTATTCCAATACCACCAAACATGCATTACCCTGGACCAAAGAGTTACTGGAACTAAAAAGTCTCATCGAAAAAGAAACAGGAGAAACGTACAATTCCTGCCTGCTCAATTTATATCACAATGGCGATGAAGGAATGGCCTGGCACAGCGATGGCGAAACAGATCTCAAAAAAGATGGCGCTATTGGCTCCCTCAGTTTTGGAGCAGAACGAAAATTTGCTTTCAAACACAAAGAAACCAAGCAAAAAGTCGAGTTGCTCTTAGAACATGGCAGCCTGTTAGTCATGAAAGATACCACGCAAACCCACTGGCTGCATAGACTACCACCCACCAAAAAAGTAGCACAGCCAAGAGTCAATCTCACATTCAGGACAATAGAAGAAAATGAGGACCAGTAGCAAGAATGTCCAGGTTAAATACCGTTGCACATTTCTATGATTAGTAAATCCGGTCCATTGCGTTAGTCAGGTTCCCATATAGTGACAGATATATTCCAAAAAAGCAGCGGCAATCAGCCGTTGTATTCTTCCGCGCCGTCAGCGGGAAATGATTCAGTTTATTTAGCGTAAGCTAAGATGTAACCCCCACAAAAATCACGTTACCTCACCAGGCTGCCGGATATCAGCAAAACATCATTCAGTGCCTGCTCCATCAGGAACTGCGCGTTGATCATCCTCGTTTGAGCAGCCACCAGGTTCAGCTGCGTCTGGCGCAATTCCACCGTATTAATGCTCGCTTTTTTAAAGCGCTCCATCGCAATAATGTTATTCTCTTCAACCAGTTTTAAGTTCTCCTTTTCCAGGTCAAACTGCTTCAAAGCATAATCATAATTAATATAAGCATTCGTAATAGTCGTTTCCAGGTTCACAAGCGTTTGCTTGTAAAAAATGTCCTGGTTTTTCTGCTGAATAGAATTCACTTTCAGTTGCTGCTTAATAATACCACCCTGGAAAATAGGAATAACAAGCGTCACCCCCGCATTAGGGCCATAACTAAAGTTACGCAACATTTGGCCCGCCGTATTACTCGTATTACTAAGATTAGTACCAGCGTTTAATAAAACACTAGGCAACCTAAGAGCATTGATTTCCCTGTTTTGCTGTTCCAGGATGTATTTATCATATTTCGCAATCACCAGTGCAGGGTTCAAAGAATCCAGGCCAGCAATCACCTCCTGTATCTTAGGAAGCTCAACCGTGTTAATAGTATCCTGCACCGTAAATAAAGTCGCCGGGTTTCTTGCCAGCAGGTTATTAATAGTTGTTTTACTTTGAGCAATATTACTTTCAAGGCTCAATAAACTGTTTTTCTGTTCATTAAAATCAATCTGCGCCTGCAATAAATCAGATTTGTTGCCCGTTCCAACCCTCAGTTTATTTTCCGCCAGTTTTATACGCTCCTCAAACAAAGTCATCGCCTCCACCGTCGCTTTATATTGCTGCTGAAAACGCTTAATATTAATATAAGCATTAATAACATTATACACCGTATTGTTAATATTATTCTTAACATCCGCCATACTCCGTTCTTCCTGTAACTCAAGCCTTCTTTTAGCAGCCACACCACGAAAACCATTAAATAAAAAATATTGGCCCGTCAAAGCAATATTTTCATTTTGAGAAATATTGCCATTCCTTTTAATAGTAGTCCCCGTGTTCAGGCGCTGTTCAATATTTGTATTACCAATAGTATAGCCCGTCGTCGCCCTGGCAGTAGGCAGTAACCCCGCATTCCCCTTATTGTTCTCTATTTCAGCAATTGTTTGGTTATTTTTCGCAATTTGTATATCAAAATTATTTGCCAACGCAATACTAATAGCCTCATCCAAACTCAGTACAGCCGGGTTATTTTGAGCATAAGTAACAGCGTTAATAAAAATAATACCAAAAAGTATATAAAAAATGCGGATGTTCTTTTTCATAAATCATTATTAAACAATAATATCCCTTTTAGACGTTTAATTTCAGGCAATCATGTACAAGATGATGCTAAAATACAAACCTAAATTTTAAAACACAATTTGTTCATTAATTCTGGTTTAATATTGCAGCATAATCAGTACAATGGCCATTCGTAAAAATACAGTAACAGCAAAAAATACCATAGATATGCAACCCACCATAATAATGGGAGTAGACCCCGGTACAGTCGTAATGGGGTATGCCGTAATATCCTGTGTAGGCAATAAAATCACATTACTCGAGATGGACAATCTCAAAATGAGCTGGGAGGACGATGTGTATGAGCGACTACATATTATCCATCAACGCATAGACGAAGTCATAAAAAAATTCAAGCCCACACATTTTGCCATTGAAGCCCCCTTTTTCGGTAAGAACGTACAAAGCATGCTCAAATTAGGCCGGGCACAGGGAGTAGCCATCGCTACCGCTATGAACCACAGCTTAAAAGTAATGGAATATTCACCCAAAAAAATCAAGCAGAGCATTACCGGCAATGGCAATGCCGTAAAAGAAAGAGTATGGATCATGTTACAGCAGTTGCTCGATGTAGATGCCTTTCCACCCTCATACGATGCCTCAGACGCATTAGGCGTAGCAGTTTGCCATCACTTCGCATTAAAGTCACCATTAGCAGCCATCACAGGTTCAAAAGCAAAAGGTTGGGAAACCTTTCTAAAAAACAACCCCGACAGGATCGTACGCTAAAATTTAATTCGGGATCATCAGTTCAGGATTAGTTACCTGCATTACAAAATAAGAGTTATAATAAGCCTTGTATTTCAGTATCAGTACAAAATCCTTATCAATAATAAAGTTCTTCGCATCAGGGTTAATACGCAGGCTGCCCACCGTAGGCTTAAGGTTTTTAGCATTAGGCAGAATTAAGCCATTTCGCTGAAACATCATCGATATCGCGTAATTCGAATGTTCCGTTATAATAGAATCACCCACAATCTCATTATAGAATTTAGAAACATTAAACCTGAATTTCGGGATAATTATTTTGTCATCCTTACCAAATACATAGAGCTCATTATTTACTTTTTCCCTGTCACCCTTATGCAGGTTTATCTCTATCTTCCTTAAAATATTCTTTATAGAAGAATCCTTATAATTCCCAAAAGCAATATTCATTTCCAGTTCAGGGTCCTTTAGGTCAAAGTTCAGAATAAAATCCTCAGGACTATTATAATACAAAATTCTGCTATGCTTCAGGATATCTTCATCATAGCCCGACATGCCAAAAGCCTGTACACTCTTGTCCTTAAAAAATACCCCCTCATTAATATCGTGAAAATCAGTAGCAAGGTCCACTTCAGAATTGTACATACCATAAATGGCAAGGCCCTCCTCTTCCACATTAAATTCCTTTAAGTAGTCAGACGGCTTAAAAGCCAGCTGGAAGTCCGAAGGAGCAAGCAGCGCTTTAAGAATAGGAGAAGCGTTGGGGAATAAGCCCACCTTGTAATCATAAAAGTCCAGAATGTCTTTTTGCCAGCAAAGCGCCAGCGTAGGCGTATAAATCACCGTTTTATTAGAGTCAAAAGGCAACGACACTTCAGGAATAAGATCTACATTTTTATAATCATCCGTCAGGATAGAATCAGGAATAAGTTTCCACCTGTATTTATTCCGGTTAAAGTTGCAGCCCCAGAATAAACCAGTAATAATAATAAATATGGAAATTTTAAACAGCTTCAAATCCTTGATGCTTGTTTGATAGGTTATAGAAATTTAACAATAGCGTCCCTCATAGCGCTTAATTCAGCCATATCCCCCTGCTTCTTATTTTTCAGGATATCAGCATCAGCCATACCATTCATAGGTACCAGGTGAATATGCGCGTGCGGCACTTCAAAACCCAGTGTAAGAATATTTACCCGGTCACAGGGAAAAGCCATCTTAATAGCCGCCGCAATAGATTTACAAAAAGGTAGGTAAGCACTCAAATAATCCTCCGGTAAATCAAAAATTCTGTCCGTCTCAATCTTTGGCACAACAAGCGTATGGCCCGGCGCGGAAGGGTAAATATCCAGGAAAGCATAGAATAGATCGTTTTCGGCAATTTTAAACGATGGAATCTCTCCCGCAATTATTTTAGAGAATAGTGTCATGATTATTAATACCGTTTTAGCAAAAATAGGGGATTTGTGCATAGACCATACTAAATTTGCACTCTGTTTATTCAACTAAAAAATATTTATAACATGAATGTTATAGCCGTCATTCCTGCCCGTTACAATTCACAGCGCTTTCCCGGCAAGTTAATGCAATTAATTGGTCCCAAAGCCATTATCCGCCATACTTACGATAATACATTAGCCACAGGATTGTTTAGTAAAGTATTTGTGGTAACAGATAGCCCGCTCATTTACGATGACATTGTAAGCAATGGCGGCAATGCCATCATGAGCATCAACGAACATGAAAGCGGCAGCGACAGGATAGCAGAAGCAGTAGCAGATATGGATGTCGATATCATAATCAATGTTCAGGGCGATGAACCATTCGTACGCAAAGAGCCCCTGGAAAAGCTCATCAAAGCCTTCACTGCCGCAGACGGGCATAACGTACAGGTCGCAAGCCTCATGCATATCATAACAGAGCCCCATCTCATTCACAACCCCAACCAGGTAAAAGTAGTGGTCGGCCTCAATAACGATGCCCTGCTATTCTCCCGCTCACCCATACCTTACCACAGAGACACTACCATTCCCGCCACTTACTATGGCCATATAGGCGTGTACGCCTTTCGCAAACAAGCACTCATGAATTTCACCAAATGGCCACAGACACCAATGGAAAAAATCGAGAAACTGGAGAACCTGCGTTACCAGGAAAACGGCGTATTCATCCGAATGGTCCTCGTAGATTTTAAAGGAGTAGGAGTAGATACACCCGAAGATTTAGAAGTAGCAAAAGAAATATACAAACATAGCAACTAATTTTTCATTAGGGCAGTCCCCGGTAGCGCCGGTGTTTACAATACAGGCTGTGCATTGTACATTCAAACAACGTTCAATGTCAGGCGCACCGGGGCCGGGCTATCCGCAGTACTCCGCGGCGGCAATTCAAGCCACTCAGCTACGCTATCCATACCCGTCTTGCCGCCTTGCGGGGTACTTTGCTACTATCCCTACTGCTTTGTTCAATTCCGATTAACAATAAACAAGCAACCCATCTGAATGATCCAAAAGCGTTCACCTGCAAAAAACTATAAATAAACACCGTAAATATCACAGAGAGTGTCCGGAAATCAGCACCAATCAGAGGTTGTAATATTCAGCGTCATCAGCGGAAAATAATTCTCACAATATCATCAGAGTCATCGCCTTTAACTGAGTAATACTAATTATAAAACACCCCATCATTCAATCACCGATTATACCTATTTACTCTTGCTCCTGTCCACTCCCAGGGAGGGGTAGGGGTGGGTCAAAACCACTCCAATACTACCAAAAACATAAAGCAGCATACCCAAATATTCAATTGCCGGAATTTTATAATTTGTGAAGTTTTTCTAAAAAAACAATAAAAAAACCAACTTTTTAACCTTAATAAACAATAAAACTGCCATAAAATCAGTTATATTTGCGAAGCCCCGTCCAAAATAAGGGCACAATTAATAAATCAAATTATTCGCATCAAATCAATATAGCTAAGCTATACCACTTATAATGAAATTACTTACAGCATTGTTAGCAAGTATTGTTCTAGTAAGTTCAGTAAATGCTCAGAAAAGTACAAAGAAGAAAGCCACTGCTACTTCAACGGTAAAAGCTAAAAATACCAGCTCAAAATCGAAAAGTACGAATACAAAAAAGAAAGATACTGCTAAGAAAAAGAACAGCAGTGCCAATAGCACGGTCAATAGGGTACAACCCGCAACACCGTCAAAAAATCTAAAAGACAATAGTGCAACAGAAGCAGTAAAGACATCTTTACCCGTTATTGTCAAATCCAAAGAGATCAATCTCAAGAATGATTCCCTGTTAGCCATTGGCGATACAGTCATTAATATAAAAGCTGTAGCTGCAAAGCAACGCGCCATTAACGAAAACAGGTCTTCATTCCGCCGCACATTAGATGCCGCATTAGAAAGCTTTATGCCATTCCAGTTTAAGTACGCCATTTTACTCAATGAAACCGTAGAGAAGATTACCAACGTAATACTTTACAAAACCATAGATGATTGGTACGGTACAAGATACCGTTACGGAGGCACCACCGAAAAAGGCATCGATTGTTCCGCATTTATGCAGGTATTAGCCAGTTACTCCTTTGGTTGGTTATTGCCACGTACAGCCCGCGAACAATATGCAGCCACTTCTAAAATTCCCAAAAACGAATTGCAGGAAGGAGATTTTGTATTCTTCAACACCACCGGAGGCATCAGCCATGTAGGCATGTATCTCCACAACGATAAATTTATACACTCTTCCAGTAGTGAAGGCGTTTCCATAGGAGATCTGAACAGCAAGTATTGGAGTGCCAGGTTCCTCGGAGCACGCCGGTTAAACAGCGGAAATACACCGGCCGGCAACTCCGTTATCGACTTTAAAATGCCAAATATCCAGTAAATTCATTTCCACGAAATATTTTAGAAAACCTGCAGCAATTGTTGCAGGTTTTTTACATTTACAACCTCAAACAGTTTATTATGTTTCATAACGATTACGCCTTTACAGTCACAGAGCGGTTTTTAAGATACGTTCAGATCTATACTCAGAGCAATCCAAACAGCACCACATTCCCAAGTTCAACCAATCAGTTTACAATGCTCAGGTTATTGGTAGAAGAACTCAAAGAAATGGGCATCGAAGATGCTGAGATGGATCAGTACGGTTATGTATTCGGCACTTTGAAAAGTAACACAACTAAAAACATTCCGGTCATTTGCTTTTGCAGCCATGTAGATACAGCACCAGATTGTTCAGGAGAAAATGTTAAGCCAATCGTACACCATTATAAAGGAGATACCATCTTTTTACCCGACGATCCCACACAACTTCTAAATACAGATATTTATCCCTACCTGCACAACTTCATTGGCGAAAAAATAATTACAGCAAGCGGCAATACACTATTGGGAGCCGATGATAAAAGCGGAGTAGCCATTATCATGGATGCAGTAAACTATCTCATACAACATCCCGAAGTAGAGCATGGAGATATCCGCATCCTGTTTACGCCCGATGAAGAAGTAGGACGCGGAACCGAAAAACTCAACATGCAGAAACTGAATGCCACCTATGGTTATACCTTAGATGGAGGCGAAGCAGGCTATATAGAAGACGAAACTTTCAGTGCCGATAGTGTAGAAGTAATCGTACATGGCGTAAGTGCCCATCCGGGTTATGCCAAGGATAAGCTCGTTAATGCTACAAAAATTGCAGGAGAAATACTCGCCAATCTGCCAACCACAAGCTGGAGTCCGGAAACCACAGAAAAACGCCAGGGCTTCGTGCACCCCGTAGCAGTAAGTGGAATTGCAGAAAAAACCTCCATAAAGTTTATTGTCCGTGATTTTAAAACATCAAAATTAAAAGAACACGAAGACAAACTTCGGAAAATTGTAGAAGATACACTCCACCATCACCCCGAAGCCCGCTTTGAATTTATTGTAAAAGAGCAGTATCGGAATATGAAAGAGGTATTAGATAAACATCCCCAGGTAATGCAATATGCCATCCAGGCCATAAAAGAAGCCGGTATGGAAGTCAAAAATGAATGCATTCGCGGAGGTACAGACGGAAGTCGCCTCAGTTTTATGGGCCTGCCTTGTCCAAATATCTTTACCGGTATGCAGGGAATTCACAGCAAAACAGAATGGATCGGTATTAAAGACATGCAGAAAGCAGTAGAGACTGTAGTCCGTTTATCCAATATATGGGCACTGAATAGTAAATAATAACTAGAGTAATATTAGTCTCCTTATAAGAAAAGACTTCAAAATGTTCAAACGGTAGCAGTAATTGTTGCCGTTTTCTTTTAATGTTATATCATTGTTTAGCATAAGCAGGTTAAAGCTCGCGACCCGCTTCACGGAACTCGCGACCCGCTTCACGGAACTCGCGACCCGCTTCACGGAACTCGCGACCCGCTTCACGGAACTCGCGACCCGCTTCACGGAACTCGCGACCCGCTTCACGGAACTCGCGACCCGCTTCACGGAACTCGCGACCCGCTTCACGGAATTATCAACCCATTTTATGGAATTAGCGATCTGGTTTAAAATAGTATTGTGCTAATTTATTGATAATCAATAATTAATTCACTTGTTCATCTTGTTTTACTGAAGAATTATTAAAAAAATAAATCAAGTCCCGTAGGGACGACCTTATGGTAGCATAAATTAGAATAGAAGTAAGCAGAGCACCGTAAGTGCGACACCATTTATGCATTATAAGTTCAATACCATGCACACCTGAGATCCATTGATAATAAATGAAAACATCCATAATTCCCTTTAATAGCATTACAAATGCCCAAAGGCTGCCTGATGCGCAGTGGCCTGGTGCGAGGAACGAGCACCGAGCGCAGCGAGCCCGGAGCAGCAGGAACCAAAGTCCAGCCACATAAAACGCTCACAGCCCCAAAAACAAAATGCCTGGAAAATCCAGGTATCTCTTACAGGTAAATATTATTATTTCTTAAACGAAAGTTTGTTGTATTTATTCATCGCTTCATTAATACCCATTAAAACAAAAGTCTCAATAATATCAACACAAGTGTAGATCTTTTCCTCAATAACCGGTATTTCCTCTTTTAACCATTTCCCCAGCACAAAATCCACCTGGCGGCCCTTCGGGAAAATATTACCGATACCAAAACGAAGCTTCGGGTAAACATCATTGCCCAATACCATTTGAATATCCCTCAGGCCATTATGCCCCGCATCGCTGCCACTCGGGCGAATCCGAATCTTCTCTATAGGCAATGCCAGGTCGTCCACAATGGTAAACGTATTTTCAACCTTAGTTTTAGTAGCGTCCATCCAGTAGCGGAAAGCGCGGCCACTCAGGTTCATATAAGTAGTAGGTTTAATAACAGTAACAGTGCGACCTTTAAGCTTAATCTCGCTCACTTCAGCCAGCCTGTCCACCCGCCAGCTGCCCCCGTGTTTCTTTACAAATGCGTCCGCTACATCAAACCCTATATTATGGCGCGTGTGCGCATACTCCGCACCAATATTGCCAAGCCCGATTATTAAAAACTTTTCCACTTTATAATTTTAGTCTCCGTTTACAAAAGTAATATAATTAGCCATTTAGCTACCCCTCATATACCATATAATACATATCGTAGCCCTCCGCCCAAAAATCCTTATGAATTTCCCTAAGAGCAAAACCGTTTTTCTCATAAAACCGGTACACCAGCTGCGAGGTCCGCACAATCATCTTATAATCAGGATAATTAGCCGTAATCAAGTCCGTTCTGTAAGTCAGCAGTTTTTTGCCCGTGCCCTTACCCTGGTAAGCAGGGTGTATTAAATCCCAGCTGATATGAGCAATCTGCTCCTGCCCCTTATAATTGATACCACCCGCACCAATGATCTCATTACCGGAAACTGCCACGAAATAGTCCTCCGTTTCGTTCTCCAGGTAAAGACGGTAATCTTCCACTTCAGATGCCGCGAAATACGCAGGTACATTCAACGTAATAATGTTTAGCAAAGCCCCTTTATCCGCTTTACTGAAAGGCCTGATCAGTACTTCCTGTGTCATGTAATAAGTCATTATAGTTGAGAGGCAATAGATAAGATCTCATTAGCCGTTTTCCAGTTCCGGGTAGTAGCCGTTACCCTCAAAACCGTTTCAAAAAGATTGTTGGTTAATTTACTGTTGCCATATTTAGGAATGTCCAGGTAAACCGCATTACTGCCAATAACATAGTGTTCCTCCACCTGTTTCTTTTTCTCAATTTTATCGGCAGTATAATCCCCGGCCGGCCCGTCCAGGAAAGTAATATGTAAACTGCCCGTATCCCTGCCAGGTTGAGCCACGAATGGATTTTGATCAATAATAGATTGAAGCATGTCAACAGTTAATACAATAACAGGTACGATAAGTTTAAAATGCGCCAGTATCAATCCCGATATCTCCGAAGCCAGCACGGATACATTTTGTTCAGCAGCCTGAAAAATAATATTACCACTCTGTATATAAGTAGTTGTTTTTTGAAAACCCGCATGAGTAAAAGCAGTTTTCAGTTCCGCCATTTTAATAATATTTTTCCCGCTCACATTAATGCCCCTCAGGATCGCGATATAAGTCATCATAAAGACGAAATTAAACTTCTTTTTCAAAGAAGACTTAACCAAAGCACACAAAATAAAAAACTGTTTATTATTTATTTTTTCTAAATTTAAGCCCTGAAATGCCTGCAAATGGCATTACGAAGCGATTGTTACTTGAAAAACATTTAGCTGGCTGCTAGAAATTGGGAAAAATTTATATCCGAGCTAAAATTATTCCATTAGTTATGTGAAATGACGAGTTTATCCCTTACTTTTGCAGCCAAATTAAAAAATTAAGCTCCAAAATATCCACAGATATGGCCAAAGCTGGTAAAATAAAACAAATCATCGGTGCCGTTATCGATGTACAGTTCGAAAGCGGCGATATGTTGCCTGAAATTTACAACGCGTTAGAAGTAAAACGCGAAAACGGTGACATTTTAGTTTTAGAAACTCAACAACACTTGGGTGAAGATAGCGTTCGTACGATAGCTATGGATGGTACTGAAGGTCTTGTACGCGGAATGGCTGTTACAGACACAGGTAGTGCTATTAAAATCCCTACGGGTGCAGGTATCGCTGGTCGTTTATTGAACGTAACCGGTGACCCTATTGACGGTTTACCGGCATTAGATAAAACAAACGGTCGTCCGATTCACGCTTTACCACCATCTTTCGAGCACTTAAGTACAGCCTCTGAAATCCTTTTCACAGGTATTAAAGTAATCGACCTGATTGAGCCATACGCAAAAGGTGGTAAAATTGGTTTGTTCGGTGGTGCCGGTGTGGGTAAAACAGTATTAATTCAGGAATTAATTAACAATATCGCGAAAGGTCACGGTGGTCTTTCTGTATTTGCAGGTGTGGGAGAGCGTACACGTGAAGGTAATGACCTTTTACGTGAGATGCTGGAGTCCGGCATTATCAAATACGGTGAAGGATTCATGCATTCTATGGAAGAAGGTGGCTGGGATCTTACAAAAGTAAACACCGAAGAAATGAAAGACAGTAAATGTACTTTCGTATTCGGACAAATGAACGAACCACCGGGTGCACGTGCACGCGTGGCTTTAACCGGTTTAACCATTGCTGAGTACTTCCGTGATGGTGACGGTAAGGGCACAGGTCGTGATATCTTATTCTTCGTAGATAACATCTTCCGCTTTACACAGGCAGGGTCAGAAGTATCAGCATTATTAGGCCGTATGCCATCTGCGGTAGGATACCAACCTACATTAGCAAGTGAAATGGGTCTGATGCAGGAGCGTATCACTTCAACCAAAAACGGTTCCATTACCTCCGTACAGGCGGTATATGTACCGGCGGATGACTTGACCGATCCGGCACCGGCTACAACCTTCGCCCACCTGGATGCCACTACCGTATTAAGCCGTAAAATTGCGGATTTAGGTATTTACCCGGCTGTGGATCCTTTAGATAGTACTTCACGCATCTTAACACCGATCATTGTTGGTGAGAACCATTACAATACTGCAAACAGAGTAAAATCTATGTTGCAACGTTATAAAGAGTTACAGGATATCATCGCCATCTTAGGTATTGATGAGTTAAGCGACGAAGATAAATTAGTCGTATCCCGTGCCCGTAAAGTACAACGTTTCTTATCTCAACCATTCCACGTGGCAGAGCAGTTTACAGGTTTAAAAGGTGTATTTGTAGGCATCGACGATACTATCCGCGGATTCAACTCCATTATGGATGGTGAAGTAGATGGTTATCCGGAAGCCGCTTTTAACCTTGTAGGTACTTTAGAAGATGCTATTGAAAAAGGTAAAAAACTAATTGCAGAAGCAAGAGGTTAATAATCATCATCACTTTTTTTAATAACCACTTCACAAACAAAGAGTATTATGCAATTAGATATATTAACACCGGAAAAGAAAATATTCAGCGATACTGTTTATGGCGTACAACTGCCAGGTATCGACGGTAGTTTTGAGGTGCTTGATAAACACGCTCCTTTAATTGCTGCACTTGGCAAAGGCACCATGAAAATCTTAAAGGATAAACAAACAAGCGATGTTTATACCATAGAGGGTGGTTTTGTAGAAGTGTTAGATAACAAAGTAAGTGTTTTGGTAGAAGGAGCAGAATTAAAATAATTATCATCCTTTTATTGACAGATATTAAAAGCGGCAGTCGAAAGATTGCCGCTTTTTGCATTATAAAATTGTCCCGTCCTAGGGAGTGGGAGAGGTGGACTCAAACTCCAACCCAGCTACGGATATATTCCAAAATCAGCGTCAATCAGCGGTTGTATTATTCTGCGCCAATCAGCGGGAAAATTCAATTGATATAATAGAAGATCATTGCTTCTATAGCATAAGAGTACTCCTTCGTAATCACACCCAATCACAATCACCTCTCCCAGGGAGGGGCAGGGGGCATACCTTTAATAATTGTTACAAACCATACAACAAAAGCCCTTTGTAACACAGTAGTTACAAAGGGCTTTTACTATATAAAACCAATAAATTATTTACCGAATTTTAAAGATTTTCCTAAGAAAATAGCATTAGCACCCAATTCTTCCTCAATGCGGATCAACTGGTTGTATTTAGCGATACGGTCAGTACGGCTCGCACTACCCGTTTTAATCTGGCCACAGTTCAACGCCACCGCTAAATCAGCAATAGTAACGTCTTCAGTTTCACCACTACGGTGACTCATGATCGTATTATAACCTGCATATTGAGCCATTGTTACCGCGTTAATAGTTTCAGTAATGCTACCAATCTGGTTCACTTTAACCAATAAACCATTCGCAATACCTTTTTCAATACCGGTTTGTAAACGGTTCACGTTCGTAACAAATAAATCATCACCCACTAACTGGCATTTATTACCAATAGCAGTAGTCAGGTTTTTCCAACCTTCCCAATCATCTTCAGCCATACCGTCCTCAATGCTTACAATAGGGTATTGACGCACCCAGTTTTCCCAGTAAGCAACCAGTTGGTCACTGCTTAACGCCTTATTATCGCTCTTGTGGAAAATATATTGTTTTTTATCCTCTTTCCAAAGTTCGCTGTTAGCAGCGTCCATGGCTATTTTAATGTTATCCGTATTGTGGCCGGCAGCAACAATCGCTTCCAGTACCGTTTCAATCGCTTCCTCGTTACTTTGAATATTCGGGGCAAATCCACCCTCATCACCAACGTTTGTACTATAGCCCTTTTTCTTTAAAGTACTTTTTAAAGCATGGAAAATATCAGTACCCCAACGTAAAGCCTCGCTGAAACTGCTCGCGCCAATTGGCATCACCATAAATTCCTGGAAATCGATTTTATTATCAGCATGAGCACCACCATTTAGGATGTTCATCATCGGAACCGGTAAAATACGCGCATTAGTACCACCAATATAACGGTAAAGCGGCAAATCAGCCTCCTGGGCAGCAGCCTTACTTACAGCCATGCTCACCGCTAAAATAGCGTTAGCACCTAATTGACCCTTGTTAGCAGTACCATCAACACTAATCATAGTAGCATCAATGCCCGCCTGGTCGCTCACTTCCATACCCAGTATAGCGTCAGCAATCTCTTTGTTTACGTTTTGAACCGCTTTTAAAACACCCTTACCACCATAAACAGCTTTATCACCATCACGTAACTCCACAGCCTCGTGAATACCGGTGCTCGCACCACTTGGTACGGCAGCACGGCCAAATGCACCGTTATCTGTTTGAATATCAACTTCAATAGTAGGGTTCCCACGGCTATCTAAGATTTGCCTTGCATGTACGGAAGAAATGTACGACATAAATAAAATGTATTAAATTGTATGTTTTGTTTTAAAATATTTAAACTTTCTGCAAATATATTAGTTTGTATGCAAATAAATATTCAGCGAAATTTTTATTATTTTGTATCTAACCGTTCAAAAATAATGAAAAATTATGGTTTCGCACTCGATTGCAATTAGTAAAATGTTATTTTTAGATGTATTATTTGTTTGGCGCATACCATAGCAAAAAATAAAAAGCCGGACTAGTTTGTCCGGCCTTATTAATTAGTTACGTCGCCTCTGGAGTTCCTTTTTTACCATAATGCTCCATTCCGATTCCGCCTTTATAAGCGCATCAAATTTTTTCTCATTAATAACTTTCAGAAAATCACCTTTATATTTCTTACGTACATTCAGCTTCTTTTCTTCCAGTTCCAGTTCACTGCCACCCTTTTCACGGTGCTCCTTCATTACTTTACGCATCTCTTCATCATAAATATCATAAACAGGCCAGAAACCCTTTGCCTCATCAGGCGTCAGGTCCAGTTTCTTAGTAATAAAAGCAACCCTGAGAGATTCCACCCTGTTCCCCTTTTCCTGGGCTGATACAGATATCGTGGACAGGCTCCAAATAGCTATAAATAAAATGTATAAATATCTTTTCATGTTAGTTATTCTGTTTTGTTAGTTCATACCAACCGTTTGCAAAAATGCGATCAAATCTTTATCGCTCAGCTTTTTTAATGAACTTTCTATATCCTCACTCATTAAATCCTCACTGATATCCGCTTTACCGCTATCAGTTACCTCATCGCTTACAAATGCCTTAGAGTCCAATGCTGCCAGCATCGCAGCAAATTCACTGTCAACAGCACTGTCAATATCCGCAGCAGGTGCGGCAGCAATTGCAACAGCAGGTGTAGCCACGGAGGGCACAATATCGTTGTTCGAAGTTTTAACACCCAATGTGATCAATAAACCAATAGCCGCAATAGAAGCAGCGTATTTTAACCAGTTCTTTTTGTTGCCGATAGGCACCACTTTTCCTTGCTTAGGGGCCGAATCAACGTTGTTTTCCGGTATTTTTACAGCCGTTTCAAAATAACCCGCAGGCACATGGTAAGGCATTTCTTTACCGATAGAGGCAAATATTGCAGGCAATTCATCAGTCTCAGCCGAAACCGCTACCTCTGGGGCCCCGGCTTTAATTTTCGCTAAAAGATTATCAGCAAAATGGTCAAAATAGCCTTCCGGCACCGATTGAGAAACAGTATCATTACCCGTTTTCGCCACTTTTAAAAGCAGCCTGTTAGGAAATTCTTCAAAATAAAGGTCGGGTGCCGCATATCCAACTGCTTTACCGTTAGTATATAATAAAGCCTCGATAGACAGCAACTCAAAATAGTTATCAGGCACACTAAAAGGCATCGCCTTATTAATGCCCAATAATTTTGGCGCTATATTTTCTAATTCTTTATTTATTTCGGACAGTTGCATCTCATTAATTCTTTACTGATGTTTACAATTCTGTTTTTAGACAGCCATTAGAGCCATAAGTTTAAAAAGTTAAAAATTATTCACTATTCTTAAGAATATAATCTTCTATTTTTTTAGCTGCATGGTGGTAACTGGCCTTTAGTGAGCCCTCACTCGTTTCCAGCACCCGGCTCATTTCTTCATAAGGCATTTCATCGTAGTAGCGCAATGTAAATACCACACGCTGCTTTTCCGGTAGCTGCTGTATAGCCAGTTGAAGTTTCCATTCCAGTTTGTTCGCATCAAAGTTCCTGTCCGCACGAATCTTATTTTCCAACGCCCCTTCCACATCACTCAGGCTGTAATCGGCCGATTTCCGTTTACGCTGATCTATAAAAGTCAGGCTTTCATTCGTAGCAATGCGGTAAAGCCAGGTATATAATTGGCTATCCTCTCTAAAATTTTCCAAAGCGTTCCATACCTTAATAAACACATTCTGCATCACATCATTAGTGTCCTCATGTTCCACTAATAAGCGCCTGATATGCCAGTACAATCGCTCCTGGTATTTTTTAATGATAGCAGTATAAGCCCGTTCCTTAGTAGCCGGGTCCTTAAATTGCTCTATTAAAAGCTTATCTTCCTGCATATTAAAATTTACAATTATCCGGTTATTTCCTGTTTTATCCGGGGCTGTCAGCACATTATACACTATTAAGCCATAGTCCGGCGTACTTAGGGGTTCGCTACGCTCCGTGCTCCTGCGTCGCACCCGCTCGTTCCTCGCCGCCCACGTATGCCGCAGCCCTTCATCTACAGCCCTCTATTTAACGAAATGCATTATAAATATCTACTACTTGCATCAAATATACATGATGTGAATGTATCAACCATCCGTTATAAATATTTTTTGAATTTAAGCCCATCCGCTCATCCGGCAACACCTTCAAATACCCCGTTAAACCATCTTCCCCTATAAATATCCCAATAGTGTATCAGTTAATGTTTACTTTTGCGCCATAATAAATTTTCAGCGATTCCACCTTGGTCATGAAGTTAAAAAGACAGAAAAAAATAGTCAGGCAAAGCTTAATCATTTGCTTCTTTGCCATACATTTTTTGTTTTTAATGTTTATTTTAGTAGATCAGAAAGCACCCGCCATCATATTAACAGGCGTTGCGGTGATTGCTTTTTGCGTATTGTACAGTTACTTTAAAACCCCGTTACACCTGCCGGAGTTACAGGCAGGTTCCTGGAAAATAATGTTATGGTTACCGGTTGCTGCGTTTACCGCTTTTTTCCTGAATCAGCAAATGGCACTCGGCCCCGTCATCGCAGGCAGCGCTACCGGACTGGCAGCCTCCTTTTTACCCGAGATCAATAAACAATCCAAATACCTGGCAGATCTCCCCGAAGTCATGTACTGCGGTGCTTTCGTAGGCATGACCAGCACCAATGTCAGCAACAATGTATCCTTCATTTTATTTGCCAGCGTCATCACCGCTTTTTTCTTTATGTTCTCCAAAAGTTTATTCCAGGGTATTGGCGGTAAAGCAGGAACAATGGCCTTTATTGGTGTAACCGTAGCCGTATTGCTATATAAAATGTATGTATCATGGATAGGATAATACTAATACTAGTAGCGGTTATCGGCGCCACCGGTGTGCAGTACTTGATCCGCTATAAACAATGGAACGCTGTAAGAGCCTCATCTTTTCTGGCATTATTAGTGGCGGTCATATTCAAGCTAGCCTTTAATGGCAGCTCCAACTATCTTGTAAATGCCATTCCACCCCTGTTTCTAGGGGCCACTTTCGTAGGCATGGTTTCAGCAAAGCAGACCAGCAGCTTTATAAGTATAGGCTTAGCCGCTGTGTTGTACAGCTTGTTGTTTATTTATTCAGGCAAGTATTACCAGGGGTATGGCGGCTTATTAGGCACCACTGCCTGTGTGTCTTTATTAGTCGTATTAAGTTCAAAGTACTTAAAGTCCAATAAAAAGCTGCGACTGGGATTAAGAAAATTAGCCAGAACAGGAAAAAACGTAATAACGGATAAGTAAGAGAATTATTTAATGCGATTAAAACCCTGGTAGCCATCATAATTTCTGTAGACCGAATTAATGTTATCTTTCTCAAGCATTTGCTTTAATGCCGGTTTCAGAAAATAGAATTCGTCATCTTTAACAAAGAAATCTTCCTCATTAAATCCCGAAACGAATTGGCCGTATTCTAAATTACTATGTTGAAAAATAACCGTATCACCATTAATGCCTGATACACGCAGAAAGAAGTACGAGACATTATTGTTATCCTCCTTCCTCATGCCATACACATCTCCAACTAAAGGATTCGCTACCAGCAATACCTTTTCTTTTTGTTGATTGAAATTGGCGTAAACCATCGTCGCAATAAACATCAGGATAAGGATAGGAATGGTAAACAGGTAAAACGGGGTCCTCGCAGATTTTTCATAATGTTGCAGTAAAGTGCCTGACTGCCCGGGTTCACCACAATGATTACATCGAATAAATGCCGTTTTTTCTCCAATCGGAACAAACGGAATATAATAAACATGATAATAACTTCTATAGACCTCTACATCAAGGTCAAAATTTTTACAACTTTCACATCTTGAGTGGTTGTCAGTATATTTTTTTATCCTGGCGCTCCGTGTACCGTAAATAAGAAACATCTCGATTTTTGTTTAATGCTATTTCTTTAAGTAAAAGGGAATTGTGTCAAAATGGATGCAATTACAATTTTGACAATTACTTTTAAAGAGTAAACATAGTAAAAAATAAGTCTTTATAAATATTTTAATTATCATAGATTATCCGGTTGCTATTGATGAGGGTTTCCTGTTCACTATTTTACACGCACTACTAACTATTCCGTATATTTGCGGCGCAATTTAGTTGCATTCCATTCACTAAATAAATTTTTAGATATATGTACCGTTCACATACTTGTGGCGAATTAAGATTAAATAATGTTTCTCAGACTGTTACTTTGTCTGGTTGGGTACAAACCGTACGTAAATTCGGAGCAATCACCTTCGTGGATCTACGTGACAGATATGGTATTACACAGTTATTATTTGGAGAAGAACTCAATGAGCAGTTGGATACAAACCCATTAGGCCGCGAGTTCGTGTTACAGGCTACAGGTGTGGTAAGTGAGCGTTCCAATAAAAACCCCAATATTCCTACAGGGGAAATAGAAATAAAGATCACTGAATTTAAAATACTGAATAAATCCGCAGTACCACCATTTACCATCCAGGATGATACGGATGGCGGAGAAGATCTGCGCATGAAATACCGTTACCTGGATTTGCGTAGAAATGCAGTAAAGAAAAACATAGAATTACGTTATGCGGTAAACCGTGCTACGCGCGACTACCTTCATGATAAAGGTTTCATGGATATTGAAACCCCGTTCCTGATAAAAAGTACGCCGGAAGGTGCCCGCGATTTCGTCGTACCTAGCCGTATGAACCCCGGCCAGTTCTATGCATTACCGCAAAGCCCGCAAACATTTAAACAATTATTAATGGTAAGCGGTTATGACCGCTATTACCAGATCGTAAAATGTTTCAGGGATGAGGATTTACGTGCAGACCGTCAGCCGGAATTTACCCAGATTGACTGTGAAATGAGTTTCGTGGAGCAGGAAGACATTATCAACATGTTCGAAGGCCTGGTAAAACATGTTTTTAAATCGGTAAAAAATTACGATTACAATGAACCGGTTTTACGCATGACTTATGATGACGCTTTGTGGAATTATGGTAATGACAAGCCGGATATCCGTTTTGGTATGGAACTGTGCAATCTTAAAAAGCCGCAACATGTTTTAGGCCATAAACAGGATTTCAGCAGCTTAATTAACGGAGCCAACTTTGTTGTATTTGATAATGCAGAAACCGTTATAGCGATAGCCGTTCCGGGTGCTGCGGAATATACCCGTAAACAGGTAGATGAACTCACTGAATGGGTAAAACGCCCGCAGATAGGCATGCAGGGTTTAGTAAATATCCGTTGCAATGCAGATGGTACATTCAAAAGCAGCGTAGATAAATTCTACAATCCGGAACAATTAAAAGCAATTGCTGAAGCTGCCAATGCCAAAGCAGGAGATTTGATTTTGATCGTTGCCGGTAAAGAAGAACTGACCCGTAAAGCAGCCAGTACCTTACGCCTGGAAATGGGTGAGCGCCTGAACCTACGCAAAGCAGATGAATTTAAAATGCTTTGGGTCATTGATTTTCCTTTGTTTGAGTTTGCGCTGGAAGACCAGGATGGCGGTGGAGCAGGCCGTTGGGTAGCACGTCATCATCCGTTTACAAGTCCAAAGCCGGACCATATTTCAGTAATGATCAACAATTCTCCGAAAGTAGAAGACCTGGATAAATACCTGGAACACCCATATGCCGGCATCAAAGCAAATGCGTATGACCTGGTGTTAAACGGTAACGAGATCGGTGGTGGCAGTATCCGTATTTTCCAACGCGAGCTGCAGGAGAAAATGTTTGCCGCTTTAGGTATGGATGCCCATGAGCAGCAGGAGAAATTCGGTTTCTTACTAGGCGCTTTTGAATATGGTGCCCCGCCACATGGTGGCCTTGCCTTTGGTTTCGACAGGCTTTGTGCAATTATTGGTGGCAGTGAAAGTATCCGTGATTTTATCGCTTTCCCTAAAAACAACAGCGGAAGGGATGTGATGTTGGATGCACCGGCTGAGATCGCTTTAAAACAATATAATGAGTTGCATATCAAGAGTGCACTTTAATTTATAACTTTTAAAACGCTTTACACGATAATTTAGCGGTTATTTGTGTAAAGCGTTTTTTATTTTTGCAGTATATGAAATTTAATTTAGCCACAATATACCAGGTAATAACGGTATTGTTAATGCCGGTTGCTTTTTTAATAGGCTTTACAGCAGTTACCCTATTGCCCCAGATTTTCGGCAATTTTGCAGCCCTGCTGCCGTTCTTTGTTTTTAGCGCCGTAGTCATATATTTCTTTTTGAGCAATCGTTTTTTAAAGAGGATCATCTTACTAAATGGTACCCTGAAAACAGGTTTAAAAGACTGGATAAAAGTGAATGGTTACGTGACCTTGTTTATGGCAGCAATGTTGCTGTTTGTAAGTGTCAGCAGTTTAACTCAACATGATTTCTTTCAATCATTTGCAGATCAGATGTATGATAACGTTACCCAGATAGATGCGAATATTAAAAGGGCGGAGGTAGAGAGTAGTTTAAAAACCTTGTTCAAAATTTTCCTTGTGGTATCACTTTTAATCGTGACCCATTTTATTATGACTATTAAGTTATTGAAAAGGTATGCAGGCCATTTCACAAATGACAATGTTCAGAATTTCTGATCGCCGGGTATTTTATAGAAGGGATGTTCTATTAAAACGCGGGCTATGATCTCAGTGCCCGGCTTATAAAAAAAGCGCATTAAATTTAAAAGTTTAATGCGCTTTTGCTTATGCCTTGTCTAAGCTAAGCCGGCTGTTCAGCCAACTGTCTTTAACCGGTAATATCCATGAATCCAATAACTCTTTCTTTGTTTTTACAGTGTTATTGAAGAACAGGGAGTTTTCAGATATATAGTTGTTATTTAACGCGTAGTTCAATTGAGAGATAGGCAGCATCTGGATCCTGCCTTTATGTTCAAATGCCAGTAATAACCTGTCGAACAGGGTAACATTGAACAAGGTTTCAATTTCCTTAATAACCCGCACAGAGCTATCTGTGCTGCAGCCGCTTACCTGTGTATCAGATTCGTCAGCGATCAGCACAATAAACTGTCCGAAAACTAAGTTGGCATAACCTTTTACCTCGTCGCCATGGCTTTTCCAGTGCTCGACAAAGTCCTCTAATATACTTTCTATCTGTAATGCTTCCTGAAAGCCAAACATTCTGTTAGATTGATAAATCCACACGCGGCTATGATCACTAAAATTTTCAGGAATTAAATGTTTCCAATCCGGGAGGCTATGTTTCATTGTAATGCATTTTTTGAATTTGAACCATATTGTAAAATAACAAAACCTATAAAGCCCGGCTTTATAGGTTTTGTTATTCACTATATTTCAAAGATTATAAGTGTTGCTCTATTTTTTTAACAAAATTGCTTTTTGGTTGTGCTCCTACTAGCTTATCAACAACCACGCCATTTTTGAAAAATAAGATAGCAGGAATGGACGTAATGCCATATTTAGAACTAACCTCACCATTATGGTCAACGTTTAATTTACCTACACTTACTTTTCCACTATATTCAGATGATAATTCCTCAATAACCGGCCCGATTGCACGACAAGGTCCACACCATTCAGCCCAAAAGTCTACTATTGTTAACTGACCATTATCTATTACTTCACTTTGAAAGTTTGAATCTGTAAATTCTAAAGCCATTGTAATTATTTTTAAAGTTTTTAAATTTAATTTTCTACAATAAAATGGTTACAAAAATAGCACCAATTCTAATAACATGCAATTATGTGTTATTCACACCTGTGGAGTAATATATTGTCATGTTATTTTGTCATAAAATTGAAATTACAATAAATTCCTAATAATCCCCGTTTAAATGGTATCAAATTCATATAGTATTATAATAAGGATTTACATTCGCAAAAAATAGAATTAACTTGTATGGAAACAACTGTTAATACCATATTGACAATAGCATTAGGATTAAGCATCGCCGGTTTTGCAGCATATCTAAGCTGGTCTTTAAGAAAATTCCGTGGCCTGGAGTCTGCTAAACTGCTGAGAACAGACAGTATAAAAATGCAGATAGCCGCTTATGAACGTTTAACATTACTAGCAGAACGCACTAAGTTAACCAACCTCGTTAACCGATTGTTTAATAACGAACTGAATGTTGCTCAAATGCAATTTACGCTTACCAGGGCCATCAGCGATGAATTTGAGCATAATGTAACACAGCAGATTTATGTGAACCCGACAGTTTGGGAAGCATTAAAAAAAATGAAGGACCAGAATATTTATATTATCAACCAATTGGCCCAGATGCAAAAAGATGATGCGAAAGCGATTGATTTAAACAGGAGTATTATCGATTTTGACTTAGCGAACCCGCAAGCTACCATGAATAATATTGTTCAGGATGCGATACAGCATGAAGTAAAAGCTTTGATGGCTGAATAATCCTGCAAACGTTTGCAAGATTAAATTAATGTAAAACCGGTTATGACATTGTTTTTAGTACTTAAATTTGGTATCTAAACTTTGTTGTATGAAAAAAGTAACATTAATGCTGGTTGCGGCAGTTTTATCAATAGCAACTTTAACTTCTACCAATGTATATGCCCAGGATAAGCAGGAGAAAAAACAAAGCCTGCGTGAGGTACTGGGTCTAACTAAAGAAGTTGACCAGAAAATTAAAGATATAAAAGCTACTTACAAAGAGCAGGAAGAAACTGTAAAGTCCACTACTGTACTGGATGAAAAAGCTAAGAAAGCAAGAATTAAGGAAATTCGCACTGAGCGTGAAGCTAAAATCAACGAATTACTTACCAAAGAACAACAGGTAAAATACGAAACCTACAAGGAAGAATCTAAAAAGCAAAAAGACGCTGAAAAGAAAAAAGAAGGTGAATAATCTTTAATAGATTTTAAAATTTAAAAACCGTTGATGAGCTGAAATCCATCAACGGTTTTTTTATGCCTGCATCTATGGGATTTTTTTATTTACAGGCTTTTTATTAAAACATAATCGTTCATAAAAAAGTTCCGGCCAATATCTACATCTTCCGACCTGAGAATTTCGAAACCGTGTTTTTTATAAAAGCCAAATGCATTATTATGCCTGTTTACATTCAGGATAAGATTTGTAGCACCATGCTCACGGGCAAAATCTTCCGCAGTTTGCATCAGCGTAATGCCAGCCCCGGTTTTTTGTATAGTAGGCAGCACGTATAATTTGTGTAGTTTATAAGTATGGGATTGTTCAGAAACTGCTACATGACAGAAGCCGATCGGCTGCCCGTCCAGAACAGCCAGGAAAAACTGGTTACCAGTTGTATTCATTTGGCTGGCAATAACCTCAGTATTGTACATTTTATTAAGCATATAGCTCAATTGTTTGGCACTGAGTATTGCATTGTAGGTGACAGGCCAGGTGGCAGCTGCTATTTTCTGAATGGCAATGATATCTTCGTTGCTTGCTTTTACTATCTGTACTGTTGCCATAATTTATAGACCTTGAATCTGAATATTGCCTTCAAATACTTTTTCTGCCGGGCCGCAAAGCCAGATATTACTGAACGTTTGTTCATTTTCAGCAGTAAACATGACCTTTAAATTACCACCACGAGTCTTAACATTCACCGTTTGCGGTTCTGCATTATTGCTTAAATCCGCCTGCATTAAAGCGCATGCCGTTACACCTGTACCGCAACTTAATGTTTCATCTTCCACACCACGTTCATAGGTCCTTACAAATATGGTGTTGTTATCTGTTACTTCAGTAAAGTTCACATTGGTGCCGCCGGGCGTAAATGTGTCACTGTAGCGAATCTCTTTTCCTTTATTATATACGTCAATATTCAATATATCTGTAACAGGCATTACCACATGCGGGGAACCGGTGTTTAAGAATTTGAATCCGGGAAAAGAGGCTACCTGGTGTACATCTATCATTTTGAGATTCACAATACCATTTGCTTCAATGGTAGCGTCATGCGGGCCATCAATCGCCAGGAAATTATATTTTGGAAAAGTAATACCCAGGTCGCTGGCAAACCTGGTAATACACCTGCCGCCATTGCCGCACATTGTACTTTCATTGCCATCCGCATTGTAATAAACCATTTGAAAGTCGTAACCTTCCTTACTCCGTAAAAGCATTAAGCCATCTGCACCAATGCCAAAGCGACGGTCGCATAGTTTTTCTATTTGCCCGGTGGTTAATGTGATTGAATTTTGCCTGTCGTCTATTAAAATGAAATCATTGCCACAGCCCTGATATTTGTAAAATTTAATCTCCTGGTTCATAACAGCAAAATTACAGAAGAATCATGATAGTAGCGTTAATTGGAGTGATTGTGTAAGGAAGGCGGATAGTGTTATCCGCTGTAATTAATATATTCAGATTAACAGGATAAAGGTTCATGAATCGCTACAGCCAATGAATGGGTGATTAGAGATTAATTGCAGAAGGGCTGCCGGATGCGTGGGTGGCGAGGCACGAGCCGGTGCGACGCAGGAGCACGGAGCGAAGCGAACCCCAAAGCAGCCGGAACAAATGTAAAACAGGCTGAACAAAAGGGGAGAGCCCCCTATAAAAAATCAGAATAACCGGCTGAATAGTCACATATTGTATAAATGCAAAAAATAGTGTTTATTTGCTAATATTTATAATGAATATTTATGAAATTATTACAGGATAAAGTTGCGATCGTAACTGGCGCTGCCAGGGGAATAGGCGAAGCGATTGCCATTAAATTTGCAGAACAGGGCGCACATGTGGCATTTACTTATGTAAGTGACAATAGTGCGGAAAAGGCGAAAGCGCTGGAAGAAAAACTGATTGCTTTGGGTGTAAAAGCGAAAGCGTATCAAAGTAATGCTGCAGATTTTGCTGCTTGTGAAACAATGGTGGCTGATGTACTGGCTACTTTTGGCACAGTGGATATTTTGGTAAATAATGCCGGTATCAGTAAAGATAATCTGCTGCTTCGCATGAGCCCTGAACAATGGAACGATGTAATAGCAACCAACCTGAACAGTGTGTTTTATATGACGAAGCAAGTGCTGAAACCTATGATGAAAGCACGTGCTGGCAGTATTATAAATATGAGCAGCGTGATTGGTGAAATGGGTAACGCCGGGCAGGGCAGTTATGCTGCAAGTAAGGCCGGTGTAAACGGTTTTACTAAAAGTGTGGCTAAAGAATTAGGCAGCCGCAATATTCGTTGTAACGCCATTGCCCCGGGATTTGTGGAAACGGATATGACCAGTTACCTGAAAGAGGGTGATGCTGCGGATAAGTATAAAGCAAGTATTCCTTTGGGACGTTTTGCATCGGCTGAGGACATTGCAAATGTTACTTTGTTTTTGGCGAGTGATATGAGCAGCTATGTAACTGGGCAGGTGCTGAGCGCTTGTGGCGGTTTGAACATTTAAGAGCGTTTTTTGGAGTAATAAAAAAGGGCAGAAGTTGTAATAACATCTGCCCTTACTGTTTTATGCATGGATGGTTTTTGGCATGCTGCGGCCTGCCGGCTCGCTGCCTCTTTCCCCGCTTTCGTGGTATTCCGCATCTTCATTCACATTCCATAAATTGTAAATTTCTTTACCGGCTACAATATTTTTAACGGCTAACATGGCCGTCATCATACTATGGTCCTGGTTGTTGTATTTGTGCATACCATTGCGTCCGACAAGGATTAAACCAGGCATTGTTTGCAATGTGCCTTTAATGGTTTCCAGGTGCCTGGCATAATGGGCGTCATAAACCGGGTATGCTTTTGGCTGGCGCACGACATAAGTGTCTTCCACTTCAGCCGCATTGGCTAAGCCAATCTTTTCTACTTCTTTTTTGCCTAATTCCCCCAACTCCTCATTACTGCTGGTCCATAAACCATCTCCTTCAAAACAGAAGTATTCCAGGCCGTAACAAACATTCTCATCATTGGGAATCATGTAAGGACTCCAGCTTTTGAAGTGCTGGATACGCCCGACTTTTACGTTGGGATCGTGTATGTAAATCCAGTTATCGGAGAAAACATTTTTGTCTTTAAGGATCAGTACCACAGTAAGGAAATCCCTGTAGTTTAATGCATTGGCGGCATTGATCGTTGCTGCCGGTAACGGATTTTTAATGGCGTTGATCAGTTCACGCACCGGAGCGGTAGAAATGACATAATCATAATTGGCAGTATCGGTATCCGAATTGGTTATTACATTCCAGTTGTTTTCTGAAACATATTCCAGCCCGGATACATTCACGCCCATGTGAATGTTCACTCCCATATGGCGACATTTGGCCGCGCAGGCTTCCCACATCTGGCCGGGACCGTTTTTCGGATAGCGAAAAGAGTCTATCAATGTTTTTATCTGCCCGCTTTTACCGTTTTTTTTGCTGGGAGGAAATAGCGCATTTTTAATGGCTGACATTAACGACAGGCCTTTAATGCGCTGAGCCGCCCAGTCGGCGGATAATTCGGTGCAAGGTACTCCCCATACTTTTTCGGTATAAGTTTTAAAAAATATGCGGAAAAGCCTGGAGCCAAATTCATTGGAGACCCATTCTTCAAAATTCTTTGGATTTTTAACAGGAAAAAGCCTTGCTTTAAAATAACTGGCCACACAAAGTGTGGATTCTATAATGCCCAGTTTTCTTAGCGCTTCACCGGCCACTAAAGGATAGGCAAAAAATGTATTGTTATAAAAAATACGGCTGCTGCGCGGGCGTTCCAGCATTTCGTCGCCCAGGATCTCTGTCCAGAAATCTTCTACTTCCTGTGATTTGCTGAAAAAACGATGACCGCCAATATCGAAATGATATCCTTTATAGGACTCTGTACGGGAAATACCACCAACATAATTAGGGTCTTTCTCAAAAACATCGATATGAAACTGGTTAGTTTTGCCTAAGAGGTAAGCCGCTGTTAAACCTGCGGGACCGGCCCCTATGATAGCAATTCTCTTTTTATGACTCATTAGCTTCGTTCATGAATATCTTCAAATATATAACATTGGATTTGGAATACATCTATTACTTGAAAAAGACCCAGGTTTCCCCTGGTTTTGTGCCGGGCAGGCCGGTTTGGTAATCTTTCATGAGGTTATTCCATTCTACCATTTTAGGATTATTCTCCAGTGTTTTAGGATCAAGTTCTTCCAGGGTATTTGCTGCTGGTACGCGGATGATCAGTACCAACTGGCGGCCTATTTTAAAAATCTGCAATTGCTGGAAATTCGCATGGCAAAACCCTTTAGCCACATCCGGCCATTTGTCTCTTTGGGTATTGTGCGCATCTATGTATTCCTGCTGTTTCAGAGAGTCATTTACTAAGCTGGCACTTAAAATATAATTCTTCCAGATGCTTTTGTCTTCAATACTGTCGCACCAGGTACGGTTGAAATTGTATAAGACCTCTGTCTGAGTTTCAATTAAAGTATTAGGAATGGACATTAATGAAGCGGAAATCACTTCTACCACTTTACTGTCTGTGTAAACGATCGCCCTGTTTTTCCAGAAAACAAGGTTATAAAACGCATCTCCTTTAAGGGCATTTTTGATGGCGGCAGAATCAATGGTTTCCAGTTGAGTCGTGTCGGTTATTTCTATGATGCCATTTGACTTCAATCCTTCAAAAGCCAGGTTATTAACGGTCTCTGTATTTGATACTTCAGGTTTATTTGTCTGGTTTTTGCAGGCGAAGAATGCCATTGCAACAACCGATAATTTTAATATCGTTTTCATGAATATGCTCCGGTTGATTTTTTCTTTTTATTGAGCGGGCTTAAATGCTACTATTGTACATCGTTGTGTCACTCCCTTGTACTTTTTGTTCTTTTCTTAGGCTTAACCTTAATTGGTGGCCTGGCTTACTACCACAGTGCTGGAAGAAGCGGCGTACTCAATTTTTTGAGTATCTAAGTAATTAATGATAAACAGGTTCACCTCCTGTCTGAAATTGTTGAATTCCGCTAATGTCTGTGTCATATTTGTCAGGTATTCCACAGTGATAACATGGGCAGTTTTGCCGGTATCAGACAGGAAAACCGTGTAGCTGTTCACAATCAGTTTATTGGACAAAAACTGTTTTAAACTATCTATAAAGTAGGTGAGCTGTGTGCCGGGAACACTTAAAGAAAGCTCGATGGTTTGTGTTGCTCTCCTGGCGGTTCTGCGTGACTGGTTGTCTAAAACAGAGTCAGCCATTTGTTTATTAGGTACAGAGATATAGGTTTTATCTCCCGTTAAAATCCTGGTGCTCCTGATACCGATCTTTTCAACTACACCTGCGGTGGAACCAACTTTCACACTATCGCCTATTACAAAAGGTTTATCGAAGAAAATGATGAAAGAAGCAATGATGTTTTCCAGGCTTTCTTTAAATGCCAATGCTAATGCCGCACCTACTAAGCTAATGCTGGTAAGGATATTGTTCAACGGAAAGCCTAATGAGAACTTTATAATTAATAAAATGCCGATAATCCAAATAATCACATTAAGCAGGTCGCGGAAAAAAATGATGATCTGGTCATCGGATTTATCTTCTGTCAATTGTGCTTTTTTATGCAATACACCTGCAATAGCAAACATTAGCCTGTTACAGAACCATACAAATGTCCATATCCAGATGCCTCTTACAACCGCTTCCAGGATATCAGGAAATGCTAATTTGTAGATTTTAAATTCTAATATATGGGGTAACTGCAGCCTGTGGGTGGCCACCAGTATAATAAAAACAAGCAGGAATAAACGCAGTGGTTTGGCTATATAAGCCACAAACTCAGTATCTAATTTTTCTACAACTTCTCTTTTGACAAGCTTTTTTAAAATCCATATAACAATTTTTGTTATCAGGGTTTTAAAAAGGAAGAAAATAGCGATAATACTTAGGGAAATAGTGTATGCCCGTATTGTGTTGTCTAAAATGACAATGTCGAAAAATTCTTTCATAATTGGTTAAAAATTAATGGTAAATATACCTTCATCCGTATTATACCAAATTTTGTTGGCTTCTATTTTAATATTCTTTCCTTTGCCAATTTCAGCAGGTAAAATCATTGTTTTATCCTGGAGCTCTGATAATGAGTAAAAGTGCAGCATATTATTTTGAATATATAATACCTTGCCATTTACAATGTTCAGGCTTTGTACATTTTTTATAGGTAATGTGAATTTATAGGCACCATAATAATCCATCACCAGTATACCGGTTTTAGGATCATATACATATACCAACCCGTTGTTGTCTATGATCCTGGCAGGATAAGGAGCTGTTTCAAACAGTGTTCTGAAATCATTAAATGCTATTGACACTTCATTATTGTCGTTTATTTTTTTGATGGTATTATTCAGTTCATCATACAACCATACCTGGTTATCGTATGCCAGTGATACGGCATTGGCACTGTATATGCCAATCTTCCGGAAGTCAATGGCCGCACGTTCTGCCAAAAAACGGTCTAAGATAACAACGGTAGAGAAGTCTTTGTAGAATAATAATATTTTTAACGGGTTGCTGACATCGATGCTGCTTAATAAGCCAAAACGCTGAACATTGTTATATACCTGGAGCGAATCCAGATCCTTACTGTACTTGATGAGCTGTTGTTGCTTATTTACAATATAGATATTGCCTAAATTATCTGTTTCGAAAAGTGCGATATCTTTTTTTGGAAAAAATAATTTTGCATGAACGCCCTCGGCCTGGGCCAGGCAAAACTGGCTCAGGAACATTAGCGTGATGCTGATAAATATGTATTTGATTCTCCCCATTTAGTTTTTATATTCCAATAAATTGAAGGTGCTGCCATCAAATTCGGCATAAGTAAAATATTTGATCCAGTCACCTAAATTAATGTATTTGCTGCGCTCGTTCAGGCTGATGTTTAGTGGTAAATGCCTGTGGCCGAAAATGAAATAGTCAAAATGTTCTTTGGCCAGTATTTCTTTACTGTATATAACCAGCCATTCGTTATCTTCTCCTAAAAAAACGGCATCATCGTGCCCTGTTTTTGCCCTGCTTTTTCTACTGAAGAAATTAGCAAGACCAATGCCAAAATAGGGGGGCAGCATACCGAATAAGGCGATGCAAAGTTTATTCCGGAATACCTTTTTCAAAAACTTATAACCTTTGTCGCCCGGACCAAGGCCGTCTCCATGCCCGATATAAAACTTTTTATGATTGAATTCATAAGTTTTCGGTTCGAAATAGACAGGGATGCCCAGTTCTTCCTGCAGGTAAGTTTTCATCCACATATCGTGGTTGCCAACAAAGAAATCTATTTTAATGCCCCTGTCTGTAAGCTCAGCCAGCTTTCCTAAAATGCGTACATAACCTTTTGGTACCACATATTTGTATTCGTACCAAAAATCGAACATATCTCCAACAATGAAAATATAAAATGCCGAGTCTTTAATTCCATCTAAAAAAGCAACTACTTTTTTCTCTCTTTCTATGCTGGAAGCATGTGTTGGTACACCCAAATGAAAGTCTGATAAAAAGTATATTTTCTTGCCTTCCGGTATTTGCATAACTACAAAAATAACAATCGAATCTATTATTCAATGCAATAAGTATTGTAAAGTTTAAGAAAGAAGTATTGTAATCCGGAGCGGTAGGGATATTTCTTTTGGTAAGAAAATGTGATTCAGTTTAGTTAGTTATCAGGTAACCAGCCACAATGCCGGCGAATTGATATATTGTAAATAGTAGTATGTTTTTTGCGAAAAACTTTAGAAATGATTTTTATTTGATGGGGCGAAACAAATGCCCAAAATGCATTTGATGTTTAAAGGGGAAATTTCATGAATAAGGGGACTAAAAAAAGGTCCAGGAAAAAATCCTGAACCTTTAATATTGTTAATATCCAACGATTAAGCTTTTTTCGCATAACGTTTGTTGAATTTATCGATACGACCAGCAGTATCAAGACGGGTCGCTTTACCGGTATAGAAAGGGTGAGAAGTGTTAGAAATCTCTAATTTAATAACCGGGTATTCGTTACCATCTTCAAAAACGATTGTTTCGTTTGAACGAGCAGTAGAGCGGCTTAAAAAAGCGTCACCATTACTCATGTCTTTGAAAACTACTAAACGGTAAGACGTTGGATGTGTATTCTGTTTCATAAAGTTTTTGTTTTACTGCCCGACTGCAACCGGGCAAATATTATTTTTTGAATTTGCGAAGTTATATTTTTTATTACTACTATCCAAATTACTATTAAAATAGTTTCAGGATTAATTTACGATCAACTTTAAAGTATTGGTTATTTGGCTATTGTCCTGTATTTGTACATAGTAAACTCCTTTACTCAAGTGATTGGAATGCAATGTAAGGATATGATCGCCTTTTAGTAAATCTATTTTTTTGATAAGCATTATAGTTCCCTGCTGACTGATAATACGGTATTGAAAAGTCCCGGATTCTGCCAGCGCTATTTGTAATGCCGGGTTACTCTGACCATTATTAATGATGTTGTATTTCGTACCCTGGTTATCGGAGAGGTAGAGTATTTTACTGTAGATATTATCTCCTGTTTTCGACTGTACTTTTAACCTGTAATATTTTCCTTCAGCATGTGGGGCCGCATTAATGCTCCCGGTTAAAGTGTTTAGTTTTTGAAGCGGTTGAAATTGGATACCGTTATTGCTGATTTCTAAAGTGATGTCTTTTATGATATTTTCTCCTTCGACATGCCATTTTAATTGATTCGCCCCGTTGGTCCGGGATAATCTAAAGTCTTTGATGATTATTGGAAGCACATTGTCGTAAAACAGCCCGAATGTAAAAATGCCGAAATTGTTTAGAGGACCGGATTGCACCAGGCCGTCATTTGATGCGTCAGGAACGTATATTTTTTCCATCAGCTGGCTGGCAGCTTTTGTAAAGTCCCAGTAACTGCTGCTGCCGTTATCGTGAAAATGGGCGACAGCAATGTAATGATTGCTTTCCGGTGTAATGTTGGCAAATGCGGGATTGATCCAATTGGTCGCTGCGGTTCCCGGCCAGGTGTAGTTGACTGATACTTTTCCGGAAGTGGTGACGCCACTGTTCGGTAACAGTTCCCAATACTCAGGTACAAGTTTCCCGATCATATTGATACCGAGTAATTCGCCGGTAGGAGAGGTTGCCGGCACAAACCTGGCATCGAAGTAATCAGAAGCGGAAACGGTGGAAGTGGGAGTGAAGACAATGGGTTTGTAATTAAAAATACTGCCATTATGATAACCTACCGGAAAAACATAGTCACCGGTATTAGCGGGATTTAAGTAACGGCGGACAGGGCCATTGATAAAATTGGCGTTATTAAATGTTCCGGTCAGGCTGCCGGGAGACTTTATTGTTAGTAAATTAGTGACGGTGGTGTTGACAATCCCGTTTTTTAAATTGAAGGTCCCGGAAATACTTACCGGTTTGGATAGGGTGGCAGCACTGCCGGAAGATTTGTCTATGATTAAAGAACCAAGCACATCATCAGGAATGCCGGAGCCGGTGATCTGATTGGCACCACCTGTGAAAATGTAATTGGCAGATGAGGAATAGTCTGTCGATTCAGATGGGTATAGTGGCGGAAAACCGGGAGTGGTGCCATTTATTTGAACAGCGCCTGTTGTTCCGTTAACTGGCTCTAATCCTGCCGGGTGTTCTATTACGATTGAAGCGGCAGGCTTAATCTGAAGAACGATATTGCCGGATATAACGTTGGAGCCCTGGATTTTTAAGGTGGAACCGTTATTTACAACGAGTGCAGTGGCTGTTGTTGTGGTATTGTTAATAACAAAATTTCTGACTACGGTTACCTGGCTGTTAATTGAACTTGTTCCGATATTTATTCCTGCGTAAAAAGTTGAGATAGGGTCTTCTATGTCTATTAATTGTTCATTGGTGCCTACAAATCTTAAATCTACGATGACTGATAAGTTTTTTGTTTGTGCAATAACTCCGGTCGCTCTTTGAATTAAATCTCCCTTGAGATTGATATATATATAACTGAGCCCGGTAAATCCGGTGATGAAACTTGATAAAGAAAGCGTACCGCCATTTACTTCTATATTTTTTTCTACAGTCAGGGTAATATTTTTGTTCATGCTTAATGTGTTTCCTTGTAAAACACTTGCTTTTAATGCACTGCCGCCTAACGGAGTTAGAATGATATTGCCTTTTATAGTTAAGGTAGAATTGGTACTTGATCTCGAAAATAAAATCAACTCTCTTGACGGGCCTGTTCTGTTTAATACAAAGTCTCCTTTAATTAAGCTTAAGGACCCATTTAAATTCCATGCTGCGGCTAGTACTAATACATTTATTACCAGGTTTCCCCAGCCGGTACTTACAGCGGGCAAGGCAACTAACGAGCTGCCGCCGTTTCCCCACTTTCTTATTTCCTGGGTACTTAGATCACCGAAAGTTTTAGCACTGGAACCTGGAATATCCGTTACCGCCCCGTTTGAGGTATGGCTTGCGGCATCGTGTATATAAAAACCGCCATCTTCTACACTGAAATTTGTAATGGCGAGCATTCTGGCCTCTGTGGAATTATGATGAAGCGTCGCACCGTTTTTTACAATTAGATCGGTGGCCGTTAATGTATTAGCGCCGGACGTTAAAAGGGTACCTGCGATTACTTCGAGGGTAGAAACCGTCGCATTTTGATTCAATGTTACATTGTGATTAATGGCGACTGTACCGATATTACCGGTTGTAGCAGGTACGGCATTTTCTGCCCATGTTGTGGCATCATTCCAATTGCCTGCTTTTATTGAATTCCAGTTTGCGCTATGAACATATTGTATTATTAGAAAAAATATGCCTGCGAGTATACAATGTTTCATAGAAAAGTTTATTGCCTGTATATCTTGTTTACTTCTATATAGAATTTTTATTACTTAAAAGAGCCTTTAATGATGATTAAAGTTGCATGGAACAAAAACAGGGAACAGGCAGTGGCTGTTTTTGTCCCATGCAACTTATGTTCAACAGGTATTCTAAAGCCGGAAGGCTGCGGTATGCGTTGGTGCCGACGAAGGAGGCAGTGTATTTTTGCAGGAGCATCATAAAATAACTGCTTCTGTGGCTACTCCTGCAAAAATATACCGAGCGCAGCGAAGCCATAAGCACGCCGGATTGAAGCATCATAGGTATTATGCTGCCGAGAGCCCCGATAAAAATAAGAAAAACAATGTTTTTTACAGATTACCGTTTTTTAGAAACTATTTTTACACAAATATTTCTTGCCAGTTTTATGATGCCAGAATCAATATTGAATAGTATTTATCAATTGCCGGAAGATAGTAAAAATTTATTGCTGAACGGGATAAGTGAGGTGCAGCATGCTAAGGGAGTAATATTATTGAAAGCGGATAAGGTGGAACAGGATATTTACTTTATAAAAAAAGGGATAGTGAGGGCATTTGCCACTAATGATGATACTGATATTACGTTCTGGTTTGGTACGGAAGGGGAAACGGTCCTTTCTATGAAAAGTTATGTAGAGAACGCGAAAGGCTATGAAAATATTGAGCTCCTGGAAGATTGTATATTATATAAACTAAATGCCAGGTACCTGCAACAGTTATTTTTGGAAGATATTCATATTGCTAACTGGGGCCGGAAATTTGCGGAGCAGGAACTGGTGAAAACGGAAGAAAGGCTGATATCGCGGCAGTTCAGGAATGCGAAAGAAAGATATATGGATTTGCTGGCGGGGAACCCGGATTTATTGCAACGGGTACAATTGGGGCATATTGCTTCATACCTGGGCATTACGCAAGTTAGTTTAAGCAGGATAAGGTCGGAGATCAGGTAGTTTTTATCATTTGTAAAAAATAGTCTGGCTTCCAGTTGTGAAATTTGCACAAAATACAGCAACTATGAACTGGATTATTTTAATCATCGCAGGATTATTTGAAGTCGCTTTCGCGTCTTGTTTAGGAAAAGCAAAAGAAACAACCGGTACTGAAGCCATCTGGTGGTATGCCGGATTTTTAGTATCACTTATTATAAGCATGCTGCTGTTAATTAAAGCGACACAAACATTGCCTATTGGTACTGCTTACGCTGTGTGGACGGGCATAGGAGCGGTTGGTACTGCTATTATGGGTATGTTATTCTTTAAAGACCCTGCCAGTTTCTGGCGCGTCTTTTTCTTAAGTACGCTGATCGGTTCTATTATCGGGTTAAAATTTGTATCGCACTAGATTACGGGCCACGGGTACATCTTGCTGAAGCGGTGTACCTGTGGCTTTTATGTATTTTTTATTGCAGTTTGCTGTGAATGGCTTAGTATATTTGCGACTCAAACAAATATCCTGTAATGAAAGATTTTCATGAAAATACTAAAGCAATAAGAACAAGAACACCCAGGACAAGTGAAAATGAGCATAGTGCACCTTTATTTTTAACCAGTAGCTTTCAGTTTGATTCTGCGGAAGATATGGAGGGCGCATTCCTGGAACAGAATAATTTAAACATTTATAGCCGTTTTATAAACCCTACGGTACGTGAGTTTATCGACCGCGTGTGCGTATTGGAAAATGCAGAAGATGGTTTTGCTACGGCCACGGGTATGGCCGCTATATTTGGTACTTTTATGACTTTTTTAAGTGCCGGTGATCATATTTTAAGCAGTTCTTCTATTTTTGGAAGTACTCATACGATTCTTACAAAATATCTGGTGCGCTGGGGTATCAGCAGTACTTATGCGGATATCAACAAGCCGGAAGAATGGGAAGCGAAGATTCAGCCCAATACCAAAATCATTTATTTAGAAACCCCTACTAACCCGGGACTGGACGTAATAGACCTGGAGTATATTGGTCAGCTGGCTAAAAAGCATAACATTATGTTGGTGGTAGATAATTGTTTTGCTACCCCGATCTTACAGAAGCCGATAGATTTCGGAGCTGATTTGGTAATTCATTCTGCTACAAAATGGATGGATGGCCAGGGACGTGTGCTGGGTGGGATCATTGTTGGTAAAAAGGAACTGATAAGAGAAGTGTATCTTTTCTGCCGCCAGACAGGACCAAGCATGTCGCCGTTTAATGCATGGGTATTGAGCCGGAGTTTAGAAACGTTGGATGTGCGTATTCAGCGCCATTGCGATAATGCGGAAGCACTGGCTAAAATATTAGAGAATCATCCTAAAATAAATAAAGTTAATTACCCGTTTTCACCAAGCCATCCGGGATATGCCATTGCTAAAAAGCAAATGAAACGTGGTGGTGGCCTGATTACGTTTGACCTGAAGGGTGGGGCAGAAGCAGGAAAGAAATTTATGAACGCTCTGGAAATGTTAACTGTTACCAGTAACCTCGGTGATAGCAGGACGATAGCGAGTCACCCGGCAAGTACTACTCATAGTAAGTTGACCGTGGAGGAAAAAGCTGCTGTAGGTATTACAGAAGGCTTAATAAGGGTAAGCGTCGGTCTTGAATATATTGATGATATTGCAGCAGATATCCTGCAGGCTTTGGATAAAAGCTAATGATGTATTAATGATAAATAGAGTAAATTCACCACCTGGGTTTACTCTTTTTTTATTCCTGTAAACTAAGGCCCTGAATTTAAGTCTGAATTATTGTATCCTAACTATAGAAACTATGTACAAAAAACACACATTCCTTTCGTTCTTATTAATATTGGTGATTACTAATGCCGGCCTGGCACAAACTAAAAAGTTACTTGAATTCGGCTGGGATTACCCGGATGTGGATTTTTTGTATGAGAATCTGGATAAGGTGCAAGACCGGCCTTTTGAAGGTATTGTTTTTTCTTTTAACCGGAATATTTACGAAATATTTGATTCTTCAGATTATAACACCAACACGTTTAACCAGTCTAAACTGGACCGCTTGAATTGGGGACGGTTTACAGACAATTTTATACTGACGCGTGGTTATACGAGTACGGGAGTAGATTGGTTTAGCAATAAATCCTGGGATAAAATCCTGGATAATACGGAAAAGTTGTCAAAAGCTATTAATCAAAAGAATATAAAGGGGATCATTTTTGATGCGGAATATTACCTGGACGACCCGGCCTTAGATCCGTTTAAATACACCCCTCAGCGCTATCTAGGTAAAAGTTTTACAGAAGTGTATAATATGGTACAAAAGCGGGGTGAACAATTTATTAAGGCCCTGGAAAAGTATAAGCCGGATGTAAAAGTATTGAGTCTGTGGATGTACACTTTTTATTTTGAACATATAGATAAACCAGTCATCAATAAATCTGAGTTCCGGTGGGCGTTAATGTTGCCATTTATTGAAGGTATGATAAAAGGTAAAGGCCTGAAGTCATCAATAATAGATGGTAATGAAGCCGCTTATACTTATTTATTGAATTACCAGTATTATGAAGTGGGCAATGGTATCAGGTTAGCCACTGCCAACCTTTCCGGCTTTACTAAAAGAAATAATAAGTACAGCGTTGCCAGTAGTATTTATTACGATTACAACTTTGGCTTAAACAATTACCCAACGAAGGATTGGACTAAAGAAGAGCAGATCAACCGTTTTAAAATGACTTTAAAAGAATCCTTGTCCGGTACTGATGAGTACGTATGGTTATACAGCGAACGTTTTGACTGGTGGCGGAAAAATGAAAGGGAAAAAATGCGGATCATTGAAGAGGTGAAGAGTTCGCTGGATAAACCGGAAAATCTTACATTTTTGAATTGGTTTACACTGGCGGATCCAAAAAACTATACTAAAACTTATCCTTATAAAGCGGCATATAATGCAAGAAATAAAAAGCTGACACTGAATATTGATACCAGGAATGTCCGCTCTGTGCAGGTCTTTAAAAATAATACCGAGTTGTACAAAAAAACAGGCAACTTAACGGACCAATTTGTGATTGATTTAAAGAAAAACTACGATAACAAAGGTTTTTTAAATGTAGTGGTCGTTTTTACAGACAATGGATCTGCATCGAACACTGTATTTGTAGGTAAGGAATAATTTTTGGGGGCTTTCTGCTACATCTTTAAGCCCTGTATTGGTTCGGCGTGTTTTCGATCTTAGAAAGCATTGACGAACAAAACAATAATTGGTAAATCTTGTAGAGGAAGATGATCTGGTACTTAGATGATAGCAGATTCATTCCTGAAAATCTGCGTTAATCAGCGGTTGTATTGTTCTGCGAAATCAGCGGAAAATATTCATGTTATTATACAATATAGATATAATTTCTAATTAAATACCTATTAGTATAAATGAGGAACCGTCCTTGACAACTTTATATCAAGGACGGTTTTTGTTATCGTTTTTTAGAACTGCATGGGTACTTCCATTAATAATATTTCAGCATCATTTCCAGTCGCTTTAATATTGATGGCTTTAGTATTGGAAATACCTAAGCCGTCCCTGCTGTTTAATGTTTGTCCATCTACTTCAAAGCTACCTTTAATAACAAATGCATACACCCCGTTTTGGCTGCCTTTTAAATGATAGGTGGTTTCAATACCGTTGTCAAAGTTCCCTATATGAAACCAGGCATTCTGGTGAATCCACATACCCTCGTCGTTTTCGTTGGGAGAGATCACCTGCTGTAAACGGTTGTGACGGTCTGCTACGTTCAACGTGATCTGGTCGTAACGGGGTGTTACATTCAGTTTATTCGGTATGACCCATATTTGCAAAAACTTTACCTCACTTGCTTTGCTATGGTTGTATTCGCTGTGTTTGATGCCTGAGCCGGCACTCATTACCTGGATGTCTCCATGACGGATCACTTCTTTATTGCCCATGCTGTCTGCATGTTCCAGATCACCCTCCAAAGGAATGCTGATGATTTCCATATTACTGTGGCCATGGGTACCAAACCCCATACCGGCTGCTACCGTATCGTCATTTAATACACGCAGTGCGCCAAAACTCATCCGGCTTGGATCATAGAACTCTGCAAAACTAAAACTGTGAAAACTGCTCAGCCAGCCATGATTTGCACGGCCCCTGGTATCTGCTTTATGATAACTGTAATTTGCCATAATCTTTATTTTTATGACACAAAATTACCATATAGGTTCCGGTTGAAAATTAATGTAGATTAAGTATGCTGCTTTTTTAGTTTGCTTAAAAACTCCGGTGTAACGCCAATAAATGCCGCTACTTGTTTCTGCGGAATAATATCTATCAGTTTGGGATAGGTCGTACAAAAGTTATTGTAACGCTCTGCCGCAGGGGCGCTTAAGTTACTCATTAATCTTAGTTGAGTACTAATTAATGCGTTTTCTGTAATGGTCCTGAAATAACTTTCAAATGCAGGTATCTCTTTAAACAATTTCAGTTGATTTTCGCGTGTCAATACCAGAAGTTCCGAGTCCAGTACGGCATCCACATACAGGCATCCCTGGGTTTGTTTTACAAAACCGAGCATATCGGTGATCCACCAGTTTTCAGGAGCGAATTGCAGGATATGCTCGAACCCGTTATCATCTAAAGTATAGGATCTTAAGCAGCCACTGTTTACCCATCCAACATACTTAGTGAGGTATCCGGGTGTTAAGAAAGATTGTTTTTTCTTAATCGTCTTTACCTGAAAGTATTGTAAGAAAATTTCAATATTTTCATTGGTATAGGGTACATAGGGACTTAACTGTTGCAACAGTTTGATTACTGGTAAATTATCTTCCGTTTGTATCATTTTTCTCCGGTAAAATTTAAACTAAGGTAACACATCTGCAGCTTTTAGAAACAATAGCAATTATTGTTTATTGATAAACAGAAATTTCCAGACTTGTAGTTCAATTGATAATTATTTAGTAATATTGGTTTAATGAAAGTATTACAATTTACAATTCCTGTAGTAGAGGACGGATCAATTGTGGTTCAGGAAGATAAACTTCCTAACTTTTACAGCCACTTCCATCGTCATGCAGAAGCGCAGATAACTACTATTCTGAAAGGCGACGGCACTTTGATAGTGGGTAATTACACTCAGCAGATATTTACCGGTGAAGTTTATATGTTTGGCCCTAATCAGCCACATATGTTTTCTGCCCAGGATATCGATGAAACCATTCCGGATAATATTCATGCCATACATGTCTATTTTAATATTGACAAGCTGAAACACAGTTTTATGCAGTTCCCGGAGTTCTCCAACGTTATTAAGTTTTTAAACATCGTACAAAGCGGCTTCCAGTTACCGGGCAATATTGCAGGCCAGGTAACAGAGATGATGATAAAAATCTCTCAAAGTAACGGCTTTAAAAGAGTGATGCTGTTCTTTGAAATGCTTCAGATAATGGCCAATCCCAATGTGGAATACAAAGTATTATCAACCGGCGTGGCCAAACACAAATTCAGTGATATTGAAGGTCTGCGTATTAATGATATTTACCAGTATTCCCTGCAACATTATACAGAAAATATTACACTTAAGAAAATTGCCGAAGTGGCGCATATCACCCCGCATGCGTTCTGTAAATACTTTAAAAAGCATACGCGCCGCACTTATATGAACTTTTTAAATGAAATAAGGATCAATGAGGCCTGTAAAAAAATGCTGAACGGGAATTATGATTCCATTTCATCCGTTGGATATGCGGTAGGCTTTAATAATGCCATTTCTTTTAACAGGGTTTTTAAACGGGTGATCGGTATTTCTCCAACGGAATATTTAGTAAAGTATAAGCGAAAAGAACTGAAAGAAGCATAGTAGGTATAAAAGCACTGAGCTTCTTTCAGTTTGTATAAAACCTATAATATACTGATCGGCTTTTTCTGATCGTTAATAGCAACAAAAGTAAATTCGCCGGTAATGGCTTTTTCCCTGGTATCGGAATACATTTCTTCTATGAAAATTTCAACCAGGACTTTCAGGCTGGTGTTGCCAATGGATTTTATTGTGCCTACCAGTTCTATTAAAGTTCCCCCGGCTATTGATTTGTTAAAGTCAATCCTGTCGCTGCTGACTGTAACCACTTTTTTCCTGCTAAAACGCGTTGCTGTTATAAAAGCAACTTCATCCATTAACTGCATGGCCGTTCCGCCAAATAATGTATCGTAGTGGTTGGTGGTGTTAGGGAACACCGCTTTGAAAATGCGTGTTTCTGCCCCTGCAATACGTTCCTCAATTGTTGACATCAGATCTAAAACATTTAGTTCAAACGAATGTAAGGATTTATTAGGGAGTAAATGTGAATAAGTAATTGATTTTATTGGATATATGGTAGATTGGGTGGTTGAACAAATTTCCAGTTATAACAATCCTCTTCCTGTAAAAAACGGCGTTTCAACTCCGAGACGATCTCATAACGCTGGGTTTCTTCGTTCAATAGCATCTGGACAATTTCGCAATTTTTCGGATTTCTTAAGCTTTCAAACTCTTCTACCGTCCATTTGAACCATCTCATCAGGAATATTCTCAGGGTCATACCATGAGTAACAATAACAATATTTTCTTCCAGCTTATCGCTTACGAAACTTCTGTGTAAACTATGCATAAAGTCGCTGACCCTGTCGTAGACATCGGCACAACTTTCGCCATCTTTTATACGGTAATAAAATGTGCCGAATTTGTTGCGCTCATCATCAATCTGCACATTCGCTTTCAGATCCCTGAAATGACCCCATTCCTGTTCTCTTAGCCTGGGGTCTTCGCTCCAGGCATATTTAAAGTCAGGGCCCATTTCTTTCACCATGTACTCAAAAGTCATCCTCGTGCGCCACATGGGCGATACAAAAAACAACGCCGACTCATTCCCGATGATCTCATTTAGTTGCTTCCCAGCTGCTTCCGCCTGCTTTACGCCTTTAGGCGTTAAGAGCAATTTGTAGTCCTGCTTATTGGCGTAAGTATTTCTATCCAAATTTCCTTCTGATTCTCCATGTCGTACAAGTATTATTCTTTTAGGACGCATATATTTCACACCAGTTAAAAGTTAGACGATATAGTAAAATGATACCTGCAATATAAGTAATTTTCGCAAAGAACAATCTTTAAAAGCCGGGCGGGAAAGCTTATAGATCTCATAAAATTATAGCTTGAAGGCTTTATTCAAATGCAAACACCGCATTATCATTTACAACCTTCCAGCTACCTTCTGCAATTTCTCCTTCCAGTTGATCTTTGTCCCAGCCACAGTAGCCAACAAAAATCTTCAGATCGTTTTCATCTACCTGTTTTTTGCACAGTGCTTCTATGGCTTGTTTAAAACTGCCGGATACATATACGCCATCTTTTACCAGTTTGCCGCCCGGTATAATTGCAGGTGCCTGGTGTATAAAAAATAAATATTCCGTAGCCACCGGGCCACCATTATAGAGTGGGAATTCCGGGACATATAAAAATTCCGATAATTCATTAATAGACCTGCCAAATGCCTTATTCACGATGCAGCCAACAGTTCCTTTATCATTATACTCCGTTAAAAAAATAGTTGTCCCTTCAAATATGGTTTCATCCAATAATGCCGTTGCTTTTAAAAAACTGCCTTCTTGTAATTGCTGCATCAGTATTCCGTTTATATCAGTTCAAATTTAAGACAAACTTAGAATTAATACTTATGCTTCCGGTAATACCGGGTGCTTCGCTAACATAAATAAAAAAAGTTGCCGGTTTTTAACCGGCAACTTTTAAATAAATACGATCAATTATATTATAATCCCTTGTGGATCTCACTGGTAAAGTGGAATTCAATATCAGGATTATTATTTCGTTCTGTTTGTAAGAACCATTCGCTTTGTGCCAGGTAAACCTGGTTGCCATCTTTATCTTCACCCACGTTCTGCATTTTAAAACGGGTGAAATCGTCCAGTTTCTTTTTATCGTTGCTGGTGATCCAGCAGGCTTTGTAGAAAGGCAATGTATTGAACTGAACAGATGCTCCGTATTCCTGTAATAAACGGTATTGGATCACTTCAAACTGGAGTTCACCAACGCAACCAATGATTTTTTTATTGCCGCCAAACTGTGTAAATAGCTGGGCAACGCCTTCATCCGTCAGTTGCATCAAACCTTTTTCCAGTTGCTTGGTTTTCATCGGGTCCTTATTCACCACCTCCTTAAATATCTCCGGGCTAAAGGATGGAATGCCGGTAAAGAAAAAGTTTTCGCCTTCTGTTAAGGTATCACCAATCTTAAAGTTCCCTGTATCAAACAAACCCACAATATCTCCGGGGTAAGCATCTTCTACAACATCTTTACTGCGGGCAAGGAAAGTATAGGGATTACTAAAACGGAAATCTTTATCCAAACGCACATGGTGATAATATTTGTTCCGCTCAAACTTACCACTGCAAATACGGAAAAATGCGATCCTGTCACGATGTTTAGGGTCTAAGTTGGCGTGTATTTTAAATACGAAGCCACTCATTTTAGGCTCTCCCGGTTCTACGTCCCTTTCAGTGGTCGCGCGGGGCTGAGGGTCCGGCGCAATTTCAATAAAGGTATCCAGCATTTCTTTTACGCCAAAGTTGTTCACTGCACTGCCGAAAAATACCGGTGCGATATCTCCGCTTCTGTATTTCGCTTTGTCCAGTACACCATATACACCGTCCACCAATTCCACATCCTCACGTAAAATATCTGCGTCTGTATTACCAATTTTTTTATCTAAAGTATCACCGGAAAGGTCCTTTATCTCTACCACGTCCTCTTCATCATCGGCTTTGGTACCGGCAGTAAAAAGTACCAGGCTTTCCTGGCGTAAATCGTAAACACCTTTAAAATCCTTACCGCTGTTAATAGGCCAGGTCATCGGGTGCAGGTTTATTTTCAGTTCCGCCTCTATTTCTTCCAATAGGTCAAAGCGGTTTTTGCCATCGCGGTCCATTTTATTGATAAACACCATTACAGGTGTTTTGCGCATGCTGATTACTTCCATCAGGCGACGTGTCTGGTCTTCCACACCATTCACGCTGTCTACTACCAGTATCACACTGTCCACTGCTGTCAGCGTCCTGTAAGTATCTTCCGCAAAGTCTTTGTGGCCCGGGGTATCCAACAGGTTTATAAGTGTGTTCTTGTATTCAAAAGTCATTACGGATGTAGCCACAGAAATCCCTCTCTGGCGTTCAATTTCCATGAAATCACTCGTAGCATGCTTTTTAATTTTGTTGCTTTTTACGGCACCTGCAGTTTGTATGGCGCCCCCGAATAAAAGGAACTTTTCTGTCAATGTTGTTTTACCGGCATCGGGGTGGCTTATAATAGCAAATGTTCTTCTTCTGTTTATTTCTGACGCGTATTTCATGTATTGTGTCGCTAAATAATGTTTTATTTTTTTTCTTTCCGGGCGTGCCCAATGCGCGTTTGTGCTTATTGTTATACACAGCCGGGAAATAAATTTTTTAATACTGCCGGCGCATAGGGCCGGGCTATCCGCAGTACTCCTCTGTCCGCCACTTATCCGGTTATATCTTGTTATCGGCTGGCATACTATCTCCGCTTCCGGGCGGTCCTGCGGGGTACTTTGCTGCTATCCCTCACGCGGTCAGGTATCAATTTTACCGCATTATTTCTACCAGCCTCTAAATATCAATAAAGTATGGATATTTTACAAAAATACAATAGAAAATGTAAATGAAAGTGATGAATTAATGTTTGTAACAGTTGTCAGTTAAAAGTTTAACGGCTTATATACTGATAAGGCCAGCGCAAGGGATAGCAGCAAAGTACCGCCCGGGCGGCATAGGAAATAATGGTTAGCGCAGCTATGGGGGTGGCATTGCCGCCCGGGAGTACTGCGTATAGCCCGGTGCTTTTGCAGAACCAAAGACTTGATTATATTTGTAAGGCTGTATAAACCGGCGGTTATTGCAAAAGCATGCGCCCAAAATAAATAAATTAAAAAATTGTTGGAATTTACATTTTTAGGAACAGGTACCAGTAGCGGTGTGCCAATGATTGGTTGCAAATGCGAAGTTTGTTTATCAACGGATGCCCGGGATAAAAGACTACGCAGTAGTTTACTGGTAAGGAGTGCTACTACCACCATTGTGGTGGATGCAGGGCCGGACTTCCGGCAACAGATGCTGCGTGAGAATGTAGATAAACTGGATGCGGTGTTAATTACACACCCGCATAAAGACCATATAGCCGGGTTGGACGATACCAGGGCATTCCAGTTTTTGCAGGGTACAGAAACACCTGTTTATGGTAATGCGATCAGCCTGCAAGGTGTGCGTAATGAAATTCCTTATGCTTTCAGGGATTTTAAGTATCCGGGGGTACCGGACATTGTACTGCATGAAATTGATTTAACACCTTTTACTATCGGGGATATTTATATTGAACCAATACTGGTAATGCATCATAAAATGCCTGTTTATGGCTTTAAATTCGGAGATTTTGCTTATATCACGGATGCGAATTTTATAGATGCGACTGAAATGGAGAAAATAAAGGGAATTAAGCATTTGGTTTTAAATGCGCTGAGATTGAAAGACCATATTTCTCATTATACCTTGTCCCAGGCGTTATCAGTGATGAACGACTTGCAGGTAGAGAATGGTTATCTTACGCATATCAGCCACCAGTTGGGCAAGACGGAGGATATCACAAAATTACTGCCAACCAACGTGATGCTTGCGTACGATGGTTTAAAAATTACGGTTTAACTTTTATTGTGGATATGGAACCGGCATTTAAAGAGTTTACGATCTGCTGGTAGTTCTCTATAACCGGTGGTGATGAGATGGTGGCTTTGATATCCCGTTTTTCTTTTTCGGTTAAATGAAAACTCAGTGAAGCCGCGTTCTTTTTATTGAAAGGAATATATTCCAGCAAGACGCGTTTGAATTTAGGGTTATGCCTGGCATATTCTTCCAGTAATAACATCTGTGAATACTCCTGGAAGTGGAACATGTTTTTTTGCGTCAATGTTGCCGGTTTTAGGATTGGGTCGGTAATGGTAGGTGATTTTTCTACAAACCTGTTCCATGACCCCTGCGGCCTGTCCATTATTTGTACCAGCAGTATCTCCTCGCAGTTTTGAGTGAGCCAGTCGTTGAAAAAAGATAAAAACCGAATGGCGTTTTCCAGCCCTGTATTATCCCGGAAACCGGCGTCCATTACATCGATGATAGGAGAGGTAGGAAGGTGGACGTTTGGCAGTACATAAGGAAATGTTGCATTCATCCTGAGTGCGGATAACATGCTTAGATTACCGCCATTATTATTCCTGAAAAACGCTTTAAAGTCTATCGCGTCCGCATCATTGTATTTATCAATATAGGAGGGCGTGTTGGGCCGCATCAGGAAGCTGATCGGCTGAGCGCAAATATTGAATTTACGGGCGTCAATCGTATTCACATTACTCAGTATCATAACAGGTGTTTCCGCATTTTGCTCCATGCCTTTATAATAATCGATAGAATGATTTAAAAATCCTAATGTATTGGCATCGAAATTTTGCTCAAAAGCATAGCCTCTGTCTTTTGTATAGCGCTGATCCTGGTAGGTGAAATATTGTGGCGGTGTTACGAGGTCTCTCGTAACCATTGATGAGAAAATGGGGTTAAGCAGGTCTTTACTGATCAGTTCCAGGTAAGGGCCCACCAACTTTTGTGCTATCTGCTTTTCCTGTACTTTTAAATTCAGTGCCCTGTACCAGGCTGCACCCAGCATGCCGCCGGATGCACCGGTGATGGCAATAGTGGACTGATAAAAGTGGTGGTTGGTAATAGAGTCCAAGGCATACATAATCTCCGCAGTAAATAGTGCGGAACGACTGCCACCCCCGCTTACCGATACAAAAGTAATCGTAGGTTTGTCCGAAGTTTGCCTGCGTTTCCAGTTATTCAGTATATTGATGAAATGTAAAGAATCGGCCGTGATTTTTTCATCGGCTGCCAGGTCGTTAATTGCTTTCCTGCTATAAACCGTTCTCAGTGAATCGTCGTATACCAAACCATAAGCTTTGTTCTGCGACGGCCTGAAGCTGAACTTGTAAAAACTATTTAAACCGAAAATGGCGAAAAAGACAACGATTAAGCTCCATGTACCAAAAATATAGGATAAGGCACCGGCAATAACAATCAGCAATGCGAAGAATGCGGTAATACTGGCGCCCGCAGGTACCTGCAGCAGGGACGTTTCAATAAAAAAGCTACTGGCTATCAGTAAAGCAATAATGATACTGATGAATAAAATAGCAGCCCGGTGGTGTTGTTTAAAAATGGAATCTAAAAAGCCGGTTGAATAGTGATTCACATTCCTGGGTACTTTCAGTTTTAATGTGCCGCTCAGGTAATAATGCACATTCATATAAGTATAGTCGTTATAAGGCTGTGCCGCATAATCGTCTTTGTACTTATTTAAGATCTCCTGGTCATTAATGGGCATTGTCTTATAAATAGTTCTGTCCGCACCAAAAAAGTAGAGATAAATGAACAATAATGTAACTAAACAACTCAGCAATGAGGACAGCATCAGAAAGAGGACCTGGCCGGTTGGCAATAATTGCTGGTGATATAAAAATGAATAGGTTTTTATGTAGTAAATGACAAGGAAGAGGATCGGGATGAGTAAGTTATTGATAGAAAACTTTAAGAAGGGCTGGGCTGTGGCCGCCAGGAATTTTAAACGCTTGGCATGCAAGATAAAAGTGGTAATATTCCAGCAGGATATAAACATTCCGAAAGCGGACCCGAGGATGGCCATACTCACCCAGTTGACCGACCCTAAGTATTCCGGGTAGAGAAACAACATATTGGCGCCATATTCAAACATAAAGTGCCCGTTAATGGTAGCTATTAATATGAACCAAAATATAAGCAATACCTGGAACTTTTTAAAATGGAGTAAAAAAAGTTGTACAGGCAGCGACGTATAAACACCAAATAAAAATGTTCTTACTTTTCGTAGCATCTGCAATCGCTTAATTATTTATTTTTCGTTTTATTTGCTGCTACAATTTATATAATTATTTTTAGAGTAATTTATAATAATTTTATAAAGCTTTTATTAAACCAGGTATGCCTACCACTGTTAAGTCAAATACTCGTGAATGCAATATAAAATAGTACATAAAACGAACTATCAATACGAAAGCCCCGCATCATTCAGCCAGAACATTCTTAAACTTATACCCAGGGAAACCTCCTTGCAGCAACAGATTTCTTCCACCATTTCAATATTCCCGGAGGCAGATGTTGTAAATGATTACAAAGATTATTTCGGTAATAAGACTACTTATTTTGCCATACAGGACGAAATAGATTTTTTGGATATTACGGTGACGTCTTATGTTACCAAAAATGTGGCGGTTATTTCCCCCCCGGAAGGTTGCCATATTTCATGGGAGCAGGCTTTACTGGCCCTTTCAACGAATACAGCAGCAAATATTGAAGCCAAACAATATGTACCGGCCACCAGCCTTACCGCTTATAATGCTGCGATACATGCTTATGCATTTGAATCATTTACCCCGGGCCGTTCATTATACAGTGCTACTGAAGAGTTGATGTACCGGATATTCCGTGATTTTAAATTCCAGGCAGGATTTACGACGGTGACAACACCGGCCATTGAAATTATTCAGAATAAGACCGGTGTTTGCCAGGACTTCGCGCATTTTGCCATTGCCTGTTTACGCGCGTTTGGTTTACCCGCAAGATATATCAGTGGTTATATAGAAACCATTCCACCACCCGGAATGCCTAAATTGATTGGAGTAGATGCTTCCCACGCCTGGTTTGCCGTATATATCCCAAATGCCGGGTGGTTCGAATTTGATCCTACCAATAACCAGGTACCCAATAAACAACATATTGTGGTAGGATGGGGGCGTGATTATTTGGACATAGCGCCGCTGAAAGGCGTTCTACACTCGTTAGGACACCATCATTTAAATGTGAGCGTAGATGTTCAGTCTTCTGATATTTCTTAGTAAGATTTTTTGGCCGCAATCCGGTTCAGTGTTTCATTCATAGGCCGGTAACTAAATGCGGGCAATGCTTTCAGTAACTTATTATTGTTCACGCGTACCAGTGTTAGCCCGGAATGAGCAGTTTCCTTCGTCACTAATGGCAGTTTGCCCGTTATCATACTGCGGATCTTTTCCAGGCGCCATACGATGCTTGCCAGGAATGGAGACACCGGTTTATGCGGGCGCTTTACCTTTAAAGCGTCGGCAATCTGGAAAAACAGATCTTTATAGGTGAGGTTTTCAGCGCTTACCAAAAAACGTTCTGCGCTGATATCGCTATTCATCAGCGCTATCATAATTTCAGCAATATCGTCCGCATCTACAAATCCGGCACCACCACTGCTGTACCAGGGAAAACCATTTTGAATGCTGCTGAAAATTTTCATGGAGCCATCCTCCCAGTTCGTATGCTCTCCGAATATGATAGAAGGGTTAATGATAACAGCATTCAGACCTTCGCCAATGCCCCGCCAAACTTCCATTTCGCCCAGGTATTTGGTTTTAGAATATTCACTGTTACTTGATTCCCGGGTCCAGAACATTTTTTCATTAATAGGTTCGCCCGGACGGTTACGGCCCATAGCTGCCACACTGCTCACATGCACCAGTTTTTTTACATCATGTTGCAGGCAGGCATTCACAATATTTTCCGTACCGTGTACATTGGCCGCGTACATTTTATCCCTGTGTTGCTTATGGAATGATACAAAAGCGGCTACATGGTACACCTGCTCAATGCCATTGAATACTTCATCCAGGGCGACGATATCCAAAATATCCGCTTGGACCCAATCGGCCTTGTCCTTAATAATTTCAGGAATATGTGTTCTGTAAATGGCCTTTGGACGTATGCCTTTGCGATGCATCGCCAAAATTAAATGTGTACCCAATAAGCCTGTACCGCCGGTAACCAGTATCATAGCCTACAAAAATAAGCAAATAAAAGCAGTAAATAAACTTACTGTATTATCTTACATACAGTAAACTTCTTTTGCGCCAGAAGGAAATGACCGAAGCGACCAGGCAAAGTAAAATAGCAGCCAGTGCGATATAGCCAACCTGTGAAAAACTGCCGTTATGCTGCTGTACATATATCCCTATTAAAGCCCATACGATTACCGCTGCAAATGCAGGTCGCTTGAAATAAAAAGCCTGGATAAGCGCTAAAATGGTAGCAAGAATGATCATAGAAACGGTATAACCTAAAGAGTTGGATACAAGTTCCACCTGCCCGATGCTGTACAGGTAAACGGTAAGGTTAGATAAAAATACAAAAGTGAGCCATGCAATGTAAATGATAAAAGGTGTTTCCAGGCTCACATGCTGAAAGTAGGTAAGCTGCAGTGTTCTTTCAGATTTGGTAAGCCTGGCGAAAGCAGCCATTAACGTTAAATATAAAGCAGACGAAAAAAACAGGCTCCATCCATACTGTTGATTGTGCCAGGTCAATACCCAACCCACATTCAGCAAACCGGCCAGTAAAAACCAGCGGTTCATTTTTTCGGTCAGCACGCTTAGCGGGCACCAGGTTTCCGTTTTTCTGAAATAAATATAAGTGCTGTAGGAAGCATGCAATATGTGTAAAAGAAAAATAAAGATCCAGATACCGGAAGTATAACTTGCGGGCATTAATAAATTCGGGTGCAAATCCAGGATCTGCGACGTGGTCAACTCGTTGCTGGGTTGTAAATAGACATATATATTGCAGGATATCACTATTAAAACCGTCAACCAAATTAATACTACCTGGAAAGTCCTTTTCATTCGTTCTGTTTTATTCAGTATTTTCTTTTTGTAAAGATTTTTTATTTATGGTATCAACTTTTGTAATACTATCTCACATCGTTGTGTCACTCCCTTGTACTATTGTAAATTCTACGAAGCAATACGATAACCGGTAAGACTTTTATACCTATACATCATTGTTCTTCAGTATGTTTATAATAATAAAAAAAGCTTATCAAAAGTTACACAAACAATAAATATATGTCAATAAAGTGAAGGGGCAAAAAATGCCGCAAAGTATATTCAGCCAACAGTACGTTTGCCAACTGAAATTACCTGGTCATAATATCGCGGATAGCTACGGACGCAACAACCCCGCCAAAAGCCGCCGGCATGTATGAAATAGTGCCGTATGCCGATTTTTTAAAATTAGAGCCATCTGTCAGCATCAGGCTTTCTTTAATTGGTTTTTCAGGAGAAAATGCCACTTTAAGTCCTTTCCGGATATTGTGTTTCCGTAAATACTTGCGGATTTGCTGGGCAAACGGGCAATTATAAGTTTTACTGATATCCACCACCCGCAATTGGGTGGGATCTATTTTAGCACCGGCACCCATACTGCTCACCATTGGAATCCCGCTCCTGATGGCAAGGCTGATAAAGGTTACTTTTGGCGTAATACTGTCTATCGCATCTATTAAGTAATCCGGCTTCAATGCCAGCATCCGTTCTACCATTTCCGGGTTTACGAATTCTTTTACCACGTTCAACTCCAGTTCTGGATTAATGGCGCTTAAACGCTCGGCCATGATCTCCGCTTTAGAAACGCCATGATTGGTAGATAAGGCCGGTAACTGCCTGTTCCTGTTGGTAGGGTCAACGACGTCGCCATCAATGATGGTCATTTTTCCCACACCCGCACGGGCAATATATTCTGCGGCAAAAGAGCCTACGCCGCCTAAACCAACCACCATTACATGACTTTGCGCCAGTTTTCCCAGTTTTTCCTTACCTATTAATAACTCCGTGCGGCTCAGCCACGAAAAATCTGTTGTCATTATACAAAAGCAATTCTGATTCTTAATTATTTAAAACGGTTGAACGTTTTACGGAAATTTTGTTCCTGCTGCAAAAGAAAGGCATCTTCAGTAAAATTTAAAAGCTTTGCCGCTTTTTTATAGATCTCCCGGATGGAATGAGCAGGATTATCGTCGGTTTCTAAAAAAACTTTATCAGCCGGTAAGCTTTTGATGGCATGTTCAACCTGACCGCTTTTTAACAGGGCAGTACCAAATGATAAATAAAAGCCCTGGCTAACCAAACTTTCTGCTAATGCCGATTTCCTGTTAAAGCCATGAAAAATAACCGGAACCTTTATGTCCAGGTTTTTTACAGTTTGTGTTACTTCCTGGAAGGCTCTTACACAATGTACAATTACAGGAATATTGACCGCCTGTGCCAGTAATAATTGTTTCTTGAACCATATTAACTGTAACTCAAAAGGTGTATTACAAACTTTATCCAACCCACATTCGCCAATTGAAACCATGTTTTCATTATTCGCATTCGCTTCAAGTATAGAAAAATTAACAGCGGCATTGTTTTCTGTTAAATACCATGGATGCAATCCAATGGACACTAATCCCTCAGAAGAGAGCGTTTGATTGGCATCTGTATTTAAAACAGAAATAACAGCAGTATCATTTACAGGCCGGATATGAGTGTGAATGTTAAAGTACAAAACCGAAACAATTTTTAAACATCAAAGATTTTAATATATGCGGAAAAAAATAAAACTTGCGCCTTTATTCCAACCAAAAGTAATATAATAAAGTATGAAAAAGGTAAATTCATTGGGTGCGAGAATTTTTCAATATTTTATGCAGGGCGTACTGTTATTGGCACCTGTGTTTATTACCGGTTGGTTTATTTACTCCGTATTTCAATGGCTGGATAATTTAATACCCCTGAAATTTAAATTACAGGGTAAAGAGAATATTTACCTGCCGGGGTTGGGTGTCGTGATCATTTTAATAGTGATAACAGTTGCAGGTTATGTCAGTTCCTTCTTTTTAATCAGTAAACTTTTAAGCTTTTTCGACCATTTACTGGAAAAGACACCCGGTGTTAAAATTATTTATGGCTTTGTGAAAGATTTTTCTGAAGCTTTTGGTGGCAAGAAAAGAAAATTTACAAAACCTGTTCTTGTAAGTATTTACCAGGATGACGTGTACCAGGTAGGATTTATAACCAATGAGGACCTGAAAGAGTTTGATTTGTTGGAACACGTATCGGTGTACATTCCCAATAGCTATGCGGTGGCTGGCAATTTATTCCTGGTGAAAAGGGCACGCGTAAAAGCGCTTGATCATGTTTCGCCGACAGATGCCATGAAATTCGCGATAAGCGGGGGCGTGGCGGACGTGGAATAAATACTCATACCGGACCGTTTTGAGTAAAGAAAAATCTCATTACAGCCAAGACTTCCTTGTTTTTTCAGAAAAGCCGGAAATATGAAGAAGATAAAGGCGCTTAAGATTGTAAAAAAAGAAAAAGCTGCCTGGAACCAGACAGCCTTTGTTTTCATATATCAAGCAATTAAATTTGTGTTAGCGGAGCGCTTTTTTTGATTTCTTCGTCCACTTCTGATTCAAATTTATGAAAGTTTTTTATGTATTGAGCGGCTAAATCAGCTGCTTTCGTATCAAATTCTTCCGGTTTAGGCCATGCGTCGCGAGGATTTAAAATTTCGGACGGTACATTCGGACATGTTTTTGGATAAGATAATCGGAAGAATTTGGTAATGCCATATTCTTCTTTGTCTAAATCTCCGTTAAGCGCCGCTGTAATTAAACTACGGGTATATTTTAAGCTGATGCGGTTACCAATGCCATAAGAACCACCGATCCAGCCGGTATTTACCAGCCAAACGTTTACTTTATGTTTACGCATCAGTTCACCCAGCATTTTAGCATATTTACCTGGATGTAAAGGCATAAATGGTGCGCCGAAACAGGTACTGAACGTTGATTTCGGTTCCGTTACTCCATGCTCTGTACCTGCCACTTTAGCAGTATAACCGCTGATGAACTGGTACATAGCCTGGCCGGGTGTTAAACGGCTGATAGGCGGTAAAACACCATTAGCATCGCAGGTGAGGAAAAATATGTTTTTAGGATGGCCGGCATAAGAAGGAATCAACGCATTGTTGATATAAGATAACGGGTAGCTTACACGGGTATTCTCGGTAATGGAACCATTATTGAAGTCCACTTCGTTAGTACCTTCTTTAAATGTAATGTTTTCCAATAATGCACCAGGTTTTACTGCCGCATAAATTTCCGGTTCTTTTTCTTTGCTCAAACCGATACATTTTGCATAACAGCCACCTTCGAAATTAAAAATGCCTTCTGCGTCCCAACCGTGTTCATCATCACCAATCAACTGGCGGTTAGGGTCTGCACTTAACGTGGTTTTACCGGTGCCGCTTAAGCCGAAAAATAATGCAACATCCCCTTCTGTACCAACATTGGCAGAGCAATGCATGCTTAATACATTATCCTGGCTTGGAAGTAACAGGTTTAAAACAGTGAAAATTCCTTTTTTGATTTCACCTGTATAACCGGTACCACCAATGATGATCATTTTATGTTTGGCAGAAATAATAGCAAAATGCGGGCTGCGGACACCATCTGTAATAGGGTCTGCTAAAAAGCCCGGGGCCTGTAAAATATGCCAGTCAGGATTAAAGCCTTTTTCAAGGGCCTCATCTGAAGGCGTAATAAACATATTGTAGGCGAATAAATTACTCCAAGGATCTTCATTTACCACGCGGATTTTCAACTGGTGCTGAGGGTTTGCGCAAGCTATGCAATCTCTTACCCAAACTTCATTTTTAGAAGACAAGTAATTGGCTACTTTTTCCTTTAACTTTTTAAATACCGATTCACTTATTGGATTGTTGAAGCTACCTTTCCAATCTACGATTGATTTTGTAATATCATCCTCCACCAAATATTTATCCTGAGGATTTCTACCTGTAAACTTGCCGGTATTCACACATAAGGCGCCATGACTGTCTAAAACACCTTGATTAAGATTTAAAGTATGCTTGGTTAAGATCTCTGGAGACAACTGATAATGAATATCATTTACTTTAATACCAATACTTTTAAGCAAAGCAACAGGCTTTGGAATAGCAATCACTTCCATAAATGTTTTTTAGTTTTTTAGTTTCCGATTTGTAAAATTATGGAGGTATTTAAAAGTGGTCTTGTAACGGGAGTAATAATAATCGGTATTTTTTGAAAGGAAATTGAATAGGATTAAATAATCATTAATAATACATTCTCAAAATTTGCTGCTTACAAAATATTTAATGCAATCGTTGTCGGTTTTATATTTTTTCAACGTGTAAAAACTACACCATATGAAAGTATGTTGATTTTTAAAATCCACTCTGAACATGCAGAAAAAAATTATGATATTGAGAACTTAATTAGTGGACAATAAAAATTACCTTTGCAAAATAAAATAAGTGCAGTTGTATAAAAGAACTCTGAAACTCATTATATTTTTTTTGTTTGGATTGATTGGAGAAAGTTATGCTCAGGATTCAGGCAAGGTACTAAATGACAGCATTTTATTAAATGCGTCAGATAGTGCTATTATAACCGGAAAAGCGATTGACTCTGTTGTAAAAACTTTTAATCTGGATAGTTTTTACCTGTTGAATAAACAAGTGCCGTTAAACGGTGCTGTTAGTAAATACCTGGAAGTGCCATTTGACCCCTCTCAAAAGGATTATGTTTTTTATATTATAGTGGGGATATTTGTATTGCTCTGCATTTTAAAATTGCTTTTTGGCAAATACCTGGCGGACCTTATTAAATTATTCTTTCAGACCACTTTCAGGCAGGTATCAATAAGAGAACAGCTTTTACAGAATACGGCTGCTTCTTTGAGTTTAAACCTCTTTTTTTGCATCTCTTTCGGTGCGTTTATTTATTTCTATGGTATTAATAAAGGCTGGATCCCCGAAACGCATATAGCGGAATACTTGAGTGTTATTATACTTGGAATAACACTGGTATATATATTCAAATACCTGATGTTAAGGTTTTTCGGATGGATATTTAATATGCGTTCAGCCACGGATACTTACCTGTTTGTCATTTTTTTAATTAATAAAATTGCAGGATTTATATTGCTGCCTGCAACTGTTATACTGTCTTTGGGGTCTGAGAATATAAAGGATATTGTTACAACAATAACATTTGTGTTGCTGGCTTTATTTTATTTGTATAGGGCAATAATCACATTTCCGATTGCGAAAACGAATACAGGCTTAAATGTCTTTCATTTTTTTGTGTACATTTGCGCATTGGAGTTATTGCCGTTGGTTATAATTTATAAAACAATTCAACTGTCTATTATATAATTAGCAGAGAATACTGAAACATTATTAGGAAAAATTAATGAGTAGAAGTAAAGAAACTAGTATGAAGATATTGATAACTCAACCAAAACCGGCCTCAGAAAAATCACCTTTTTTCGATTTGGAAAAAAAGTACCATGTAAAATTATTTTTCAGACCTTTTATTGAGTTAGAAGCTATTTCTGCAAGAGAATTCCGGAGACAAAAAATTGATATTGCGCAATACTCTGCTGTAATTTTTACCAGCAAAAATGCCATTGATCATTTCTTCAGGACCTGCGATGAATTGAAGCACAGCATAAGCCAGGAAACTAAATATTTTTGTATAACGGAAGCGGTAGCGCTTTATTTGCAAAAATTTATTCTTTACAGGAAGCGTAAAGTGTTTTATGGCGCAGACGGTACCAATAAATCATTGTTTGATGTCATTAACAAGCACAAGGAGAATGAAAAATTCATTTATCCATGTAGCGAAAACCAGCAGGACAATGATATCGTAAACTGGCTGAAAGCACATAATTGTGAATTTGCCACGCCGTATATGTATCGTTCCATCAGTTCGGATGTTAAAGACCTTTTCGCAGAGCATAAGTTCGACCTTATCTATTTTATGACACCTAGTGGCGTAAAAAGTTTGTTTGACAACGTGCCTAACTACAAGCAAGGGAAAGCGGCAATCTGTGCCTGGGGAACCAACACGGAAAAAGCAGCAAAAGATGCCGGGCTGAAAGTGAAAATCACGACCCCAAGTCCTGAAGCACCTAGTATTTTAGCCGCTTTAAATATTTTTTTACAAAAGGAAGGCAAACCTATAGAACAGGAATCATAATATAAGAGAATATAAAGCGAGGGCCGGTTTAAAATAAACCGGCCCTCGCTTTATATATAATACAACCTGTTCTTATTTGTTGGGTTGTGGTGTATAGCGCAAATATGGTTTTACAATATTGATGCCTTTTTCGAAACGTTTGATAGCGTCTTCTGTAGATACTGCGGGCGTAACAATAACGTCTTCGCCATCTTTCCAGTCGGCCGGTGTTGCTACGCTGTAATTTGCAGTTAACTGCAGACTGTCCACTACGCGTAATACTTCAGTAAAGTTTCTTCCGGTGCTGGCAGGATAAGTAATTGATAATTTTAATTTTTTATCGGGTCCTATAATAAATAAGCTTCTTACCGTAGCGGTGGCACTTGCGTTGGGGTGGATCATATCGTATAAAGAAGCGACCACTCTTTTTTCATCGCCAATGATCGGGAACCCAACTGTAACATTCTGTGTTTCGTTGATGTCTCCGATCCAGCCTTTATGACTTTCTACATCGTCCACGCTTACCGCCAGTACTTTTACATTACGTTTTGCGAACTCTTCCTGCAAAGCAGCGGTTCTGCCCAACTCTGTAGTACATACCGGTGTATAATCTGCCGGGTGGCTGAATAAAATGCCCCAACCGTCTCCTAAATATTCATGAAAATCAATATGGCCTACAGTTGTATCGGCCTGAAAATTTGGTGCTTCATCACCTAAACGCAAACTCATAGTATAATAAATTTAGAAATGTTCAGTAGCAAATATAATAAAGTTCACTCAAAAGATGAAGTATTTATATTTGAGACTTTAATTTTTTTTTTGTAAGATTGCCACTATTATACGTTATGTTATCTCAAAAAGCTAAATACGCACTTAAGGCAACTGCTTATCTTGCAGCCAATTATGGAAAAGGACCTGTCCTGATGCCCATCATTGCCCAGGAGAAGAAAATTCCGTTACGGTTTTTAGAAAATATTTTTCATCAGTTAAAGCAGGATGGTTTGTTAATGAGCCATCGCGGGCGCCAGGGTGGTTATGAACTTTTGATACCGCCACATGAAGTAACACTGGCTAAACTGATACGCCTGGTAGACGGGCCTATTGCCATGCTTTCTTGTGTAAGCCTGAATTTTTACGAACCTTGTGCCGGTTGCGATGAAAATACATGTGGATTGAAACGTGTAATGGCTGAAGCGAGAGATGCTTTGCTGAAAATACTGGAAAGTAAGACCCTGAAAGATATTGTTGATGGTTATGCATGTCCTGCATAATTGTTAAATATCCGGGCATTTTATTTTAGCCCGGCCCATATTCTGCCATTGAAGGGCTGCAGCATGCGTGGGCAGCCGCTAAAGCGGCTGCCCACGCAGTGCAACGGAGCACGGAGCGTAGCGAACCCCTAAGCACGCTGTACAAAAGTTGAATATATTCTTAGCCCACAGCCCCAAAATCATCATTGACAATTGTATAGATAACTATAATTTAAAGTAAAACATTTTGAAAATAGTCTATTTCATATAGGCTCAATCTTTAAATTTGCAATCATGGCAAAAATATTGGTTACCGGCGGATGCGGTTATATCGGTTCGCACACTTTGGTAGATTTAATAGAAAGCGGTTACGACGTTATTTCTATAGACGATAATAGCAGAAGCACGAAACAATTATTAAGCGGAGTAGAAGCAATTACAGGAAAAAGAGTAAAGAATTATACGGTTGATCTATGTAATTATGACGATACGATTGCGGTATTTATAGAAAACCCGGATATTACAGGTATCATACATTTTGCCGCCTATAAAGCAGTGGGTGAAAGTGTAGAAAAACCGTTACTGTATTTCGAAAATAATATGTTCAGCCTGATCAACCTTTTGAAATGTGTGCAGGAATTTAAAATACAGCAGTTTGTTTTTTCAAGCAGTTGTACGGTATATGGCAATCCTGACGTGATACCGGTAACAGAACAATCGCCAATTAAGCAGGCTGAAAGTCCTTATGGTTTAACCAAGCAAATAGGGGAGCAGCTGATCCAGGAGATGGCTAAGGTTTCTGATTGTAAGTTTATCCTGTTGCGTTATTTTAACCCGGTGGGCGCGCACGTGTCCTCATTGATCGGGGAACTGCCACTAGGCCGTCCGGCCAACCTGGTTCCGGCTATTACACAAACAGCCATTGGCAAATTACCACAGATGCAGGTTTACGGTACTGATTATGATACCCGTGACGGTAGTTGTATCCGCGATTTTATACATGTATGCGATATCGCTCATGCACATACGCTCAGTATCCGCTACCTGGAGCAAGGCAATAATAAAACCAACTGTGATGTTTTCAATCTTGGTACGGGTAACGGGGTCACTGTTTTAGAAGCTATTAAGGCTTTTGAATCTGTAAATAACGTTAAGCTGAATTATGTTTTAAGCCCGCGCCGTGCCGGGGATGTTATTGCTATTTATGCCAATAATGAATTTGCTGTTAATAATTTAAAATGGCAGATTAAGCATGATATTAACAGTATGATGAAAACTGCCTGGGAATGGGAGCTGAAATTAAAAGAAGCAGCCGATTTAACTTCTCAGCAAAAATCTGAGCTTAATTAGCGATTATAAATATATTTGCATCACAAAAAAATTATTCATCAAGAAACGAACACAGCCATGGCCTTAGAAGATATTGTTATACTTAACGAAAAAGAAACACGTGCAGGATTTGGTGAAGGTATTTACGAGCTTGCCAAAACAAATGAAAATGTAGTTGTATTAACTGCAGACTTAGCGGGTTCCTTTAAGTTAGGACCATTCATAAAAGAATTCAATAACCGTTTTGTACAATGCGGTATCCAGGAAGCCAATATGATTGGTATGGCTGCCGGTTTAACCATTGGCGGTAAAATTCCTTACACAACTACCTTTGCTAACTTCAGCACCGGGCGTGTGTACGACCAGATCAGACAAAGCGTTGCTTACAGCGATAAAAATGTAAAAATCTGTGCCAGTCATGCCGGTCTTACTTTAGGCGAGGACGGTGCCACCCACCAGATACTGGAAGATATCGGATTAATGAAAATGTTGCCGGGTATGACCGTTATTAACCCGTGCGATTTTAACCAGACCAAAGCGGCTACTAAAGCAATCGCAGATATTCACGGCCCGGTATATTTACGTTTTGGCCGTCCGAAATGGCCGAACTTTACTAAAGAAGATGGCAGTGATTTCGTCATTGGTAAAGCGCAGGTATTGGCGGAAGGTACCGATGTTACTTTAATAGCTTGTGGCCACATGGTTTGGAAATCCGTAGAAGCGGCTAAGGAACTGGCTAAAGAAGGTATTAGTGCAGAAGTTATTAATATGCACACTATTAAACCTTTGGATACAGAGGCGGTTATTAAAAGCCTGACTAAAACAGGTGCTGTTGTTACTGCGGAAGAACATAATATAATTGGTGGTCTTGGCGATGCCATTGCACAGGTAGCTGCCCGTAATATACCGGTTCCGCAGGAGTATATTGGTACTAACGATACATTCGGCGAAAGTGGTAAACCAGAACAATTATTGAAAAAATATGGTTTGGATACCCCGAATATTGTTGCTGCCGCTAAAAAAGCCATCAGTCGCAAAAAATAATATTAAAACTTACGAATACAATAATGGTTGTCATATCCGGCAACCATTTTTTATTTGGGGGCTCTCAACAGTCTTTATTCTATTGAGCGTTTGTCCGGCGAGCTTATGGCTTCGCTACGCCCGGTGCTCCGTTGCACTGCGCACTGCCCTCCTTCGTCGGCACCAACGCATGCCGCAGCCGCTCATCTTTTGGTTTTCTGTTGTAGCGGAAGTTCCGGTTGATATAGTTTATTTATCAGTCAATACCCAGGACCTTATTGTATGGTAGTACTTAACATCCTTGCCGCTATTTAAACAGCGGCAGGTGCTGCCTGCAGAAGATGGCTGTTTAGTTCAGGTGTGCTGTGCGGAAGCTCAGTTTCTAACAATGTGATGAACTTAGCTTTTACCTGGTTATAAGCAAGGTCTTTAGCTTCAGCATAAGAGATGCTGTAACTTCTTGAAATACTTTGTAAATGTACAGGAAATGCACTCAACAATTTATTGTAGTAAACATCCAGTTCCTGATTAGTGGGTAATTCGAAATGAATATTAGCCTGGAATCTCCTGAGTAAAGCCTGGTCAATAATGTGGGCATGGTTTGTAGCTGCTATCAGGATCGCTTTAGCAGGGTAGTAGTCTATCAGCTGGATCAGTGTATTTACCAAACGGCGCATTTCGCCAACGTCTTTATCATCTCCGCCTCGCGCTTTGCCAATCTGGTCAAATTCATCTAAAAACAGGATGGCTTTTTCTCTGCCCGCTTTGTCAAAAATAACTTTAAGATTTTGCGAGGTTTCCCCGATCCTGGAACAAACAATATTGCTAAGGTTTAGTATGTATATGTTTTTATTCAGGGCAGTGGCTATGGCTTTAGCGGTAGTGGTTTTGCCGCATCCCGAACTGCCGCTCAACAATATTTTATTGCTTACAGGCAGGTTCAATGCCTGTATCTGCTCAATATACCGGTGCTCCTTAATGAACTGTACAATTTGCGCTTTATTATCCTCTTTTAAGAAAATGTCATCTAGCTTTACTTGTTCTTTATCTGTAATTACAAGGTCAAAAATGTTCATTGAGCAATGGTAATGTTTGATGCAAAAGTAAAACAGAACTTGTAATGAATGTCAGCAAACCAATTATATTTAGGATTGGTGTTAGCCCTGTACATGGCGGATTTTGCAGAAAAGCAATTATTAACCGGCAAATAGTATCGCATGCTGAAATTTCAATAACTACTTACTTTTATAGCCAGAAAAGGTAATAAATTCTGCAAAAAGTTTCTTTCGGAAACGATGCCAGAAGATTTTATAACGAAAATAATAGTAACGGTTAAAAAATAAATAAAAGAATTGAGTTGTAAAATTTAAGTGTACTATATTTGCGACTCATATTTCAAGTTATGGCAAAAAAATTCACTAAAGAAACTTACTTATATTGGTATGAGCTGATGCTTACAATTCGTCAGTTTGAGTTGAAAGCTGAGGAAATGTATAAAATGGCCGGAAAGATCAGGGGCTTTTTTCATGCGTATATCGGGCAGGAAGCTATTGCAGCAGGTTGTATGTCTGCTACCAGGCCGGAAGATCCATATATTACAGGTTACAGATGTCATGCTTTAGGCATTGCCAAAGGCCTGACTTTAGATAGTTGTATGGCTGAATTATATGGTAAAGCTACCGGTTGTGCTAAAGGTAAGGGTGGATCAATGCACTTTTTTAGCAAAGAACATAATTTTTATGGTGGACATGGTTTAGTAGGTGCCCAGATTGGTACCGGTGCCGGTTTAGCTTTTGCTGAAAAATACAGAGGTACGGATAATGTTAGCTTAACTTTCTTTGGTGATGGCGCTGCACGTCAGGGTATGTTACACGAAGTATTTAACCTGGCAATGCTTTGGAAATTACCGGTAGTGTTTATTTGCGAAAATAATCATTACGCGATGGGTACTTCTGTAGAGCGTACTTCCAATGTAAAAGATATCTATACTTTAGCTGAGGCTTATGATATGCCGGGCGAAGCAGTAGATGGTATGGACCCGGAGGCAATACATAATGCTGTGGAACGTGCTGTAACAAGGGCAAGAGCGGGTGAAGGCCCAACTTTGCTGGAAATGAAAACTTACCGTTACAAAGGTCACTCAATCAGTGATCCTCAAAAATACAGAACTAAAGAAGAGTTAGACGAGTACAAACATAAAGATCCGATTGACCTGATCTACGCTAAAATTAAAAAAGCCAAATATGCAACTGATGAAGAGTTAGATGCTATTAAAGCTAAAGTAGACGCAGCGGTGGATGAAAGCGTTCGTTTTGCGGAAGAGAGCCCTTGGCCAAGTGAAGATGAGGTATTGAAAGATGTGTATGATGTAGATCATCCAAGTTTATTTGTAATGGATTAACATATATCGAATAACTTATTATATTTGCAGCCCTTAGTTTATTTTGTGAACTAAGGGCACTTTAAATATTATTCAAATAAAATCAGAATGTCGGACAACAAAGAAATTAGTACAACGGGTACTACAGAAATAGTTAACGAAACTGCTGCACACAGAAAAGCGCCTCAGGATTTTTTAACTGCTTATGGAAAAAAAATAATAATAGCGGCAATAGCTGTTATTGTAGTTTGCTTAGGTTATTTCGGATATAAGAATTTTGTAGTAGCGCCAAAAGAAGAAAAAGCAAATGATGCTATCTGGAAAGCGCAACAGTTTTATGCTATGGACAGCATTAGCCTGGCTTTAAACGGTGATGGCGCCAATGCCGGTTTTGAGAAAATTGCTAAAAACTATGCCGGTACAAAAGCGGGTGAATTAGCGAAATTCTATGCTGGTAGTTGTGCATTGAAATTAGGACAATTTGATAAAGCTGTATCATTCTTGAAGGATTTCAATACAGAAGCTAAAGAAATTAAAGTGGCATCTTTAACAAACCTTGCTGATGCTTACAGCGAATTAGGTAAAAATGCAGATGCTGTTGCTACTTATGTAAAAGCATCTGAAGTGTTTCCTGAATATGATGAGGTAAGTTCTGAGAATTTATTTCGTGCCGGTTTATTAAGTGAAGTATCCGGTAAAAAAGAAGATGCTATCAAATACTATCAGAAAATTAAAGAAAAGTATTCAAAAACCAATCGTGGCTTCGAAGTTGAAAAACGTTTAGCGACATTGGGTATTGTTGAAAACTAATTGCATAAAAGGTTCAATTTATAGAGGCCTCCAAATAGTGAAAACTGTTTGGAGGTTTTTTGTTTGGTAAAATATACTGGTGAATATGAAATTCCTGTAGCTACATTAGTCCCAGGAAGGGGGCATTATCGCTGGCATATTTTACCAGTGCCGCAGCATTATTAATTTCCAGTTTAGAGAGAATATTTTTCCGGTGTGTATCTACCGTACGAAGACTCAGAAAAAGAATATCGGCGATTTCAGGGTTGGTCTTGCCCTGCATAATAAACTTCACAATTTCCACTTCACGGTTCGATAACGGGTTCTGGTTAATTTTAGCATAGCCCATATCAACATTTCTTTTCCGCCTCTCATAATCCAGCAAAACATTCCTTTTGTTTTCTGTAATATAATGGCGGTTATCGTGAACCGCTTCTATACAGTCAAAGAGTTCCTTTTCATCCACATTTTTAAACAAATAACCCAGTGCACCC
>JAQGEF010000011.1 GCA_027854065.1 Polluticaenibacter yanchengensis | reverse complement strand
AGCAATACCAGGATAAAACGCGATAATATTTTATACAATCCATTAACAGGATTAGTACAGACAGCTTTAGATATAAAGAAATATATAAAGTCAGTTTTTGGTGCATCCAGTCCGCAATTCAAACAGGTAAGTGCCATTGAATTTACTGATGCAAAAGGCCGTTAATCAATCCGCAGCCGGGTAGTTACACAGAAGCAGGTGCCTTAAGCTGCACTATCCGGCTCTTTATTCCAACCTATAGAATTACAATATTTCCGGATTTACCGGTATTAATAATAAACATTTAAAACCCACGACCCGCTTTTCAATGTTGGCGACCCGCTTCTCAATGTTAGCGACCCGCTTTATAATGTTAGCGACCCGCTTTATAATGTTAGCGACCCGCTTCTCAATGTTGGCGACCCGCTTTATAATGTTAGCACCCCGCTTTTCAATGTTGGCGACCCGCTTCTCAATGTTAGCGACCCGGCCCCTTCCTAAAATAGCTTGACGCCTTTTGAGATTAATTAGAAAACTTTGGGTCAGTTTTTTTGATACTACTAATGCAGGAATACAGCATATTTTGTTATTCCTGGAAAAGGATGACCATCCTTTTTTTATTCCTGCTTTGTCTGTATACCGGACTGTTATTCCTAACCATCATTTTGCTTTGTTTTTTATTACTAAAAGTCCTTGTCGGTTTTTTTCTTAATCCTGTTTTACTTTTTTTGTATTTAATCCGGGTTGTCTTGCTGGTGTACAAGGTTTGATGGTTGTAGTACAACAATACATTCGTCCTCTTTACAATATTTGTTAAATGCCCCGGGGCTGCCGGATGCGTGGGCAGCGAGGAACGAGCTGGTACGAGCGCAGCGAAGTACGGCACCCCAAAGCAGCCGGAACCAATGTACAGCAATGATCCGGATGCTGATAGCCCCAAAGAAAAAAGCATCTTCGTTTTCTGAAGATGCTTTTTGATTATTTGATAGCGATGATTTCCGGCTTTTTGTTTTTTCGTAACACGATAATGGCAGCGCCTGCCAGTATCAGGAAGAACGAAATAATTTCTGCCTGGGATAAATGCATGCCCAGGAAATGAGAGGTGGTATTCACCCGGATTTTTTCTATAAGGAAACGCTCCATGCCATTGAAAATTAAATACACCCCGAACAGCACGCCCGGTGCATCAATTTTTAAGCGGATCTTCCATAGTATAAGGAATAAAATGAATCCCATAATGGCTTCGTAAAACGGTGTTGGGAATACGGGTACCGGTAACTGGCGGCACCAGTCGCCTTCGCAATTGGCTAAAGGTACGCCTTCGTTAATAACATTATTGGTATAGTTGTACGCCACAAAACCGGTTGGTAACCAGGACGGTGCTTTTACCGTTTTATGCCATACGTCTTTTACATCGTTCACTTCTGTAACACCGTGAAGACTCTTCTGGTAGTATGCCAGGTTGTTTTGCACGGTCTGCTCATACTGGCTAAAGGTAGCCGGTACCACTTTGCCTTCGGGTGTGGAAATGTAAGCACTGTTTGGAATACCCCAGTCGCCATCGCCACTTACCTGGCAGCCTAAACGACCTACAGCATAAGCAATCATTAAGGCGGGCCCAAAAGTATCTACCAGGTGCCAGCGGTTAATATTGTTCTTTTTGGCATAAACTAAAATGGCAATACCGGCGCATATTAACCCCCCGTAAAAAGTAAGCCCGTCAAAAGAGGTTAATGACCCGATGGGGTCTTTTATAAAAGTATCGAAGTTTTCCAGGTTGTGGAATATTTTGGCCCCGGCAAAACCAAAGATGGCAGCCAGCATGATCATATCGCCCACGCGGTCGTGAGGCCAGTAGCGGATTTCACGCGTCTCGGGCTTACCCAGTTTATTTTTATTGCCGGCATACCAGGTATACCCACCTGCAACGGCTGCCAGTAAAATACCCGCCACCAAGCTGCCCTGCCTGCTTAACAAAAAATCCTGTGGATTTTTTAAAGCACCAGCCACCGTAAATATGCCGATAATTTTGAAACCTAATATAAAGCCGAAAAACGCATTGCTGATAATGGTACTGGTTTCCGCACCCTTGCCAACAGTTATTTTTTTATAAACAGGTTTCAGGTATTGCTTAGACTGAAGCCGTTTTAACTCTTTGGTTAATACCCAGGCACCGGCTAAAAAAGCACAGGCCACTAAGAGGCCGAATGTATTAAACATTCTTAAAAAATCTAACTCTACACCAAACCACTCTTTTACTAAAAAATAAATATTAGGATACATTGACTTATTTGATTGTAGGCAAAGTAAAGTATAAAACAGTAATAATGGGTTTAGAAAAGCAAAAAACCTTATTGCAGGTTCATTTTTCTTTACGAAGCTATTGTTTGGATGGGGCTTTTAATAGGAGTGCCTGGTATTATAGCCAATAAAACAGGTGCTTTGTACGAAGCATTACCCTGTAAAATAGTTATTAGTAAATTGGGTAGATGGAAACAGGGATCTTCTAAAAAATCTGCGTTGATCGGCGATTGTATTTTTTCTGCGCCAATCTGCGGGCAATATTCAATCTATGTATTGAGCGTTATAACATTTAAAACTCATGTTCATCTAAAAACACCATTACTGATTTGAGGTTACAGCTATTGTCAGATAATAAAAAAACGTCTCAACATTTGCATGTGAGACGTTCTGTTTGAGAATTGCTGATATGGTTTATTAGCAATATTCGTCGAAAGCTGCTATTAAGTTCTGAGCGATCATCTGGGCTGTGCGGCCTTCAATCTGGTGACGCTCGATCATGTGTACTAACTGGCCGTCTTTAAACAATGCGATAGCAGGAGAAGATGGCGGGTAAGGTAAAAGATGTTGCCTTACTTTAGCGACTGCTTCTGTATCATAACCTGCAAACGCCGTAGTAGCGTATGTTGGTTTTTTATCGCCGTTTAAAACAGCCATTAAAGCTGCCGGTCTTGCACTGGAAGCGCTGCAACCACATACACTGTTTATCATTACCAAAGTAGTACCTGGTTGTTGTAACTGGGCATCTACTTCTGCTGCTGATGTTAATTCTGTAAAACCATGGTCAGTAAGCTGCGCTTTCATTGGTTCAACTATCTCTGCTGGATACATAATTCTATTCTAATTTGTAATTGTTAATTAATGTATTGCAAAGTTCAGTAAAAAATGAATACAAAAACAGCCCTTATGATTTTATTACAATTCTGTGTAAATAGGTGCTCTTACTTTGTAGTGCTTTAATTGTGTCAATATGTCTTGCTCTTGAGTTGCACAGTGTCATTTTGTCATTTAAATTACGGCTTCGCCGGTAATTATGGCTTAAAAAACCTATTGGAATACCCTTTGATGGATTGTGCGTGTAAGAATTTTTAAAACAATCAACTTAAAAAAATAAAACTATGGCTATTTTAAAAGTAAACAATCAAGGTGCAGTAAGAAACTGGAATGGTATTTTTAACGATTTATTCGGTGATTTTGAAACTTCCAATCCGAATTTCGGCTTGAACAGGAACGGTACACAAATCCCGGTAAATATTGAAGAAAAAGAAGGGGCGTTTGAAGTGAGTTTGCTGGCTGCCGGCAGAAATAAAGAAAACTTTGGCCTGAATGTAGAAAACCAGGTGTTGACCATTAGCTACAACGATGAAAAAGGTAACGAAGCCGTTAATCAGAAAATGTTGCGTAAGGAGTTCGGTACCTATAATTTTAAACGCAGTTTTAACCTGGATGAGAAAGTAAATACCGACGCCATCAGTGCCAGGTATGAAAACGGCATCCTGTATGTAACATTGCCTAAAAAAGAAGAAGTAAAACCTGTGAGCAAACAAATAGCGATACAGTAATTATTTGGCCAATATAAAAGCCCCGCAATAAAGTGGGGCTTTTTTTATGCTTTGTTGTTATTATTATATATAAATGTTGTTTCTTTAGAGTCTCATAATAATATCAACAGTGAAACAAGACTCATTTATCTGGAGTGACCTGGCAGAACCTCATAAGGCCAGGACCAAAGCTATTTTAAAACAACATCCCGAAGTAAGAGATTTAATAGGAAGAAATCCTTACACTTTTCTGATTATTTTATTGTGCGTTGGTGTTCAGATCGGTCTGGCCTACCTGTTAAAAGACGCTTCGTACTGGTGGGTGTTCCTGGCTGCTTATTTAATAGGCGCATTCAGCTGCCATACTTTATTCGTTTGCATACACGAAGCTTCACACCAGTTGATATTTAAGGGAAAAGTGAAAAATATACTTTCCGGTATCGTGGCTAATCTTCCGTTGGTATTACCCAGCTCCGTATCATTTCAGAAATACCATTTAAAACACCACAGTTACCAGGGGGTAGAGGCATTGGATGCCGATATGCCTTACGAATGGGAGGCCAGGTTAATAAATAATTCCGTTGTAGGAAAAGCAATCTGGTTATTGTTATACCCGGTATTCCAGGCTTTAAGACCATTCCGGTTAAAGGAAATTCCTTTATTCGATGCCTGGACAGTAGTTAACTGGATCGTTCAGATTGCTTTTGTTTGGGCCATTGCGTATTTCTGGGGTGCTGAATCCATCGTATTTTTAGTAGCCAGCTTTTTCTTCTCTGTAGGCTTGCATCCATTGGGTGCCCGCTGGGTACAGGAACACTACCTGACACATGGCGACCAGGAGACAAAAAGTTATTACGGCAAGCTGAACACCGTGAATTTAAATGTAGGTTTTCACAACGAGCATCATGATATTCCATCAATTCCATGGAATAACTTACCAAAATTAAAAAAGATAGCGCCCACTTTTTATGAAAGCCTGGGCTACCATACATCCTATACCAAATTGTTATTCCAGTTTTTGTTCGATAAAAAGTTATCCATTTTTAGCCGCATTGCCAGGAATAACAGGGGAGGGGTTTCTTCTTAATGTTATTTGATACTAATAATAGGCATAGCTGCAAGTGTGCCTGAATCTTTTCCCGCAGATTGGCGCAGAAAAAATACAACCGCAGATTGACGCTGATTGTTCGGAATGGTTAAAGTTATGATTGTGCATCATTCTAATACGAGGGCATCCTATGCCAAATTGTTTTCCAGTTTTTGTTCGATAAAAAGTTATCAATTTTTAGTCGGATTGCCAGGAATAACAGGGGAGGCGTTTCTTCTTAATGTTATTTGATACTAATAATAGGCATAGCAGCAATTGTATCTGAATTTTTTCCCGCAGATTGGCGCAGAATAATACAATCGCAGATTGACGCTGATTTTTCGGAATGGTTAAAGTTATGATTGTACCTCATACTAATACCAGGGCCCGGATCAAATTATCCGGGCCCTGGTTCGTAAATAATTAATTATTCATCATTTCCCTGGCAATCTGCATAGCAGATTCAGTATGCTGCGATCCGCTAAGCATATTAGCGATTGCTTTTACCCTTCCATCCGTGTCCAGTAATTTTACCCTGGAATGGATTTTGCCATCAATTTCCTGCTTGTACACAAAATAATGCGCCGTTGCTTTAGCCGCTATCTGTGGTTGGTGCGTTATAGATATCACCTGGTGGTGTTGTGCCAGCTGGCGCATAATATTCCCCGCCTGGTTAGCTGCATCGCCACTAATGCCCGTATCAATTTCATCAAATAGCAATGTCGGCATTTGCATATTCGTCGCTACAATAGACTTTATGCTCAGCATCAGGCGGCTAAGTTCACCGCCACTGGCCACTTTTTCCAACGGTTCAAAGCGGTTACTCTTATTCGCATCAAACAAAAACTGGATATCATCCGTACCGTAAGCATTCAGTTCCTTAGCCAATGTTACAGATACTTTTATCCTTGCATTAGGCATACCTACTTTCGCCAGTAAAGCCTGCACATCCTCTTCAAATTTGCCTGTAATACTTTTGCGTTTTGCGGAAATAAGATGCGCGATTTTGCCCGCCTGCAAATGGTTCTCATTTACCAGTATCTCCAGTTCCTTAATAGCGTCTTCAATGTTCAGCACCGACTGTAACTGTTCGTAAAGATTATTTTTTATGGCCAGTAGCTCTGCCGTTGCAGATACATTGTGTTTTTTCAGCAACCGGTAAGCCTGGTTTAAGCGCTCGTTTACTATTTCCAGCCTGCCTGCATCCATATGTACATTACTGTTAATGCTGTCCACTTCGCCAATAATATCTTTCAGTTCTATATGTACACTGTTCAGTCTTTCAGATAAATCGTTGATGCCGGCGTGTACATTTTTAACCGCGCTCAATTGTTGGATGCTGGTTTTAATTTGCTGTAGCAAAGGTTGTTCACCTTCCTGGAAACTATAACTGATATTATCTAAGGTCTGCTTAATACTTTCCGCACTCTCCAGCAGTTTTTGTTCTGCCTCCAGTTCCTCAATCTCATTTTCCGCAAAGCCCGCTTCATCCAGTTCCGTGTACAGGTATTTAAAATAATCCAGCTCCTTGTTCGCGTTTTGCTGGCTGGCTACCAGGTTTTCCAGTTTTCTTTTATTAGAGGTATAAGTAGTGAATATTTTAGAATAATCATTCAATACTTCAGCATGCTGCGCCAAAGCATCCACCACCGTCCGTTGAAAATTGTTGTCACCCAGTTCCATCGTGTCAAACTGTTGATGCAGGTCCACCAGTTTATCTGCAAAACCTTTTAAAGTAAGCAGCGTTACAGGCGTATCGTTTATAAAACTCCTGCTCTTACCGTTGCTGCCAATTTCCCGGCGTACCAAAAGTACCTGGTCAATCTCATCAAGGTCGCATTCAAGTAGAAGTTTATTAATTTCAGTGTTGTTTTTTATTTGAAACGTTGCTTCTACAATACATTTTTCGTTCGTATTATATAAAACGCTGCTATCCGCTCTTTTACCCAGGATCAGTCCCAGTGCGCCCATCACAATACTTTTGCCGGCGCCGGTTTCACCGGTTATAATATTAAAATGTGGATTAAATTCAACCGTCAGTTCATCTATAATAGCGTAGTTCCTTATGTATATTTTCAACAACATAACAGCAAAAGTAGGGGCAAATTTTCTTATTTATCAAATGAAAATAACGATTTGTTTTTTTCTTGAGGGGCTGTCTGCCATAGGATCAAAATGAACATGAGTTCCGGCTGTTCCGGGCTCGCTAAAGCTCGGTACTCCTGCGTCGTACCAGGCCCTGCACATCCGGCAGCCCATCATCGGCAGTATTTCTATTTAACGCATATCCCGGTTTCGCTTATCCAAATGATTGATATTGCAGAATATTCAAAGCACTGAACAGTCATTCTGAACGCAGCGAAGAATCCCCCTCAAACTTTCTAACGCAGTTTCCCATTGTGCCAAGGGGGTTTCTCCTCGGGTTGTCTCAATTTAATGCAGTTTCAAATTCCCCTCGTCGAAATGACTGATATTGCAGAATATTCAAAGCACTGAACAGTCATTCAGAGCGCAGCGAAGAATCCCCCTTAAACTTTCTAACGCAGTTTCCATTGTACCAAGGGGATTTCTCCTCGGGTTGTCTCAATTTAATGCAGTTTCAAATTCCCCTCGTCGAAATGACCGCCATTGCAGAACATTCAAAGCACTGGACGGTCATTGTGAGCGCAGCGAAGAATCCCCGTCAAACATTCTAACGCATTTTTAACTGTAATAAGGGGATTTCTCCTCGGGTTACCTCAATTCAATGCAGTTTCAAATTCACCTCGTCGAAATGACTGTGATTGCATAACATTCAAAGCACTGAACGGTCATTCTGAGCGCAGCGAAGAATCCCCCTCAAACTTTCTAACGCAGTTTCCATTGTACCAAGGGGGTTTCTCCACGGGTTGTCTCAATTCAATGCAGTTTCAAATTCACCTCGTCGAAATGACTGTGATTGCAGAACATTCAAAGCACAGAACAGTCATTCTGAGCTTAGCGAAGAATTCCCCTCATATTTTCGGACGCATTTTTAACTGTAATAAGGGGATTTCTCCCCCGGGTTATCTCAATTCAATATCGTTTCAAATTTCTCTCGTCGAAATGACGGAGAAGAAAGCACTCCGGAAGCTTCTGTCACCTCCCCGGAGGGGTTGGGGTGGTTTCAATGCCCGTCCGAAACAGATGTTAAGTATATTTTAGTATATTGCAAATGCGGTAATTGTTAAGTTTCTTTATTAATCCTATATCTTCGCTATGTGACTATAAGAATTAAAATGAGAAGAAATTTTTTATTATTAATCGCTTTTTTAAGCAGCAGTATTTTAGCAGCGCAGTTACCAAAAACATATACCTCCAGTGAAATATATACACAAATAGAGAAACTGAATGTGGCAGGCTCAGTGTTGTATATAGCAGCACATCCGGATGATGAAAATACGGGTTTGATCGCTTACCTGTCCAACGTAAGAAACCTGCGGACGGGTTACCTGAGCCTGACAAGGGGCGATGGGGGCCAGAACCTGATAGGAAAAGAGCAAAGTGAGCCGTTAGGTTTAATAAGAACTCAGGAATTACTGAATGCAAGACGGGATGATGGCGGAGAACAGTTCTTTACCCGTGCCATTGATTTTGGCTTTAGCAAAAGCCCTAAAGAAGCATTGAGCAAATGGAATGAAGATACCCTATTGCATGATGTGGTAAAAGTGATCCGGACTTTTCAGCCGGATCTGATCATCACCCGTTTTCCCGAAGATGGCAGGGCCGGGCATGGCCACCATAGCGCCAGCGGCATTCTTGCCAGGTTAGGATTTGAAAATGCCGGCAATGACAAAGCTTTTGCGGACCAGCTTTCAAAAGGTTTGAAAGTGTGGCAGCCAAAACGGGTATTATGGAACGTTTTTGTAAGAGGAGGAGAGGTAGATAAAAGCTTATTGAATATTCAGACCAATACTTATAGTAACCTGTTAGGTAAAAGTATCGGGGAACTATCCGGTGAAGCAAGAAGCGAACACAAAAGCCAGGGGTTCGGTGTCCGCAGGCAAAGAGAGCAGATCAACGAATATTTTGAGCATGTAAGCGGGGAAAAAGCGAAGAAAGATATCCTGGACGGCATCAATATTTCTTGGGCAAGATATAAGGACGGCAATGAAATATCTAAAACTGTCACCCAGGTGTTAACGGATTATGATTTCAGGAATCCTGCCAGGTCCATTCCCGCCTTGCAGGCGTTGAAAAGAAAACTGGTGGCATTGAACGAAAAAGAGCAAAGTGCCTTAATTGCCTATAAAATAAAAGCCATTGACGACATCATTTATAAGTGCGCTGCGTTGTTTATAGAATTTACCACCGCAGTACCATACAGTTTAAGTACTGATACGTTAAATGTACAGTCGGTATATGTGAACAGGAGCAGTTTGCCGGTAACTGTAAAAAATATCCGCTTCAACAATAAGGTGTATAACCAGAACCTGGTGATTAATGGAGGTGGTTACCAGGCTCCGGTACTCAATATCCCAAACAGCATTACCTGGCAGCAAACACAGCCGTACTGGCTGAATGAACCTGCCCGGAATGATATTTATACCGTCACTAACTGGCAGCAGATCAGCCGCCCGCAGGATAACCGGATGAGCGTAGAAGTGACGGTGGCTATTGCAGGTGAAGATTATACCTATAGTATCCCTATCCATTATAAAAGGACAGACCCTGTAAAATCCGAGATATACAATCCGTTATATGTATTGCCGGAATTTACCTTGAGTATGGAGCCGGAATTACTGGTATTCAGGAAAGATAATAATGATTCTATAACTGTAAAACTGAACATTACCAGTCAAAAAAATGTACAATTAAATAATCCGGTATTGAAATTGGTAAATGATGCCAAGAAAAGCCTGGTGATTGATTTACCCAAGCTCAGTTTTACAAAAGGAGAACCTCAAACGGTAACAGTATATGCCAAATCGGCCTGGCATGAGCTGGGCGAAAACCTGGTGGTTCAATTCATACCGGAGAAGGCGCGCATGGATAGCTTCTTTGGCAAACACCTGGTAGAAGTGGTGTACGATCACATTCCCACACAGATTTATTTAAAAGATCTGAAAGTGAAAGTTTTGAATATCGATTTGAAGATCACCGGTAAAAATATCGGTTATATCGATGGCTCCGGTGACCTGATACCGGAAGCCTTAACAAATATGGGTTACCAGGTTACCGTATTAAAACAGGCAGATTTAGTAGCGGCAAATCTTAAAAAATACGACGCTATTGTAACCGGCATCAGGGCATATAATGTGCATACATGGCTGGATAACTCTTACCAGGCACTAATGGACTATGTAAAAGCGGGTGGTAACCTTATTGTGCAATACAATACCAATAGCAGGGTAGGGCCTTTAAAAACCCGGATAGCGCCATACAATATGACCATTGATGCTGAACGGGTGACAGATGAAAACGCCAAACCAAATTTTCTGCTGCCGAATCACCCGGCACTGAACTACCCGAATAAAATAACGGCAGCAGATTTTAACGGTTGGGTGCAGGAGCGCAGCATTTATCATGCAAAAGGCCTGGACAGTAAATTCCAGACACCATTAGGGTTTAGCGATTTTGATGAGAAGGAAACGAATGGTTCACTGGCAATTGCGCCTTACGGGAAAGGCAATTTCGTTTATACCGGCCTCGTATTTTTCCGGCAGCTACCTGCAGGTAATGCAGGCGCGTACAGATTATTGGCAAACTTGTTATCATTGCCAAAAAACTAAAGAATAGAAATGAAAAATATATCGCGCTCACAAATATTATTTGTTGTCGCCATTATCGCAGGGTTAATCCTGGGTAAGCTTATAAAAAATTATAAAGTAGTCTTTTTTTGTTTAATAGCAGCAGTAGCTATTTACGCATTGGTACCTAAAAAACGAGAGTGATTATGTCCTGGATTGACTGGCTGGTTCTGATTGTAGCATTATTAGGAATTATTGCTTACGGCATGTTTAAAAGTGAGCATAGTAAAAACCTGGAAGGTTACTTTCTGGGCGACCGGTCAATGCCCTGGTGGATTGTTCTCATCAGTATTATGGGTACCCAGGCCAGCGCGGTTACTTTTCTGTCCGCACCCGGGCAGGCATATACGGACGGGATGCGTTTTGTGCAATATTATTTTGGCCTGCCACTGGCCATGCTGGTAGTGAGTTTTGTTTTTGTACCCATCTTCAGCCGGCTGAAAGTAGTAACGGCTTACGAGTACCTGGAACATCGTTTTAATTTGAATACCCGCGTTTTTACAGCGTTTTTGTTTCTCTTAAGCAGGGGATTGTCCACGGGTATCAGCATTTATGCACCGGCTATCATCGTCTCCTCTATTTTAGGTTGGAATATTTATATAACGAATGTGGTTATCGGCGGTTTGCTGATTATTTATACTGTTACCGGTGGTTCTAAAGCGGTAGCGGTTACCCAGAAAGTACAGTTTGCCATTATTATCCTGGGAATGGTCATTGCCGCTTATTTTGCTATTCATTTAATACCGGGCCATAGTTTCCGGGATGCGGTAGATACGGGCAGGTTATTGGGGAAAATGAATGTTTTTACAACAGGCTTTACAGAGGAAGGGTTTAACTGGAAAGATAAATACAATATCTGGAGCGGAGTCATCGGTGGCTTTTTCCTGTCCTTAAGTTATTTCGGTACGGACCAGAGCCAGGTGGGCCGCTACCTGGCCGCTAAAAATGATAAAGAGAGTAAAACCGGTTTATTGCTTAATGGGATTGTAAAAGTGCCCATGCAATACCTTATTTTACTGGTAGGCATCCTGGTATTGGCTTTTTACCAGAATAAACCTTCTCCTATATTCTTCGATTCTAAAGTGGTAGAGAAGGCACAGGCAACTGAGTATGCCCCCCGGTTAAATACCTTGGAAGCGAACTTTAACCGGCTTGGCCAGCAGCAACTGGAATGGCAACATACCAATGATAACGGCATCAATGATTCTCTTATTGTTCGCAATTATGCAGCAATGGAATCACTTCGTAAAGAATATAAACTCGTGCTGAAAGAAGCATTGCCAATGGCCGATGTGAATGACACCAATTATATCTTCCTGTATTTTATTACCCGGCATTTACCTCAGGGAATGGTAGGGCTGTTAATAGCGGTGATTATCCTGGCGGCATGGGGCAGTATTGCGGCGGCATTAAATTCCCTGTCATCCACCAGCCTGGTAGATATTCACCAGAAAGTTTTTAATAAAAACCTCTCGGATGCGCAGGCTTATAAACTTAGCTGGTGGTACACCTTTTTCTGGGGCGTGTTTTGTATTGTGGTGGCCATGTTTGCTACTAATATGGGCAGCCTTATTGAAGCCGTGAATGTATTGGGCTCGCTGTTTTACGGTGTTATCCTGGGTATATTCCTCGTAGCATTTTTTATTAAATACATTAAAGGCAATGCTGTATTAATATCAGCTATTATCAGCGAGCTGCTGGTTATCCTGGTTTATAAACTGGATGTGATTTCTTTTTTATGGCTGAATGTGATCGGGGTGATCTTCCTGATCATGATCGCATTGATGGTCCAGTTGATATTGAATGCCAAAAACAAGATTTAAGATCCAGAAGTATCAATAAAAACTCTTTAGTTGCTGCAGCCCAGTAACATCTTTTTCCAATAATTGGTTATTGTAAGAAAGTCCAAACCTGGACTGAAATATGACTCAATTGATTATTCCGTTTCAAGATCCAGTCTAAACATGATATCAGATCTCAGCACATATTTGATGCCTTGTTTTACGGCGCTGCCTTCATGTTCTAAAGGGTGGAAAAAGATAAGCGCCATACCTTGTTTCGGCTGAATAGTCAGCTCATTAAATGTAGTTTCCCCTCCTGCGTAATTGTCGTTAAGGTAGATCATAAATGTAAAGTAACTGGCTTCAATATCATTCCGGATATAACTCTGGTCTTTATGTTTCTTAAACTCCTGTCCAACCTGGTATTTATAAAACCTGAAGCGTTCGTTAAGTCCTGTTGCTTTACTATTGCCTATTTGTGCCGGAGCGAATGGCTTTAACCGTTGCCAGATTGTATCCGCTAAGCTGGTATCGTCATAAATAACACGGTTATTGTTGCGGACAGATTCAACTCTTATCTGTCCCTTTTCAGTTTCTATCGTTGCCGGTTCATAACCTATGGATTCACTTCTAGATATAAAATCTTCACACTCTTTTACTGTCCAGAACTGGTCAATAGTGAATATCTTATCTGTGAGCTGATTGAGTTGCATGACGCTGTTTTTAATCTTATCGAATTGACATTAATTGTTATCCTCCAGTGCTTTCTTATATACTGCCAGGACCCTTTCCCTGGCGAACTCGTGTTTTACTACCGGTGGTTTTAAATCTGTTTGAAAGCCGGGATTCCATTTTTTGATGTATTCAAGTTTCTTGTCAAATTTTTCCGTTTGGGTGGTGGGATTAAATACCCTGAAATAAGGGGCCGCATCGCAGCCGCAACCTGCCGCCCATTGCCAGTTGCCATTGTTTGCAGAGAGATCATAATCCAGCAGTTTGGCAGCAAAATAGGCTTCACCCCAGCGCCAGTCTATTAATAAGTGTTTACATAAAAAACTGGCAACAATCATGCGTACCCTGTTGTGCATCCGGCCCGTGGCATTCAGTTGTTTCATGCCGGCATCTACTATCGGGTAACCGGTCTCACCATTGCACCAGCGCTCAAACTCTTCTTCATTATTGCGCCATTTAATATGATCATATTTGGCTTTGAAACTGTGCGTGACCACTTTTGGGAAATGAAAAAGTATCTGCATGAAAAACTCCCGCCAGATCAGTTCATTTAACCAGGTTTGGTTATGTTCTAATGCAAACGCCACGCATTTTCTTATAGATATGGTCCCGAACCTGAGAGCAATGCCTAAATGCGTCGTATGGTCCATTGCAGGAAAATCCCTGTATTGATCATAGCTATCAATGATCGCTGCATTTAATACCGGTACGGTGAATGTTATGTCTGTTTTTTCAAATCCTATTGCTTCCAGGCCTGGTAAAGGCAATGCTTTTAGCTTTTCAAAAGCTTCTGTCCGCCATTTCCTGGCACTGTAATCTGCCGGTGTCAGGCTTGCTTTCCATTTATTGGAATAGGGCGTGTAAATGGTATATGGCATACCATCTGCTTTTAAAATATCCCTGTGTTCAAAAATTACCTGGTCCTTGAAATCATAAAAACCGGCGCCCTTTTCTTCTGCCAGCTTTTTAATGGCCATATCCCGTTTTATGGCCTGTGGCTCATAATCCCTGTTGCAATAGACGGCCGCAATATCATGTTCTGTAAACAGTTTTTTAAATACTTCAAGCGGTTTGCCAAAGCAGGTTTTAATACTGCTTCCAAAAGTGGCCAGGTCTTCCCGGATATGTGCAAGTGCCTGGTGAATATAATCGACTCTCCGGTCATATTTATCATCCAACCGGCTTAAAATCTCTTCATCAAATATAAATACAGGAAGTACTTTGTACCCGGATTGCAGCGCTTCTGCCAGGCCGGCATTGTCCTCTAATCTTAAATCTCTTCTGAACCAAAAAAGCACGACTTTATTATCCACTCTAATCTGTTTTGACCCGGTAAAAATAGCTTTTTATTTGGGGCTGTCAGCTTTCATTATTCTATCAGCTTTTGTACGGGCTACTGCGGGGTGCCGTACTCGCCGTTAGCTGTTTTTGAGTAGGTATTCCTGCGGGCTCGTACCAGGCGCAAAGCGCCTGCCCGCTGTATCCCGCAGCCATTTATCATTTGTAATGCTGTTGAGCAGCCATCATCAAAAAAATGTCCCGTATTAATCTCTGGAAGCTATTAAATAAGAACGGCATCAACCTGTGACGCCGTTCTTAGCTGGTATTATATTTTTACGCTGGATTCCCTGATAATAATTTCCGGGGTCAATACGCGTTTTTCGAAATCTTTTATCGGCCGCTTGCTTTCCACTATCTGTAATAAAAGCTCAGCTGCCTGCCTGCCCATTTCATTGGCGGGTTGTTTGATCACGGATAGTGGTGTTTGCATTAATTCGCTGACGTTTGAGTTGGTAAAGCCAATGAGTGCGATCTCATCCGGGATTTTTATACGACGCCTGCTTAAAGCGCTCATACAGCCGGTGGTTAACTTATCACTGGTACAAAGTATGGCATCCGGTCTTGGTCTTAAAGTGAGGAGCTGGTTAACAGCTTCTTCTACTTCCTGGGCTTCAATGCCGCCGTAGAAGCAATGTTTAATCAGTGAATTGTCCACTTCCATGCCATTATTGGCCAATGCTTCTTTGTAACCTGCGAGACGCTCGTGCGTGATCAGTAAAAACTCTGAATTGACAATAGCAGCGATCCGTTTGCAGCCGTTTTGTATCAGATGCTCCGTTGCTTCATAAGTGCCTTTGAAATTATCAAGGGTTACTTTATGGGTATTGATCTCATCCACAACCCTGTCGAAGAATACAATTGGCAGACCACGGTCATGAAGTTCTTTGAAATGTGAGATATCATTTGTTTCAGTGGAAACAGATACGAGCAGCCCATCTACGGAGCGTGAGGCGAGGAAGTTTAAAATAGCAACTTCCCTGTCGAACGATTCGTGGCTTTGTGTAATGATAATATTGTACCCTTTGTCGTAAGCAATACTTTCTATACCGTCAATGGTTTGTGAAAAGAAGTTGTTGGCTATTTCGCAAACGATGACCCCTATGGACCTGGTTCTTCTTTCTTTTAAACTGAGCGCTGCAGGATTAGGTTTGTAATTGAGCTTTTCGGCACATTCTAATACTAAAGCCTTTGTTTCGGGGCTAATTTCATAACTATCTCTTAATGCGCGCGAAACAGTGGAGGTGGAAATGCCCAATGCTTTCGCTATGTCTTTAATAGTTACAGCTTCATACTTCATCATATAGCTAAATCGTGTTTGGTTGCAAGACTTCCCGGATTACAGAAATCAATGTTCTTTTTGGAGGTCTTTAAAACTTAATGGTATATTATTGATTCCAAATTTATATTATTTTAATAATAAAACAATGATTTCTTTAATGTCTTGAAAATATTCTAAAAAATATTATTGTTATTTATATTTTGTATTATTTAAAATGAATATTTATGGATATTGCTATTTGATTTAAATTGAGGGTTTATGAGGAAGATGCTGTCTTTTGTGATTAAATATTATTAAAGTGGGCAGGAGTGAGGCAGTTTGGAGTATGATTACCTGCCGGAATAAGTATTGCGTGTTATAAAATGTGACTGCGGGGTTGTGATTAAAATGGGGAAGGGCTGCAGGATACAGCAGGTGGCGAGGCACGAGCCAGTGTTTTGTGCGCCTGAAATGGCGGGTAATGGCACTATACCTGTAACCCGGAGCTATGGTGAAAACGGCGCACAAAATACCGTGCCTGTTGTAGCCTGAACTGATGCCGGGATTATTCCTGCCGCTGATAGCCCCAAAATAAAAAAATCGTCCTCCATTAACGGAGAACGATTTTTTTTGAGGCGATCGTGCAATGGTTATTGAACGATGGTTAATTCATTAATGATATTTTTAGCACCGCCTAATTTATCGATGCACCATAACACGTAGCGGATATCGACACAGATGGTCCGGTTCATGGAATCTTCAAAATTAATTTTGTGGCTTAATGCTTCGTAGTTGCCATCAAAAGCAAGGCCGATCAAATGGCCCTGGCCGTTGATAACCGGGCTACCACTGTTGCCTCCGGTAATGTCATCGTTGGTAATGAAGTTTACTACCAGGTCATTACGGCTTTTATCTATATAGCGTCCGAAATCTTTTTTCTTTAAAAGTTCTATCTGGTTAGCCGGCAGATCAAATTCAAAATCACCCGGGATATACTTTTCCAAAATGCCTTTGCTGGTGGTTACATAATCGTATTTAGCACCATCGAAAGGAATGTAGGAAGCTACTTTACCAAACGATGTCCGCATGGTGAAATTGGCATCGGGGTAGAATTTTCCACCTTTGTTTTTTTCCAGGTAGGCTTTTAAGTATTTATTGCCTAACTCGTTGTTGATAGTGGTAAAGTCGTTGAATTTATCTTTTACTTTATCCCAGTTTTCTTTGAATGCTTTGCTTAAACTGTAAAGGGGATCGTTTTTCAAAACATCAACAGACGGGTTTTCTTTGAAAGCGTTCCATTTGTCGCTGTTGATGATGATGCTATTACGGAACAGGTCTTTACTCCATTTTTTGTAAGTATCATCGGCAGACAGATCGCCGAAGTTTTTGGCCAGCGTAGTATAAAAATCAGCCGGTTTCTGAGAGTTGTCAATATCGGTATAGAAAGCCTGCACTAACTGTGGTAACATGACTTCTTCGCTGGCAATATTGATGCCTTCCAAGCTTTGACTGCGTACTTTATCTAAGTTGTCTAAAAGTTTTTTAACATCATCCTGGTTGCCTGCATCGTAAGCGCGCTCCAGGCTGCCAAATGCGTTGGCCAATTTTACAACACCCGGTCCTAAGATGCCCTGCTCATAATATTCTTTCATTTTGGCATATGGTTTCCAGGCGTCATAAGCTTTTGCATAATCACTGAAGATATTGACATATTCCTGCTTGTTGTTTGCCTTTGCCCAGTTTACCAATTCTTGTTCCTGTTTGGCTTTTGTGCCTGCTACATCGTATTTTAAAAGTTGTTTGGTTTCGCCATCGTAGAATTTCCAGTAGTTGGCAAGGCCGGCATAGCTGGATGCTAATGATAGTTTTACTGCAGTGCTTTTCTGCATTTCTGTATGCATGGCTTTTAAACGGATATCGCGCATTTTTACAAAAGCGGGATTTTTAAGGCCGGTTGCAAGGTTGATGCCGTAAGAGGTTTCGAAGCGGTTTGTGGAACCGGGATAACCGAATATCATACTGAAATCGCCTTCTTTTACGCCTTTGATACTTACCGGCAGGTAATGCTTGGGTTTATATGGAATATTTTCTTTGTTGTACGCGGCAGCTTTACCGTCTTTGCTCATATACACCCGGAAGATGCTGAAATCTCCTGTGTGGCGTGGCCATACCCAGTTATCGGTATCTCCGCCAAATTTACCTATGCTTTGTGGTGGTGTACCTACCAGGCGCACATCGTTGTAACGTTCATAAGTGTAAAGTAAAAACTGGTTGTCTTTGAACATGCTGGATACGCGTGCTTCGTAACCGGTACCACTTGTAGATGCTTTTGCAATATTATTGAATACGCGTGTTTTGCTTTTTTCCCAATCGGCGTAATTACCGAAGGTTTTAATGCTGTCCTCTACCTGTTTGGTAATATCGGATATGCTTACCAGGAACTGGACACTTAAACCTTTTGCAGGTAACTCTTCTTCTTTGGACTTTGCGTAGAAACCATTATCTAAATAGTTGTGCTCTACAGAAGATAAGGAAGCGATATTGCCATAACCACAGTGGTGGTTGGTAAAAATAAGACCTTCTTTACTGACGATCTCACCGGTACATCCGCCTCCGAAAATAACAATAGCATCTTTTATGGATGCTTTATTAATGCTGTACAATTGTTCTGCTGTCAATTTCAAACCTTTGGCTTTCATTTCAGCATACTTCTGCTGACCTAAAAGTTGTGGTAACCACATTCCTTCATTGGCATTAGCAAACACTGACCATAAGAGGGCAGTTGATAAAAAAAGTTTCTTCATGGTTTTGATAATTATCAAAAAATCTTAATCAATAAACGACAAACCTAAATAAAAAATTAAAAAAATAGGGTTAATTTTAAAGCAATTTCTTTAAATCGGTACTTAATTCAACAAAATAATTGGTCTTTGTTAAGTACTTCTCCCAAAGCAACCTGTTATTCAGCTGCATCTCTTTTAGTTCTTCTGCGGATCTGGAATTGTAAAAATCGGCAAGGATGCGTGGCATGTTTTTAATGTCTTTTTCTTCGATGCAAAGTATGTGTTTGCTCCAGTCGATCCTGTCCTCAAATGGCATTTTACAGTCTGTGTTTACCTGCAATGGAATTCTGCCAAGGCCAATGGTATCATAGAATCTTACAGAATAGTTGCCACCGCCCCTGATACAAAAGGTGAATAGGTTCTCATTGATATTGTCGTAATACTCATTCCTTGTCTTTTGAAAAGATTCTTTGCCGGAAGAACCGGCATTGTATTGCTTGCGGTAAATAAAGTTGCAAATAATGCCGGGAGTGTTTTCCAATATCTTTAAATAATCGTACCGTTTAATGCTGCTGGGATAGAAAGATTGTTTATCGTGGAATTTTCCTTTTAATCCTAAATATTTCACCCTGAAGTGGGCGATGAATTCTTTCAGGTATTTTTCTGTGCTGTTGTAGGCGTGGCCTACAAAGCCGATGGTGGGTTTCTCCGGTTTTGAAATGTATTGTTGGGGTTGGGAGGTTTTGTTTTTTGGGTCATCTATAAATGACGGCATAATGAATGTAGGTTGCCTGTATTTTGATTTAAACCCACCTAATCTTATACAAATGGCATTTGGATCCTTTAGTGTACTTCCAAAATCTCCGCTACAGAAATATAACAGCTTCTTGTTATGCTGCTTGCTGAAGTTGATGATCTCTTCTGATTTTCCTAATTGATTTTCCAGGATATAATTGACAGAATTCTTTAAAATGATGAAATCGGCCTGAGAAACATCGCCAACGATTTCATAAAATTCTTGTAAAGTTTTATCGTTATTTTTGAGTAATTCATAGATAGGAAATAAATCTTTACCGGAATCCTTTGTATTGTATATAAATAGTTTAATCTTATTATCCATTAGTTATCATTTGGAAAGCAAAAATATCATTCTCAATGTTGATATCAGGATTTTGGGCTTTAAATTTTTTTTTTGAATAAAATGTCATAATTTTTATTTTTTGGTTTTTTTATCGGTAATAAAACCCCAAATTTGCCAATATTTAGAAACAAGAAATACTACCTAATTATATAAATGGGACTTTTTAATTTTTTCACGCAAGAGATTGCCATGGATCTGGGTACTGCCAATACCCTGATAATCCATAATGATGAGATAGTGGTAAATGAGCCGAGCATAGTGGCGTTGAACAGGAATAACCCTAAAGAGGTTTTAGCTGTTGGAAAGAAAGCATTGTTGATGCATGAAAAGACCCACGAAAGTATCAGAACGGTTCGTCCATTGAGAGATGGTGTGATCGCAGATTTTAATGCTGCAGAGTTGATGATCCGTGAAATGATTAAAAAAATCTTTCCCCGTAAACCATTATTTCCTCCAAGCTGGAGAATGATGATTTGTATTCCGAGTAGTATTACAGAGGTTGAGAAACGTGCGGTAAGGGACAGCGCTGAACAGGCAGGCGCTAAGGAAGTGTATTTGATTCATGAACCGATGGCGGCAGCGTTGGGTATTGGTATTGATGTAGAAGAGCCGGTAGGTAATATGATTATAGATATCGGGGGTGGTACAACAGGTATTACTGTAATTGCATTGGCAGGTATCGTTTGTGACCAAAGTATCCGTGTGGCGGGTGACGAATTTACATCGGACATTATGGAAGCTTTGCGCCGTTATCATAGCTTACTGATTGGTGAAAGGACTGCGGAGCAGATCAAAATCCAGATTGGTGCGGCTTTAAAGGATTTAGATAATCCGCCGGATGATTTCCAGGTGAGCGGAAGGGACCTTGTAACGGGTATTCCGAAGCAGATTATGGTGACTTATACAGAAGTGGCAGAGGCTTTGGATAAAAGCATCTTTAAAATAGAAGAAGCGATATTAAAGGCGCTGGAGACAACCCCTCCTGAGCTGGCTGCTGATATTTACCGCCGTGGCTTGTATTTAACAGGTGGCGGGGCTTTATTAAGAGGGTTGGACAAGCGTATCAGTAATAAAATAAAATTACCGGTTCATGTAGCGGACGACCCGTTGAAGAGCGTGGTAAAAGGTACCGGCCTTGCCTTAAAACATTATGACAGATATCCGTTTATCATGAGATAAACTTTTATATTGTACCACCCAATACTTAGCAATAAGTATTGGGTTTTTAAACCTATTTAGTATTTATTAATCATTGTACCCTTGCGTAATATATTCTTATTTCTTCGCAGATTCTCCACTTTTATATTCTTTTTACTGTTACAGGTAATTTGCATATATCTTTTGGTATCGTACAATAAAAGCCAGCAAGCGCAGTACCTGCAGTACGCTTATGAAGTAACGGGGCGCATTAACAGTAAGTACAGTGGTGTGGTCAATTACTTTAAACTGAAATCGGTGAACAAGGAATTATCTGACGAGGTTAATGTACTGGCGAATAATTTACTGACGAATTATACATACTTTGACAGTACTACCAACCAGGTAAGGGACACGGTTAAAGTTGATACCAATTTGCTGGTTAGAAAATTCCTGTGGCGGAACGCAAATGTGATTAACAATACTGTGGCTTTTGAAAACAACTATATTACGCTTGAGCGTGGGCGTAACCAGGGCGTGAAGCCGCAAATGGCTGTGGTAGGCCCGTCCGGTATTATCGGGATCATTACGGACGTGAGTAATAATATGAGCGTGGCGATGAGCTTACTGCACAGTAAATCTACGGTGAGCGTGAGTCATAAGAATACCGGCAATAACGGGATGCTTTTCTGGAATGGTAAAACGCCTGCTTTATTGCAGATTAAAGATATTCCAAAAAGTTCTAAATTAAATGTAGGGGATTCAATTCTTACGAGTAATTTAACCGGCACGTATCCGCCAGGTTTAATGGTCGGAACGATCGTAGCGTTTAAACTGGACCCGTCTGCAAGCAGCTATAATGTAGATATCAAACCAAGTTCGAACTTTAATAACCTGCAGCACGCGTTTATTGTGGAGAACCTGTTTTTAAACGAACAAAAGGAACTTGAGAAGCGTTCTACCATTAAGAATAATTAATTTTTTAGTTACAAATAAGCATTAATTTATAAAATGAGTGAACCGATAAAGCTAATATTAAGGTTTATATTATTTGTTTTAGTACAAGCTTTAGTATTGAATAATATGCCGCCTATTCACCGGTTTATTATTCCTTATGTTTACTTTTTGTATATACTCTGGCTGCCGTTTTCCATGAAACGGAATACTGTTTTATTTGTTAGTTTTTTCCTGGGTTTTACTTTGGATATTTTCCTGAAAACTCCCGGGTTGAATGCAGCTGCCTGTGTTTTGGTCGGCTATTTCAGAGGTTTTTTAATATCGCTTCTGGTGCCGAGAGAAACAAAGGAGTTGAACAATGGCAGTCCCAGTATCAGATCGATGGGCATTACCTCTTACGCTATTTATATAATTATATCTGCATTGGTGCATTTTATATGGTTGACTATCCTGGATTGGATGAATATTGACGGGTTGGGATATTTTACCGGTAAGGTTTTACTATCCACATTATATTCGGTCGTTCTTATTGCTATTATCGAATTACTGTTCAGACCTATCAGGAAGAGAGAAGGTTATTAAAGCGAATTGAAGGCGCATTAAAAATCCCGGGCTATTAACCCGGGATTTTTAATGAATATCTTTTATTTTATATTAAAATGGTCCGGCACTTCAAATGCAACCATTTCTTTTGTAACCGGATGCCTGAAACTGATATAAGCGGCATGCAGGTATAACCTGTCTGAAGAAGTACCATACAGGTCGTCACCGATGATTGGCGCATTTAATCCGTCCATATGCGCCGCATGTATCCTAAGCTGATGTGTGCGACCGGTTAGCGGCCAGAAATGCACGACGGGCCTACCGTTTTTTATGGCTACCAGTTGCCATTTGGTGTGAGCGGCTTTGCCACTTTGGAAACAAACCATTTGTCTTGGCCTGTCTTCAAAGTTCTCTTTTAATGGCAGCAGTATTTCGCCTTTCTTTTCTTTAAGGCTGCCATTTAGTACAGCGGTATAACGTTTTTGAATGCTTCGTTTTAAAAATTGCTTTTGTATGTACTGGTGGGCATTTTTAGTTTTGGCCACGAGTAACAGGCCGGAGGTTTGCATATCTAACCGGTGGATGATCAACGGCTCAATATTGCCTAAATAGGTTTTTAACCGGCTGTAAACAGAGTCCTGTATATGGATGCCCGGTACAGAGAGCAGGTCATGTGGTTTGTTGACAATGATGAGCTGATCATCTTCAAAAACTATTTCCAGTTGTTTGTCTGCGCCGTTATTGATCAATAAAGGATTTTCATCTGTTTCAATGTCCAGCAACATGTGCTTAAGGATCGGTTCGCATTTACCGGTGCAGGCAGGGTAGTACTGTCCGTGTTTTCTTATTTCGGATTTTGGTGACGCACCCCACCAGAATTCTGCCATGGCTACAGGACTTAAGCCATTTAAAAATGCGTATTGTAATAGTTTTGGTGTGGCGCATTCTCCTGCACCTGCCGGTGGTGTACCAACGCTGGTGCTGCTAAAAATGGTTTTTAAACTTTTACTATCACCATATTTGTTCAGGAAAGCATATTGCTGGAATAATTGCTGTTGCAGGCAGTTTGATTTTTCTTTGCGTTCCTGCTTGAGGCATTTAATGTCATTGTCATATTTATCTATTTGGGTAGCTATATCTCCGAGCTTCTGCTTCCAATCATTAATGAGCGTATTTAACCGGTGCTTATCTCCCAGGCTTTGTTTAACCAGGTCGCTTTCCAGTAATGCGTAATCATTTCCGGAAAGTAACTTTTTGTTTTCTTCTCTTAATAATTTTCGTGCCGCTTTATTAGCTGTTAAGAGCAGTCTTAATTTTGAAATCTCGAGTTCCGATTGTTGGGTGTATGCTGCCTGTTCTTGTTTTAAAGCCTGGTATTCAACCGCATTTTCCAGAAGCGCAATTTTATGATTAATGTTGTTCACTATTTCATTTTGTGCTAGGTAAAAGCTTTCCTCTGTCAGCATATCAAAAACAGGTGGTACAAAATGGGGATGCTCATTACTGTTGGCCAGTTTGCCGGAAAATGCCCATAAATAACCTAATTGCTCATTCTTGTCTTTGATGACTAAAATTCCAAACATCTTCCCGATTTTCATTCCTGTCTTAGAATCATTCAGCCCGAAATTATGGTCAAGGTTTTCAGCTTTGGTTAAATGATCCTGTAATGCTTTTGCTGCCAGTAAGGATAATGGATGTGGTGTATAATAAAAGGGAAAGGTGAACTTACCGGGTAAGGAAATGCCTTTTAAATCTTCCTGTTGATAATAATGGATGTAATGATTGCTTTGCACACTGTAAAGCTATTAATAGGATTGAAATATGAAGGGGATTTAGTAAAAAATTATGAATATAATTAAAAAGGCTTCCATCCCGGAAGCCTTTTTAATTATATTGATGCTGATGCTTTAAACGTCAAACCTGTCTGCATTCATCACTTTAGTCCATGCTGCTACAAAGTCTTCAGTGAATTTTTGTTTTGCATCCGCGCTGGCATACACTTCAGCTAAAGCTCTTAATTCCGCATTAGAGCCGAAAACCAGATCGACCCTGGTGCCCACCCATTTTACTTCTCCTGTTCTACGGTCATAACCTTCATAGATTTCCTGGTGGCTGCCTTCCACAGATTTCCATGCGGTGGACATATCAAGTAAGTTGATAAAGAAATCGTTGGTTAAAGCCCCAGGCGTTTTTGTAAATACACCATGATTAGAACCGTTCCAGTTGGTACCTAATACACGCAGGCCTCCTATCAGTACGGTTAATTCTGGTGCTGTTAATGTCAGTAACTGGGCACGGTCTATTAGTTGTGCTTCTGTAGAAACGGCTGATCTGCCTTTCAGGTAATTCCTGAAGCCGTCGGCAAATGGTTCCAGGTAGGTGAAGGAGTCAACATCTGTTTGCTCCTGGCTGGCATCTCCACGGCCGGGTGTAAACGGTACAGTGATGGAATGACCGGTAGCTTTCGCAGCATTTTCAATACCGACACTTCCACCTAATACAATCAAATCAGCTATGGAAACGTATTTATCTGCTACATTAAACGCTGCCTGGATGCTTTGCAGCGTATCCAGGATCTTTGATAAACGTTCCGGGTTATTTACCGCCCAGTATTTTTGTGGGCTTAGGCGGATACGGGCGCCGTTTGCGCCTCCACGTTTATCAGAGCCTCGGAAAGTAGAGGCAGATGCCCATGCGGTAGAGATTAATTCGGCGTTTGTGAGGCCGGCACTGCTGATCTTATCTTTTAATACCGCGATATCGGCGACACTTAGTGTGTAAGTTGGTGTTGGTACAATATCCTGCCATATCAGGTCTTCCTGCGGTACTTCGGGGCCGAGGTACCTGGATTTCGGGCCCATGTCGCGATGGGTTAATTTAAACCAGGCTCTTGAAAATGCATCTGCAAAGGCATCGGGGTTCTCCAGGAATTTTTTAGATATTTTTTCATAGGCCGGGTCAAACCGCAGAGAGAGGTCGGTGGTGAGCATGGTTGGCAATTGCTTTATATTGGGGTCAAAAGCATTCGGTATGATCGGCTCTGCATTTTTTGCGACCCATTGAAGCGCTCCTGCGGGACTTTTTGATAATTCCCATTCGTAACCGAATAATATTTCAAAAAAGCGATTGGACCATTCGGTTGGCTTGTCTGTCCAGGTTACTTCCAGGCCGGATGTAATGGCATCTTTACCCACACCTGTGCCAAATGAGTTTTTCCAGCCTAATCCCTGTTCTTCTAATCCTGCTGCTTCGGGTTCTTTACCTACGTGGGTAGCGGGTGCAGCGCCATGTGTTTTTCCAAAAGTATGGCCACCTGCTATTAATGCTACTGTTTCTTCATCATCCATAGCCATGCGCTTGAATGTTTCGCGGATATCTTTTGCTGCGGCTATCGGGTCAGGATTAGCGTCGGGGCCTTCCGGGTTTACATATATCAAACCCATCTGAACGGCTGCCAAAGGGTTTTCCAGGTCACGGTCGCCGGAATAACGGCTGTTGGGCGCATTACTGTCTGCCAACCAGGTCTTTTCGGTTCCCCAATATACATCTGTTTCAGGCTCCCACACATCTGCACGGCCACCGGCAAAACCAAATGTTTTAAAGCCCATCGATTCTAAAGCGACGTTGCCTGTTAAAATCAGTAAATCTGCCCAGGATATTTTATTGCCATATTTTTGTTTTATGGGCCATAGTAAGCGGCGTGCTTTATCTAAGCTAACATTGTCCGGCCAGCTGTTAAGCGGTGCGAAACGTTGCTGCCCTGCTCCTGCACCACCACGTCCGTCCTGGATGCGGTAGGTCCCGGCACTATGCCATGCCATGCGTATAAAGAGGGGGCCGTAATGGCCGAAATCTGCAGGCCACCAGTCCTGGGAGTCTGTCATTAAAGTGTGCAGGTCTGCTTTAACAGCTGCAAGGTCCAGCGATTTAAATGCTTCTGCATAATCAAACCCTTTGTCCATCGGGTTGGACAGGTTTGAATTTTGTCTTAGTATATGAACCTTCAGATGGTTCGGCCACCAGTCCTGATTCTGTGTGCCTTCCCCGCCAACAGGTTTATTCAAAGTGCCGTTATGAAATGGACATTTGCTCAGGTCGTTCGTTCCGTTTTCCATATTAAGTGCCTCGTTTTATTTTTTAAGTGATTAAAAATGTACTTATTAATGTTTATTAAAATTACAGTTTATTTCGGAACTCCTATATTGATATTATCTATTTCTATATTAAAAAATTATATAGCAATACCTGGGATTATTGGGCTATGGGCAACCGGGTACCTGCTGAACTTTTGTTCCCGCTTTTGGTAGTAGTACGCCCGCAGTTTTGTATCTGTATCGTTGTTTATAGCGGGGCGTAGCTACTACTGCCAATCGGGCAGCCCCTGAGCGGTTGGCATTCTGTTGGGCATACCGCAGTCATTACCAATTATAATTTTTCATAGGTAAGGTTTACCAGACCTGTTTCAAAGGATTCTACATTTACCAGTTGCCAAACAGATTCCTTGGGTATGGGCGCAAATAGGGGAATGCCTTCACCGATAATTTTAGGAACGACCGTTATAATCATCTTATCTATTAGATCTGCATTAATAAAACCGGTAATTAATTCCCCGCCGCCAATGAGCCAGATATCTTTTCCGGATTTTTGTTTGATGGTATCGACCAGTAGTTTTAAATCTCCGTTATAGGGATGGGTATCAGGCGCCTCTATTTTCAGATGCTGATTGCTACTTACTATATAGGAAGTCTTGCCTTTATACATCCAATCCTCCTGCATGGCCAGGATCACCTCATAAGTTTTTCTGCCCATGATGATGGTGTCGATACTATTGATTAATTCTGTGTAGCTGTAATCTCCTTTTACGGAAGGTGGTACGGATGTTAGCCAGTCGATGTTATTATCGGGTTTGGCGATGAACCCATCCAGGCTTTGTGCGATGTATAATACTACGTTGCTCATAATGCTTTAATTGCTTTGAAAGCTGTTTAATGTGATTAAAACTATGTATAAAAAGTTAAACAGTATTACAAATGCTGAAGGGCAGCCGGATATGCAGGGTGGCGAGGAACGAGCCAGTGCCATAGCACCGAGCGACAGCGAGCCCGGAATAGCCGGGACTAATGCCTGGTGTGGCCGGTAATGTTTATTGCCCCTAATAAAAATAACTACGGGATCAGAGGTTAATGATAATGTTATAATGTGTTCCTTTTCCCGGCCCGGTTTTTACTTTTAAGCTGCCATTGATTAGTGCCACTCTTTGCTGAATATTACTTAAACCATAGGATTGTGTTTTATTCTTATCCCAATCGAAACCGACGCCGTCATCTTCAATAATGATTTCCAGTTGATCGTCTTTTTGAGTGATGGCGGTATTAATATTGCTGGCATGGGCATGTTTGATGGCGTTATTGAGGACCTCCTGGAACAAGCGGAAGATATTAATGGCTTGTTTTGTATTGAGCTTCACATCATGGGTTATATCAAAATTGAATTGGAATTGTATATTCTCGTTGGCTTCGGCAGCGTTTTTCCGAAAATTAAGCATTTTGTTTTTGAGACCGCTTAAGAGGATATCATCTGTATTTAGTGCCCATATGGTGTTGCGTAATTCGAGTACCGCATTACCGGAAAGGTCGCTCAGGATATCTATTTTTTTTGAAGTATCCTCGTCCAGTTTTTCCGGTTTTACTTTTATGCCGTCTAATACGTTGTTTACAAATGTGAGCTGTGCACCTAAGCTATCGTGAAGTTCACTGGAGATCTCTAATCGCTGCTGTTGGATTTTGGCCAGGGTTTGTTCTTCTAACAGTTTGTTTTGAAGATTGAGTTTTTCCTGCTTTAGCCTGGATTTTATGCGGAAACTCCTGAATACAATTAAAAGGATGAGTACCAGGCCAATCAGTATGATGAGCCACAGGTTTTTTTGTTTTGAGTCAACTTCTTCTTTTGTGAGTTTCAATTTTGTTTCTGCGAGTGCTTTCTCCTTTTTCTCTGTTTCGTATTTTATGTTCAGTTCTGAGAATTGTTTGTTTACTTCTATATTATTAAAGCTGTCTTTGGCTGCTGCAAATAGTTTCTGGTATTCGTATGCTTTTGCATAGTTGCTTAACTTGAAATTGACGTCTGCGAGATTTTCATATACTGTATAGATAATTTCGTTGGCTTTGATCTCTTTGGCTATGGCCAGACTTTTTAAACTGAATTCGTTGTAAAGATCATTTTTGCCGAGTATGCCATATAAATTGCCGATGTTATTGAGTGTGGCGGCTTCTGCCCATTTATCTCCATTTGCCTGGGATAGTGCCAGGGATTTTTTATTGAACTCAATGGCTTTTTCGTAATTCTTTTTTAATTTGTACACGATGGCAAGATTGCTGAACGTCATTGCGAGCCCATCGTTGGAACGGAGCTTTTCATATATCTCTAAAGCTTTGTCGTAGCGGGTAATGGCTTCGTCGAATTTTTGCTGTTGTTCATAAATGATTCCGATATTGTTGTGGCAATCGGCAATCAGCAAACTGTCATTGAAATTTACTGCGGCTTTTTCTGCTACATAGTAATATTTCAGGCTCTCGTCGAATCTTTTTAAACTGGCATAAAGTGCGCCGATGTTTTTGTTGATATGGGCAATGTATTTCTGATCGTTGAGTTTGTCTGCTACTTTTAATGCTTTCTGGTAATATTCTACGGCTTTTAAATTATTGCCTTTATCCGATTCGATATTGCCGAGGTTATTTAAGGCTTTTAATTCATTGGCTTCATTATGCGTTTTTTTTGCTTCTGTAATGCAGGAGTCCAGGTATTTGCTTGCAATATCATAATTCCCTTTCTTGTATTCTGCAATGCCCAATTCCAGGTAATCTTTCCCGGTTTGTGACATGGACACAAAGCTTAGAATGAGGGTTGTTATTAAAAGCAGTATTTGTTTCATAGCAATGGTATATTGATATAAATGTATTTATATTAAATCAATTATCAAAAAAAGATCATGAATTAAAAAAAGTGACTGTTTCCCTTTAAAACAGCTACTTACCGGTGAATAGACCCTGTTATTTTTTTATAAATCTTAATGTGGTGATACTGCTGTTTTTTAGAATGTTTATAAAGTAAACACCTGGTGGCAACCAGCTAATATTTATAGTTGTATTACCGGTGTTATATTTCATCAAGTCTCGTTGCAGAACACTGCCAATGGCTGAGATGATTGAAAATTCAGTCTGTTCATTAATCGTTGGATGTGTTATATTGATGGTATTGGTAGCCGGATTGGGATATAGCATATAAGTACCGATGCCTGCGGATGGACGTTTCAGGCTGATAATATTTGAATATTTAATGCTGCCATTTTATGCTTTGGGCGTTTCCGGAAATGGTTATTAATGAGTTGAAAACAGTAATATATACATGCTTTTTCTGCAGATTGAATGGTTTCATTTTTAGTTTGATATCTAAGCAAGTTGAATAAATCGTTAACGATAATTATATTTAAATATATGTAAGTTACGCAATCGTATGCAGTAATATGGTAGATTATATTTATTTGATTTGAGAAATATTCGAGGGTGATATTTGTTGGAAATGGCTTTTGTCGCTTTGACGTTTCAATCGGCCTTTATCTAACGTGCATTTTGCATGCTAGTATTTATGAGTAAGTTTTAGATGTACAAACTAATGACTTAATTAGGCTATATATAAGTTGAATATTTCCCGCAGATGGGCGTAGAATAATACAATCGCTGATTGGCACTGATTTTTGGAGTCTTTATGTGATTGTCTACAAAATTAGATAGTAATACCCACCCCCGCCCCTCCGAGGAGGGGCGGGGCGTATGAGTGGTGTGATGCAGAGAGTATACAAATGACGATGTGGTTTATATAAATAGTGTCGCACCTACGGCGCTCTGGTTACTTTTGCTTTAATTATTTCTACCATAATGTCGTCCCTACGGGACTTGAGTTTTCTATTGAATAATTTTTAAGTATAGTGATGCTGATCGTAAAATAATTATATCACTTAAGGGAGATTTACCCACCCCCGCCCCTCCAAGGAGGGGATAGGCGTATGAGTGGTGTGATGCAAAGAGTAAACAAATGAAGATGGGGGTTATAGAAATTGTGTCGTATCCAGGGCTCTCTGTTTACTTGCTTCTACCATAATGTCGTGCCTATGGGACCCAACTTTTCTATTGAATGATTTTTCGTAAAGCGATGGTGACAACGAAATGATAATTTAATATCGACATGTACTTTGGAATATAGATTTAAATGTTGATCTCACCTTTTAAATACAAAACTGCAGAGCCGGCTATTTCGACCCTGTTGCCAAGCATCCTGCAATAGAGGGTGCCGTGTCTTTCAGAAAGTTGGGAAGCAGTTAAGGTTGTTTTGCCAAGTTTCCCGGCCCAATAAGGAATGAGGGTGGTGTGGGCGGAACCTGTTACGGGATCTTCGTTTACACCTGCTGCAGGTGCGAAAAATCGGGATACGAAATCATTTTTGTTTCCTTTTGCTGTTACAATCAGGCCTCTTGCAGCTAGTTGTGCAATGGCTGAAAGGTCCGGCTTCATTGTAATAATGTCTTCCTCACTGTTAAACAGGAGCATGTAATCTGTTTTACCTTTATAAGCGAATATTGCTGTTTTATCGGTGGTTGCTTTTAATAAACCTGTTAACTCTACTTCTGAAAATTCGTCTGTGGGGAAGTTTAGTGCGAGGAGTGTGCCGTTTTTTGTTACAGTTAATTGGCCGCTTCTCGGAGAATAAAATTCGATTTTATCCTGTGTATAATTTTCATAGTTAAAGAGTACATAAGCGCCGGCTAATGTGGCGTGCCCACAGAGGTCGACTTCTATAGTGGGCGTAAACCATCGTATTTCAAATTTATTATTATGCTGCACAATGAAGGCGGTTTCTGAGAGGTTGTTTTCTGCTGCAATTTTCTGAAGTATTTCATCGGGTAACCATTTTTCTAATGGGCAAACTGCTGCGGGGTTGCCACGGAATACTTCGTTTGTGAAGGCATCTACCTGGTATAATTTGATTGTCATTTTTCTTTTTTTACAAATGTAGAGCGGAACTTTTTGTGGATACAGATACAGTTTGATGTTTTTTGATGGTGACAGATTTGTTGAATAGAATGATATGGCTAAATGGCTGCGGTATGCGTGGGCGGCGAGGAACGAGCCGGTGCATTTTTTGCAGGATAAAATTTGAGGTATGTGGAATCAGGAGCCTCTCCTGCAAAAATGTACGGAGCCTTGGCGAACCCCTAAGCACGCCGGACTGAAGTTTATCAGGGAATAAATGTTCACAGCCCCAAAAGAAAAAATCTAATGGTGAGAAACGCATTTTTTATTGTGTTTTTCATGCTTTATTCCTGTTTCATTTTTATAAATAGCTACCTTTGCCGAGGAATTATTTTTAGTGTTCTCTATAACCATTTTTATCTTCTGTTTAAAATGTTTTTGCCTTTATTTCCAAATGGTTTTAGGGAATTGACGACTTAAACTTATTGGTAATGGACGACTTTTTAGCAGCGCGGGCGCAAATGGCGCTTTCCTTAGGTTTTCATATCATTTTTGCGTGTGTGGGCATGGTCATGCCTTTTTTAATGGCTTTTTCTCATTGGAAGTATTTAAAAACAAAGGACCCGGTGTATAAGGGGTTGACGAAGGCCTGGAGCAAGGGGGTGGCTATCCTGTTTGCAACGGGAGCGGTGTCGGGAACGATGTTGTCTTTTGAGTTGGGTTTGTTATGGCCGGAATTTATGAAACATGCGGGGCCTATATTCGGAATGCCGTTTTCACTGGAAGGAACGGCATTTTTTATAGAAGCGATCGCTCTTGGTTTTTTCCTCTACGGATGGGAGAAGTTTAATAAATGGTTTCATTGGTTTTGTGGTTTCCTGGTGGGATTAAGCGGACTGGCTTCGGGTATCCTGGTGGTAGCGGCAAATTCATGGATGAACAGCCCGTCTGGTTTTGACTATATCAATGGTGAATACCTGAACATTGACCCGATTAAGGCGTTGTTTAATGATGCCTGGTTGCCACAGGCTTTTCATATGACGGTTGCGGCATTCTGTGCGACGGGTTTTGCGGTAGCGGGGGTCCATGCTTTTTACGTATTGAAAAATAAGAACAGGGTGTTTCATTTTAAGGCGTTCAGGATAGCGGCTGGGTTTGCGCTGATAGGTGCTTTTGGTGCGCCTATCAGCGGTGATATTGCGGCAAAATCTGTGGCTGTGCGCCAACCGATAAAACTGGCGGCGATGGAAGCGCATTTTGAGACTGAAAAGGGGGCGGCTTTTGTATTGGGTGGAATCCCAGATGTGGAGAAGGAGGAAGTGACACATGCTATAAAAGTGCCGAAAGTATTGAGTTTCCTGGCTTTTAATGATTTTGACGCTGAGGTGAGGGGACTGAAAGAATTTCCTAAAGATGAATGGCCTCCTGTGGCTGTTACGCATTATGCGTTCCAGGTGATGATATTTTTTGGGATGGTGATGATGGCTATTGGTGCTATTTACCTGTACGCTCATTTTTTTAAGAAGGACTGGCTGACGAAGCGGTGGTTCCTGCGATTGTTTATAGTGGCGATCCCTTTTGGATATATTGCTTTGGAAGCGGGGTGGACGGTGACGGAAGTGGGTCGTCAACCGTGGATCATTTATGGTATTATGCGTACTGCGGACGCGGTAACGCCTATGCCTGGTATTCAATATTCGTTTTATTTTTTTACTGCGATTTTTGTATCGCTGGCGCTGGTGATATTGTTCCTGCTGAAAAGACAGATAAAAATGGTGCCTAAACTATATGATCCTACAGACCCTTTGTTTGAGGCTAAAGAAAAAGGAGGTGTCGCATGATTTATGTTGTAATTGGTTTTCTATGGTTGTCCATTTGCTTGTATTTAATATTCGGCGGCTCGGATTTCGGAGCGGGCATTATTGAATTAATGACGAATAAGAAGGACCGTGCTAAGATCCAGGGTGTGATGTATGAGTCGATGGCGCCGGTATGGGAGGCGAATCATATGTGGCTGATCATTGCTATTGTGATTATGTTTGTGGGTTTCCCGGTGGTGTATTCTACTTTATCTATTAGTTTGCATATCCCGTTTGTACTGATGCTGGTGGGCATTATTGCGCGTGGCACTGCTTTTACGTTTTTACATTATGACGCGGTGGAGGACCGGTGGCAGAAGTTATACACGCAGATCTTTTATTTTTCCAGTTTACTGACGCCGTTTTTCCTTGGGGTGATAGCTGCATCTACTATTTCTCATAAACTGATAGCGGAGGAGGCGCCGTTTCCGGATAAATATATTTTTAGCTGGCTTAACTGGTTCGGGGTATCTGTGGGGTTATTTACGATCTCTATCTGCGCTTACCTGGCGAGTATTTTCGCGCTTCGGGAAACGCGTAATGATCATGAGTTGGCCATTCTTGTGCGGAAAGCGAAGAAGGTAATGGTGTACGTGGTTATATCCGGCGCTTTGGTGTTTCTGAATGCTTACCTGGAGAAAATTCCGTTATTCACATTGGTATTTAGTGGTGCTATAGGTATTGTGGCTATTTTGCTGGCAACAGTGGCGCTGGGTGTTATTTTTTATTGTATAAAGCGACGGATGTTATTGCCGGTAAGGTTTTTGGCGGGTTTCCAGGTGGTGATGATTTTGGTTGCAGCTACTTATACGAATAATACGAATATCGTATTTTTGAGTAATGGTAATCATCTGTCTTTGTTAGAGCATATGGCTGCTCCAAAAACGATAGAGGTATTGGGTTGGGCGCTTGTGCTGGGGAGTATTTTTATTTTACCGTTTTTGTTTTACCTGTTGTATTCTTTTACGAAGCGGAGCAAGTAATAAGGTGTAGAATAGCATTGGTAAAGCATTGATCTTTTGGCAGTATTCATAAATTATAATTATCCTGATGATGAGTAAGGAAGACCTGATTGTGCAATATGGTTTGCAGGTACACCCTGAGGGTGGCTTTTATAAGGAGACTTATAGGAGTGCGGAGAAGATATCTCTTGGAAATGGTAAGGTAAGAAATGCGGGTACGGCAATTTTTTATATGTTAAGTGATAATGACCGTTCTCATTTTCATAAAATATCTTCTGACGAAATGTGGTTTTATCATGAAGGTGAGCCTCTGAACATATTTGTATTGCATGCTGATGGTTCGCTGGTGACTGAACGTTTGGGCAGGAATGTTTTAAGGGGTGAAAAGCTGCAGGTGGTGATACCGGCGAATGTGTGGTTTGCAGCGAGTGTTGAGGCTTTTAAGGGGTATTGCCTGGTAAGTTGCGTGGTGGCCCCGGGGTTTGATTTTGAAGATTTTGTGCTGGCGGAAAGGGGAGCACTTCTGACTTGTTTTCCGCAACATGCTGGTATTATTAAAGCTTATACGATATAGGTAATTATTTATTGATCTTTTTTCTGAACTGATCTATCCAGATCATTAGTTTCCCGGCTACTAGCATAAACAGGTGTATGATGAGTGAAATGGTAATATAGCCTGCGAACTCTGCCTGCCTTAGCCATTTGTATTTTACATCCGGACGGATATCCAAATGTGTTTTGCTTACTTCGTGTAAACTGATCCGGTCAATTTCTTCACTTGTCATTTTGCCTGATAGGTAGTAAAGGTTCCTGCTTTTGCAACCTCTGTAAAAGGCGTTGGTGACTCTTCGGGGATTAAGTATGAACCCTGTTGACAGGGCAAAGAGGTTCATGAGGGAAATGATGGGCTTGCGGCAGCTTCTTGCGCCGAGTTCCCACGCGCTGATCTCACTTTCTCCGATGCGGTCTATGCCATAGCCTGCCATTATATGGTGTAAGTCGTGAAATTGCAGGTACTTTTTGCGGGCCTGTATATTGGGAACGGGTGCGAGGATGCAACCTATATACACTCTTACGCAGTGTGCCTGAAAGTCTTTTGCGACATTTAGTTTATTGAACCTGTAAAAGCCGATGAGTGCTTCCCTGGTAGATAATGTGAAGTCGGCATCATATACTTTTTTCATGAATCTGCAATTATTGGAAGTTTTTTTGTGCAATAATGTTTTATGGCAGCTTTATGTGGCAAATTAATGAATGTTAGATAATATTAATGGTAGTGAATTATTTATTCTTTTAATTGGCACATTTGAAAATCATTGCGAAATTTGCCGAATGGAAAAGTTGAGCATGGACGCACTGGGGCGTATGGATGCAGAAAGTTTTAAGCAGGCGGAAAAAATGCCTTTGGTAGTTGTGCTGGATAATGTGCGGAGCATGCATAATGTTGGCAGTGTTTTCAGAAGTTCAGATGCTTTTTTGGTGGAAGCTATTTATTTATGTGGATTTACGCCTTGCCCGCCTCACAGGGACATTCATAAGACGGCATTGGGTAGTACAGATACGGTTACCTGGAAATATGTTGATGAAACAATGAATGCGATCCAATTGCTGAAAGATGAGGGTTATACTATTGTAAGTGTGGAACAGGTAACGAACAGTGTGTCTTTACCGGCTGTGCAGTGGGACGGTCAATCTAAAATAGCGGTTGTGATGGGTAATGAAGTGGACGGTGTGGACCAGGAGATTATTAATGAAAGCAGCTATTGTATAGAGATTCCTCAAATGGGCACGAAACATTCTTTGAATATTAGTGTGGCTACGGGTATTGTATTGTACAAAATGGCTGAGTTTTATATTTCAAGTAAATAATGATATGTTTAATAAAAGAAAGAGTTCTGTAAAAAGTTATTTAAGTTTAGTAAAGTTTTCTCATACAATATTCGCCCTACCATTTGCTTTGATCGGTTTTTTCCTGGGAGCGGCACCGCTAATGAGGTTTTATTATGGTAGTTATTTAAATGAGCGGCAATTTACTAATTTCACGGTTGGTGCGGATGATGTGGTGACTGCTAAAAGCAGGTTGATAGCCGGTATTGCAAATATGAACTTTACGACTGAGCTTTTGGTTCTTTTTGGTTTGTTTTTGTTGTGTATGGTGACGGCTCGTTCTGCGGCCATGGGATTTAACCGTTACCTGGACCGTAAGTTTGATGCGCTGAATCCGCGTACGGCAGTCAGGGAGATACCGGCGGGTATTATTACACCTAAAAACGCTTTAATGTTTACGATTATTAACTGCGTGGTGTTTATCGGGGCGACATTTTTTATTAACCGGCTTTGTTTTTATTTAAGTCCCGTGGCTTTGTTTGTGATATTGTTTTACAGCTATACGAAACGTTTTACGGCTTTATGTCACCTGGTATTGGGTTTGGGTTTGGCACTGGCACCAATTGGTGCTTATCTTGCTGTTGTTGGCCAGTTTGACCTGTTGCCTGTATTGTTTTCTATAGCTGTGTTGTGTTGGGTAAGTGGTTTTGATGTGATCTACGCATTGCAGGACGAAGGTTTTGATAAAAGTATGAAACTACATTCGATCCCAACTGCATTGGGTACTAAAAATGCTTTGTTCGCGAGTACTCTGCTGCATATTGTAAGTGCGGCGGCTGTTATTTATGCGGGTTTTTACGGTCATTTTCACTGGCTGTACTGGATAGGGGTTGGAGTGTTTGTAGCGATGCTGGTATACCAGCATAGTATTGTGAAGCCAAATGACCTGAGTAAGGTGAATATTGCATTTATGACGGCTAATGGTATTGCTTCGGTGGTTTTTGCTGCATTTGTCATTGCTGACATCTTTATTTTATCTGCAGATACGTTGAACTATTAAAGCCCGGAAATAGCAGCCGTGGTAAAGGGACAGCCCCCAATAAAAAATGAATATGGGTAGAATTGTAAGTATAGATTTTGGCAGTAAACGTACCGGAATAGCTGTGACGGACCCTTTGCAAATAATAGCAACGGGACTGACAACGATGCATACTAAGGACTTGTTTGACTTTCTGACAGCCTATTTTAAGTCGGAGGAGGTGGATAAGGTGATTATCGGGCTGCCGAAATCTTTGGATGGTTCTGATACGCACGCGACGCCTTTGGTAAGGGCTTTTATGAACCGATACCGGAAACTTTTTACGATACCTATAGAAACGGTGGATGAGACTTATACCAGTAAACTGGCGGTAAGGGCCTTGATAGAGAGTGGTGTAAAGAAAAAAGATCGAAGGAATAATAAGGGCCTTGTAGACGAAATGGCGGCTACGATCATGTTAAAAGATTACCTGGGACATCATTACTGATGTTGTTAGTGAGATAATCTTTATTTTTATATCATTATTTATACTAAAATATAATTGGATGTTGAGGAGTTTGCTGTTTATTTTAATATTGATAGTTTGTGCTTTTAATGGTGCATACGCGCAGGACTTTTCTAATAAGGGTAAGGATTTTTATATTACATTTCCCAAGCATGCTGACGAAGCCCAGGCGGTAATGGGCTTATATATAACGAGTGATGTGGCTACAAAGGGAACGGTATATGTGGGTAGCAGGACGGTTGATTTCAACATTGAAGCGAATACTGTGAAACGTATATTTATTGGCCCGAATGGTGATGTGCCTAATACCGAGGTGTACCTGAACCAGGAGGATGGTATTAAATCTAACTCGGCAGTGAGGGTAGTGGCGGAGAAACCGGTGGTGGTGTATAGTCATATTATAAAGACGGCAAGGTCTGCTGCTACACTGGTATTGCCAACGAATGTGTGGGGACGTAATTATATAACGCCTCTGTACCCGAGCATTGGTGGTGGCGGTGGTAGTATCAGTGGCCGCCCGGTTATAACTGTGGTGGCTAAAGAGGCGAATACAACCGTAGAAATTGTTACGAAAGCGAGAACTATTACGAACAAGGCTGCAGGCTCTGTGTTGAGTGTGACATTGCCTAAGGCGGGAGATGTTTACCAGGTTCAGTTTGAAGCTAATTCTGATATTTCCGGTACTACGGTGAATTCGGTGGCCTTGAATGGTGAGGCCTGTAAGCCGATCGCGGTATTTTCCAGCAGTACCTGGAGTGCTTTTGGTTGTGCTTCCCCAAGTGGTGGCGATAATTTATACCAGCAATTGTTCCCGGTAGGCTCCTGGGGGAAGAATTACCTGACAGCTCCTTTTAAGGACAGGAACTCGGATATTATAAGGGTGTATATATCGGAGCCGAATACATCGGTGACAAAACTTGAAGATGGTGCTACGACTCAACTGCTGGGATTGGTGAATAATAGTTATTACGAGTACCGGACTGACAAACCTACCAAGATAACTGCTGATAAGCCGATATCGGTGGTGCAGTTTATTACGAGCCAGAGTTGTTACAGTAATACGATTAGCGCTGACCCGGAAATGATTATTTTAAACCCGCTGGAACAGACAATTAATGATATTACGGTATTTTCTGCTCATAGCAGGTATGTGCCACCGGGCCAAAGTAATGTAAATAAGTGTTTGCTGAATATTATTATAAAATCGAATGCTGCTTCGAGTTTCAAAATTAACGGGAATGCCCCCACCGGTTCTTTTGTTGCTATTCCGGGTACTGATTTTTCGTATTTGCAGGAGGATGTAACGACGATTACTTTGGAGAACCCTATCCAGAATTTAAAGGCTGACAGCAATTTTATGGCTATTGCTTATGGATATGGTAATGTGGAGTCTTACGGGTATAATGCGGGTACGAGTATCCGGGACCTGAACAGGTTTATTACTATTAAGAATGATGATGCGCCTGTACTAACGACTTCTACCTGCTTAAGTACGAACTTCAAGATGTATTTTACGTTGCCATATTTGCCGCTGTCTTTGACGTGGAAATTTAATGGTTTGTTTGGTGATGAAACGATTAATAATCCTTCTCCTGATTCTACTTACGTGGTAGATGGTGTTACGTTATACCGTTTTCCATTAAGTGGTTCTAAAATCATTAACAGTGCGAATACTTACCCGGTGAGTATTGTTATAAAGACAAACGGCACTGATAATTGCGGTGGTGAAACAAGTTTTGACTTTGATCTGAATGTGGTACAAAAGCCTGTTTCGGGTTTTAACTATGCAAGTACGAACTGTATTAATGAACCGGTCACTTTTACGAATACTTCTACAGCGGGTAGTATGAGGATCGCAAAATACTTATGGCAATTCGGAGACGGTAATACGACTGATGATATCAATACTTCTCATGCTTATGCGGGAACCGGCAGCTATCATGTGTCGCAGACTGTATTTGATGAGATCGGTTGTGAATCGGTTACGACTAAAACACTGGCTTTTTCCAACAAGCCGACTGCGGGATATAAGACAACCGCACCATATTGTGAAAATACGGTTATCAACTTTTCTAATGAGTCTGCTATCAGTGCTCCGAGCACGATTAGTAAACTATATTGGAATTTTGGCAATAATAAACTGGATACGACGACACTGAGTGTTTTGCCGGCTATCTCATATTCAACTGTGGGCAGCTACCAGCTATCTTTGAAAGCTGTATCTGAAACGGGATGCGTGAGCGATGCGTTTGTGCAGACGATGAATATAGGCAGGGGCCCTAAAGCGACATTTACCTATACGAATGCGTGTGAAGGTACGCCGGTGGTATTAACAGCGAATATCAGTGATAATGGCGGTGCGAATATTACGGACTATGCCTGGAGTGCCAATAATTCTCCAATTTCACAAAATACGAGTTCTGTGACTACTGCTGCTTTTGAAAATATTACTTCGTTCCCTGCTTCATTACGGGTAACGAATGGGAATGGTTGTACGAGTGAGGGTGTTACTTTAAGTGTGCCACTGAGCCAGTTGCCAACTGCGGCTTTTAACCTGCCATCTACGGTTTGTTTACCGGCGGGTGAAGCTGTTTTTGTAAATAACTCTACAATAGCTGACGGTACTGCGAATGAGTTGAAATATTCCTGGCGCTCGGATTTTTCCAACCAGCAATCAACTCTTAAAAACGGTGTGCTGAATTTTACAAGACCGGGCAGTTATAATGTGAAGTTACTGGTAGAGAGTAGTAAGGGTTGTAAGGATAGTATTACGCAGGTTATATCGGATTTTACTGAGCAGCCATTGTTAACGATGACGACTTCTGATAACTCAATCTGTTTGGGTGAGGTGGTTAATTTCAGAGGCTCCGGTAATGCGAATGCCGCAGACATTGATAAATGGTCATTGGATTTTAAAGACGGGAACCGGATAAGTGCGGACGCTGACAGTCATTTGTACACGCAGGCGGGTACTTATCCTGTAAGTATGTTCTATACTTTGAAAAACGGTTGCCACTCTGATACGGTTATGTCTACTGTGGTGGTAAATGCGAAACCTGTGATTGAGGTAAAAGAACCTGTGAATGTGACAATGGGCAATAGCTTGCAAATGCCTGTAACGATTACGGCAACTTCAGTTAATACTTTTGTATGGTCTCCGGGCTTGTACCTGGACAGGACGGATATTGCTAACCCAATCACCTCTACGCAGGAGGATATTACTTACCGCTTAACGGTTACCAGTGATAAGGGTTGTATGAGCAGCAGGGATATTTTTGTGAAGTATATTCCTATGCCTGTTTTTACGAATGCTTTTAGCCCCAATGGTGACGGCATGAATGATACCTGGCAAATAAGAAACCTGGCTGAATACAGCAATGCTTCGGTAGAAGTTTTTGACCGGTATGGTACGATCGTCTTTAAATCTACCGGATATAATGTGCCGTGGGACGGTACAAGGAATGGTAAACCGATGCCGGTTGGTACTTACTATTATGTTGTCAACTTAAGGGATGGTTCTCCTGTGTTTAAAGGTGCTATTACGTTGTTAAGATAGTTAAGATATATTTATAATATTTGGAACGGGTGGCTGAATGGTTGCCCGTTCTTTTTTTATGTTTGTTCTTGAAATTGGACCTGATTTCTAACTCCAAGATTGCGGATGCTGCTATTGTGTTGGTGTAATTTGTTCAGCAATGGGTATGGGATTCTTCGCTGCGCTCAGAATGACTGTTCAGTGTCTAGGATATCATTGTTTCTGGTCATTTTGACGAGGTCAAATTGAAACTGCTTTGAATTGTATGCAACCCTAGGAAAAATCGCCATCCTATTTTGCAATGCTCTTTCTTCACTTCGTTCGAAAGGGGAATGGGATTCTTTGCTGCGCTGAGAATGACTCCATTTTGTTCTAAAAAGGCAGTTTTGATCATTTAAAATGCATAAACCCACCCCAACCCCTCCCGGGAGGGGACAGAAGCACTTGTTATGTGGTTGTGCGAGTAATGGTAATATATAAAACTATAAAACTGCTTATGATATTGTACGGGCCTTAATCCTTCCGGGAGGGGACATGGGAATGTGTTGTGTGGTTGTTATGTGTGATGGCCGTTATTAAAGGTTAGTTAGTGCAGCAAAGAGTTAACGTGCAATATAAAACGGGAATAATTACTGCGCTTTCAATATATTGTCAATTTGCTTAAAATGACGGATATTATGATTCGTTATAAACCTGAAGGTGTCGCCTAATTTTAGCTTTATAAAAGGTGCGATGGATATTTTAACCTTCGCTTTATTAAGATTGACTGAAGCTGATGATTGGACCAACCCGGAAAATATTTCCTGGTTGCGGATGAACTGATCAATGACTGATTTATCAAGATTGCTGTTTAAAGGATTTTTGTTTTTAAATGTTTTCATTTTGTTCAGTTTATCTTTTGGCAGCATACTTTCTGCAAAGTAATTTCCTAAAATACCTGGTTTAAATGTAGCCTCAGGCTGGGTCCGGTTATTTTCAATTGCCTGCCTGATCTCCGGTAAATAGAAGTCGTAATAAAGATTAAGGTGCTGCAGGCATTCTAGGATATTCCAGCTATAGGGTGATGTCCTGGAAGTTAGGGATTCTATGTCCAATGTATTTAAGAATGCTGCCTGGTCTAAGATGAGGTCTGAAGCTTTGGTAAGAGATTGTATGAGCGTGCTCGTTTGCATATTGAAATATTTATGTAGCAAAATTCATACATCCCTCTCTTTTAAAGATTGATCCAAATCAAGACTTTTGTAAGCGGGAGAGGGTTTCTGCACTCATGCGAAGATAGTTGGCAATATATTTACCTGGTATTTCCTGGAATAAGCGGGGACTTCTTTTTAATACTCTTAAATAGCGCTCTTTAGGCGAGGTGGTGAGCAGATCGATCTCTCTTTCCATTTGCTGTAGCACCAGGTCCTCTAATATTTTATTCCATAATACCTGGTGTTCACTGTCAGTATTTAAGAAGGTCGTTAATGCCTCTCTGGTAATGATTTTAAGGGTTGTTTTCTTTATGGCCTGGATGTAGAAGGCGGATGGTTGATGAGTAAGGAAAGAGTCTAATGCGACCAAGAGGTTTGACTGATAGCCCAGGCGGATGATCTGTTCTTCATCCTGGTCTCTTATGGAGATCTTTAAGCTTCCTGATTCTATAAAATAGATATTGGTGTCCGTTCTATTGGCGGATAAAAGAAATTCATTTCTCTTAAGCACTATTTGCTTTCCGGGTAATTCGATAATAGACTGCATCCGTTTTTATTTTTCAATGAAAATGTCGGCTATAACAGGTAAATGGTCCGATGGATAATACATTTTGTAGCTATCTGTAAGTGTGGCGAATTTCTTTACTTTAACTTTTGGTCCTTTGCTGACAAAAATATGATCTACCCAGCCTTTTGGTGCTATAGAAATATGGTGGCTATTCCAGTTATCTGCCTGGCCATATACAAATGCGCTTTTATCGCGGGCATTATCAAACCTGGTTTTTATGATCTGTGTTACCGTATCCTGGTTGTCGGAATTAAAATCCCCGATAAAAAATACAGGCAGTCCTTTTTTATTGATCGTTTGTATTTTGTCCAGACAGAGCCTGGCAGATTCTATTTTGGCTTGTTTGCCCCTGTATTCAAAATGCGTATTGAAAACATAGAAGGACTGTTTGGTTTGTTTGTCGGTGAGTTTTGCATAGGTACAGATCCTGAAATAGGAAGCATCCCAACCTTTGCTTGGTTGGCCCGGAGTGAGTGATAACCAAAAGGTGCCGCTATCTGTACAGGTGTAGTTGCTTTTTTTATAGAGAATAGCGGCATATTCTCCTTCCTGCCTGCCATCGTTCCTGGCTACACCAATCGTATTGTATTGTTTCAGGGAGTCGGTGATATATTTTAACTGGTGATGCAGTAATTCCTGTGTGCCTAATACGTCGGGCTCATGATACCTGAGCAGATCCAGTACCTGCTGTTTCCGCTGCTGCCAATCTGTAATGCTGTCTGTAAAAGAATCGTACAGCATGTTATATGACATGATCCTGACGGCCGTTTGCGCGTTTACAATAAATGCCTGCAATAAACCGGACAGCAGGAGCAAAACGATGAATGCTTTTTTCATAATAATGCAAAAATACTTGAATTGATGGTTTGGCTGTTTTGATTATTGTGGGATATTTTAACCTGAACAAATGCTCATAAAATGACTGATGCCGAATGGCAGCGGGATACGCAGGGTGGCGAGGTACGAGCCAGTGCCCGGCACCGAGCGTGAGCGAGCCCGGGGAAGCCCGGACGAATGTTTAACAGGAAACTAAATGCTGATTGCCCCAAATAATAAAAACTGAACTTTTTACGCAGCATGGAGTGAAAATTAATGACTAAATTTGTGCTTTAAACATACGATTATGGCAAGTAAAGGCAATGAAAAATTAGTAAATACTGAATTTGAGGGTCTGGATGCGATAGATGAGGTTGTGATTGTAAAAACGGAATGGAACGCTCATATTATTAATGAAATGGAAGCCGGTTGTAAGCGTGTGCTGGAGAGTGCCGGTGTGAAAAATATAAGTGTGATAACGGTGCCGGGAGCGGTGGAATTACCTTTTGCCATACAAGCATATGAAAGGCGTTCTGCTTTTGAAGCGGATGCTTTTATAGCCCTGGGTTGCGTGATTAAAGGTGATACCCCGCATTTTGATTATGTATGCCAGAGCGTGACACAGGGTATTACGACACTGAATACGCAACTGGACGTACCGGTGATATTTGGCGTGTTGACAGTAAATACTGAAGCCCAGGCTTTTGAACGGCTTGGCGGGGTACACGGCCATAAAGGTGAGGAAGCGGCAATTACTGCGTTGAAAATGGTGGTGCTTTGCCGGGCACTGGATGCGACGAACATTGCCGAATAACAAATAATAAATGACGAATTTTAAAAATACTTAAACATTGAAGGTTTCAATTTTTGTACCTTGTTTTATTGATCAGCTATACCCGCAAGTGGCTTTTAATATGGTAAAAGTGCTGCAAAAAGCGGGCTGCGAGGTGGATTATAACGCGAACCAGACCTGTTGCGGGCAACCGGCTTTTAATGCGGGTTTTTATGAAGACTCCAAAGATATCTGCAGGAAGTTTTTGAAAGATTTTAAAGATACTGAATACATTGTAGCGCCAAGTGCCAGTTGTGTAGGATTTGTAAAAAATAACTATAGCAAACTGTTTGAAAACTCATCTGAAGGTGCAGAAGTAAATGTGCTGAAAGAAAAGATCTATGAGTTTACGGATTTCCTGGTGAATGTATTGAAACAGGAAGATTTCAACGCGGTATTTGAAAATAAAATTACTTACCATGATAGTTGTGCTGCGTTGCGTGAGTGCCATATAAAGAAAGAGCCGCGTGCTTTACTGGACCATGTGAAAGGATTGGAACTGGTGGAAATGAATGATGTAGAAACCTGTTGCGGATTTGGCGGTTCATTTGCCGTGAAATTTGAAGATATCAGTGGTGCGATGGCTGACCAAAAGGTGAATAATGCGCTGCAGACAGACGCGAAATATATTGTAAGTACAGATATGAGCTGCCTGATGCATATAGACGGTTATGCTAAAAAACGTCAATTACCTGTTAAATGTTTGCATATAGCAGATGTTTTAGCAAGCGGCTGGTAATATTTTTTTGTTATCTGCAATAGGTTGATTTATTATTTCGATAAATTGCAATGATAATAATATGTTGTTGAATGTGTCATTTATTTAAAATCTCAATATTTGGTGTTGCGCTGCTTTTAGGCAGCGACCGGGTATTGGCACAATCAACAACAGCTCCTTTACCACCTAAACCTGTGCAATATATAGAACCCGTTTTGGGTGTTAATGATACCATACAGGTATTTGCAACAGTGATGCCCGATGGTACTTTAGTGCCGACCAGTTACCTGGATAACGTGGAAGTAATTGGCAAATGGAGCAAACAGGCGCTTAAAAAGCAGGCTGCCAGGAACCGTTTGCGAAATGCGGTGTACGTAACCTATCCTTATGCATTGAAAGCAGGCCAAATCATCAACGATATCAATGCCAAACTGGCCGGTATGACAGATCATTCTGAACGCAGGAAAATTATTAAATCTTACGAAAAAGATCTGAAAAAGAATTTCGCTGATAAGATCAAGGACTTAAGCGTGTACCAGGGAAAAGTACTGATGAAGCTCATCAATCGCCAGACCGGTAATAACTGCTATGATATCCTAAAGGAATACAAGGGTGGCGTAAACGCGCAGTTCTGGCAAACAGTGGCTTTTGTATTGGGCAGCAGCCTGAAACAATCCTACGATGCCAACGGAGATGATCGTGAAGTGGAGTTTTATGTTCGGGAGGTGGAAATGCTGTATGGCGGCCCTAAGATATTCGGGCAGTAAATTCTATTTAATACTTAGCTTCTTAACTTTCAACGATTATAATGGCTGCTTTATTCACCTTCTTTTTTTTCTCTATTTGGATAGCATTAATGTTATATGCTATGACGAATCGCACTAAACGAAAATCTAAGGAGAATCTTCCGTATAAACACATTGTAAAAAATGATCCCTACTTAGAGGTCGAATATGTAAATAAGCATAGTACTAACCTGGACGATTTTATTATTAATGATGAGATTAATGCACACGACCTTAAAAAGTTAGCTGCGTTAAATGGAATAGAGCTAAGTATCAATGAAGGCTGGTATCCATTGGTTATCGAACTGATCAAAGAGCTTTATGCTAATGGATGGGACAAAAAAATATATGTGATAAAAGAAAAGTATGCTTCATTAAGATTTTCGACAAAGAGTGAGTATGGAAGTGTATTAGATAACATTATAACTAAATACGAGGAAAAATCAAAACGTATATGCGAAACTTGTGGTAAAGATGGTTTTGAAAGAATTTCAGGAGGTTGGTTAAGTGTATTATGTCGGTATCACTATTTGAAATGCCGCAATGTTATTAGAATAACTCAATCAGGATTTATATACAATAAGAAGGTTTATAATTGGAATGAGATCAGCAATATTGGTTTTGATGATAAAAAGAAATTTTTAAATAAGAGAGAGGTGGTACTTGATATTAATTTTCGAGATTCAAAGGATTACCTGTTGATTTCAAATAAGGACAATGGGTTCGGGGAATTTATAAACAACTTGTCTGAACCTTATAGAACCAAGGAAGTTCAATTGCTTAATAGGTACAGAACAGTTGATTATTGTGAGATATGTGGTTATCTGGCCGTTTATGATGGTTATTGTGAATGTTGTGAGAATGCTACCTGGGAAAACTTTGAAAAAGTATTTAAATATGTAGCTGATAAGGCTGAATATATTTATGATTGCCAGTTAGACTGGCATGAAGATGAAGGTGAACTTTATGAAAGTGAACGGAATATTTATATTAAAAATCCTGATTATAAGATTTATTTTGCAAGAAAAGAATGAAAATTGCAGATTGAAACACAGTTAAGTAATTAATAGTACCTGTAACCAAAAGTCTGCATATTGAGATAATGATTACATTGTTTTAGTATTTTGATAAACTGCTATTTGAGATAGAGAATAGCTTTAATGTTCATGCAAGAATTTTAACCCTCTATTATTTATTCAACTGCTCATTCTTTTGTAATTTGCATGAACTATGGGGCAGTTTAAAATCAATTCACCATTTCAACCGGGTGGCGACCAACCGAGAGCTATTGCACAATTAGTAGAAGGCGTTAATAACGGTGAAATGCACCAGACTTTACTGGGTGTGACCGGCAGTGGTAAAACCTTTACCATGGCGAATGTAATACAACAGACACAGCGTCCGACCTTAATCCTGACACATAACAAAACACTGGTAGCCCAGCTTTACGGGGAGTTCAAGCAGTTTTTCCCGGACAATGCAGTGGGCTATTATGTGAGTTATTATGATTATTATCAACCGGAAGCTTACCTGCCGGTAAGTGATACTTATATAGAAAAAGATCTGAACATCAATGAAGAACTGGATAAACTGCGTTTGCAGGCTACCACAGAACTATTAAGCGGCAGGCGGGATGTTGTCATTGTTGCGTCAGTCAGCTGTATTTACGGTATTGGTAACCCGACAGATTTTAAGAACGGTATTGTAAGGGTATCGGTAGGGGAAACCGTCAGCAGGCAGGGATTTTTACATGCGTTGGTCAACAGTACTTATGCCCGCAGCGATGGTGATTTCGAACGCGGTACCTTTCGTGTAAAAGGTGATACCGTAGATATTAACCTGCCGTATCTCGATGGCGGTTACCGGATCAGCTTCTTCGGGGATGAGATCGATTCAATTGATTCCCTGGATATAGAAACCGGAAGACGGACCGGCTCACTGGATTACGTATCTATTTTCCCGGCCAAAATGTACCTGGCACCCAAAGATATTCTTGTACAGGTAATGAATGAGATACAGGATGAATGCAACGCCCAGGTAGAATATTTTACGGAAAATGGCCGATTGCTGGAAGCGCAGCGTTTAAAAGAACGCGTAGAGTACGATATAGAAATGATCCGTGAACTCGGTTATTGTAACGGCGTGGAGAATTATTCCCGTTTTTTTGACAGGAGAAATCCCGGAACAAGGCCGTTCTGCCTGTTAGATTATTTTCCGGATGATTTTTTATGCATCATAGATGAGAGCCACCAGACGATACCACAATTAAGTGCGATGTATGGCGGTGACAGGAGTCGCAAAATGATATTGGTAGATTTTGGTTTCCGTCTCCCGAGCGCATTGGATAACCGCCCGTTAAACTTTCATGAATTTGAAAGCCTGGTGAACCAGGTTATTTATGTATCCGCCACACCGGGAGAGTATGAACTGGAGAAAACGGAAGGTTTGGTAGTCGAACAGATCGTACGCCCAACCGGTCTCCTGGATCCACCTATTGAAGTCCGCCCGTCCGTTAACCAGATAGATGACTTGCTGGATGAAATAGATAACAGGGTAAAAAAAGGTGACAGGGTACTCGTGACTACACTTACCAAAAGAATGGCAGAAGAAATGGATAAGTACCTCGGCCGTATCAATATTAAAAGTAAGTATATCCATAGCGAAGTAGATACGCTGGAACGTGTGGAGATTTTACGTGAATTGCGTTTAGGAGAAATAGATGTACTTGTGGGCGTGAACTTACTGAGAGAAGGGCTCGATTTACCCGAAGTGAGCTTGGTAGCTATTCTGGATGCCGACAAAGAAGGCTTTTTGCGTAACGAACGCAGTCTGACCCAGACGGCGGGAAGGGCCGCGCGTAACGTGGATGGCCTGGTAATATTCTATGCGGATAAAATGACCATGAGTATGCAAAAGACCATTGATGAAACCAACCGTCGCCGGGAGAAACAAGTGGCTTATAATATTGCTCACGGTATTACACCGAAAACCGTGAAGAAAAGCATAGAGCAGATAATGAAGCAAACCAGTGTTTTAGATATCAAAGGGTTTGATGAAAGCAAACCTTATGCTATTCAGAATGATGAAGGCATTACCAAATATGTAGCTGCTGAAGATCCGGGCACATATATTACAATTCCGCAAATGGAAAAAAGAGTCGCGGCAGCCAAAAAAGCAATGGATAAGGCTGCAAAAGATATGGACTTTATAGAGGCGGCCAGGTTGCGGGATGAAATGCTGGCGCTGAAAGGACAACTGGAAAAAATGAAGTAACGATACAGGAAAACTAATTGTTCACTCATTAAGTGTACAATTGGTTTTCTTGCTATATTTGTCTTAATTAATTAAAACAAATAGGCAGTTCTCATGAAAATATACTTAACTATCTTATTGCCGGGGCATCAATATTCCAGTTCAATACAGCATCGGCAAAAGACGTGCACAAAGCGTCGAACCTTACAATATCAGTAGATCTATCCGGCTTAAATTACGAAGCAGAAACATTATATCTTACCTATTACAATACATTGACCAAAGTCCGTTACAACGATTCCGTTGAGATCGCTGACAAAAAGCAAGTCAGTTTTAATACGGCTTTAGAAGAGCCCATACTGGCTAAGCTGACGGTGAAAGCAAAAAAGCAGGAAGCCGAAAACAAAGGCCGGCCTGGAAGCGATTATATAGAAGTGTACCTGGAAAAAGGTAAAATAGAATTGCAGGTGAAAGATTCCTTAAAGCATGCTACCGTTACAGGTTCTAGGACACACGAAGACTTTACTGCTATCCAGAAAGACCTGGAAGCGAACAGGAAAGCGCTATCGGCATTGTATACCCAACGTTCCTTATTGTATAAGGACAAGGAAGCCAACGAAGAAGCACTTAAAAAATTAAGTAAAGAAATAGAAGCTGAAAACAACCGTATCAATGAAAAAGTATATATCGGCTACATTAAAAATAAAGGAAAGCACTCCCCGGTAGGCCTATACGCTTTAGCCCAATTCAGTGGTTATGCTATAGATGCGGCAAGGGTAGAGCCTGTGTATAATTTACTATCGCCGGCTATTAAAAATACAGCAACCGGTAAGCTTTTTAAAAATCGCATTCAAACTGCCCGCCAGTTAGAAATCGGTAAGCCGGCCATTCCATTCACGCAGGAAGACACATCTGGTAACCCGGTTAGCCTGGCATCGCTGAAAGGACAATTTGTTTTAATAGATTTCTGGGCAAGCTGGTGCGGTCCTTGCCGGGCTGAAAATCCGAATGTGGTAGCCGCTTTTCAAAAGTATCAGGATAAAGGATTTACGGTTTTAGGCGTATCTTTGGACCGTCCGGGGCAAAAAGATAAATGGTTAAAAGCCATTCACGACGATAAACTCGCGTGGACACATGTTTCAGACCTGAAATTCTGGGATAATGAAGTCGCTAAACTATATGATATCAAAGCCATTCCTCAGAATTTATTAATAGATAAAGACGGGAAAATAGTTGCCAGAAATATAAGAGGAGAGGACTTACAGGAAACATTGGCAGCAATCTTTAAGTAATATGACAAACGCGAAAAATTTGTATAAAGACAGTAATGTCATCCGGTTAGTGGCCGCACAGGTATTGGTTTTAACAGTGATCTTACTCCTGTTTCAGTCCCGTTTGATTGCAGCTTTTTTAGTGGCGGATTTCGCCATACGCGCATTTACAAATGCTCTGTCACCATTAGCTTTTATCGGCAAAACAATTTTGCGCAAAGCCAATGTAAAGCCAAAACAGGTTTTCGCGCCACCTAAAAAGTTTGCGGCATTACTAGGTTTTTCGTTTTCAATCTTAATCCTTGTTTTATTATTATTTAATGCAATGACAGCAGTTATCATCGTAGCCGGGTTATTAATGGTTGCCGCATTTTTAGAAGCAGTATTTAATATTTGCCTGGGCTGTTATGCGTATAGCTACCTCGTCGTCCCGTTTATCAAGCAATAATTCCTGTATAAATGGGAGTGCCTAATATTGATATTTTTTGATTAGGCAGTTGCATGGAGAATTCTTCATGATGGCACTTTTAAGTGTCTTGTCACTCTGGTTACTGTTCTCTCTCTGAGAATGGTAGATGGATCATTCCTAAATGGGATGAAAGCCTCTGCTATATCAACTGACTATTTATGTTCAGAAGCATACAACCGCTGATAGATGCTGATTTTTAGAATATCTCTGAGGGTAGGTAAAACACCCCCCCGGCAAATACCCAATAAAAAACGGCAACTGAACCAGTTGCCGTTTTTCTATCAATAAACCGCCGAAAATTACAGCTCCAATAAAGCCTGTACAGGACTTTTACCGAACAACAATAATTCAGGGTTCTCTAATAATTCTTTAACGCGAACCAGGAAGCTAACACTCTCGCGACCATCAATAATACGGTGGTCATAGCTCAATGCCACGTACATCATTGGTTTAATCACCACCTGACCGTTTTCAGCAACCGGGCGCTCCTGTATTTTGTGCATACCTAAGATGGCACTCTGAGGAATATTAATGATAGGAGTGCTCAGCAAGCTACCGAAAACACCACCATTTGTAATTGTAAATGTGCCACCAGTCATCTCATCAATGGTCAGTTTATTATCACGTGCTTTACTGGCCAGTTTAACCACTTCTTTTTCAATTTCTGCCATGCTAAGACTTTCCGCATTACGGATCACCGGTACAACCAGGCCTTTAGGCGCACTTACCGCAATAGAAATATCGCAATAATTGTGATATACAATATGGTCGCCATCAATATAAGCGTTCACGCTAGGCCATTCCTGCAGTGCATACGTACAAGCTTTCGTAAAAAAGCTCATAAAACCAAGGTTCACACCATGAGATGTTTTAAATACATCTTTATATTTTTTACGCAATTCCATGATTGCGCTCATGTCCACTTCGTTAAAAGTGGTCAGCATAGCCGTAGTATTTTTAGCTTCAACCAAACGGCGACTGATAGTACGGCGCAGGTTGCTCATTTTTTCCGCCTTTTCCTCTCTTGAGAAAGCCACGGAACCAGGTTTTTTACCAGGGTTATTAAGCACATCTAATACATCCTGTTTTAAGATCTTGCCGTTAGATCCCGAAGCCTGAACCTCTTTCGTATCAATTTTTTTATCAGCAATAATAGCTGCTGCTACCGGGGTAGCTTTCACATCCGCAGCAGGAGCAGGCGTAGGGGCCTGTACACTTACAGACGGTGTAGGCGTTTTTTCGTCTACCGGAGCAGATGTTGTTTCCACCGGTTTCGGCGCTTCTGTAGCGGCAGATGGTGCAGCAGCAGGCGCGCCCGCTTCCGTATCAATCGTACAAACCACGTCGCCAATGTTTAAAGTATCGCCTTCGTTAGCTACTAAATGTAGAACACCAGCTTGCTCGGCATTGATCTCAAAAGTTGCTTTTTCGCTTTCTAATTCAGCAATTATTTCGTCTCTCTCAACATAATCACCTTCTTTTTTAGTCCATTTTGCAAGTGTTACCTCGCTGATGCTCTCGCCAACGGTAGGTACTTTAATTTCTAACGCCATTTGATTTTTTATTTGGTAGGGAATACCCTACATGAGTATTTCTAAAATTAATGTGAGCAAATTTAGCAACTTTTACTATATACCGTTCAAAAAAAGATAGCCAATTTTAATTATAACTTTTTTTATACGCAAACGTTATTTTCAATCATTTTTTCTTTTGGGCGTATCCCTTTTGCCGCCCTTTCAAAAGCCGTTTTTATCAATAAAAGCATGTAAACCTTCATTCAGGCAAAAGGGCCGGGCTATCATAAGTACTCCTCGGCGGCAATCAGGCATCGCAGCTTCGCCAAAACAATAGCATCAGCCGCCTGTGGGGTACTTTATTCTATCCCTTACGCGCTGCGATACTTTAAAGTTCCGTGTCCGGCAACACTGTCCAGGCTGGTTATCAATTACCATTAATCATTGGTCCTCCCTACCCGGAACCTGAGCTTTGGATGCCAGCCTTTAATCACCATTAAAGCGTGGCATCCAAAATATTTGTAGCTGCTTTCAGAGCTGAGAATCTTCTAATGCCCGGCAAGAAAGGCTATAATGAAATTTGGGATAGTCGGCCCCGCATTATTTGCATGTATAATCATTTCATTATAAACCATTTCATTCCCGTAATATATTACAAATAGCAACCTTTTTTTGCCCTTTTAATCCCATATATTTGTCATCAGTAACCAATTGTTAAAAATAGACTGTTTTATAAATAAAAACTGTAATTTTGCTAACTGTCAAATCGCTTGAAAATGCAAATACCCGCTGGTGAATTACTAAAGAACATTAATAATCCCGACGACTTAAAAAAGTTGAAGCCTGAACAGTTACATCTTGTATGTGACGAATTGAGACAATACATCATTGATGTCGTAAGTATTCATGGCGGCCACTTTGCTGCAAGTTTAGGCGTAGTGGAGCTTTCTGTAGCATTACATTATGTTTACAATACGCCCTTCGATCAATTGGTTTGGGACGTAGGTCACCAGGCTTACGGACATAAAATTCTTACCGGCAGGCGGGATGAATTCATCACCAACAGGAAATATAAAGGATTAAGCGGGTTCCCGAAGCGCAGCGAAAGCGAGTATGATACTTTTGGAGTAGGTCATAGCAGTACATCTATTTCTGCGGCTTTAGGTATGGCCATTGCCGCAAAAATCAAAGGCGAAAACCGCAAGAGCGTCGCCGTAATTGGCGATGGCAGTATGACAGCAGGCATGGCATTCGAAGCTATGAACCACGCAGGCATCACCGATGCCGATATGCTCATTGTTCTCAATGACAACTGTATGAGCATCGATCCTAATGTAGGCGCATTAAGAGAATATCTGACAGATATTACAACCTCACCGGCGTACAATAAATTCAAAGACGAGTTATGGGATTTGTTAGGCAAATTACCAGGGAAAAAAATCAGCCGTGGAGTCGCCCATAAAATAGGAGAAGGTTTAAAGTCAACTTTAAACAGCAACAGCAATCTCTTCGAAGCATTAAATATCCGGTATTTCGGCCCTATAGACGGTCATAATATTACCAAACTGGTAGATACTCTGAATGATTTAAAGAAAATTCCCGGGCCAAAGATTTTACACATTGTTACAGTCAAAGGCAAAGGCTATGAATTAGCAGAAAAAGACCAGACCAAATGGCATGCGCCCGGTTTATTTGATAAAGTAACCGGTGAGATCAAAAAGAAAGTTTTCAATACCCCGCAGCCGCCAAAATACCAGGATGTGTTCGGACATACCATTGTAGAACTGGCAGAACAAAATCCCTTGATTATGGGTATTACGCCTGCCATGCCGAGCGGCTCGTCGCTTAAGTTCATGATGGACAAAATGCCGGCGCGCGCCCTTGATGTAGGTATTTGTGAGCAACATGCCGTAACATTAAGCGCAGGCCTGGCAACACAAGGCATGCGTGTATTCTGTAACATTTACAGCAGCTTCATGCAACGCTCTTACGACCAGGTCGTACACGATATCGCCATTCAGAAATTGCCGGTAGTGCTATGTCTTGATCGTGCAGGCCTGGTAGGCGAAGATGGTCCTACGCACCACGGTGCTTATGATATTGCCTACTTCCGTTGCATCCCGAATATGATTATCAGTGCGCCAATGAACGAGCAGGAACTTCGGAACCTCATGTTTACTGCGCAATCAGATAACAATAAATACCCGTTTGTGATCCGTTATCCGCGTGGCGAAGGTGTAATGCCTGAATGGCAAACCCCTATGCAAACCGTTGAAATAGGTAAAGGCCGGAAAATAAATGACGGGGAAAAAGTGGCAATCCTAAGTATCGGACATCCGGGCAACTTTGTTCAGAGTGCCATTGCCAGTTTAAAACAAAAAGGCATTCATCCGGCACATTACGATATGCGCTTTGTAAAACCATTAGATACAGTTCTGCTAACAGAAGTACTGGAGAAATTCGATAAAATTATAACAATAGAAGACGGTACCGTTGTTGGTGGTTTCGGCAGCGCAGTTTTAGAATTCGCCAATGAGAACGGTTACAAACCAACCGTCAAAATAATGGGAATACCTGATCAGTTTATCGAGCATGGAACGCTAAAAGAACTACAGGCAGAATGCCATTATGATACCAACGCCATTATCGAAGCAGTTGAGATATTAGTAGGCGATACCTCTAAAAACAGGGTAGAATTATTCGGTTAACCATTCAATAAAATCACATTAAAAAGAAGCGCAATTGTTACACAACAGTTGCGCTTCTTTTTAATGGCCGCATGCAGATTGTAGAACACTCTACTACATCAATGGAGTAATTTTCCGCTGATGATGCAGCATAATACAAATTGCTGATTGGCGCTGATTTTTTGGAATATACCAGTGATTAAATAGGTTCCCCCATCTTTTCAAAATAGTGCTGGCGGCAAAGGGGTTCATATTCAGAAGTTTCTCCCAAAAAGAATTGCCCGTCATGATTCGCTTTGCGGTAGCTAAAGCTGGCCATACTGCCGCATTTAACGCATATCGCATGTAATTTAGTAATGTAATCCGCCACGGATAGCAGATAGGGCATTTGACCAAAAGGTTTACCTAAATAATCCATATCAAGGCCGGCAACAATCACCCTCACTCCCCTGAAAGCAAGTACCTGGCAAACATGAATAATTTCGGGGTCAAAAAACTGGGCCTCATCTATTCCCACCACATCCACGTCCTGCGCCAGCAATAATATCTGGGTAGAGCTTTCAATAGGTGTAGAGGCAATGGAATTAGCGTTATGACTAACAATATCTTCAATATGGTAGCGTATATCAGAGGCAGGTTTAAAGATCTCAACTTTAAGGTTAGCAATACGCGCACGCTTAAGCCGGCGTATCAGTTCCTCCGTTTTACCACTGAACATACTACCGCAAATAACTTCTATCCAACCTTTGCGGCCACCCGCTAAATCCGGCTCTATAAACATGTGTGAATAAGTACTTAATTACAGATTAAACTTTATAAAATATTTTAGCATAAATATTGCAACCCGGGTTCGCAAAATTCAACATTGCAATACTAGTTAAAAGAACGTTTAGTTTTGGGATATTTTCTTAAAAGTTATACACCATAACTAAAAATGAGATAATTTTAAACACTTGATATTTCTTATAACGGGATTTGAAGATATGGAAAAAGTACAGTCGTTAATTTATAGATTGCAACAACAAGCTGACGCAAAAGCCACAGCAGATGAACTTTTGTTTACAACCGAATTATTATTTCAACAACTGGCTAAATACGCTAATATCAGTGTATTTACCACAGGTTCTGTCGCTGTATGGCTTCCAAAAGGTATGTCCGCAGCCGGCGCCAGGAACCTGGTTTGGCAGGATAAACCATCAGCAACCCAGATTCAGCAGGCGCTTAATAATTTACCTGCTGAAAAAGCTGCCAGCTCAGTAGCAGTAGTAGCAGAAACGAATCCTCCTATAAATATACCGGCTCAGGAAAATAATATAATCACCGGCAATGAAGAACAATTGTCTGATGAAAATGAAGAAGATGATGTAGTGGTAGTTATGCCAGAAACAGGTCTTGCACCTGCTCAAACATCAGCGGATCCTGGTGTTGAAACAGGAAAAGATTTACTCGAATTTACTCTAAGTGAAGAAGCGGATGTTGCCGTTAATAATGTAACAGATGAAAAGAACTATGAGGACCATGTAAGACATATTGTAACACCTGACAGTTCCATTGAAGTAAAACCTGACGAATACACTCAACCTATAATCAACACAAGCCCGGACACAGAAGTTTTTGAATTATCCATAGACCCGGATGATGAAGAACTGAAGCAAATAGAACAAATAGAAAAATTTAAAAAGGAAGAACAGGAAAGACAACTGACGCAGCAGGAAATAGAAGTTCCTGCACTGGAAGAAGAGGAGTATAAGCCGGAACCTGTTGTTTTGGTTACGCCTAAGCCAGGTACAGAGACTGAAACACCTAAAGAGGAAAAATCGATTTTTAATGGCTTGTTTGGGAACCTGCCAAAATCGGCAGCAGATGTTGTGAAAAATGTATTTAATAACGCAGCCAATTTAGTACAGCATAAAGCAACTGATACGCCGGGTACAGAATATAAACCAATTGCTGATACTTCTGAAATTCCTGGTATAAACAAAACGGATAAGGTATCAACAGAATTAAATGAAAGGTTTAAATCCTCTGCCGCTCCCGGTTTAAGTAAAATCGTTACAGGTAATACAGAAAAAATAAATGATCTGAGAAAAGCATTTACGATCAACGAAAAATACCAGATGATCCAATCTCTTTTCAGGGGAGATGAAGATATGTTTGAGCGTACTTTGCGTACGATAAATAATTTCGAAACTATTAGTGAATCAAAGTACTGGATTCAACGAGAACTGGTATTTAAATTAGGCTGGAATGACGAGCATGAACTGGTGCAGTTGTTTTATAATGCAGTCGCTAAAAAGTTTGCATAATAACAATTAAAATTAATGGATTGGATTGGAGCCGGGGAGATACCCGAAGTTGGCTCCCTTTATTAACAAATAACCCTTTCAAGTTTATTGAAAGGGTTATTTGTTGGATACTAGCTTGCTTTAAAAATATCCATGTATTTATTGGCCAGTATTTTTGTACTATGATTATCATTTAAAAATTGATATCCTCTTTCAATCATTAAATGCTTCTCTTCAATTGGAATATTATAAAAGTCGATAATAGCCTTCACGATAGCATCAGAATTTTCCGCTTCTACTTTTATGCCGTTCATAGCCTGGTCCACCGGGCTTATTTTAACATTGCTGGAGTCCAGTACGGGAATTTTTGCCAGCATGTAATCAAAGTATTTATTCCCTGATACACCATAGTCATAAACTTTGGTTGCATTGCGTCCCACATAACCGATGTCGAATAAATTGAGGAGTGAGTAAACCTGGTTTTTATGAATTTTATTAAGAAATAATATATTATTAAGACCCTGGGCCATATCTATCAGGTTATCTTTCAAATAACCATCACCTACTAAAACAAAGAAAAACCTTTCATCATCCCTTAGTTTAATAGCTGCCTGAATCAAAAACTCCAAAGCATTAGCCTTGTTATGAGTACCTGCATAACCAATAATAAACTTATTCTTAGGAATAAGGGATTGTATTTCATCAGAAAGGTTTTGAATATCCACAATTCCCTTTTCCAGGCCGTTAGGAATATACGCGATCTTTTCCATTGTTCCACCTTTGCTTACAATATGTTTATGGGCGAAAGGTAATAAGGTAACAATATGATCACTTTTTTTATAACCGTATTTTTCAATCAGCCCCATTGTGTAGGCAAACGGGTTGTATTTCGAAATATTACCCACTTCAATCAGCGTTAACGGCCAGATATCCCTGATTTCAAAAATCAGTTTCTTTGCCTTAAACTTTCTTTTAAGGTAGGCTCCTGATAAAATAGGGAAAATCGGTAATGAGGAAACCACAATGTAATCCGGAGAGCTTAATTTTTTAGGATTCAGCTTCCGTACACGGTACGCGAAAACAATCTGGCTCCAGAATCTACGAACAGATTTAGGGTTGTATTTAGGCGTTTTTACCCAGCAGAAATTAGTACCATTATAATCTTCGTATGAAAAAATGCTATTCACCTCCACAGAATTGAAAAACATATGATTAAATGAACCGGAGACGATGGTGACATTATAACCATTTTCTTTCCAGTATTTGCTCATAAAATAATGTCTTTCACCCCAGCCACTTTTATCGTTTCCCGCAAACTGGTTGATGATCCATATATTCTTACTGTCCTTTTTGTCAAAAAGACCCTTAATACCCTCGATCATATTTTTAGCACAAACGTCCCTGTTAAAAACATTGAGTGCTAATTGATAAGCATTTTTAGCATGCTCATTTCTTATTTCTTCATTATTGACATAATAAAGAATCTTCTGCGATAAATCATCCGCATTATTAATCGTGGCTGTTAAACCACTTTTGGTTTCATTAACTAACTGATCGATCCATCCATAGGTCGTTTGAACAATTGGTACACTGGCAGCAAAAGCGTCGAATATTTTATTTGGGCTGCAGGTATGTAGAATAGGAATATCCTTAATGGTCAGTAAAGAGATATAAGCATTCTGTAAGTAAACAACGAGGTCCTTTTTAGGCATAAGATCCAGCATCTTTACATTTACGAGATTCTCCTGTTTAATAAAGTTCACCATGCGCTCCTTATCCGCACCGGCACCAATAATCAGGAATAGCACATCCGGGTATTGTTCAGGTGATATTTTTTTAGCTGCTTCCAGTATCTGCATACATTCATCTATCCTGCCCAGAGATCCGGTATAAATAATGATCTTTTTATTTTGATATTCTTCAGGAAGAGACTTTTCTGACTTTACGCTGAATAAATTTACATCCGATGCGTTTGGTATCACTATGATGTGCTTAAAGCCATATCTCCTGTGAATATCATTTTTCATGCCTTCCGAACAGGCGACTATCAGATCTGCATAATTATAACAGGTTTTTTCTAACCAATAACAGAATTTGACCGCTACTTTATTCTTTAGCATTCCCAATTGCACAGAACCACTTGGCCATAAATCCCTCACTTCAAAGACAAATTTCTTTCTGCGGAAAATTTTGGCAAAAATACCCAGCACGCCCACAGTAATAGGGCCTGAAGAAGCAATGGCAACATCAAATTTCAACCTGAAGATATATACCATTGCCAGTAACATATATTTCACGAAGCCTACTATGCGCTTAAAAACTGAAACCTTATTTGTTTGAGGAAAATTTAAAACAATAACCTTAATGCCGCTGTATTCAAACTCTTTAGATATACCTTTGAATTTAGGAATATCGGATTTATCATAGGGTGTGGTTACAACTGTAACATTATGTCCTTCTGCCACCCAACGCTTACACATCTCATAAACCCTTGTACTCCATCCTCCTTTATCTGTACCAAAATACTGGTAGAAATATAATATATCCATATTTTCTTTGTTAAAACCAAATTCTTCTTAACTGAAAAACGTCTTGCTTATTTAAAACCGGGCAAAGATAATTATATAAATTTATGAATTTGAATTTATATAACCACATTATTAGCTTAAAATACAATATTTAGCCGGGGTTGCAGGGTATTCTTTCTTATTTACAGTTCTCATACAATTTATTAATAAAGAATTATTATAAGAAGCCGGAAACTATGAAAATAAAAGGCAAATTAACCATATTTTTCTTGCAATAGCAATATACTTTTTTAATCATATATTCCTTTTGAGGGAGCAGGTCTGTTGAAAACAAAAACAAATGCCGGCAAAAAAAACGGGTAATATATTTTATAATTTCAATACTGAGCCGGGCCATAAAAATTACCATATCATTCATATACAAATTGCTATTTTTACCCCTCAATAGTATTAAAGTTCATGCATACAAACTCCGCTGTTTTATTTAATGAAAATACAAGCTTTACTTATGTTGATGTTATTGTACCTCTGTACCTTAAAAACACATTGACATGGTTTGTGCCTTCACAATTTCATAATGGAATAGCAGTAGGAGTAAGGGTAGAGGTACAAATAGGAAAAAGCCGCCGTTATGCCGGTATCATTAAAAAGATCCACCAGGATAAACCGGCCAATATAGAGGTAAAGCCTATCCTGAATGTATTGGATGACCGCCCGATTCTACATGAAGACCAATTAAAATTATGGGCATGGATCAGTAAATATTATATGTGTACGGAAGGTGAGGTAATGATAGCTGCATTGCCTTCACATTTAAAGCTTTCAAGTGAAACCGTAGTCGTATTTAATCCCGATCATGAAGTAGATACGCAAACCTTAAATGAAAAAGAATACCTTGTTTCCGAAGCATTGGAAATAAGATCGGAGTTAAAGATTTCTGAAATACAGAAGATACTTGACAGCAACCATGTTTATCCGGTTATAAAGCAATTGATAGATAAAAGAATATGTTTGGTCTTTGAGCAAATGAATGAGACCTATAAAGCCAAAACCGAAACATATATACATTTAAACAGTATTTATCACAACGAGGAAGTGCTGGAAACCCTGGTGAACAGCTGGAGCAAAGCACCCAAACAACTGGACCTGCTGCTGTCGTTTTTACATTTACAGCGTACCCAGGGCGATGTTTTAAAGTCCGCTTTACTTAAGAAAGCAAATGCGTCACCCGCTGTTTTTGACGGACTGGTAGCCAAAGACATTTTAAAAGTTGAAAAACGCCAGGTTGACCGTTTACCCAATCTGCCTAAAGAATTTAATATCAACTTCCGGTTATCGGTAGCCCAGGAAACAGCGCTAATGCAAATACAAGAAAGTTTTCAGCAATTTCCTGCTACCTTGCTACATGGTGTCACCGGTAGCGGTAAAACAATGGTGTACATTAAATTGCTGGAACAGTTTATAAAAAAAGGGGTACAAAGCCTGTTTTTGTTGCCCGAGATTGCGTTAACCAGCCAGATCATTCGCAAATTACGTGACCATCTCGGCGGGCATGTCGCTATTTATCACTCAAAATTCAATATGAGTGAAAGATTGGAACTCTGGCATAAAGTAAAATCAGGAGAAGTAAAAGTTGTATTAGGTGCCAGGTCAGCCCTCTTTTTACCATTCAGTAAGCTGGAATTTATCATCATAGACGAGGAGCATGATGCTTCTTACAAGCAGCAGGATCCTGCACCCCGTTACAATGCAAGAGATGCCGCTATTTTTTATGCCGGTTTAGTGAATGCAAAAGTGCTTTTAGGCAGTGCGACCCCTTCTTTAGAAACCTATTACAACGCGACCACCCATAAATACGGGCTGGTAAAACTGAGTGAGCGTTTTGGTAACCTGGAATTACCGGATATTACTACGATCGACCTGAAACTGGAGGCTTTGGATGCCGGACAAAGCCAGATATTTGCGCCGCTCACCATAGACAGTATCCGGGCAACATTGGACAAAGGCAGGCAAATCATCATCTTCCAGAACCGGAGGGGATATTCGCCTTATATCATCTGCAATACCTGTAGCTGGATACCCAAATGTACCAACTGCGACGTATCATTAAACTATCATAAAAGTAGTAACAAATTACATTGCCATTATTGCGGCAGCACTTATCCGCTCTACAAAACCTGTGGCAATTGTGGCAACCAGGATCTCTTGCAAAAAAACTTTGGAACAGAGCATATCGAAGAAAACCTGGAAACAGTTTTCCCTGAGCAGAAAGTGGCGCGTATGGATACTGACAGTATTAAAGGGAAACACAGCCATGATACGCTGATCAAGCAATTTGAAGAACATAAAATAGATCTGCTCGTAGGCACGCAGATGGTAGTAAAAGGCCTGGATTTTGATAATGTAGGGGCAGTAGTGATACCTGATGGGGACAGTATTTTACATTTCAATGATTTCCGTGTTAACGAAAGAGCCTTTCAGTTAATTGAGCAGGTAAGTGGCCGGGCAGGTCGTAAAAACGAGCATGGACAGGTATTCATACAGTTGCGCGACACTAATCACCCATTAATAGAGAAGCTGCAAAAGCATGACTATGATGCTTTTTACAATACTGAGATCCAGGAGCGGCAAATGTTTTTTTACCCGCCGTTTTCAAGGATCATTAATGTACAGTCACGTCATAATGATGCATTTGCCAGTAAAGAAGCAATGACTATTTTTTGCAATTTTATCCGGCAGCAATATCCCCAGTTTGTATTTGGCCCTGCGCAACCGGTCATTAATAAAGTCAGGAACCAGTATATATTTGAATGTATGCTTAAGTTTCAGAAAAACAGGCAGATCATTGATGGTATCAAATCGGCCATAGAAACTGCTGTTGTTGAAGTGCTGAACCATCCGCACTTAAAGCGGACCATATTTACTGTAGATGTTGATCCATTATAATGTAACGATCCGTCGTGAAGAAAATAAACAGGGCATGCGCTCAATAGAAATATCACTGCTGACGGGCTGCCGGATATGGAGGGCATGGTGCGACGCAGGAGCACCGAACGCAGTGAGCCCGGAATAGCCGGGACGAATGTCTATCATTATTCACAAAGCCGGGAGCCCCAAAATAAAAAGTGTATTACCTAGGCTGTTGCCAGGTTTTTAGTCGCTTTGTATTTTAAAAGATAAATAATGCCGTAAAGGACTACAGACATTGCAAATATGGATACAGGTAGGTACTGTACCGTATTATGTGGCAGTACTAGCGGTAAAATGCAGAGCGCGTAAGCAGGCGGCATTTTCAGCTTAAAGATATTTAAAACAATTGTGGCTATAAAGAAGTTGACAATAGCAACAATGATAAAATTCTCAAATACAAACAAGCTGAGAACACTTAATGATGCCACAATGGTAAGCATGGCTACCTGCTTGAAATACATTTTTTGCGGGTACTGCGGTTTATGGATCATCTCGAACAATACCACCAGCACCGGTGGCGCGGCACATAAATTTTCTACATTTAATTCATAGCAGATAAACAGCCACAGCACTACAATCCCGATGTATAATAAGGATATGCGCAGGCTGGCCGCAGGTGCGTTCTCTTCGGATGCCAGCTTATCAAGTTTCAGCGATTTGATGGTTAGATACAATACAAGTGTTGCGATGATAATAGAAACAATGAATGCAGGTGAATGTGCATTGGTAATAATTGGTAATAAACCGGTGGCTAGTGAGGGGCCGAGACGGCTTTTGAAAACCAGCAATACCAGGATCATTACAAAAATGATAGCGATGAGTTTCACTACCAAAACGACGGGTAACATATTGATCAAAAAGCCTGCAATAGCGGTAATCGTTGGTAAAATAAACAGGTGGAACGGCTTATATAACCACGGTTTTTCCTCATAAATAAGCGTGCCTGCAATGAGTGCTGCCATTTCCGGCAATATAATTTCGTGATTGCCGAAAGCCCCGGCTAAAATGATCATTAAAAGAATACCTACAAATGAAATGATATACCGGTTGTAACCAACTATTTTTTTATACATGCAACAGATATTTGGTGGCAGTAGGCAAAAGTAATTGCATTGCACTGAAATCGGTTTTCAAAACAATATTTTAACATTATTGCCGCTGCCGGTAAAAAATAAAAATTTGGCGCTTTGAAAACCTTTCATATATATTTGCACAACAAAAGTTCTTTAATACACTTATCAAGAAAGGCAGAGGGAATTGGCCCTATGAAGCCTTGGCAACCCTTTTAAGAGTTTCTCGCTTAAAAGAAGGTGCCAACTCCATCCGGAACATTTCGGAAGAGATAAGTCAGAGATAGTTTGATGCACATAAATAATCACTTATTATATCAAGCCCATCCTGACTAAGAGGATGGGCTTTTTTGTGATATACCCGCATCAAATTATAACCGCAAATTATAACGCAATTAAACTGCAACCGCAAACTGCATTATCCGCATACAGGTATCTTAACAGGAAAAAAGTAAAGTCTGCAAATCTTTATGCCCGCTTACCTCCATAAGTTTTTAGAAGTACTTTCCATCATTGAAGCGTTTTATTTGTTAGACTAATGACAGCTACTGAAGGCAATAAATTAAACATAGACACAGAACCGGCATTTGATAATATCCAGACCTTGCGCATACCTGAACAATTAGGTGAAACGCAATCCTGGAAAGGGTTCCGGTTAGAGTATGGCAGAGAATTACCGGCATTGCATATTGCTTATACCACGTATGGGCAAATGAATGCTGCAGGCGATAATGTCGTTTGGGTATTTCATGCATTTACAGCCAACAGTGTTGCGCACGACTGGTGGGATGGTTTGGTAGGAGAAGGAAAACTGATAGATACCACCCGGTATTTTGTTGTTTGTGCCAACACGCCCGGCAGCCATTACGGCAGCATTGGCCCGCTGGACACAAACCCGCAAACCAATCAACCTTATTATCACGATTTTCCTTTTTTCACTATTAAGGATATTGTAAAAGCTTTCGGTTACCTGAAAGATTATTTAGGCATCAGTAAAATTCATTTAGGTATTGGCGGCAGTATGGGCGGACAGCAGTTACTGGAATGGGCCATCAGCGAGCCGGAACTGTTTCAGCATATTGTGCCTATCGCCACTAATGCGATCCATTCACCCTGGGGCATTGCCTTCAATACCAGCCAGCGCATGGCAATAGAGGCAGACAGCACCTGGAAAAATAAAGCGGATGATGCCGGTATTAATGGCATGAAAGCCGCGCGGAGCATCGCTTTAATCAGCTACAGAAGTTACCAGGGGTACGGCATTACGCAGAGCCGCAACGAATCTCAGTGGGAGCCGGACGGTACAGGAGAAAGCAAAGGTGGTGCGGCATCATACCAGCGCTACCAGGGCCAGAAACTAACAACAAGGTACAATGCTTTCAGCTATTATTTCCTGTCCAAAACCATGGACAGCCACAATGTAGGCCGGTACAGGCAAAGTATAGAACAAGCTTTGCAGCAGGTTACAGCAAAATGTTTGGTGGTGGGCATAGACAGCGATGTATTATTCCCGTTAAGTGAGCAGCAGTTCCTGGCCACACATATACCGGGTGCGGAACTGGCAGTCATCAGCAGCCAGTTCGGGCATGATGGTTTCTTATTAGAGTTTAAAGTATTAGATAAGATCATATCTCAATTCCTTAGCAAGTAAAATTTTTAAAACAGATTATGTCAGCAGAAAATACAAGTGCAAATTATCATCATAAAAGTTTAGTGATTGGTTTATTCGGTTTTGGAGTAGTAGGCGAGGGCCTGTACAAAGTATTGAACCAAACCCCGTCTTTAAAAGCAACCATTAAAAAAGTTTGTATAAAAAATGCAGGGAAACCGCGCCAGGCTCCGGCAGAATTATTTACAACAGCCAGGGACGTCTTATTAAATGACCCTGAGATCAACGTGATCGTAGAAGTAATTGATGATTCAGTTGCTGCCTTCGAAATTGTAAAAACTGCCTTTAAAAATGGCAAGCATGTAGTAAGCGCCAGCAAGAAAATGATTGCTGAACACCTGGAGGAATTGTTACAGCTACAACAGGAAACCGGCCAGTCATTCCTTTATGAAAGCAGCGCCTGCGCCTCTATTCCGGTAATCAGGAACCTGGAAGAATATTATGACAATGATTTACTGCACTCCATACGTGCCATTGTAAACGGCAGTACCAATTATATTCTGACCAAAATGTTTGAAGATAAGCTCTCTTACAGGGATGCTCTGATCCAGGCGCAGCAGTTAGGATTTGCTGAAAGCAATCCAAAACTGGACGTAGAAGGCTATGACGCCGTTAATAAATGGACATTTTTATTGACCCATGCTTACGGTATTATTACCAATCCGCTGGAGTTACTGTTTACCGGCATTCAGAATGTGAATGCTTTTGATGCCCAGGTAGCCGGTGAAAAAGGCAGGGTAATTCGCCTGGTAGCACAGGCTAAAAAGCTTGGCAACGGCAAAGTGGCGGCTGCAGTATTGCCACAGTTTATTACACAGGATGATCATTTAAGTTTTGTGCGTAACGAGTATAACGGTGTGGTTATTGAAAGCGGCTTTGCAGATAAACAGTTTTTCTATGGCAAGGGCGCGGGTAGCTTTCCGACAGCTTCTGCTGTATTGAGTGATATCAGCGCGTTGCGTTACGATTATAAATATGAATACAAGAAATTGTACCACCATACACCGTTGGAATTGACCAATGATTTTTACCTGAGGGTCTATTTAAGCTTCGATGAACTTGCCGAGATCCCGAAAGAAAAATTCGAATGGATAGAAGAGTGGCATGCCCGGGAGGACAGGAAATACCTGGTAGGAGTAATTCATGTGCGCCATTTACAAACCGGTAACTGGTGGCGAGAAAATAATACCAGCCTGATCTTGCAGCCGGATGCCATTATTGAAAACCTGGAGCTGCATAACCTGAAAAAGAAAAGCCTGCAGCTGGCGGGTATCCAGTTTCATCACCAGTTTGGAGGGTATTAATATGTTTTTTTATTGATCGGGGCTGTGAGCACCGGTAATAGGCCGGACATTTGTTCGGGCTATTACGGGCTCGCTGACGCTCGGTGCCGGGCACCAGCCGCTAAGGCGGCTGCCCTGCATATCCCGCAGCCCATCAGCAGTTGATTGTCAATTCGTCATTTTGTAATCTGCATCGTTTTTCAGAAGAATGATTTAACAGATAAATCAAGTTCCGAAGGGACGACCTTATGGTAAAGGCTATTAGAGTTGAAGAATACAAAACGCCTTAGGTGCAACACCTGGTTGTGTGAAGTTAAATCGTAAATAGGTGATATTTTACCACCCCTGACTCCCGGGGAAGGGACCGGATCGGGAGTCGCATGATTCAATAAGTAGTGGTTTTAATATGCTCATTTAGAGGTATTTTCTTACATCCTGCTTTCTTTCTTTATGAGCTTAACATATTGATGCCCGAATTCAAAATGATCGATGCCTGTCCAGCTGCGGCTGGAACCATCCCTGGAATTGAGCTCCTGTGCCTTATATGAAACTAAAATCTGGTTACCGCTCACAGTAAGCGTTATTTCATCAAATGTATTTTGAATTGTAGCGCCATCCGGCGTTGTGGGACAATTATCCGGTTTAAGCGCTTCTAATACTGCTTTATCATCTTTAAACATTTTCCTGAGAAAACCTAAGTGCTGTTCCGAGCATTGATATCCCAGGTTTAAAGCAGTCAGGATTTTACATTTCAGGTTACTTCTGTCATCTTTATAAGGCCCATCCCAGCTACACTCATTGCCAATAAACGTGGCCACATAACCCAGGGCTGCTTTTTCCTCGTCTGTAATAACTTTACAGAACGCTTCATTAATAAAAATACTGTTGAAAGTATCTTTAAGTACCTCATCATATTTCTTATCGCGCCAAAGAAATTTGACTGTCTTTTCTTCTGTTTTAGTTATGGCAGGGCCTGGTGACGAAGTATCTGTTGCTTTAATCTCGTTTTTTTCAGAACCCGTATTTGTTTGCCCGCAGGATACTAATAAGATGACAAATGCAATTAAAAAGTATTTCATTTGTGGATTATTTTTAAAGCGATGATAGGGAAGCTGTTTATTCTTTTCTGTTAGTGTAAGCTGCGATATACCCGGGAAGCGTATCACTATTCCCGTGATATTAATAAAATAGCCAATTGTTATTTTTCCATGTAAACGCGATCTTCCGGCTTAGGATTATTTAGAGTCACTGTTTTGTAGCCGTTTTTGGAGAAGCGCACCATAATATCTTTACAGCCGGGGACGCAACCACCGAATTGATTACAAACATCAAATTTTCCACTGGAGTCCGTATAAATAGTTTGCGAACCCGTAAGCACTTCTATATAAACACTATCCATTGGCAGGTCCGTTGTTTTGTCAATAACAGTACCATCGGCACATCTGTATCCTTCACATGCCTGCAAAAACAGTACTGCTGCTGCTAGAAAGCCTGTTTTTTTTAATACACCCATAAAATAATTTCCTGAAAAATAAATCATTTAAATAGAGTTGCCTGAATCTATAGTAACAGATGATATTTAAAGATAAGCAGCAATGTCCATCTTTAAGCATCTTCCTAATCAAAATTATAAAGTCGGAGCACTAAAATTGCTGAATAAGATTTCAAATGCCGAAGGGCAGCGGCATGCGTTGGTGGCGAGGCACGAAGCCAGCCCGCAGGGCCGAGCGTAGCGGAGCCAAAAGCACGCCGGGCTGAAGTTGACAGCGCAATATGGCTTGTTGCCCCAAATGTCTTTTATAATGATTGCATCATCAGGCTGTACAATACCATTTTTTCTTCGTTGGTAAAATTAACATTATTACTGTTTTGCTTTAAGTAATGCCGTCTAAATGCCTGGGCTGCTGCTTTTAAGTTACTAATATCGTAACCAATAATACGAAGTGCCATACTGGGGGAAAAATCAACCGGGAGCTTTGCATCCGGGTTACTGATCTGCCAAAGCCCAAACCCATTTTTGCTCAAAGTTTCCCAGTCAAAATATACATTCGGGTCTTGTTTTCTAGCCGGAGCCACATCCGCATGTCCAATAAAATTAGCTGCCGGTACATTATATTTCAGTTTTAAATGCTTCAATAGCAGCAGGAGACTTTGCATTTGTGCTTGAGTAAAAGCTTCGAATCCATTGTTATCCAGTTCAATACCTAAACTTACTTCGTTTAAATTCGTCAGGTTCCCCCATTTAGAGACACCTGCATGCGCAGCCCTCAGGTAATCGTGAAGCATCTGGTATACTGTACCATCCTTACAAATAACATAGTGCGCACTCACACCCCGAAGCGTATCTGTAAATACCCGCAATGTTTTATGGCAACTGTCCTGTGCGGTATGGTGTATGATCACCATTGAGGGCTTCCTTGCACTAAAGTTAGTAGTGCCGATCCAGTTGATATTCAGAAAGCTGCTATCAATAATTAATTGCCTGGCAGTGGATTCGAATATCAGGGCATTAATAATGGTATCCATTTTTTTGATATGGTAGCCAATACTGTAATGCCTGGACGAATCGCTGAAGAATGTACTGTCCGCATTATACCGGTTAATCTGTGGAGAGATTGTATCATTGTTTTGTGCGCCGGCATTTAAGTGGAAAAGAAGTAGCAATAAAATTGTATTGATGAGTTTCATATGATCCCGGGAATGTAGAATCTTTCAAAAATAATATTATAACGCCTGTTATTTACTTTTTTAGATAGAATATTTCCAAAAAGTGTAATAACTATGAGAAATGTTGGGAATTACTTTGCGTAATAAATTTTATATGCTTCTGCTATTGATATATTAGAAATTATCGAATCTGACTTTTTGAGTCTAATGTTAAAATAATATAAAATTCAGGAAATATTCTTTTGACTATTGTAACCTTTTGTACTTTTGACTAAAATACTAAAAAAGTCAGTTTTTAAAAAGGAAAAATATATGAGTAGTCGTAAAGAAGAAATAGTTGAGGCGGCCAGTAAGCGTTTTTCACATTTTGGTTTTGCAAAGACCACTATGAATGAAATCGCCGACGATTTACGCATTACCAAGGCAAACTTATACTATTATTATGCAGATAAAGCGGCATTGTTCCGCGATGTTATCCGGTCCATTATGGATGAGATCCAGCTTTTGGACATTGAACTTATAAATGCTTACAAAAATAATTTCTTAGAGGTCATTTATGAATGGCTTGACCTGAGAAGCAGATATATCAAAAAGCACTACGTGATCTATTTTAACGATAATATGGAGTGTTTCAGAGATCCGTTAATGAAAGAATTAATAGATGAGTACCATACCAAGGATTTTGAAAATCTTGCAAGGTTAATGGAAATGGCCAAACAATCCGGTGAGTTGCAGAGTAGTGATGTGAGGGAAGATGCTGAAATACTCAGTGAGATCATTAAAGGAATAGGTGTACTGCATACCATGACAGAAATCTTTAGTGGTATGATGAATAAAGATAAGTTTGACTATGCGCTGGAAAGTCAGAAAAAAGCAATCAGGTTTATATTTCAAGGAAAAATTATCACACACAAATAAAATGAAACGTTTAAAAGTTTTATCCATTCTATTAACCGGGTTTATATCCGTTAATACATTAAAAGCACAGGAGGTTTTAACCTTAAAACAGGTTATCCAGTATGCTTTAGATAATAAAAAAGAAGCCCAGACCGCTAAATTGGATTTAGAGAATTCCGAATACAAAATTAGTGAAGTAAGAGCCGGGGCATTACCCCAGGTGACAGGTACAGGAAGCCTTACCTTTAACCCGATGCTGCAAAAAGTAGCCATACCGGGTGAGTTGTTTGGAGAACCTGGTAAAACAGTGATGGCTGCATTTGGTCAGAAATGGCAATCACAGGCAAATCTTTCTGTTACCCAGCAATTGTTTAATCAATCTGTATTTACAGGGTTAAAAGCAGCCAGGACCACCAGGGAATTTTACCAGATCAACAGCCAGCTGACTGAAGAGCAGTTAATTGAAAAAGTAGCAAATGCTTATTACGAAGTGTTCCAGACACAACTGCAGTTGCAAACCATTCAAAACAACCTGGACAACACTACCAAAACCCAGAAAGTAATTAAAGGTTTACTGGATGCAGGTTTGTCCAAAAAGATTGATTATGACCGCGTAACAGTAGCTATCAACAATCTGGAATCTCAAAAGCAACAGGTAATCAATGCCTGGGAACTGCAAAAGAACGCTTTGAAATTCGCAATTGGCATGGATATTAAAAAAGACATCCAATTACCAAAAGAAACTTTTGAAACAAACTCAGGGCTCGTATTGGCAGATAACGATGTGGACAGCCGCACCGAAATTAAAGTACTGAACAAGCAAAATGAGTTATTGGAATTAAACAAAAAAGCAACCATTGCAGAGCTATATCCTAAACTGTCTTTTACAGGTAATTTAGGTTATTTAGGTATGGGAAATGCTTTCCCTATTTTCAATAAAAGTGAAGGTGTCAATTGGTCAGGTTTTTCAGGTTTAGGTTTAAACCTTTCAGTTCCGATTTTTAGAGGTGGCGAAACCAAAGCAAAAGTAAGCCAGGCAGATATTGAGCTCAGAAAACTGAAAGTTGAAATAGAAGATACCAAACTGGCTTTAAGTTTAGCCAATGAAAATGCAAAAGCCCAGATCAGGAACAGCTTATTAACAGTTAATTCCAACAGGGAAAATGTAAACCTTGCCAAAGAAGTAATGGAAAATACCCAGAACAACTTTAAAAACGGGTTAGCCACATTAACAGAGTTGCTGGATTCTGAAAACGCCTTTGCAGATGCGGAAAGCAATCTTAATATATCATTGCTTAATTATAAAGTAGCAGAAATTCAATTAATAAAATCTGCAGGTAATTTAAAATCATTAGTAAAATAAACTTTTATACATATTTATATGAAACGTGTTATTATAACCATCGTTGTATTGGCTGCTGCTCTTGCAGGTATTATGTACAAGCTAAAAAGTAATAAAGAACATAATGAAGCCCAAACAGCCGAGGTAGCCAAAAAAAATGACGCAATATCTGTAAGAATAGATACTGCCAGCTTAAGAGAAATGGATATCAGCTACCTGGCAAATGGTACTTTTAATCCTAAACAGGAATCTGTAGTAGCTGCGGAAGCTGCCGGCAGAGTAATCAAAGTATTGGTAAGCGAAGGTAGCAGGGTTGGTGCCGGACAAACATTAGCCATTGTACGCGGCGATAAATTAGATGTAAGCGTTACCAATGCACAGGCGGTATATAATAATGCCCTGGCAGAAGTTCAGCGTTTTGAAAGTGCTTTTGCAACTGGTGGTGTTACCAAACAACAGGTGGACCAAATGAAACTGCAATTGGAAAATGCGAAAAATAATTTGAAATCGGCACAGTTGAATGCCGGAGACGTGGCCATCAAAACTGGTATTTCCGGTATTGTCAATTCAAAGAAAATAGAACCGGGTACTTACCTGTCACTTGGTGCTGCCGCATTTGAAATTGTAAATGTAAGTGCCTTAAAACTGCGCGTAAACGTCGATGAAAAAAACGTGGCCCTGTTAAAAGTAGGCCAGGAAGTAGAAGTAACAGTAAGTGTTATCAGCAATAAAACATTTAAAGGTAAGATCACGTTCATCGCTCCAAAATCTGACGGCAGCTTAAACTTCCCTGTTGAGATTGAAGTAAATAATTCTAACAACGAATTAAGGGCTGGTATGTACGCCTCTGCAACATTTGGCAATGGTGTAAAAGCTGCAACTTTAGTTGTTCCGAGAAATGCTTTTGTAGGCAGTGTAAGCGACAATAAGATTTATGTGATTAAAAATGGTAAGGCTGTAGAAACAACAGTCGTTTCCGGCAGAAGTTTCGGCGATTATATAGAAGTGGTTAGCGGGTTAAATAACGGCGATGTAGTGGTGGTATCCGGACAGGTAAACCTGTTCAACAATACTCCGGTTAACATCATTAAATAATTTATGGAAATTCCTTTAAAATGAAAATCAGCGAAATATCAATAAAGCGCCCCAGTATCATTATTGTATTATTTATAATACTGACTTTGGGCGGTATATTCTCCTATACCCAGTTGGGGTATGAGCTCGTACCTAAATTCGAGGTAAACGTTATTACAATTCAAACCGTATATCCCGGTGCCTCACCTACAGAAGTAGAAAGTTCTGTTACCAAAAAGATAGAAGATGCCGTGGCGTCGATGGAAAGTATCAAAAAAATAGAATCAACTTCCCTGGAAAATGTTTCTATTGTAATGATCACCCTGCGCGACGGGGCGGATGTTAACTTCCTTCTCACCGATGCGCAGCGAAAAATCAACGCAGTATTAAATGACCTGCCGGAAGATGTGGAAGCACCATCATTAACCAAGTTCTCCCTGGATGATGTGGCGATCATGAGCCTGGCAGTAACTTCCAATTTATCTGAAAAAGAGTTATACGACTTATTAGATAATAAAATCCAGCCTATTTTGGCCCGTATCAACGGGGTGGCCAAGGTAGATATGATCGGTGGTGAAGAACGCGAGATACAGGTAAGTGTTGACGCTAAAAAACTGGAAGGTTATGGATTATCGATCAACCAGGTTCAACAGGTAATTGCTTCCTCTAACTTAGATTTCCCAACAGGAAATGTTAGTTCAAGAGAGAACCGTACCACCATCCGTTTAAGCGGTAAAGTAACCAGCATCGACCAGCTACGTAATTTGCCAATTACCACAGCAAAAGGGATCACTGTTTATTTACGCGACGTGGCAGATGTTCAGGACGGTATTAAAGAATTAGATAAAATAGCCCGTTTAGACCAGGATAATACCATTTTATTACAGGTGTTTAAACAATCGGATGCGAATGCCGTAGCGGTATCCAAAGCTGTTAAAGATGCCATTGCCGTTCACGATAAAAACGGTGCCGTTATAAGCGGTATAGAAAAAGATTACAGTGCACAGGATATCAAAATTAAAATAGCGAATGACTCTTCAGACTTTACATTAAACTCCGCCAATAACGTGATCCATGACCTGGTGATCGCTATTATACTGGTAGGTTTCATCATGTTATTCTTCCTGCATAGTTTAAGAAATGCGGCAATAACCATGGTAGCCATTCCATTATCATTAATCGCCACGTTCATTGGTTTAAACTTAATGGGTTATACGCTGAACCTGATGTCCTTACTAGGCCTTTCCCTGGTGGTAGGTATTCTTGTGGATGATGCCATCGTGGTAATTGAAAATATCCACCGCCACATGGAAATGGGTAAAGGCAAAGTACGTGCAGCATTTGACGGTGCCAAAGAAATCGGGTTTACCGTAACCGCTATTACATTAGTAATTGTGGTGGTGTTCTTCCCGATCGCGATTTCATCCGGCTTAGTGGCAAACATCCTGGCGCAGTTCTGTGTTACCGTAATCATTGCTACTTCACTGTCATTATTGGTATCATTTACCATTGTGCCTTGGTTGTACTCAAGATTCGGTAAATTAGATCATATTACCAACAGGACTTTCTTCGGAAGAATCATAATAGGTTTTGAAGCAGGTTTAACCAAATTCACGCACTGGATCACCGGCATCCTGGAGTGGACCTTAAAAAGCTGGAAAACCAAATTAGCTACATTGATTGTCGCTATTGTATTATTGTTCGCTTCATTCTCCCTGGTAGGTAACGGCTACATTGGTTCCGATTTCTTCCCGGGTGTGGACAGGGGAGAATTCTTCATCCAGTTAGAGTTGGATAAAGATGCTTCTCTTGAAAAAACAAACAGGATGACCCAGCAGGCAGAAGCTTATATCATCAGCAAACCAGAAGTGGCAGATATGATCACCACTGTAGGACAAGCTTCAGATGGTATGATGTCCCCTTCAGGTTCTAAATACAAATCGGAAATTCACGTTGTATTAAAGAAAAATACCTTTAAGGGAGATTCAAAAGTTTATTCTGCTACCTTACGCCGCGAGCTTGAAAATGTGCTGATAGGCGCGAAAGTAAAAACCCTGAATGTAGGTATCATGGGAGCAGAGCAGGCGCCGATTAAATTAACCGTAATCGGTTCCAATGTAGAAGATGCACAGGAATTTGCAGCCAAAGCTGCCGATCTGTTACGGGAGATCCCGGGTGCTTCAGGTGTAAAACTAACATCAGAAGGTGGTAACCCGGAGATCAATGTAAAAGTTGACAGGGATAAAATGACCTCTTTAGGATTAAGTTTATCAACAGTAGGTATGGCCATGCAAACAGCCTTCTCCGGTAATACAGATAATAAATACCGTGCAGGAGATAATGAGTATGATATCAATATCCGTTATTCGGAAACCGGCCGTAACAATATTAATGATGTTAAGAACCTGAAGTTTATTAACAACGATGGTGTCGCCATCGCTTTAGAGCAGTTTGCAGATGTTTCTTATTCATCCGGCCCCACCTTGTTAGAACGTCGGGATAAATCTCCGGCCGTATCTATCCAGGCACAGGTAATCGGTCGCCCCGGTGGTACCGTAGCCGCAGAGTGGGAGGAAAAATTCAGCAAACTGGAAAAGAAACCGGGTATTGTAACCGTATGGGGTGGTAATATGGAAAACCAGGCCGAAGGTTTCGGTACATTAGGAGTCGCTTTATTAGCCTCTGTAATCCTGGTTTACCTTGTAATGGTAGCTTTATACGATAACTTTATTACACCATTTGTCGTATTGTTCTCAGTACCGTTATCATTCATCGGGGCGTTATTACTATTAGCGTTAACTAACAACTCATTGAACATTTTTACCATCTTAGGTATTATCATGTTAATCGGTCTTGTGGTTAAAAACGCCATCCTCTTAGTGGATTTTGCTAATCATAAAAAGGCATTGGGTGCCAGTACGCACGATGCGTTAGTAGCTGCAAACCATGCCCGTTTACGTCCGATCTTAATGACCACCATTGCGATGGTAATAGGTATGATCCCGATTGCAACAGCTACTGGTGACGGTGCTGATATGAACCGTGGTTTAGCAATTGTTATTATCGGTGGTTTATTATCCTCACTATTATTAACCCTGGTAGTAGTACCCGTTGTTTACTCCATATTTGATAGTTTACAACGCCGTTTCGGTAAAAAAGAAAAAGTAAACTACGAAGAAGAAATAGTAGCAGACTATGTACCAAACCAGGATTATGTAGATGAATTTTCAAAACACTAGTCAGGTTTAGTCCGGTTATAAAAAAACGCAACGGTTATTCGTTGCGTTTTTTTATGCCCTGTAATCCGGTTCAGTCTATCAAACTATAGTCAGTTCATTTGGGGCTCTCATCATGTAATCATTTATTGAGCAGCAGTCCAGGCTGCTGTGGGGTGCCGTGCCCGCCATTCGTTGCAATTAGTATCACAGGTGTATTCGGGCGGGCACCAGCCGCTAAGCGGCTGCCCACTGCATCCTGCAGCCCTGCATCAACAGTAATACTATCAACCAGTGCCTGGCGCGAAGCTGTATATTGGTTTAAATAGTATTAAAACCAGGACTTGAATTCAATACTTATCATTACTCATAATCCATACTACGAGTGCTTCTGTCCCCTCCAGGGAGGGGCAGGGGTGGGGCAACTACGCTTCAACTACACATACATTCTAATAACCTCGTGTATTTTCTTCACTTCGTTCAGAAATTGGAATGAGATCCTTCGTTGCACTCAGGATGACTGTTCAAAGTTTAAGAAGTATTTAAACCACTGTCATTTCGACGAGGATAATCGGAAACTACTTTGACATTGAACAGCCCGAGGAGAAATCCCCCAGCTCATTTACAGCGTATTTTCTTCATTTCGTTCAGAAATTGGAATGAGATCCTTCGTTGCACTCATGATGACTGTTCAAAGTTTAAGAAGTATTTAAACCACTGTCATTTCGACGAGGATAATCGGAAGCTACTTTGACATTGAACAGCCCGAGGAGAAATCCCCCAGCTCATTTACAACATATTTTCTTCATTTCGTTCAGAAATTGGAATGAGATCGATCCTTCGTTGCACTCAGGATGACTGTTCAATGTTCTAAGAAGTATTTAAACCGCTGCTGTCATTTCGACGAGAACAAACAACTCTGGTGAGTTAAACTGTAGCTGCAGCGCAGCAACATCTTTGTAGGAGTTTGAATCATGGCAATCAGAATTGCCAGTATGGCAACATATTGTAGTCAATAGTCAATCATCGTAACGTTACAAAGCATTAGGTAAAGACGTACAATCTTATAATGTCTCCAGGAAATCTATGCTAACCAGGGGGACTATTCTACATTCCCGGCCAATATAAAACATTGAAACGGTGATTATCAGGATCCGTAAAACCAAAAGTATAGCCTTGCTCTATTTTTTGCGGCTCAGAAAAAATAGTGCCGTTTATAGATTTAATCTTTTCATGCCATTTCTCAACCTCTTCAATACTGTCAGCAGAAAGAGAGAAGATAATTTCATTTGAATTTTTGGGAATAGAAAGCCCGCCATTGACCTGTTTCGATAATCTTTGTTCTGTAAAGAAATTGATAATAAAATGACTTTGGCCAAAAATGAAACTCGCTGCCGTCAGGTTATCGCTGCTGCCATTTTGTTTAAAACCAAGCGCCGCATAAAAAGCGATTGTCTTAGGTATATCACCCGAAACTAAATTTGCCCATATAAATCTTGTTTTCATTGCATATAATTTAGTTTGAAGGTAGTGATTAGTGATGATGGAGGCATTGCCGTTAAATAAAAAAGCCACTGATACAATAGTACCAATGGCTTTTAGTGCTGTAGGGGGAGGGGTCGAACCTCCAAGAGGCAGTTAGCAAAGCACATCATTTTGAATTGACAGCTAATCAATTCTAACTGGTGGTCAACCCCAGTCGGTAGTGCTGCAGCAATACCGGCGTTATGCAGTGTTTATCCCGTAATTCCTCACCCTCGAGACAAGAGGGCATGTCTGCCAAAAATTTCATCACCCCACAAGGTAATTAAGAACTAAAATTCGCTGTAGGAGAAGGAATCGAACCTTCACGAAGCAGTTAGCAAAATACAAAGTTGGTGGTCAACCCCTGTATAAATGCGGACGCAAATATACTATATTTTGTTTATTCTGAAATCTTCACCCCCGAGACAAGAGGGCATGTCTGCCAAAAATTTCATCACCCTACAATATAAATGAATTAGATTTCTTTGAAAAAATAGAAATTATCTAAAATTTTCAGAAAACTAAATTAAAATTCATATTTTTACTAAAATTCAATACGGTTTTCTTAAAGAGCTGGAGCAAAAATAAATGAAATGACCCGTTTGTTCCAAATTTTTTAATAAAATTTGAATATGTTTTTAATTTGTTTAAATATTTGTACACTTTATTAAATTATATCAAAAATAACTAATTGTAATGAGCGGTAAACTTAATCTTGACAAATTAGATTATCAGATAATACAGCACATGATGGAAGATGCTGAAATATCTTATGCTGATTTAGGTAAAAAATTATTTGTTAGTGGCGGAACAATTCATGTACGAATTAAAAAATTACAGGAATTAGGTGTCGTTAAAGGCAATAGATTAGCTGTAGATATAAAACTAATTGGATACGATGTTACTGCGTTTGTAGGCATTTATCTTGAAAAAAGTTCTTTATACGATAGCGTAGTAGAAGACTTGAAGAAAATTCCGCAAATAGTTCGCCTCAACTACACAACAGGTAATTATTCCATGTTCGTGGAACTGTGCTGTAAAGATATTGCCGAACTTAAAAAGGTATTGCACGATGAATTACAAAGTATTAAAGGCATAGAAAGAACAGAAACTTTAATTTCTTTAGATGAAAGCTTTAACAGGAATGTTCAGGTAATAGATCTGAACGACTAGGTTTTATTTAACTAACGATTGCAAAAAAGATGTTTGAGTAAATCTCAAACATCTTTTTTAATTAGATGAATATCTTTTTCTTTATGGTCCAGGGAACTACTGGAACACATCAATAGTAAAACAATTGAAATTTACACCCACATCAGCAGAAAATGTTTACAATACATCAAAAGTCCGTTTGACGATTTGTTGCAAAATAGTAACACCAAGCCAATCAATTATATAAATTTGTATAGGTTTAATCACACATATCAATGAGTCATGTGTCATTTTAGCGCAGAAACAGTCAACTGACAGCTTTTGGAAAATGAATAAAGTACAAATGATATTATACACAATCTTACTCACAAGTTTTTTCTTCACCTTTACTTCTTGTGATGGACAAAATAATTCAAAAATACAACAAGAGAAGACTATTGAAGTTGGAGTAACGGTTCCCAGTACTGACAAAACAATTTGGGCTATTTATCAAGACAAAAACACAAATTATTGGTTCGGAAGTAAAGAGAATGGTGTATTCTTTTATAATGGTCAGCAAATAAAAAAAATCACCGTAAAAGACGGATTAGTAAATAATGCAATACGCGGTTTTCAAGAAGATTCTCAGGGCAATATTTTTATTGAAACCGAGGGCGGTGTCAGTAAATTTGATGGTCAAAGTTTTAAAACTTTACGAATTGCAAACCCCGAATTCCCTACGAATGATTGGATTTTAGAACCGGATGATTTATGGTTCAGAATTGGTGCAAGTAATAATGGAGTCTACCGATTTGATGGACAATATTTACATTTCCTAAAACTTCCACAATCAGCGGAAAAGGACGCGTTTAAAAGCAAGAACAAGAATGCGATTTCAAAACCCTACGGACTTTATACTATCTACAAAGATCGTAAAGGTATTATGTGGTTTGGAACAGCAAGTTTTGGCATATGCCGGTTTGATGGCAAAACACTGAGTTGGCATTATGAAGAACAATTACAAACAACTCCGGAAGGTGGTGATTTTGGTACACGGGCCATTTTTGAGGATAAAGAAGGAACGTTTTGGATAAATAATACCCGTTTTCGATACAACTTAAAACCGGATAGTAGTATTAATATAAATTTCCAAAAAGAAGATGGCATTGGTTATTTGGATGAAAGAAATAAAAAAGAATACCCTTTTTTTCTATCCATAACCGAGGATAATGAAGGCAACTTGTGGATGGTAACTTATGATAACGGAGTATGGAAATACAACGGGAAAGAACTTATTCATTACCCTATCAGAGATGGAGAAACTAATGTATTGCTCTTTACAATCTTTAAAGACAACAAAGGAGTTCTTTGGCTTGGAAGTCATAATGCTGGAGTTTATAAATTTAATGGAAAGTCATTCGAAAAAATGTTTGAAAATAAAAACGAACGCAGAACAGCGGTTTGGCCTAATGGAGGCTGACGTTCTTCTTATGAACATTTGTACTAAATTTGAGCTTAGTGCTTCATATTATATAAACGCGAAATGAACAAGAGAATAAAATTGATTTTCTTAATACTGATATTGACACTGAACTTTTCTTGCCTTGAAAAGAAATCAAAAGAAAAAGAAGCAAACAAGCCAGAATTGGTAGCGACATCAAAAACTGACACCCTGAAATTTACTTCGGGAATACGCGCTATCTTTCAAGACAGCAAAGGCAATTATTGGTTTGGAAGTCACAATGAAGGTGTAAGCGTTTATAATGGCAAATCTTTTGAATACTTTACAACCAATGAAGGTTTACCAGACAATCAAATCCGTTCCATTCAGGAAGACAAGAATGGAAAAATTTGGATTGGTACTACAAAAGGAGCAAGTGTGTATGATAAAGGAACATTGACTAATTATTTGACAAAAACCAACGAACCAAAATATGAATGGCATAAAACCAATGGAGATTTATGGTTTTATGCAGGAGAAGAAGACGGGATAAATCGTTTTGATGGAAAGAATATGAACTATCTGATTTTTCCAAAACCCGGAAATGGCAGCCCGGATAATTCTTATGGTGTAACAGACATATCAATAGAGCAAGACGGTAAAGTTTGGATTGCAACCTATGCCGCACTATTTAACTATGATAGTAAAATGGTAAATATCTTTGACAATGAAAAATTAAACCTAAAAGATAATGAGCTGTTGCATATCAGAAGTGTATTAGCAGATTCAAAAGGTCGCATTTGGATAGGTAATAATGGGATTGGCGTTTTGCTAATGGAAGGTAATTCAATTATAAATTTTTCTGAAAAGAATAATTTAATTCATCCAACAAGCACAAGAAGAGGAGATAAATCACAACCAGGTACACTAGAACACGTTTTTGTTATTGAAGAAGATTCAGAAGGCAATATTTGGTTTGGAGATCGCGATACAGGAGCTTGGAAATATGACGGTAAAACGTTGACAAACTACAAAGTTGACACAAAATTGAATGCTAAAATGATTTGGAGCATTTATGAAGACCAAAACAAAAACTTGCTTTTTGGAATGGCAGAAGGTGGGGTTTATAAATTCAACGGGAAAACATTTGATAAACAATTTTAAAAATAAGAACTCACAACAGCAGTTTGGCAAAATGGCGGTTTCAGTGTTAAATTGAACATTTAGTTTTCTTATAATAGCATACTTTTGAGGCCCGAATGGCGTTTTAAGTATCATAACTGAGTATTTGAGAAAATTAGCGTACATATTGTTTTCATTAATGTTCCTTGCTGTAGCTGTTGCAGGCTACGGGCAGTCTGTAAGCAATAAACGGGAAAAGAAAATTGCTTTTAACAACAGCACGATTAAAATAGATTCACTGAGCATTATTCCAGGCTCATTTTCCATACAGGGATTCAGCGAAAATGATTATGTAGTGGATTATGTGAATGCGACGGTGTTCATTAAAAAAACGTTGACCAACGATTCCCTGAATATTTTTTACCGCGTTTACCCGTTTAATTTTTCCAGCCCGGTTTATAAATACCGTTACGATAGCATTGCAGATAATTTTAAGGTGCTTCCGGGATACAGCCCCGGAAACAAAAAAAATGATATCCAGACCGGTGCATTTGATTTTGGTAATATCCAATATTCAGGAAGCCTGGGCAGAAACCTGAGTTTTGGTAATGCACAGGATGCAGTGGTGAATTCAGTGTTTAATTTACAAATACGCGGTTATATAGCGGACAGCATCAAAATAGCCGCAGCCATAACGGATAATAATATCCCCATTCAACCGGATGGGACGACGCAGCAATTAAATGAATTTGATAAAGTATGGATGCAGTTCAGTAAAAATAACTGGGAAATAAATATCGGCGATATAGATATCCGTGAGAACCCCAATTATTTTTTGAATTACTATAAACGGCAGCAGGGCCTGGCTTTCGAAATAAAATCAAAGCAAAATAAAAAACTCACCTCAAGGGTATTAGGCAGTGGCGCTGTGGCGAAAGGTAAATTTACACGGCACATACTTACCGCCATTGAAGGCAACCAGGGCCCATATCGCTTACAAGGCGCCAATAACGAACTGTATTTCGTCGTATTGGCAGGCACGGAACGCGTGTTTATCGATGGCCAGTTACTGCAACGTGGTGCGGACCTGGATTATATTATAGATTACAATACGGCGGAAATCAGGTTTACCAACAAACATTTAATAACAAAAGACAAAAGGATTCAGGTAGAGTTTGAGTATGCAGACAGGAATTACCTCAATACGCTTTTTTATGTTGGGGGCGAAGTGGAGTATGACAGGAAACTGAAAGTGTCCTGGGGATTATACAGTAATGCGGATGCCAAAAACTCATCTATCAACCAGACATTATCCGCAGATCAAAAGCACTTGCTCAGCCAGGTAGGAGACAGCACCCAGCTTGCCTTTTCGCCGATGGCCCAATTAGATACTTTTTCGGCTACCAAGGTATTGTATATAAAAATGGATACAACAGTGAATGGCCAGCAATACGAAATTTACAGGACTTATCAAGCCAACGACCGGGATCTGTATTCGCTCGGCTTTACATACATGGGGTTCAATAAAGGCAATTATGAATTACTGAATGATGGCTCAAATGGTAAGACTTACCGGTGGCTGGCCCCGATAAGCGGCAGACCGCAGGGAAGTTATGAACCAGTCATCTTATTGGTGGCGCCTAAGAAACAATCATTGTTTTCTACCTCAATCCTCTATCGTCTGAATGATAAAACCAATATCCAGGCCCAGGTTGGATTGAGTAATTATGATATCAATACATTCTCGTCTTTAGATAAAGGCAACGACAGGGGACTGGGTTTGAAATTTGATATCACTAACCAGCGAAATTTAAAATTCTGGAAAAATGAATGGGAGCTGAAATCAAATGCCGGCTATGAGTTTGTTGATAAGCAATTTACCCCGCTTGAACGCCTGCGTACCGTGGAATTTTTAAGGGATTGGGGACTGAATTATGATGAACAGAAAGCCAATGAAGCATTGCCCAGTGCGGGATTTTCTCTAAGTACAAAAGATAAATCTCACCAGTTGAATTACTATTACACCGGCTATATCCGTGACGATGGTTACAGGGGCAATCGTTTTATATTACAGGAACAAACTACCAAAAACGGCTGGACGGTGAACGGTATTTTTAATTATACCCATATTAACAGCGATGGTTTTAACGGTTATTTTTTAAGGCCATCGGTAGATGTTTCCAAAACTTTTAAAAGATTAAATCACTACCAGCTATCCGCAAAGTATTTTGTAGAACGTAACCCGGTTTTGTACAACAACGGTGACAGTATTTCGCGCAACAGTTTTGCATTTAACGATATGACTGTGGCACTAAAAAGTAATGCTGCCAAACCGAATAAGTGGGGCGTTAGCTGGAACCAGCGCAGGAATGAATTGCCTTACCTGAAAACTTTGGAACAATCGGATGTAAGCAACAGTTACAGCGCATTTGCAGAACTGACCAAAAGTTCTAAGCATCAACTCAGGTTTAACGCTATTTACAGGACCCTGGATGTTAAGAGTGACATGGTAAGCAATCTTAAATCCGAAAACAGTTTGATAAGCCGGACGGAATATTATACCCGCTTGCTCAATGGCGCCCTTACCGGCAATGTTTTTTATGAGATCGGTTCCGGGCAGGAACAGCGCCGCGATTTTAGTTTTGTAGAAGTGCAGGCGGGCAGGGGAGAATACACCTGGATCGATTATAATAATGATGGTGTGGCACAATTAAACGAGTTTGAAATAGCACAGTACCAGGACCAGGCAAAATATATTAAACTATATACCCCTACCAATAATTATGTAAAGGCAAACTACAATACATTTAACTATTCGCTCAATTTTATTCCCCGTGTTATCTTGAACAATTCAACCATTAAATGGCAGCAATTTTTAACGAAGTTTTCCGCACAAAGCATGCTGCAATCCAACGTTAAAAAAGTAAATGAAGGCAATGGTTTATCCTTCAATCCCTTTTCAGGCAATGTTTCCGATACCAATTTAATCAGTGTGATCAATACTTTCAGCAATACTGTTTCATTCAATCGTTTCAGCACTAAATGGGGACTGGATTATACCCAGATGAAAAATACCAATAAAGGCATCATGTCTTACGGCTTTGAAACAAAAACAATATCCGAACACCAGTTTAAAGTACGCCGGAACTTTGGCAGACAATACCTGGTAGATGTGACACAGAAATATGGTACCAATAAGCTGACAACCCCGAATCCATTATTCGATAACCGGAACTATGATATCAAAATTTACAGCGTGGAGCCTAAAGTGACTTTCACCTATGCTTCCAAATACCGGTCGTCCTTAAGTTTGAAATATGTGACCAAAGATGGTGAGAGTAGTAAAGAAGCATTGTCCGCAGATATTTATTCCTTGCAAAGTGAAAGCAAACTGAATATCTGGCAGAGCGCTTTTATTAATGCCAAATTAAGTTTTAACCAGATAAAATATGTTGGTGAACGCAATACCTCTGCTTCGTATGTTATGCTGGACGCTTTACAACCCGGTAAGAACTGGTTGTGGAATATTGATTTTACCAAACGCCTGGCCAATGCCATTGAATTGAGCTTCCAGTACGAAGGCCGACAATCCGAAGGCGTCAGGACCATCCATGTAGGAAGAGCATCTCTGAGAGCTATTTTGTAATGAATGGTACAGTATATAGCTTGATATCTCTATAAAAAGCCACAGAAACATCGATTCAAATAGATCTTTGCTCCTGTGGCTGCGACAATGGAAGTTTTAAGTAGCTCGTTAATCTGCTGTAAGAACCTTCATCTCTATCCCTTGTTCCTCTATCAGGAACTGGGTCAGTTCATCATTAATATTGATACCACGGCCGGGCAAAGTCATTTCCACATCATAATTCTTCTCGCGGTCCCTTATTTTAAATTTCACCGGGCAGGAACCAGGGTTCTCGTTGAAATTTTTTTCTATGAATTTTATAAATCCTTCATTCAGGTGGTAAGGCTGGCAATAAAACTCCAGTGCCCTCGTTTCTTTTGCAGCCAGTGTTTCCAGCAGGTTCATTTTCTTCACCTGGAACTCCATGCCGCTGTCCACCCATTCACCGCCAACCATTCTGCGGCGCACTTTAAAGTTACCCGAAATAAACACTACAAATCCTACTTCCAGGAACGGGCTGAATAATGCGTAGTCGTTACTCCAAAGTGTAAACTCATGTTTGCCGGAATAATCCTCTATTACAAAGTTGCCAAAGTTTTTACCGGTTTTTGTTTGACGGTGGTTAACAGATGTCACCAGGCCTGCCAGTTTTATTGTACGGGAAGCAGACGGGAATGGCGTTTCATCGATGCCATAAGACGCAAACTCCCCAAGTTTGGTAATGCCAAAATGTTTCAGCTCAAACTTAAAATGGTCCAGCGGGTGGCCGGTCATATACATACCCGTCACCTGTTTTTCATGCTCCAGCTTTTCAGTCAGTGTCCAAGGCTCACAAGGTGCCAGTTTCGGTGGCTGGGTGATTACCGATTCATTTAAATCGCCAAACAAAGTATTCAAACTGCTTTCAGCCTGTTGGGTGAGCTGTTGACCAAATTTTACAATTTTTTCAATACCATTAACCGTTTCGCCCTTCGCGATATGGAAATATTGTGCCCTGTGCAGATCTTCAAAACAATCGAACGCACCGGAGTAAATTAAACTCTCTATCGATTTTTTGTTGACCGTTCTCTGATTCACACGGGTAATAAAATCAAATACATCCTTATAGGCACCATTCTTTTCACGTTCGCCTACCAGGCTTTCAATGGCTGCTTCACCCACGCCTTTCAATCCACCCAATCCAAAGCGGATCTCACCTTTTTTATTTACGGTAAAACCATTGTGCGATTCATTGATGTCCGGGCCAAGTACCTTTAATCCCATGCTTTTACATTCCTCCAGGAAGAAAGTGATCTTATCAATATCACCCGCATGGTTTAATACCGCTGCCATGTATTCGCTCGGATAGTGCGCTTTTAAATAACCGGTCTGGTAAGCTACGAATGCGTAACAGGTACTGTGACTTTTGTTAAACGCATACTGCGCAAAAGCTTCCCAGTCCGTCCATATCTTCTCCAGTTTATCTGCAGGATGCCCTTTGGCCACAGCACCATCAATAAACTGGCCCTTCATTTTATCCAGCGTTTTACGGTCTTTTTTACCCATTGCTTTCCGCAATACGTCCGCATTGCCCTTACTAAAGCCGCCAATACTCTGACTCAGCAGCATCACCTGCTCCTGGTACACCGTAATGCCGTAGGTTTCAGCCAGGTATTCTTCCATTTCAGGCAAATCATATACAATTTCCTCGCGGCCATGTTTCCGGGCAATAAAGTTCGGGATGTACTGCAAAGGGCCCGGGCGGTACAAGGCATTCATAGCGATTAAATCTGCAAACTGATCGGGTTTCAGGTCACGCAGGTGCTTCTGCATCCCCGGGCTCTCAAACTGGAACGTTGCATTTGTTTCACCCCGCTGGTACAGCCTGTAAGTTTCTTCATCGTCCAGTGGCAGGTCATCCGGGTTAATATCAATCCCGTGATTCTGTTTAATCAGGCGCAGGCAGGTCTTTAAGATGCTCAGTGTTTTTAATCCCAGAAAGTCCATCTTAATAACACCCGCCTCTTCAATGCTTTTACCCTCGATCTGTGTAATCCATAAAGGCGTCTCCTTACTGATACTTACAGGAATCAGTTCTGTTAAATCTTTAGGAGCGATGATAATACCGGCTGCGTGGATACCCGTATTCCGGATAGAGCCTTCCAGGCGCTCCGCTTCATGCAGTACATCCGCCAGTATATCCTTGCCGTTATAATATTCCCGGAGTTTTTTTACATTTTCAAGGTCTTCAGGAGATAAGCCTTCTTTTTCTTCAATACTTTTAACACCATCCGGTGCCTCTTTCTTTGTAAATGGCGCTTTCAGCATCCTGCCCAGGTTTGTACCCGGTTTGTCAGGTACCAATTTAGCCAGCATATTGCTGTCCTGCAAGGGCAGGTCCATCACCCGCGCCACATCTTTAATGGCACTTTTTGCAGCCATTGTACCGTAAGTTACAATCTGTGCTACCTGGTTCGCCCCATATTTCTCTACCACATAGTTCAATACTTTCGCACGGCCGTCATCATCAAAGTCCGTATCAATATCGGGCATGCTCTTACGGTCAGGATTCAGGAAACGCTCAAAAAGCAGGTTATACTTAATCGGGTCAATATTTGTAATACCAATACAGTAAGCCACTGCGCTACCGGCAGCGGATCCACGGCCGGGGCCTACGAATACACCCAGGTCACGCCCGGCCTTAATAAAGTCGCTCACGATAAGGAAGTAACCCGCAAAACCCATCGTTTTAATAGTAAAGAGCTCAAAATCGATCCGCTCTTTATTCGTACCGCTGATCTCACCATAGCGTTGTTTAGCACCCTCGTAAGTAATGTGCTGCAGGTATTCCCACTGGTTCAGGTTGTTGTCCTCATGTATCTGGAACGCTTTAGGAATAGGAAATGCCGGTAGTAAAATATCCTTTTTCAGGTTCAGCACTTCCACTCTGTCCACAATCATTTGCGTATTATCTATACTCTCCGGTATATCATTGAACAATTGTGTCATTTCCTCCGGGCTCTTAAAATAAAACTGGTCGTTCGGGAATTTAAAACGCTTGTTTTTTACAGCCGTATCATCCGCCGTAATATCATCAAAGCCGGGAGTGCTCTGTTTCTCACCGGTATTCACACATAGCAGGATATCGTGGGCATTGTAGTCGTCCTTATCCGTATAATGACTGTCATTGGTGGCAATCATCGGTACATTGTGCTTTTTGGCAAACTTTATCAGCACCGCATTTATCTGCTCCTGTTCCTTCATGTTATGGCGCTGCAATTCCACAAAATAATCTTCACCAAACACGTCCAGCCACCATTTGAATTCTTTTTCAGCCTCTTCTTCACTTTTAAACAGGATGGCCTGCGGTACCGATGCACCTATACAACAGGTTGTTGCAATTAATCCTTCACTATATTTCAGGATCAGTTCTTTATCAATACGCGGATACTTACCATACAAACCCTCAATATAACCCAGAGAGGTTAGTTTAACCAGGTTCTCATAACCTTTTTTATTTTTCGCCAGCAATACCTGGTGAAAGCGTTTATCCTTAGCACCACCGGTAAATGCTTTCTGATGCCGGTTTTCCACCACGTAAAACTCACAACCCACCACCGGTTTCACCACCGGTTCTATAATATCTTTCCCGTTTTCATCCTTGCCTATGTTTTTTGTATTCTTCCAGGCCTCTGCCACAAAATCAAAAACGCCAAACATATTCCCGTGGTCCGTAATGGCCAGTGCCGGCATATTGAATTTATTCGCTTTTTTGTATAACGAACTAATAGATGCGGCCCCGTCCAGCAAGGAGTATTGGGTATGTACATGCAAGTGAGAAAATCGATTCATAATAATAATTCTAAGCCTCTAAAGTTAATCAAAAAAATCCTTTACCGGGTTTATCCGGGGCTGTCATCCACAGAATATAACGAAACATTTGTACGGCGTGCTCAGGGCTCCGCTACGCTCGGTGCTCCTGCGTCGCACTGGCTCGTGCCTCGCCACCCACGCATGCCGCAGCCCTTCAGCATTTGTAATTCTATAATGCAACCATGCAAATGATACCAGGTAAAGCAACGGCAAATTTCCTTAAAAAACAGCATTAAATCAAGTGGAAAGTTTCCACATATTTTGGAGTGAGGACGGTTTATCCTAAAAATGGCTGCAGTAACTCCGGATAGTTTTCTATGCACTAAAAATGCAAGGGCAGTAATATATCAAACCTGTATTAATCAGTACTTTTATTTCCATATCTGCCGGGGGAAGGGTATTAAGTATGCCTTACTTATTTAAAATACATATCAAAAAAGGGGATCATGTCCGTATAGACCCTGCCGGTAAACCCGTTCTGCATATTACTGTGTGTGCCCAAATATTCTTCCGAAAAATGAGGGATATTTAATGATTCCAATTTTTTACTGAATTCTAAAGCGGTAAATGGGATATGGATGAATTCATCATTACGGCCCCAGTCCATTTTTAAAGCGACCAAAGATTTTAAAGCATCCTGGTATTTATCAACCTGGTTATAAGGAAACTGCGCTTCCCATACCGCTTTAATATCATTATTGATGACAGCAGTATCATTAATATATTTTACCGGGAAATCTGCTTTTAGGGCTGTAGCGGAAATGTTAGAAGAATAAGCCCTGGCCATGGCACTAAAAACAGCGCTATAAAACTTCTCAAAACTATTGATGCCGGACATAACTTCACTGTCATTTTTAGCATTGACCGCTATTTTAAATGAAGGGTTCTGAACAGTAAAATCACTGTGCCAGTTAAGTACTGCAGGGCTCATTGCATACACTATTCCAAAAACATCGGGAAATTGCATTGCTAATTTTAGCGCGCCATTGCCACCCATAGAATGCCCGGACAAGCCCCTTGCTTCCTTTTTAGCAATGGTCCTGTAGTTTTTATCTATGTAGTTCACCACATCCTTACCAATATAATCGGCCCAGTTACCGGCTACAGTTGAATTTGTATAAAAACTACCACCCAGTTTGGTCTCACTGTTGGGCGCTACCACAATAACGGGCTTTATTTTACCTTTAATAATAGCCGTATCCATTAATTGTTTTAAGTTCAGCCATACGTTCATTAATAAACTGTCATTACCAAAATAGCCATGTAAAAAATAAATAACAGGGTAATGATGTTTTCCTTTATGATAACCCGGCGGCAAATAAATGGATATTGTTTTTTCAGCCGGTTCTCCTACGCTATTATGCAATAGGGAGGGCGCTGTAAACTTTGTTCTAATAACCGTACTGTTATTCTGGGATTTTGCCAGGGTAAATATGCTTACAAAAATGAACAGTGTCAATAAAAACTTCATTTTACTTTAGTTTTAATTATAAATTTAAATATATTTTTTATATAAAAAAGAGTGTATTTATTATTGACGGTGTTCAGGGGCTTTATTTTTAGCAATGGTAACATGCTGTTTTTGATGAATAATGAAAATGCCGTTGCAGGGAGTGACACAACGATGCTTAATAGTAGTACATCTGACGGCTCAGAAAAAAAAGAAAAATTGATATAAAGATGCATAAAAAAAGACGCAGTGTGTGATCTGCGTCTTTATGTTTTATTATTACCTGCGTTGAGGTATATCGTTGTTTAATTCCGTGATATCTACCGGGCGTTCTGTGTTGTCGCCTAACAGATATTTGCTAAAATAATCTGCTGTTTTCCAGAACCAGTATTCAGTCATGTCGCCGAATGCATGGCGTTGGTTTGGCAGCAATAACATATCGAAACGCTTATTCGCTTTGATTAAAGCATTTACTACACGCATGGTATTTGCCGGGTGTACATTGTTGTCTATCTCACCATGAATGAGCATTAATCGGCCTTTAAGGTTTTTGGCGATATCCGGATTTTTTTCGATGTTATATACAAACGAAGTATCACCTTTTTCACTGATCTCTCTTTTTACACCGTGGTGCTTTTCACTCCACCAGCGGTTATAAATACTATTGTCATGGTTACCGGCGTTGCTTACAGCAACTTTAAAGAAATCCGGGTAAACCAGCATTGCCGCAGTGCTCATAAAGCCACCGCCACTGTGTCCGTGAATACCCACTTTTTCACCATCGATGAATGAGTATCTGTCTGCCAATTGCTCAGCAGCAGCTTTTTTGTCTGCTAAGCCATAGTCACGAAGATTGCCATAGCCATAGTTGTGATATGCCTTGCTTCTGTCCGGGTGGCCACCGCGGTTACCAACAGTGATAACAATGAAACCCAGTTGAGCCAAACGGTCAATTCTATCGAAGCCTCTGTTGAAAGCTTTATTGACAGCCTCTGTTTGCGGGCCCGGATATACATACTCTATCAACGGGTATTTTTTAGTGCTGTCAAAATCAAATGGCTTGTACATTACGCCGTACAAATCTGTAATGCCATCAGCTGCTTTTACAGTAAATGGTTCAGGAAATTTATAGCCAGTCGCTAAAAGGTTCTTTAAGTCCGTTGTTTCGAGGTCTAAAATTTTACGGCCCTGGTTATTGTATAAAGCAGATTTAGGGGCGGTATTTACCCTGGAAGCATTGTTGACGAAATAGGTAGCATTGTCATTCATTGAAATGTCATTAGAGAAGTTGCCACTATTCAATAATTTCAGATTGCTGCCATCGAAATTAGCACTGTACAAATGGAAATAATAAGGGTCTTCATCTTTCTCCCTGCCATTGGCAGTAAAGTAAACGGTCCTTGTTTTTTCATCAATGCGCTCAACAGTACTTACGTGGAACTCGCCGCTGGTGATCTGGTTTTTCAATTTACCATTACCATCGTATAAATATAAGTGCGCCCAGCCGTCCTGTTCACTCCATTCAATAAATTCTTTACCGCCGTTAATTAAATCCGGTTGCTGTATGTCAACATAAGTATTTAAACTTTCAGTAACCAATGTTTTAGAAGAATCGGTATTCAGGTACACTACCGCCTGCTGAATGTCTTTAAGGTCGCGGGAGGTAATAGATAAATAAAATTTTTCATCGTCACCTAACCAGTATGAAGGACGGTAACCGTCATTTTTATCACGTTCCTTAACCGGCTGGCGATAAATATTTACATCATCTCCTTTAAAGCTATTTAGTTTTATCGTTCTTTTCTGTTTGGTATCTACATTAAAAATATACAATTCCGTGGTAGGCATCTCTTTTTCACCTGCCATCCAGTATTTGTAGGTTTCTAAAGTAGGGCGGGGCAGTGCCACGCTGTTCAATACCCAGAAATCTTCCAGCATTCTCACATCGGACCTTAGCAACGCAAAGTTTTTACCGTTAGGACTCCAGTTCACGTACACTGCTTTGCGTTTATCCTTATTCTTTTTTTCGTCAACATTGGTTTCATTTCTGCCGCTGTAAACGCCGCCACCATAATAGCTGTAGTCTTTTTCGCCATCAAAGGTTAACTGCGTCTGAACAATGGTAGAATCTTCTTCTTTTTCCAGTGCTTTAAGGAAGTTGGCTTTATCCATCATCCATAAGTTCTCATTTTTACCAAAAAGAACAATAGAGGAATCCGGGGAAATATTAGCCCAGATTGGTCTTTTTTTATTGCCGACAAAATCTTTTACTTCTACGAGCTCACGGGTATTAAGGTTGTATTTGAAGTAAAACATTTTTTTTGTTTTTACTTCCTTTTTATCTTTCTTATCTTTTGAAGAAGTATCTTTTTTTACTTCATCAATGGTACTTCTTATTTGAAACTGGATCCAGTTTTCATCTTTTAAAAAGAATAAACTGTCAATTGGCAGGTTTAAAGCATCAAACGGATCTTTAACGATTTTTGTAAGCTCTGAAGCTATTTTGCCATTATCAAACATCAGTTTTTTCTCAGCCTTTACCGGATCTACTATGTACCAGTTTTTGCCGGATGACGTTTGATAAGTGTACCAGAAGCGGTCACTGTTCTTTAGCCAGTTAGGTGTAACGCTTTGGCTGAATATTAGTTTACTGACTCTGGACGGTGAATATTTGGCCGCTTGTTGATAATTCGCTTTAGTTTGGGCATTGCCACCTAAACTTACAGCAACCAACATTGCCATTAATACAGCTTTTGTTCGCATTATGTAATTGTTTATAATTCTTCTTTTGACGATTTAAATGCTTTGATTCAATCGCTAATGTTAATAATTTTATGCTTTAAAATGTACCTGCTGTTTCGCCCAGTTGTTGAATTCAGTTTCCATGCTCTTTTCTATTGGCATTTCCAGCTTGTTTTGGATAATTTCGTTCGTCCTTAAATCCAGCGTAAATAAATTATCTCTTATCACTACATTCTCCACTTCTACCCATTGGTATTTTTTCACCTTCCACTGCTTCCTGGTAATTTCTTTATCGTTAAAGAACCATTTTTCCGGTGCCTTAATGTATTTTTCACCGGCACCTAAAAGTGCATACAAAATTCCCAGAATCATAAACGGGGTATTCTGAGAACTGGCAAACCATCCAATAGCACAAATATAAAGTTCAACTTTATACATTGTAATAAACTCGGGATTCCTGCGTTGCAAAAAGCCCCTAAACATTAAGAAAAGGATAATTACAGGCACTAAAAGCAGTGGCATGTTGTAGGCAGTAATGCCTTTTAGGACCAGTGTATATAAAAAAGTAACCAGGAACAATATTATCAGGAAAACACTGATGGTATTAATCGCTTTGAAACTTGGTCTTTCCAGTGTTATCTCGTAATCAAAATCCATAAAACGCCTGTAGAAATTGTTAAAACGCCAATTTATAACAAAAATTCCTATTTAGTGAAATGCGTTACCTAAAATATCATCAAATTTGCAGCATGGCAAAACTTCCTTTTGAAATAGTGTTTGAGAACGATGATTTTTTAGCAATTAACAAACCAAGTGGTATGTTAGTGTTACCCGACAGGCATGATAACAGTTTGAGCTCGGTAAAAGGTATTTTGGAAGCAGCTTACGGACATATTTTTGTAGTGCACAGGATAGATAAGGATACAAGTGGTTTAGTGATTTTTGCAAAAAATGCCGAAACGCATAAATATTTGTCAGATTTATTCCAGAACCGGCAGATTGAAAAACGATACTGGGGTTTGGTGAACGGGCAACTTCGCGAGGAGAGCGGCTCAGTTATGGAGCCATTATCTGAGCATCCTGTTAAAAAAGGTACTATGATCATTCATGCAAAGGGTAAAGCCTCGCATACCGATTATAAGGTATTACAAAGCTATCCTAAATATAGCCTGGTAGAGTATCATATACATACAGGGCGTACGCACCAGATACGTGTACACAGTAAGTTTGTAGGTAATGCTATTGTTTGTGACCCGATTTATGGTGACGGTAAACCGGTGCTTATTTCCAGCCTGAAAAAGAAATTCAATTTATCGAAAAATGAGTTGGAAGAACGTCCGATTTTAGGCCGTTTGGGCTTACATGCTTACAGCTTAAAGTTTGAAGATCAACATGGTACTAAACATTACCTGAAAGCTGATATTTTTAAAGACATGCGTGCATTATTGCAACAACTAGAGAAAAATAAAAGGGATTAGGTAAATAGCTATTTCAGGACTAGTCAAGAAATAGAGATAGGATAATACGTCCTATTTTATAAATTAAAAGCCCTCCAAATAAGGAGGGCTTTTAATTACTAGCTATTCATTATTTTATTCTGGTGGTTGATACTTTCCATGTGAACAGCATCTAAAAAGCGGGTAATGAACTCTTCAGTAAGCCCGGTTTTTTCCCCTTTTTTAATACCCCTTTCCAGAATTTCATTCCAACGGTTGGTCTGTAAAATGGTAATGTTATTGTCTTTTTTATATTGGCCGATCTGTTCGGCAATTTTAATACGGTTACCTAAAATCTGGAAGATCTCATCATCCAGATGATCAATTTGCTGGCGTAATTTTTCTAATGCTGCATGGTATTCGGCAGAACCCGTATCTTCTTTACGCCATGTAATATTGCCAAGTAATTCTGCTAAAGTTTCCGGTGTAATCTGTTGTTTGGCATCACTCCAGGCATTGTCAGGATCTATGTGACTTTCAACGATTAAGCCATCGTATTGCAGGTCAACGCTTTTTTGAGCAACATCCTGTAAGGTATCTCTGCGGCCGCAAATATGTGACGGGTCACAGATGATCGGCATTTCAGGAAAACGGCGTTTCATTTCAATAGCAAGGTGCCACATTGGCGCGTTGCGGAAATCTGTATTCCCATAGTTACTGAACCCGCGGTGGATTAAACCGATTTGTTTTATACCTGCCCGTGCAATACGTTCTACGCCGCCACCCCAAAGTTCTAAATCAGGGTTAATGGGATTTTTTACCAATACCGGTACATTCTCAACGCCTTTAAGCGCATCAGCTATTTCCTGCACAGAGAAAGGGTTTACGGTGGTACGTGCACCAATCCATAAAATATCAACATCAAAATGCAATGCATCTTCCACCTGTTTAGCCGTTGCTACTTCTATAGCCACCGGTAAACCCGTCAGTTCTTTTGCTTTTTGTAACCATGGTAATCCTTTTGTACCAATGCCTTCAAACATACCCGGACGGGTACGTGGTTTCCAGATACCTGCTCTTAATACATCTACTTTGCCTGTGGCTGCCAGGCGTTGTGCTGTGGCTATTACCTGTTCTTCGGTTTCCGCACTACAAGGGCCGCTGATGATTAACGGGCGTTTGCTCCAGGCCTTTTGTGTGGCTTCTTGTGCTGCTGTAAGTGTTGCTGTCGTTGACATTTTCTAAGGATAGTTTATTTTAATTTTTTAATATTTTATACAACAAAAAAAGCCCGTCCTTTTCAGAACGGGCTTATCATAAGTGTTATTATGCTTAAATACATTACGCCCGTTCTCTACTTGCTAAAGTAAAAAAAGTAAAAACCTGCGTATGTAAAATATTTCGTCATTGTGAGTACAAAAGTAGAGGGATATTTTTTATAAATTCCAATTTTTTTCTGCTTTTCTTAAAATAATTTAATAAAACTACAGTCTATAAGCGCTTTTGTTTAGGTGTATATTGCTGAATTTTAATTTTTTATGATTGGTTTATTCTTCACTTGGTAAGTTGAGTTTTAGCCATTTTATTTTTTGAATTGCAGAAAGGAGGCATTTGGAATGTCATACAATTGTCGCATTTCTTCATCTCTTTTGTTTTAACAAAATACACGCTTATATAATTTCTAACTTGCAGAAAATTATAGCAGAATGGTTCATTTATCGATATTGGATTTAGCGATTATAGCAGAAGGCGATTCCACTTTGGATGCCATCAACAGAACGGTGAAAGTGGCACAACATGCGGAAAAATTGGGTTACAAAAGAATCTGGCTGGCAGAACATCACAATATGAAAAACATAGCAAGCTCCTCAACGGCATTGCTAATAAGTCATGTGGCGGCACATACCACCAGTATAAGAGTAGGTTCCGGAGGTATTATGTTGCCCAATCATTCACCGCTGAGCGTAGCGGAAGCATTTGGAACTTTAGATATTCTTTATCCAAACAGGATAGAACTTGGTTTAGGGCGCGCTCCGGGCACAGACCAGTTAACGGCAATGGCATTAAGACGTGGCAACAGTCAGTCCGCCTATAATTTCCCCTCCGATATAAAAGAAATTCAGAATTACTTTTACAATACTGATGCTGATGCTAAAGTCCGTGCTTTTCCGGGTGAAGGCAATCCTGTTCCTATTTATATTCTTGGTTCGAGTACAGATAGTGCATACCTGGCTGCGGAAATGGGCCTGCCTTATGCATTTGCCGCTCATTTTGCACCGGCACAATTGACGCATGCCATGCAGATCTACCAGAATCATTTTAAACCTTCCCGTTTTTTGGATCAACCTTACAGCATTGCCTGTGTGAACGTATATACCGCTCCTACAGAAGAGGAAGCTCATTTCTTATCCACTTCTCTCTATAAAATGTTTATTAATCTTGTTACTAACCAGAGGGGATATTTACAACCGCCGGGAGATTTGCCGGAAACATATAATCATCCGCAAGTACAACATATGGTGAAAAATATGCTGGATTGCACTTTTATAGGTAATCCGCAAAATGTGAAAAATGATCTTAATGCTTTTGCAGAAAAACTAAACCTGCAGGAAATTATGATGTCAACGAACATTTATGACACTGATGCTAAACTGAGATCGTACCAGTTAGTAAAAGAGGCATTTGATCACTAATGAAAAAGTCACAGCTATCCGGACTGCCCCCAATTAGTGTCTAACTTTTTGGGGCAGTCTAAACCACGTTGTGACTTTTTTCTTTGGGGCTATCATCGGTTGTCATTTATGATACATCAGTCCGGGCTACTCCGGGCTCACTTCGTTCGGTGCTCCTGCGTCGCACCAGGCCCTCCGTATCCCGCAGCCTTTCATCATTAGTCATCCTGTTTAACACATCCGGGTACCATATTAGATCAACTATTGTAGTAGTACTTTATTTTGCAGCTTTATACTCTTTTACCAATGCTTTCATTGCAGTATCTATACCAGGGTATTGAAATTTAAAACCGCTGCTTAACAACTTCCCGGAAGATACACGGCAACTTTTTAAAACCTCTACTGAACGCTCTCCTAAAAGTATTTTCAGTATAAAGGCGGGCATCGGCATGGTAATATAGGCATTCCCATACATGGCTGTTGCCATGCTTTGACTAAATATCCTGTTGGAAACCGGTTCCGGTGCAACAAGATTATAAATGCCTGAATAGTTTGGATGTTCTATTTCGTCAGAAATAGCCTTGCACAAATCATAGATATGTATCCAGCTGAATACCTGGTTGCCATCGCCTAAAGTAGCAGCGACTCTAAAATTCAGCGGTTTTAAGCTTTCCTTAAAACTGCCGCCTTCTATGGATTGTACTAATCCAAACCTGTTAATAATTGTTCTTACTTCCAGACCCGTCTTTAGTGCTTCGGCTTCCCATGTTTTACACACTTTCGTTAAAAAATCCGGTGTTTTTGCTTCGTCGTTTTCTGTGAACGCTTTACCATCGCCGGTATCGGCACCATATATGCCAATGGCAGAAGTGCTGATAAACGTGTGGACGATATTAGGCTGTGTATTGATCGCATTTACCAAAGTGCTGGTACTATCAACTCTGCTGTCCAGGATTTCCTGTTTATATTTTTCTGACCAAGGTTTTGCAAAAATATTGGCACCTGCCAGGTTGATCACCACTGTTACGTCTTCTAATTCCAAACGAATTTTAGAACCTGGGGCAGGGTCCCATTGCTTGTATTTTAACCCGGTGTTGTTTGGTGTTTTTTTAGAGTTTCCTCTGGTAAGAATTGTTACTTTATGATTTTGCAGTAACATATTGACCAGTGCTTTGCCGACCATTCCTGTGCCACCTGCTATTAAAATATGTTCTTGCTTCATCATACTATTGTTTATTTACATGGCTCAACTTGCTGTTTTTATAGCTAAAGGTAAAGTAGAACAATAATCCTGCTGCCATCCAGATGCTAAACCACAGCCAGCTTACCGGCGGAATTTCTATCATTAAGTATGAGCAGAATAAAACACCACAAATAGGGATCAATGAAAAGTTTTTTACAAAAGTAAGTATGCTTATAACTGCTGCCAGTAATGCAAAAATCAAAAAGAACAATTGCTCATGCGTCATGTTGCTAAAATTGGCAAACGCTTCTGTAAATCTATCTTTAAATAAAAAAATGAAACCGATATACATTAACGGTACAATTAATTTACCATTGACATAGGGCATTTTAAATTTTTGTTTATTGTCCTTTAACTTAGGTAAAGTAAGCACCCCTGCACAAACAATGATGAATGCAAATAGTGTTCCAATACTGGTTAAATCCGTTACTAAACTTGAAGGTAGAAATAAGGCGGGTATGGCTACTATTAAACCCGTAACAATGGTGGCAAATGAAGGGGTCTTGAATTTTGGATGTACTTTGCTGAATTTCTTAGGTAATAACCCATCCCGGCTCATGGTCATCCAGATGCGGGGCTGTCCTAACTGGAATACCAGTAAAACGCTGGTGGTAGCTATTACTGCGCTCACGGAAATGATGTAACCAATCCATTTTAAACCCAGTTTGTCAAATACATAAGCTAACGGATCATCTACTTTTAATTCCGAATAATGTACCATACCTGTTAAAACCAGTGCTATAACAATGTAAATGGCGGTACAGATTAACAGGGAATAGATCATGCCGCGTGGTAAATCTCTTTGAGGGTCTTTGCACTCTTCTGCTGTGGTACTGATGGCATCAAAGCCAATGTAAGCATAAAATACGGCACTAACCCCTTTTAATACGCCTGTAAATTCATTTGGTAAAAACGGGGACCAGTTATCTGTATTAATGTACTGAACACCCATTACGATAACGAACCCTATTACTAATAGTTTAAAGATTACCATGGCATTGGCACTCTTCCTGCTTTCCTGGATACCAATATAGGCCAATGCGGTAATGAGCGCCACTATTACAAAGGCTGGCATATTTATAAATAGTTTATGCCCGGCTACCAGAGGGGCGTTTTGCATGCCGTTAATGATTTCCTGCATGGCGGGTGTAACTGCAGAACCTGCTGCAATGGCTTCGTTTACCTTGGCCAAAGCTTCAGAAGCTGAATCGTAGTTAATGGTAAGCCAGTAGGGCAGATGAACGCCCATGCCATGGAGCAGGTTGTTGAAATAACTGCTCCAACTGATGGCGACCATTATATTTCCTATGGAATATTCCAGGATTAAGGACCATCCTATGATCCAGGCGATCAGCTCCCCGAAAGAAGTGTACGCATATGTATAGGCACTTCCGCTTGCAGGTACGCGGCTCGCGAACTCTGCATAGCAAAGGGCAGAAAAACCACATGTAATAGCAGTTATTACAAATAATAAACTTACGCCCGGACCTCCGTCATAAGCGGCTGAACCTATTGTAGAAAAAATACCGGCCCCGATTACTGCTGCGATCCCTAAAAAAGTTAAATCCTTTACAGTCAGCACTTTTTTTAGTGAAGCGTGTTCGGGGTTTGATGCCATGTCTTCCTGTATGGCGGAAATAGATTTTTTTCTAAATAAGCTCATATATTAGTTCCGGTTATTTATTTTTCTAAAACGAGGGTGAAAATTGTTATTTATATTCAAATATAAGTAAGCAAATGTCATTTTTTAAATGTATTGTTAATAAAAAGTAAGATTAAAGGAATGTGGCAACTTTGCAAACACCTTGTAGTTAAGGTTGGCGTAGTCACTTTTACTAAGAATTGACTGATAAGGTTTAATAGGAGCGTGTTACACTGTGATACTGATTGAGATTGTAAGCGGGCTTTTCTTTTAGCGAACTGAAAGTATGTTTAGTACCCTTTCCCGGTATAAGCATTATATTTGCCTTCATCCAGAATTTTGTAAAGAAAATGGTTAACATTAGCTTGGTAATTTGTACCTATAACAGAGACCGGTTTTTAGATGAAACTTTTGCCAGTATTACGAAGCAATCATTAGATGCTGCCAGGTTTGAAGTACTGATTATTGATAATAACAGCACCGACAAAACGGCGTATAAGGCGAAGCTTTTTATAGAGAATAATCCCCGTTTAGATATTAAATACTTTTTTGAAACCAATAAAGGATTAAGTTTTGCCCGTAACAGGGGTATCCAGGAAGCGGGGTATGAAATAATTACCTATATAGATGATGATGTTATTTTAAATACTGATTTTTTACAGGAGATCTATGATTTTTTTATAAAAAATCCTGCTGCAAGAGGTGCCGGTGGTAAAGTAATACCAAAGTTTGAGTCGGGTACAGCACCGGTATGGAATAGTAAATATGTAAGTGGTATTTTAGGGAATAACGGTATAAAATATCCTGATAACGTGGTTAAGTATTCTAAGGAATTGAAATACCCGATCGGCTGCAATATGTCTTATAAGCGTGAATTGTTGTTGGAAGTTAATGGTTTTAATAACCAATTGACTTTCCGGAGTGACGATAAGGATATTTTTACCAGGGTGAGTAAGGTAACTGATGAAATATACTATTTGCCAACGGTTGTATTGCAACACTATATTGACAATGAAAGGTTGGAGTTCGCGAACTTTAAAAAGCTTTACCTGAAATCCGGTAATGAAGAACGTAAGCGTATTAATACTGAGGGTGGTACGATAGATTTGGTGAAGAAGTTTTTTGAATTGCTTCTTAAATTGGGAGCGGGTTTTGTAATAATGATTTTATATACGTTAAAAGGTAGTTTTGTAAAGGGTAAATACGCTTTTTTAGCAATGTGGTACACTTTTACAGGGTTTATTAAGAAAGAAGTATTTGTAAGGTGATTTTTAATATAACGTGATTGACCCTTCCTAAAATAGCTTGACACCTTTTGAGATTAATTAGACAAATTTGTGTCAGTTTTTTTAATGAACGCCATCAATGATCCTACTATATTCAAATGTCCAAGGGCTGCCTGATACAGCGGGTGGCGAGGAACGAGCCAGTATTTTGTACGCCTGTAAATGAAGCAATTTAATAATTATGAGAGGATTATTTTCTGAGCCTGCTGCGTACAAAATACCGTGCCCGCAGTAGCAGGAACAAATGCCGCTTAATTGTTTAAAGCCGGGAGCCCCAAAGATAAAAAATGTACTAAAAGCTGCAATTTGGCAGATTACGGGGATTTTAATTTTTGGCAAGTTATAATAAGACTGACATAATGCCCTTTTTTTACAATGGCGTGATATTGGTAGCTTAAAAATAACTAAATCAATGATTTTAATTATTTAGTTTTATTTTTTAATTGCTTTATAATAAGAAGGAATATTGAATGAAAATAGGTATCGTTTTGTACCCTACAATGGGCGGAAGCGGGGTGTTGGCAACAGAGCTTGGCATCGCGCTGGCAAATAAAGGTCACCAGATACATTTTATCACTTACAGGCAGCCCGTAAGATTGAGCGCTTTTAACGCTAATATTTTTTACCATGAAGTGCGGGTGCCGACTTACCCGTTATTTGATTATCCACCTTACGAGACGGCACTTGCCAGCACAATGGTGGATGTGGCAGTGAATCACCAACTGGACCTGCTGCATGTGCATTATGCAATTCCTCACGCGAATGCGGCACATACCGCCAAACAAATTATATTGAAAAAAACTGGCAAATATGTACCGGTGGTGACGACTTTGCATGGGACAGATATTACATTGGTGGGGCGTGATAATACTTACCTGCCTGTAGTGGAATTCAGTATTAATGAAAGTGATGTGATTACTGCAGTGAGCAATAACCTGAGTGATGAGACTTATAAAGCGTTTAATATTGAGAAGAAGATTGATGTGATCTACAATTTTGTAGATGTGAAACGTTTTAGTAAAAAACCGATCGATGCTTTTAAAAAGGCGATTGCACCTAACGGGGAACGGATCTTGGTACACGCTTCCAATTTCAGGGCTGTTAAGCGGGTGCAGGATATTATCAGGGTTTTTTATGAAATACAAAAGGAAGTACCTGCCAAATTGCTGATGGTGGGTGATGGGCCTGAACGCCATGATGCAGAAAATCTTGTTCGGGAACTGGGTATTGCTCATAAAGTAAATTTTACGGGTAAGCAGGACCAGATTGAAGAAATAATGGCGATCAGTGATTTGTTCTTGCTACTATCGGAATATGAAAGTTTTGGCCTGAGTGCTTTGGAAGCAATGGCTGCCAGTGTGCCGGTTTTGAGCTCTAATGCGGGCGGGATACCGGAAGTGAATGTGAACGGTGTAACGGGTTACCTGGCGGATATTGGTGATATTGATCAGCTTAGTAAGTATGGAATTGATATTCTTAAGGACGATGAAACGCTTAAAGTATTTAAAGAAAATGCTTACAAGCATGCTGAATCTTTCGATATCCAGCATATTATTCCTAAGTATGAACATTTGTACCAGTCTGTGTTAAACCAATCTATACATTAGGTGTAAAATCGGTTTGATAAATTAAAAGCTTTCAATCATCTTTGCGGCTATGAACGTACCTAAGCAAACAGGAGAGATATACGAAATATTAATAAAGGGAAACTTTATATGCAGCAATAGTGTGCTGGATAATGTGCGTCGTTTGTACAATGTGATCGAGGATAATTTTGAACATCTATCGGAATATTTTAATGCTATTGGTTTTAACCTGGAGCAAGGGGACGAGTTCTATTATTTTAGCCGGAGCGAGCAGCGTGCTGAGTTGGAGCGTAAACTGGACACTGCTTTCCGTTGGATTGATATTGTTGATTTTTGCAAGGCTTACGATAATGCTTTTGGCTCCGGCTTCAGGTTTACCCCGGCTCAACTGGAAGTGAAAATAAGGCTGGACGCGGGTTTGAAAGATAAGCTGGAAATTATGAAGAAAATTACCGGCGACGGCTCTTTTACTGAAAGAATAAAGGGGCTGATACACGAGATGGAGAAATATGGCATTGTGGAAATGGAAAATGAGATTCTTCAGCAATACAAAGTATTAAGTTCATTTAAATACCTGGAACAACTGATTGTGAGCATACAGGTAACCGATGATTCTGATAAACTTTAAGATGAAATCATTTTCTAGTTTTCTTTGAGCCCGCTTGGACAAATGATTGCAAATTTGTTTGAGATTCATACCCATGAGTGGTGTTTGGGGTATTTTGGAGTTCGTGACTTTACTTTGGATTTGCATCGAACTGAAATAGTGGCGGAACATTTTAATCTTAGAGGGTCGCCCGACTGACATGTAACCACTATCAGTGGGCGTTTCATGTTAGTTCCATTAAACATTTACTCCAAAAAGATGACCTACTAGTGCGGATAGCCCCATTGCAATTGTTCCCCAAACTGTAATTCTCAATATTGCTTTCATGATACCGGCTCCTCCTGTTTTGGCGGAGGTAATTCCTAAGATAACAAGAAAAACGATTGAAAACCCATAAAGCCAGTATTCCAGTCCTTTTACGGGTGCAACTAATATTATTAACAGGGGTAGTATTCCTCCTGCAATAAATGATGTGCCGGAAGCTAGCGCTGCCTGAATTGGCTTTGCCTGGCTGATTTCATTTATACCTAATTCATCCCGAATATGGGTTCCCAAAGCATCTTTTTCTGTCAGTTCTATTGCCACTTGTCTTGCAGTTTCTTTTTTTAGCCCTCTTCTTTCGTAGATTTGTGTTAAAATATTAAGTTCTTCTTCCGGCATTTCATTCAATTCCTTTTTTTCTCTTTCTATGTCTGCTCTTTCGGTATCAGTTTGTGAACTTACTGAAACATATTCTCCTGCAGCCATTGATAATGCTCCGGCTACAAGTCCGGCAACTGTTGCTAAGATTATTGGCTCCTTAGTGGAACTTGCTGCCGCAACGCCAATTGCAAGGCTGGAAATAGATATAATTCCATCATTGGCTCCAAGCACCGCAGCTCTCAGCCAATTGCTCCTGTGAATGTAATGTTTGTCTAAATAATTGTCAATTGTTATCATTGCATTGTTATTATTGTATGTTGGACTTAAGTTTGGGTTAACGTTTGGACATTTGGTGATGTGGTGGATTTCGAAACTAACGCTTATCGCAAAACAAATATTTGATTAATCACAAATTTGTCAGTGGAGTATTGAGCCGCTACTTTTGGCAAACCTGTGTTATGGCTCGTATTTCTTTTCATTTTCAGCGGTTTTCTTTATGTGTGTCAATACTCTTTGGTGTATTTTGTGAATAATATGGTTGCTCCAAAGTTGCCAATAAATTGCTGGTTTAATGTTGTGATAATACCAGGTTGTCCCTTCTAAAAGTGTCTTTCCGTTTGGTAATGCACTCAATTTGAATTGTCCCTGGTTAGAAACAAAATAGTCGTGCAAGTGTGGTGCATCAATATCCCAAAAACTTAGTTCTTTCATGGGTGCAGGTTGTTCAACTACGTCAAATTTTAAAAGTCGTGGCTCGTCCCAAACTGTTATTGGTTCCACAAAACTACCGGTCGTGAAGTTACAATGTCTAACAGCACCAACACCAGTTCCTACAATTTTTGCGTTGATTGGATAGGCAATTCCTGTCTTGAAAATAAATTCATCTGGCTCGTCAAGTTGTGGAAACTCAACAACATTTTTCCAAACTGTTTGTGGGGCTGCATTGATTTCGATATAGGTGACAACTGAAGTTAAAGTCGGTTCATTATTTTTTTCTATAAATGCCATTACCGGAATAACGCTCATTAAAATTAGCATTGCTGTGGGGGCGTTATTTGGTACCTTATTGATTATGGTATAGCCAATTAAGCTCCCAACCCAAGTTAATAAAAGTCCGAAAGGTGCTGCCATTGCAATACAGATGATACCTTCAATTGCAAAAACTAAAAGTCCTGCCGTAAAAATTCCAAGTGTCAAAAGTGAGATTAGCAAGGCTTCTCGTTTTGTTATTTCTTTTTTAAGTCCATATAAAATTGTAGAGCCGGCACCAATAAAAAGAGGTGTCAAAATAAATAGGGCAATGCCATATTGTCCAATTCCATAAATACCCCAAAGTGTCAGTAGTCCCGAAATGACAACAGTGAGTACAACAGCAGTCCATTTGCGTTTCCTGTCATCAGTTGGTAAAATATTTTTTATCAGTTTTCTCATCGTTTTCATGTCGTTCCGGATGGCAATATAACAGTTGGGCTAAATTAGTAAAAAAGTCACTGCTTAGAGCATTGTGGAATAGAAGTCCGAAGGTTAAATTTAACACTTATGCCCGCATTTTGCCAACCCAATGCCAGCTGCGGGTTTTTAGTAGGCGTTACGCACTAAATCATCTGCGAATTTCAATATGGTATAGGCCGGGTTGTTCTGTGTTATCAATTTGACTTAATCCATTTGCCAGGCATTGCCAGCCTTTTTCAGATATCCGTGCTAAAAGCATATTGTCAACAGTGTGTTTTATGGTATTCAAAAGGTATTACAATCTTATAATCCAGTCGTTTATAAACGTAATGCATAAATAATAAACCGGGATTTTGATGTTTTAATCAGGCAATATTTATACTGCTTTTTTAAAAATTACTTGCTTAGAATTGCTCCTTTCACTCCAAAGTTTAAATCATTTCGATAATTATGGTATATTATTTATACTGCCATTATTTTTGCAGATATTAACTGAATAACAACGCATGACTATCTATTTTCAACTGGACCAGAAGGATTTTTTACAACACCAGCTTTTTATTGCATCTAAAAGCCCTGCTGTAATAAAGCAGCGCCGGAAATCATGGATATTTATAACGCTTGTATTGGCGGGCTTTAGTGTGTTTTTCAAGTTAACCGGTAATGTGCTGTTGTTTTATTACTGTTTGTTTTTTGCAGTGATCACTTTGCTGTTTTACCCGTTGTATTTAAGGCGACATTACCGTAAACATTACGAAAAATATATTGCAGAACATTATAAAAACAGGGTAGGTAATACTGTAAGCATTAGTTTTAATGACGATAATATTGAAACAGGGGATGTGTCCGGCAATTCCAGGATTAATCATTCAGAGGTTGAAAACATTACTGAAATAAAGGATTACATATTTCTGAAATTGAAAACCATCGGTTACATGGTAATCCCTAAAGGAAAAATTGACGATATGAAGGCGTTGAAAGAAAGACTTTTGGCATTGAGTGTACAATTGAAAGTACCTTACATAGAGGAGCAGGATTGGCAATGGAAATAAGAAAGAGTCGTTTTAGAAACACTTTTAATGCCGCTAAAACGACCTTCCTGTTTTAAGCTAAACTTACCTTTTCAGGTTTGTTCAGTTTAACATTAAAGATGATAACGGCTAAGAATACCAGTCCGAAGGCTATTAACTGGGTGACTGTTGTTTGCTCATGAAAATACACTGCTGACAAAACAAATGCGATAATCGGGTTAATGTTCAGCAACATACCTACTGTGGAAGAATTGATGCCTTTAAGGGCAAACAGGTTTAACAGTAAAGGTATAATTGTAAAACATACCGCTATCAATACAATAAAACTGTGGAACCTGATATCCGTAATGAATGGCCCGGAATATTTCAGAAAATAAGGCATTAATAAAATACCGGCAAATAATATCTGTATAAATAATACCAGTACCTTATCGAAACCTTTATTTTGTTTCTGAAGTATGAGGTATAGCGCGTAAGAAAATGCTACTATAAAACTGTAAGACATTTCAAGGATATGTCCCAGCGATAGTAACAGGCAGCCAGCTACGCTGATAGCGACTGCCAGCCATTGCTGAAGTTTCAGTTTTTCTTTCAGTATAAAATATGCCAGCACTGTTGTTAATATGGGGCATATTAAGTATGCCAGGGAGGTAGAACGGACACTGGCATGATTCATCGCATATATAAATGTAAACCAGTTAGCCGTAAGTAAAGCACCACCTCCAACATTAATACCAATAAACTTCCGTTTTTCAGGAGGTGATAGTTGTTTAAATGTTGCCAGGTTATCTTTTACTGTTTTGCGCTTAAACAGGAACAGGAAAAGCGCTAACAAAATAATAGAAGTATAAACTCTGTAACATAATATATCCGAAGCATTAAATGCTGCTAAAGGTCTTAATACCAGACTAAAAAATCCCCAGGTAATAAATGCAGTTAAAGCTGCTGCATAATATTTAAACTGTTTCATACACTCAATAAAATTCTGCACTGATCAGGAAACAATGAAATAACAAAATCGGAGATGTAAAATTAACCAGATAGAAAATGTGCTGATATTTCTTTTCTGTAAAACTTACATCATATCAATTAACTGCGTAATTGCTGCCCTGTTAGATGAATAAAGACATCTTCAAGGTTCGCTTGTTTGCTTTCCTTTGATTTCTGAAAGCCGGAAGCCAGTAAGTTATCAATTAAAGCATCTGGAGTATCTATGGCGATGATATTGCCGCTTTCAATAATCGCCACCCTGTCACAAAGGATTTCAGCTTCATCCATATAATGGGTGGTGATAATGACGGTGGTACCTCTGTCCCGGATCTGCTTGATCAAGTCCCATAAATTACGGCGCGCCTGAGGGTCCAAACCCGTTGTCGGCTCATCCAGAAAAATAACCTGGGGGTTGTTGATAAGCGTTGTACAAATGGAAAAGCGTTGTTTTTGACCGCCACTTAATTCCTTCACCTGCGCTTTAGCTTTATCTTTCAGATTCACCAGGTCCAGTAATGCCATAGCGTCCACTTTTACATTGTATAAACCGGCAAACAATTCAATTTGTTCTACAAGGTTCAATCCCATATAAAAGCCACTGCTTTGTAGTTGAATACCTATAATCTGTTTGATATTTTCCGGTTGAGCGTCAAGGTCGAAACCCCCAATAGAAACTTCCCCCGCCGTTTTGCTGCGTAATGTTTCCATAATTTCCAGCGTCGTACTTTTACCGGCACCGTTCGGGCCCAGCAAACCAAATATCTCACCTTTCCTTACGGAAAATGAAATTCCTTTAACGGCGTTAAAGCTTCCGTAAGTTTTTTGCAGGTTATTTACACTAATTATATTGCTCATGCCGGGCAAAGTTAGCTTAAAATCAAATCTTTTTGTAAATAAATCCAACAAATGCATTGCTATATCGGGAAAAGCCACTTATATTTGCCAGCCTTTTTAAGGACATACAGAGAGGTGTCCGAGTGGTTGAAGGAGCACGCCTGGAAAGTGTGTATGTGGGAAACTGCATCGAGGGTTCGAATCCCTTCCTCTCTGCAAATAAAAAGTGCCGTGCAAACGGCACTTTTTTAATTTATGGCCATATATACAGGTTGATAATTCACATTAAAATCCATTTGTTTTTATTGGGGCTGGCAGCTGCAGCTACCCTGTAGAACTTCAGTTCCGGCTATTCCGGGCTCACTTTGTTCGGTGCTCCTGCGTCGCACTGAACCCTCCATATCCGGCAGTCATTCATCTTTTTTACTACTATTTAGCCAGACTAATGATCTCTAGGTATAATACCCCACCAAAAGTGTTATTTTAAAACCGGAATTTCAATAAAACTATTGTTATACCATTTTACTTCCAGTGGCCCATTTGCATCAGCTATCGTTTCTTCACTCACTTCTTTTCCTGTACCATAGTTAAGCTGTGAAAACGGGTTTTTATTCACGTTCAGCACTACCAATAACCGGCTGCCTTTGGATAATTGTTTACTCACCAAATGTGTGTTTGTAAAAGGAATTACTTCAACTTTACCTGGTTTCAGCAAATTTCTTTTGGTGATGTCTTTGGCATAGCTGGCTCTTCCAATGTAGTAAGAAAGATGAAAGTATTGCCCGTTTGGTAAAACTTCATAGAGTGTAACGCCCAAATCAAAGTCTTTCTTATTGATGTCCACAAATATTTTACCACTAAAAGAACCGTTTATGATCATTGGTTCGTCAATTGGGGCACTAATAAATGAAAACCCGTTATTGATATTAATCTCATTGCGTATAATCGGATCAGGATAATAATCATTATTGCTGGTTTCCCGGTCAGTAAGATCGATCACTTGTTTTAAAAATTGCTTTTTACCAGGCTTTAGTGTATTTAAGGAATAGAAGCTATCAGTTCTATTCCGGGCTAAATAAAACTTCAATGAACTATTACCCATTTTATCTATAGACGGAGCACTTTTCCATTCGTTGCTGCCCATCACAAAATAGTTTACCTTATCTTTCAGAAATGCCGGTTTTTCTGCACCTTTCAGAATGTAATCCAGCCATTGGTAGGTATAGGTTTTCATATTAAACAGTGCAGTAGTATCCACTTCATAACTATTGATTATTTTTTCGCCACCTATCTGAGTGCCAAAATGCCCGTAAGGTCCAATTACCAGGTACACAGGTGTAGAAGGATTGTATTTTTGAAGTTCCCTGAGATAATATAAGCCGGAATTCTGAGAGTCGTTATAATACCCGTCAAATGCTAATACCGGAATGTTTATTTGAGCAAAGTCCTTTTTATAAGGTGCCATATTTTGCCAATATGTGTCAAAATCAGGATGGCTTATCCAGCGTTGGAATAGTTTATTTGGCATATCATCAATACTGTCCATTTTGTTATAAGCAGCCCCTGTTTCCCACCATCTGAACATCATCTTTCGAAACCGCTGACGGTCATTACCAGCTTCATTATCGAGATACTTATTATTACTGACGTAGAAAGACCATTCGTAATTCGGATTTATAAAAATATTATTTTCCATAGGAAGGCCCATGCCGGGGCGGTTGGCAACATATGGAACAATGGTTTTAAGGGCAGGATGTAATGATTTGGTCGAAGCCCATTGAGTAAATCCATTGTAACTGCCGCCATACATACCAACACTGCCGTTACTCCAGGTCTGCCTGCTGATCCAGTCTATAACATCATAGGCATCTGAGCCGTCTTTTTCATAAGGGTATATTTCTTCTGGGCTAAATCTTTTCCCTCTCGTATAGGCCATCACACCAACATATCCTCTGTCAGCAGCATCTGTCAGAGATTGTAAATCCCTTCCTTTATCCCGTACATAAATGGAAAATTGAAGAATAGCGGGTAGTGGTGATTGATTGCCTTTTTTTCGAACAACGATCGCAGAGATGGTTGCACCGTCGCGGGTCCGTATCATCACACTATCCTGAATACTGTAAATATTTGCAGTATCTTTAAGCCGAGTATCCCTGGTCTGTTGTGCATTCACCAAAGGTAATATCACAATTGACAGGAGAATATTTAAAATAAGTTTTTGAAACATTTTTGGTCAATTGTTTGGTTCTTAATATCTACTTTGAAGGATTTATTCTATATGTATATTCATGCCGCTTTATCCAGGCTATTTCTCCTTGAAACTGAACATCCTTTCTTTTTGTAAATAAAGAATTGCTGATGGTATAAGTGTATCTGATTATTGCAGGTTTATTATCATTTCCATCTGTCCCTTCTCTTTCGGTAATAATTTCTATCGAACCATCTTTTAGCCTTTTTTTTGATGTAACCAACTCTTTTCCAATGAATTTTCCATCCGATGAGATTTTGAGTGTATCAATTGAATTAGCACTTTTTTCATTAGGGTAAATATTAGAAAGAAGAAATTGGTTGGTATTTCGGATCTGTTTAATATCTAAATTAGCAGGCATTGTGTATGGTTTACCTGAACTGTAGTCTAAATAGGTTAAAGAACCTTCCCATGTGCCAATTAAAGGTTTGAAATCCCTAGCAGAGATTTTTGTTTTTTTCTGGGCATTACTTGTTGTAATACCCAAAAACATGATAAGAACAGTTGAGATGCTTTTTAAGCTTTTCATTAACTAGTATTTTTTAAATTTAATGCAAAACAATAATTAACTGCAACGAAAAAATAGAACAAAATTAGTGTGCCTATAATTTTTGGAAATATTTGGGCTTTAAGCCGGTATGGTTTTTAAATACCTTGATAAAGTGGCTTTGATCTGCGAAGCCACAAAGAAGTGCTATTTCAGTAAGTGAAAGTGAGGTGTTTTTGATAAGGTACAGGCTTTTGTTAATTCTTAACATTCTTATATATTCACCCAATGTAGTACCAAAATACTTATGGAAATATTTTGATATCGTTACAGGATGGACACCTAATTTCAAAGATAAATCCTCCAGGCTGTGATTAGTGTCCCATTCATCATTCAGTATCTCTTTTAACTTATTACACCATTCAATAGAGTTGTAATCGTAAGCTTTAAAGCCTTTCAGAAAAGATAACATGAGGGAGTGGGTAGCTGTTTCCGTAATAGGGTCATTCAATTGAAGTTCACTATGGATTTTTAGCATGAAAAAGCGGCTATACTGGTTGGTTTCAACCGCGGATTCCAGATCATTTTCTTTCAAGGAATATTGATGAAGAAAATTCTGGTCTATTTCAATATTCAGATTTTTTGTGGATGTAATTGTTGGCAGCGTTTTGTGAAGCTCTCCAGAATAATAGAATAAAACAGTACCGGTGTCTTTAATAGCGTTTTGATTTGATTTATATTCAAGGTTACCTCCTTGCAGAATGAATGTCAGATGCGGATTTTCATGGTAATGAAAATCTATATTGTAGTTGCCGGTGTAAGTTGTCTGGCTGGTAATTAAGCCAGAATGCTCTATTAGTTGATGAACATTTCCGGAATAATTTCCTTTATTTAATTTCCGCATTTTATTCATTATAGATTATTCAGTCAACTAATAATTATAATCCTTGTTTAATTTAAGGATTGTTTTTTGGCAATTTACGTAAAATTAAATGAAGAGGGAATCGTTTTACAATATATCCGGTGCGTAATTAATTTACAGTCTATTGAATATCTTCATCCTGTAAATATGATAAATAAGGTGAGCTATTAATAATCCCTTTTGCTTTAGTTCCCATCTAATTAAAAACATATTGTTAGTTGAGTTATGATTTGCTCCTGAATTTTACACACCTTATAAACTCTGGAAGGTCGTCGTAAATACGTCTTTATTCCGGTATCTTAAGTTCTACGATCGTTTCCTGCACTGAACTATCAACATAATGAATGGAAATGCCTATTTTTCCGGCCATTTCATGAATAATCCTGAGACCTAAACTGCTATTTGACAAAGAATGACTGGTATCTGAAATGGCGTTTTCAAAATCGCTTTGAGAGAAAGAACGTCCGGAGTTCTTTATGATTATTTTATGGAAAAATGATTCGTAGTTGTAACCAATATTGATAGTTGTCGAATCTGGTGAGGCGTTTAAAGCATTTTGAAGTAAATTTCTAATAATCGTATTCAGGTAATCCGGGTCCGTTTTTACTTTTATATCTCCGGGGATCACGTTATTGATCGTTATGTTTTTATCAAGTGCTTTTAATTCCAGTAGTAATATATTGTTGTTTATAAGCGGGTTCAAATGAATATCTTGTTTATTAACTTTAAAAACGTCCATCTGGGTTTTACTCCAGACTAATAGGTCCTCCATTGTTTCAAGTAACTGTACTGTAGCCCCTTTTACTTTTTCCTGGATCGCTTTTTTTTGTTCTTCGGTTATCAGTGGGGCATTCATCTGCTGTAATTGTAAGAAGTGATTGACCTGGCTGATGGGAGACCTTAGGTCGTGGCTGATAATACCAAATAATTTGGCTTTGGTCGCATTGGCGGTTTCCAGTTTTTTGTTGAGTTCATTAAGTGTTTCATTTTTACTGTTCAACAAGTCCGCTACTTTTTTCTTGTTCCTGTAAGTGTTATAAATAAGAAGGGCGATAAATAATAGCAGAATGAGCCCGGCAATTAAACCCAGTTTTTCCTTTTGGGAATAAGTGATTATTTCGGATTGTGTTTCTATTAATTGCTGTTTACTTTTATTTTGATAAATCGCTTCCATTTCAGCAATGTTCAATGCAATCATTTCTTTAGTAAGAGAATCTGATGCAGCTATATACTGCTGAAAGCTTATATATGTTTCTGCCGGAGATTCTGTGAATAATTTTACTTCGGTGATGGATTTTAAATACCCGGCATATTGCTCTTTGTTATAAGCGGCAGAGCCTTTTTGACTTAGGTTGTAGTATTGCAGTGCTTTTGAATAATCTTTTTGTAATTTATAAAAATCTCCCCATGATAAATTGACCGATGAAGTAAGGATTTCTTTATTATCTTTTTTTGCCTGTATATCCGCTTTTTCAAGATAATTCCTGGCAATTTTAAAATTATTTTCCTTTTCATACAGCTCGGCCAGCTGGATATTTGAAGAGACGAGTTCAGACCAGTTGCCAGTGCTTTCCTGGCCTTTTATTTGCAAAAGATTGTAATATTTTAATGCGTTGGCTTTATCATTCAGCAATACATAGCTCTTTATATATTTTCCATAAACAGCAATGGTTAATATTTGTGATAATTCCAAATATGGCTTAGCAATATTGAGATATTCAATTGTTTTGTCAGGTTGTTTTAAATAAAGGTAGATTTCTGCTACCATCATCGCTTTAACACCATAATCGATCTTAAGTTTTGGAATATGGGTGGTATCCACTATAGGCTTATGCAGTTCTAAACTTTTCAGAAAATAATCCAGGGCAATACTGTAGTAGAATTTCTGCTGGTGGTTATATAATCCGAGATTGTAATAAATATCACCCTTATTTTTTAATGTATCGTTTTTATCCAGCATTGCCTTCAATTCCTTGGCCGCACTGTCTGCCAGTTCCTTTTCTCCCAGGTAATAGTAGATAGATACCAGGTTGCCAAGAGGCTTTACAGCTTGCTCTATTATTTTGGCCGCCAAAGCTTCTTTCGTAGCTAATTCGAAATTAACTTTTGCCTGGCTAAAGTTTTGCTGGTAATAATAGCCGGTGCCCATAGCTAAATAAAACTGTAGCCTGTAATCGTGTTTATCTGAGGGGGATAAACTGATACCTTCTTTGCCTAAATCAATCAGCTTTCCAATGCTTTCAGGGCTGCCATTAAATCCGGCATATAATTGATCAAGCGCTGCTTTGGTGGATTCCAGGCGGTTGTCATCCCGCCCATATCCAGCAATCACTATTAAACTAAGAAAAAGCGAAAACAATAATTGCTTCATAAATGATTATTTCATCAGTTGAGTAATTGCTTGCCTGTAGGTCTTTCCAACCGGAAGTTCTATATTGCCACAAATCACCTTATTGCTATGTATCTCTTTAATTTTTGTTGTGGCTACCGCATAACTTCTGTGTATTCTTAAAAAGGAGGGGTTGGCCAGCTTTTGTACAAATGCCGTAAGTGTTGTTAATGTCAGGTATTCCTGCTCCCTTGTTACTACTTTGGTATAATCCTGCAATGCTTCCAGGTAAATGATATCCGATAGTTGTATTTTAATATAATGATGCCCGTCTTTAATGGTTATTACCTGGTAATTGTCTATTAAAATATCGTACTGTGTAGCTTTGTTTTTGAGAGACCAGAAGTTTTCAATCCTGGTCACCACGTTTTTAATCCTTTGTTCATTGAGTGGTTTGCTTATAAAGTCAAATGCTTCCAGTTCGAATCCTTCTATCGCATATTGAAGGTGGGAGGATGTCAGGATCGTAACAGGAGTGGACGCTTTAATTTTTTGGAGTAATTCTAATCCGTTTAGTTCAGGCATTTCAATATCCGTAAATACGATCTCCGGTTTCAGTATTTCCATTGCTGTTAGCGCGTCATTAGCATTTGTAAAGTTTCCGTGGCTTTCCAGCCAGCTGAAGTTTGATAAATGAAAGTTCATCAACAATATATCAAGCTCATTATCATCTATCACAACGTACTTTAGTTTATGGGGAAGCATACACTTGTTTGGTTATAATCAAATATAATTATTTTATCAATTATTATGGCAGATAATTAAGAAGTTTCCTGTCCGTATTTAAAGCTTTTGATGACAGGTGTTCCTTTCTTTGGTATGATAATAATATAAAGATGATCGAAACTATCTTCGGTGATGGTTATTTCCATGTCTGACTTGCCTAATGCTTTCACAATAGCAGGAACGGTATTGGAATGCCCGGCTATCAATGCCTTTTTTCCTTTGTTTGCTGACAGCAGACTATCAGCCAGATCCCTGAAAGGCATTTTTGGTGAATATTCCTGAACTTGTTGATTTTTACTGTCAGCAGTTGGCTTTACAGTTTCCTTTGTCCGGTTATAAGGTGTAGCGTAAATATTTTGGAGAGCAATCTTGCTAAGTATAAGTTGTAAGGTCTGTGCTCTTTTTATGCCATTGCTGTCCAGGTGTGGGTCTTTGCTATCGTCCATTTTTTCGCCGTGTCTTACAACAATAAAGATTGTGGCGTCATTGTCAGGAATGATGTCCGGAATGGTATTCTTGTCAGCAATCCGCTCTGTGACCTGGCTAAAAGTAAGTAAAAAGCATAGGGAAGTGATAACGGTCAATAAGATTTTTCTCATACAGTATAAGCTTTCTATATTAAAGTTATGAATTGTTATTGTTTTAATAGCCTATTTTGTATGGTAAACAGACTTTATCTTTTATTTTTGCTGCCATCAGAAATATCCTTGAAATAATAGACAATGCGCATACTTCAAATAATTGATTCTTTAAATGCCGGTGGTGCCGAAAAAATGGCTGTTAATTACGCTAATATCATAGCTAAGAAAAAAGGATTTTCGGCATTGTCCACCACAAGGGTAGAAGGGCCTCTGAAAGCTCAGATAAATGAAGATGTTCACTATTTTTTTACGCAAAAATCCGGCACATTTGATTTTGCCAGTCTGAAGCGCCTGAAAAGATTTGTTAAACAGCATAAAATAGATGTGATCCATGCCCACGGTACATCTGCTTTATACGCTGCCATGTTTAAATGGATTTATCCCAAAATAAAAGTGGTATGGCATGATCATCATGGTAACAGGGCAAAACATGATAAAAAGAAAAACCTGACGCTGCAATTTGCGGCCCGTTTTTTTACCGGTGTAGTAGCCTGTAACGAGGAATTAAAAGAATGGGGGTTAAAGAACCTGGCCTGTAAGAATATTATTTATTTGCCCAATTTTGTTTCAACGGATTATGTAGCCCCTGCATCTGGTACGCAGTTGATGGGAGTACCTGGTAAACGGATCGTTCAGTTGGCTAATTTAAAAGACCCTAAAAATCATATTGCCATGTTGAAAGCATTTAATGATTCACAGGCAGTAGCCGGTGGCTGGACGTTGCATTTGATTGGCCGGGATTTTGAAGACGATTATTCCAATAGGCTAAAAGATTTTATAAAAGAACATCAATTGGAAAACAGTGTTTTCATTTATGGCGCCAGGTTTGATACAGCATATATTCTTCGCCAGGCAGATATTGGTGTTTTAAGTTCCAGTTTTGAAGGCTTTCCTGTTACGTTATTGGAATACGGTATGGCTAACCTTGCGGTAGCTACATCCGATGTTGGTTATTGTGGAAATGTCATTAAGAACGGGGAACGCGGTGTAACCTTTCATCCCGGAAATCATGAGGAAATGGTCGCGAAATTAGATGAACTGTTCAGGAATGATTCGCTAAGAAAAGCATATGCGCAAGCACTTAATAAGTTTGTATCAGACAATTATGCTGATGAAGCAGTGGTGAACAAATATCTTAACTGGCTTGAAGAAACGGTGCTTAAATAATTTTGTAAATTAGTATATATTCCATACTTTTGCACCCCGATTACAGGATGACTGTATCCGGAACATTGCTCTCAAGGCTCCATAAGTGTTTTACATGGTGTAAAACCGCCCCTCGGGCATCATTTTTTAATTTGTTTTTAAAATGCCAAAAGTTAAAACTAACTCAAGCGCAAAAAAACGTTTTAAAGTAACTGGTACTGGTGAAATTACTTACCAAAAAAGCTTCAAACGTCACATCTTAACTAAGAAAAGTACAAAACGTAAACGTCACCTTCGTGTAGATGGTAAAGTAGCAGCTGCTAACACACCATTCGTTAAGCGTTTATTACGTCTTCGTTAATTTGAAGGAAACAGCAATGTTTCTTTATTTGATTTTTAAAAGTAATTTCTAACAATCTTTAAATTTTAAGATATGCCACGTTCAAAAAATGCCGTTGCAAGTCGTGCCCGTCGTAAAAGAGTCTTAGACCAGGCGAAAGGTTTCTACGGTAAACGTAAAAATGTATACACCGTTGCCAAAAACGTTGTTGAAAAAGGTTTAACTTACAGTTATGTAGGTCGTAAACTAAAAAAACGCGAATACCGTACATTATGGATTGCCCGTATTAATGCGGCAGTTCGTGCTGAAGGTTTAACTTACAGCGTTTTCATGGATAAGCTAAACAAAAAAGGTATTACTTTAGACCGTAAAGTATTAGCTGATCTGGCCTACAGTGAGCCTGAAAGTTTCAAAAAATTGGTTGATAGCGTAAAATAATTTTGCCGCACAAACAATATTAAAAAACCGGAAGTCAAACTTCCGGTTTTTTTGTGCCGGTACTTTAAAACTCAGGAAATAACATTATTTCGTAAATTAGCAGATGAAGCATTCTTAATATGGAAACAATCACTTCACGCATACGAATTATTAAAGGCGATATCACTAAAATCCAGGCTGATGCTATTGTAAACGCAGCAAATACTTCCCTGTTAGGTGGTGGTGGAGTAGACGGAGCCATTCACCGTGCCGGGGGAACAGAAATATTGGAAGCATGCAGGAAAATAGTCGCAAGGCAGGGTGGTTGTAAAGTTGGTGAAGCCGTCATAACTTCGGCCGGTAAGCTGGATGCAAAATTTGTTATTCATACAGTAGGGCCGGTTTGGAATAACGGGAACAACAATGAGGACGAAAAGCTGGCAAATTGTTATTCAAATTCAATGAAGTTAGCTGCTGAAAACGGGTGTCACTCCATTGCTTTTCCGGGTATTAGTACCGGCATTTATAAATTTCCCAAAGATCGTGCAGCAGGCATTGCCATTAAAACAATCTATGATTTTCTGAAAACTCATGATCTTCCTGGGCAAGTGATATTGGTTTGTTTTGATGATGAAAGTTTGAGGGTGTTAAATGAACCTTCTAATACATATAACACCCATTAAACTTAGCAAAAAGCTGTTCAAGCTCTTGTATGCTCCATGTGGCAAATGTTTTTAAGTTCATCATTAACGGTTTCTCTTACAGAATTGTTGTGTAACAATAGCCTTTTGTCATTGCTTAACGTTTTGGATTTCATATTCCTCCATACTGCTGTAATTTATTGATCGCTATAGCGTTACTATCGTCCACATTCGCATTGTTTAAATAAAATAACATGATTTTACCCTAATCATTGATGATTAAATGAAGCTTAAAAACATAGAACCTTACTAAATAACTTTTCTCTACAATTGCAATATTTTTAATGGTTGTATTCTACCTAGTACGCTTGTTGTGACAGACCCATTGAACGGTACTATAAATGAAAGACTTATCCCAAACTCTGGTTATGTTGCTTTCACTTCGTTCAGAGATTAAAAGGCGATTCTTTGTTGCGGTCAAAATAATTGTTGAATGTTTAAGTTTCAAACTATCAGCGCTAAAATTAAATCTCCCGCGGTATTTAAGTATTTACGCAGCAAAAAATCCGTTTTTAAATCCCTCTAAACGCTCTGGCAACGGTGTTTTTGATAACGTTTGCACAAATAAACGTAGGCCCGATGGTGGAAAACCCCCAATTTTTTTAGGATTTTCGTATCCGATTGACTTGTTAACAAATATTTATTATTTTTGGAGATATGAGAAAAGTGCTAACGTTTTTGGGAATTGGATTGTCGATGATGGCTTCAGCACAGCAACGACCACATTATACTCAATACATACTAAACAATTATATTATCAATCCTGCTGTTGCAGGTATTGAAAGTTATACCGATGTAAAAATCAGTCACAGGCATCAGTGGGTAGGTTTGCAGGATGCGCCTGTAACCACCTATGCCACCATCCACGGCTCCATCGGTAAAGATGATTCCCGTACCACTACGAGTACATTTGAGCCCTCCGGTTCAAATCCCCGTGGCCGTGCTTATTGGGAAGAATACCAGTCTGCAGATCCCCATCATGGCTGGGGTGTACAGGTCATCAATGACCAGACAGGCCCGTTAAAGCGTTTTTCTGCTTACGGCACCTATGCTTATCATATGGGGTTGTCTCCAAAGTTAAGTATGTCCATGGGCGCCTCTATTGGCTTTACCAATAATACGCTAAATACTTCCAAATTAATATTCGATAATCCACTGGACCCTGTTGTGGCCAATAGCGACCAGGTCAATAAAATGCAGCCGGATATCAATATAGGCGTGTGGTTGTATGGTTCTAATTTCTTCGGCGGCGTGTCCGCCATGCAGGTCATCCCACAGGGCTTAAGCTTTGTCGATGGTCAACTCGGCATTAAGAAAAAAGCATTCCCGCATATTTTTGCTACCGCAGGTTATCGTTTCAATGCAGGTGAAGATTTCAATGTTATCCCGTCTGTTGTGGTACGTTATGTCGATCCTTTGCCCGTAGGTGTGGATCTGAATGCTAAATTGCAGTACAGGGATTTACTTTGGGTAGGAGGCGGTTACCGCATTGGCGATGGCATTACCGCTATGGTAGGGGTCAATATCAACAGTACCATTAACATTGGTTACTCTTACGATTACACCACTTCTAAGTTGCAGAATTATACAAAAGGCACACATGAATTTGTAATTGGCTTTTTGTTAGGCAACAAATGGGGCGATACCTGTCCACGTAATCTATGGTAAATTTGTTTTTCTAAATACACAATAAGCAGTTATCGGTCACGGTAATTGCTTTTTTTATTTTGGGGCTGTCAGCTTCACTACAAGGCCCGGCATTGGTCCAGGCTGCTGTGGGGTGCCGTGCCCGCCATTAGCTGCCATTGGTATTCAAAGTGTATGCGGGCGGGCACCAGCCGCTAAGGCGGCTGCCCACTGCATCCTGCAGCCATTCATCATCAGTTGCGCTCATCAGCATATAGCAGCAGCGATCAGTAAATAAGACCAGGTAGAATACAATCGTTCGTTTTCATAAACCCGTACAAATTATAGCCGCTCACTTAATTGTCCCAAACCTGTCATCAGGCTAAACAAGTTTCAGCCATTCCTTACAACATTTCAATAACTATCTGCTAAATTTGCACCATGCCTCAAATACTGTTGACAACACTCAATGCAAAATATATCCATCTTAACCTGGCTATCCGTATTTTATACGATCTCAATAAAGATAAAGCAGACCTGCATTGGAAAGAATTTACCATTAAAAACAATTTTGATGATGTAGCCGTTTATTGTGCCCGTTTTCAGGTAGTTTGTTTTAGTTGCTATATCTGGAATATTACCCAGACATTAGCAGTATGCGAACGTATAAAAGCCCTTAACCCGGCAACGAAAATATTACTGGGCGGGCCGGAAGTCAGCTATGAATGGGAGTTGGTCATTGCCCAGCATTTTGTTGATTATATCATAGTAGGAGAAGGCGAAATTCCTTTTGAAGCATTTGTAGCCCGGTTCCCCGATATTAATAATGTACCTAACCTGGTATACAAAACCGCAGACGACAGCATTCATTTTAATAAACAAAATGTCCAGTTCGATGTTAAAGAACTCTGGGGACGCAATCCATATCAGTACGATCCGCCGGAAGAACTCGCCAATAAAGTATGCTACATCGAAACCAGCAGAGGTTGTCCATATAAATGTGAGTTCTGCCTGGCCAGCCTGGATAATAAAGTGCGCTACCTGGATAACGATACCATTAAACAAAACCTGCTGTACCTCATGCAGCATGGAAAAGTAATAAAGTTCCTGGACCGTACCTTTAATATCAAAAAAGATTTTACCATAGACCTGTTCAGTTTTATACTGGATAATCACCGGCCCGGAAATGTGTTCCAGTTTGAGATAACAGCAGATATTGTTCATCCGGATATTATAAAATTCATCAACGAAAGAGTGCCCGAAGGTTTGTTCCGCTTCGAAATAGGCATCCAGACGGTGAATCAGCAAAGCAACCTCGAAGTCAGCAGGAAGCAGAATTTTGAAAAGACATCAAATGTGATTAAACAGCTGGATGAGCGCATCGAAATGCACCTCGATCTCATTGTAGGGTTGCCTTTAGAATACTGGAACGATTTAAAGTTCAGTTTTGAATCTACCTTCAAACTCTTTCCCCCGGAACTGCAGTTGGGGTTCCTGAAGTTCTTAAAAGGCACACCCGTGCGCGATAAGTATGAAAATTATGGGTACAGGTTCGATCCTGAACCACCTTACCAAATTATAGAAAGTAATTTTTTAAGTGCCGGTGAATTGTATAATGTAACGCTCCTGGAGAATGCACTGGAAATATACTGGAATAAAAAAAGGGCAACAAGAGCTTTAAAATATGTGGCAACACATTACAGCATCTTCGATTTCTTACTCGGACTCGGCATCCGGTTCAATAACGAACTCGACTTTCATAAACACACGCTGAACAATATTTATGAGTGTATTTACAGCTATGTAAAAGATACTTACAATGATGAATACTTATTGCAGTTAATTGTAATGGATTACTATGCATTCCATAAGGTAAAACCTAAAGATTTATTTAATGTGGAGCCGGATAAGAACACAAGGAATGCGATCATTAATGAGCTGGGATTAAATCATCATAAATACCGGTACACGGTGCTGCCCAAATTAAGTAAGAATATTCACGATAAGGAGTATGAGATATTGGAGTATGATGGCGTAAATAAGCCGAGAGTAATATAAAGTGCCCGCTGCCCTGGCGTTATTGGTGGCTATTGCTTACGCCAGGGGCGCACCTTTCGTTTCGTTCATCCTTTCTGCCCACCGGAGATCATCCGGCAATTCTGAATTTGAAAATTCAATATGTATTACCCGCCTTTTTTTATGGTTGTTTGTTCTGCCAGAACGATGCAGTAATAATGGCCGCATTATCATAATACCTCCTTTTTCTACCCTGCAAAGCGTTTCCTTTTCGTTTTGCCAGTCAATTGTTTCCGGCCGGTAAATGCCTTTTAAGTGAGATTTTTCGATGACTTTTAATGCGCCGTTGTTTTCATCTGTATCATCCAGGTGTATCCTGACGGTGAAATTATTCTCCAGGATTTCAATAGGCGGCTGTACTGCGTATTGGTTTTGTTTGGTCGTCCAGTTACTGAAGCCCTCGAACGATTGTTTTTTATCCACTGATATGGTCAGGTCCTGGTGATAAGGCACGTACCAGTTGGAGGATCCCGGCTTGTCAAAATAGATACTTTTGACAACGAAATAATCGTTGCCGAAAAGTTGTTGAATAACCGCTTTAAGTTTGCTGTTAAATACCAGGTTATAAGTGCCGGGGACTTCTTTCAAAAACTGCCTGATGGCAAACAGGTCCGATGTTTTCCGGAATGTCTCTGCAGAATTGTCCGCAGCCTCAATCAGGCTGATAATATTATTGATCTCTTCCGGTGAATAAATCCCGTTGATAACTGTGAAGCCAGGTTGTAAAATATCGTGCGCGAAAGTTGTATTTAGTGCCATCTCTATTTTAGGATGTTGATAATGGGGGACTCAGTTTGGTTCCCAAAGTTCTATTTTGTTACCGTCAGCATCCATAATATGTACAAACTTTCCATATTCGGATGATTCTATATCATCTAAAATAGTTACACCGTTTGCTTTTAAATTGTTAACCAGTTCTGTAATGTTCTGAACCCGGTAGTTGATCATGAACTCCTTTTTTGACGGGGCAAAATAATTGCTCCCGTTTTTAAATGGGCTCCATTGCAGTTGATTGACTTCTTCCGGATTATGAATATTCCTGGACTCAAAAGTAGCGCCCCAGTCATTAACGTCTAAACCAAGGTTTGTAGCATACCATTCGCGGGTCTTTCCAGGATCATCGGAGAAAAAGAAAATACCGCCGATGCCTGTTACTTTAGGAATGTTCTCATTTGCGTCTTTTGTAGCTGCTGTATTGCCGGAACTGTCCATATTTATCAATGTTGTATAACAAAATTAGATTGTTTTTGTATTGGTGCAATGATAAATTTTCGGCCTGCGGTTCAATGGATTTTATTAGTCAGATAATTCTTCGCATTCAAAGCCATTTTCCTTCAAAAGCTGTATAATGGCTTCCTTTTGTGCTTCTTTGGTTTCAATCCTTAATATATTATCGCAGTCTGTAAGATCAAAGCTCCATTTGCAATATGGGATACTTTTTTTTATAACCGGTGTTAATTGGAGAATATCCTGTTTTTTGGTTACGGAGGTCTTGAATATATAGATCATTGTGTATGATTTTAGAGTCCTTTTTTGCCTTTAAGCCAATAGCCTTGAGCATGAATTTTATTGCCGAAGTTCAGTTGTTTTAAAACGCTCCTGAATGCCTGAACGGACCTGGTATTACCGGTTAAAATAAAGTTGGCATGGCGCCAGTCGTCTGCCTGGAATATGGGGAGCTGACTGACCTCCTGTTTATTACAGAATAAATTTTTGCCGGAAAATACGGTACAGTTTTCCAGCCCCAGGAGTTCGGGTACACCTGTGTTTTCATCATGTAATTCAAAATAGAACTGTGTCTGATGAAGGTTGTTCTCAACGGCATTCATTAATGAAGTTGCCACTCCCAAGCTAGTTTCGTCTCCAAAGAAGAAATGTTTGTTCACGTTTTTATCATATACTTTGTGTCCCCTGGGTGTGCTGATAAATATTTCGTCGCCGTTCCTTAAATGATCAATATACATACTACCGGTGCCATTGCCATGGATATGAAAGATCATTTCTAAATATCCCAGATCCGGCCGGTAGTCCGCCACGGTATAATTGCGGTAGTCTGTATCACTTACCCTGATGACATTGGCATATCCCACCTGGAAATTCATGTGGGTACAATTGCCTTCGAACCTTATTTTTTTAACGGACGGACTGAGGCTGGTAATAGCGGTTATTTTCATATTGGGCCGTAAATAGCCTTCAAATAAGTGTCCCATCCATTTGGGTATACTGGATATCATTTTCCTTGTTTTAATTTCGTCAAAGGAACAATGATATAGGAGTTCTGACAATGGAAGGGAGGGAGTATATATTGGATCAATCGCAGTTTTTACGCCGGAATGCTAAAGCGGGCATCCCTGTTGCTTTATTGAATATCCGGCAGAAATACGCATAATCTTCGTAACCTAGTAACTCTGCAATTTCTTTTACGGATTTCCTGGTATGATATAATAAGCGTTTTGCCTCCAGGATAATGCGGCCCTGAATATGAAATGTCACTGAATGCCCGGTGACCGCACTGATGCACTCATTGAGATAGGGTACAGATATGTTCATTTTGTCCGCATATTCTGCCGGCCGTTTTAGTGTACGGTAGTTTTGCTCCAATAATTGTTTGAATTTTTTTGTTTTGTCTGCGTACTGGGAGTTGGGGGCAGAAGGCGGCTGATGCGCCAGGTATAGGGATAGCGTCAGTGCAATAAAGGTATTGCAACTGTCTTTAAGCATAGAATCGTATAACCGCCTGTGTTTATCTTCAAACAGCTTCGAACAAAGCATAATGGCTTGTTGAATCATTTGGAGATCAGTGTTATTTAATGCGATTGGGAAGGTTGGGGCGATTTCCTGGAGGTGGCCGATGTATTCTTCTTTTATATGTACGCTATGTATGGCTATGAAGTAGCATTCTACCTGCCCTGCTTTTAATGCTTTATGGACCTGGTCGGGAGCAATGTATATAACAGCGGCATTGTCGGTTTTATATTGGTGAAAATCGATCTCGAAATGGGAATGTCCGGATACCTGTAAAACAAAAAAATGGTAATCGTGCCGGTGTGAATGCAGGGCATCTTCTTCTTTAAGCGAAAGATCGGTGAGGAGTTTGCCTACAGCGATGCCTTTGTCAAAATCCGGCGATAGTGCTCTTAGCGGAATGGACTTAAATTGTTTTTTCACTGTTCTCTAAAATATATGTGAAGTTACCTGTAAATGGGGTTTAGCAATTGGATTAACAGCGTTTTTTATGATTGTCTTAAAAATTTATTCCTTATAAATAATTAAGATAATAGGAAGACGTGTATTTAGGTTTGGTTTTTGTATTTTATTTTAGCAATTAAAATAATTATCTATGAAAATTAAAAACCTGGTATTTGGCGGCATTTTTATCTGCGGTGTAATTGCCGGCTGTAATGACGCTCCGAAAACAGTAACTGAAAAAATTGAAGAAACCATTCCGTCTGTGAATGAACATACAAGTGAGAACTCTTTATCCTGGGCGGGTGTGTATGAAGGGGTATTGCCTTGTGCGGATTGTCCTGGTATTGCAGTAAAGCTGGAACTGGATAAAAAGGGCACTTACCATTACCATTCTTATTATATGGAACGGAAGGCGGATACGATCCACCAGAAAGGTACTTTTGTGTGGAAAGCAACGGGAAGTGAGATCATTTTAATGAATAATGGTCAACCTGATTCTTCTGCTCAGTACAGGGTTATTGAAGGTGCGCTTGAGAAACTGGATATTGAAGGAAAACGTATTGAAGGTAACCTGGCACCTAATTATGTGTTGAAGCAGACAAAAGTTGAAGAGGGGTCAAAATAGTTTCAGGTAAAGTTGCGGGTATTTATAGGGATAAGCACTGGCGGATTGGTTATAGAGTACTGCAAATTCGCTAATAATCAAATACTAATATTTAAAACTCATTTTGATAAGAGCACGGGTTGATTATATTTGCCGGAATTTAATAATAAGTTTTTGCAGTTGAGAAAGGGCATAATGCCCGGATGCGGCAGGGATAGTAGCAAAGTACCCCGTAAGGCGGCACAGTAAGCGGGTGATAGCGTAGCTAGCCTGCCTGTATTGCCGCCGCGGAGTACTGCGGATAGCCCGGCGCCGGGCCTGGCTAAATAAAGGTGAGGTACGAACCTGGTTTTAGCCAGACATGGCGGCCGCCCAAGTGAATTTAGAACACTGAATTATGTTGAAAGAGCATTTTTACATACTGAATACGCTGAACGCAGTGAGTAATGAAAAGCATTTAGCGAATATTACCCTGGTAAAATCACATGTGATTTTCCGGGCGCATTTTCCGGGTAATCCTGTAACGCCCGGTGTTTGTATGATGCAGGTGATAAAGGAACTGCTTGAGAGAATTACCGGCAAAGGCATGACTTTGATTAAATCGGGAGATATTAAGTTTACGGCACTGATCAATCCTTTTGAAAACGATAACCTGGACATTGAGCTGGATATCCTGCCATTAGATGACGGAATCAGGTTAAAAGCGCAGGTGTCATTTAATACAACCTTAGCGTTGAAAATGAACGGAAACTATAAATTTTTGTAGTTTTGATAAAATAGTGAACAGATGCAGTCAGTGACGGACGAACAATTTGCAGCCTATAAAGTTTGCGTAATCATTCCTACTTATAATAATCACAAAACATTGGCCCGTGTGATCGATGGTGTTTTGTCTTATACCAATTCGGTGATTATTATAAATGACGGATCTACTGACAGTACGCCTGAGATACTAAAAAACTATCCGCAGGTCACACAGGTGCACTTACCGGTAAACAGGGGGAAGGGTAATGCACTGGCTACGGGCTTTAAAAAGGCGCTGGAACTGGGTTTTGAGAATGCAATAACGATAGATTCTGACGGGCAACATTACCCGGAAGATATGATGGTGTTTCTTAACGCTTTAAAAGTGGCAACAGAACCGGTTTTATTGATCGGCCATAGAAATATGGAACAGGACGGGATCCCTAAAAAGAGCAGCTTCGGCAATAAATTTTCTAATTTCTGGTTCTGGGTGGAAACCGGCATTCAATTGCAGGACACGCAGTCCGGTTACCGCTTATACCCTTTAAAGCATTTGACCGGGCGGTTTTATACCAATAAGTTTGAGTTTGAAATAGAAGTGATTGTGCGTACGGCATGGAATGGTGTACCGGTGAAGAATGTGCCGGTGAAAGTGTTGTATGATATGAATGAAAGGGTAACGCATTTCAGGCCGTTTAAGGATTTTACCCGGATCAGTATTTTAAATACGGTACTGGTAACGATCACTTTTCTGTATATTATTCCCCGGAATTTTTTTAGGAACCTGAAAAAAAAAAGTTTTAAACAGTTTTTGAAAGAGGACCTGCTGGGCAGTAAGGACTCAAATATGGTGAAATCGGCTTCTATTGGATTGGGGGTGTTTTGGGGCATTATGCCGGTGTGGGGCTTCCAGACTTTTTTTACGATGTTTTTTGCGGTATTGCTGCGGTTGAATAAGGCGCTGGCTTTTACATTTTCCAATGTCAGCATACCGCCTATGATACCGGTTGTAATATGGTTGTCGCTAAAAACAGGGTCACTCATTACCGGGGGACAGGCTACACTTGATTTTACTGAAGGGGTGACGATAGATATGATGAAAGCACATATTGTGCAATACCTTGTTGGCAGTACCGTGCTGGCAGCGTTCTCGGGCTTATTATTTGGTTTTGTAAGTTATTTATTACTTTCGTTTTTTAAGAGAAACGCAATCAACCCTCCGTTAGTTTAATGTCAGCTTTATTTGTAAAGATTTTTTATTTAGTAAAAAGAAATAAATGGCTTGCTGCCGGCTTGTCATTCCTCTTGTTGTTTGTGTTTGGGTACTATGCTTCCAAAATAAAGTTTGAGGAGGATATTACCAGGATTATTCCGAGGAGTGAACAGGGAGATATTACCACGAAGGTTTTCCAGCAACTGAAGTTTTCCGATAAGATAACAGTGCTGATAAAACGAACTGGCGATGGTACTATTGATGATCTGACAAATGTGGCTTCGGATTTCCTGGAGCGGGCGGATACCTGCAAGCAATACATCAAGAGTGTACAGGGCCGGGTGGATGACGCTGCTATTGAGCAGACTTTTGATTTTGTGTACGGAAATCTTCCTTTGTTTTTGAACCATGAAGATTATAAAAGGATAGAACCGGGATTGTCTGCTGACAGTATAGCGGAAAGGGTTGAAAATAATTATAAGACATTAATATCGCCGACGGGGATCGTTGCTAAAAACTTTATTGTGAATGATCCGCTGGGATTGTCGTTTATGGCATTGCAGAAGCTGCAGGCGCAGAATGTATCGGGTGAGTTCCATTTAAAGGACGGCTATATTGTTACAAAAGATGAACAGTCTTTGCTGTTGTTTATTGACCCGGTACTTTCCGGCAGCGAAACGGAGCAAAATACTGATTTTGTTGCAAAACTGAATGCGATTAAGGATACGCTCAATACCGCATATAAAGCGCGTGCGCACCTGGATTATTATGGCTCCTCTTTTATTGCGGTGGCGAATGCGAAACAGATAAAGACGGATATCCTTACGACGGTCTTAATATCTATGGGTGTGCTGATGCTTTTGCTGGTATTGTATTTCAGGAAAATATATGTACCGGTGATCATATTTATCCCATCGGTTTTCGGAGGTTTGTTCGCCTTGATGTGCATGTATTTTTTAAGAGATTCGATTTCTGCCATCTCCTTAAGTATAGGCGCAGTGTTGCTAGGGGTAACGATTGATTATGCTTTGCATATATTGACACACTATAAGAACGGGGAATCTATTGAGCAGTTATTTAAGGACATTGTGAAGCCGTTAATTATGAGCAGCAGCACAACCGCGGTGGCTTTTCTATGCCTGCTGTTTGTTAATTCAGGCGCACTGCAGGACCTGGGCATTTTTGCGTCGATCAGTGTGATCATGTCCGCGGTTTTTTCTATTATAATCATCCCGCATTTGTATGAACCGGAACAAAGTACTGTTGTTAAAAGGAAAACGATCTTAGATAAGATGGCGGCTTATCCTTTTGAGAAAAGTAAGGTATTGATCATCGGAAGCCTGGTTTTAATTGTATTGAGTGCTTTTACATACAGGTATGTCAGTTTTGATGACGATATCTCTAAACTGAATTATATCCCAAATCATATTAAGGCTGTAGAAAAGCAATTGGAGACATCTACCAGTCTTACATCTAAATCGCTGTACCTGGTGGTACATGGTGGTAGCAGGAGTGAGGTGCTGGAAAAGAATTCGGCATTAAGTGCTGCTCTTGATGATTATAGAAAGGATGGCCGCATTATCAGCTTTTCATCTTTGGCCGGGCTGGTTTTATCAGATAGGGAGCAGGCTGAAAAGCGGGACGAATGGCGCCGGTTCTGGACACCGGTGCGGGTGGCATCGGTGAAAAATGAATTAATTGCGGCTGGCAGTAAAGTGGGGTTTAAGCCTGAGACACACCAACGTTTTTATGCGCTTTTAACGGACTCCACAGGAAATGTATCTATTGAGGATTATGGAGTTGTACCGGCATTTCTAACGGATGAGTTTTTTAATGAAAAGAATGGCCTGGTAACACTGACGACGCTGGTGAAAGTTGAGGATGATAAACGGGCTGATTTTGTTAAGGCATTGTCGGCTACAGAGAAGGATGTGGTGATTATAGACAGGAAGCAATTGAACGAGACTTTTTTGGGGCATCTGAAAGACGATTTTAATAGTTTGATCAATTATTCGCTGGTAGCGGTTATATTGATATTATGGTTCTTTTTCAGGCGTGTGGAACTGGTGCTGATCAGTTTGGTACCTATTGCTATTACAGGTTTGGTGACGATGGGCCTGATGGGGCTTCTGAATATCCAGCTTAATATTTTCAGTACGATTGTTACGACACTGATATTCGGGCATGGAATCGATTTTACGATATTTATGACGAGTGCTTTACAGAAGGAGCATACCTATGGTAAAAATGAGTTTACTACTTACAGAACTTCAATTTTACTGGCTGTATTAACCACGGTATTGGCAATAGGAGCGTTGGTTTTTGCGAAACATCCTGCATTGAAATCTATTTCTACCTTGTCTTTACTGGGTGTTTTTTCGGCACTGATCATTACGTTTGTTTTTTACCCGATCATTTTCCGGATGTGCATTACCAACAGGGTGAAAAAGCATAAATCGCCTGCCACGTTAAAGCTATTCGTTTTTTCGGTTTTGTCATTTTTATATTATGGACTGGGCTGTATTTTAATGAGCTTGCTGGGCAATATTATTAAGAAAGTGTATCCAGGGTCAGCGGAAAAGAAAATGTTGGTGATAAGGAAGCTGATGCAGAAGTTTGGTACCTCTGTATTATACAGTTACCCTTTTTTTTCCAAAAAAATTGTGAACCGGGCCAATGAAGATTTTCATAAGCAATCTGTTATTATTTCCAATCATAGTTCATTCCTGGATTCTTTATCTTTTGTGATGCTGAGCCCTAAAGTGATGTTTTTGGTGAATGAATGGGTCTATAATTCTCCGATTTTCGGAAGGGTAATGAAGCTGGCGGGATTTTATCCTGTAGCTGAAGGCGTGGAGGGCAGTGTGGACCATTTAAAGGAAAAAGTGGCGCAGGGGTATTCTTTAATGATTTTCCCGGAAGGCACCCGTTCGGATGACAATACCATTGGTCGTTTTCATAAGGGTGCATTTTACCTGGCGGATCATTTCGGGCTGGACATTATTCCTGTATATACACACGGAAATTCTGACCTGATTCCTAAGGGGGATTTTATTATTTATGAAGGCAGTATGACGCTTAAAGTGGGGGAGCGGATCAGTAAAGATGATCTGAGTTTTGGTACCTCGTATTCTGAAAGAACAAAAAAGATCAGCCGCTTCTTTAAAGAGGAATTTATAAAAGTAAGGCAGGCGTATGAAGATGAAAACTATTACGAGAAAAAACTTTACCTGGCTTTTTTATATAAAGATGCTGATGTGGTAAAAGCGGTGAAATCTGACTTCAAAAAGAATAAGCTTGCTTATTATGCGATGTTTTTTCATATTTTGCCAAAGGCGAAGATTTATCACTATGCGGATGATTTCGGACAGATCGACTTATTGCTGAGCTGGCAACACCCGTCAAGAAAGATGGTAACTTACATCCATAATGAAGAGAAGCGGGATGCGGCAAAAGTGAATTTCCTGGTTGGAAAAAGAAAGATCTTTTACAGGGATAATGATGCACCGGATATGGAAGCGGCGGATACATTATTAATTTCGTCACAACGGGTATTTTCTGTTATTATTCCGGATACCATACAGTATATTTATTCAATTAATAATGCCGGAAAGGGAAGTATTGAGGCTTTGAGCGATTTTAAAGAATTTGTAAACCAAAACGGCCTGACCGGGTACAAGAGAAATGTTTGAGCAAGATAAGAAATATGATGTTGTAATAGTTGGGAGCGGGCTTGGCGGGCTTGTATCTGCCGTAATACTGGCTAAAGAGGGTAAAAGGGTATGCGTGGTAGAGAAAAACCAGCAGTTTGGCGGTAATTTACAAACCTTTGCAAGGGATAAAACTATTTTTGATACGGGAGTACATTATATAGGCGCATTGGAAGCGGGCCAGAACCTGAATAAATATTTCAGTTATTTGGGCATTATGGATGATCTGAATTTATCCAGGATGAATAATGATGCTTACGATGTGATTAGTTTTGGTGATGACGCGCTGGAATACCCGCACGCCCAGGGCTATGAAAATTTTACAAGGCAATTGTTGCGCTATTTCCCGGATGAGGAGGTCGCCATCAGGAGCTATTGTCAGAAGATACAGGAGATCTGCGATGCCTTCCCATTATACAACCTGAATATAGGCGAGGGGCATCCTAATGATATTTTATCTATTAATGCTAAACAATACTTTGAGGAGCTCACTCAGAATGAAAAGCTCAGGGCGGTTTTGGTTGGTTCCAATTTTTTATACGCGGGTTTACCTGATAAGACACCGCTTTATGTGCATGCACTGTCGGTAAATTCTTATATACAAAGTGCCTGGCGTTGTGTGAACGGTGGCAGCCAGATTACCAAGCAGTTATTAAAGCAGCTGAAAAAGTACGGAGGGGAAGCTTATAAACGCCAGGAAATTACGGGATTTAAAACCGAGGAAAACAAAGTGGTGAGTGCATTTACGAAAGACGGGAATGAATATAAAGCGGACCTGTTTATTTCTAATATTGAGCCAAAGACGACTTTGAATATGGTTGGTGCGGAAAAGTTCAGGAAATCTTTTTACTCGCGTATCCAGAGTATCGAGGTTTTGCCGGCTGCATTTAGTATTTATATTGTTTTTGAGCCGGAGACGGTGAAGTATCTCAATTATAATAACTACCATTTTAAGGATAGTAAACGGGTATGGGATGCGAATGATTATACAGAAGCGTCCTGGCCGGAAGCCTTTATGTTGTCCATGAACGTCTCTGAGCAGGACCAGGAATGGGCGGAGAGCATGACGGGTATTACTTACCTTCATTTTTCGGAATTCGAAAAATGGCAGGCTTCAAGGAATACCGTCGCCAGTCCTTCGGAAAGGGGGGATGAATACGAGGCATATAAGCTAAGCAGGCAGGAACGGTTCCTGGAACAGGTAATAGCACGTTACCCGCAGATCAAGGGAAATATTAAGTCGGTTTATACATCAACCCCTTTATCCTACAGGGATTATATAGGGGGGCATAACGGTAATTTATACGGGTACGTGAAAGATTCTTCGAACCCGTTAAAATCTTTTATATCTCCAAAAACAAAGCTGGATAACCTGTATCTTACAGGCCAGAGCATTAATATGCATGGGGTATTGGGCGTTACTATCGCCGCAGTGTTGACCTGTTCTGAAATCGTCGGTAAAAAATACCTGTTAGATAAAATTAACGCGGAAATAGTGGCGAAGGAAACATTATTTAATAATGAACCGGTATAGCATTTTATATATATTGATCCTGTCTTTATTTTACGGTTGCGGTGTTTCTAAATCAATTCACCATCAACCGCTGACAGATGGCTATAATGCAACAACGCCAACCGTTGTCCGTTATTCGGATTCGGTATTTTCTGCAGGAAGGAATTACCTGTTGAAAAATGATTTCGGGCAATGGGAAATGTATGTTTCCGGTGACCCGCTGGAACGTGGGTTGGCGATGGGGGCGTTATATGATTCTTTGTATCATTACCAGGAAGATGTCTTTTTCGGGAAGATTAATGAACTGGTGCCTTCAAAATTCAGACAGTCATTATTGCGGCAGTTTTTGAAGTTTTATAACCGCAAACTTTACTTAAATGTTCCTGAAGAATATAAAACTGAAATCTATGGCGTATCTCGCTTCGCATCTGATAATTATGATAAGATAGCGCCAAAGTACCTGAGAAACCTGTACTTACACGGCGCGCATGATATCGGGCATGCGCTGGAAGACCTGGCGTTGGTGGGTTGCTCATCAATGGCTTTCTGGAATGAGAAGACTGAAGACGGCAAGCTGCTGTTAGGGAGGAACTTTGATTTTTACGCTGGTGATGATTTTGCAAAGAATAAAATTATTGCGTTTATAAAACCTGATAGTGGTTACGGGCTGATGATGGTTACCTGGCCGGGAATGGTCGGTGTTGTGTCCGGCATGAATGAGCGGGGCCTGACGATTACTATGAATGCGGGTAAATCTAAAATACCATTGGTGGCAAAGACCCCAATCTCCATTGTTGCCAGGACGATCCTGCAATATGCGGGTACCATTGAGGAGGCTGTAACCATCGCCCGCCGGTTTAAAGTGTTTGTTTCAGAATCTTTAATGGTAAGCAGCAGTAAAGACAGGAAAGCGGTGCTGATAGAGATGTCTCCCAAAAATTTTGGTGTTTATGATGTACCGGGATCGGATGAATTAATTTGCACGAATCATTTCCAGAGCTCTGCTTATAAAGAAGATAAAAAAAATAACAGGCATATATTGGAAAGCCATTCATTGTACAGGTTTGAACGGATAGAAGAATTGTTGCAAAACGAAACCCAAAAAATGGACCCGGCTGCGGTGGCGGCTATTTTAAGAAATAAAGAGGGGCTAAGGAATAAGCCGATCGGCTATGGTAATGAGAAATCCCTGAACCAGTTACTGGCCCACCACGGCATTATATTCCAACCTGAGGACCTGAAAGTATGGGTATCTTCCAGCCCTTACCAGTCTGGTACTTTTGTTGCTTATGATCTGAAAGCAATTTTTGCTGATACTGGTTCTGTGATAAGGTCTAAAAATCTTGTTTCCTTAAATATACCGGCCGATAGTTTTATTTATACAAATGCTTACAGGGACTATGAAGCTTACAGGGTGCTGGACAGGCAAATAGATGCGGCCATTAAAAAGAAGACTCTTCTGGCGGAAGATGTTCTTTTTAAATACAGGCAATTAAATCCTGAGTTATGGATCGTTTATTATAAATCCGGTGTTTATTATTACAATTATAAACAATACGAGGCGGCAGATAATGCTTTTCGTATCGCTTTAAGTAAGGAAATAACGACCTTACCTGATAAGGAAAATATTGAGAAGTATCTTAAAAAACTGAAACGAAAAATTAAATGATTCCTTTAATAGAAACAGCTACAAGGCAGGAGATAAAAATTTTCCAGGAGGCGGCTTTACGTGATTTACTCGTGTATTTACATGAGCATTCCCCGTTCTATAAGGATTTGTTTGCTAATCATCACATTGATATTTCGAAGGTTAATACTTTAGAAGACCTGGAGCAGCTGCCTGTTACTACAAAAAAGGACCTGCAATTGCGCAATAATGATTTTTTCTGTGTGCCGAAGTCTGAAATCGTAGATTTTTCTACTACTTCCGGTACATTGGGGAAACCGGTAACTTTCGGGCTGACTGATAAGGATTTAGAGCGACTGGCCTACAATGAAGCGATCTCTTTGTCTTGTGCAGGAATCCGTAAAGGTCATGTGGTGCAGCTAATGACCACGATTGACCGTTGTTTTGTAGCGGGCCTGGCTTATTTTTTAGGGCTCAGGAAAATAGGAGCGGGCGTTATCCGCATTGGTGCGGGCACGCCGCAGCTTCAGTGGGACTCTATATTGGCCAATAAGCCCCGGTACCTGATTGCGGTACCTTCTTTTTTATTGAAGCTGATAGATTACGCGCAGGAGCATGGCATTGATTATAATAACGCTGGTATAGAGGGTATTGTTTGTATTGGTGAGGCATTAAAGAACCAGGACCTGACCAACAGTATCCTGGCCGATAAAATTTTAAGTAAGTGGCAGGTTAAATTATATTCTACCTATGCTTCTACTGAAATGGGCACGGCCTTTACTGAATGTTCTGCACAATGCGGGGGACATCATCATCCGGAACTGATTATTATTGAAGTACTCAACAATAACAATGAACCGGTGAAAAAGGGGGAAGTAGGGGAGCTGACGATTACCACTTTAGGTGTGGAAGCAATGCCATTATTGCGTTTCAAAACGGGGGACATGGTGCAGGTAATAGAGGAACCTTGTAATTGTGGCAGGACGACCGTTCGTGTGGGCCCGGTTGTTGGCCGTAAGGACCATATGATTAAGTATAAAGGAACGACCGTTTATCCGCCTGCGATCTTTGACCTGCTGAATCATTTTGATGCGATACAGCTTTACCAGGTGATACTGACCACCAGTAGTGCGGGCACGGATGATGTGCTTATAAAAATGACAGCTTCTGATACTTCGCAGGCATTTCTTGACGAGATCAGGGCTTATTTGAAATCAAAGATCCGTGTGACGCCTGCGGTTGAGTTTGTACCATTCGAAGTATTAAGTCGCACCGTTTTTGATATAAAGAGTCGCAAGCCCATTTATCTTGTAGACAAAAGAAGTCTGTAGGATGTGTGTTTGGGATGTTATTGATTTGGTGTACAAACCCGCTCCAGCTCCTCCCCAGGAGGGGACAGGAAGCTTTCGGTGAAATAGCTTGAGTTAAGTTTTTTGAATGGGATTCTTCGCTGTGATCAAAATGACTGCTAGGTGTTTATATTGTATATTGTTGCTAGGTTTTAGGACTTAAGTTTTGGATGCTATTATTAATTTACTTTCAAAAAATGCATTATCCATTTACCCGACAGTCAAATATGTGGCAGCTTTTCAACTTTTATAATATTAGTAATCTATTCTTAGCTCTTTAGAACTTGCCTAGAATTTACCAGGCAAGACTTCATTTAATGCTTTTAAATACTGTTCTATATTCGGATCGGACGATAATAAGTCCAGGTTAGCCTGGTTTAAAATGATGAATTTATACTTGGATGGTTCCAGCCAGTTGATAATTTCTGATTGGGCCAGTGGTTTCATGGTCTCAATAAAATCTAGCTGTCCCTGAACATTCTGGAAATTCGGATTCTGTAAGAGTACCAGCCATAAGTTATCTTTGAGGCGTTTTTTTACAGAGTTTATTTTAGTACCCTTATAGCCGTTTTTGTAGTTTCCAAAAGCATAGAACACTTCATTTACATAGGCCGGGTCTATCTTTTCTAATACAATGGCTACATAGCCGCCGTCATTCATACTGAATTTATATGGTGAACTTGTAGCAGATGGCTTCATTATTGCATTTGCTTTAGCCAGTTCTTCCTTCCTGACATTTTCAATGGAATCAATACGTCGTTTTTCCTGGGTGAGCTTGATAGCGTTTTGAATAGAATCTAACCTGTTTTTATTGGCTAAAGCGATGGCTTCTCTTTCTGCTTTTTCCCTGGCTTCTATCGCTTTATTTACAGCGGTGATAGAGTCGAGGATTCTTGCTGCTTCCAAAGAATCAGTTGTCATTTTCGCAACAGCAGCTTTTATACTGTCTGCTTTTACAATTGCTAATGAATCAAGACGTTTTTGTTCTACAACTAATCTTATACTGTCAGCTTTTGCAGCATTTATTAATGAGTCCTGTAACTTTTTCTCCAGGTCTAATTTTAGTTTTTCTGCTTTGGCAAGGGAATCTTTTACCTGTTTATCGGTAATTGATTTCATAATGCTGTCCGCTTTCTGTTTTTCTGCTTTCATTTTTTCAGCAAGATCTTTTTCAGAAATACGGGTACTGTCTGCTTTGTCCATTTCCGCTTTACTAACTAGTTTGCGTTCAGGTATTGCTACAACTTCAGGAATATTGCCAATGGAATCTTCCGGCATGCGGGTAATTTGTAAATCAGTCAGGTATTTTTCAATTTCGGCCCTGCGTTTAAGTACATCTACCATTGTTTTGGCTTTTCCGGCTAAAGGGCTTGTGCTATGGGCCTTTTGCAGGTCATTTAGTTTTTTTATGGCTACAGAGTCCTGTCTTTCTTTAATGTAATATACTGATTCAATATAGCTTAGTTGTGGGGACCAGCTTACGATATTGAAGTTTTTATCTGCTTCATTTTTTTGCTCTACTGCTTTGGCAAAATTGCCCTCTAAAAACTGGTTGTAGATATTGGTATAAGTTTTATCTACCTCTGCTTTGCTTTTTGCCTGTTGCTGAGTAGTGCCGTTGTTAAACCTGTTTGCTAATTCGCTGTTAGCATGTTTTTTCAATAGTTCGCTTTTATAGAAATCTGATTTTGCTTTGTCACCAATCCTGTCGTAGCAATGTATTAATCCGAATATGCTTTTTTCCCTGTTTACACCGGTATCGGCTGAGCGCCTTAAAACTTCTTCATATATTTTTATGGCTTCGCTGTATTCTTCTAATTTGTAATGTACTATTTCTGCTTTTTCAAATAGTTTGTCAATGGATTTAAGACGGTTGGCATTTTGTTTTTCCGGTGAAATAGGTAAACGACTGTAGTAATTGTCATAAGAGACATTACTGGAATCAAATACATCCGTTAACGGATCGTTGTTATTGGTATTATTATTGGTTAAATTGACATTCTGGAAATTGGTTTGTTTCAATTTGGCACTCCGACGCCAGTTATCAACGTTTGGCCTGTCTCCCCAAATTTGTTTGAATTTAGTGAACCCATTGGCCCGGGCATTGGCGTCATAAAAGTAAAAACTGGTGCCGCCTGAGCTAAATAAGTCAGTTACAGTGGTGTTACTGCCGCCAGCCAATGGTGCGCTACCGGCAATTCCCATGTTTTCTTCTTTAAGTCCTCTTAGCTTGCGTTGCTGCTTTACTACTTTTTTTACTAATGCGTCTCTTTCTGCTTCCGGTAATAATGCTACCTGGAGCAAACTATCGTTTACTTTAATCTCTTCGTCTATTAAATAAATATCGTGGGTGGGTGTTTTTCTGTATTCGAGTCTTTTTTCGGAAGCTATTGTCAGTCCTGCATTTTTAGTACTGTCATAGCCTTCAAAAGCGGCGTTAGAGAAATCTTTTTTCTGAAAATGTACATCACCTAAAAGCATGAAGCTGCGATTAGTCTGATTTTCATCTGTTGTCTTGTATTTAATACTGTTTTTTAGAAAAGCTGTGGCGGCATCATAACCATTGCGCTCTAATTCAATTAAAGCAGCGGCATAATAAATAATGTTTTTATAATTCTGGTATTTGTCCTTTTTGGCCATGGATACCAGTTTGGCGATATTTTCATCAATTATTTTAGGATTGTTGCTTTTATTGAGGCGAATGGTATTTAACCTGGCATAGACATCCATTACCGGGTCAAAAGTTAATTCGGAGCTTTGTGCATAAGCATTAGAAGCTTTATCAAACATATTGGCCATTTGATACATCTGGCCTGCCAGGTACCACCATCTGGCTTTCTCTGCCCTGTTTTCTGCCACATCTATGGCTTGTTCTAAATGAACTGCCGCACTGTCCCATTCCTGCTGGCGGTAGTGCATATATGCCAGTTGCTCATGCAGCGAATTCTGTAACCTGGCAGGGAATAACGGATCGTTTTGTAAGGTGGTGATTAAAGATGCGGCGTCTAAATACAGGGAATCTTCAATCATGGCCCTTATCTGGTATAGGAATGCTTCGTTTCTAATAGGAGCTTTCTTTAAAATATATTTTTTTCTTTCCGGAGTGGATACAGAGAGGGGATTATTGTTATTGCCCTGGTTACTTCCGATCACTTTATCATATCCATCATCTCCTTTGGGGCCATACGCATAGTTGATATAACTGAAAATCATACGGGCACTGTCATAATCCTGGCGTAACAGGTAAGTTTTGCCCATTATTAAATACAGGTCATCTATCCAGTCATTCCTTAAATCATGGAGCAGAATGCCTGATGTACATTTCCAGATGATACTGTCCAGGAAGGGGTCTTTGGAAGTTGTCTGTAAACTATAAGGGTAAAAACTTAATAATTGTGTATAGTCATCGTTATTTGTTCTTTTTGACTGCTCTACTATTTGATTGAGGCGTAGGTTGGCATTGAAATAGTAGTTATACTTTGTAAAAGTATTCTGAAAAAAACGACGGACTTTGGTGAATTTTTTATCCTTGAACTTTTCTGAAGGCAGAGGGCGCTCTTTATACTGGTCCGGTTTTTTTATGGCAAACTCAAATGCGGGCTTTTGGCCAATAGCCGATAAAACTGCTATTACCATTAACACACAACATAGTAAGTATTTTTTATAGTTCATTATATAATCTTAATACAGTAATGCCGTTTAATATAAATGTAGTTGAAAATGATGCTTTTGGCAAAGTCACATTCCAGTATTGTTCTAAATTACCTAGTATAATCAGCTATCAACAGATAATTCAGCAAAATAAACGTTTTTTTTAAATGTTCATTGCCTAATTGAAGAATTATACATTTATTTATTTAAAATTGATTATAAATTACACTTCATTTATTTTTACAAATATGAAGCCTACCAATTCTCAGAATACATTTAAAAGATTAAAAAACAGGTATCGCCTGGTAATTATTAATGATGATACATTTGAAGAATTGACAACATTTAAACTGAACAGGGTTTCAGTGTTTGTGCTTTTAAGCAGTATTTTTGTCATTTTGGTGGGATTTACTCTTGCTATTGTTTCTTTTACTAATATCCGGTACCTGATACCTGGATATGGCAAACAGGGTTCTACACAAATGCTGAGGGACCTAAAGATGAAAACAGATAGCCTGGAATATTCATTGGCACAGAAACAACTGTACCTGGATGCTGTACAAAGGGTTTTGAAGGGAGATACTAATGAATTGGTGGTAGATACGACGTTGCTGGACATATCTGCGAACGATAGTCTGATGATAGATACGACCAGGGATTAGATTATAAAATCCGCATACTAATTTATAGTAACAGATTCTGATACGAAGGTTTGAATGATGATATTGAGGCTAGTTGAAACAATAATTTCATATAGCTTATCCATAGCGGACTTAATAAAAAAGAAAAATAAATAAAGGAATGTTTAGTTCAAAAAAGGAGCTTTTGCCGTTACATCTGGTGTTTATTGTATTTACTGCCATTATTTTTATATTAAGAGGTAAACTGGAGGATATTAATGTTAATGTGGGGCTGTTAATTGGCGGTAATGTCATTTTGTATGCTGTAACGCTTGTCAGCATATTAATGTATAGCAAAAAAATAGACCCTAAGCGCCCGGGTGCAGCTGTGAGTGGTGTTTATGGTGGCTTTATGCTAAAATTTGCTGTGATTGGTATTGCAGCGTTCTTATATATGCTTACGGCGAAAACGATTAATAAGAGTGGTTTGATTGGCTGCGCTGTTTTGTATTTGGTGTACCATATTTTAGGTACTTATTTATCTTTGCAACTGAATAAGAAAAAGGAAATTTAATCATTGGAAAAACAACGTTCTTTTGAGCCTTTAAGGCAGTATCTGCCGGATAATTGTTTTGAACTGGTAATGCCATTGATATTGAAACATAAAGTGCACCTGACCATCAGCAGGGGACGTAAAACAAAATTGGGGGATTACAGGAATGCTTATGGTAATAACAATCACAGGATATCGGTAAATGGTGATTTGAATAAATATGCATTTCTGGTAACGTTAATACATGAACTGGCGCATTTACTTACTTATGAAAAATTTGGACATCGCGTGCAACCTCATGGTACTGAATGGAAGTCTATATACAGCCAGATGCTTTATGAGTTTATCCAGCATCAGGTTCTACCGGTGGATATTACGGAAGCATTGGTAAAAACAATAAAGAAACCGGGGGCGAGTACCTGCAGTGAAGTTGATTTGCAGCGAGTCTTGAATAAGTACGACAAGCGCCACCCGGCAATGACCACAGTGGAAACAATAAATATTGGAGATACATTCGCATTACCGGATGGCAGGAAATTTGTAAGAGGAGAAGTAATAAGGAAGCGAATCAAATGTTTTTTATTACCGGGAATGCAGCCTTATTCGTTTACTGCGCTCTATGAAGTGATAGATTTAAATAAATTAAACAAAGAAATAGTATGAAAAAAATCCTTGTAGCGTTATTTTCTATTTTAGTAATAAATGCTAATGCCCAAAAAATAGAAGAAGGAACGAGTTTAGTAGGTGGTTCTGTGAGTTTTCAAACAACTAAAGGCAATAATTCTGTGGTAATCAACCCGAATTATGGTTATTTTATTGCTGATAATTTTGCAATTGGCGCCAATTTGAATCTTTCGTTCAGAAAAGAAGGTGACACTAAAACAAACCAATTTGGTTTAGGCCCTTTTGCCCGCTATTATATAGGGGAAAGTACTACAAAGCCGTTTATTGTAACTGAGTTCAGCTATCAGAACAGAAGTATTAAGCTGCCTGAAATGAGTAAGACCAAAACAAATGGTTTCGATTTTTTAATTGGAATGGGTTTTGCGGCTTTTATTAATGATATGGTGGCAGTTGAGGGTGTTACCGGCTACAATTATTCAAAATTTAAAAATGTGGATGGTGCCAGTGGTTTTACCATGCGTTTTGGCTTCCAGATTTACCTTGGTAGGGATAATTACAGAAACCCACTGAAATAAAGAGGATTTGATAATAAATGATTAAGAGCAGTCTGCGTTATGTGGGCTGCTTTTTTATGTTTGTATATGACCTTAAATTGTAAAAGATGAAAACGAAAAAAACACTCCGGACATGTGTAAAAGGACATGAATATTATAAATCGAGTGATTGCCCGGTTTGTCCTATATGTGAGAAGGAGAGTAATCCAGCTACTGACTTTTTGGCTTTATTCAGTGCTCCTGCGAGGAGGGCATTGGAAAAAGCAGGAATTATTAACCCTGAGAAGTTATCTGGCTATTATTTGAAGGATATTCTGGCATTACATGGCATTGGTAAATCATCAGTTCCTGTTTTAATAAAAGCTTTGGAGGTTGAGGGGTTAAGCTTTAAAAGTTAATTGTAAATTTGGAGTTTATAACAGCGGCAATGAAATATAGTTTTAAGAATGATTATAGTGAAGGGGCGCATCCGAAAATACTGGAAGCCATTTTGCAAACAAACGAAGTGCAGCAAAACGGGTATGGCGAAGATGAATATTCGATGCGCGCAAAAAAACTGATAAAAGAACATTTGAATGCAGAAGCGGAAGTGTTTTTTGTATCGGGCGGCACTCAGGCTAACCTGACATTTATATCAGCAGTATTGAAGCCTTACCAATCGGTGATTTCAGCGGAAACTGGTCATATATTTCATCACGAAACGGGTGCTATAGAAGCCACCGGGCACAAAATAGAAACGATTGCTACTTTGGATGGTAAGCTGACACCAGCGTTAATTGCTATGCACTTAAATAAAGTGGAACCTGTACATATGACGATGCCGGCATTGGTGTATATTTCAAATTCTACAGAACTTGGTACGTTTTATAGTAAGGACGAACTGGTGGCTTTATGGGAATTTTGTCAGCAGAGAAATTTATGGCTGTTTATGGATGGTGCGAGGTTAGCCTCGGGGTTAGCGGCCGGGGATTTAACGTTGGCTGATGTGGCTAAACATACAGATGCATTTTATATTGGCGGCACTAAGAACGGGGCTTTGTTAGGAGAGGCGATTGTTATTAATAATGTATTGCTTCACCAGGATTTTGTGTATAACATGAAAATGCGTGGGGCATTACTGGCGAAAGGACGTTTATTGGGTCTCCAGTTTTTAGTGTTATTTCAAAATGGTTTATTTTTTGAATTGGGGCATCACGCCAATAAAATGGCCGCTCAATTATCTGGTGGTATTAAGACATTGGGATACGATTTTTTAACGGATTCTAAAACAAACCAAATTTTTCCTGTTTTTCCAAATACGGTCATTGCAAAGCTGAGGGAACAATATGAGTTTTATGACTGGCTGAAAATTAATGAGGAAAAGACGGCTGTGCGGCTAGTGACCAGCTGGTTTACTAAATTGAGCGTTGTGAATGAGTTTGTTGATGATCTGAAACTCGCCGGTGTTTAGGCCGGTAATATGCTTTTCCAGAATGTTACTAGTTTTTCGGATTCTTTTTCCCAGTTTAATTGTGAAGCAGCATTAATACAATTGTTGGCTAAACGCTGGTATAAAGCAGCGTTATTGAGCAGTTGGTTAATGGCGTTCTCGATAGCAGGTACCTCTACATTGTCTATTAAAAGGGCAATATCGTAGGTGTCGTTTACACGTTTGTATTCGGGGTAATTCATACTTACCTGGGGTTTGCTTGCCATTATGTAATCAAAGTATTTGTTGGCAAGGGAATAGTATTGATTCAATCCAGTGTTTTCTACCAGGTTGATGCCTATGTAACAATGATTGGTTAAGTGCTTTAGTACTTCCGGGCGAATATTTCCTGTCATAATGATCTTATGTCCCAGGTTTTGTTGAGTTAAATGGGCATGTGTTTCTTCAAAAGTATTGCCGGTGCCTGCTATGATTAAGCGCGCAGGTATATTTTTCATGGCATCGATTAACTGGATTAATCCGCGGGCTTCGTTTACTGCACCCTGGTACATAATAACAGGTAAGCTGCTGTCAGTATTTCTGTTAAAATGGTCGATTAAATCAACTGCCTGCTGTAAGGCATCGGGGTTTGGTTGGGTATTCGGATTCTTTAGTGGCATGTTCCTTACCACTTCATAATCCAGGTTATAAATGTTTTTAAAGCTATTGGCAATAGCATATCCAACTGTATATCCATTGTGAAATTCAGGCATAAAACGGCGTTCTACCCAATGCCAGATTTTGTAAATACCGGGCCTGCGTTTTATTTCGTTCATTTCTGTGAAGTATTCATGGGCATCGAGGGCTTTTATGCACTTTAGTTTTTTTGCTGCATAATAAACCGGTACTATTGTATCCAGGTCTATCGCACAAATGGCATCTGCTTTTTGCCTGCGTAGGAAGCGGTATAATCTTAAATTGTACTGAATATAGAAAAGTTTTCCTGAATGAAAATTGAGCTTAAGTCTTATTTGTTCAAATTTTTTGGGTGTGAGTTTGGGTGAGTCGGGCATTAAACGGCCAACCAGGGTTACTTTGTAGCCAACATCTGAAAGGGTGGTGCATATCCGGTGCATGCGTTGGTCGAAAACCAGGTCGTTGGTAACTGTGAAAATAATATGAGGTTGGTGTGGCATGCCGTCAAAATTATAATAGCCACGAATAAACGAATAAAAACTTTAATTATTCGGATATTCATGGCTATAATATGTTTTATTTTTTGCCTTCGTTGAATCTTTTGATTAAGTCTTCTATATTTAACGCCACAATTTCTTTATACATGATCTGTGCGATTAAACGGGCGCCTAATTCGCTGAAATGTGTATTGTCAGTAACGCCGTTCGGGTAGTTCGGGTGTTCGTTCGGTGCTAATTGTAAAAACAGTAATTTAGAATTTTCTTCTCCCATTTTCTGGTATAGTTCACGGCTTTTTGTATCTAAGTCTATAAACAATACTTTTAAACTATCAGCTACTTGTTTTACCAATGGTGAATATTCTTTGTGTGTTTCCAGCTGGTTGCCTGCTTTATCAAACTTGCGCCTGCTAACAGGCGTAACCAGGATGGGAATTGCTTTTGCTGCCCTGGTATCATTAACAAAGCGGGCTAAATTAGCTTTATACTGCTCTGGCGTCGTGTAGCGGTCTACTTTTTCTTTGGATTCGTCATTATGTCCGAATTGTATAAAAACATAATCCCCTTCGCGGGCTTCTTTAGCTATTTTGTCCCAGCGGCCTTCCTCGATGAAAGTCCTGGTACTTCTGCCGTTTTGTGCTTCGTTTTGTACCACCGCTTTTTTGCTGTCAAAGAAGGAGGCAAATGGCATTCCCCAGCCGTTTTCCGGGTACCTGTCCTGCTTTTTGGCAGCAATGGTAGAATCGCCTGCCATCCATATGCTGACGGTCCTGAGTTTCTCAACAAATGCTAATGAGACAACCGCCGTGGTAATGACGGCTGCTTTTTTAATGAATTTCATAGGACAATTTTTAATCGTTATCTGTTTGGTTGTTTGGTTTGTTGTCGTTTAGTTCATTGTCAATTTCTCTTAACTTTTGTTCACACATGCTGATCAGGAGTTTTGCCTTTTTTACTTTTTCGGCTAACTCATCTAATGGCACATTATCGTTTTCTACTTGTGTAACGATGGCTTCCAAATCCTTGTAAGCTTTTTCAAAATTAAACTTCGCCATTTGTATTAATATTTAAAACTTTTGCTGCTACATTACCGTCTTTCATTACAATATCAATATTATTATCGATGTGAATGCCGGCTGCTGATTGAATGATATTATTGTTGATTTTTATGTATGCAAAACCTCTGTTTAAAATAGATTGTACATTTAAACTGTTCAATACGCGGTTGAGGCTATTCAATTGTTGTTTTTTAAGGGTTAGTTTATTAGACACTTCTTTATCCAGCGTATGCTTTTGAAGTGCCAATTGTTGTTTTTTTGTTTCGAGAGTTTTAAACACACCCTGTTTCAGATCTTGTTTAAGCTGGTGGATGTTACTCAATTTCTGCTGTACGAGTAAAGGTACTTTTAACTGTAGTATTTTTTCCGCATTGGCAAGCCTGGTTTCGTAGGTAAATAAGATATCTGAAATATTATCTGCCAACTGCTGCTCTAGTTTCAACAACCTGTTTTCGAAGTTGAAATTGTTTTCAACAATCGCATGTGCTACTTTGGTTGGTGTTTTATATGGTGTGGCCATCATATCCACAATGCTGATATTCCTATCGTGCCCGATGCCTGTGAATATCGGGACTTCAAAACCTGCAATGGTTAATGCCAGCTCGTAATCGTCAAAAGCTTTTAAATCTGTTTGAGAGCCGCCGCCACGGACTATTACGACAATATCAATATCTTTTCGTTGCGCAATTTTTTTTAGCTGGTTGTTTATTTCTGTAGCTGCATGATTGCCTTGTACCTGGGCATGAAAAATGGCAACGTCAAAGGTGTAACTATAACTATTGTTTTTTAGTTCATGTAGGAAATCTCTTTCGCCATCACTGTTTTGTGCGGTTATTAATGCGATTTTTTTTATGCCTACCGGTATGTTTTTCTGGTTGTTGTAAGTAACAAAACTGCCATCGACTTCTTTTACAATATCACTGTGTTCTGTTTTGAGCCTTTCAATGGTGAGTAAACGGTCTTGTTCTACTTTACCTAAGGTATAGCTGGCATCAATTTCGAGTACTTCGAGTTTTAAGCCGAATTTCGGGTGAAAGCTAACGGATACGCGGCAGACAACTTCCATGCCGTCAGAAAATTTCTGGCCGGTAATGCGCTCAAACAGGTCTATATAGGTGTAGCCGCGTGCCCAAAAGACGGCTTGCATTTCTGCGGCTATCTGGCCTCTGTGTTTTTCTACGAACTTTAAAAAACACCAGCGTTTTGACGGGTACTTTTTTACATCAATGACTTCTGCTACAATCCAGAAACTTTCATCAAAGAAAATCTCTTCCATTGTATTCTGAATGATGGCTGTTAGTTCCGAAAGCTGTAATTTTCTATTTTGCGTGTACATCAGGATTGAATAGCGTATTGGTTTGCCAAAAGTAAGTTACTACTGCCTTTTGCCAGCATTCTTGTTTTATCTTTATTCCAGATTTCGCAAATGGCATTGGTAAGCTGTTTCCCTTTTTTTATCACTTTTGTAATGGCAATAATACTGTCTCCCGGTTTAGCGGCCCCCAGGTAGTCAATCGTAAGGTTAATCGTTGCATGGAATTCCAGTTTGCCATATGTAATGAGAGTGGCTCCTATGCTGTCATCAATAATGGCAGCAATAACACCGCCATGCAATATGCCTACAGGATTTGCCATTTCGGGCCTTACTGTGTAAGCCAGTTCTAAGCTGCCTTCCGAAAAATTGAGTAAAACGGGCGCCAGCCAGTTCATAAATGGGGCAGGGGAGTTTGTAATGGCTTTGTCTTTATTGCTATTTAAAAAAAATAATATTTCTTCTTTGCTCATGTTTTTGATTTTTGCAGAACGAATGTCTTGATGTGCTGTCTGTTGTTTTGAAAACAGTATTGAATGGATGGTTCTGTGCATTATTTATGTGCTGTGTCCTGCCATCTGTAAGTATCATTGGGAATGGCCATTAAATCGATGACTCTGTCTACTACAGTATCTGCTACTTCTGTTATCGTTTTTGGTAAACTGTAAAAAGATGGCGTTGCCGGGCAGATGATACCACCGGTTTCTGTGATTGCTTTCATATTGTTTATATGAATGAGGTTATATGGTGTTTCCCTGGCCACTAAGATCAATTGCCGGCGTTCTTTTAAAATGACATCTGCGGCCCTGGTTACCAGGTCGTCAGAAATGCCATTGGCGATTCTGCCCATCGTACCCATACTGCAGGGGATGATTACCATTTTATTGTACCTGGCAGAACCTGATGCGAATGGTGCGTTGAAATCGTATTTGTCATAGAATCTAACGGGCACTTTGCCTGTTTCATTGGACTGGTATTTATTCCATGAAGCCTCTCCCAGTTCTGTTGTCCATACTGTTTGGGCATTTTTACTCATTACAACCCCAATTGTTTCAATGCTATTTGTTTTTTGTACTAGTTTATGTAATAACCTGTTTGCATAAATTGAGCCGCTTGCTCCGGTAATTGCTAATACTATTTTACACATTTCGTCCATTTTGTAATTTAATGCTTTTGCATTTTAAAATTCAATGGTGTAAATGTAAACAGTAATGGTTTATTTATTTACCGATTGTAATTTGATTAACAATAAATAGCAGTTTTGCCTGTTCTGTGATAGACGTTTGTTTTCTTTTAAATAAAAAATATATAGAATAAGTGCTTTTGTATTGCAAAAAATGAATTTAATAGCTTTTTTGAATCCAATATGTTTATTTTGTGTTTTTGTTAGATGAATTTTAAGGTTTTGTATGTTTTGTTTAAATTGTTAGAAACTTGTTTTGAATGTCAGAAAAGTTTATCATCTTTGTACCTGAATTTTCATAGGATAAGGTTTATTTGGAAATGGTTTGTTTGAGAAAAGTCCCGTAGGTGCGGGACTTTTCATTTTTAACAATTATGGGAAAGTCAATGAAACGAATCTTAGCAACCCTTCTATTTTTTATTTGCCATTTTGCTGATGCTCAAAATAATCTGAAAATTGTTGCATGGAATATGAGCTGGTTTGGCAGTGCTTCTAACGGCCCGTCTAATCTGAATTTGCAGCAACAAAATGCAACAACAGTCTTTAAAGATCTGGCAGCTGATATTTATGCGGTTTGTGAAGTGGTAGACACTGCCAGGTTGGGCAATGTGGCACGTTCTTTAGGCAAAGATTGGGTCTATGTTGTATCTCCTATGGCTTCGAATGCTTTTTCGATAACTACTTCCGGCTATGCGGGTTCTTATGCTGTGGCGCAAAAACTGGCATTTGTATTTGATTCATCTAAAGTGAGCCTGCAAAATCACCGGAGCATGATCAATGCGACTTCTTTTTCTGCCGGCCAGACCGAAATAAGAAGCTGGTGGTCAAACGGCCGTTTCCCGTATTTACTGGAAGCTGTTTATAAAAGGAGCAGTGTGAACATTCCTTTGAAGCTGGTATTGATACATGGCAAAGCGAATGTAGGTAGTGATGCGGATAAGGTTGACTCTTACAATAAACGATTCAATGCGATCAACCAGTTAAAAGATACATTGGATAACCAGTTTAAAAATGACAATATTGTTTTATTGGGTGATTTTAATGATGATCTACTAAGGACAATTGCGCCAATGGCAGATACCATTTCTTCTTATGTGAATCTTGTAAAGGATTCTGTGGGTACGCAACATTATTATAGTGCTACTTTGCCATTGAGCAGGAATGGGAGCTATTCGGTGATTGGCTATGATAATGTGATCGATAATATTGTTATCAGCAGTGAATTGAAGTCAAACTATGTTGCGAATTCTACTACGATACATACTGAATTTATTAATAAGATCGGGAATTACCGCAATACGACTTCTGACCATTTACCTGTTAGTATCCTGTTCAGGTTTAACGAGGATCTGCCGAACCATTTATTCTTATTGACGGGGAAGAAGGAAAGTGGAATGGTGTATTTTAAATGGCAACAGAATATTGAAAATGTGATTCGCCTTGGTATGGAACAAAGCGTTGATGGCACCAGGTATGATCTGTTGGATGACAATTTAATTTACAGGAGCGATTATAATGCGGCACAGTTGAATACAGGCAGATACTTTTACAGGTTGAAAGCTGTAACGGCTGGTGGAGAAATATTCTATTCTAATGTGCTGCAGTTTAGTACCTGGGAAGATGCAACATTTGTATTGTATCCTAATCCTGTAAAAGACAGGATTTATTTCAATAATGGCTTTGGAGGTGCGCCGGTGAATGTAAAAATAATTGCTGCGGACGGTAAGGTGTTGCTGGCAGGTACTATTTCGGGTAACCAATTAGATGTGAATATTCTTCCAAAGGGTATTTACAGGGTGGTACTGGATGTAAGTGGTGAGGTATTGAACAGGAGTTTTATAAAGGAATAACCCGGCTGACTTGTATGTTTCAGTAATGGAAATATGATCCATTATTTTGTAGAATAGGGTTCAATGGATAAGGGGCTGCGGCACAATGTCATTTAGCTAAGGAATTAATCATAAGTTATTGAATACTATATATATGTATTGCTTTTTTCACCTTTTTTACTTTCTACTGAATTGAAGAAGAAGGCATTTTTAATTAAATGGCTATTTTTCATTTGTTAGAGAATGCGATTTTGAAACAAAAAATGATATTAAAGCGATTCGAAATCATGGATTTACGA
>JAQGEF010000010.1 GCA_027854065.1 Polluticaenibacter yanchengensis | reverse complement strand
TACCTTTTTTGAAACCGGCAAATTTAATTTTAAATTATTTTTCTCTAAAACCCTTTGCTGTATTACGTTTCACTTCGATTTTAAAGAACTTTTTTAACACCCCATTTTTATTGGGAGTGCAAAAGTAACTGTCTTAAACCATACCAGCAAATCTTTTTTACAAGTTTATTGAAAAATATTTTTGGGACGGGAATTTGCGTTTAGGTTAAGGGACCCACCCCTGCCCCTCCCAAGGAGGGGATAGAACCTTCAGAAGGGGGATTGGTTGAGTATTGGGCGACTGTTGTTGCATTTAGTTTGTTTTGCTGGTAAGTGCTTTTATAAAAGATTAATAGATATTATACCGACGAAAAGCTGCGGGATATGAAGGGCGGCGAGGTACGAGCCGGTGCCAAAGCACCGAGCGACAGCGAGCCCACAATAGCCCGAACCGAAGCCCCATAGAATTAAATATGATGATAGCACCAAAAAGAAAAAAGCACCTGCTTTACGACAGATGCTTCTTAAAAAATTGCTTATTTATTATTGATTGTACATGATCTCGTAATACTCATCTGCCATACGGTTACTTTCAAACTGGTAACGCACATCATTCATTCCATTTTTTACTATTTCACGCCACACATCCGGCTGGTCATAGTAAATCGGTAATATTTCATGCTCTAAAATATCGTATATTTTATCCAGGTCATAAGCATCCTGCATTTCTGTAGTCATACTTTCATAAGGAGGAGTCGGCACTACAAATCCATTATGGCCATGCTGAATAAACTCCGGAATCCAGCCATCATTTGTACTTAAGTTAACTGCTCCGTTCATGCAAGCGGTCATACCGCTGGTACCACTGGCTTCGCGCGGTACACGAGGATTATTTAACCAAATATCAGAGGCTTGCTTCAACCGCTTACTAAGGGTAAGCTCATAGCCTGTGCAAACAGCGATATTAGAGTAATTCTTACTTAAATGTACCAGATGATTAAAATCGTTGATAGCGGTATTATCCAATGGATATGGTTTTCCTGCCCAGACTATTTGGACCTGGTATTTGGTATTATTTAATAAACGTTCAAATCTTTCGCGGTCTCTTGTAATTAGGTCTGCGCGTTTATATCCGGCAAAACGACGTGCCCAAACAATCGTAAATACATCAGGATTATATAATTTACCGGTCTGATCCGCTACAATATCTAACGCACGTTTCTTAAGGTGACGCTTTCTATCGTCAAAGCCCACATCATTTCCTTCATCTTTAAAGCGGTACAAATGCTTATCCGCCCAGTAACGCCAGTTTTGCGCATTGGTGATGGCTGCTATTTCACAAACGCCTTCGTAATGATACCACATTTTACGGCTTACTTCGCCATGTAGCTGACTCACCCCATTGGCTTTACGGGCAAAACGTAACGCTACCAGGGAATGGTTTAATAAATTATCATTGGAACCTATAAGTTCTCTTACTTTACTTTCCGGCAATCCGCTGAAATAACCCATGCGGTAACACATTCCGAAATCATGCTTTTCATTGCCGGCTTCTTCCGGTGTATGTGTTGTAAATACGAGGCGTTTTTTTACTTCTTCTTTACTTCCGAATTTATTGTATAAATAAAACACGCTACTTACGGCATGTGCTTCATTTAAATGATACACTTCAGGATTGAAGTTTAATATATCCAATAGCTTGGCTCCGCCAATACCTAATAACATGAACTGCGCAATTTTAGTTGCTACATTGCTATCGTATAATCGATGGGTAATTGTTTGTGAGATATAGTCATTTTCAGGTAAATCTGTACTTAACAGAAATAATGGGGCCGATAAAAATATTTCCGGTTTTAAGTACCATACTTTCACCCAAACCGGTGCATCGTGTATGGTTATTTGAAACTTTATACCGGTATCCTGTAAAAAATTATACCGTTTTTCATTCCACTGTACCTGTAAAGTCTGGTCCTGGTTACGTGCCTGGTCGTAATAACCATATTTCCACAAAATACCTATACCTATTAAATTTTGCTTTAACTCATAAGCACTTCTGACATGTGAACCGGATAAGAAACCTAAACCTCCACTGTATATTTTTAGTGGTTGATGTATAGCGTACTCCATACTAAAATAAGCGACTTTCTTACTGTATTTAGGATTTACTTCATACGGTACACTAAAATTATTGAACATAATGGTATTTATTAATTTTATTGAGTGTGCAATTTATTAAAATAATTGAAAAATGCTTTATTATTCTTTAGTAATGTAAAAAACTGCAAAAAATTTATATTCCTGTTGAAATTTTAGAAACTGTATTAATGATACGCGATTTATAGTACTTGCGTTATTATAAACAGGCTATGTTATAATTTGAAGATAATTACTTTTTTCTGGACGATACAGGTCTATGTAATGGCACTTATTCATATTGCTTTCACCGGGCAATTAATTGTTCATTCATCTTGTTATCTTAATCATGTTACGATATTACATTCATATATTCCTACCTGCTACTGCACATGACAGTATCACTGTTATTTATTACTATTTTTGGAATGTTTGCCAGACTGTTTGGTATATTTTAATAGAATTGCCGGATTTAGGTAAAAGGAACATAAAAGCTTGTACATGATAAAGTATTTTTTTAGTCTATTATTGCTATTAAATTTTGGAACAGTAAATGCACAGTTTGAAAAAGTGTTAATGCCTGAAAATGCAGAAAAGCCCTGGGTTTTATGGTATTGGGTGAAGGCGGCTGTAAGTAAGGAAGGAATAACCGCAGACCTGGAAGCAATGAAACGCAATGGTATTGGTGGTGCATTTTTGGTAGCAGTGAGGGATACAACAGCAGGTATTCCTAAAGATAAACAAGTACGCCAATTAACGCCTGAATTTTGGGCAATGGTAAAATTTTCTATGAGTGAGGCTAAGCGGATTGGCTTACAAATGGGTTTTCACTTCAGTGATGGATTTGCCCTGGGTGGTGGTCCGTGGATTACGCCTGAAATGAGTATGCAAAAAGTTGTTTTTGCTGATACTGTAGTAGCGGGCAATAAAAAACTAAACTTTAAGATTCCACAAACAGAAACTTATAAAGGCTACAGTAAACGTATTGCGGTCCTGGCTTTTCCTACGCCAAACGGATATACTCAAAGTACTTATTCTATTAACCCGGTGATTACCACAGAGAGTGGTGAAAACGCTGATTTCCTGGTGCATAAAACTACCAAAGAGAGCTTTAAAAGTAATAAGCCTACCTGGATTCAATATAGTTTTAAAGAGCCTTTTTTATGTCGCAGTATCTTTATTGCTACCAATGGCAATAACTACCAGGCACAGAAACTATTGGTACAGAAAAGTGATGATGGTGTTCGTTTTACGAATGTAGAACAACTGGAGGCGCCACGTGCTGGCTGGCAGGATACGGATGCAGACTTTACTTATAGTATTGTACCTACTACCGCTAAATACTTCAGGTTCGTATTTAACCGTGAAGGGACTGAACCTGGTTCTGAAGACCTGGATAATGCCAAATGGCGCCCTAATCTTAAGATCGTAAACCTGACGCTTAGCAGTGCTGCCAGAATAGATCAGTACGAAGGTAAAGCTGGCTATGTGTGGCGCCAGTCCCCAAGAACGCCGAACGAAAAAATCAGTAATGAATGGTGCATCGATCCTGCTAAAATGATTGATATTACAAAGTATGTGAACAGTAACGGAGAGCTTAGCTGGAATGCTCCTTCGGGTAACTGGACCATTATGCATTTCGCTCATACTTCTACCGGGCATACCAATGCTACAGGCGGTGGTGGCATTGGCCTGGAGTCTGACAAGTTTAATGCTGATGCCGTTAAAATGCAATATGAACATTGGTACGGTGAAGCTGTTAAACAAATGGGACCTGAGCTGGCCCACGATGTGCTGAAGTTTTTTTATATTGACAGCTGGGAATGCGGCAGCCAAAACTGGAGCAGTCAATTCAGAGCGGAGTTTATTAAAAGAAGACAATATGACCCTTTAAAATATTTGCCGGCAATGGCTGGTATCCCTGTTAAAAGTATTGATGAATCGGAGCGTTATTTATATGATATCCGCCAAACAATTACTGAACTGGTGAATGACAAATTCTTTGTAACACTGCGAAACATTGCGCACAGTAACGGTTATGTATTTACAGCGGAAAGCGTTGCCCCAACGATGTTAGGTGATGGCATGCTGCACTATAGCAAGGTGGACGTTCCAATGAGCGAATTCTGGTACAACAGCCCTACACATGATAAGCCTAACGATATAGCTGATGCGATAAACGCGGCTCATGTGTATGGCAAACCTATTGTGCAGGCGGAAGCGTTTACTACTGTAAGGATGCTCTGGAATGAACATCCGGGCATATTGAAACATGTGCAGGACCGCAACTATGCTTTTGGCATTAACCGGCTGGTATATCATGTGTTTACTCATAACCCCTGGGTGAATAAAAAGCCCGGTATGACGCTGGATGGTGTTGGCTTATTGTTCCAGCGTGACCAAACCTGGTGGGATAATGGTGGAAAGGCCTGGGTAGATTATGCTACCAACAGCCAAAGATGGCTGCAGAAAGGGAGGCCTGTTGCCGATATTGCTGTTTTTACAGGTGACGACCTGCCAAGGCGTTCTATATTGCCAGACAGGCTGGTTACCACTTTCCCTGGTTTGATGGGTAAAGAAAAAGTAGTGCGTGAAAGAACCAGGCTGGAGAATAAAGACCAGCCAATGGCGGAGATTCCTGTGGGCGTTTTCAATGCTGCCAATTCGCCACTGCCTCATCAATGGAACAATATCCTGAATGGTTACCAATACGATTGCATTAACCCGGATGCATTAATCAACTTAGCGAAAGTGGAAAATGGGGAAATCGTTTTGCCTGGTGGTGCCCGTTATAAAATACTGGTATTACCTGCCAAATCTCAATTGTTATCCAACAATCATTTGCTGGACCCTAAATCTGCTTTAAAGATCTGGGACCTGATAAACGCAGGTGCAAAAGTAGTGATCAATACCCCATGGACAGCTTCGACAGGGTTGGGTAATTTTAAAGAGGATGATATCATCGTAAAAAATATTTACAATAAATTATCGGAGGGTATATTTACTAAAGTGGCGGATGGCAATGGCAACTCTGTTTTTGTGAAAAATATTGGCAGCGGGCTTGTAATAAAGGGGCCTATAGAAATATCTAACCTGGATGTTTTAGACATTACAAGGGATATTGTTATTACAGACAAAAATATTGCCGCAAATACAGACAATGAAATCACCTACACGCACAAATCGGCTGATGGTACAGATATTTATTTCATCAGCAACCAGGTTGATAAAACTAAATCCGCAACGGTCTCATTAAGAGCCTCCAATAAATACATTTATTTATACGATGCAGTAAGTAACCAATACTCTAACCTTCCTGTTACTGTTAAAGATAACAGAACGCAAGCTGACATCTGGTTAGCACCCTACCAGGCATTATTTATCATACTTACGGATACTGAAATGCTAACGATAAAAGAGAATATAAAACTGGTTGCTAAAACTCCCGTAAATGGCAAATGGCAGGTACGCTTTGATAAAGACTTGGGCGGACCTGAAAAAACGGTAACATCTAAACAACTAACGACCTGGAATATGAATACAGACAGTAGTATTGCTTATTATTCCGGTACTGCTTCCTATACTACTACTGCCAACTTTAAGAAAAAAGCTAACCAAAAACTGGTATTGAATTTCAGTGAAATTTACAATACAGCTACTGTAAGAATTAATGGTATCGATTGTGGTACGTTGTGGACCTATCCTTATTCATTAGATGTGACTAAAGCTATTAAAAGCGGTAAAAACAAAATAGAAATCCTGGTGACCAATACCTGGCATAATCGTTTGATCGGGGATGAAAATTTACCGAAAGAAAAGCGGGTAACAACGACATTCGCGCCTTTCCGCTTGGCAAACCGTCCATTGGAAAATGCCGGTCTGGCGGGAAGTGTCTGGCTGGAAAGCTTTGAATAAGTGTTTTTAGCAGGTACGGTGGACTGTTTTGAATATTTATTATGATGGGTAATTACGGAGTTACATACCCGATTTTTATAATAAACAGTATTGATACTATTGACTATAAAATCATGTTATAGCCGTTACAGAATTCTATGAACAGCTATAATCGTACTATATTGTAACTTTACTTTAATAACAGCTATATACAAAAAGCTGGTTTAAGAGAAAGAAGGTACTTTCAATTTAAGTCAGCTTTTTGTATTGATGACAATGACCAGTTAACAATCTGCAAGGCTGATTGGAATGTTAGTTGCCAAACCACCATCAGAAGTTTCCTTGTATTTGCTATTCATATCTAACGCAGTTTCCCACATTGTTTTTATTACTTTATCGAGACTCACAATACCGAAATCCGGGGTGCTTTGCAATGCGAGCTGACAGGCAGTGATGGCTTTAATGGCCCCCATGGTATTCCGCTCTATACATGGCACCTGCACCAGGCCACCAATGGGATCGCAGGTCAATCCCAGATGATGTTCCATAGCGATTTCGGAAGCCATTATGGCTTGCTTTTGTGTACCTCCCAAACTTTCGGTAAGTGCCGCAGCAGCCATCGCACTGCTTACGCCAATCTCTGCCTGGCAACCACCCATGGCTGCTGAAATGGTTGCACCTTTTTTGAATATACTACCTATTTCTGATGCTGTGAGTAAGAAGTTCTCTATTTGCAATGGGGTGTAACCATCTGCAAAAATGATATAGTACATAATGACCGCAGGAATCACACCCGATGCGCCATTGGTTGGAGCGGTTACTACCCTGCCAAAACTGGCATTTTCCTCATTCACTGCTAATGCAAAACAACTTACCCAATCTAAAATATATTTAAATGAATTACCGCCTTCTCTTATTGCAGCGATCCATTCATCAAAGTTACTATAGGTTTTTCCCTTCAATAGTTTCTTATTTAAATCGTAAGCTCTGCGTTTAACATTCAGCCCTCCAGGCAGATAGCCGCTTGTATGACATCCGCGATAAGTGCAATCGCGCATAGTTTCCCATATCCGCCATATACCGGCCTTTGTTTCTGACTCACTGCGCCAGGCTGCTTCATTTTCCAAAACAACTTCATGTATGGTCAGACCTTTCATGCACCAGTGCAACAGATCATTGCCTGTATTGATCGGAAAGGGTAACTCTACGGCTTTTTTATCTGTTATTTTTTGTGCATACTCTTGTACCACAAACCCTCCGCCAACAGAATAGTAAGTTTCAGATATATTGACATCTCCCTCAAGGGTTACCAAAAATGTGAGTGCATTTGGATGAAAGGGTAATGATTCGGAAAATAAAAACTGGATATTAACTGCCGGGTCAAAACTCACTGTTTGTGTACCGCCCAGCAATAATACTTTTTGATGATTGATGGTGTTTACTTTAGGTGTTATACTGTTTACATCTATCGTTTCCGGATCTTCATTACACAATCCCATTAAAACTGCTATATCCGTACCATGTCCTTTCCCGGTTTTGGCCAACGAACCATACAGCAAGACCTCTAAAGAGATTACCTTGCTTAACTGTCCCTGCGCTGCCAATGTTTTTACAAACTGTTCTGCGGCACGCCAGGGCCCTAATGTATGGCTGCTGCTTGGCCCTACACCAATTTTAAACATGTCAAAAATAGAAATAGCTTCGTGTGCCATAACTTATGTGCTTAATCTTAATCAATTCCTTTATTAAAGTAAAAATAGCAGATTAAAGTCACATTAAAGAAAAGTACGCATAACTGATAAAGAAAATGCCAGAATTTTATGACACCGGATTGTTAAATAGCAGCAATGGGGCGAAAGAAAAACTGATACAGCAAAATGCGAGAGCAATTATTAAAGACCTAATAATATCTATGATTGTTAAATTTATGCTCCTGTAAACAAAAAAGCAAAATCAATATAACATTGACTCTGCTTAAATTGTTTGATTTGTGTAAGGGGATTTATATCTTTTTAATATTAATTGCTGCCGGAAGATATCCTGTTTATCTCGTCATTGACACCACCGGTTTTACGCGGTGCAGGATTGTTTTTGATTGGCTTACCAAAGCGGTAACTGAAGGTTAAACCAACGGTGCTGTTATCCCAATTACTCCTGATACCTAAATCGATATTATCGAATTTAGTAGTACCTCTGAAGCGCATGAAGTCGAACGGATCATTTAAGCTCAGCTTAATGCTACCCATATTTTTAAGTATTTGCTTGCCCACAGCAAAGTTTAAATTCCCCATGCCATGTGTTACAATGATACCTCCTTCCAGACCCCTGGTTTGGTAAAAGCTATTAATCTCACCACTCCAGCCTTTTTTAAACCTGAACTGGTTGTTGATATAGTAGTTGAACTTAGTAGCACTTACTTCCAGGTCTTTGTTGTTTACAATACCATTATAAATGCTATGATTTAAGTTTAAAAATACTGACACATAATACCAAGGTGTTACACTGTTGTTGTAACTAACCGATACACCATAAGTTTTGCGTTTTGCAATATTTTCTTTGGTCTGGAATGTTACTTTTGTTTCATCATCCTGTTTTAATATCTCGTTTATGATATCTGTGGTTAATCCATAGTTTAAGGTTGTTGTTAAAACTCCTTTGTAAGTATGCTGTAATTCGAAATTATTGGTGAATTCCGGCGTTAAATATGGATTACCCTGGTTATAAGTATATTTATCTAAAATATAAATAAACGGATTTAATGACTGGTAACTCGGACGGTTGATCCTACGGCCAAAATTAAGTGACATCGTGTTTTTATCATTCAATTTATGCGACAGGTAAGCTGTCGGGAACAACTGTGTATAATTCTTTTTAAATGTTTCTCCGGTTGTTTTCACATTGCCTTTGCTGACAGTATTTTCCATTCTTAAGCCGGTTTGGAAACCCCATTTGTCATTGATCTGGTGGCTATAATTGACATAAGCCGCGTTGATATTTTCATCGTATAAAAAGTGCGCCGTTCTTGAAGGATCTACTTTCCAGGTATTATCAAATACTTTGTACTGCGCATCATTGTCCGTTTCTACCGCACTTATTTTACCCCCTGCTTCCAACTTTCCTTTTGCACTTACCGGGTATGTGTAATCTACTTTTGCTGAGTAAATATTTATTAAGCTAGGCATATTGCCTTTTAACAGCAACGCAGGATTTAATAAATTGCCATCTAAATCGGTAAGTGAGTTAACCACATCTTGTCTGCCATCACCTTTGTAACGTAAGTAATCGAGATCTGCAGTTATAAAATGTCCTTTCTTTTTAAAATCCTGTTTTACGTTAAAGTTTATTCCTAATTGGTTTTTCTCTCTGTTATCGGCTGTGCTTGCACGGTTTATAGAGTCAATGGTTGTTCCCCCATCTAATATGTTTGTTTTGCTATTGGTTTTGGTTTTATCGTTGCCTAAATTTTGAGTAACAACTATTCCTAATGTTGTTTTTTTGGTGGCATAAAAGTCTAAGCCGTATTTTATATTATGTCCCCTGCCGAGTGTTTTAGAAAAAGAACTTTGGTCAAATACACCACTTACTACATCGGATGATTTATAGAACTTTCTATTCAATGATAATTCGTTAAAACTGTTGTTATGGTTATAGCCATAAGACAAAAACGCATTTATTTTATCATGGCGATAGTTCAGATTTAAGCTGTGTCTGTTCTTGAAATAAACTCCTTGAATGGCGCTTAAACTTACATTACCATTAAAGCCACGAATCTTAATTTTCTTAGTTCTGATATTAATAATACCAGCTGTTCCGCTAGCATCGTATTTGGCAGATGGCTGCGTCATCAGCTCTACAGTTTCCAGCTGTGTGGCAGGAATACTTTTTAAGTAGTTTGCTAAATCCTGGCTGGACATATAAGTTGGCTTATCGTCTATTAAAACCAATGCCCCCTGGTTGCCTTTTATGCTAATGTTACCATCTTTATCTACAGATACACCAGGTGTCTTTTCAAGCACTTCTAGTGCTGTGTTACTTGCTGTAGATACTAACGCATCCACATTTAAAATAGTTCTGTCAACTTTTGTCTCTATCAATGGTTTCTTTACAGTTACCACCACCCCTTCCAGGCTGGTACCGTCTGTAGGTTTCAACTGCAATACCGGCAGGTTTATATCTTCTGATTTCACAACTATTGAATCCGTTTTCAGTTCCTGGTAACCGATAGCCGATACCAGGATGTAGTAGGTGCCGCTGTTGACATTAAGAATCTTATAAGCGCCTAAACTATCTGTCACCGCTGTTTTTGCAATGGCATTATTGCGTGTGTGAAGTGTAATAGTCGCTGCTTCTACTTTAGCGGACGAGCCGGCTACCTTGCCTGTTATATTAGCTTGTGCCAAAGCGAACAATGACGTAAGTGTGAGTGTAGTAGTTAGAATTAGTTTCATCATGTGTGTTTTATGTGAAGCAAAGATGTCTGCATTATCCATCATTTGCAATCAAATTGTGATGAATAGCAATTGAACCATGATGATTGGTAAAAACGTTGCTAAAAGTTAAAAATATGAGCGGAGATTTTATAAAAAATTACAGGGACGTCCATAATTTATCAGTATCCTGTATTCAATCACTACAACAGCTAACAATTCTCAAGCAGCAATTAATTAGCTATTTAATTAAGAATCAATTAAAAAAGGTCTTTATTGTAATTTCATACAGACATGAAGAATGGTTGATATTGGTATAAGACGATGATATTATTAGTTTTAAATCCAATGCTATTGCATTGCTAATAGACGATTACATCTGTAATCACTTCTTCTCCAAAATGCTCATTGATGCGCTGGATAATTTGTGGCTTCTGATATTTTATTTCCTGCTTTAAAGGAGCTACCGGTGTGGTTATAATCAGTTTTTTATTGGCTATCTGAATTTTTTTGGTGTACTTGGCAATGGTTTTACCCATAATTTGCTCCCACACTTCAGAGATTTCCTGAGTGCGCATTCCATATTTTAATTTGCTTTTTTCCAAATAGGCTTTGAGAGCCTCACCCATACTTGCTGTAGCCATAACTGATGTAAAGTTGCAGAAAAAATGTTAAACCAGCTCGATAATTTCATAGTCACAACCTACATTTTGCAAATGCGCTTCCAGGCGGCCCTTGTGTGTGTCCGTTATAAAAACCTGCCCTTGCTTTTTTACGCAAACATCCAGAAGCAGGTTTGCCATCCGTTGCTCGTCCAGTTTCTCAAACACATCATCCAGCAATAAAACAGGCGCAAAGCCTTTATATTCCTGGAGCAATTCATATTCAGTAAGCCTGATAGCAAACAGCAAACTTTTGCGTTGTCCCTGCGAAGCGATTTGCTTAAATGGCATACCATCTAAAAGAAACTTGATATCATCCTTATGAATCCCGCCGTTCGTACGCTGCATTGCCAGGTCACGCGAATGATTCTGAGCAAATAAAAGCTCAAAAGCGTCCTGCTCACTTTTTGAATTAAAAACATCTAAAGGCGTATCGTAAGACAGTTCTAACTGTTCATTGGAGCCGGATATCTGTTGATAGTGCTTATTGATGCGTTCCAGGTAAGCCGGTAAAAAGTCCTTACGCAACTTATAGACGTAGCTGCCGGCTGTAATTAATTGTGTATTGATAATATGCAACAAAGCATTATCTGTAAACCCGGTTTCTGAAAACTGCTTTAAAAGCGCATTGCGTTGCAGTAAAATTTTATTATAGGCCATTAACTGCTGCATATAGGTTTCGTCTATCTGGCAGATTAATGTATCTATCATTTTCCGACGTTCCTCGCTGCCACCGGTAATAATAATCACATCGTCCGGTGCAACCATTACTGCTGGCATTTTGCCTATATGACTGCTTAACCTGGTGTAAAGATCATTATTGACAGAGAATTCCTTTTTGCCGGTTTCTCTTAATATAGCTACAGCATTAACAGCCTGATTATTAATACTGCACTTACCGTCTATCCTGAACCCCTGGTTAGGTGTATAAGCGATGCGACCGTCAATAGCTGTAAAATAGCTTTTAGTAAAACAGAGGTACCAAATGGCATCTAAAATATTGGTTTTACCAATACCATTTGCACCGCATATACCTATTACTTTATGTTTAAACTCAAAATTTTTAAACATATAGTTTTTATACTGTACCAAATGAAGCTGCTGAAACCTGAACATGTCGTTGCAAGATAATGCCAAAGTTTTAAATGTGATGCTAAAATACCGGATACCAGGTGATCGTGCTTATAATTTCATAGCGATTACTTCATGCATACTGCCTGTTTGCAGTCTTTATGCCAATTTGTAATATCAATGATAGTAAGGTTGTAAAAGAGGTACCGGATATAAAACAGATCACAAATCAAATCTCGTCCGTTGAAATTACCTATAAAGACAGATCTGATATAAAAAAATCCCTATCAGTACTAAAAGAGAGGAATATAAAACTTTGGTTCAATAGTTTATGGGGAGGCATCGATGATGAACTTGCAGTAGAAGAAAACTAACCTGATGCTGTCTGGGGCTAGCTGATAAAACAGGGCGCCACCATTATACAAACAGACCGGCCTAAAGAATTAATTGTCTATTTAAAGGCCATGAAAAAGTATTGAAGCACCCGGGTCATTCCAGTAAAAAATGTGTTGCCGGCATTTGATTTTCCCGCAACACATTTTCATACATGCATATATTAGTTTAAAACCTGTTCATCTAGCCTTCTCCGCCATCTTCTTTAAACAGATCCTTTTTAGTGTCAATTTTTTGATTAATACGCAGGTTGATACTTAAAGTAAATGACCGTGGACGCCATTGCATTTCGTTCCTGGAGTAAAGCTCAGGCGTGTTACGGATATTGCGCCATTTGCGGGTATTGAACACATCACGTACGTTCATTACCACATTCGCTTTTCCATTCATAATAGTACGGGAAATACCGGCATCCATATGGTACATCGCTAATGTTTTACCTTGTGTATTTTTCCTGGGAGCCGCATAGTTAAACGCCGTCTGGGCGCGCCATTTATTTACAGTAAAATTCAATGTTGTCCTGTTCGTCCAGGTATAAGTATCCGCCTTAAAATCCTGGCCTTTATATTCACCATCTGTAATAGCACGGAAGAAATTAAAATTGGTGCTCATCCGGAACCACTTGATGAAATCATAGTTCAGGTTAGTTTCTAAACCATAAGAGTTTTCTACTGATAAATTTTGAGGAATGATCCTGAGAATACCGTTTTCATCAATTTCAGTAATGCGTTCTATAACATCGGTCTTATGGCGATGATAAACACTTACCAGGAAACTGCCTTTATTCCAGTTACTTAAGTGGCTTAATTCATAGGAATCCGTGAACTCCGGGTTCAATAGCGGGTTACCATTCCTGATTTCCCTGTTATCACCAAACTTAGTAAACGGCAACAGATCCCACTGGCCGGGGCGGCGGATACGGCGGCTGTAACTTGCCTGTAGTTTATTCCGGTTCGTTAATGAATAGGAAATAGTGGCGCTTGGAAATAAATTCAGGTAATCTCGGTTGCTATTGTTAGCGGTACTGGATTTCTGCTCTGTTGTAATATCTGAATATTCTGCACGTAAACCGGCAAGCACACCAAATTTATTAAACTGGTTAGAATAAGCCGCATAACCGGCATATACATTTTCGTTATACTTGTACTGGTCGTTAAACTGTGTAGGATAGTGCCAGTCACTGCCCAAAAGCTGACTATACGTAAATTCATTATCTATCCGGCGAATACCGGCACGCACCCCAAATTCCAATTTACCTTCTTCTCCCAGCGGTTTTACAAAATCAGACTGGATGATGATATTCTTTTCTTTACTGATTACCTGCGATTTTTCAAAATCAGTTGCACTGTTAGGCGTTGAATAATCCTGTGTATAGTCCGAACTTTCATTCTCATCCTCAAAGTTCCAGTTTACCTGGCTGATCCATTCCATACCCGGTTTGTTCTTAAATGTCTTTTTATAGTTCAAGGAGCTTTCAAAAGCAATCTCCTTTTCACGCATACTTTCATAACGATTCGTCTCCCCGGTTTTTACACTGGAGAAATCGAAATCCTGGTAAGTTCTGCCGGTATATTGATTACCATGCCCGCCTTCTGCCATAAACGAAGCTGTCAGTGAATTATAGTCATTAAAGAAAATGTCTGCACCAAACAAACCATTCAACCGGCGGTTGATTCGTGTATGCTTATAATCCTGGTTATATATAAAACTGGTATCTGCATTGCTAAATCGCTGATAGGTATTACTGGTACCCGGATGTTCCCGATAATTGGCAGATATATTTGTAAAATAGTTGACTTTATTTTTCCTGTAGTTAAGGTTCACACCTACTCCTGCCTGGGGATTGTACCCTGTATTAGCAGTAACAGAGCCGTTCAGTCCCAGTTGTACATTTTTCTTAAGAATGATGTTAATGATGCCGACATCCCCCTCTGCTTCATAACGGGCAGATGCGTTCGTAATCACTTCAATCCGCTCTATCATATTGCTTTGAAGGTTCTGAAGAGCGTTGCCGTCTTTTACCAGGCTTGACGGCCTTCCATTTACCAGGATGCGCACATTCTGGCTGCCTCTTAAGCTTACATTACCCTCACCATCCACCGTAACGGACGGTATATTTTCTAATACCTCTGTTGCATTGCCTGCCGCGCTGCCAACATCATCACCCACATTAAAAACGCGCTTATCTAATTTAAATTCGAAGGTACTTTTACGTCTGCCTTGTATAACAACTGTTTCCAGTTCTTCTTTCGGGGCCAATAATTTAATGTTTCCCAGGTCAATTACCGGAAGTCCCTTTTTCAAAGGATATGGCGCCGATTCCGCACCTAAAAACGTGGCAATCAGTACATAATTTTTCCCGGGCAACTTTATTTCAAAATGTCCGTCCTCATTGGTCAGCGTATCCTTTACTATTGTCGAATCCGGTAATTGTTTTATGGTAATACCCGCAAAAGGCACCGCTTTACCATCATTATCGGTTACGTTACCTTTAACACTTATGTTTTGAGAAAAACCAGTTTTACCGGCAAAAAGCAATACAATAGAAAGCAATAATAATCTAACCACAATCACACATTTATCATTAATAAAAAAGAAACCTGATTCCGAATAAATACCGGACTATGCCAAATTAGATGTTCTTTTATTAAAAATCTTTCGATTACGGGAATTAATAAATTCTTAAAACTATTTAAGTAATTGGTTTACTTAACTTTAACAAATACTTTAAGATAATAACAAAAAAGTGCCTGCATTTTAGTATCTGCAGGCACTTTCATCTTTTTTACCATTTAAGGTTACATATTCCGTCTGTACTGTCCGCCAACTTCGAACAGCGCATTGGTTATTTGTCCCAGACTGCAGTATTTTACAGTAGTCATCAGTTCTTCAAATAAATTACCGTTATTAACAGCTACCCGTTTCAGCTTTTCTATCGCCGCTGCGGCAGTCTGATTATTACGCTCCCAGAATGCTTCAACATTTTTTATCTGTTGTTGTTTTTCTGCTTCAGAACTTCTTATCACTTCATTTGGCAAAATTGTCGGGCTGCCATCTTTGCTCAAGAAAGTATTCACCCCAATAATCGGCAGTTCCCCGGTATGTTTCTGCATTTCATAATACATACTCTCTTCCTGGATTTTATTGCGCTGATACATCCGCTCCATAGCGCCAGGCACACCGCCACGTTCCGATATCCTGTCAAATTCCATCATCACGGCTTCCTCTACTAAATCTGTCAGCTCCTCTATGGCAAAGCTGCCCTGCAATACATTTTCTATTTTGGCCGTTCCCAATTCCTTATTTATAATGAGCTGGATAGCCATTGCCCTCCGCACACTTTCTTCGGTTGGGGTGGTAATAGCTTCATCATAAGCATTCGTATGTAAACTATTGCAGTTATCATAAATAGCATACAATGCCTGTAATGATGTCCGGATATCATTGAAATCGATCTCCTGCGCGTGCAGGCTGCGACCACTGGTTTGTATATGATATTTCAGTTTCTGACTGCGTTCATTACCTTTATAAACATCCTTAATGGTCTTGGCCCAGATTCTTCTTGCTACCCTGCCTATCACACTGTATTCAGGGTCCATGCCATTGCTGAAGAAGAAAGACAGGTTTGGCGCAAAATCATCTATATTCATGCCGCGGCTCAGGTAATATTCCACGTAAGTAAAGCCGTTTGCTAAAGTGAACGCCAGTTGTGTAATAGGATTTGCGCCTGCTTCTGCTATATGGTAGCCGCTAATGCTGACACTATAAAAATTACGCACGTTTTGCTCAATAAAATACTCCTGCACATCCCCCATTAATTTCAGTGCAAATTCGGTACTGAAAATGCAGGTATTCTGTGCCTGGTCTTCTTTTAAAATATCTGCCTGCACAGTACCGCGTACCTGCGACAATGCCTGTTGTTTTAAGCCCGCATACACCTCTTCCGGCAGTACTTCATCACCGCTTAAGCCTAACAATTGTAACCCCAATACCTTTCCGTTTTCTAAAACCGGCAGGTTTACAGATTGCCCGTTCTCATTCAGGTTATTATATACCGGCCTGTTTCCACCCGGGTATTTTTTCTTAAAAGCAGCTTCTGCCAGGTGCCATAGCTGGTTCGCCTCAATGTACTTTTCACATTCCTGGTCTATAGCGGCATTCATAAAAAATGCCAGCAACATCGGCGCCGGCCCGTTGATGGTCATACTTACCGATGTCAGCGGGTTACACAGATCAAAACCACAGTATAATTTCTTGGCATCATCCACCGTAGCAATACTTACACCGCTATTGCCTACTTTCCCGTATATATCAGGACGCAATGCCGGGTCCTGGCCGTAAAGGGTAACACTATCAAAAGCCGTACTCAGGCGTTTAGCCGGCAAACCGGCACTCACATAGTGAAAACGGACATTCGTGCGCTCAGGACCTCCCTCCCCCGCAAACATACGGGTCGGGTCTTCGCCTGTCCGCTTCAGTTCAAACACACCTGCGGTATAGGGAAACTCACCAGGTAAGTTCTCCTGCAGCCGCCAGCGCACAATGTTCTTCCAATCGGTAAACTTCGGCATCGATACTTTAGGTATGCGTGTACCACTTAAAGACCTGGTGCTTAAACTTTGTTTAATAACTTTACCTCGAACGGTATATTCAAATTCGTCTTTACTATATTTTTCCTGCAAACTTTTCCATTCATCCAGCAACACTTTCACATGTGGATGCAAATCCCTGGCAAGCTCATCGTATTTTTTTTGTAAGGCTTCTTTTACCATACTTTCAATTTTGTACTATTTTGGCAATTATCTGTTAATACCGACCGGTATATTTTATCCGGGGCTGTCTGCTTTTACTATTCTAACCGGCATTGGTCCGGCGTGCTTATGGCTCCGCTACGCTCGGTGTATTTTTGCAGGATTGACTTCTGGTGATATAGCGCTCATTGGTCCTGCAAAAAATACACTGGCTCGTTCCTCGCCACCAACGCATACCGCAGCCCTTCAACATTTTATTGCCTGTTAAACGCCTCAATCAATGTAAAAATCATCCATTCCTTCAAAGAGGTTCATAGTATAAGCAAACGCAAAATAAAAACTTTCTGTCATCAAAAAGCTTAAATTTCAATACGACAAAAATACTGTTTTTTGCCTACCAATTGAACGCAACAAACAAGTTGATTAAATAACAACAAAGTAGTAATATACTTAAACTCTTTTCAACAAAAAGGCATTTAACCTTATATTTCAACAGGATTTGAGCAAAAGAATAATTTATATAATGTATGATAGCATTTTAATGTTGCCCACATTTCTGCTTGCGGATACTGTAAAACGGTGTTAAACCTCGCTGCAAGTGCTATCAACATAGGCAATATAAGTTTACATGTGTGTTGAGCGTTCGCATTAAGGAATGGCTTATGGCCGCTTTATACAAATTGCGTTATATCTATATCACTATTTCCGTATCAAATCTAAGTACTTAGATGATGCTATTGCCCGAACAGTATTTTGTTCATTTAAGCAATATAATGATTAATAAAAGTTGAGTTTACCCTAAATGCTGATGGGCTCCGGCATACGTTGGTGGCGAGGAACGAGCCAGTGTATTTTTTGCAGGATTCAATGAACACTTTATCACCAGTAGTCACTCCTGCAAAAATACACCGAGCGTAGCGGAGCCATAAGTACGCCGGACAAAAGCTAGATAGCATTACACCTGCTGATAGCCCCAATAAAAAGAAATAGAGAAAAGAGAAAAAGCTACCGGTTGGTAGCTTTTCAAGATATTTTTATTCGGCTGTAGTTGCCTTTGTTGTTGTTTCCAATGGTATCCGGTCCTCCAATGCAATACTTTTAAATCCTCCGACAATATTCCTGATATTGTGAATGCCTTGTTTTTTTATGAGTGACGCTGCGATAATGCTTCTGTAACCACCGGCACAATGTACGTACAGGTTAGCTTCATCCGGTATCATGGCAATGTTCTCTACTTTGTTCAAACCGTTTAGCGGAGAATGAAAGGCGCCGACAACATGTTTTTCATCATACTCATTGTTGTTTCTTACATCCACTACGAGTAATTTATCGTCATGAGGCAGGTCCATTGCCAATTCATCCGCTTCCACATTGATGATCATATCGATGCGTTCACCGGAATTTTTCCAGGCGTCGAAACCGCCATCCACGTGTCCAACAATGCGCTCAAAGCCTACACGGGCAAGCCTTACTGTACTTTCTTCCAGTTTATCCGCATCAGTTACCAGTACTATGTCCTTATCAAATTCCAGCAAAGCGCCTGCCCATTCTGCAAAACGGCCGTTTAAGCCGATGCTGATGGACGTAGGAATAAAACCTTCGGCAAACAAATCAGAATGCCTGGTATCTACAATAACGGTATCGTCAGATTTATGTGCGATCAGGTATTTTACTGCTTCTATGCCTATTGGATTAGCGGCACTTTCTATAATTTCGTTCAGAGGCTTATACCCTTTTTTATTGATCTCCGCATTAACTGCAAAATAAGATGGCGCAGCCGTTAATCCTGTTGTTACCGCTTCTACAAATGCGTCCATGTTGTCCTGTTGCAATGCATAGTTGGTGGCTTTTTGCTGTCCAATTGTGCTGGTCGTTTCTGTGCTCAGGTTTTTACCGCAGGCACTACCTGCACCATGTGCCGGATAAACAATCACATCATCCGGCAGTGTTTTAATTTTATTGTTTAGCGAGTGGTATAACAAACCTGCCAGTGTATTACTGTCTAAATTACCACTGCTGAGATCCGGGCGACCGACATCACCAATAAATAAGGTATCACCTGTAAATACTGCATGCTCTTTGCCGTTTTCGTCCAGTACCAGGTAACAGGAACTTTCCAATGTATGCCCTGGTGTATGTAATACTTTTATCTGAATATTACCCAGCCTGAAAATCTCGTTATCTGCGGCCACTTTTACCTTATAGGTTGTTTCTGTTTCCGGCCCATAAATAATAGTAGCACCGGTACTGCCGGCCAGGTCTAAATGACCACTTACAAAATCCGCATGAAAATGGGTTTCGAAAATATATTTTATAGTGGTGCCTCTTTCTTTTGCCAGCAGTAAATAGGCTTCAATATCTCTTAATGGGTCTACAATAGCAGCTTCACCGTTACTTTCTATATAATAGGCAGCTTCGCTTAAGCAACCTGTATAAAGTTGTTGTATATACATAATTATCCTTTAATCGTTCACATTCACAAAATTGACACTGCTAAATTACAAAAAGCTCCCGTAAATGGGAGCTTTTTGTCTTTTCCTCTTAAACACAATCAATAAAAGCTTTATTTAAACCAAGCTTTTTGCAATTTTGTAGATTTCTTCAATTCTCGTAGGATTTACGCTATAGTAAATGAATTTACCTTCGCGACGTGTAACCACTATACCTGCTCTACGTAAAATAGCTAAATGCTGAGAAGCTACAGATTGTTCCAGTTTCAATTTAACATAAATCTCAGTTACAGTCAATTCTTCTTTATCGTGTAACATCCTGATAATTTGTAATCTTAGCTTGTGGTTTAAAGCCCTGATTACCAAATCAGCTTTTTTTAATGTTAAAAGCTCCACCTGGATTTCTTTTTTTGATCCCGGGAATAAAACCAGGAAATGTTGACTACTTGCTGCCATAATAAGTAATTATTAAATGTTTTAAAATTGTTTTCTTTTTTAAAGAAATTGTTTTATGGTTGAAATTCTAAATACAAAACTACATTATTTAATATCCAAATTTTCATTCATCTATTCTTATGATATTAAAAAGTAACATTATTGGATATTTATTGCTGTTATTTAATTGTCATTTTTTGACAATCATTAACTGTTCCTTTATTCCATTTGTGAAAATCGATGTTTAAACTTTAACAAATTTTAAATTCTTTTTTTTATTTATTCAACTTAATTGTACTGTAAAATGCCTTACTGTAAAATGGTTCTGTCAGGATCAGATCATCAAATTGCTCATGTAATAGCCTTTCGTAAGACATTTTCGCAATTGAAACAGAGAGGTCTCCTTCATTCGCAAATTGATAATTTTCATTTTCAACACTTGCCTTAAACTTACCTGCTCCATCCCCACCAAATACAATTTTTGAGCCAAATGGTAAATACTCTTGTATAAAATTTTCGTCTAATACTTTTGCTTCCACATTGCTTATTTTCTCAAGATTTTCCGCTTTATATAATGCAGTAAATACTTCCATTCTGCGGGCATCTATCATTGGGCAAATGAATCCTCTAAAATCAGGGCCGATACGGTTTTTCAAAGAATGAGCTATTACATCTAAAGTATTGTGGGCAATTAATGGTAGTCCCAGTACATGACAAATACCTTTGGCGCCAGCCAAACCTATTCTCAATCCTGTATAAGAACCCGGGCCGTTCACTACTGAAACAGCTTTAATATCATTAAAATCAATATGATTTTTCTCTAAAATTCTTTTTATGGCCGGCTGCAGGAATGATGCATGTTCCATAGCCTGGCTATCTGCTAAGATATCTATTACTCCGTCCTTATCACTTAAAATAACCTGCGCTATTTTATTCGATGTATCAATATTTATAATCAATGACATTAATTTCCTTCTCCTTCCTTCAACAAACTGCAAGGATCATATTTCATATCCTCCTTCTCACTTAAACTAATTAATAAGTTATAAACGTTGCTTTTTCCAATTTTATCGCTCCATTCTATGGGGCCATAAGGATAGTTGGTACCAAGCTTCATTGCTGTATTTACAGATGTATCATCAGCAATGTCCGATGCTTTTAAATAGTAAGCTTCATTAATAATGGCGCTTATAATTCTTGGTGTTACTAATCCCCTTATATCAGGTACAATAGCAAATGTCTTACCTATAGACGACATTATGAAATTAATCCATTCGTTTTTTTCAGAATTTATGGAAATTTCCCAAAATTCCCGTTCCACAAACGTATTCCATCCACAAAACCTTGCTGTTTTTTCAGGTAAATCGGTCAATTCTTCAAATGTTTTTACCGTTTCATTTATTAGAGCAGGCACTTCTTTATTGCCATAAAAGGTACCATCAAAGTTCATATATAAATAAACATCTGCCTGTTTATAAATGTTAAACATTGTTGGGGAATCTACAATTATAACTTCTGCCTTTGAATCAAACCTGAAATTTGCTAACTTTACAGTTTCCGGATTGCCGGCAATTAATACTACCATAGCTATTTATTTGCTAAAAAGAGCGGCTAAGATAGCCAATTTGAATATATAAAAAATATAGACCATGCAATTAACAACCATTAAGACAAATTTAGCCCCGGCACCTATCGGCCCTTATAGCCAGGCGGTAGTTGCTAATGGCATATTATACGTGAGTGGCCAGATTCCTTTAGACCCTGCAGATGGCAGTTTTAAAAATGACAATATTGAAGCGGAAACCATCCAGGTGATGAAAAACCTGAAAGCAATACTGGAAGATGCCGGTACAACCTTTGACAAAGCTATTAAAACCACCATATTCTTAACTGATATGGCATTATTTGCCCAGGTTAATGAGATCTATGGCAGTTATTTTTCTACCCATTTCCCGGCAAGAGAAACCGTAGCAGTAAAAGGATTACCTAAAGGTGCAAATGTGGAAATTAGTATGATTGTAGCCATTTAACAATTTTGATAAATAAAATTCAAGATTTTCAATAAACTATTAAACGGCTGTTATTTAACAGTCGTTTCTTATTTTTAGCCATTTTTAGTAGTCTTCCCGCTTTATTTTTGCGATAACGATTTGTTTGTGAATACCGAAAATTTTGCTATGCAACAAAAAATTAGAATTGTAACGGCAGCCAGTCTTTTTGACGGGCATGATGCTGCTATTAATATTATGCGCCGCATTATGCAGGCTAAAGGCGCGGAAGTCATTCACCTTGGCCATAACCGCAGCGTGTATGAGATTGTAGAAGCCGCTATAGAAGAAGATGCGCATGGCATTGCCATTACCAGTTACCAGGGCGGGCATGTGGAGTTTTTCAAATACATGAAAGATTTACTGGCAGAAAATAACTGTGGCCATATAAAACTGTTTGGCGGTGGTGGTGGTACCATTCTGCCCCAGGAAATAGACGAATTGCATGCATATGGTATCAGCCGTATTTATAGCCCGGATGACGGCCGGAAAATGGGCCTGGAAGGGATGATAGAGGACTTACTGAACCAGTGTACCACTGTAGTTAATCCCAATAACGCCATTGATAAGCCATTAGGGAAGGCTAAAAATATCGCTTCCATTGCACATGAAATTACCGAAGCCGAAAATGGCACCGTTCCGGATGCTTCGCCGGATTCTACTTCCATCGTATTTGGTATTACAGGTACGGGTGGTGCCGGAAAATCAAGCGTCACAGACGAAATTGTCCGTCGTTACCTGCATAATTTCCAAGATAAAACAATTGCCATCATCTCTGTTGATCCCAGCAAGAAAAAAACAGGAGGCGCGCTTTTAGGCGATCGTATCCGTATGAACAGTATCAGCAATAGCCGCTGCTATATGCGCAGCATGGCCACGCGTAACGACAACCTCGCTTTGAGCGAACATGTACAGGCAGCACTGAATATTTGTAAAGCCCGGAACTTCGATTTAATTATACTGGAAAGTGCCGGTACCGGCCAGAGTGATGCAGGAATTACTGATTATGCGGATGTAAGCATGTATGTAATGACGCCAGAATACGGCGCAGCCAGCCAGTTGGAAAAGATAAACATGCTGGATTACGCGGATATTATCTGCATCAACAAATGTGACAAAACCGGTGCACTGGACACTATCGCTGATGTTAAAAAACAATATCGTCGCAATCATAATTTGTTTACTGCACCTGATGAACAAATCCCGGTAATAGGCACCGTTGCCAGCCAGTTTAATAATGATGGCATGAACCAATTATTCAAAAAGATTGTTACCACCATCCAGGAGCGCAAAGGCATCGTATTCGGGAATATTGAAGAAGTACCTACCGCCAAAGTATCGAATGCTGTTATTCCGCCAAGCCGTATCCGCTATCTGTCAGAAATCAGCAGTTCTGTACGCCGCTATAACAACTGGGCCAATGAGCAGGCAGAACTGGCCAATAAACTTTATTGCCTGAAAGAAACGATTGATTTAATCAACGAATAGATATTATTTATTCCTCTTCATTCATAGATCGGTTGGTGTTTCATCAACCGATTTTTTTATTCCGTATTTAATGCCAAAAATCCAATAATTGATACGAGGCACAGATAAGGATATTTACCTGTATTCCCTTTACTGAAATCATACTGACGGTAAACTACATAGAAAAATACCTGGTTCCCCGGGCATTTTGATTTCAGCAAATTTGCTTCATACCCTTTTATTATATATTTTTATAACTAATAACCAAAACTCATGTAATGAGAAAACTGCTGCTATCGTGTCTGATGACTTGGATGTGTATTGGAGGGATAAGGGCACAAATTAATGAGTCATTCGATGATGGAGATTTTACAAATAATCCTCAATGGATAGGAAATACCAGTGACTGGGTGATTTTAAATAATGAACTGCGAAGCAATAATACCACAGCAAATGCTGTTTTTTATCTGAGTACTGCTAATGCTCTGGCTACTCAGACAGAATGGACCTTCTTAATAAAATTAAATTTTGCGACATCCGGTACCAATTACGCCGATGTGTACCTCACATCTGCCAACAGCAACCTGACCGCAACAGGTAATACCGGTTATTTTGTTCGCATAGGTAACACAGATGATGAAGTAAGTTTATACAGGCAGGATGCTGCCGGTACTGTAAAGATAATAGATGGCGTAAACGGCACAGTGGCCTCTTCCAGTAATAATACGCTAAGAATCCGGGTAGTCCGAACAGTATCCAATACATGGATGTTATACAGGGATATGACCGGTACAGGCAATAGTTATATAGCAGAAGCTACCGTAACAGATGCTACTTATAGCACTTCTGCCTTTTTCGGTATCCTGGTAAGACAAAGTACATCAAGTTTTTTTCAGAAACATTTCCTGGATGAGATTGTTGTAAAACCTTACATACCGGACGTTACCCCACCTGCCGTGCAATCCCTGAATGCCATTAGTAATACCCAGGTAGAAGTATTATTCAATGAGCCTGTCAATACAACCAGTGCGCAAAATACGGCGAACTATACTGCTAATAATGGATTGGGCAATCCCGTAACCGCTGTTCAAAACGCTTCAAATAAAGCATTGGTAACACTGAGTTTTGCGCAGCCCTTTGCAAATGGCACAGAATACAGTTTACAGGTAAAAAATATTGATGACCTGTTCGGTAATCTGATGGGTACCGAAGAAAAGAAATTCAGTTTCTACAAAGCCCAGATGTATGATATTGTCATTACAGAATTAATGGCCGATCAAACGCCTGTTGTAGGCCTGCCTGAAGTAGAATGGCTTGAAATTACAAACAGGAGTAAATTCCCGATAGATATTACCGGTTACCGGTTAGGTAAAGGTAACACCCAGAGTGGCGGATTGACGGCTGCCCTTCTTCAACCAAATGAAGCAATGATTGTATGTGGCACCAGTGCAGTAGCAGCAATGTCCTCATTCGGGAAAACGCAAGGTGTCACCAGTTTTCCAAGCCTCGGCAATGAAGGGGACCTGATTATCCTGTATGCGGCAGACGGTTCTGTGATGCATGCCGTGAATTATAATATTACCTGGTATGGTAATGAACAGAAAGCGAATGGTGGTTGGACCTTAGAAATGAAAGACTATGATTCCCCATGTATAGGCGAAGGCAACTGGACTGCCAGCACCGATGCCCGCGGCGGTACACCGGCTGCTAAAAATTCTGTAGCTGCAAATATTGGTGAAAAGCAGCCGCCTCTCTTAGTAAAAGCCATTGCAGTATCTGCCAACGAAATTGAAGCCTATTTTAATGAAACAATAAAAAGCACCGTCGCTTATACCGCTGCAAATTTTAGTATCGATAATAATGTAATCATTAACGCTGTTGGTGCATTTGAAGCGCCATTGTACAGGAAGATAAAACTGACGACACAAACAGCGATACAAGAAGGCAAAATATATACGATGACTGTAAATGGTATTGCTGACTGTAACGGCAATATGAATGCAGGCGGTGCATCCGTCAAATTTGGTTTAGCATCTGTTGTCTTACAGAATGATGTCATTGTGAATGAACTATTATTCAACCCGGTCCCATTTAGTTATGATTACCTGGAACTTTATAACAGGAGCAGTAAAATCATAGACCTTTCCAAGTTATACATTGCTAACAGAAGCAGTTCCACCAATGCCATCAGCAGTATCAGGCAAATAACATCGGAAGGCCAATTATTATTTCCGAATGATTTTATAGTCATTACAGAAAACCCGGAAGACATAAAACAACGGTTTCATGTAAAAAGCCCTGAAAAATTATTGCAGTTGAGCAGCATGCCTTCTTATCCTGACGATAAAGGCAATGTGATTTTACTGGATAACGCAGGTGTGATTATCGACTCCCTGTCCTATGATCAAAAATGGCATTTCTCATTATTATCCAATCGGGAAGGCGTATCACTTGAGCGCATCGATTATGACAAGCCAACCAACAACGCTATCAACTGGACCAGTGCTGCCCAAAGCAGCGGTTTTGGAACACCTACCTATGAAAACAGCCAGCGGAAACAAATAACCACTACCAGTGGACAAATCACTATTTCACCAAAAGTTTTTAGTCCCGACAATGACGGTTACGATGATTTTATGCTGATGAACATTCAAACAACAGAACCCGGCTTTGTAGCAAATATCAGCATTTACGATGCTGCCGGCAGACTGGTGAAAGTATTGGAGAAAAATGTAAGCCTGGCTCAAAATGCGAACTTCCGCTGGGACGGCCTGGACGATAAATTGCGTAAAGTGCCGGCAGGTAATTACATTGTAAAAACCGAACTGTTTAATTTGAGTGGCAAAACAGAGCGCTATAAAAACCTGGTGACAGTCGCATTAAGAGTTAATTAATTGGTCTGTTTTAAAATATCATCATTCAAAATCATTCGTCAGAATAAAAGATTAACCGGTTATTTTTTAAATAAATAAAATACCGGGTGTTGACTGCCCTGATTGGAAAGGCCTGAAAATTGGGAAAATTTGTGTAAAAAATGAAGTGTTCTAAATTTCAGACTTAATGAATTGCTTGTAATTTCGTGGCTATGGCTAAATCAACAACGGAAACACCACTAATGCAGCAGCATAACGCTATAAAACAGCGTTATCCCGATGCTATATTGTTATTCAGAGTAGGCGATTTTTATGAAACATTCGGACAGGATGCTATTATAGCCAGCCAGGTTTTAGGCATTACCCTTACCAAAAGAAATAATGGCGGTTCCGACCTTGAACTCGCCGGATTCCCGCACCATTCACTGGAAACCTATTTGCACAAACTGGTAAAAGCCGGTTACCGCGTAGCAGTGTGCGATCAGCTGGAAGACCCGAAGCAGGTAAAAGGCATTGTAAAAAGAGGTGTAACAGAACTGGTAACACCGGGTGTGGCTACCAGCGATAAATTACTGGAACATAACAGCAACAACTTTTTAGCCGGCTTATATATAGAAAATACCGACAGCTACGGCATTGCTTTCCTGGACATCAGTACCGGGGAATTTTTTATAGCGGAAGGAGATAAAGAATATGCAGATAAACTGCTGCAGACCATGAAACCTGCAGAAGTCATATTCCAGAGACCACAGCAACGTTTTTTTAAAGAAACCTTTGGCACCAGGTTCTATACCTACTGCCTGGATGAATGGATCTTTAAAGCCGGTTATGCCGAAGAGATCCTCCTGAAACAATTTGGGACGCATAGCCTGAAAGGCTTTGGTGTAGAAGGCATGAGCAAGGGACTGGTGGCCGCAGGCGCAGTATTACATTACCTCCGCGATACGGAGCATCCGAACCTGCAACACATTACGGGACTACAGCGAATCAACCGCAATGAGCACATGTGGATGGACCAGTTTACCATTCGCAACCTGGAATTGGTAAGTCTTAGCCAGGATCAGAAATCCGTATTGTCCATATTGGATAATACCGTGTCCCCTATGGGCGCACGACTACTACGACGCTGGTTACTGATGCCACTGGTAAATACAGAAAAGATAAACGAACGCCTGGATGCCGTGGAATGGTTTATCACTAACGGTGATGACCGCAAAAATTTACTGCAAAGCATTAAACAGTGCGGCGACGTAGAACGCCTGGTAAGTAAGGTTCCGCTCAAGAAAATTAACCCACGCGAATTATTGCATATTGCCAAAGGCCTGCAACAGGTACAGGTAATCAAAAACTGGAGCCAGCAGGTATCAAATCCATTAATAAAGCGTTTTGGGGAATCTTTGAACCCATGCACCGTTATCGAAGATAAAATCATCCATACCATAGCGGAAAACCCTGCAGTACAAATAGCCAAAGGCGGCGTTATTGCCAACGGTGTGAATGCTGACCTGGATGAACTCCGCAATATATCTGCCAACGGCAAAAGCTACCTGAACGAAATACAAGCAAGAGAATCTGAAGCAACGGGTATCAGCTCCCTGAAGATCGGCTTCAACAATGTATTCGGCTATTACCTGGAGGTGACTAATGTACATAAAAGCAAAGTGCCGGAAGGCTGGACACGTAAACAAACACTGGCCAACGCCGAGCGTTATATAACCGAAGAGCTTAAAGTGTACGAAGAAAAAATAACCGGAGCGGAAGAGAAGATACTGTCTATTGAAATGCAGATGTTCGATTCGCTTTTAATGGAATTGCAGGATTACCTGCCGGCATTGCAACTGAATGGTCAGGTACTGGCGATCCTGGATTGCCTGGGTTGTTTTGCAGAAAACGCTATTCAATATACTTACAGAAAACCAACACTGCACAATGGCAGCATATTGGATATAAAAGATGCCCGTCACCCGGTTATTGAACGCAACCTGCCAACAGGTGAAGCTTATGTAAGTAACGATATTTTCCTGGACTCCGATTCCCAGCAGGTCATTATTCTTACCGGTCCCAATATGAGTGGTAAAAGCGCCCTGCTGCGCCAAACCGCTATCATTACATTGATGGCACATATCGGTAGTTTTGTACCCGCTGCCTCAGCTAAAATTCCGCTTACAGACAAGATCTTCACCCGTGTAGGCGCCAGCGATAATATCAGTGGCGGCGAGAGTACTTTTATGGTGGAGATGAATGAGACTGCCAGTATCATCAACAATTTATCGGACAGAAGCCTGATACTATTGGACGAAATAGGAAGAGGCACCAGCACCTATGATGGTATTTCCATTGCATGGAGTATCGTAGAATTCCTGCACTACTCCAAACACGCACCTAAAACGCTTTTTGCAACGCACTACCACGAGTTGAATGAGTTGGAAAACAAATTTGAACGCATTAAAAACTTCCACGTTACCATCAAAGAAGTTGGCAATAAAATTATCTTCTTACGTAAACTGGCGTTGGGCGGCAGCACTCATAGTTTCGGTATTCATGTAGCCAAAATGGCCGGCATGCCCAATAGCCTCATCAACCGGGCAAACGAAATACTGGAAACACTGGAAGCTTCCCGGAACACCGTTGAAACACAAAGCGGCAGCCCCAAAGCCGGGGATTTAAACAGTGCCGTTCAAAAAATTGATACTTCAAAAATGCAGCTTAGTATCTTTGATACACACAGTGAAGTATTCGAAGATATAAGGACTACTTTAACGAATATTGATATCAACCGACTGACACCGGTAGAAGCCTTGATGAAACTGAATGAGATAAAAGACAAGCTGAAATAAGTCGTTTATGAAAAATGGGTAGCTCAAAAAGTTATCCATTTTTCTTTTTATTGAACCGGCATTTGTGCTACTATTAAACATCGTTGTGTCACTCCCTTCAAGGGCAGAATTTGTATTTAGCATAATATAGGGGCAAATTACATTCGCCCTCTCCAACATTGCATGAAGTTCTTCGTTGCGCTGTTAATCTCCCCTTCAAATTAAACAGACCTTCAATTCACAGAACGGTCATTCTGAGTGCAGCGAAGAATCTCTCATATCATTTCGGGCTTAGCGGGAAAAATTATCATTAATAATTTCAATGGGATTTTTCCTCGGGCTACCTCAATTTCAAAACAGCTTTAAATTCACCTAGTCAAAATGACTCCGTATTATAAAGAGAAGAATGCTTCGACATATTGCTGATAGTTTATTGTATATCAATTAATCATTGATTTTTTAATGTTAATTCTCTCTAATAATCCACCTCTACGACTTTCATTTATTTTTTATAAATATTTCGATTTTTAACTTTTATATTTCTTTTATTTGTTTATTTGTATATAGTTCCTAAAATTATTACTTTTTTAGAACGCTGTATGAAAAATAGATTGTTTTACTGATTGTTTAATTATACACCTTTTATAAGCCAGAACTAATTCTTGATAGAATCCAATACTTAAAAGGATTTTGAAGGTGTAGCTAAAATTGATTGAACTTATGATTGCGAAAAAGTATCGATTTGGAGGTCGGCATTTACCCCTCTTTATCTCTCTCATGATTTCTGGAGCCAGCTTTGCACAGAAACAAAACACAGAAAATGCCGTTAATCAGCTATCGGCAAAAGTAACAGGAAAAATCACCTCTAATGGCACACCATTAGAAGGAGCAACCATTGCAGTTAAAGGAAGCAATACAACTACAATTACCGATGCTGCTGGCTATTTTAGCATAGCTGCCCCTAAAAATGCCATACTTATAGTTTCATACGTTGGCATGGAAAACAAAGAAGTTAAAGTAGAGGGAAGCACTATAGATGTAGATTTAGCATCGCTTGATAAGCCGATGGACGAAGTGGTGGTGATTGGTTTTGGAACTATGAAAAAGCGTGATTTAACAGGTGCTATTGTTTCCGTAAAACCAGAAGAAATAACTGCAAGACCTGGCCCTAACCCTATGGAATCTTTACAAGGAAGAGTAGCTGGTTTAGACATCACACGTTCATCCGGACAAGCAGGTGCAGGTGTAAATATTCAATTACGTGGCAACCGCTCTATTACGGCAAGTGGAACCCCTTTATTTATTATCAATGGTCTGCCGGGCGATTACTCAACATTAAACCCATATGATATTGAATCTATAGAAGTTTTAAAAGATGCATCATCTACTGCTGTTTATGGCTCTGCCGGTTCTAATGGGGTGATCCTTATTACTACAAAAGGTGGTAAAGCCGGTAAACTTACTGTAGATGTCAACTCTTTTTACGGTTATAATGGCTGGTCCAAAGTGCCTGCTTCTCTAACCGGGGACGGTTACTTAAAAGCTAAACGTGATGCTTTTAGCTATGTTTGGGATGCTACTAATAGCCAATGGACAAAAACTGGCGCACTATGGCAGTCTCCGGCCAATGATAAAGATATTTTTGGTGACATTCGCTATCCGGCATTTTTGGAAGGACAATACACTGATTGGGTAGATTTGTTCTTACGTAAAAATCCGGCAACACAAAACTATAGCATTGGCGTTTCCGGAGGTACAGAAAAAACAAAAGCCTATATTTCTGCTAACTATACCGATGAAAATGGCCAGTATAGAGGCGATAGTTATAAGCAGTTTTCTACAAACATGAGAATCGACCATAAGATAAAACCATGGATTTCCATAGGTGCTAATCTTCAGGCATCTTATGTAATAAGACATAAAGCCCAGGATAAACTGGAAAATGTAATAGTAACCGACCCTTTAGCAAGACCATACAGAGCAGATGGAACGATTAACCCGGATTTAGGCAACAACGTTTATAACCTGTTATTAGACTATCAACCTGGTGTTTATGATAACGTAGACAATAATACAAAACTACATTTCAATCCTTATGTGGAGATTAAACCTTTTAAAGGATTGACATTTTTATCGCGCGCCGGTGCCAGCCTGAACTATAATAATAACTATCGTTTCGATGGTATAGGTTCGGTAAATTACACTTATAATAATGCAGGTATTTCCAGAGCAGAAATAACACAAAACAGATATGTTGGTTATCAATGGGAGAATATCTTAACTTATAACTTAAAAATTGCAGACGATCATGATTTCACATTTACAGGTGTAAGTACGTATTACAACCATTCAAATACAAATACTTTTATGAGGCAAAGCAATATTGTATCAAATAGTTTTAAATGGTACAATATGCAGAATGATCCACTGAATACAGTGGCAACCTCTGCCTATACCATGAGCAAAACTTATGGTTTGATCGGTCGTGTAAACTACTCCTACTTAGGAAAGTATTTGTTTTCTGCATCCATTAGAAGAGATGGTTCATCTGTATTATACTCCCAAAACAGATGGGATAATTTCCCGGCATTATCTGCAGGATGGAGGATCTCTGACGAGAACTTTATGGAAGGAACACAAAGTTGGTTAAGTAGTTTAAAAGTACGTGTAGGTTGGGGTGTTACTGGTGTATCCAATATCGATCCGTTTAGCTCTATTGCCGTATTGGAAAGTGCTAATATGTCTTTAGGAGGAGTGGCTCAACCTATTTATCGTAACTCACAATATTTAACAAATCCTAGTTTAGGATGGGAGAAATCGTACAATACAAATATTGGTATAGACGCGTCATTGTTTAAAAACAGAATTGACATTGCGCTTGATGTATATAATACTGCAACGAATGGTGTTATTTATGGGGTAACTTCTCCAATAACCAATGGCACTTATCGACCAGGTATTCAATATCTGACAAATATAAATATTGCTGAAACCAATAATAAAGGGATTGAACTTTCTATCAACTCAAAAAATATTGTAAGCAAAAACTTTGAGTGGTCTACGTCTGCAGCATTTGCATTTAACAGAGAAAAAGTTCTTAAACTAATCGGAGGCGCTGCTAATAATATTGCCAGAGGAGATTATTTTTTAACCTTAGGAGAACCTGTATCGTCTTTTAGAAATTATAAGATTGATGGTATTTGGCAAATTGGAGAAGAGGCCGATGCAGCTGTATTTGGCAGACGTCCCGGCGATATAAAAGTAAATGTACCTGGAATGACAAAGGTTGCAGATGGTGTATATACAAAAGAGGTTAATGGTGTTGAAAATTACTACTATACTAATTTAACGGAAGCCTTAAAGTATAATCCGTCATTAACAGCAGCAAATAGCCGGTACACTTATAGCAATAATGATTTTCAAACTTTAGGACACAATTCTCCGGATTGGTCATTAGGTATTCAAAATACTTTTAAATACAAAAATTTCGATTTAGGCATTTACACTTATGCAAGGTTTGGACAAATGATAAGATATAGCATGATTGGTTGGTATCAGCCAAGTGCATTTTCAATTAATGCCAGTCCGTCAAGAACGTTTCCCGCTCATTTCAATTATTGGACGCCGGAAAACCCATCAAACGATTTTCCTGCAATGGACAACCTGATGGCACCATCAACAATGCCGGGATTTGATGGTTTAGCTTTTGTAGATGGCTCTTTCATTAAGATCAAGAACATTACTTTGGGTTACACTTTACCGGCAAATATTGCTAAAAAAGCTTCTATTCAAAGATTGCGCTTTTATGCAACGATTACCAACCCATTGGTTGTTGCCAGACACCACTTATTGAAAGATTACGATCCGGAAATGAATGGAGGATTAAGCTATCCGTTAACCAAACAAGGTGTTATTGGATTAAATGTTACATTTTAATTGAAGTGTTTAAAATCAGAAAATTATGAAATCGAAAATATTAAAAAAAATAATAAATGCCTGTGCCATCGGGGCCGCTGTTTCAGTTGGAATCAGCTCTTGTACAAAATTAGATGAATACAATCCTACGGCACTTACTGAAGATGTTGTGTTGAGTAAATTTGATGGTTGGAAGTCTTATCAGTCAAATTGTTATTCTGGTCTTTGGGGCTCGTTGGTAAGTATGCAATACGGCTTACAATCGGAGTTAGGAACTGATTTGTGGACATTTCCTTACAACAACCATAATACCTATAGATTTCTTACAGCCTATGAAGAACTTACTGACAATGCAAATATTGTGAGGAATGTCTGGGATTTTGCCTGGGGTTCAATTAAAGATTGTAATAAAAGTATTCAACTTGCTCCGAATTTATTGGATGGGGATCCTGCACAAATTAAAATACTGGTGGCGGAAACAAAGCTACTAAGAGCTTATTATTATTCTGTACTGGTAGCACATTATGGCAATGTACCGCTGATAGTAACATACAATCCTGTACAGGACTTAAATCCTAAACGCAGTACCATTCCTGAATTGTATGCTCAAATAATAAAAGATCTGAGAGATGCATTTAATGATTTGCCTGTAACACCATTGGATAATAACCCGCAACGTGTAACAAAGAAAGCAGCACTTGGTTTAATGGCACGTACATACGCACAAGGTGGCGGCGAAGGCTTAAGTGAAGGCAGTAAAACGTACTGGACAAGAGCAAAGGAAGTGGCTGATACATTAATAAACAATATGGGAGCATATAATGCTGCTATGTATGATGATTTTGCAAAAGTTTTTGCAGCAGCCAATAATAGAAACAATGCTGAGGTATTATTTACTGCTTATGGCTTAAATCCATACAATGCTTCATTCGATTACAATACATCGGCTGCGCGACCAAATTTGTACCTGCATTACTATCCTAAATTTGACGATGCTTTCGGAACTGGAGATATATTTAAAAAAGCAGTAAATCCTAATACGTCCAATGCTTATTATGGCCGTTGTAATCAGCAGGTGATTGCACCTACTAAATATTTGATTAATTGTTTTAATGCAGATTATGATAAACGTTGGGAACATACGTTTGTAACCGCTTTTACCAATTATTCAGGAGTACAGGCTATTAACAGCTTAGGATCGGCAGTGCCTACACCCGCAAATGTAACTTATGCCAATGCTACCATTACCCTTACTGCTGCCATGTGTACAAAATATGGTATAGATGCATCGCATATTGGGGAGAAAATCTATCCTTATGCTGATGTTAATGCTCGCAATGCATCGCAAAATGCTACCTGGCAGTACATTCCTAAAATCTGGAATAAAGGGGATCATACAGGCAATACCACTGCCCTTACAGAAATATCAAATGCAAATGTGCATCCATATCCTTTAGCAGCCGATGAAGACCGTTTTATTGCTTACTTAAGCAAGAAGCCTTTGACTGCCGAAGAGAAAAAAGCCAGACGGTATGTTACAGTAAATATTGATGACCTTTTTGATAATTCAGATGTAACCGGTAGCACCTATAAAGCAAATATTTCTACAAACGGATTAGTACCATCCACTTTGGCAACATTGTTTCCTGCTATGCAAAAGTTTAACCACAACTTCGATGGCGGATGGGTTGGAAGTAACTTTCAGCAAAAACTAGGTAACCTTATGATTATACGCATGGCTGAAATTTATTTAATAGCAGCAGAAGCTTCGTTACACAGTTCCAGTGGCGGTGGCTCTGCAGCCCAATACTTAAATGAAATTCGCAAACGTGCTTGTCGCAATGCTGCAGACTTTAACACTGCTACAGGCATGCAGCTGACCTCTGCATCGATGGATGATGTATTTGATGAGTATGCTCGTGAACTTTGCGGAGAATTTAACCGTTGGGCATTATTGAAAAGAAACAAAGCATTTGAAGCAAGATTAGCAAAGTACAATAAAAAGGCCGCAAATAATTTTGTGCCTACCAAGCACTATGTTCGTCCAATTCCATTTACATTCCTGAATCAAATTCAAAATGCAGATGAGTTTGGCAATAATGGGTATTAAAATTCTGAAGAAACAAAATGCCAGGTGTTAAATAGAATTACTGTAGCTGACGGGCTGCCGGATATGCAGGGCTGCCGCCTTAGCGGCAGGTGCCTTAGCACCGAGCGAAGCGAGCCCGGAGAAGCCGGAATTAAAGCTTGGATTTATTCGGGTTGCCGATAGCCTCAAATGTTCATTGATCCCATTTAGGTAGCTTAATCGAACTATTTAAATGGGATCATACTAAATAATCCCCTCTTCTATCGCCTTTTTTATTAATCCTGCGGTATTTTTTACGCCTAGTTTTTGCAGGATATGATTACGATGATTCTCTACCGTATGGGGACTTATAAATAATTTTTCAGCAATTTCCGGGTTGGTAAATTCGTCCGCTATCAGTTTCAATATTTCGATTTCCCTACGCGTTAATTCAGGGTTCGCATTTGACTTCGAAAAATAAGATTTAGTCAACTCATCCTTTATTCTCGGGTGAATGACCTGCTCCCCATTGTAAACATCTGTAATAGTTTTAATCAGCAACTGTGGCTCCACATCTTTTAGCAAATAGCCTTGTGCGCCATTAGTGATCATTTTCTTTACCTGGTGAATGATCTCAACATTTGTAAGGGCGATAATTTTTATAGCCGGGTATTTCTTATTAATAATACCGGCCAGCTCAATACCAGTTTTCCCCGGCATTTGTATGTCCAGCAGCAGAATATCCGGCTGAAGCGTTTTAAGCCCGTTCAATAAGTCCTCACCATTTTTAAATGTATCCAAAATAGTAAAAGCATCTGTAGTAGCCAGTACTTTCTGAATACCGTTAATGACTAAAGTATGGTCATCGGCAATAATAACTTTGATCATAATCCTAATGCTTGTTTACAAAAATTTCTATATAAATGCCGGTACCGCCGTCTGCTAAGTTTTGGATGTGCATTGTGCCATTTATAGCTTTCAGCCTGTTTTGAATACTTCCCAATCCTATACCACCATTCCCTTTTTCTATCACATGCTCAGGCATTCCGATGCCGTCATCTTCTACAGTGATATCAACAATATTATTGCTAAATCCTATTTGAATCATCGCTTTTGTAGCATGGGCATGCTTAATAATGTTATGAACCAATTCCTGAACGATGCGATATATAGCGAGTTCAAAGTTAGGGCTTAATTCCAATATTTCGCCGGCTGTCTGAAATTGTATCTGCAGGTTGCTGTTATTGCTGGTGGAATTACAGTATAATTCTATCGCTTTGGTCAACCCTTGCTGGATAAGCATTTCAGGCATCATATTGTGTGCTGTTTTTCTCAACTCGCTGGCAGCGTTGGATAATAAAACAATACTGTCATTGTAATCTTCTTTGTCCGCTAAATGGTACTTTTCCTTTACCAGTTCGAAATTTATTTTTGCTGCAGAAAGTAGTCCGCCTATGCCATCGTGGAGTTCTGCCGCTATCCGCTTCCGTTCATGCTCTACCCCTTCAATGGTGGCGTTCAGGTTTGCTATCTGCATTTTCTGATCGAAGCTATTAATCTGTTCCTGCTGCAATCTTTGTTTATGCTTACTGTTACGCTGCCACAAAATAAACAAACCAGCCAGTAATAATGCCAATGCAGACATTGACGATATAATGATATTTTTTCGCTTAATGCTTTCATCCGTTTTTAAAATAGAAAGATTCTGCTCCGCCAGTTTTTTATCTTTTTCCGCTATGTTGAATTTAATCTGCAGGCGGTTCATCATATCAATCCTGTCTTTCTTATTTAAACTATCATGCAACTGGGTATAAATATTTTTGTACTCAAATGCTTTATCATTATTTCCTATTGCATGATACGCATCACTCGTGTAATTATATGCCTCTACCAGCTCCCGGGAGAATAATGTATTCATCGCATTATTGGAAATAGCAGACTCAAAATACTCTATCCCTGCTTTATATTTTTTAAGCTGGTAATAAGCCCTTGCATAATAAAGTTTAGTAATAGTTAAATATCTTTGAAACCCGGCGAGTTTTTCTTTCAACTCCATCGTTTTATCTAAATACACCAATGCCATTTCCGGATTATTCTCGAGCATATAAGTTTCAGCAATATTTAAATAAACAGCTGCGTACCATGTAACATTCAACGTATTATTTTTCTTTCTCAGATCCAGGTACTTAAGAAAATAATACCTGGATGAATCGAATTGTTTGATGCACAAATAATAGGCACCCTGCAGCATGTAGCTGGTATATGCCTGCAGATTTGAATCCGGCAGGTTCTTTTCGGCCTGTCTTGATTTTTCGATAAACTCCTTGGTCGGTTCAATATAACCACTGTTAATATCCCAGTTCGTATTCAGCCAGAAAAGTGCCAACTGGCTGTAAACCGATACGGCAAAATCTTTAGATGTATCACTGCCATTGGCAATTTCATCGTTCAGCAAATAATAGAAATAAGCTGTAGAGTCAATAATACCTTTGGCTTCGTATGACCTTGCCATTACATTGTACACCTTGTAAATATCCTTGTTAGATATATTCTGGCCAGTTATTTTCCGCCTGTTATATTCTTCAATCGTTTGGTATCCGTAGCTGATGGCCAAAGAAGCATTATGTCCGTATTGCCAGGTCGTAATTTGTGCCAGTGATTTTATAATGCGTTTATCATTACCACACAGGTAACTTTCTTTCAACGCCTGATTGAGTAATATAGGCACGCTGTCATTATGTGTTTCCATATATACATTCGCCTTCCTGATATATTGATCAATGGCGTTTGTATCACATTTATAGGTTGATAAACTCTGTTTTATTTCCTGAGCGAATGAGGTATTTAATAAACAGTTATATATAGATAAAACACATATTAATTTAATAATTATATATTTTATTTTTTTCAGAATTAACATTTTAAGTCCTTTGACTTTTTAAACGGTGAATTTAGCTCTAAATCCTACGAATTCCAAGAATCGCAGAATCTGATAGTCTTTTAACCTCCCCAAAAATAACTAATCGTAAAAATAGTTGTTTCCATTCATTTTATTTTTTGAATGATTCGACTCATAATTCTGAGATGTGAGAAAAATAACTTTACCTCCGTTATTTTTTAGTTAATAAAGACTGCTGAAAAACGGCATTCGATACAAATAACCTAACAACTACATTATGAGAAACAGCAAGAAGATCGGTTTTTATTTGGTCTTACTATTACTTTCATTGCTTAATGTCTTATCTGTGAATGCCCAGGTAGATAAAGCGATTGGAACCGGAGATGATTCCAATACGGATTGGGTTTATCCTTGTCCGCTGGGAGACATGAACAGGGGTTCCAGGATGCAATATTTAATACTAGCCAGTGAATTGCGGGCAGCCGGTATCACTACCGGTAATTTAAATGCCATAAAATTTACGGTTAAAGACCTGGGAATGTATGTCAATGACTTCACGCCTGCAGAAAGACAGGTTGACAGGCTTTCCATTAAAATCGGTACCACCAGTACAGCTTCTTTAAGCAATACCACCTGGGAAACCGGCACTAAACAGGTTTATGGCCCACAGAATCATTTAGCGGTTTTAGGTGTCAATTCATTTCCATTTTCGTCACCTTTCTTTTGGAATGGTACAGATAACCTGGTAATAGAATTATGTACCGATGGTATAAACGGTTCAACAACAGCTAATCCGTTTGTAACATGGACTACAAATTTAACCTTCAACGCTTCTCATACAATTGGTGGTTACTCCGATGAAAACTACTGTAATATCAGTACAGGATCTAATTTAGGATCTCAAACAACTCGTCCAAACATGATTTTTTCCTGGACGGAAGCATTACCCTGTACTTCTACTGACCTGAAGGCAGGCAATGCGAATGCTTCTTCTGTATATGTGTGTGCCGGAGAAACCTTTGAATTAAGCTTATTAAATGCATCACAAAACTCCGGATTAACATACCAGTGGCAACAATCCGCTAACAATTCCACCTGGACAAATATTCCACAAGCAACGACACCAATTACCAAAGTTAGCCAAACAGCTTCTACCTACTATCGTTGTGTAGTCACCTGTACAACCGGCGGTACGGCAAATGCAGGATCAGTTCTGGTATCTACGCCTAACTTAATCTCCGGAACATTTACCATTAATAAAAATGAACCGGCAACTGCTACAAATTTCCAGTCATTTAAATCCGCGATAGATTTTATAAAATGTGGTATCAATGGTGCTGTTGTATTTAATGTTACGTCCGGTAATGCAGTTTATACTGAACAGTTACACATTTTAAATGTCCCGGGTGCAAGTGCTACCAATAAGATTACTTTCAATGGTAATGGTAATGAAATAGCTTTTAAAGCAACCGAAAATACAGCCAGAGCAGTGATCCACCTGGATAATGCCGATCATTTTGTATTTGATAATTTAGTGATCAATGCTACCGGTACCGGTTCTTCTGAATATGGCTACGGCTTTTTCATATCCAATGATGCTGATTCAAATACCATCAGAAACAGCATTATTAAAACAGATATTAACGCACCATCCAACAGGTACGGGGGTATCATTATTTCCAACAATATGACAGCCCCGGTTTCTACCGGTGCAGCAGGCTGTGATGGCAATATCATTTCCAACAACCAGATAATTGGAGGTAACTACGGGATCACACTGGTAGGTAATACAACCGTTGCCAATGGCAATACGGTTATAGAGAAAAACAGGATCCTGGATTTCAGAGAAACAGCTGTTTACGTGGTTTGTTCATTCAATACATTAATCAGCGAAAACTTTATATCCAGGCCAACCAGAACCACCAACCTGACAACTACCAATGCTATTTACATTGGTAATATCAATACCAGGCTGAACATTTCCGGTAATACCATGACCAACTTTTTTGGAGGAGGCATGCCTACTACCACATTTTATGGTATCAACTTCGCTACAGCTTCCGGCCTGAGTGGTATGGAAAATTTAATAGCCAATAACTTAATTTACAATATCAACGGTGGAGGTAATGTTTATGGTATTTACAACAACCTTTCTCATAATGCCAATTACTACCATAATACTATTTCTTTAAGCGGTTTAGGAACGGGTAATACAGCGGATCACCAGGCAACAGGTTTTTATATCAGCGATGCTACAGGAATCAACTTTATGAACAATAATATTTCTGTTACACGTGGCGGCCTGGGAACAAATACTTCTATCTATTGCAACAGTAGTGTAGACGATAACCAAATCAACTTTAATAACTATTATTTTAGTTCTTCTGTAGCCGCCAGTTCACTGGCTTATTTATCAGGCACCAGGTACAAAACATTGCAGGAATGGAGAAATGCTTCAAAACAGGATGCGAAATCCTATTTTTCAGACCCGATGTTTGAAGATGAACCTACGGGGAATCTGAAACCAAAAAATCCGGCATTAGATAATACCGGTGCAAATATTGGCATTGCCAAAGATATTCTTGGTGTAAATAGAACAATTGCAACACCGGATATCGGCGCATTTGAATTTACTGCTCCGGGTTGTACCACTCCGGTTGCAGGCAAAGCGTCCTTAACAGCCACCACTATTTGTACGGATGAACCGATGACCATCTCCTTAACAGGAAACTCTATTGGTGGCGGTCAGATATTCCAGTTAGAAGCAGCAACTACACAAAACGGTACATTTACTGCAGTAGGAGAACCTTCTTTAACACCAACAATCGGATTCATGTCTGATGGTTCTGCTTACTATCGTATAAGAGTAACCTGTGGCGGCACCAGTGTGTTTTCCGATACACTATACTTATCGGTACAACCAGCTTTTATGGCCGGCACTTATACTATTGATAGAAACGCACAACCAAGTAGCACCAACTTCACCAGTTTAATGGCTGCTTATAACGCAATGAATTGCGGCATCTCCGGTCCGGTTGTATTCAATGTAGTAGCCAATAGCGGTATCTATACGGAACAAGTGAAATTCGGAAGAGTAAAAGGTGCATCTGCTGTTAATACCATTACATTCAACGGCAATGGCAATACACTAAAATTCAATTCTACAAACTCCAACGAAAGAGCTGTTCTTAAAATTGATGGTGGTAAACACTTTATCATCAACAACTTTATCATTGATGCCACACAAGGCACTTATGGCTTTGCAGTACAATTGACCAATGATGCTGACAATAATATTATCAGGAACTCACAAATACTATCATCCACCACCAGCACCTCAGCGTCCAACTTCGCAGGCATCGTTATCAGTGCATCGGGTAATGACCCGATTGGAACAGGAGACACATGGAGTGATGATAACCTGATTGAAAATAACCTGATCAAAGGTGGTTATTACGGCATTACAATAGCAGGCGACCCTGTTTATTTCTCAAATTTTTCAAACTTCATTTATAATAACCATGTTATTAATAACAGGATTGAGGACTTCTACAGCACCGGCATTTACTCAATTGGTGTAGAAGGAACCATTATTGAAAACAACACACTATCCCGCCCTACCAGGACATCAGTAGCTGCGTTTAATGGTATTTATTTATCTCAAACAAATGCTAATGTAACCATTACAAAAAATAAGATTACCAATCCATTTGGTGGCAATCCGAATGCGACACAAGCCTTTGTTGGTTTTTACTTTGACTATGCAGGCCATGAAAAACCATGTATTATCAGTAACAACCTTGTTTATAATATCAATGGCTTAGGGGCCCAGACAGGCTTCTCGGTGAACTCCGGTGGACTTTTCAAAATTTACCACAATACCATTTCATTCGACAACATCAGTGTACCGGTATCAAACACAGCCACTACAAGCGGTTTATCTGTTTCCTATGCGGCTAATGGTATTGATTTAAAGAACAATATTTTCACCATCACACGTGGTGGTACAGGTCTGAAGTACGGATTGAACTTTGTGAATGGCGATGTCATTCCTGTAGCATCAGATTATAACAACTGGTATATAAAAGGTACCGGTGGCAATAACTTTATCGGCTACAGAGATAATGCGATCGCTACTTTAGAGCAATGGCGCGTAATCACCAACAGAGATCATCATTCTATTTCATTTAATCCGGTATATGCAGATTCTGCAGCCGGCAATTATGCCCCGACAGTAGCACCATTGAATGATAAAGGAACTTCAGTAGGCATCAGTGTAGATATCCTGAATCAACCAAGAAATACAACGACGCCGGACATGGGTGCTTATGAATTCCAGTTAACACCTTGTATCAGCGGTGTATTAGCCGGTGAAGCCATCGTTAATCCAAACAGCAATATCTGTATTGGCACCAATGTTACATTGAACTTAAAAAACAATACAACCAGTGGCTACCAAACTTACAGATGGCAACGTGCAGCTACATTAAGCAGTACATGGACAACCATCAGTGATACACTATACATTCCTGAATTGATATCTGAAGCAGTTGGCAATGCATACTATCGTTGTATTGTAGAATGTAATGGCATATCAGATACTTCTGTTGTTGCGCAATTAACAGTAAACGCTCCTTTAGCCGCCGGTACTTATACCATCAGCAAAACAGGTGGTGATTACAATTCCTTCAATGCTGCCGTTAGTGCAATGGCTTGTGGTATTGCAGGTCCGGTTACTTTTAATGTAGCTAATGACACTTATACAGAACAGGTATTATTTAGAAAAATTGGTGGTGCTTCTCAAAACGCCAGGGTAACATTCCAGGCTGCCGGCACCAATGCTATTTTAGCATTTAACAGTACAACAACCAATAACTATGTTATCAAGTTTGACAGTGCCAACTTTATTACAATTAAAGGGTTAACCATTAACGCATTAAACGCAACTAATGCCCGTGTTATTGAAATTACAGGCACTTCAAGTTATGATAGCATATCAAACAACACCATCAACAGTGCAGTAGCAACGGCTACAGCAAATACAAGAATGGGTATTTTTACATCAGTACTAAAAGGTACAGGTAATGTCATCAATAACAATACCATCAATAATGGTGCAAGTGGTATCTACATTTCATCAACCACTTTAATGAGAAATGGTGGCATCCAAATAAAAAACAACACCATTAAAACAGCGTATCAATATGGCATCTATGTAGGCCTTACTGACAGCGTTGAAATTACAAATAACAATGTTGAATTAAAAGCACCTTTAAATACAACGGCATATGCTATTTATGAAACCGGTGCCAGAGGACTTTACAATATCAGCTCCAATAAAGTTGATATTGCATCTACCACCACTACCACCTACGGTTTATTTGTAGGAGGTAGCAATGCTACAAAAAATAATGCGACCATTCATAAAAACATCATTAAAGCTACCGAATCTAATACCGGTACTTTATACGGCATATACTTCTCCGGAAATGAAAATGCCAATGCGATTAATAATGTTGTAGATATCAAGACATCGAACGCCAGTTCTTATGGATTCTATTCCACCAGCAGTATCGACTTAAAAGTATTCAACAACACCGTTAGAAATGCATCTGCATCAGCAACCAATAACTATGCAGCTTATTTTACAGACGGCTCCAGCGACAGGCATTATGCGGATATCAGGAACAATATCTTATATAATGAAGGTAATGGTAAAGCAATTTTCATCAACAATACAGCCAGGTTCTTTAGTAACTACAACTTACTATTTACAAATGGTAATGTATTAGGACAAAATACTACCGGTAACAACTTTGCTAATTTAGATGAGTGGAGAATTGGCGTTGATTTAGACGAAAATTCTATTTCTATAAAGCCAGCGATTTCCACTGCAGATTTAACACCGGTTGTATCAGATCCGCAGGTTTGGGCAATCAATGGCCGTGGAGTTCAAATTTCAGAAAATGAGTTTGACATCAACAATAATCGCCGTGCCGTTTCTTTAAAAGAAGGAGCGCCGGATTTAGGTGCCTATGAATTTGTACCTACTTCTGTTCCTGCGAACGCAGTAGCAACGCCTGCAACACCTGCAGCAAATAGTTTACAGGTATTTAAAGTAGGAACAGATACTGTATTGGCAGTACAATGGGGTGCAAACGTTCCTGACAATATCACTATTAAAAGATATTCAGGTGCTTTACCAACCAATTTACAAACAGGTACAGAACCAATGTACTTCTACTTAGATGCAGATGTAACAGGTAGCGGTAACTATACTTACAATGCAAAACTGAACTATATCGATCCGTGGAGAGGATTTATAGATCGTGAATCAAGAATTCGCTTAGGAAAAACCAATCCGGCCAATGAATGGACAGTTGATGCAGCAAGTAATGTGGATATATCAGCAAATATCATCAGCCAGAGTAACCTGAACTTTATAGATAAGCTAACCGGTTTAACAAACCCTCAGATCAGCTACCCGGGTACAGACTCCGTAAGAACAGATACCACAAACATGGGTACAAGATTCTGGTTTGGTTATGGTCATACTGAATCAGATTACAGGATCAACTCTTTGGTAGCTTCATTTGGAGGTGGTGCGAAAGATGCCAAAGTGACTGTTCGTATTAATGGTACTTCATGGTCCAGAACATACAATGTGCCTGCACACACATTTGTATCCGCCGAGTCTATTCCAAGAACCGGTACCTCTGGTGCATTATTACTGAGAGAAGGATGGTCCGAAAGAGGTATCAGCATAGAAAGTGATGAGCCAATTGCAGCCTATGTAAAAGCTGATGGTCAAATTGCAGAAACAGGTTCAACTATGTTAATTCCAACTTCTGCTTATGGTTACGAATATTATGCATTAGCCTATTCACAGGATAGCTACGACATCAATGTGTATTCATGGTTCTATGTTATAGCAGACAACGATAGCACTAAAATTGAGATCACACCAATTAAACCAACAGTAGGTGGCAGAGAAGCCAATAAACCATTTACGATTACTTTAAACAAAGGAGAAGTTTACCAGTTATTAGGCGCAAGAAAATCACAGAATGGTGCGTACGATTTATCCGGAAGTAAAATTAAATCTATCAGCAATGATGCCGGCAACTGTTACCCGGTAGCTGTATTCTCCGGTAATACCCGTGCGTTTATTGACTGTTCAGAAAGCTTTGTTCCATTCGGTAACTACCTGGTACAACAAGCTTATCCAACTAATATCTGGGGTAGCGAATATCTGGTGGCACCAACGGTTCAAAATGATGATCATAAAGAAAGTATCAAAAACTTATACCGTATCATGGTGAAAGACCCAGCTACCGTAGTAAAAGTAAACGGTACGACACTTACCGGCATCACTGAAAATGGATTCTACAGTTATTGGAGTAATACCGCTGATCATATTGAAAGTTCTCATCCGGTACAGGTAGCCCAGTATATTCCGGGTTCAAGTGTTGCATGTGAAATCAATTCTACAGGTCCGGAAATGTTCTATGCAGTGCCCGTTAATCAAGGTTTATACAATGTAGAATATTACAGAACAAATGAGTCTTTTACAGGTGCAAGTGCCAGGGTATATATTCAAATCGTTATTCCTACAGAAGGCCTGAAATCATTACTGATTGATGGTTCCAATACTTACGATTACGATTATGCGCATCCTAATAAACCAGGTTATTCAGTAGTTGTAAAACAATACATGCCTAACAGGGAAACAGGATCTATTTCCAGCGACTCTATGTTCACCGCTATCACTTACGGTCTGGCAGGTACTAACAGTTACGGATTTACTACCGGTGTGGCATTCAGAAATATCACCGATCCGGGCATCACAAATATTTATGATTCTACCGGTACTTACAGTGATTTCAACTGTCTAGGTACGCCGTTTAAATTTAGTGTGTTACTGCCTTCAATAGCCACTAATATTGTTTGGAAATTCAGCAATGCTTCTCAGTTAAATCCGAATGCCGACAGCATTCAAACCACGCCTGTTTTATTAGGTACTGTTGTAAAAAATGGTAATACTTACTACAAATATGGTGTAGATAAAGAGTTCTTGTTTAATACTGCCGGTAATTATGTAATACCGGTTCAATACACCAGTCCGGTTATTGATAATTGCAGCAGTACAAAACAATTGTACTTAAATGTAAAAGTGGTTGAATCTCCTAAAGTTGATTTCACACAAACTTACACAGGTTGTATCAACGATGTTGCGGTATTCAATCCTACATTAATCACTGCTCCGGAAGATAAAGCAGACAAGTTCTTCTGGAACTTCGGAGATCAGACATCGTCCCGGATTCAGGCGCCATCTAAAACGTTTAGCAGTGCCGGAAACTACACCGTTAATTTAAGAGCCATTACAGCAGAAGGTTGTTTGGCTACAGCCAGCAAACCGGTATCGGTAAATGCATTGCCGGTTGTTACTTTCGATAATGCAAACATCAGCGTTTGTTACGGCACCAATGCCACATTAGCTGTTAAAGATCCGGTTACAAATGCTGTTTACCAATGGTACAGTGTTGCTACAGGTGGCACACCAGTTTTCACCGGGGCCACTTATACCATCAACAATGTTACAACAGCACAAAACCTTTATGTAAGTGCTACTCTAAACGGTTGTGTAAGCCAGCCACGCGTACCGGTAACCATCTCTGTTTACGAACGTGTATTTGCGCCAACAGTTACTGTTGCAGAGGTAGGCATTACGTCTGTAACCTTTACATGGCAGGCAGTTCAGGGAGCTAACGGTTACAGTGTTTCTACTGATGGTGGTACTACATGGGCAAGCCCTTCAAGTGGTGTTAACGGTTTAACACATACGGTTAGCGGTATCAATACGGTTACAACCATCAAGCTTTTAGTAAAAGCATTAGATGCCAATAATTGTACCGACGCAGTATCCGTAGAAGTAAGTGCCACTACGCTACCAGGAGAATTATTCTTCCCGAATGCATTCTCACCAAACGGAGACGGCTTAAATGATGTATTTAAAATAGAAGGACACAGTATCGCCTCTTTAAAAATGATCGTGTTTAACCAATGGGGTCAAAAAATATTTGAAACCGCTGACCGCTCAATTGGTTGGGATGGTAAACACAATGGCAAATTGCAACCGGCAGGTGTGTATATGTATGTGGCCAATATTGTTTTAATTGATGGTTCAACTGTTCAGAAAAAAGGTTCTGTAAACCTGATCCGATAAACACTTTAGCAGTGTGGAGTGCATACTTCGCACTGCTAATTTTTAAAAAGTTAAATAGTAGTAATGCCGTACAAGTGAGTGACACAACAATGTTCCATAGATGCAGTCAGATTGTTCAATAATAGAAAAACTGCTTAATAAAGTACGATTTTATTTTTTATTGAGCCATCGGTAGTACTAATATTCAGCATCGTTGTGTCACTCCCTTTTACTTTTTGTTCGCTATGCAACAAAATAGCACACTAACCCGAAAACCCCTTACAAAAAATATTATAGAAAATGAAAGGTTTGGAAAAGTATATTGTGCGGTTGGAAATAATTATTTGTACCATCATTATGTTGGGTACAGGTAATGTGGTGTTAGCCCAGAAATTTTCTAACAAAGGCAAGGAATTTTGGGTGGGATATGGCCTGCATTACTTTATGGAAGTAGGACAAAATAACAGCCAGAATATGGTGCTTTATTTTAGTGCTGAACAAAACAGTAATGTAAAAGTGACCATTAAAGGACAAACCACTACTACTGTTCAAAACTATTTTGTACCGGCCAATTCAGTAATAGAATCATCTGCTATGCCCAAGTCAGGGCCGGCAGATTGTCGTTTGTACGATGTACCTCCAAGCTATGGCGGACTTGGTTCAGACAGGATGTTTGAAAGGTCAATACATGTAGAAAGTGATGAACCGATTGTAGTGTATGCACATATAAGCGGCGGCGGCTCTTCCGGAGCTACAATGCTCATGCCCGTTGAGTCCTGGGGATATTCATATGTATCTGTAAACTTTAAACAATTTGTAAATGGCATTGCCAGCGGCGATGGATGTTTTAGCTGGATGTTTGTAGTGGCTAACGAAGACAATACCGTTTTAGAAATCAATCCTTCCGTCCCCCTGCGTAATGGCAGACCAGCCAATCAGCCTTTTACGGTAACCTTACAACGCGGACAAATCTACCAGGTTGTAGCTGCTGCTATCGATAGGTTTAGCGGACATGACCTCACAGGTACCAGGGTAAAATCTGTTGCTAATTCCAATAACGAATGTTTACCCATTGCTGTTTTTTCCGGTAGCAGTTCCACAGCTATTAACTGTAATAATTCTTTAAGTGGTTTTGCGGATAACATGATTCAGCAAGCCTTTCCGGTACAAGCCTGGGGAAAGAAATATTTAACAGCACCATTTTCAAGTAGTACAAACGCATCAGTATTAAATGAAACCATTTACAGAGTTGTAGTAAAAGACGCATCTGTACCCGTGTATAAAAACGGGGTTCAATTAACAAATATCGTTGGCAATACTTATTATGAATTCAGAAGTAAAACAGCGGATCTTATAGAAAGTAGCAAACCGATAATGGTGTCTCAATATATGCCTTCCATGAGTGAGGGGGCCAGTACCGGTTGTGACTTCACCGGTGTCGGAGACCCTGAAATGATTTACCTGAGCCCATTGGAACAGAGTATAGCCCAGGTAGGATTTTACAGGAACACCGCTGCTGTTATTGATGTCAATTACCTCACACTTATTATTCATAAAGAAGGCATAAAAAGCCTGACAATTGATGGCAGTAATACTTTCAGTCATGTGTACGATCACCCCAATATGCCTGGTTATGCAGTAGTCATTCAACGCTGGACTGCGGCTAAAGCACAGTGCCTGGTTAAGAGTGATTCACTGTTTACATCTGTCACCTACGGACTTGGCCGGTACGATAGCTACGGATACAATGCCGGTACTATGATTAATAATTTAGGAGGCACTTCATACATAGAAAATCCTGAAGGTAACCTGGATGGTAATTATGATTTTGCCTGCATCAACTCCCCTACCGAACTAAGCATATTAATGAGCTATACACCCGAAAAACTGGTGTGGCATTTAAGTAAAAATAATAGAATTAGTCCTAACCAGGATGTAGAACAAAATGCTCCTGTTGCCATCGATACCATTTCTATCAAAGGGGTAGATTACTTCAGATTTAAACTACCTAATAGTTATCAGTTTACAGAAGCAGGTTTACAGATAGTAGAGGTAAGCAGTACACATCCGGAATTAGATAATTGTAATAATACAGAAAAAATAAAACTGGAAATTGAAGTAAAAGATGTAGGCGACATTGCAGCCTGGTCTTATGTACACAACACCTGTATATCAGATACAGCCTATTTTAAATGGGATAATGTAAACCTGGGTGATAATGAAATCTATAAATGGAAATGGACTTTACAAGGCCTGGAAAACGGCATATCAGATACAGCCAAAAGAGTATTTCCTGAAGCTGGTCTTAAAAACATCACATTATCTGTAACAACCACTACAGGATGTATTGTAGACAGTACACTTGCGATTACCATCAACGAACCGGCCGAAGTCACTATCGATGCATCCGATATAAATATCTGCTTGGGAGAGTCAGTAGATTTAAAATCTGTAGGTTCAGGAGCTCTTTCCGGTAATATCTCCGGCTGGTATTGGAATTTGGGAAATGGAGAAACATTCACTACTTCTCAGATCTTAAATTATAAATATCAAAATGCCGGTGAATACCGCATCAGGTTGGTTGGAAAAGTTTCTGCCTTATGTATATCGGATACAGCAGAGATAACATTGAACGTTTGGGATAAACCTAATACAAGCTTCGTTGTAGAGAACAATTGCTTACAACCGGACGGAACCGTTCAGTTCAAAAGCCTGGCAAGTTCTCCTGATGGTAAGGAAATCGCCGCTCATTTATGGAATTTCGGAGATTCGGAAGCGAATGCAGGTAACCCTAATACTTCAAATGCGGCAGAACCTGTTCACAGGTATAAAAACAAAACTTATACCATCACTTATCAAACAACGTCAGCTTATGGCTGTATTGCGGATACGACCGCACAGCTCACATTTGAATTTTTGCCGGAGTTAAAATACGGACCATTAAATAACGTATGTATTAACAGTGGTGAGATAAACATTGCAACGGCACAGGTTTTAAATGGTGTTACAGGCAATGGTTTTTATAAAGGTATTGGCGTATCTGCCACAGGCAACTATACACCTTCTGTTGCAGGCATAGGAAAACATACCATTTGGTATATTTTTAAATCAAACCTGGGATGTGAAGATTCTGTAAGTACCGAGATCACAGTTGTTGATTTACCTGTTCCGGCTTTTGAACTATCCGAAAATGTATGTTTAGGCAATGCTATAACCATAACAGATAAATCTGCTTCACAATACTCAACCATTAGTCAATGGCAGTGGAATTTAGGCAATGGCAATTCTGAAACGAAAACAAATAACAATCCATTTCAGGTTGTTTACAATGCTGAAGGCCAATACACCATTGAACTAAAAGTACGTGATGCAAATGGCTGTGAAAGCGATGTATTGAAAAAGAATATCACTATTTATAAAGAACCTGTTGTTGATTTCGAATTGCCCCAAATCGTTTGCTTCCCTAATGGTGCCGCAAAATTTATTAATCAATCACAATCGAATGAAACATTAACTTACCTGTGGCATTTTGGTGATAATACCACTTCAACAGTCAAAGATCCCGAACATATTTATACTATTAATCAATCATACAATATACAATTAAAAGCAACTACAGCATTTGGATGTAGCAAAACAATATCCAAAGTATTTGCCGGTTTTATAAACAGACCAGTAAGTAATATTGAAAGCTCTGATACTGAAATCTGTGCCAATAAAACCATTGCGTTCAAAGACAATGGCACTTATGGTGAAGCTGTCACTTACCAATGGACAATCAATAATCAATCAGTATCTACCAATGCTTCTTTTGATCATCAGTTTACCGCAGCCGGAAACTATAAAGTTCAGTTGGCCGTAAACGGAACAAGTGGATGTACCAGTGAGCTAAATGAAATAAACATCTCCGTTCTGGCAAATCCAATTGTAAACACAGGTAATAAACTATTTGCTATTCAAGGTACTTCAGCAACCTTCCAGCCAAGAGTAACACCAAATACCAATGTTACTTATCAATGGACACCATCCGCACTATTGAGTAATGCAAACTCCTTGAATCCAACTTATATCGTTTCTCAGAATCAGACTTTCAGTTTAACCGTTACAGTTGGTGGCAAATGTTCTACCACAGACGAACTGGTTGTAGAAATGTTGAAAGAGATAGTCCCTCCAAATGCATTTAGTCCAAATGGTGATGGCATTAATGATACATGGATTATTCGCGGACTTGAGAATTATCCGGATGTTCGACTGGTAGTCTTTGACAGGTATGGTAAAGTGGTACTGGAACAAAAAGGTTATCAAACACCCTGGGATGGAACTGTTAAAGGCAAACCGTTACCTGTCGGCACGTATTATTACATTATCACCTTTACCAATGGCTTAAAAGAACCCGTAAAAGGATCTGTTACTATAGTAAGATAAAAAACAAAACCAACATATTATGAGAAAATGTTTTTATAGAATCATGCTTGTGTTTTTGGTGGGCAAAGCATTGCCTGCACATAGCCAGGTAGATCCCCACTTTTCGCAATACTATATGCATCCGACATGGCTGAACCCCGCATTAACGGGTGCCTTCGACGGCAATGTACGTGTAACCGGCATCTACCGCAATCAATGGAATAACATATCCAGCGGTTTTAAGACACCCGGTGTCAGTGCCGATTTTGCTACTGAGAAAAACGTCAATTTTGGCGTAAGCGTACTCAACCAGAAAGCCGGCGATGGTGGTTATAGTTATACTACTGCTTATGGCTCATTAGCCTATACCGGTTTACGTTTTGGTGTAAACGGCACACAACGCATCGTGTTGGGTATGCAGGCAGGTTTGGTAGATCGCCGCTTCGATCGTAATAAATTGACTTTTGGTGACCAGTGGAACCCGATTACAGGTTACAATCCTGGTAGCACTTCTTTAGATATGTTGCAAGCTAACTCTTCTACCGTATTTGATGCCGGTTTAGGTGCCTTATACTATGATGGCCGCGCCAACAGGAAAGCCAATGTTTATTTAGGGTTTTCCGCTTCGCATGTAACGCAACCAAAAGATAAATTTATTGGCGAAGGTGATGCCAAATTACCGATTCGTTATAATGTACATGGTGGTGTAAAAATCAATGTGAACGAGGCTTTCAGTATTACACCTAATGCTTTGTACAGCCGCCAGGGTACTGCCAGCGAAACCGTAGTTGGCGCTTACGGCCAGTTCCGTGTGGCGGCAACTACTGACTTTATGTTGGGCGCGAATTATCGTTTTAAAGATGCGATTGCACCATATATTGGCATCATGCACAACAACCTGATTATAGGAGCCAGCTACGATGTTAACACGAGCGACCTTGGTAAGTTTGGTGGCAGTGCTAACGCTTTCGAGGTTTCTATTACATTTATAGGAAAGAAAAAAGGCAAGACAAATGTGGATGGCAACTTTGTTTGTCCAAGACTGTAAATGTTGAACGAACCCACCCCTGCCCCTTCCAGGAGGGGATAGGAGCAAAAGTGGTGAGGTTTGTTTAGTAGTCATTTCGACGAGTGAGCTTAAAGTGTCTTTGAATTTGAAAATGTCGAGGAGAAATCTAAAAGAAATATGAGATTCTTCGCTTTGCTCAGAATGACTGTTGCGAAATTGAAGTCATTTCGACGAGGTAAAATTGAAGATTCTTTGAGTTTGAAACTTCCGAGGAGAAATCTAAAAGCAATTACTCAATCGTCAATAATACTTGAACTTCATCTCCCCTCCCTGGAGGGGTTGGGGGTGGGTTTCCAAACCATGAAACAGAAGACTTCAATATACCAACTGGTATATTATGAAATAGAGGCCAATGCTGAATAGAACTACTACTGCCGAATGGCTGCGGGATATGCAGGGCAGCCGCCATAGCGGCTGGTGCTAAAGCACCGAGCGTAGCGAGCCCGGAGCAGCCCGAACAAAAGTTGAATAGAAACATTGGGATGAAAGCCGCAAATAAAAAAAATATCAATTGATATAATATACCGAACGGTACATTGATGAATTAAAAAATATTAAATCATGTCAGGAAATATAAAAAAGATAGCATCATTATCGTTGTTGTGTCTTGGTTTTTCAGCCATGACCTTTGCACAGACGAGTGCATTGAAAGCGGCAAACGATTATTATAACAAGGGTGAATATTACAAAGCAACCCAGTTATACGAACAGGCTTTGGGTGCTAAACCTAGTACCAAAGCGGCTTACAACCCATACACGAACCAGCGGGTAAAAGGCGAACAGGTGACTGGCAGCAATGCTGCTGAAACAAAATTAAAACTGGCGGAAGCATATTTTAAGTTGCGCAACTACCAGAAGGCAGAGCCGATCCTGAAAGAATTAAGTGATGCGGGTAATGCGAATGCCACTTTGTTGTATGCACAGGCTTTGAAATTTAATGGCAAAACTGAAGAAGCGGTTGCAGCACTAAGTAAGCTTTCTGGTGCGGATGCGCAAAAGGAATTAACGAGCGTTCAGTTTGCAAAAGACCAATACAGTCGCAAAGATTTAGGGCTTTATAAAGTAGATAAAATTGGTGGATTGAATACCGAAGGAGCTACTTATGCACCGGCATTACAGGCTGGCAATATTGTAGTAACAAGCAGCCGTGCCGATGCTACATACAACAGCAAAAAAGCCAATACAAATAAGCTTTACACGGTGAGTGGTACGAGTGCAACTTTAGTAAGCGGTTTGGCAGCAGATAAAGATATGGAGCAAGGGATTGCGAGTTTTTCACCGGATGGCAACACCATGTACATTACTAAATGGACGGTTGAAAATGGTGTGAAAAAATCGGGTATTTATAAAAGTACAAAAACTGGTGATAACTGGAGTACTCCTGAATTATTGAGTGATGCGGTGAATGCTTCGGGTGCTACATCGCGCCAGCCACATGTAACTGCTGATGGTAAATATTTATTATTCTCCAGCAACAGAGCGGGAGGTAAAGGAGGTAATGATATCTGGTATATTGGTTTGGATGGAAGTGGTAATCCAACGGGTACAGCAACGAACCTGAGTGCGGTGAATACTGCGGGCGATGATGAAGCACCGTTTTATCATGGCCCATCTAAGAGCCTGGTATTTGCCAGCAATGGTTTGGTGGGTTTAGGTGGTTATGATTTATATATTACGAAGGGCAGTATTGGTGGTAGTTTTGAAGCACCTAAGAATATGGGTTACCCTGTGAACTCTGTGAAGGATGATATTTATTACCTGAGTACAGATGCAAAATCTGTTTATAACAATGCTTACTTAAGCAGCGATCGTAACAGCGAATGTTGTCTGGATATTTACAGTTTTAACCGTACGCCAATTATGAAAACGATTGGTGGTATGGTGGTAGATTGTGCTACCGGTGCAGGCGTAAGCGGTGCTAGTGTACAAGTAAAAGATGCGGCAGGTAAAGTGGTTCACAGCGGTACTACAAATGCGAATGGTCGTTATGAATTTAAAGTAAATGACTATGCAGCATTTAATACAACAGCCACTGTAACTGGCTACGAAGATGGTAAAGTGGCGATAGCAATCCCTGGCGATGAGGAGCAGGAAACATTAGCAGCTTCTAATCTTTGTGTAACGAAGATTAAACGTGAGATTGAGGAGAACGTGGCAATTGTACTGGAAAACGTGAAGTATGATTACAACTCTTATAAATTATCTAAAGGCCCTTATTCTCAATTCGAACCATTGATTAAATTAATGAACGACAATCCGAATATGAAAATAGAGATCATCGGTCATACGGACAGTAAAGGTGCAGATGAATATAACCAAAAGTTATCTGAGCGTCGTGCACAGAGCTGTGTAGATTACCTGGCAAGTAAGGGTATCAGTAAAGATCGTTTGGTAGCGATTGGCAAGGGTGAATCTGAACCTATAGCAGATAATGAAACGGCAGATGGTAAGGATAATCCTGAAGGTCGTGCCAAGAACCGTCGTACTGAATTTAAAATATTGAACTATTAATTAAAACTTAAGCAAGAATAAGTTAGCAGAATACCAAATGGCCATCATTTTGGTATTCTTTGCTTTAAATGGCCTTGTAAAAAATATTTTTAAAGTTTCCCCTAAAAAATTACAAGAATATTAACAAAAAAATAAATGAACCCCTATATTTGTAAAAACACTATATAACAATATTACTTTAACTAAAACTGAGACATCTGTGGGTTACGATTATAACGAAAAAAAACAAGAGAGTGTATATAGTAAGCGTATTAAAGCTGGTAAACGTAGAACTTATTTCTTTGATGTGAGAGCGACTAAAGGCAATGATTACTATCTTACCATTACAGAAAGCCGTAAAAGATTCGATTCAGATAACTACGATAGACATAAAATTTTCCTGTACAAAGAAGATTTTAACAAATTTGCAAAAGCGCTGACAGAAGCTGTTGAATATGTAAAAACAGATTTGATGCCTGACTTTGACTTTGACGCGTTTAACCATGAATACAGCGAAGAAAATTCAGAGGCGGAAATGATTCCTGCTACAACTGAAACAGTCATTGAAACGCCGGTCCTGGAAAAGGCAGAGGTTACTGAAGAAAAAGAGGCCGAGGAAACTCATAAAGCCTATGGAGCTGATGAATTAGTAGATAAATGGTAATAAAATATTCTTTAAAGAGCGTTCAGAATCTGAACGCTCTTTTCTTTTTTATCAAAATCAATAAATCATCTAAACATTGATTCATTACATTAAATGCTTTTCAAAAGATTTTCATTTTAACTGGCATCAATAAAGTTTAACGAAATCGTTACCCAATTAAATTTATCGTTTAACTGAATGGTGTTAAATTTGTAAGCAGTAGTTATTATAATATTTCACTTTATATACATAAATTTTTTTTGAGCTTATGAAAATAGCAGTTGCTAAAGGCGATGGTATAGGACCGGAAATTATGGATGCCGTATTAAGCATTTTCGATGCGGCGAAAGTACCACTGGAGTATGATTTTGTAGATATGGGCAAGTGGGTTTTTGATAAAGGGTATAACAATGGTATGACAGACGAAGCCAAGAATACTATTGAGACGACAGGTATATTATTTAAAGGCCCGATGGAAACACCAAAAGGTAAAGGTGTAAAAAGCATTAATGTAACTGCACGCAAAACCTGGAATACTTATGCGAATAAGCGTGTATTCCAGACGTTGCACGGTGTAGATACTGTTTTTAGCAAAGCAGGCATTCCTATTGACTTAACAATTGTAAGAGAAAACATCGAAGATACTTATGGCGGTATCGAGCACATGCTCACGCATGACGTAGCTTTAAGCCGTCGTTTTATTACACGCCCGGGCAGTATGCAGGTAATCCGATACGCATTCGAAATGGCGAAGAAAAAGCAGGCACGCCGTATTACTTGTGGCCATAAAGCCAATATCATGAAAATCACTGACGGATTATTCCTTGAGTGTTTTTACGAGGTAGCAAAAGAGTATCCAGAATTAAAAGCGGATGATGTTATTGTAGATGATCTTTGTATGAAGCTGGTAACCCGTCCGGATACATTTGATGTGGTGGTATTAACCAACTTACAAGGAGATATTGTCAGTGATTTATGTGCCGGTTTAGTAGGTGGTTTAGGGTTTGCACCAAGCGCCAACATCGGTGACCATATTTGTATTTTTGAAGCAGTTCACGGTACAGCACCGGATATTGCGGGAAGAAATATTGCAAACCCTACTGCATTATTATTAAGCGGTTTAAGTATGTTGCAACATTTAGGGTTACTGGAAAGCGCAGGTATGATTGAAAATGCCTTATTATATACTTTAGAACAAGGTGTGCATACCGGTGATTTCGGCGACAAAAGCATTCCTAGCGCCAATACAACAGAATTTGCAAATGCCATTATTAATAATTTCGGCAAAAAACCGAGCTTAAGCCCGAAACCGGAATTAGAGGATGTTCCATCTACCTGTACTGTATTTAATTTAGATAAAAATCCAATGCTGGAAAGTATCGAGGAAGGTAACGAAACTATTGCCGGTGTCGATATGTTTATTGAAAGTAACTTACAGCCAAACGAAATTGCCGAAAAATGCCTACGTCACGCAGGCGTAAAGTTCAAGCTCGTAAATATCAGTAATCGGGGTACTCAGGTTTGGCCTACCGGTTCCAAGTTTACCAACCTGGTCAATCAATACAACGCCCGTTTTGAGAGTATCGATAATTATCCTTTAAACCAACAGGATGTTATTGGTTTATATGTAAGCTTAAGTGGTGATTTTAAAATATCATCATTGGAATTATTACACCAATGGGGTGAGAAAAAAGGCTATAGCTTAGCACAAGGACAATAATCAAAAAAGATTAATAATATAAAAATACCGATTGGGTTTTAATCCAATCGGTATTTTTGTTTACAAAGGTTATTAGAATCTTTGCCAGTGATTAATCACCGACAAAGATTCATTACCCCTTAACATTCAAAACAAATGTTCCTATAGAATATCAGATTAATTCTTCACCACTTTATAAGAACTGGACTTTCCATTTTTATCTACAACCAGTATATTATAAACACCTGCTGCATACCTGCTTAAATCCAGATCCAACAAAGCATTAGCCGCTACTTTAGTAGAAAGTATTTGCCCTGCACTATTAATTAATGATACTTTATCATTTAATGTCAAACCGGAAACAGTGACTTTACTATTAGTAGGTGTCGGATAAACTTTTATCAGTTTGCTATTACAATTAGTTGAAATTGTTTTTACATTGCTATAAGCAAAAGTACCATCCAGATCCACCAGTTTCAGTTTATAACTAATATCCTTAGTGGTACCAACATTCACATCTTTATAGATATAGCTGACATTTCCGCCTTTTAACTCTGCAATTTTTAAAAAATCACCATTTGTTGTTCTCCGCTCCAGTTCATAATGGCTAAAGTTTTTCTCTGATTCAACCTCCCAGTTTAAAACAACATCACAACCAGCAGCTACCGCATTGAAGTTTTTAAGTCTCACAGGCAGTACACCGGCAACTGTTATTCTATTACTGACGTTGTCATTGCCAGGATTATTGGTTCCGACAACAGGGCTGGATTCCGCCTGGATACTATATGGTAAAGAAGCAGCTTCAACTTTTCCCCTTACAGAGATCATGATCAGATTTGCCCCGCCATCACTATTGCCACCAGGAAATGCTACACCGGGCCTTGAAGTAATAGTTATTAACTGGCCATCTTCTGCATCATATGCGGAGTGTGACACTGTTACAAAGTTCTGAACAATATTATTATCGAATTCATAGCTGACAAATTCCACTGAAGGAGGAATATTGATCGTCCAGAAGACAGTAGTGGCAGGAGAAAACGGTGTAGAAGATCCGTTTAAAAAATCGGCTTCAATAATTGCTATTTCGCCCACTTTTACATCTTTGTCATGTATAATACCCGCTATGGCCGGATCCTGTGCTTTTGATTCGAAAATTGTTGTAGCCGATAATACCAAAATGCTAATCACTGATTTTACTAACGCTTTCATATAATATATTTTTAAAGTGTATTAATAATTCTGGTAAAAATGTTATTAGCAGAATTTCCGTCATAGGTCTTATTGACATCATCTTTAATATTAACAGTAATTACTGGTGTAGATCCTGATCCTGTTGACACTGTTCTTTTTATAGTAAACCCTAATACTGCTTTTTCAAGAGGGGCAATTTTAACACCGGTTTTAGCCTTAAAGTTTAATCTTCTGCCGGCAAGGGCTGTTGAAATAATTTGCCAATTTGAATTCTCAACCGCAGTATTCGCACCTCCCGAAATAGCAATATTAGTTTGCGTAGGATCAAATACAATACTATAACCAACAGGAACTGTTATAGAAAATTCAGTAGCACTGATATCAGTAGCAATAGATTTTACTTCCTGGATCTCTACTGTTAATCTTCTCTCGGAATTTACTGCGGCAAATGAATTTAACGGAAGACGTATTGCAGGTGTTAAATCTGATACAATTACATCAGATACCAGGATATTTAAGGTACCGGATGCAGATGCTGCAGGGTTTCCATTATCGGTGATGGTATATGAAAACACAACCTGACCTATATAACCGTTGACCGGAGTAAATGTATAACTGCCATCGCTTGCCAGTACAAGCGTTCCTTTTCCTGTTACTGTTTCTGTTTTCGAAGTAACTGTTTGTATATTCCCTTCTGCATCAGAATCATTATGTAATACGCCGTTAGCAGCATTTACCGTAAGGACTTTGGTCGTTTCAACGGTCACATAATCATCTGCGGCCAACGTGCTGTTCACAGCATCACCTGCCAGTACAATGACTTTTACCATTGCAGTTTTACATAACCCTGTCGGCGTTTCGCATATTGTATATGAAAACGTATCTATACCATAGAATCCGGCATTTGGTGTATATAAAACCTGTCCGCTGCCATTAACAGTAGCAGTACCATGCAAAGGAGCGCCCGGATTACCAGGTGCAGGTACGGTTGGGTTACCCAATACACCATGCCCATTTCCAACACCATCATTGGCTTTAACATTAATGGTGGCTGATACAGGAGAACTACTACCCTGCAAGACAACAACATCATTATTAACAACCGGAGGGTTAGTTATAAGATCAGGATTCAAAACTGTAATAGTCAATCTTTCTTTAAGGCATCCGGTCGTTTGTCCTGATAAACAAACTGAATTCTCAAATGTATAAACACCGGCCACTGTGGTTGAAAAAGAGAATGTTCCATCTGAACTTAAAACCGGTAGTGTGTTTGATGGATTGGTTCCTACTGCTACCATGTTCGAATAACCAGTGCCTGCAGGCACTTTATCATTGGTAGCCAGATTACCATTTGCCACTTTATTGATATAAGTAACCGCAAAATCTGATGATGTCAATGAGACATTCTCAACAAGAACGTGCAAAGTAGCTGATGCTGTAGCTACAGGAGAACCATTATCCGTAACAATATAACTAAAGCTTACAGGACCGGTATAACCAGCTGCTGGTGTAAAGGTATAACTACCATCTTCTGCCAGTACCAGGGTACCTTTACCGGTTACTGTTTCTGTTTTCGCTGTTACAGTTTGAGTATTACCCTCTGCATCACTGTCATTGGCCTTAACGCCATTGGCTGCCGATACGGTCAAAACTTTTCCTGCTTCTGCTTTTACGAAATCATCTACCGCCAGTGTACTATTTGATGCATCCGCAGCCAATACTACTATTTTTAACGTAGCTGTTCTACATAATCCTGAAGGGCTCTCACATATAGTATAAATAATGGTATCTAATCCGTAAAAACCAGCTGTAGGTGTGTACACAATGTCACCATTGCTATTTACAGTTGCAGTGCCGTGTTTAGGAGCACCTGTACCGGTAGCCGGAATGGTCGGATTTCCTAATACACCGTTCGCATTACCTGCTCCATCATTGGCTTTTACATGAATGGTTGCCGCTGCCGGTGTTGCATCACTGCCTCTCACATAAGCCACATCATCATTTGCAACAGGAGGATTGGTTGTAATATCAGGATTTAATACTGTAATTGTAAGACGTTCTTTTCTGCAACCGGTTGTTTGTCCCGGAAGACATACATTCACTTCGAATGTATATACACCTGCCACTGTTGGTGTAAAACTGTAAGTACCGTCAGATGCCAATGTAGGCAATGTGTTGGAAGGATTAGTACCTACTGATACCAGGCCGGAATAAGTGGTTCCGGATGGTACCTTATCATTTGTTGACAAATTACCGGTTACCTGTTTTCCAACTTGTGTAATGGCAAAATCCGGTGACGTATTGAGGCAAAAAAGATTGCCGCCAACTGCTGTTCTGGTGTCAACAAAAGCACCGTACACATTCAGGCCATTACTCAAATTCAGACTGATAATGTTAGAATACACCAGTTGAATTTCATCAAATGGTTTGCTGGTAGTAAAACCTACATTAAACAGTGTTCCCCCCGTTCCGATAAGATTAATACCTAACAATCCTAAATTAATCAGATTGCCAGCGCCCTTATCCTCTTGCAATACGCCATCATTAAATGTCCTGATTCTTATATTTGAGAACAGGTCTAATTCCAATAAACTGTTCAGGTCTTCTACTACAAAACCTGCAAATGATCCTACGGGATAGGTATCAACAGGATTCTGAACAGAAATTGTACCAGTACTTGCCACACCAACAGCTGTGGATATGGTTGCATGGTTGGCAGTATTAGCATCTATTACATTCCAGGCATTTTCAATGGTTGAATTAAGTACCGTAACACCTGCTAATCCACCTGCACCGGTTCTCTCATTATTAATAACAACCGGGTAAGTTCCATTGGTTAAAAGAACACTCTGATTACATGGAATAGCGACAGAACATAGTTTCTGGAAATACAGATCATATATTTTCAAAGTACCCAGACTGGCACCTACTGTATTATTAATTTCCAGTTGCACACCTGTAAAGGCGCCTTCAGCCACTACACCCAGATATTGCCTTCTTTCCCCTGCCAGAAGGTTAACCCCCGCCAGTAATTTAGGCGTCAGCGCCGCACTCAATATACCGTTAGGCCTTATTAACCGGACGCTCATAGAGTTTAGGACATCCACATTGGCCAGATTGGCACTGGTAGATATATCGAATGCCACATAAGTTTTCTCATTAGCTGTGCTATTATAGGTATTAAGCGCATCAGAAACTGCAAATGTCGTAGAGGTACCAATGGCCGCTGTCATATTAATAGATGCAAATGTTGATGCATTACCATCTATGACGTTCTGTGGATTACTTGTTGATGCTGCTACATCAATCAAACCACTGTTCCCTGTATTTTTACCATCTATATACAGAGGCCTGGCAGGAACAGACATTGCTGTAAATGCATTACAAGCTAATGGAGCACCTGCGCTAAAACACTGTACCACCGCACCATAAATCCTTAAATCGCTTAATACTGAGGCGCCAATACCTTGTGCGATTATTAAACGGATCTCATCAAATTCAGCCTGGGTTCTAAAGCCTAAAATCCTCCTGCCATTTTCACCGTTTAAAATAGAAGTACCCAAAGATAAAAGAGATGCAGAAGCAGCAGTAGATTCTACTAAACTACCATTTCGATAGGTGGCTACATTCAGTGCTCCTCCCAACAGATCCAGGTTTAATGCCCCTTGTTTTCCAATATCAAAGCCAGCATAATAACCGGCCGGAAATGGCAATAAAGACTTCTTCACCGAAATCTCAACGTTACTGGATAAATTAATACTTGTACCAAAAGAGGCGAAGTTTGTTATATCGTTATCTATGATATTATCCAATCCTATAATACCACTGGATCCAATTCCTATCCCAACCAAACCAGTAGAACTCTTATTAAGATTAACTGGATGCGTTGGTATAGTCAAATAAGTATTTACATTACAATTTGCCAATGGCAAACTTTCTGCAAAACATTTATATACGGGATAATAGACATTCACAGTGGATAAACCCAAAGACCAGGTGGTCGCTATTTTTATTTCATTCGCAGGCTTGGTGGTAACAAATCCTACATCAAATGAAGGGTTACTCCCCCCCAACAGTGTCGCTCCAAGTACTAAATCCGCACTTGTTTTAGTCTCCTGAATAACACCGTTTAAATAAGTAGTAATAGTGATCCTGCTTAAAGAACTTAAATCTAACAAGCCTGAGAGCAAACCACCTGTTGAAACATGAAACCCTAAATATGTACCTGTAGAATAAATGTGAGTATAATCTGAGACTGTTAAATCCAAAGGCCCAAGAGCACCTCCTAAAACAGTAGAGTTCGTTATATCATTATCTACCACGTTGTTATAAGAACTGGTAGCACCGAAAGTAGTATTAAGTATAGGAACAGCCACATTACAAGTAACACCGGTTGGTGCCGCATAGGCAGTTTGTGTTAAATTATTAAACTGTAATGTACGGGTCCATGTAGTACAAATACCAGGGACGGCAAGTGTAGTTATTACTCTAACATACCTGAAACTGGCAGCAGCAAAACCCACCAATTCATATTGATTAGTGGCAGGATTATTTAATACCTGGGCTGAAGCTGCAGTATAAGTAATTCCATCAGAAGATGTTGAAATAGCGAAACTAAGATTACTAACATCAGAAGAAGTAAATAAAACAGTAACCCTGTTCCCTAAGTTATAGGTTTGATTATTATCTAAAATAATGGTACCAACAGCACTTGAGCTCGCAGTGGATGTCACACAAAAATTGGAACTTAACCTGTTAGTCTGCAGAATCAATGTCGCCGTGCCTGTTGGTGCAAAAATATTATTGGTATTATTCCAACTGGATTGTCCGACAACACCACCCGTTACAGAAGGGGTAGCAACGAAACCCGAAAATGTAGGCGTCACCCAGTTTGTTTTAGAGTTTGGAGTCAAAAGACTTTGCTGTGCATTCAAGAAAAACGAAAGAAGAAGCAGAGCAAACATTCCAAATAACCTATATGTAATTATTTGTAAATCTTTTTTCATAGGGATTAATTTTTAAGGTTTAATAAAATATTAAATAATCATAATACTGAATTATCATAAATAAAAAATACAGGCAATAGTATCACAGTACATACAGAACCATTTGTACGCATAATACTTCGCACTAATACATTTATAGTAGCTATCAAACAATAGTTATGTACAGAAAAGTATAGGCAAAAAAATTACAGTACATATAGAACCATCTATACATATAAATTAAATACAAATACAATTATATACTATAATGACCGGGTGCTTAAAATGAGTAAGGACAAATTATCATTGCACATACTTAAGATGTACAAATAAAAATTTATAACAATACAAAATTCAAAAGACACTGGCGATCTTTTTTAAAAAAAACTACGATTATGAAATAAAGCACATATTAATCTGTGCAGGAATAAAAAGAAAAAACAGGAATCAAAAACAATATTGGAATTCTATTTTCAGGTAATAAATTTGTTTCTTCTTTTCAACTTAAGCTTTAGGCATTAAAACTTGATTTTTTTTAGGTATTAAATTTATTGTCTAAAAAACTTTTACTGGTTTACAAAATTAGTTTACTGGTTCTGTTTATATAAATTCAATTAGCTTATTGGATATCGTAAGGTCAAAGTTTAGACTTTTTCTTTAACTTTCAAAATATTTTACTAAAAAAAGTACCCTGCGGATTCACCTTAACCACTAAATACTATATAAATACAACAAAAATATTGCCAAATTTTAAAATATAAAAAATACTACACTTAATTAATTACTTCAAAACACCTACTATCATTACAGTTATTGAATTAATTAATATTCTTACAAATCAGTATACATAATATATATTTAAAATTTAAAAATCTGAAAATGTTTTTTTTCTGCCTTTCAGAGCAGACTATGTCTTTTAGGGAAAAGGTGGTTAAATAAACCCGGTTATTTTTACAAAATATTCAACAAGATCGACTTTCACTAAATATTGCTTTTCAGTTTATTTAACATTTCATCCAATACATTCTCAATCGGTTATTTTAGAAATAAGTGACAATGGCGTTGGCTTTAAAAAAAATATTATTGACGGTGGCGACAAGATTGGCCTGGGACTGCAATCTATTTTAAAAAGAGTGCAGCTATTAAACGGTCATCTGCACCTATCGAATGATGAGGGTGCCGTAATAATGATTACAATCAAAGATTAAAGATGCCCTGCATCAATATCAGGATGTGTTCATTATATGATTTCTTCATATTCATGCCATCATCTTATTGTATATTTATAGTAATAGAAATACCTAAGCCATGAGTGAGCATTTAATAGTTGGTAAACAGGGTGAAGACCTTGCTGCAAACTGGCTAAAAAACAAAGATTACATTATTATAGACAGGAACTGGCGTAGCGGACGTTACGAAGTAGACATTATAGCTACAAAAATGGACTGCTTACATTTTGTAGAGGTGAAAACACGCAGCAGTTTCCAGGTGGCTATGCCGGAACAGAAAGTAAATGGTGGTAAGATGAAGCACCTGAAGATAGCTGCCATGAAATATTTAGAGCTGCACCCTCAATGGAAAATGATTCAATTTGACGTATTATCTATTGTACTTGGTAACAATAAGGCATTTTATTATTTTATAGAGGATGTGTTTTAATGATTACTGTTTCAACTGGTCTTAAATCTGTAACTATTGTTTTTAATTTTTAAGCTATAAGTTTGCGTCAAATTAAGAAAATGATCCGAAGATTAATATTAGCAGGTATTATTGGTTTGATTTGTGTAAACGGCAATACGCAAACAGCCTTAAAAGATACCATTGTTGACTGTAACTATGATTTTGAATTTTACCAGGCATGGTTTAAAAACTACTATTCTGATTCATCGGACCTTAATGCGACACAAAAAAAACAGGTCGTTCAATTAATTGACAGCAGTATTCAACTTGTGAATGTGGTTTATTATGGCTATGATAAAAAAATACACAAGGGACAACTATTAATTAATAAATGGCACTCGAAATCTATTAAAGCAATATTTGACGAATTGCTGGCCATCCGGTTCCCGATCCATTCTGTAAAACCGATTTGTTTTTTTGAATTTAAAGATGAAGTATCGATGGCTGCCAATAATACATCTGTATTTGATTACCGGCCGCAGGTGAACTCTACCAAATTATCGAAACATGCCACGGGATCGGCTATAGATATTAACCCTATACAAAACCCTTATATATCCAGTAAAACGACAACCCCGGCGATGGCGAGGGTTAATGAACCCACCGGACGTATAAGGGTAAGTGATGATCCTGGAAAGAAAGCCATTGCTATTTTTGCGAAATATGGCTGGACCTGGGGTGGTAACTGGAAAACTTTAAAAGATTATATGCATTTTCAAAAGTAAGCAGATGCGGAAGTTTATGAGCAACTTCCGCATCTTTCATTATCAGAATGTAATGATTTTATAGATGGCTTAATGGATATTAAGCCGGCGAAGGGCTGCCGGATACGGAGGGCCTGGTACGACGCAGGAGTACCGAGCGCAGCGAGCCCAAAGTAGCCGGAACAAAGGTTCCACCAGAAATACTAATGCTGACAGCCCCAAATAATAAAACTAAGAATATTGCTTAGCTACCGCATAACGGATCTCTACCAGCTGGTACAGCAGATCTTCCAACAAATTCAATTGTAACATATTGGCTCCATCACTTTTAGCAACTGCCGGATTTGGATGCGTTTCTATAAAAAGCCCTTCAGCGCCGGTGGCAATGGCGGCTTTTGAAATGGTCCCTATCAATTGAGGATTACCACCGGTAACGCCACCAGTTTGATTAGGTTGCTGCAAACTGTGGGTGCAATCCATAATAACCGGATAACCGATTTCGCGCATCCAGGTGATATTACGATAATCTACAACCAGGTCCTGATAGCCGAATGTATTACCACGGTCTGTTAACATTATCTTATCATTTCCCATATTTGCGATCTTCTCTGCCGCAAATTTCATTGAAGGGCCGCTTAAAAATTGTCCTTTTTTTACATTCACAATTTTACCGGTCTGGGCAGCCGCTTCCAATAAATCGGTTTGACGACATAAAAAAGCGGGAATTTGAAGAATATCGATGTATTCTGCCGCAATAGCGGCTTCCTCATGCGCATGAATATCGCTAGTAGTTGGTAACTGAAATTGGGTACCTACCGACTTTATGATCTCTAACCCGCTGATATCTCCTAAACCTGTGAAAGAATTAGCACTGGTGCGATTGGCTTTTCTATAACTGGCTTTAAAAACGTAAGGGATTTCGAGCTTCCTGCATAAGCCTGAAACGGTCTCAGCAATTTCAAAAACCAGGTCTTTACTTTCTACTACACAAGGACCTGCTATTAAAAAAAAGTTGTTTTTATTATAAGATTGATTGCTGAATAAATCTGCCAAAAAATTTTTCATGTATCAAAGATATTGCAGATTATTGAGGTTTTGCCATGTAATTAAATTATGATAATTTTGTGGGTAATATATTAATTTTCACTTAATATATCATATAAAACGATACATTTAAATGTTTAAGTATTTAAAAGACGAAAAGTTAAAACTATTTTGGATAATTTTTCATACGTTATTAGGACTATCTGCAATTTATACAAAGTGGGTTTTAATCGGTTGGTTTTATATTGTATTGATTTCTACGTTTATAAGTTTATTTAATAAGGAACCTGAATATGTAATTATGTGTATAGCATGTTACATTCTCGGATTTGAAATTCTTGCCCGCGGGGTGAATGCGTCCCCCTATATACCGTCGGAAATTGGTAAATATTTTATTTTATTTGTATTTAGTTTTGGGATAAGTATAGATCCTACCAGAAAGAGAAATATACTATACGGTGTTTCTTTGCTTCTGCTATCAATACCCGGACTATTCTTCGCGTCTTACTCATATAAACAAATTGTATTCAACTACTTAGGATTATTAACTTTAATAGTAGGGGTGATATTTTTTTCCAGGCATATTTTAACGCTTGATAAATTTGTCGGCCTTTGCCGTATTATGGTTTATTCCATACTAATGCTGTGCATGTTCTCTGTATTCAGAGCCAGTAGTTTTGAGAAATTGGAATTCAGTGTATCTGCCAACTTCCAGACGGCGGGTTCCATTACCAACCAGGTGTCATCCCTGCTAGGTGCCGGTGCTACAATCATTGTATTAATATACGTGGCCGGCAAAAGCATTTTTAATAAATTCCTGGATATAGTCCTTTTATTATTATTTTTCGGTGTAGGATTGATCAGTTTCTCAAGAGGTGGTGTAATATCTGGCTTATGTGCCATTTTATTGATTTTACTGTTTCCAAGGGTCAAAAAGAATAAAAGAAACAGAGGTCCTCTGGATATTGAAGTACAGAATATATCCCCTCTTTCTATTATTATGATAATGGGCGTATTTGCTATCTCATTTTTCGTAATTAATAGTATTTCAAACAATTACCTTTATTACAGGTATATGGGTAAAACAGAAAGAGAGATCAGGACAGGGTTTAGTAAGGACTTTAATGCGAATAAGTTCACATCCGGAAGAACCAATATCATGGAAGGTGATATTGATATCTTTTTAAATAACCCGGCATTGGGAGTTGGTGTCGGCAACTCTGCTTATTACAGGATTGTTGATGGTAAAGCCTACAATATTGCGTCTCACACAGAGTCCACAAGATTGCTGGCTGAACATGGGAGTTTGGGTTTAATCATGCTGATAATGATCTTTATTCATCCAATATTCAGAGCTTTTAATGAAAAAAACAATTTCCAGCGTTTAATTATCATAAGTCTGTTTACCATTGCAATAACGGTTACGTTCCATAATGCGATGAGGACCTGTATTACGCCTGTTCTGTTTGCACTTACCTTCTTATTAGTTGTTCCCAATAATATTGATAAAAGCTATTTTGCTGTCAGGAAGACGTCTTTTTTCAGGAGAAAAAAACCATTACCCAATCCTTTAGCAACACCAGTTTAGCATAATTACCGTAATGAATAAAGTATTGTGTTTGCTTCCGGGCACTATTGTAAATACCGGCAACGCTGCGGGCAATGAAGCGTTAGTAAAATGCAATACGCTGGTGAATGGTATTCAAAATTTCTTACATAAGGAAATCATTAATAACTTAACCTCTGTGGAAAACCTGCAAAAGCAAGGGTTTTCCACAGAGGTTTTCTGTTTTGCCGGCAGGAAGAAAATGACTGATTTGCTGAAATCCGCAGGAGCAATAGCATCGAAAACAAAAAATGACCGGTACCAGTTTGTATATGTTTTCTGGGGTGGAATATCAGGTTATATCACTACCCTTTTTTCCCGTAAGCCGGTATTTCTGACTCTTCTTGGCAGCGATCTTTTAGGAACATATAAGCAGGATGGCAGGCAAAGTAGCAAAGGTAAACTCCTGACATTTTTTACCAGGCTGGCATGCAATAATGCCAGGGGCATAATAGTAATGTCGCAGGATATGTGCAGCAAACTCCCTGAAAAGATTCATAACAAAGTATTGGTAGCACCTGAATGCATAGATCTGAATAAATTTTATCCCATAGATAAGGCAGAAGCCCGGAATAAACTGAATATACCGCAGCACAACAAAGTAATCATGTTTTTCCCCGGAGAAGGCCGTATTGTAAAAAATGCAGCATTTGCCAACAGGATAGCCGAAAAACTGTCTGCTACTTATAAAGACTTTACATTCCTGGAAATAAAAAATACACCACACAGCGAACTTGTCACCTATTATAATGCCGCCGACCTGTTGCTGATAACATCGTTACATGAAGGCTCTAACAACTCTATTAAAGAAGCAATAGCCTGTAATTGCCCGGTGGTAAGCAGTAATGCAGGAGACGCCAGGGAAAGACTTTCAAGCCTGGACCAATGTTTTGTTATCAATAATTTTAATGAATCTGATTATGTAAGTGCTATCGAAAGCATCTTCAGTACCAATAAAAAACCTGAAATAAGAAGAGGGGTGGAAGACTTAACATTTGCTAAAACAGGAGAGAAAATAGCAAATTTTATAAGGAAACAATTACAAATAAAGTAGTGGAGAATAGCGGGTTCGAACCGCTGACCTCTTGCATGCCATGCAAGCGCTCTACCAACTGAGCTAATTCCCCTTAAAGATGTGCAAATATATTGATACCTGATTACCAAACAAGTTTTACAGCATCTTTTTTATAAAATTATTCAGCAAACAATGCTTTTAATTCGGTTGCTTCATTCGGTTTCATTTTTCCTGCCAGAATCAGGCGTAACTGCCTTCTTCTTAAGGCACCATCATAACGTTTTTGTTCTTCCTCTGTTTCTACTATCACTTCCGGTACACTTCTTGGTTTATCATTAGGATCTAATGCCACAAACGTAAGATAAGCTTCATTACTATCATAAGTAAACTGGTGCAACGTATCTTCTCCCCTCACCCGCAGATATATTTCCATGGAACTGTTAAACGCCCTGGTTACATAAGCTTCTATGTGTACATAGTGTCCTAACTTAATTGGATTTTTAAACGAAATGTTATCTACAGATGCAGTTACCACCGGGGCATTACAATGTTTGCTGGCACAATATGCCGCCGCAATGTCCATCCAATACATCAATCTGCCACCCATCAAATTCCCAAATGTATTAGTATCATTCGGTAATACTAATTCATTCATCACATTCAAACTTTCCGATACCCTTTTTGCTCTCATGAAAACAAAGATAATTTCCCAACACCAATTTCTTTATTATTATTCCCATTTCAAATAAGTTTTTTCTATTTTTATATTATTATATATCAGACATTAAACCATGTCCACGATATTTACAAAAACTATAAAAAAATTCAACTAAATGAGTGACGAAATTATAGAACAAGGTATAGAAATTGATTTTATAAACAGCAAGTTAGAGTCCATTTTTTCTGAAATATCCAAATACCTGGTAGGCCAGGAGCAGTTAGCCAGGTTATCCGTTGCAGCACTACTTTGCGATGGTCATATTTTACTGGAAGGTGCACCAGGCGTTGCAAAAACATTTACCGCCAATCTTATTTCAAAACTCATCAATTTATCATTCAGCCGTATCCAGTTCACACCGGATCTTATGCCGAGCGATGTAACCGGTACTTCTATATTCAACCCGAAAAATCTTGATTTCGAGTTCAAATACGGACCAATTTTCAGTAATATCGTTCTAATAGATGAAATAAACAGGGCCCCCGCAAAAACACAGTCTTCACTATTTGAAGCCATGCAGGAAAGACAGGTTACCAATAATAACAGTACATATAACCTGGACGAACCATTCCTCGTTATTGCCACTCAAAACCCAATAGAGCACGAAGGCACTTACAAACTGCCGGAGGCGCAGTTGGACCGTTTTCTGGTAAAACTGAACATTGATTACCCTAATCTTGAAAATGAAATTCAGATCCTGAAAAATCACGACCGGAATTTATACGATAATGTACTGTCGAACATCGCCCCTGTGATTACCAAAGAAGACTTTCTAATGCTCAAAAATGAAATTGGCAAAGTTACAGTGGACGATAAAATCATAGAATTCATCAGTACCATTGTTGTAGAAACACGCAAAAACAACTCCCTGTACCTGGGGGCATCTACCAGGGGTTCTATTTCCATTTTAAAACTAAGCAAAGTAATTGCTGTTTTCAACAACAGGAACTTCGTCATCCCGGAAGATGTTATCGAAATTGTACCTTATGTACTGAATCACAGGATAATTCTTACTCCTGAAAAAGAAATGGAAGGCTTAACTAATGATGATATTATCAAACAAATATTATCTAAAATTACAATTCCAAGATAATTAAATCAGGGGGTGTCCCTTTGCTGCGTTTTACATTCCCAGCATCCAACATTAAAAGGCACCAACTTTAATTTCAAGCAAAGGGCCGGGCTATACGCAGTACTCCTCGCCCCGCCGGCGTATTATTTGCCAGGCTTGTCATTAATTCCACCAGTGCTGCAAGGCCGGCGGGGCTGTGGGGTACTTAGCTGCTATCCCTCACCCACCCCGGCATTATGGCAACACTCAACTTTAGTAAATAGATGAATATACCAAATGCATCCATCAGCAACCCGCTTCCCCTGCTTAAAAGCAGCAATGTTTACGAAGTAAACGTGCGGCAGTACACACAAGAAGGCACATTGAACGCATTCAGGAAGCATCTGCCAAGGTTAAAAAACATGGGGGTAGAAATACTGTGGTTTATGCCGCTGACACCAATTGCCGTAAAAGGCAGAAAAGGCTTGTTGGGCAGCAATTATGCCTGCAGCCACTATACAAAAATAAATCCTGAGTTCGGTACTGAAGACGATTTCAGGGCACTGGTTACAGAGGCACACCATTCAGGCTTCAAGGTAATAATAGATTGGGTAGCCAACCATACAGGACAAGACCATATCTGGACAAAGACCAATCCTGGATTTTACATAAAAAACAGCCAGGGGGAGTTTTATGACAGATACGGATGGGATGATGTATATGACCTGGATTATACCAATCCGTCGTTAGAAATTGCGATGCAAATTGCGATGCAATACTGGATAGAGACATTTAACATTGACGGGTTCCGGTGTGACATGGCACACCTGGTACCTCTTAATTTCTGGAGAAATGCCAGGCTAAGACTTGACAATGTAAAAAAGCTCATTTGGATAGCAGAAACACAAAACGAAGAATATTACAACGTTTTTGATGCGTTATATAACTGGCGATTACTCCATACAATGGAGGATGTTGCTAAAGACAGGGCCACTAAAAAAAGCCTTGAAAAATATATCAGGCATCAACATTCAAACCCATTAAAACTCCCTCTGAATTTTGTAACTAACCATGATGAAAATAGTCACAGTGGCAGTGAATATGAACGTTTGGGAGATTTTGTAGCTGCTGCACAAATTTATTGTGTATTAAATCACGGGCTTCCGCTGATTTATTCAGGTCAGGAGTTGCCCAATAAAAAAAGCCTGGCATTCTTCGATAAAGACCCAATCGAATGGAATTCAACCTTTATGAACTTTGGATTTCTTAAACGACTTTTACAATTAAGAACACTCATTTTCAGCAACGAAAATGTAAGGATAGAAAAACAGGAAACAGAAAATGAAAATATAATAGGTTATTCAATAAGTTACAATGAAGACAACATTATTATCGTCATTCTGAATACGACACCCTCCAATCAGTGGTTTCATGCATCCTGCATCAAACAACAATCATATACAGAATACTTCACCGGAAACATGATCACTATCCAAAATGACAGGTGGTACGAACTAGAAAAATACGGGTACTGGGTTTTACAATAAAACAAAAATGGTGATTAAAATATTAATCACCATTTTTAGTTTATTTACGTTTTTTCCTTCTGATGGAAAATATCTCCAATATCCTGTCAATTAAAGAATTCTTTTTAGACTCTTCAACATAGTAGCCTCCCTTACTATGGTAACCATAACCGTAACCATAACCGTAGCCATAACCGTAGCCATAGCCATAACCGTAACCATAACCATAGTTTTCACCGGCACCGGTTTGAATACCATTAACAATCAATCCAAGGTTTTTAAATTTACCCTCAACGTAAAGCTTATCAATAAAGTTTAAAGTAGATTTAAATGTATATCTATGTCTTACAACAAAGAAAGTAAAGTCAGAGAACTTATCTAACAACAGAGAATCTGTAACCAAACCAACAGGTGCAGTATCTATAACAATAAAATCGAAATTCTCATTCAATTGTGCAAAAGCGTCAGCCAGTTTGCTACTCAAAATTAGCTCAGATGGATTCGGAGGCGTTGGTCCCGAGTTAAGCAGGTATAAATTATCAAAGTTACTAACAGTCTTAATATAAGGCATGATGTCGGAGTCATTACCTACTAAGTAATTTACCAGCCCCACTTTATTATCAACACCCAAGCCCTGGCTCAATTTAGGTTTTCTTAAATCCAACTCAATAACCAGGACCTTCTTATTAGTAAGTGCAATACTTGCAGCCAAGTTAAGTGACATGAAAGATTTACCCTCTCCACTCATGTAAGACGTCACAAGTATCGTTTTGATCTTTGTATCCACATTCAGGAAATCAATATTCGTTCGAATAAGCCTGAACTGTTCCGCAATAGCGGTTCTTGATTTAGGACCAACTACAATAGCTTCAGAATTAGGTTTATAAATGATCTCACCAACAATCGGTACATCAATGGTTGCTTCAATTTCCGCCCTGTCCCCAATTGTATTATTAAACATTTCTAATAATATCAACACTACAGTAGGAATAAGTAATGCCACCAAAACAGCAAATGCAATTACATTACTTCTTATTGGCTTGATTTGTCCACCGGAAGTTGCCGGGTCCAATACCCTCGCATCACTTGTATTAGATGCCATGGTAATCTCCACTTCTTCCCTTTTTCTCAACAAATAAGTAAAGATCTCATCTTTAATATTTGCCTGTTTCATCAGGTCGGTTAACTGGGATTGTTTCTGAGGTATAGAAGATGCTTTTCCTAAACTCTGGCTATATTGATTATTTAAATCATTACGCTTAATATTCAAACCCTTTTTGAAGTTATTAACACTCGTCAACAATAGCTTCCTGCTGTCCTTAATTGCAGCTTCAATTCTTCTTACTTCATAATCACCAGGCTTACCAATACTCAATAATTGTTTGCGTTCAACAATATAAGCATTATGGTTCAATATTAAAGTTGACAAAGTAGGATCATCTACACCCAAAGCACTCGGAATATTATCAAACTCCCTGGTAGGGTCATTCATGTAAACACCCAGGGAATTCACTATTTCCAATTGAGTCTCAAGGTCCGCTATTCTATCATAAATCGCATTTTGACGACCTAATAAATTGGTTAATTCTTCACCTTCAATACTTACATCCAAATGTTTAGTACGGAAACTCACAACATCACTCTTTGCAGCATCAAGCTCCCCGCTTAAGATCTTCATTCTTTCATTCAGGAATGCGATCGTATTTTTAGAGTTTTCATTTTTCTCATCTATCCCCGCATCACCATACTTTTTCACCAGAACATTCAGTACATCAACCGCTCTGTCTACCACATTATCAGTCAATGATAATATCAACACGCCCCCGAACTCTCTTTTTTGGTTTACAAGCAATCTTCCTACATAACCTGAAGCTGTGGACTTGAAATTCGAGATTTTGATCCAGTACTTATTGATATCATTATTCTTTGTTTTCGCATTAGGATAAACCACCAGTTTCCTGTTCAATAAATTCAACGTATCCCCATAAACATAATTAATGGTATCCGGGTCATTTTCAGAAAAAAACTGCATGCCATCCTTATCAAATTTCATTTGGTAGATACCAGAGCCTGCATTTTCCTCTCTTTCGTGATAACCGATAATTAAAGGTGCATTAGTTGAGTATAGAGATTGCTGTTTGATACGCCCCTCAGTTACAAAATCAATATCCAGGTTCAATGAATCTACTACCTTTTCCATTAAAGTTCTGGAAGTCAATACGTCTTGTTCATTTTCAATACTTTTATCAATAGGATTCGCTGAAAAAGAAGCTAACAATCTTTCTTCTTCAGAAGATACACGCCTGTCCCTGATTAACACATTAGCGTTGGCAATATAAATCGGCTGAGTATATTCAATATAGATATTAGCGATGATAGTACTGATTATTAAAGAAAGAATGTACCACGGTAAAAAAGAAATTGCCTTTGCAATTAACCTCTTTAAGTCAAACTTTGCGGATGATTGCTCGCTAACATGAACTTTATTAGCAACTTCTAATTGATTATTTGTCATTTAAGTAAAATTCGATTCAAAAAATTAACGTGTAAATAATACTGCAAGCGTCACTACTATATTAAGCAATGCAGTCAACGGCATTACTTTTCTCATTAACTCGTCGTTTGCCATTTTTGAATTTCTGGGAATGTAAATTACATCATTCGGCAAAGGGTAAAAATATTCAGAGTTAAACATGGAGGTATCACTTAAATTGATATTCCCAAGTGTTCTTATTCCGTTTTCTGATTCACGGTATATTTTCACTTTGGTTAAATCGGAATTATAGAGATCTACATTAGATTCTGCAATGATTTCCAAAAAGTTAGCCTTATTTTTTGAATAAACAAAAGGTTGTTTTGCTCCTTCAGCCAATACTGTTATTGAGCGCTTAGGTAAATTAATATACACAAACGGATCTTGTAACAAAGGATCAATTTTCGCTAATAAAATCTTCCTTAACTCTTCAACAGTCAATCCTTCAGCCCTCACTTTATCAATTAAAGGAAAGTTTAGATAACCTTCTTTATCAACTTGTAATGCAGATTTAGCCGTTCTGTCTAAGCCATCAGCCAAATTTGTATTTAAGTCAACGCCACCGAAATTATTCAATGTACTTGTCACTTTAGGGTTTAAACCTGCAAATCTTACTTCTACAAAGTCAAATTTCTTAATTCTGATTTCTTCCCATTCAAAAGGATATTTATCTAATACAAGAGTGTTAACAGAATCCAGGTAAGGACGGGTTAACAAAGATTTATCTGTCACTTTACAACTTCCTAAAAACAGTATTGCACATGTTAATGAAGTTAAAAAAAGTAAGAGCCTAACTCCTTTTGCCATAAACATTTAAAATTTATATAAATTAGGGCACAAATGTATGAAATTATAATATTGCGCCTGATTATTTTTTCAAATTATTTCTGTTATGTTTATTACAGTTAGGACATCATTTCTTTACATTTGCAAATCTTATTTTAAATAAACCAAAAAATGAATATCTCAACAGAAAAATTACATATAATATCACAAAGTAATTTTTTAATAACAGGTGGCGCCGGGTTTATCGGATCTCACATTGTTGAATTTCTTCTGAAAAATAATGCTAAAAAAGTCGTTGTTTTAGACAATCTTTCTACAGGATTTATAAAAAACCTCGAGCCCTATCTACATTTATCCAACTTTAACTTTATTCAAGGTGATATCAGAAACTGGGATACCTGTACGCAGGCTATGGAAGGAATCGACTTTGTTTCCCACCAGGCAGCATTAGGTTCTGTTCCCAGATCTATAAAAGATCCGATAACCACCAACCAGGTAAATATTGATGGTTTTTTAAATATTCTCACTGCTGCACGCGATGCAAAGGTTAAGAAAATGGTATATGCCGCCAGCAGCAGCACATATGGTACAAGTAAAGAGCTTCCTAAAGTAGAAGATAAAATAGGTAAACCATTATCACCATATGCCATAACAAAATATGTCAATGAGCTTTATGCCGAAATATTCTCTTCCACCTATAATTTTCATTCCGTAGGACTAAGATACTTTAATGTATTCGGCCCAAGACAAGACCCTAATGGCGCTTATGCAGCAGTTATTCCATTATTCTTTAAAGCCGCCATTCAAAATCAACCGCCAACAATAAACGGAGATGGTGAAACAAGCAGGGATTTCACTTTTATATTGAATGCTGTTGAAGCCAATATAAAGGGCCTCTTAAATACCGACCAGCTTACTAAACATGAGGTTTGTAATGTAGCTTATGGAGAAGCCACCACTCTTAATGAGCTATGGGATGCTATAAAAGATATTACCAAAACATCTGTAGAAGCAATTTACGGTGAAACAAGAATCGGAGATATCAAACATTCGCTGGCAGATATTTCTAAAGCCAGGAACACTTTACAATACAATCCCGCATATTCAATAAAAGAAGGATTGCAAATCGCTTCAAAATGGTACATTGACAACCTTTAAGTTGTCATGTACCTTACTACTTCAAAAATAATAGAAGATGATAGTTTTATTGTTTTGAATTCAGCGTCATAGTCGGGATTCGTTTCAGCAATATCAAAAGACAATAACCTGTTGGATTTTATAATTTGTTGTAATTGCTTTTTAAAATACCAGTCAGGCAAAATACCCCAACTATTAGGAGCACTCACACCAGTCGCAAAACTAACATTAAAGACATCCATATCAACAGTCAGATGAATTTGTTGATTATTGCCTAAAAAACGGCTTATTTGATTGCTCACCTGAGCATCGTTCAACGCATTAAAATCCTCCTGCATTATCAGGTCGCAGCCCAACGATTCAAATTTCTCAAATAATTTTCTTGTATTTGATTCTGTTTGAATACCTATTGGCAAATAATCCAGCCTTTTATTTATTTGCTGTAACTTTTTATCAATTTTGTAAATAGATGTGCCTGATGTTGATCCAATAGCAGGGTTAATTTCCCTAAGGTCAAAATGAGCGTCAAAATTGATAACACCAAATGAGTCCTGGTTCAAAAAGTTTTTTACACCTTTAAAAACGCCATATGTCACTTCATGACCACCTCCTAAAACAATAGGAAAGTAGTTCTTGGCTATTACAAGAGAAATAATTTTGGATAAGCTATTAAAAGAACGGTCAAGATTCAGATCATTGCAATGAATACTACCAATATCCAGTATTTTTATATTAGTATTTAAGACAGGAAAGTTGCTGCAATACTTTCTTATTAAATCCGGGGCTTTTTTAGCCCCAAGCCTGCCATTATTTCTCCGTACACCTTCATCGCAACAAAAACCAATGATAACAATGTCCCTGTTTAAAGATTCCGGTAACTCAACCTTATTTAAATCCACACACTGTACAAATTGATGCCAGCGCAATTCATTAGAGTCAGTTCCATCTATTCTACCAGACCAAATCTGAGCATTTGTGGGTTTATACATATTAATTAGTCCAAACTTTACAAGGTTTTAAAGCACCCTGGTAATAAAATATATCTCTGTAGTCCTCTGTATTATACAATTGCGCATGCATTTTGTACCCACAGTCAAGTCTACCAACATTATTAACTTTTAATGCGTTTGCCGCCCTGAATGTCAAGCCAGCCAGAGTTTCTGAAATAGAAATTTTTTCAAACGTTCCCAAAATGGAAGCCTGGCTCAACAAATTTCCCTGAGGCGCACTTCCGGGGTTCCAATCACTTGCAATAGCCAAACAGGCGCCCGCATCCAGCAATTTTCTGGCCGGAGTAAATTTCATGCCCAATCCGATAGATGCCCCTGGCAATGCAACACATACAGCTCCCGACTTTGCCAGGATATTAATATCGCTTTCAGATGTATTCTCTAAATGATCAACAGATACCGCCCCAGTCTCAACTGCCATCCTGGCACTACCACTTGTAAATTGATCGGCATGAACAGTAACATCAAAGCCGTTTTCAATAGCTTTATTTATATACCATTGAGATGCTTCCAATGAAAAGGCGGTCTTTTCAGTAAAAATATCAATCCTGTTTGTAAGTTGTTTCTCCTTCAGTTCAGGGAATAAATTGGAAACAATATGCGCCAAATAGGCCCATTCATCCCCTTCAAAATCTTTAGGCTTCATGTGCGCAGCTAAACATGTAGGAACAATGTCAAAATCTGAATTTAATTTCAATTTATTAATTGCGTCAAGCATTTTAAGTTCACTTTCAATAGTCAACCCATAGCCACTTTTTATTTCTATAGTTGTAACACCTTCATGAAAATGTCTGATTGCCCTTTGCTTAAGGCTTTCATACAAGTCATCACTGGATATACTCCTGGTTTGTCTCACCGTAGAATAGATCCCTCCGCCACTTTCAGCTATTTCAAGATAAGATTTACCATTTAAGCGCATGGCATAATCCATCCTCCTGTTTCCACCAAAGCAAATATGAGTATGACAATCAATAAAACCAGGAATTAAAACACCATAAACTTCAGGAGTTTCTATTTCAGAGTCAGGAAATTGTTGTTTTATCTCGTCGAAATTGCCTACAGAAATAATAATCCCGTTTTCTACTACTATTCCACCAAATCCAATTACCTCAAGTGCTTCGTCATTAATTGGCCCGTTACAAATTAAGTGTTTTAGTGTTATAATTTGAGCAAATGGTCCCAGGATTCTCATAAGCGCGCTTCAAAATTTTTACAAATTTAACAAAGTCTCTTATTTAAATCTCTAAAAATAAGCATTTATTTTACCCATTCAGTATTAAAAAGTCAATACAGATTAAGTTTAAGTGGATTTTTTTCAAAAAATACAAACACACTTTACCACCAATTTTCAAACTATCAAAATGAAAAATACATTGTGATTACTGGCAGTTAATTAATTGTAAAAACAGCTATTGACAAAGCCATTAACCATCCACAACTTAGAAAAATATAGCAATCAATAATAGCAACAAAAATATTCCTATCAGGTCAATAGCATTAAAGCTACCTTTGCAGCTAACATACGTTACAGTAAGTAGAATGCAACAACAACCATATACATTAAAAAAAGCTTTTGGTCAGCATTTTTTAAAAGACCAGAACATTATAAATAAAATAATAGCTGCACTGCAGGAAAACCAATTCACCAACCTGTTGGAAGTAGGGCCTGGCGGCGGCGCTTTAACGCAGTTTATATCTACAATACCCGGTATTAATTTCAAAGCCATAGAAATAGACAAGGAAAAAGTAGAATACCTGTCAGCAACATTTCCCCATCTCCAGGGTAAAATTATTCATCAGGACTTTTTAAAATCTGAAGTACCTTTTGAAGAAAGATTCACGATCATCGGTAATTTCCCGTACAATATTTCCAGCCAGATTTTATTTAAAACAATCGACTGGCGCCTGCAAATTGACCATATTATAGGTATGTTTCAAAAAGAAGTCGCCCAGCGCATCGCTTCAAAACCCGGCAATAAAGTTTATGGCGTTATCAGTGTCCTCATCCAGGCTTTTTATGATGTGGAATATTTGTTTGATGTACCTCCCGGCTGTTTTAATCCGCCACCAAAAGTAATGAGTGGCGTTATACGCCTTACACCAAAGAAAGAACCCATTCACGGAGCAGGTGAAAAACAAATGAAAATGCTGGTAAAAATGGCCTTCAACCAACGCCGTAAACAACTACGAAACGCTGTAAAATCATTATTTACTGAAGAAATGCTAAAAGATGAGATATTCAATAAAAGAGCAGAACAATTGAGTATTGAAGACTTTGCCGCATTAACATACAAAATAGGAAAATAATAGCGCATTACTACATCAGGTAAATAGAAACATAAAAATTGCATTTTTGTTGACAGAGATGAAACCAAAAGCATTAATAACAGCGCCATGTCACACATGGTTAACAGATAAATTATCAGAAACATACACAGTAGATTACCAGCCGGCAATTACTTACGATGAACTGAAAAGCATTATAAATAACTATGAAGGGCTCATTGTAACCACCAGGTTAAAAATAGATATCCCTGTAATAGATTCAGCCAACAAACTGAAATGGATTGGAAGGCTAGGCAGCGGGTTGGAACTGATTGATGTTCCTTATGCCAAAACAAAAAATATAAAAGTAGTAAGCAGCCCGGAGGGAAACAGGTTAAGTGTAGCGGAACATACATTAGGACTCGCCTTAAGCTTATTTCATATCATTAATCAATCTGCAAATGAAGTAAAGCAACTACAATGGATCCGCGATGTCAAACGCAGTAATGAATTGACCGGAAAAACAGTTGGCATTATCGGGTTCGGCAATACCGGTTCAGAATTCGCCCGTTTACTCGAGCCATTTAAAGTAACCGTTTTAGCGCATGATAAATACAAAACAGGTTTCGGAAATCATTATATAAAAGAAGCCTCGTTAGAAGACATTTTCCTGCAGGCCGATTTAGTGAGTATGCATATTCCCCTAACCCCGGAAACGCAATACTATGCCAATAAAGCATTCTTCAACCAATTTCAAAAACAACCATTTTTTATAACCACCTGCCGGGGGAAAGTCACAAATGGCTCAGATTTGCTGGAAGCATTACAAAATAAGCAATTGAGCGGTGCAGCTTTAGATGTTATTGAAAATGAAAAATTAAGTACACTTACTCCTGCGCAGGAAGCTACCTTCAAAGGATTATTAGCCTTACCAAATGTTATTATCACACCACATATAGCCGGCTACAGTAATGATGCGTTTTATAAAATGGCCACAGTCATTTATCAAAAACTAAACATAAGTTAAAGCCCGGCTAAACATGCATAAAAAATAAAATATTTTTTGTTTTAATAAATTTTATACTAACTTTGTAATAATGGCAACGCTTCTGTACACACTACGGAGGCGTTGTTATTTTTTTATATTTTAAAATTAAAATTTAAACCGGAGGATTGTATGGCAGAATTGAATTACGTTACTCAGGACACTTTTGACAAAATGCAGGAAGACTTGCAACGTATGCGTACTGTTGATAGACCTGCCGCTTCAAAAGCTATTGCCGAAGCCAGAGAAAAAGGTGATTTAAAAGAAAATGCAGAGTATGATGCCGCCAAAGAGGCACAAGGCATGTTGGAAGCTAAAATAAAGTATTTGGAAGGAGCGCTTGCCAATAGCCGTATCTTAAATACAAGCGATATAGACACCAGCAAGGTGAGTATTTTAACCAAAGTAAAAATTACAAACTTAAAAACTAAGAAAACTGTAGAATATAAGTTGGTTGGTGAATCTGAAGCAGACTTAAAAGCAGGAAAAATTTCAGTATCATCACCCATAGGAAAAGGATTAATTGGTAAAGCAGTAGGTGATGTAGCAGATATAACCGTACCAAGTGGGTTAATGCAGTTTAAAATTGAAGCAATAAGTATCTAAAAAAATATTCAGTTTTAAAAACATTAACCTGCAGGAATGCAGGTTTTTTATTGCCAAAAAATCTTTGAAGTTGTATTCTAAACTTCAAAGATTTTTTTTATATAATTGTTAACGCTATATCACAACCATCTTTTACATGCGTCAAACATTAAAATATCTGGCTCTAAAATCCACCATAATACCCGTTTAAGCCAACATTGGACATTTCCTTTCTAAAAAAATCACTTTTTCTACTCAAACCAATCCCTTCTTTTCATTCAACATCCCCAGCTTCAATTACAGGCCTGCTGATTATCATCAATTACGTGAAACTCAATACTGGTAACGTTTACGCAAAAAATGACCGAAAACGTTACCAGTTTGATGCAATCGATTGCACATTTTAAATTTCCAGTTATCCTTTTTCTGTATAAAATTGTCAAAGAATTGATGCCTTTATTAAACGAATTGCTTACAAATCTAATTTTTATTAATTAAATCGAAGGTTGCAAGTTATTTAAGTAAAACTTAGTAAAACAATAACGCTTCTACCTCCGGAAAAAACGATGAGAACTGTATGAAAAAATTCTACCTGATGTTTTTAGGGTTATGGATGATATTATTCCATGTACAAGCCCAGGAAAAATTACTTTACGCCACCGACTTTAGCGATTGGCAGGCTTTAACCTCCACATCCGAAACCGAAGTAGCCAAGAAAACAGACTTTTCCAATGAAGATTTAAAATTTAAATTCTTCCAGGTGACTGTAAATCCCACCGGAAGGGACGAAACCCGGTTCGATTACACGCTGGTCAATTCCGGTTGGGCCATCACCGAAAAAAACTTTGATTCGTACATTATTACATCCCCTTTAAAATCCATTACTAAAGTAATATTTACACATGGTGCCACAGGCAGTAACAGAGGTTATAAACTTTGGAAAAAAGGCCCCTCAGATGCTGACTGGGTAGCAGTTTCCAGTGCCGTAGCCAATCCCTCAAAAGGACACGTCATTACCGCAAATATCAATGAAGAAAATGTTGCATTAAAATTCACGAATCTTAATTTGCCACAAAACGCGTATATGTTCGATCTAAAGATATACGGCAACTTCGTTTCAACTTCCACCCAATACGATTTTACAACCAGCCAGAATATTGCAGAAGCAGGCAGCATTACCCGTACGCCCAACAGTGATAAATATGATGCGGGCACCAATGTCAGTTTACTCGCCACCAAAAACTTCGGTTATAAATTTGTGAAATGGGTAGATGGTAATAGCAATGCAGACCTCTCTACACAAAATCCTTATGTGGTAAAAGTAGATGCAGCAAAAAATATAAAAGCCATTTTCGAAGCAATCACTACTTACAATTTCGAAGTAAAAATTGCCGGTTCCAATTGGGGACAGGTCAGTTTATCTCCCGCTCCAACCGGAGGTAAATACGAAGCCGGTACAGAAGTCCACTTAAAAGTAGTTCCCAATGAAGTAACTGCTTTCAGCTTTTGGAACGACAATTCTACTGTAGCCGAAAAAGTGGTTACCGTAAACAGCAATCAATCATTCACAGCCACTTTCGATGAAATTCCGTTTATAGTAGGCTGGGATTTCAGGAATACTGCCATTCTCGCTAACCGTGCCGGCGATTATTATTCAGAAACGACCAATACCGGTTTAATTTCTGCCTATGGACCGGATAATAAACCCGTAAACTGGTTAGGAACAGCACCACAATTTTCACCGGCATATCCACATTTACGCTTGTGGACGCCCGCAACAGATTTTGTAGGAGCCCGTCGCTATTTAAAAGCACAATTTTCTACAGAAGGCTATAAAAATATCCAGCTGAAATCATTGGTTTCTGCCAACTATCAAACCTATGCGGTACACATATTACAATACTCTTTAGATGATGTCACCTATCACGAATTAGCAAGAGTAGATATCACATCCAACTACAATGCCACCTGGGCACCATTAAATGCCACATTACCGGCAGAAGCCGAAGGTAAAAGCCGCGTATATATCCGTTGGGCAATTGACCCTGCAAGCGCACGTCTTGGAAATGCTGCAGACGTAGATGGGACCGCATACACCAACATATTCGCTTTTGCAGATAAAGAAGCCGTTAACGATACCAAAGCCCCTACCCTTGTCTCACATATTCCTGTAGCCAATTCTGCCACAGCAACTGTGAATGGCAGCGTAGTGCTCACTTTTGACGAAAGAGTAAAAGCAGGTACCGGCAACATTACGTTAGACGGAAAATCCTTATCAGCAACCTATGGTTCAAAAACAGCCACATTCGCTTACGAAAAACTGCAATACAATACAGAATATACCTTTACTGTACCCGCAGGTGCCATTACAGATATTGCCGGCAACCCATTTGCAGGTGTCACATTCAAATTCAAAACAGCTAATCGTACAGAACCGGCAAAAAAACTGTTTGACGCAGTTGTAGCACAGGACGGCAGTGGCGATTACCTGTCTGTAATAGACGCCATCACTGCAGCACCTGTTAACCGCACACAGCCGTGGCTTATATACATCAAAGCAGGTAAATACACCGGCCATCACGATATCCCAACCAACAAACCATTTATACATTTGATCGGTCAGCACGTCGATAGTGTCATTATTTCCGACAACCGGTTATCCGGCGGTGATAATGCCGTACACGTAAGTGTTGGTGCAACAATGGTTGTGAACTCAACCGATTGTTATTTCGAGCATATCACTTTTGAAAACAGCTTCGGCCACGAACAGCAAACCGGGCCGCAGGCGTTGGCATTGTACACTTTAAAAGACAGGTTCACAATGAACAAAAGTTATTTACGCAGCTACCAGGATACCTATTTAACTTCTACTTCATTAAACACCAGGCATTATATCAACAAAAGCCGCATCCAGGGAGCTGTAGATTTCATTTATGGTGGCGGTGATGTCTTCTTCGATAAATGTGACATTATCTGCACCCGCAAAGATGGCGGCTACATCGTAGCACCAAGTCATAATGCTGGCACCAAATGGGGATATGTATTCCATACCAACACCATCAGCGAAGCGGTAGCTTCCGGCGTTACTACTTACTTTGGCCGCCCTTGGCAAAACAGTCCGAAAACAGTGTTTTTAAATACAACTTTAAAAGCCAAAGTCTATGCCAGCGGCTGGTACTATAAAATGGGCGCCATTCCAGCTATTTTCGCAGATTACAATACGATGGACGCCAACGGTAATCCCGTGGATTTAAGCCAACGCATCAGCGATTATGAATACGATGTAAAAGACGGAGGTGGCAATGTGACCTCAGTAGTAAAAGGCACTGCCAAAAGCAGCCTGACCGCAGAAGAAGCTGCATCATATTCTTACGAAAATGTCGTGTTATTACCTGGTGACACCTGGGACCCGCGTTTAATGACTGAAGCCCCGGAAACCCCGTCAAACCTGGCTAAAAACGGCAACATCCTTACCTGGAATACCGTACCATATACCAGGTTGTACATCGTCTTTAAAAACAAAAAACCATTTGCGTTCACCACTGTTCCAACTTACACCGATGCCCAGAACACCAACCAGGATACCTACGGCATTCAGGCAGTAGGAGAATACGGCGCTTTAAGCGAAATCGTTACACTTGATATTGTAGCCCCGGTAACCGGCATCAACCTGGTAGCTACAGAGAAAAACGGCGATGTGACACTGAATTGGAAAACCGTAACAGAATCCAATACAGCAACATTTACAGTAGAACACAGCATAAACAATGCTACATTTACAGCTATTGGTAAACTAGCGGCGGCCGGTAACAGTACGGTTATCCGCCACTACAGTTTCAGCCATCAGAACGCTGGTACTGGTACACATTTGTATCGCATTAAGATCACCGATTTAGATGGATTGGTGACCTATAGCCCGGTAGCTACTGTAAAAATTTCGGATGATGCGAGATTAGTGGTATCTCCTACAGTTACTGCATCTGCATTAGTCGTTAGTTATCCCAAAGCAGTCAGCAACAGTACATTGACGATTATCAATACTGCAGGGCAACCATTGAAAAATATAAAGGTTCCAAACGGTTCACTACGTCAAACCCTCAATGTATCCACCCTGCCTTCAGGCGTTTACATAGTTGAGTACAACAATGGTGGTCAGAAAATTCAAACCAGATTTATTAAGCAATAGACCGATTAGTTGAAAGTTCAGGCGCAGTCAGATTCATTTCTGAACTGCGCTTTTTTATATTACAAGGGGCTGTCAGCATCATAACATATACCAATCGGTATACCGGGCTACTGCGGGGTATCGCCATGCACATGCCTTCAACGATATACCGATCGGTATATTTATAACCGTTTACTGTTCACGCATGGCCGGCTCATGCTTCGCCGCCCGCCGTATCCCGCAGCCCTTCAGCATTCGCACACCAATGCAGCCAACTAATTAACCGACCAGCCCATGGCCATACTTTACAGCACCAATACTACTTGCCTGTCGCAAAAAGGAACCGCTTCAGTACCAACGAATACCCTATTTCAAATCAATCAAAACAATTATTCAGCCAAATAGAATTACAACTGCCTGAAAGGCTGCGGTATGCGTTGGTGGCGAGGAACGAGCCAGTGCGACGCAGGAGCACCGAGCTTAGCGAAGCCAAAAGCACGCCGGACAAAAGTACAAACAGGTACAAAAGATGAGAGCCCCGGATATTAAAAAATCTCTTTGAACGCTATAACATTTATTTGATATTTTAGTATGTAATTTTGCACTAATGACGACCGAAGAATTCAGAGCATTTGCACCATCTATACCACACGATCCCGGTATATATAAGTATTTCAATAAAGATGGTGTCATTATTTATGTGGGCAAAGCAAAAGATTTACGCAAGCGCGTAAGCTCCTACTTTAATAAAACGTTTGTTAGCTATAAAACTAACGAACTGGTCCGTCGTATCCACCGTATAGAATTTACAATTGTCAACTCTGAGCAGGATGCTTTTTTCCTGGAAAACTCCTTAATAAAAGAATTCAGGCCAAAGTACAATATCAGTCTTAAGGATGATAAGACTTACCCGTATATTGTTATAAAAAAAGAACCTTTTCCACGCGTATTTTTTACCCGGAGAAAACTGAACGATGGCAGTGAATACCTCGGTCCATATACATCCGTCATGTATGTGCGGGAATTGTTACAGTTTATAAAACAACACATTCCTTTGCGTACCTGCAAGCTGGCGCTGACCGATAAAAATATCAAAGCAAAAAAGTTTAAAGTTTGTTTAGAGTATCATTTGGGCAACTGCAAAGGCCCATGCGAAGGCAAGCAGAGTGAACAGGATTATAATGAAGGTTTACAGGAGATAAAGCAGGTACTGAAAGGCAAGCTGAGTGGTGTTCAGGCAAAGTATAAACAGGAAATGCAGCGCTATGTGGAAGCAATGGAGTTTGAAAAAGCAGGCGCGGTAAAAAAGAAACTGGAACATTTACAGCAGTACCAGTCAAAATCTATTGTAGTAGGCAATAAGCTGGGTGACCTGGATGTATTTACCATTACCAAAGACGGCGAAATAGCGTTTGTCAATTACCTGATGCTCCGCAACAGCACCGTGGTGCAAACTCATACTATACAACTGAACCCTCACTTAGATGAAACGGAGCAAGAAGTGCTTGCTTTTGCCATTGCACAAATGAGGGAAGATTTCAATAGTGATGCGGCGATTATATTGCTACCGTTTGAATTGGAAGAAACAATACCAAATGCGACCATTGTTGTAGCCAAAACCGGCGATAGAAAAAAACTACTGGAACTCTCGCTGAAAAACGCAGAAGTATACATGGAAGACAGTAAGCGCAAACGCATGCTGCATATAGAAGAGAAAGATGAGGAAAGTATGGCGCCGGTACTGGAAGAACTGCAGCAATACCTGCATCTGCCGGTATTACCTACTCATATTGAATGCTTCGATAACTCAAATTTACAGGGAAGCTTCCCTGTATCTGCAATGGTATGCTTCAAAAACGGGTTACCGAGTAAAGGCGATTACCGCCGGTTTAATGTAAAGACCGTGGAAGGAATCAATGATTTTGCCACTATGTACGAAGTGGTGCACAGGCGCTATAAACGACTGAAAGAAGAGAACCTGCCAATGCCTAAACTCGTTATTATAGATGGTGGCAAAGGCCAGCTTGGTTATGCTATGCAGGCCATTAAGGATTTGGGGTTACTTGGTCGCTTTACAGTGGTAGGCCTCGCCAAAAATGAAGAAGAACTGTTTTTTCCCGGGGATTCAGAATCCTTTAAATTGCCATGGGACAGCGATTCATTAAAGCTCGTAAGGCGCGTACGTGACGAAGTGCATCGTTTTGGCATTACTTTCCACAGAAATCAAAGAAGCAAAGGCACTTTTAAAAACGAGCTGGAAGACATCAACGGTATTGGTAAATCCTCTGCCGATAACCTGCTGAAACACTTTAAATCTATTAAAAAAGTAAGAGAAGCTACCGAAGCAGAGCTTACCGCACTGGTAGGTGCTAAAAGGGCCAAATTGATAATAGAATATTTTAAAACACCTGAAGTAAATGGCGAAGACCTGGCATAAAAAGTATGGTGTGTACATAAAAAACAACAGCCACCTGGCCAGAATGGCCGCATGGAAATTAAATGCAAAAGAAATGGCAATGGTTATAGGCAAGACCATTCATTTGTATGGCGTTACACAAGATGCCTTTCTTAAAAATGAACGTTGGCTAAAGCATGAATTGAAGCATGTACAACAATACGAGGAGAATGGGATTATTAAATTCTGGGGACTGTACTTACTGGAGTCTGTAAAAAACGGGTACTACAATAATAAGTTTGAAAAAGAAGCCCGGGCTGCAGAAGACTTATAAGATCCACTCCACGCTACCATGTTCAAACTGGTATTGATTCATTTCACCGGCAATTAAATACCCTTGTTCATTCACGCTTTTAATTAAACAGGGAAGTACCGCATTGTTTTTCCTGATCTTCCTGATAGTATCTTTCCCAAAAAGATGGTTATTGTACTCGTCGAAAATTACTTTCCACCCGCCATTCAACAGGTTTTGAAAACTTTCGTTTATATAAAAACACAGGTTTTGGGCCTCTGTTTCACAATTGTAGATTTGTTTTGTGAGCATTCTGGCGGAAACCGCCCGTTGCAGGTTTTCCGGGAAACTGTTTTGGTTAATGTTAATTCCGATTCCAACAACCGCCCAGCGCCAGATATTGTTACTGATCACGTTCTCAATGAGAATTCCCCCTGCCTTTCTGTCAGCAATATATAAATCGTTTGGCCACTTAATATAGACAGCTTCTTTAGCAAGTGCTTCGAGGTAATTTTTAGCACCGACAGCAACAGCTGCGCTTAACCTAAAATATTGACTGGCAGATAATTTAGTACAATCAAGCACAATGCTTAAATGAATGCTTTTATTAGGCTGGGAATACCAGGTCCTACCCCGCTGACCTTTTCCATTCGTTTGCTCTATAGCATAATAGGCAGCACCATTTTCAGCCAATCCTTCATGAATTTGCTGCATGGCATACAAATTGGTGCTATCTATAGACGAAAGTGTATGAAATTGGTAGTGCTTAGGTAGCATAAACTTTTAAAATTGTTTATTTTTGAAGCGAATATAGAATTTTAGAAGTAAATTGTGGTCTAATGCAGCTAATTTACTTAGTTCATAATCTATAATATTTAAAATATAAATCTTTGAGTCAAACAACAGCAAAAGAAATAACCAATACAAAGAAATTGTCTCGTTCTTCTAAATTATTTAAAACGATCCTAAACGCCATTTTCGAGAAGAAAGGCGAAAATGTCATTTCATTAGATCTAAGAAAGATTGATGAATCAGTTGCCGACTTTTTTATTATTTGTGAAGCCACAACCAGCACGCAGGTAAAATCTATAGCAGATGCGATACAGACAAATGTGTGGAATGAGTGCGAGGAAGATGTTTACAGAACAGAAGGTTATAAAGATTCAAATTGGATATTGGTAGATTTTGTGAATATTGTGATTCATATAATGCAGCCAAATTCAAGAAAATATTACCAGTTAGAGGAAATGTGGAGCGATGCCGGTATTGTAGAGCACCAGGATTTACCTAAGATTGTTAAATCTACCAAAACAATTTAATAAATGCATATAATTGTCCATAACTTATTTTAAGTTTGATGGCATTATATAGTTTCAAATTATTATTTGTTGGCTATTTTTTAATTAAGACATTTTATTAATACATATGTTACCGGAGCAAAATCAAGAGCAGGATCAAAATCAGAACGGGTCGAATAGGCAACAAAAACTGGATGACAAATCACCGAAAAACGGGAAAGGACCTAAATTCAATATATACTGGGTATATGCAATAATAGGTTTATTGTTAATTGGCGGAAGTTTTTTCAATCCTTCATCAGTTGTTGGCAATTCAGACATAAAAGAATTTAAAGAAAGAATGTACCTGCAAGGGGATGTTCAGAAATTAGAGCTTATCACTAATATGCGCAAAGTAAAAGTGTTCATTAAAAGTGATAGTTTAAACAAACAGTTCTACGTAGAAACTGCTAAAAAACGTAAGCAATCCAAATTAAGTGAAACAGGCCCTCAGTTTGAATTTGAAGTAACGGACTGGGAAAGTTTCAATAAAGAGTTAAGCGACTTTAAAAAAGAACATAATTTACCGGAATTAACCCAAAAAGTAAGCTTAGAAAGCCAGATGTGGCGTGATATTTTATCCGCTATTCTTCCATTCGCCTTGCTGATACTGTTATTTGTATTAATGATGCGTAAAATGGGCGGCGGCGCCGGTGGTGGTGCCGGTGGTGGAGGTATCTTCAATATCGGTAAAAGTAAAGCCACCCTGTTTGATAAAGATTTAAAAGTCAACATTACTTTCTCCGATGTAGCAGGATTAGATGAAGCGAAGGTAGAAGTAATGGAAATAGTGGATTTCCTGAAGAATCCTAAAAAATACACCGCATTGGGTGGTAAGATTCCTAAAGGCGCTCTATTAGTTGGTCCTCCAGGTACCGGTAAAACTTTATTGGCCAAAGCAATGGCAGGTGAAGCTAAAGTACCTTTCTTCAGCTTAAGTGGTAGTGACTTTGTGGAAATGTTTGTAGGTGTAGGCGCCAGCCGCGTAAGAGATTTGTTTAAACAGGCACGCGAAAAAGCCCCATGTATCATTTTTATAGATGAGATAGACGCTATTGGACGCGCACGTGGCAGAAATGCCATGATGAGTAATGACGAACGTGAAAATACATTGAACCAGATGTTGGTGGAAATGGACGGCTTTGGTGGCGATACCGGTATTATCGTATTGGCAGCAACCAACCGCCCGGATGTATTAGACAGCGCATTATTACGCCCGGGCCGTTTCGACAGGCAGATTTCCATTGACCGTCCTGACGTTGTAGGCCGTGAACAGATCTTTAAAGTGCATTTAAAGAAAATAAAAGTTGACGATCAGTTAGATATTCATAAACTGGCAGAACAAACACCGGGGTTTGCCGGTGCAGATATTGCTAACGTATGTAACGAAGCAGCTTTAATAGCAGCCCGTAAAGGCAAAGAGTCTGTAAATATGAGTGATTTCCAGGATGCGGTTGACCGTGTTATCGGAGGCCTTGAAAAGAAAAATAAACTCATCAGCCCGGATGAAAAGAAAATTATTGCCTACCACGAAGCGGGACACGCTATTTGTGGTTGGTTCTTAGAGCATGCGTTCCCGCTATTAAAAGTAACCATTGTACCTCGTGGTACAGCTGCTTTAGGATATGCGCAATACACGCCAAAAGAGCAATATTTATACAACACAGATCAGCTAAGCGATCAGATTTGTATGACGCTGGGAGGCCGTGCCGCAGAGCAGATTTTCTTCGGCAAAATAAGTACCGGTGCCAGCAATGATCTGCAGCAGGTAACCCGCACAGCTTACGGAATGGTAACTGTATATGGTATGAACGACAAAATTGGTAATGTCAGCTATTACGATCCAAGTAACGAGCAATCATTTACCAAACCATACAGCGAAGAAACCGGTAAAATTATTGATGAAGAAGTAAGACGCTTAATTGATAATGCTTATCAACGTACTTTAAAATTACTGACAGAACGCAAAGCAGAAGTTGAAAAATTAGCACTTGCTCTATTAGACAAGGAAGTCTTATTCCAAAGTGATGTTGAACAATTAGTGGGAAAAAGGCCTTTTGAAGAAAAAAAGCACCTGGAAGACCAGGCAATCAATAATCATCATTCTGACGGTGTGGTAGTAGCACCGCCTGATCAGACTTTACTGGACAATAAAGCAGATCAGACAAATACGACAGATAATTCAGAACAAGCAAATTAATTCATTACAAATAATTCTAACGCCTGATACTACCAAGTATCGGGCGTTTTTTAATATCAAAAAAACAGATGAAGCACTTACTATTAGCCTCCACTTCCACTGTACACGGTAGCAGCTATTTAGAATACCTGAAACCGGCCATTGAAAGGTTCTTTAAAGGATGTAAACAATTATTGTTTGTACCATTTGCCAGACCAGGAGGTATTACTTACGAGGAATATACAGCCAATGCTGCCAACTTCTTCAATAGTATAAATATTGACGTGAAAGGGGCACATGAGTTCGAAAATCCGGCCAAAGCTGTTGAATGGGCTGATGGCTTTTTTACAGGTGGTGGCAATACGTTTCTACTGCTTAAAACTTTATATGAAACAGGCTTCTTTCAGGCAATAGACACCGCAGTTAATGAAGGCAAACCGTATATGGGTACCAGCGCCGGCAGTAATGTAGCCGGTATTAGTATTGGTACCACCAACGATATGCCTATTTGCTACCCGCCTACGTTTAAAGCTTTCAACTGGCTTCCTTTCAACCTAAATCCACATTACCTGGACCCGTTACCAGACAGTACTCATATGGGTGAAACCAGGGAAACACGCATTAAAGAGTTTCATCAGTTCAATAACCAGCCGGTTTTAGGATTAAGAGAAGGTAGCTGGCTAGAATGCCACGATGATACTATTACGCTTAAAGGGCATTTAACAGCCCGGTGGTTTATTCAGGGCAAAGAAGCGGCTGAATTAGATTCTGGAAGTATTATCTAATGAATCAGGACCGCATTTTAATACTATAGACAACGTATCCGCCTGAAGCGAATAAAACACAAGTAATATTATTGAGCCATTTAACAGTCAGATTCATATCATTTCCTACTTACTTAATTATCAAATAAAAAAGCTGTCTGAAAGATTCCAGACAGCTTTTGATATTATAAATAGATAAACTTAAAGCGGTGCATTGTTTGTCTGAACCGTCTGACGGCCCTGAACACGTCCACCTTCCATTAACCCGTCATACTGACGCATTAATAATTGAGTTTCTATTTGTTGTAATGTATCTAAAATTACACCAACCATAATTAACAAACTTGTACCACCAAAGAAAGTACTGAAGTTACCTTTAACACCTAAACTTTGAGCAATACCAGGAAGAATACCTACAAAAGCTAATAAAACAGCTCCTGGTAAAGTGATTCTATCCATTACAGTTCCAATATAGCTGGATGTAGGCTCACCTGGTTGTACACCAGGAATAAACCCGTTATTACGTTTTAAATCTTCCGCTATTTGCTTAGGATTGAAAATAATAGCTGTATATAAGAAAGTAAATGCAATAACCATTACAGAGTATATCAACATATACCATGGGTTACTGTGGTCATTTAAGATCTTCATTAAGCTGCCACTGTTATCAAACTTAGCAAAGAAAGAAGGAATAAAGATGATAGCCTGAGCAAAGATGATAGGCATTACACCGGCACTGTTTACCTTAATAGGTAAAAACTGACGGGCACCACCAAATTGCTTATTTCCAACAATCTGCTTAGCATAATTGATTGTTATTTTACGAACACCTTGTACAAGTACAATCAAGCCCATAATAATAGCAATTAAAACAGCTATCTCAATGATGAAAATCAAATATCCACCACCACCTTTTCCGGATAATGATGCAAACTCCTGGGAGATACTTTCCGGAAGACGGGCCAAAATACCCACCATGATGATTAAAGAAGTACCATTACCTAAACCTTTATCCGTAATTTTCTCACCTAACCACATTACAAACAAAGTACCTGCAGTTAATATGATAATTGTACTAACATTAAAATAAGGTTCGAAAGAAGCGATATGTGCCTCTTTATAGCTTGGTGTATTTAAATAAGATAAATAAGCGATAGCCTGGAAAACTGTAACAAGTACAGTCAGGTAGCGAGTCCATTGGTTAATTTTCTTTCTACCACTCTCCCCTTCTTTTTGAATTTTTTGTACGCTAGGCACTAAAATGCTCACCAACTGCATAAAGATAGATGCAGAAATGTACGGCATAATACCCAACGCTAAAATAGATGCCTGAGAGAAGGCACCACCTGCGAACTGATCTAATAAACCTAAAAGCCCTTGCTGCTCTTTAGAAACATTTGCCAGAACATTCGGATCGATACCCGGTAAAATAATATGGGTACCAAAGCGGTATGTTAAAAGCAAAACCAGCGTTACTATTATTTTAGAACGCAGTTCTTCAATGCTCCAAATATTCTTGATAGTTTGAATAAATTTCTTCACGTATAAATTGTTATTTTACAGATGGCAATTATACTAAATTATTTATAAGCCCCAAAGAAAATAATGTAATTCTTTGGAGCTCAAAAATTATTTAATGATTTCTACAGTACCACCGGCAGCTTCAATAGCAGCTTTAGCGCTAGCACTAACAGCGTTTACCTGGAAATTAATTTTAGTTTTAATTTCACCGTTGCCTAAGATCTTAATCAAATCTGTTTTTGCAACCAGGTTGTTTACATACAATGTATCTACACTAATCTCTGATAAACCGTATTTCTCAACCAATTCATCAATAGCACCAATGTTTAATACTTTGTATTCTACTCTGTTGATGTTTTTGAAACCACGCTTAGGAACACGACGTTGAATTGGCATCTGGCCACCTTCAAAAGCAATTTTGCTGGAGTAACCTGCACGGCTCTGTCCACCTTTGTTACCTTTTGTAGACGTTCCACCTTTACCTGAAGCTTCACCACGTCCTAAACGTTTTTTGCTGTGAGTAGCACCTTTAGCAGGTCTTAAATCATGTAATTTCATAATTACTGTTTTTTGATTTTGTACTAACGGGGATTCAAAGACCCCTCGCATTAAGTAATATTTATAAATAAAAAGAATTGCAAATAAAGATTATTTGCAATTTTATAAGAAATAGCAGTTAAGCTAACTCTTCTACTTTTACAAGGTGAGCTACTTTAGTAACCATACCTTTAATTTGTGGAGTAGCTTCAACTTCTACAGAAGCATTTAGCTTTCTTAAACCCAAAGCAACCAAAGTTCTTTTTTGACGCTCAGGACGGTCGATACCACTTTTAACTTGGGTAATTTTAATCTTAATCATGAGATTGAATATTGTGCAATTATTACTTAGCCATACAGCCAAGCCATAATTAACCGTTAAAAACTTTCTTTAAAGAAATATTACGTGTTTTAGCAACCTCTACAGGCTCACGTAAAGTAGATAAAGCGATTACTGTAGCTTTTACCACGTTAGCAGGATTAGCAGAACCTAAGCTCTTAGCTAAAACGTCCGTAATACCAGCACTTTCCAAAACCGCACGCATGCTACCACCGGCAATTACACCCGTACCATGAGCAGCTGGTTTTAATAATACTTTTGCAGCACCGGCTTTCACCCACTGTTCGTGAGGAATAGTTCCGTGGAAAATAGGTACCTGAACTAAGTTTTTCTTAGCATCCTCAATACCTTTGGTGATTGCTTCTTGTACTTCTTTTGCTTTACCAAGACCATGACCTACAATACCTTTTCCGTTACCTACTACTACAAGAGCAGAGAAACTGAAAGTACGACCACCTTTGGTAGTTTTTGTTACACGATTAATAGCAACAACTTTCTCTTTTAATTCAAGATCGCCAGCTTTAACCTTGTTTACTATTGTATTAGACATTATTGTCAATTTGAAATTTTAATAAAATAATTACTGTAAGGAATTTATTGAAAGAGGTTTAAATTAGAATTGTAAACCACCTTCTCTAGCGCCCTCAGCTAAAGCTTTAATACGACCATGATATAATTTACCGCCACGGTCAAAAACAATTGAAGTGATACCCAATTCAGCAGCTTTTCTAGCTATTGCGTTACCTACCAATTTGCTTTTTTCAATTTTGGTACCTTTTTGTGCATTAATATCTTTATCTCTGCTGGATGCTGAAGCTAAAGTCAAACCTTTAGTATCATCAATTAGCTGAGCATAGATATCAGAGTTACTGCGGAATACAGACAAACGAGGTCTGATAGCAACACCCTTTACCACTTTACGAATACGAAAGCGTCTTTTTTCGTTCTTTGTTAAAATGTTAGCCATTTTATTATTATTTGATCTTTCCGATACTGCCGGAAAAAAGTTAAAAATTTTTGTTTAAAAAGAATCAGTAAATAACTACTATTTACCAGCAGATTTACCAGCTTTTTTGCGGATAACTTCACCTGCAAATTTAACACCCTTACCTTTATATGGTTCTGGCTTACGCAAGCTGCGGATTTTAGCACATACCTGGCCTAAAAGTTGGTTATCGATACTTTCTAAAACGATTTCCGGATTTTTACCCTTTTCCTGAGATGTAGAAACTTTAATTTCTTTCGGAAGATCAATAATTATATTGTGAGAGTAACCTAAAGATAAATCTAAAACATTACCTTGGTTAGCAGCTTTAAAACCTACACCCACTAATTCTAATTTTTTAGAGTAACCTTCAGTTACACCTTTAACCATATTAGCTAATAAAGCACGATATAAACCATGCAAAGCACGATGACGGATCTGATCAGTAGGACGGGAAATGTTCACTTCACCATCTTTTACTTCTACAGCAATCTCACGATCAATTGCCTGGGTTAATTCGCCTTTTGGACCTTTTACAGTAACTGTGTTATCATTAGCAACAGTTACAGTTACGCCGGTACCAACAGTAATTGGTTTTCTACCTACACGTGACATATTGTTTAATAATTTATATTGAAAAAATCTTTCTCGCTGCTTTCAGCCCCGTATAGAAGGCTTAATGCAGCAAGAAAGGATATATTTTAAATTAGATGCGAAATACTAGTAAATATGACAGATAATTTCACCACCAACATTCTGGATTTTTGCTTCTTTATCAGTCATCACACCTTTTGATGTACTAATAATTGCAACACCTAAACCATTTTTTACTCTTTTGAAATCAGCAGGTTTAGAATATTGACGAAGACCTGGACGGCTAATACGCTCTAAAGATTTGATAGCTGCCTGTTTAGTATTAACATCATACTTAAGCGCTATTTTAATTAAACCTTGCTTGTTATCATCTTCAAATTTATATTTTAAGATGTAACCTTTTTCGTATAAAATTTCAGTTATACGCTTTTTCAAATTAGAAGCAGGGATTTCAACGATACGGTGATTAGCCATTTGGGCGTTTCTGATTCTCGTTAAGTAATCTGCTATCGGATCTGTTACCATTTTTTCTTCCTCCTACGTCCCGTATTTATTTAACCGGGATAATTGGATTTTAAATTAATAATTAATTATCTAATCTTGTTGGACTCTTGTATTACCAACTAGCTTTCTTAACACCAGGAATTTTACCATCTAAAGCCATATCGCGGAACATGTTACGGCATAAACCGAAATGACGCATATAACCTTTAGGTCTTCCAGAAAGCTGACAACGATTTTTTAAACGCACCGGGCTAGCATTTTTTGGAAGTAAATCCAAACCTGCATAATCACCGGCAGCTTTTAAAGCAGCACGCTTCTCAGCATAATGAGCTACAGTAGCTTCACGCTTACGTTGACGGGCTTTGATTGATTCTCTTGCCATGTTTATTCTTGAATTTTTTAAAATTGGCTGCAAATATCCGAAAAAGATATTAAACAGCAAATTTTAATATTATTAACTATTTGAGTGTTTCAAATTTTTGAATGGTAAACCCAATTCTTTTAACAATTCGTAAGCTTCTTCATTTGTATTTGCAGAAGTTACAAAAGTGATATCCAAACCAGTAATTTTGTTTACTTTATCGATATCAATTTCAGGGAAAATGATTTGTTCAGTAACACCCATTGTGTAGTTACCTCTACCATCAAAACTTTTATCGTTAATACCTTTGAAGTCACGTACACGTGGTAATGACACAGAAATTAAACGATCTAAAAACTCATACATTTTAACTCCGCGTAAAGTAACTTTTGCACCAATCGGCATGTTCTTACGCAATTTGAAGTTAGAAATATCTTTCTTAGAATTTGTAGCTATCGCTTTCTGACCAGTAATGTTGCTTAACTCGTCTATAGCAATATCAACTAATTTTTTATCAGCAACCGCACCATTAACGCCACGGTTTAAGCAAATTTTCTCCAGTTTAGGAGCTTGCATTACTGTTTTATAGTTGAATTTTTTTACCAAAGCCGGTAATACTTCATTTTTGTATTTACTGGCAAGTCTCGGAGTGTATTTTGCTGTGCTCATTATTTAATTTCCTCCCCTGATTTTTTAGAAATACGTGCCAGTTTACCGTTATCACGGCTACGTTTTACACGTACAGCTGCACCAGCTTTAGCATCCCATAACTGAACATTTGAAATAGCGATTGGTGCTTCGTTTTTAACAATACCGCCCTGAGTGTTTTGAGCAGTTGGCTTTGTATGTTTGGTCTGAATATTCACACCTTCAACTAGCACCTTAGCTTTATCTGGATACACTGCTAATACGGTGCGAGGTTTTTTCACGTCCTTATCATCACCGGCAATAACTACTACTGAGTCGCCTTTTTTGATGTTGAACTTTGGTTGAAATCTATTGCTCATACCTAAATTCCCTTGCGGGATAATTTAATTTTTTAAAAATTTGTTACGGTCCTTTTCTAAAAAAGGATAAAGTATTAAAGTACTTCCGGCGCTAATGAAATAATCTTCATATGACCTTTGTCACGAAGCTCACGAGCTACTGGTCCAAAAATACGAGTACCTCTTGGCTCTTCGTTGTTATTTAACAATACCACAGCATTGTCATCAAAACGAATGTAAGAACCATCTTTACGACGCAATTTGTTTTTAGTACGTACAATAACAGCTTTAGTTACTGTACCCTTTTTAATACCACCGCCAGGTATCGCATCTTTCACGGTAACAACAATCTTATCGCCGATTTTAGCATAATCTTGGCCGCTGTTACCTAATACACGGATACATAATACTTCTTTAGCACCACTGTTATCCGCTACGTTTAATCTACTTTCTTGCTGAATCATTTTTTTAGATTTTAGCTTAGGAACTTCATCAGTTCCTATAAGTTATTAACAGAGGCATATCCAATTTTCATAATCCCTATACCCTACTCTTAAATTTTTCTTTTATGTAACCGGCAGTGGCACTACTATTAAACATCGTTGTGTCACTCCCTTGTACCGCATTTAAGCTATTCAGCCTCCATGCCGGTAAAAAACTTAAAGTAAAGCATATTCTACAAAAACTAAAATATGCTTGAGAGAAAGAATAATTATTTTACTTTCTCAACCACTTCAACCAGTCTCCAACGTTTTAATTTACTTAACGGACGAGTTTCCATGATTCTTACTGTATCACCAATGCTGCATTCGTTATTTTCGTCATGAGCATGGAATTTAGTTGTTTTCTTTACGAATTTACCGTAGATTGGGTGTTTCACCTTACGCTCAACAGCAACTGTAATAGTTTTTTCCATTTTGTTGCTGCTAACAATACCAATCCTAGTTTTACGAAGATTTCTTGCTTCCATTGTTGCGTTTTTTTAGAACTATGTTCAAAAAAAATCTTTTCAGATAATTTTGAGCTTATTTAGCCAGTTCTTTTTTCTTTAATTCAGTTTTTAAACGAGCTATATCTTTACGTAAAGCGCGGATGCTCATTGGATTTTCCAAAGGAGTGATCACATGCGCAAAAGATAATTTCTTTAAACGCAACTCATCTTCCTGAATCCTAGCTTTCAAGTTGTCAACTGTTAACTCTTGAATGCTTTTGTTGAAATCAATTTTCTTTGACATCTTACTTAGTTTGTAGAATGAAAATGTGATAACTTCCTATTTAACCTATTAAATTACCACAATTTCCGTGAAAGTTATATTAAGCTACAAAATCACGACGAGTGATAAATTTAGTCTTAATAGGCAATTTTTGAGCAGCTAACTCCATTGCATGTTTTGCAACTTCAGGATCAACACCATCTACTTCAAAAATTATACGACCTGGTTCAACAACTGCAGCCCAGTATTCAGGGTTACCTTTACCTTTACCCATACGTACTTCAGCAGGTTTGTGTGTAATGATCTTATCAGGGAATACACGAATCCAAACACTACCTTCTCTTTTCATAGCACGTGTCATAGCCTGACGCGCACTTTCAATCTGACGATTGTTCAACCAGACTGGCTCCATAGCTTTTAAAGCGAAAGTTCCAAAAGAAATAGTGTTGCCGCGTTTAGCTACCTCACGAATTCTTCCCTTTTGTTGCTTACGGAATTTGCTTCTTTTCGGCTGTAACATTTATTAAATATTTGAAAATTAAAAATTTAACCGGCGACTTCATTAGTATCCATCACCAATTTTTTTCCAAGATAATGAACTTGATTATTTATTACCTCTTCTGTCGCCACCACGGCCACCACCTCTGCGATCGTTGTTGTTATTACGGCCACCACCACGGTTTTCACCATGATTGCTACCACCACGCTCACCGGCACCATGTACAGCATTAGGATTAAGGTCACGTTTGTTTAAAACTTCACCTTTACAAATCCATACTTTTAAACCAATTTTACCATATACGGTTTGTGCAAACACGTTAGCATAATCGATATCCATACGGAAAGTATGTAATGGAGTTCTTCCCATTTTAATCTCTTCGCTACGTGCAATCTCTGCACCACCTAAACGACCACTTGCTTTTACTTTGATACCCTCAGCACCCATTCTCATAGCGCTTTGAATAGCCATTTTAATAGCACGTTTGAAGTTAATACGGTTTTCAATCTGACGAGCAATTGTATCAGCTACAATCATCGCATCAATCTCCGGACGACGGATTTCCAAAATGTTAATCTGGATATCTTCTTTACCGGTAAGCTTTTTAAGCTCTTCTTTAATGCGATCTACTTCGCCACCACCTTTACCAATAATAATACCTGGCTTAGATGTATGAATAGTAACAATCAATTTATTAAGTGTACGCTCAATAACAATTTTAGCGATACCGCCTTTGTTTATACGAGCATTCAGGTAATTGCGGATTTTGTTATCCTCAATCAACTTACCAGCATAATCTTTTTTGTTACCGTACCAGTTGCTATCCCAACCGCGGATAATACCTAGCCTGTTACCGATTGGATTTGCTTTTTGACCCATTTATCTAAAAATTTGAGTAGTTGAATATTTGAATAATCCTTAAGGCTATTCGTTTCAATTTATTATTTAGTGTCAACAATTACTGTTACGTGATTGCTGCGTTTACGAACGCGGTATCCACGACCCTGAGGTGCCGGACGCATACGTTTTAAAACTCTTGCGCCATCAACCATAACAGTTTTGATAACTAATGCACTTTCATCTTCGCCTTCGTTCTTAGCTTTCCAGTTGTAAATAGCACTTTTAACTAATTTAGCTAAAGGTACTGCCGGATGCTTAGGATTATGTTCAAGAACAGCAAGTGCCTTGTCAACTTGCATGCCACGAACTAAATCCGCCAATAAACGCATTTTACGTGGAGAAGTTGGATAATTCTTTAATTTAGCTACAGCTTCCATTTGTATGTAGTTGAAAGTTTTGAACTGCTTACCAAGTTTGTGTTTAATAAACACTTCAAAACATTATAAACTTTTATTTATTATTTTTTACCGGTTCCTGCGTGACCTTTGAAGTTTCTGGTTGGAGCAAATTCACCTAATTTGTGACCAACCATAAATTCTGTAACATAAACAGGGATAAATTTGTTGCCGTTATGAACAGCGAAAGTTTGTCCTACAAAATCAGGAGTAATTGTGCTTCTGCGGCTCCAGGTTTTGATAACACCTTTCTTTGATTTACCTTCCGTCATGTCTAAAACTTTCTTTTCAAGTTTCGCTTCTACGTAAGGACCTTTTTTAATTGAACGACCCATGTTTTAATCTATGTTTTTACAATTGCTTGTAAAACGGTTAACAATTATTTAGCAAGTTTTTTACCATCTCTGCGTTGAATGATCAATTTATCTGATGGTTTGCCTTTTGTACGAGTTTTTTCGCCTTTAGCGTATTTACCGGTACGGCTACGTGGATGTCCACCAGATGCGCGACCTTCACCACCACCCATCGGGTGATCTACAGGGTTCATTGCCACACCACGTACACGAGGACGAATACCTAACCATACGTTACGGCCTGCTTTACCCTTGCTTTGTAAGTTATGATCGCTATTGCTCACTACACCTACTGTAGCGTAACAGTTAATCAGGATCTTACGCAATTCACCAGAAGGCATTTTCAATACTGCGTATTTCTCTTCCTTGTTGGTTAACTGAGCACTGCTACCTGCGCTACGTACTAATTTACCACCACTACCAGGCTGAACCTCTAAGTTGTGGATGTTAGTACCTAAAGGTATGTTCTTTAATTGCAAAGCGTTACCTACTTCCGGTGCTACAGCATCACCTGCGATAATCGTTGCACCAACCTGAATGCCCTGAGGAGCAATGATGTAACGTTTTTCACCATCAGCATATTCTACTAATGCGATAAATGCTGAACGGTTCGGATCATACTCGATAGTTGTAACTTTAGCTTCAACATCTCTTTTGTTACGTTTGAAATCGATGATACGGTACTTTTGTTTGTGACCACCACCAATATAACGCATCGCACGACGACCCTGGAAGTTTCTACCACCAGTTTTTGGTTTCGCCTCTACTAAGCTCTTTTCTGGAACGTTGGTAGTAATTTCTGCATAAGCATTTCCAATTCTCCAACGTGTACCGGCTGTTACCGGTTTGTATTTTCTTAAAGCCATTTAATTAATCTCTATGAAATATAATTAATTGTGAATCAAACTTTGCGGCGTTGACTCTTCGCCTTTCTTTGCTAATATTATTAATAGCTGTATTAAATTTCGCCGTATAGGTTAATTTCTTCACCTTCAGCTACTTTTACGATCGCTTTTTTCTTAGAAGGCTTACGACCTACGATAACACCACTTTTAGTGTTACGGGATTTTGTTTTTGCAGGAACGATGATAGTGTTTACATCTGTTACAGTAACACCATAAAATTGTTCTACTGCTTTTTTAATTTCAAGCTTGTTGCTCTTACGGTCAACGATGAAAGTATAAGAACGATTTTTTTCAATTTGCTTATTTACTTTCTCAGTTAAAACCGGTTTTATTAAAACGTCTGTCAGTTTCATGACCACTCTTAATTTGTAAGGTTATAAAATGCTACTTATTAAGCTTCAGTATCTGCTTCAATAAATACCTTTGCAGTAGATTCTGTTAATACCAATACGTCTGCATTTAAAATTTCATAAGTATTGATATCGCTTAATATGCTACCAGCTGCATTTGGAATATTTCTTAAGCTTAAGTAAAGATTCTCATTAATTTCAGGATAAACGAATAATGCTTTTTTATCAGCAATTTCCAATCCTTTCATAACACCAACAAATTGTTTTGTGCTAGGAGTGCTAAAATCTAAATCTTCAACTACTACAATAGCGTTTTCTTTTGCTTTTGCAGAAAGTACAGACATTTTAGCAAGGTCTTTAACTTTACGGTTCAATTTGATATCCCAACCATGCGGTTTTGGACCAAAGATGGTACCACCACCTTTGTATAATGGGTTACGGATGTTACCTTTACGGCTACCACCGGTACCTTTTTGTTTGTGTAATTTGCGGCTTGCACCTTGTACTTCAGCACGTGTTTTTACTTTATGAGTGCCTTGGCGTTGTGCAGCTAAATATTGCTTAACAGCCAGGTAAACCACGTGCTCATTTGGCTCGATACCAAAAATATCTGCTGGTAATTCTACTGTTCTTCCAGTCTTTGCACCTGCTGCGTTTAAAACTTCGATTGTCATAATCTTTTCACTTTTGAGTAAGCTCTGAAATAATTTTTTTTGTAAATTCAATTAGTTTTAAGCTAAACTCTACTTTTGAATTAAAACGATTGAACCGTTGTGTCCCGGTACAGAACCACTAATTAAAATGTAGTTTTGATCAGGGAACACTTTAATAACTTTTAGTCCTTTCAATTTCACACGGTCGTTACCCATGCGGCCTGCCATACGCATACCTTTAAATACACGAGAAGCGTCAGAAGAGTTACCGATAGAACCCGGAGCACGTTGACGGTCATGTTGACCATGGCTCTGTTGTCCCACACCGGAAAATCCGTGACGCTTTACAACACCTTGGAAACCTTTACCTTTTGTAGTTCCTACTACATCAACTTTTTCGCCTTCAGCAAAAATGTCTACAGTTACAGTTTCACCTAAATTTTTTTCTAATGAGAAATTGCGGAATTCCTTAACAAAGCTCTTAGGAGAAGTTTGAGCTTTCGCAAAATGATTTTTTTCGGCTTTAGTTGTGTTTTTTTCTTTCTTTTCGCCGAATGCAAGCTGAGTTGCTGCATAACCGTCAGTTCCAACGGTTTTCAATTGGGTAACAACGTTAGGACCAGCCTCTACGATTGTACAAGCTACTTGTTTGCCTGCAGCGTCAAATACGCTAGTCATCCCAATTTTTTTACCAATAATACCTTTCATTTAGACATCATTTTGTGCCCGCCAGAGTAAAGGACAATAAAAAAAGTTATTTCATAATAAAAATCCACAGTTCGGCACATACACACTTATATGCGCTTTTGTGGGAATATGTTTCTTACAAAATAACTTCTTTACTTCAATCCCAGTTTAGCTACCGACCTTTTCATTTCTTTTTGTTACTTTAGGCTATCCCTAATATCACAAATCTGAAGTACCGATAGTAAACAAACCCTGAAAGGCTTGTTCATATTTGAACCCTAATGGTATATTGCTATACCTTAAGGAATTTTACTTAGTTAAAATCAGCGCTCTTTTCTTCTGCCTGTGCAGAGTTGAGAGATGATCATTTTTATAAGAACTGTGCTCAATTGCAAAAATTGAACAAAAAGTTATTTAAGCTGTTAGGCTTTAATTTCTACTTCAACACCACTTGGTAAGTCTAATTTACTCAAAGCATCTACTGTACGGCTGCTGCTTGTGTAAATATCTAACAAACGCTTGTGCGTGTTTAATTGGAACTGCTCACGAGCTTTCTTGTTCACGTGCGGTGAACGTAATACTGTGAATATTTTCTTGTGAGTTGGCAAAGGAATAGGTCCTGTTACCACTGCGCCAGTACCGCGTACTGTTTTCACTATCTTTTCAGCTGACTTATCAACCAAATTGTGGTCGTAAGATTGCAATTTTATACGGATCCTTTGAGACATAATTCTATACCCTTCTGAATTGGGACTGCAAATGTAGTGTAATAAAATTAAACTGGCAAAGTTTTTATTAAAAAAATCGAAATTATATAAACAATTAACCCTTAAAACACGTTTTATCTATTATTTTTTCCTGATCGTTGGGTAAATTTTATTTATATCTACCAAAACATGCGCTTAATATTCCTTTGTTCAATAACCCTTCTTTCTTAACAGGCCACCTATACCAATCCCATCAAATTTTATGATGGCTGCAAAGGTAATTACTTTCCCCGTATTTTCTGCATTTACCAATCAATAAAATTGTAATACTTCCTAAATACGCCGATTTTTGACAAAACATTAAATAACCACTGCGTATATTATACGAACTTTGCTGCAAATCTTTAATATATGAACTTTGACGAGTACAATCAATTACATCAGCAAATAGTTAATTCCACACCAACAGACCCCCCTTATAATAACCCGGATTATTTCAATTATGCCAAACTTAATGCCAGCCGTACCAGCCGCTGGCTTAAAACAGGCATCATTACTCCTGAAAACCAGGAAATTATTAAAAACATTAAAACACCACAAACATGGATATTAATTACCGAGCCATGGTGTGGCGATGCTTCACATATTGTACCCTTCATCCATTTACTGGCGACTATCAATCCCAACATCAATTTAAGCATTGAATTAAGAGATGCCGAACCCTACAGGATTAATCAATACCTGACAAATGGTGGTAAAGCCATCCCAATCCTTATCATCCGGGATGAAAATCACAATGACCTGGCGGTTTGGGGACCTCGTCCAAAAGACGCACAGGATTTATTCCTGAAGTTAAAAAGTGAACAAGCCGATTTTGAAACGCAAAAAGTACAGCTTCAGAACTGGTACAATAACAATAAAGGCATAGATATCCAAAATGAAATTACTGCTTTATTAAAATAATTCCTGTAATCTTTTAAAACCGGTCCCCCCTGCTGCCGGTCCAATATAACCAGTTCACCGGTAGCATATTAATATTATAAGTTGCTTTATGTTGCCGGTGACCTTTTCTAATCCATCCCCACCGACTTTATATACCGGCCGGACAAATATTGTTGCCCCAAATCCTCCCCAGGATGAACCCGTTTTAAAATCTCCGATATAAGTCAATTCCTACATTGGCATAAAAGATGAGGCATTGATACAATGCAGAAGGGCTGCCGGACGCGCCGGGCCTGGTACGACGCAGGAGTACCGAACGAAGTGAGCCCAGAGCTGCCGGAACTCATGTAGCATAGCGAACAAAAGCCCGGAGCCCCAAAGAAAAAAATACCTAAAACACATGAAACCTGCCGCTGCCGGTAAAACACAATAATTACAATTTGCTTAAACATTCCCCGTTTTTATAGCTTACATTTGCGCAGCATAAAAAATTTGCTTGTAAAAACAGTTATACTAAAATCAATAAAATTCAGTAAACAATGAGTTTCCGTATTGAAAAAGACACTATGGGCGAGGTTAAAGTACCTGAAACCGCTTATTATGGTGCACAGACACAACGTAGTATAGACAATTTTAAAATTGCACAGGACATTAACAAAATGCCTAAAGAAATTATACAGGCATTCGCTTACCTGAAAAAAGCAGCAGCTATTACAAACTTCGAAGCCGGCGTTTTACCAAAAGAAAAATCCGATCTCATTGGAAAAGTTTGTGACGAAATATTAGAGCATAAATTAGATGATTACTTTCCTTTAGTGGTTTGGCAAACCGGTAGCGGCACTCAAAGCAACATGAACATCAATGAAGTAGTTGCTTACCGCGGTCACGTTTTAAACGGCGGACAATTAACCGATAAAGAAAAATTCCTGCATCCGAATGATGATGTTAATAAAAGCCAGAGCAGTAACGATACTTTTCCAACCGCAATGCATATTGCTGCTTATAAAGTACTGGTAGAAAACACCATTCCGGGTATAGAAAAATTACGCGATACATTAGAAGCCAAAAGCAAGGCTTTCATGCATATTGTAAAAATTGGCCGTACCCATTTTATGGATGCAACGCCATTAACTTTAGGTCAGGAGATCAGCGGCTATGTGGCGCAATTGAACTACGGCTTAAAAGCCATTAAAAATACATTACCGCACTTAACGGAACTGGCTTTAGGCGGTACAGCCGTAGGTACGGGAATTAATACACCAAAAGGTTACAGCGAAAACGTAGCTAAACACATTGCAGACCTTACAGGCTTACCTTTTGTAACCGCTCCTAATAAATTTGAATCTCTGGCAGCACACGATGCGATAGTAGAAGCACACGGGGCCTTAAAAACGGTAGCTGTCAGCTTAATGAAAATCGCCAACGATATCCGTATGTTGTCTTCAGGACCACGCAGCGGTATTGGAGAAATCCATATTCCTGATAATGAGCCGGGAAGCAGCATTATGCCGGGCAAAGTTAATCCTACACAATGTGAAGCATTAACAATGATTGTAGCCCAGGTTTTGGGTAACGACGTGGCTATAAACATTGGTGGTGCAAATGGCCATTTCGAGCTGAATGTTTTCAAACCAATGATGATATACAACTTCCTGCACAGTGCCCGCTTAATTGGTGAAGGTTGTGTAAGCTTCAACGATAAATGTGCTGTAGGTATAGAACCAATCGAAAAAAACATTAAAGCACACGTAGATAACAGCTTAATGCTCGTAACCGCATTAAATACGAAAATCGGTTATTACAAAGCAGCAGAAATAGCACAGACAGCTCATAAAGAAGGTACTACCCTTAAAGAAATGGCTGTAAAATTGGGTTATGTTACACCGGAAGAGTTTGATGCATGGGTCATTCCGGGCAACATGGTAGGTGAGATTAAATAATATTACCAATAGAGGTCTTGTTCCTCTTTACCGGATAACAAAAAAGCGGATCAGAATTTTGATCCGCTTTTTTGTTATCAATCAATTATTGTACTTCAAGGTTCGAAACACCCAATCCCTCCGCATTGGTGCTTATAATGCGCAGCCAGTAAGTACCGGCATTGATCATAGAGCCGGAATCAGTATTAATATAATTCCATTTACCAGGTTTACTTTTGGTAAATTCCAGCGGCTCTTCACGCATCAGAACACCATCTGCCGATAACATTTGTAAACGCCCGGTCATAACGTGCTCCGTCATATTCGCATAACGTAACTGGAAAGAATACTTGTCTGCAACGCCCACCTGGAACACAAATTGCAAAGTATCGCCATTCGGCTTGGTAAAACGCACATTCGGACGGTCGTTAATATTTTCTACCACCAACCCGCTGCCAATAACCATCGCTTCGTTAGACCGGTATGTCACCGCCTTTTTCAAATCATAAGCAGGCTCCACACTACTAACAGGTACTACAGCAATAGTTTGCGCCATTTGCAATAATTTATTCGGCAACACCACTTTATCATTAGCTTCCGCTTTTATACGGTACACCTTAAACTCATTATTATCCCGCTCGGTATTTACCAGTTTCATCTGGGCATCTTCTATATTATTGATACTATCTGCCCGGTACTCATAGTAAGCAGGTACCGCTACAAATACATCAGACTTTTTATCTACCACAAAACTCAAAGGATAAAGGGAGTCAATCTTATCTGTTGACTTCTGGAACCAGTCCGCACCATAAAAAACAGGCGGCAGGTCCAGGAATGCCACATTCGTATCACCAAACTGGTAATCACCGGTATTCATCCAGGTTTGAAGTGCCCAGTTTTTAGATTTTGTTACCTGCTTCACAATGCCATTCGTAGCAGGCACCGCCTTTACATTTGCATTTTTTGTAGCAATCGCTATAGCACTCACCACTGCCTGGCTGGATGCCACATAAGGGAAATCTATTTTTATAATACCATTGGTCACCGTTACCGGTATGGTTTTCTTCAGCGCAGTGCTGTATCCCGCCTCTTTAAAAATATCCAGGTCCTTCAATACCACTTTACCATTAATAGCCACATCAAACTGCCGCCAGCCGGTAGCATCCAGTCCACCACCTTTACCAAACCACGGTTCTATAAAAAACAACTCGACCAGGTATTCGCCGTTAGGAATTGGAAAATGGTAAGCCAGTTGCTCCCTACCGTATCGGAAAGATTGTACCAGTGGCCAGTCCGCAATCCCTTTTACCGGATTATAGGTCTGGCGCTGGCTGGCAAAAAATAACGGGGTACCGTTAAAACTATTCGCCCAGGATGTAGAGCCCCATGTATTTTTAGGATATTCCTTACTGTTATAAATACTGTAAGCCCTGTCTGCCTGCCAGGTATTCTTATACCTGTCCGTATATTTTGGCCCGCCTGCGTTTACCCTGTAAACATACTTGTAGCCGTCCGCAGGTTTTAACAGCTCATTATTACCCTCCCTCATCCGTTTCAAACGGACCGCTTCGGGTAAATTATTTAACACAATGGTATCTCTTGCCACAATTTTCCCGTTCACATAGCCCACAGCATATAATACATTGTACTGTACATTCACATTATTAAAGGAATAATGCGTAAATCGGCCATTACTAATTTGCATGCCCAGCGAAATAGAATCAATATCGTTAAACAGCTCCACCCCGTCACAGTTAGAATAAATGGTAATCCCGTTTTTTCTTCCCGGGCCCGTCCAGCGGTTTGGCCATGTTTGCGAAACAATATAAACCATTGGTTCGGTAGTCTTAGGCGCATAGTGCGAGCGATACATATAATACACATCTAAAGGCTCTTCCCATGGCGTGAGTAATCCTTTATAGTTTACAGGGCCAATCCTGTCCAGTTCGCGCAAGCCCTCACCTGCCTGTACACGTCCAGGATTATCATGCGATGTCAGTAACCAGAAAAAATGACCGCTGCTGCTATCCCGTGCAGATTCCGCCAGTCTTACTTTCATCTCCATCAGTTGTGTCATTCTGTCCTCGCTCAATGGTACACCTTCCTGTATAAACCCGCCTTCCGTATGCAGGTCTATCGTACGCCAGGCACCATATTCACCAATCAGTTTCTGCCGCTTCACGTTATCGTCATATACCATAGGATTACCGCCATAAGTACCGGTCCAGTTCTGCGGCACATCCCAATCCGTTCCCTTGCCACCATTACAGGTCGTTACCAGCCTTTCTATGCTGGCACCGGGGTCTAATGTGCGGATCAGCTCCGTGCATTCTTTAGCAAAATCTTCCGGCAGCGTACTTTCATTCTGAAGACCGTACATAATAATTGATGGGGAATTTCTGCGTTCAATCACCCACTCCCTCAGCAATGTTTTAAAGTTCTTCTTAAAATGATCGTTATCGAACCATACATGTGCGCTCAACTGCGTCCACCACATAATGCCTAAAGAATCCCAGTAATGCTGGTACTCCAGGTTATGCGGCTGATGCCCGTCGCGGAAAGCATTAAAGCCCGCAGCCTTAATCATTTTAGCGCGCGTTCTTATCTGCTCTTTACTAAAAGCATGGCTACCGCCTATAATATGCTCATACTCCGCAATGCCATTAATGAAAACAGCGGTATCATTTATAAAAAACTGGTTCGTGCTGTTGTCAGGTGCTGTCGGCCATTTCGTCCAGCGCACACCATACGGCGTTACCAGCTCATCTACCAATTCACCCTCTTTATAAATCTGCGTATGCACTTTATACAAATACGGGTGCTTCGGGCTCCACAACTTAGGAAACTTTATTTCAGGAAAACCCTGCTTCACATCAATACTGTCACCGGGCGCCAGCACCAATGTTTGGTTCACGTTAGATACTAACAGCCCCTCTGCATCAAAAATGCTGTTCCTCAGGTTTACCGTATCGTTTTTCGATTTATAATTCTTAACAGTCGTATTTATTTCCAGGTTTGCCACCTCCTTACCGGTCCCCTTACCATTCCACACATGTACCCCAAACGGCTCTATGCGGGTATCATTCGTTTCTATTAAAGACACCGGCCTTACAATACCCAGCGGTTGAGAACCTTCCGAAAATCCGCGTTCATCAGAACAACCACCACACACCCAGGGCAAATCCCTGATCTCAGCCGGGTGGTCCGCACGCACCTGCAAGGTATTCAGCTTACCATTCGTATTCAATACACCAGTCACATCCAGTGTGAATGTTGTTCTGCCCCCTGCATGATAACCAATTTTTTTGCCATTCAGCCATACTGTGGCATAAGACCCTACTCCTTCAAAATAAAGAAAGAATCGTTTCCCTTTTTCATAAGCATGATGCGTAAATGTTTTCTGATACCAGGCATACCCGTGTAAGTTGCCATGACGCATACGCCTGTAGCCTTCATACGCATCCCAGTTATGCGGTACATTTACCGTACGCCAATTTGATTTTGCCACTTTTGGCGCATTAAAATTACCTGCACCGGATTTTACAGCCGGTAATGTCTCGCTATAAAGCGTTTGCCATTGCCCGTTTAAACTGGTAATGATACGCGCCTGCGAAAACCCGGAAAACATTTGTAACAACAACACGACACTTAAAACAATCCTCTTCATTTAAAGTACTATTATTTAGCATTCTGAATTTACATATTTTGAACGGGGCTGTTACCGGCATCAATGCAATCATCTTTAGTCCGGCGTGCTTTGGGGTCCGCTACGCTCCGTGCTCCTCTGTCGCACCGGCTCGTGCCTCGCCGCCCACGCATGCCGCAGCCCGTCAGCTATAGGAATTCTGTTAAGCAACCTCCATACAGCTCAATCGCTGCCAATTTAAACATAATATTAAACCCAACTATACTGTACACTCATTGCCCTTTCATTTTAACTACCCTTTCAATAGTCATCTATAGAAATCTTTTTCTTCATCAATAAAAGACTTCTTTTCATCTTTATTAAAATACACCATCCATTCGCCCGGTAGAAATACCAATGACGCCTGGCTGCGGGATATGCAGGGCGGCTGCCTGAGCAGCCGGTGCTTTGCACCGAGCGTCAGCGAGCCCGGAATAGCCCGGACAAATGCTGAAAAGGAATCCCGTGCTGACAGCCCATAAAAGAAAAAGAAAAATAGTTGCATAACTAACTATTTTTTTACTAACTTGCTATTCAGAAAACAAAAGCTTACTATATGAATCGTTCTATAAAAAAAGTGGCTGTACTTGGTTCCGGTGTTATGGGCAGCCGTATTGCCTGTCATTTTGCCGGTATCGGGGTGAAGGTTTTATTATTGGACATCCCGGCTGTAGCTACTGCCGAACAGGCAAAAGTGGATAAAAATAAGATCGTAAACGATGCGCTTACTGCCGCAGTAAAAAGCAATCCCAGCCCGGTATTTACAAAAGACGTACTGAAACATATTACTACCGGAAATTTTGACGATAACCTGAAGGATATTGCCGGTTGCGACTGGGTAATAGAAGTGGTGATAGAACGCCTGGATATTAAGCAAAGTTTATATGAACGGGTGGAACAATTCCGCAAACCGGGTACGCTTATTACATCCAATACATCGGGTATTCCTATTCATTTATTAAGCCAGGGCAGAAGCGAGGATTTCAAGGCCAATTTCTGTGGTACGCACTTTTTTAACCCTCCACGCTATTTGCGTTTACTGGAAATTATTCCGACGCCTGATACAAAGCAGGAAATTATAGATTTCCTGATGCACTACGGTGATTTGTTTTTGGGTAAAACGACGGTATTGTGTAAGGATACGCCGGCATTTATAGCCAACAGGATCGGGGTATTCAGCATTATGGCCATATTTAACACGATGACCAAACTGGGCTTAAGCATTGATGATGTTGACAGCCTTACGGGCCCGGTGATTGGCAGGCCAAAATCCGCCACGTTCAGAACGGCCGATGTTGTAGGGATTGATACGCTGGTAAAAGTAGCCGAAGGGGTTGCCGCAAATTGTGCGGATGATGAAGCCAAAGCCATTTTTAATATTCCTGGATGGTTACAAAAAATAGTGGCCAACAAGTGGCTGGGCGATAAAACAAAACAAGGTTTCTTTAAGAAGATAAAAACAGATGCAGGCAGTGAAATTCTTACACTGGACCTGAACGATTTTGAATATAAGCCTCGTGTAAAACCTAAGTTCGCGAGCATAGATGCAGCCAAACAAATAGACGACTTAAAAACACGCCTTAAAACACTGGTGGCCGGCAAGGATAAAGCGGGTGAGTTTTATCGGGATTTCCACTACCAGTTATTGAGTTATGTGAGTAACCGTATACCGGAGATCAGCGACGATATTTACCAGGTAGATGACGCGATGAAAGCCGGTTTTGGCTGGGAAATCGGGCCTTTTGAAACCTGGGACCTTCTGGGTGTGGCCAAAACGGCTGAAGCCATTAAAGCAGCCGGGCTCACCGTTGCTGCGTGGGTAGATGAATTTGTAGCCGCAGGCAATACTCATTTTTATAAAATCAGTAATGGCAAGAAGCTTTGTTACTCACCTGCCACTAAAAACTACGAAGCATTACCGGGTGGTGAATCCTTTATCATCTTAAGCGACTTAACTGAAAAAACAGTCTGGAAAAATGCTGCTGTGAAAACTTATGATATTGGTGATGGCGTGTTGGGAATGCAATGGCAAACAAAATCGAATACCATTGGCGGCGAGGTACTGGAAGGTATTCAAAAATCCATAGCGCTGGCTGAGAAAGATTACAAAGGCCTGGTGATAGCAAATGAAGGGGCTAATTTTAGTTTGGGGGCCAATGTGGGCCTGATATTTATGTATGCCATTGAGCAGGATTACGATGAACTGGATATGGCTGTCCGCATGTTCCAAAATACAATGATGCGGGTAAGGTACAGCAGCATACCGGTTGTAGTAGCACCTCATGGCATGACACTTGGAGGTGGCTGTGAACTTTGCCTTCACGCAGACAAAATACAGGCTGCCGCCGAAACTTATATCGGTTTGGTAGAAATGGGCGTTGGCTTAATTCCCGGTGGTGGGGGCACTAAGGAATTTGCACTCCGGGCGGGATTTGAATACAAGGAGGGTGAACTGGAATTTGAACCATTGAAAGACCGCTTTTTTACCATCGGTACTGCTAAAGTGGCTACGAGTGCGTTTGAGGCTTTCGACCTGGGCATTATGCGTAAGGGCATTGATGCTGTGAGCATGAACCTTGACCGCCGGGTAGCGGATGCTAAACAATCGGTTATTGAAATCTACGATGAAGGATATACGCAACCACAACCGCGTAACGACATTAAGGTATTGGGACGTGGCTCGCTTGGCGCTTTATACGCCGGCGTGAATGGCATGCGTACCGGCAATTATATTACTGACCATGATGTAAAAATTGCTAAAAAGCTGGCTTATGTTATGAGCGGAGGGGACCTGAGTGAAAGCACGCTGGTAAGCGAACAATATTTACTGGACATAGAACGGGAAGCATTTTTGAGTCTTTGTGGCGAACGGAAAACACTGGAAAGAATTCAAAGTGTGCTGAAAGGTGGAAAGCCGGTAAGAAATTAAATGCCAAAATTCCCTATAGTGATTAGTCATGATAAGCACATAATTATATCATTCAGTTGTGTTTATCGTGGCTAATTTATTTGGACAAACATTTTAAACAACATATTCATTAGAGAATGTCTTATTTGCATTCAAAACTCAGGTACCCGGATTTTTTAGTGCGTTTGATCTTAAGTTCTCTCAAACAAACAAATTTCAAAGATTAATCCATATCATTTATTTTTACCTAAAGTAAAAGCAAAATGCATAGTATTAATAAGGAATTCAATCCATCTATTTTCCACCCGGGTTATTTGATCAGAAAAAACTTATTAAGGAATTTAATAAAAAACAAAAATCTGGTTAAAGGAAAAGTTATGGATCTGGGTTGTGGATCCAAACCTTACAAAAGTCTATTTAATTTTGATGAATATATTGGTGTAGATATAGATAATAACCCTGGTCACCCCCACGACAACGAGGATATTGATGTTTACTATAATGGAAAAGATCTTCCGTTTGAGAATGATACCTTTGATACTATTTTTTGCAGTGAAGTATTCGAGCATGTTTTTGAACTTGAATCATTATTGGAAGAAATATACCGGGTACTAAAAACAGGAGGCATTTTACTATTTACCTGCCCTTTTTCATTTCCTGAACATGAGCAACCTAACGACTATGCGCGTTACACTTCTTTTTCAATGAAGTATCTTTTAGAAAAGAAAAAGTTCAAAAACGTCAATGTGTTGAAATCAGGTACAATGATAGAATCAATTGGACAATTAAAAGTGCTTTATTTCCATCATGCGATAATACCTAAATTCAGAAAAATTCCTGTTTTAAGACAAATCATTAGAATGAGTGGCTATTTATTAATAAATGGAAAAGCTGCTATATTAAGTAAACTTTTACCGAATTCTGATACGCTTTATCTAAACAATATTGTGAATGCGCAGAAATAACAAGACATTATATAAGATAGGATTTCTTTCTTAAACCAAACCGTCCGGTCAATAATGACCGGACGGTTTACATATTTATATTTACCTGTTCCAATTTTATTTATCGGCTACTTCGGTAATGACTTTACCAATACAGGCATTAGGCATTTGTATGTGTAACATTGCCGCCAAAGTTGGCGCAATATCAGTCATATGTACCTGGCGGGTTGTTTTACCCGGTTTTACATTCCAGCCATAGAATACCAATGGTATATGCGTATCGTACGGGTTCCATGTACCATGTGTGGTACCGGTGCTGGCATAGGCTTCAAACCAGGCCGGGTTTAACACGATATTGATACTACCGCTGCGTTTTATATTATAGCCATTCGCAATCTTTTCTTTTATTTCACCCGGAATCGGCGCATTGCCCAATTGGTCCACATCTACTGCAAATGTAATTTCAGGCTTGCGTTTTAAAAGCTGGATCGTATATTTTTTCAATTCTGTAAAATCAACCTGGGCACTGTCCAGACGGTTCATATTAAACGTCACCTGGAAATTATCGATATCTGTAACCAACTCAGGTAATTTATATTTTGCCTCCAGGTAAGTATTCAGTTCTTTTTCCAGCGCTTTCGTATTCCATAAACCGGTTGGTATATTATGCGCTTCGTTAAAGCCTACTGCGTGTGCGGCTCCATGATCTGCAGATATAAAGAATAACCAGTTATTTTTACCAACTTTGGCATCCAGGGAGTTAAAGAAGGCTTCCAGGTCTTTATCCAGCCTTAAATAAACATCTTCAATTTCAATAGAGTTTGGGCCGTAAAAGTGCCCGACATTATCAGGAGACGAACAGCTTACCGTTAAGAAATCCGTGACACCGTTATTACCCAGGTTATAGGCTTTTAACGCAGCTTCGGCCATTTCAAATGTAATAGTGGTACCAAATGGCGAGTTTCTGAAATTTGTTTTTTTGGCGGCATAAGCTGCTTTCAGATCATGTGGAAACGCGGAATTATCTTTACCCGCCAGACGGCCTTCCCATGCCACATCATCTGCGGAACTCTGGGTATATGTTTTTATATCGTACAAAGTATTCCATCCGTTAGCAACCAATGCTTCTACCCTTTTCTGGCTGTTGAACTTCTCTACCCATTCAGGTAGTTTTTGGGCATAATAAGAACTGGTAATAAAGTTGCCGGTTTTATCATCTAACCAATAAGCTTCTCCTGTATGACCACCCGGCAAAATGGAAGACCTGTCTTTTAATGCAATGCTTACTGTTTTAGATTTAAAATTGGTTGCCAGTCTCAGTTCATCAGTAATTGTGGTTGCCAGTAAATTTTTAGGGGACATTTTTCCGGCATCACTGGTAGTGCCTATACTGTTTGCATTATCATCCTGTGTACAATACATTTTAGCACCGCTGTATTGTTCTATCCAGTTATTGCCCGCTATGCCATGCAGGGCAGGTACAGAGCCTGTGTAAATGGAACTATGACCTATGGCCGTATAAGATGGTATATAGTTGATGAAGGTATTCTCACACTTAAATCCGCCGTTCAGCAAACGCTTGAAACCGCCGCTGCCATAACGGCTGTAATACCGGTAGAAATAATCCCAACGCATTTGGTCTATCACTAATCCAACTACTAATTTAGGTCTTGAAACCTCACTTTGCACCCCTGCGGCCGCAGGAGATTTTGTTACTGCTTTTTGTGCGAATAATACGCTTGTACAACTCACCAAAAACACACAGCTCAATAAAACTTTTTTCATGTCAAAAAAACTTTACGCATTCAATATCCAACAAATGTACTGATAACACCTCTATTAGTTGTCATCAAACTTTTGTTTACAATTATATAATACTTAAACAGATAAGCCACAATTCATTCATTGTGGCTTATACATTATTTCAATAAATTATGTCAGTAGTTACCTGAAATTCTAAATACTTGCGTTGAGTATTTCCGCAATATCCAGCACCTGCACTTCATTCTCTTTTTCCTTGTTTTTAGTACCGTCCGTGAGCATGGTATTACAAAACGGACATGCGGAAGCAATTACCTTAGCACCTGTGTCCAGCGCTTCGGCGGTACGTTCCCAGTTCACACGGGTTGTTCCGGTTTCTTCTTCTTTAAACATTTGTGCTCCGCCGGCACCGCAACACAAACCATTGCTTTTGCAACGTTTCATTTCTACCAGCTCTGCATCCAGAGATTGTAAAATCTGTCTCGGCGCTTCATAAATATTATTGGTCCTGCCCAGGTAGCAGCTATCGTGAAAGGTAATTTTCTTGCCTTTAAAGCTGCCGCCTTCTTTTATGCGTACTTTACCTTCATCTATCAATTGTTGCAATAGCGTTGTGTGATGTATTACTTCATAATTGCCTCCCAGTTCCGGGTACTCATTTTTCAGGGTATTAAAGCAATGCGGACAAGCTGTTACAATTTTTTTTACCTCGTAGCCATTCAATACCTGGATATTCTGAAAGGCCATCATCTGGAACAAAAACTCGTTACCGGCCCTTCTTGCAGGGTCACCTGTACAAGCTTCTTCATTCCCCAATACGGCGTAGTTCACACCGGTCTTATCTAATATTTCAGCAAATGCTCTTGTTATTTTTTGTGCTCGCTGGTCAAAACTTCCGGCACATCCCACCCAAAATAATATTTCCGGACTTTGTCCTTCAGCAGCCATTTGTGCAATCGTTCTTACTGCCATAGCTCAGTTTTAATAGTTTACAAAAATGAAGATAGGAAAAATTACTTTTAGTGTTTGGATTATTTGGAAGTGCCTGCTTCCGGCCTTTGTAGATTTATCATTCCGGTTAACGGGACGCTTGTACTTTTGCAAAAACGAAATTAAATTGTGAACCTTAAGGAAAATTCCCACAACACTAAAATACCCGGATGAGTAAACAAAAAATTAGCATTGCAGTTAAATATTTATGGATTTAATAACAATATCCAAATACTTTTAAAGTGAAGAGTTTGTTTATTTTGATATTGCAGAAGCAATTATATAACCACTATATTAAACAGCAATATAAAAAACGACTGAATAAATAAAAAACAAAGCAATAAGAACAAAAATGAATAGAGTGAAACTGTTTGTAACACTGGCTTTAAGTTTGTTGTTTTTACAAAAAACAAATGGACAGGATGTCAATATAGGCACGCAGAAAATTGATACCCTTTCCCAAAAAGTAGTGATAGAAAACCCCTACCCTGACAGCGATATTGATTTACCGATAAGAATTAACCTGAAACCGATCTATAAATGGGCAGAAAAGATTGTGGACACCCTTTATACTTCCGCTAATTACCCGAACGGCTGGGTGGAAAAAGGCTGTGATACCAGGTACCAATACCGTTTTGTGCGGGGCCCTTTTAATTTTAAAGCGGTTAACAATACCCTGAATATTTCTTTTATAGGCACATATGGTGTACGGGGCAGTACGCGCCTTTGCACGGGCATTGGCAACAGTGGCTGGACCAAAGCCTGTACCTGTGGCTTTGGCACTGAAGCTCCCCGTAAAATACAGGCCGGATTTACGATACAATTCAGTTTAAAACCGGATTATAGTTTGGTACTGACAGTGAAGCAACAGGAACCGAAAGCACTGGATAAATGTTCCGTGTGTTTCTTTGGTGTGGACATTACACAGGACGTGATCAACAGTTTGCGCGATGAGCTGAATGTTTCTATCAATGATATGCAGAAGCAGCTGCAAAGCTTTAGCCTGAAGCAATATATTCAAACCGTTTGGGATACCTTGCAAGCTCCTTATTATATGGAGAACATGGGGTATGTAACAATCAACCCCAAGCAGATCCGTATCAGCCAGACCTACCTGCATAATGACAGCTTATTTGTGAGCCTGGGGCTGACCGCGAAACCGGAATTACAGCAGGAATTGCAACCCTTTACAAAAAGAATATTGCCTAACCTGACAGATTTTTCACAACGCAGCGGTTTTAAATTATTTATAGCACAACTTTTGCCTTATACACTCATGAATACATTGGCAAACCAACAGGCGGCAGCAAAGGAATTCACGATAGGTAAAGGCTTGCTGAAAAAGACAATCCGGATAGACTCATTGAAATTCCAGGGAGGTATGGAAGGCCAGGTTTTAATGAAAGTTTTTGTATCCAGGGCTGCAAGAGGGGTGTTCTACCTGGTAGGGAAGCCTACATTTGATAAAGCGAATAAAACATTTTACCTGGACAGTGTGGACTATCATTTAGACAGTAAACAATTTTTACTGAGGTCCGCATCCTGGATCATGGATGATATGATTGTAAGAAAACTGAAAGAATATACGACTTTTTCCCTGGCAGGTGAACTGAATGAACTGTATAAAACTGCCGGTGCACAACTGAACAGGAATATCTACCCGGGCATCAACAGTAAAGGGTATTTAAGAGCAATTGAAATAAACGAATTGGTTGCCAGTAACAAAGGCATTTTTATAGCCGGGATGGCCAACGGAAAATTCTGGATAGATGTAGATGCGGAAAATCTTATAAAGAAATTTACACAGTAAATGTGTATAAGTAATCTTTGGTATTTGCATGAAAAAATGAACTGACTCCAATATATTTGGTAAACATAAAAACTTAAAATTTGACTGAAATCATTATTAATTTAGACTCTATTAATCCCATTGATTTTTTTGGCATTAATAACGGCAAGTTAGATATAATTAAAAAGCGTTTTCCTCTGTTAAAAATTTTAGGAAGAGGTTCGCAGCTTAAGGTAAGCGGGGCACCGGAACAAATAGAAAGTGCCCGGGAACGCATCGAATTATTAATACAATATTTACAACGCAACGGTCATATTAGTGATGCCTATTTTAAAGAGATTTTAGGACAGGATGATAGCGACCCCGTTGATAATTTTGTAGAGAGAAATCCTAATGATGTTTTGGTATTTGGCCCTAACGGAAAAACGATTCGTGCCAGAACGGTGAACCAGAAAAAAATGGTTGAATCGAGTGATAGCAACGATATTGTATTTGCTCTGGGGCCGGCAGGAACAGGTAAAACCTATACTGCTGTAGCGTTGGCGGTACGTGCGCTTAAAAACAAACAGGTCAAGAAAATTATCCTGACCCGCCCGGCTGTAGAAGCGGGCGAAAGCCTGGGATTTTTACCTGGTGATCTCAAGGAAAAAATTGATCCGTATTTACGCCCGCTTTATGATGCACTGGATGATATGATCCCGGCAGATAAACTGGCGTATTATATGACCACCCGTACCATTGAGATTGCGCCACTGGCTTATATGCGCGGCCGTACGCTGGACAATGCTTATATTATATTGGATGAGGCCCAGAATGCGACGGACCTGCAGTTAAAAATGTTTTTAACCCGTATAGGTGCGAGTGCAAAAGCTATTATAACCGGTGATATGAGCCAGGTAGATTTACCTAAAAGCCAGAAAAGCGGCTTAATAAAAGCTACCCGGATCTTGCGTAATATTCATGGTATCGCTCATATTGAGCTGGATGAAGAAGATGTGGTAAGACACCGCCTGGTTAAAGCGATTATTAAGGCTTACGACAGGGAGCATGAACGTGAAGAAAAAGAAGAGAGCACCGGTGAAAAAGTAAAACGGACTTACAGGACCACCGAAAAGAGAGAAAATAATATCTAGTTAATAACAATGGCAACTCATTACAGCTGCCATTGTTTATACAATTATTGTAAGCGCATTGAAATTATCTTTCCCCTTTATTTATGTTCAATATCCTATAGCATTTAGTATGCGTTCCGGATGTTAGTTACTCCAATAGCTTCTTAACAAACGGCAGTGGCTATCGCCGGTAATTATTGTACCAGCAAATCTTTTGGTACAATGAACTGTACATTCTCGTTCACGAGGATTTTAGCGCCGTTGTTAAGATAAAAGTTCGTTTCATCGAAAGTACAATTGCCTTTGATAATGATCTCTACTGCCCCGGATACTGTTTGTGGGGGTTTATTATTGTTTTGCCACTTGGTGGCATCGCTCCATACACCGGGACCAATAAATATATACTGGGTGATGGCTGCTTTATATTCAAACGCGCCTAAGTCCGGGGCTGTACCGAGGTAACTTAGCCCCAAGTCCACTCCTTTGTCTATAAACTGGCTGCCGGACGCGAGGTGCATAAAGTCGATATGAGGCAAACTACCGTCTGCACCACGCGGCGCTGCCAGCCCTGCAGAATCCACAGAGATAAAATCGGCGGCTTTTATACTGTAGGGGCTTTGCCAGCTATTGTTCTGTGCCACTGTGCTTGCTAAAAAAACATTTGTTGCTTTGGTCACATAGGAGATGGTATTCCTGATGGTGAGTGTATTTCCTGTTGCCAGTTCCTCATTTCTTAATCCGAAATTCGGTGAATTGCTATAAGCCGTGCCGTTATTAATGGTCATGGCGCCTTTATTATTATTCTGGTCAAAGCCTTTTACCCTGTTGAACGCTGCCAGGCAATGATTGAGTGTAAAATGATGGCTCAAATCTTTATCATCGCTGCCGCCCATTTTAAAACCGTTGCCATTTCCCTTACTTAGAGCGCCGCCTTTGAGGTAACCACTTCCAAATACCCAGCAGCTATCTAAAACAGTCGTTACATTATTAGTGCCTCTCAGGTAGCCGTCCCAGCCGTCATCGCTGTTATACCATGCGCGGCAACCTTTGAAGTAATTGTTACTGCCTACATCGAGCTTTACGGCAAAACCATCGGCATTGCCATTGGCTTTATCTGCATTATAATAAGAATCACAATTGATAATCCTGTTATTAGAGCTGCCGCCATCTATCTGTAACCCGGAATCCTTGTTTTCAAAAAAGCTGCAAAATTCTATAATATTGAAATTTCCGCCTTCAATTAACATCCCATTGTCCCCGGCTCCTTTTATATCAATGCCTTTTATATGCCAGTAGGAGGCTTTTACCTGGATGCCCTGGTTGGAACTTCCTTCACTCATGGATGAGAAATCCAGCAATGGCCTTGCAGCGTCCATAGGGTATGCATATACTTTTATGTACTGGCTGGCCGTGCCGCTTTTATTGGCGTTTATCACTATCCTGGCAGTATGTACATAAGTGCCACCTCTTAAGTAAATCGTTGTATTGGAGCCTGCCGATACTTTTGAGATGGCATAATCTAAAGTTTTAAATGGCGTATTTAATGTGGTACCATTATTACTGTTATTCCCGGTTGGGGAAACGTAATAAATAGTTTGTGCCAATAACTGCTGGCCCAATAATATGAGCGCAATAACAAGTAACCGTTTCAATGTATTTGTAATTTAATTGCATTTCCCTACCCGGGTTTTGCGAAACTAAGATTCTAAAATACTAAGATCCGGGGTGTTTACATTGTAAAATGGGCTGTTTATTTACGCAAACGATGCCTATTTTATCATCTTTTAAAAAGAAAATTTTGCACTTTACATCTATTAATTACATTTGCACTCCGATAAGCTGCGGAGGTGGCGAAATTGGTAGACGCGCAACGTTGAGGTCGTTGTGATCGCAAGGTCTTGGGAGTTCGAATCTCCTCTTCCGCACCCAATAAAAAAAGCACCATTTGGTGCTTTTTTTATTGGGGATCAGAAATCCTCGTAAAGTAAATATTTTTTGCGTATTTGCTTAAAAGCATCCAGGCTTTTTTGCCAGCTTTCCCTGATCTCGTCTTCTGTTTTATTATTCATTACCTGGAACATCAGTTGTTTATTTCCGGCCAGTTTATTGAAAAAGTAGCTGTTGTTTCCGGGATTGCTTTTGCCCTCGTTTGTAAAAAAGGTATTTTTATTCGGGTACAATTTATAAGCGTCTAATAAATAAGACAGTTGTATTTTTTGCCATTTTGTGTCTGCCGTGTTTATTGGCTCCTTGCTAAGGTCATAACCATAACATTTTATATTTTTCAACGGGGGATTTGTGGCACCGGGCATACTTTTTGGGGTAAAGGCCCATAATGAATTGGGAAAACCTGGTGCCCCGTAAACCTGGAACGGCAGTTCTGTACCTCTACCTAGGCTTACGTTTGTACCTTCAAAAAAGCACAGTGAGGGGTATAACAGGATACTCTGTAAGTTAGGCAGGTTCGGGGATGGCTTTACCGGCAGTTCGTAGGTTTCTTTCCTGTTGTAGCTTTTACAGGGAACCACTTTGAGCAATGACCTGTTTTTAGCATAGGCTTCATTTGCTGCTTTGTTCAGCCATTTTTCCCCGGCAATCATTTGTCCGTACTCTCCTATTGTCATACCATATACCACAGGTACTTTTTGTTTGCCTACAAAACTACTGTAACCGTCTTCCAATACGGGCCCATCAATATAAAAACCGTTGGGATTTGGCCTGTCCAATACGAGTAAGGTTTTGTTATTGACTAAAGTTACTTCCATCATTTCTTCGAGGCTGGATATATAGGTATAAAAGCGCACGCCCACATCCTGCATATCAAAAATGACGACATCTATATCGCTCAGCAGGGCTGCTGTTGGTATACGGGTGGCGCCATATAAAGAAACAATTGGTAAACCTGTTGCTGAATCCGTTGAATTTTTAATATGGGCACCGGCATCGGCGGTACCTCTGAAACCATGCTCAGGGGAAAATATCCTGACGATCTGTATACCGCTTTTCAATAATGTATCTACGAGGTGGGTACTGCCTACCAGGCTGGTTTGATTAGCGAAGACGGCTACTTTTTTACCATTTAATTCCGGCAGATAATCTGATATGTTAGCCGCACCAACCAAAACGTCTTTATTGTTTTGCGCATAAGTACTCAACCCAAAAACGCCCAGGAACAAACCTAGCAAGACTGTTGTCAATATTTGTTTCACCATAATTTACATTATTACTGTCGCTGCTATTTTTCCGGATCTTAATAACAAGAAACTCATCGTCCTATCATCGACTCCGTGCCACAACTACTTTATTTTACAGATACAAAGTAATACTAATTTTCCTGTTTGCCAAGAACCTGAAATCTGAAAGTTGTGTAAAATTCCCAAAACAGGAAGGATGATTGGTGTTGTTAACAGCCTCTTTCAATACTGCCGGGTAGATATTCTAATGCTGACAGGCTGCAGGATACAGCGGGCGGAGAGGTACGAACCGGCCATGCGCCGGATTATGATGTATATGCAAAATACCAACCGGTATGAAACAGGAACGCTGCGCATGGCGATACCCCGCAGTAGCCTGATATACCGATTGGTATTTTTTTCAATGCTGACAGCCCCGAAAAAATAAAAAATTATTTACCAAACATGCTGCTTACAACCAGGTCTTTTGAACCGGCGGTATATTTATAAAAGCCTTCTCCTGATTTCGCACCCAGATACCCTGCGGTTACCATATTGGTCAATAATGGACAAGGGGCATATTTTTGATTGCCGAAACCGTCCTGCAGTACTTTTAATATACTGTAACAAACATCTAAGCCAATAAAGTCTGCAAGTTGCAATGGTCCCATAGGATGTGCCATACCCAGCTTCATTACGGTATCTATTTCTTCCACACCGGCCACGCCTTCGTACAGGGAATAAATGGCTTCGTTGATCATTGGCATTAAAATGCGGTTGGCAATGAAACCAGGGTAATCATTTACCACGCATGGCACTTTATTCAGCTGCCTGCTTAGTTCTACGATGGTATCTGTAACGGCTTTATCTGTGGCATAACCATTGATAATTTCTACGAGTTTCATAACAGGTACGGGGTTCATAAAGTGCATGCCTATCACTTTATTGGCTCGTCCTGTAACCGACGCGATTTTTGTAATGGAAATGGAAGAAGTATTGGTAGCTAAAATGCAATTTTCATTGGTAAGCTTTCCCAGATCGGCAAAGATCTTTAATTTTAAATCTACATTTTCGGTAGCTGCTTCTACTACTAACTCTACATCTTTTACACCATCTGCCACTTGTGAAAAGGAGGTAATATTTGCGAGCGTACTTAATTTTACCGACTCATCAATGGTACCTTTGGTTACCTGGCGATCCAGGTTTTTGGCAATTGTTCCGAGCGCTTTTTCTAACTGTGCGCTATTTAAATCTATTAAATTTACTAAAAAACCATGTTGCGCGAATACATGGGCTATTCCATTTCCCATTGTACCGGCACCAATTACAGCTATTTTTTTCATACAGCAATTTTTATAATCAAACCAAAATTTATGTTATTGTAAAGGTCTTATATTAGTGGTATCCCAGGGTATGGCAGGATACTCTTCGCCCCGGTGGCAGGTATAGCAATTCATGGGTGCATAACGGGGATCTTCTTTGAGGTTGAATTTAAAATATTTCTCATTCAACACATTTGTCATTATCATCATCTCTCGGGCTTCTGCCTTGTGCGGGCTCTCATCCGAAGCATAATCCCAGCCGCCGTCCGGTAATTTTGTATGGCAGTAATTGCACCCGACATTAAGGGAACGGCTGAATAATTCCATATCGTTCATTACTCTTGTTTCAGAAACATCTTTGGGATATACCTGCAGGTTCCGGAAGTTGTTTGGCGCCGGTTTAAATGCCCATAAACAGGCGGTGGATACAAGTACCATCACACTTAAAATCAATATACTTTTCCTGTATTTCATAGCAAACAAGTAAATAGCCTGCGCAATATAGCAAAATACTTATTGTGCAGGCTTCTATTTTTAATTAACCTCATTTACAAAACTAAAGCTGTCACCGTCGAACAGTCCTTTGTCGCTTAGTTTCAAATGCGGGATGACCAGTAAGGCCATGAATGATAATGTCATAAATGGTGACCTTAAAGTACTGCCTAATTGTTCTTTTACAAACAGATCGATGATGGTGTATTTTTCCGCAACCGCATACCCGTTTTCGGCGGTCATTAATCCTGCTATCGGCAATGAAATAATGTGTTCGATACTTTTTGAGGTATCTACGGCACTCAGGCCGCCTTTGGCCGCGATGACCAGGTTGACTGCGGCGGCAATTTCGGTATCATTGATTCCTACTGCTACTATATTGTGGCTATCATGTGCAACGCTACTGGCAATGGCACCGGCTTTCAATCCAAAATTCTTTATAAAACTTTTTGCTACGGGTGCCTGGTTATACCTGTTTACGACTACTATTTTTAATATATCGTTAGCAGGATCTGATACGAGTTCATCGTCCTGGATGTGTACCGGCAATAGTAACCTGTTTGTAATCAGCTGACCATCTAACGCTTCTATTACGGGAACATCACCGCCTAAAACCGGGTACTCATTCGTATGCAGTGCTAAATCCGCTACTGATATGTTGCTACAACTGAAATTGTTAATGAGGGTTTCTGCTTCCAGCTCGACAGGTGCGATTAATGAAACCCCGTTATCTGCTACGAGCTGACCGTTTATATAAGTTTGTTTTACTTTAAAGTGTACCAGGTCTTCCAGTATAATAAAATCTGCGGGATCGCCTTCCTGTAATAAACCGATATCCAGTTTATAATGTTCTACCGGATTAACACAAGCTACTTCCAGTACTTTAAATGCATCCACGCCCAATGCCACTGCTCTTGCGCAATGGTCGTTAATATGATTGATGAGTAAACTATCGGGGTGTTTGTCATCGCAACAGAACATCATGTTCCTGTAATGCTCATCCAGTAAAACAGCCAAGGCATCAAAGTTTTTTGCGGCACTGCCTTCCCGAACCAGGATCTTCATGCCATGGTTCAGTTTATCGAGGGCTTCATCTGCTGTAAAACACTCATGATCGGTACTGATGCCGGCTGCTATGTATTTCCTGGCATCTTCGCCGCGTAAACCGGGTGCGTGTCCGTCCACCGGTTTATTGTACTGTTTGGCTAATGCTATTTTACGGTGTACTTCTTCATCGCCAAACAATACGCCGGGGAAATTCATCATTTCGCTCAGGTACTTTATATCATCGCTTTTTAAGAGGGTTTCCACATCGTTGCTGTCCAACACTGCGCCGGCTGTTTCAAAACCGGTAGCCGGTACACAGCTCGGGGCCCCGAAATTGAACTTAAACGGCACTTGTTTGCCATTGTCTATCATAAACCGGACGCCTTCCATGCCACATACATTGGCTATTTCATGGGGATCACTTACCGTGCCCACGGTACCATGTACTACTGCCATGCGCGCAAATTCGGATGGGATGAGCATGCTGCTTTCCACGTGTACATGCGCATCTACAAATCCCGGTGTAATGAAACCGTCCACTGCTTCACTTACGGGTATAATACTTTTGATCCTGCCGTTCTCTACAGCTAATTCCGCTGCAAAAACACGTTTGTTCTTTATGTCAACTATATTTCCTTTTATGCTAAAATCCTGGGTCATCTTCTTATTTACATTTAGGTGATCGGTTGTAAAAATGCTATATGTAAAGATATCGATTTATTAAAATTACCGCATTAATCAACCACAAATGCTTTCTTAACCAGAGGAATAATTATCTATTTTTTTTATTGTTTCATTCAATTTTATTAACTTGAAATTCCAATACCAGTATTATTTTAAGTCAACAGCTTGCTTTTAGTATAATTTTTGTGTATTCTTCATTCCTAAATATGTCTGAATTATGATTTCACAATTGTTTTCTATAATGTACAGTCGCCCGATTGCGGATTATTATGTATTACCGATGGTAAAAGTCGGCGTGCATTCATTTTCAAAAAACAATTTGCTGAGTACTTATATTTCTAACGATCTGGAAAAAATTGTAGCAGAAGTGAATCATTTTGATCTGTATGATGATGCTAATGAATTCAATGAACATTTTGTAGGTAAATACATTGGCCCTAAGGACAGGAAATTTATTTTATACTGGATCCCGTCTTTTTTCCGGGACGATGTTTTAAAGTTTAAAGACGGCCGTTATTCTGAATTTTCTGACAAACTGAAAAACTATATTCACGCATTTTCTAAACTGGCATTCCGTAAAATGATGCCCAATTACCGGGACTACTATACTGATCCGCGGCTATTGGCGCTGGAGAAAGATGAATGGCTTAAAAGGGAGCTGGAAATTACGCTGGATGTGAACCTGGATGGTATGGAACTGATCTCTAAACCAAAGAAAAATGTTTTTTTATCGACTAAAAGATTTGTGAAAATCCTGTAAGGGCTGGATTTTACTATTCATTTATTCCGGCTGGCAATATGTCATTCTACGGTTTAATGTGCTGATTTTTTTGGGGCTGTGATCTGTTCTACAGCTTATTCTGCATCTGTCCGGCGTGCTTATGGCTCCGCTACGCTCGGTGCTCCTGCGTCGCACTGGCTCGTACCTCGCCACCAACGCATGCCGCAGCCTTTTATCGTTATCATTCTATTGAACAATGCGCATGTTGAATATTTTCCGCTGATGTTGCAGAGTAATACAATCCACTGATTCACGCTGATTTTTAAACAGGATCTCCCGCAGAATTTATTTATAGTGTCTTTATTCTGAAGCACCTGCAAGACTTAAAAGCCAGGTTATTCTCTCCCCTTTTTCAGCATTTCCTGTGACTTTTCGGGATCCAGCCTAAAGCCGTTTTTTTGCGCAAATGCTTTTTGACTTCTCTGAAACTTTTCATCCAACTCTACTTCCTGTTTCTTCACTTTGGCAGTAAGCATATTAATGGAGTCTGTGTACTGATGCGTTATACTATCTCCTGCCAACATTCTCAGTTTTACAATGGTAGAAAATTCATCGAGTAAAAAATGAGAATAAAAATTCAGCAATTCCACCCCTGCGTCTCTAAATGAAGAATCGCCTTTATAAGCAGGCATGCTTTCAATTATTTTAGAAGAGAGGGCGGCTTCTGAAGATAGCTTTTTAAGGTCTTCTAAAGTTTGCTCTGACAATACCTGATGCTTATTTAAAACAGACAAATAATTGTTTGCAAAACCTACCTGGTTTTTAATGATGGCATCATTATACTCTATAGCGGACCTATATACTTTTCCATCTTTTCCTACTGGCTGATTATTATTACATGCTACCAACAGTAATAACAGGCTGGCAAAGACCCCTATTTTAATATTTCTCATAGGGTGAATATAAAAAAAGACAGCAACTTTTTTGGACTGCTGCCTTTTTGTTTTACCGTATAATTACAATGGTTCCTTTCTGGGTCTTTTCTATGGCGCCAAACTGGTACCTGGCGTACCATGTAAATGTGCCTGAAGGGACTGGCTTGCCTTTATGGGTGCCATTCCATTTTATATATGGATTTTTACTTTGAAAAACCAGTTCTCCCCAACGGTTGTATATTAATAACTCATAGTTTCTTACATCTGCCAGATTGCCGATCGGTCCAAAATAATCGTTCTTGCCATCGCCATTTGGGGTAAAGGCATTAGGGAAAAACAGATCGGTACAATTTGGCGCTACGTACACGGTAACAGAATCTTTTACCTCGCAGCCGGTAGCTGTACGGGCGGTTAAAATATATTTTCCTGCAGCAGAAACAGTAATGATTCTTGTAGTGGCACCGGTACTCCAGGTATAGCCTGTGTAGCCGGACGGGCCTTCTAAAATGACACTTTTACCCGGACAGATCACTGTATCTTTTCCTAAATCAAAATTATCGGAACTGTTCAACACTGTAATTTTCGCTTCTTCTGTGTTGCTGGTACAAGTGCCGTTGGCAGCCGTTATAAAGTAGTTTTTTGTACCGGTTACTTTTACTTTATAATCTTCCCCGGAATGTAATACGGTGGTCAGGTTTGAATTGTCATACCAATTATAGGTTAATGCCGGGTCATAATTATCAATCACCAGTAGAACTGAATCTCCGGCAGTGCATAAAATAAGGTCCTGGACAACCGGGGTTGCGGGTTTAGCTAACAGCACCAATGCGAAACTTTTCTCCGCATCCGTAAAACAATTTCCTGCCGTGATCTTATAATTGATGGTATAATTACCGGCTGTAGCTGTTGCCAGATTTATTGTGCCATTTTGTGCATTGATATTGAGGGCCGGTGTAGCAGAAAACACGCCTCCTGTTGTAAATCCTGTACTTCTGTTTGGCTCAATGGATCCGTTGGATAAACATACTGGTGTATTGTATGTAAAATCTACCACTGGTGTGGAAGGCTGCTTTATAATGATGGTGCTTGTGATGCTGCTGGCAGTATAACAGTCAACAGCAGGTAGAGAATAGGTGATGATATAACTGCCCGGAGCGGCGCCGGTGATATCCACGATGCCTGTAGTGGCGTTTACAGATATTCCTGTTGCAGCACTGTAAGTGCCGCCTGTTACAAAACCACTTTTAGGAACCGGGGTGTATAATTTGCTAACAGCGTTGGCACAAATATCTGCCGGATAATCAAATCCTACGATTGGCCTTGGGGCGCTGGTGGTTATGACGATGGTTGCTGTGGAGGTACCTGCGGATGTACAGCCTGATGCGCTTACTGCATAGGTAACAGTATAGGTGCCAGGTTGTGAGGTTGATGCATTGATGATACCTGTACCGGCATTGATGGAAAGCCCGGTTGTGGAAGAGTAAACGCCACCTGTCACAAAATTACTGTTGGCAGGTATTGGTGCGGCATTGGTACCTGATTGACAAACGGGTGAAGTATAACTAAATGTGATCTCTGGTTTAATGGTTGATTCTATCACAATCTGTGCGGTGCCGGTGCCGGCTGTCTGGCAGCCGCTGGCTGTTACCTGGTAAGTGATGGTATAGGTACCTGCAGTGGATTTACCCAGGTCTATTTCGCCGGTATTTGTATTGAGGGAAACGCCTGCAGGTGCTGTAAATGTACCGCCGGTTGTAAAGCCTGAACCTAATGATGCGGTGACTTTGCTACCATCCAGGCAAACCGGAGATCTGTAACTGAAGGTGGTATTTGGGGTAATATTATTCTGAATGAGGATGGTGGCCTGTGACTGACCTGCAGCGTTACATCCGTTTGCTGCAATGTTATAAGTAACTGTATAAGTGCCGGGGGTGGAGTTTGCTACATTGATTTCTCCGGTATTCGGATTGACAGATAATCCTGCACCTGCGGTAAATATCCCTCCTGTTTTAAAGTTGCTACCGGTGACCGGTAACAGGTTTCCTGCATTAGCACAAACCGGCGTCTGGTAAGAAAAGCTTGTATTTGGCGTTTCTACGGCAGTAATAAGAATGTTTGCATTACCTGTTCCTGCCGGGCTACAGGTGGTTGCGGCTAGATTATAATTTACCACATACGTTCCGGGTGTTGAATTTTGCACATTGATTTCCCCGGTAGTGGCATTAATACTTAGGCCTGATGGGGCACTGAATACGCCTCCGGTAGTAAATCCTGTACCGAGCTGTGGTAATAATGCACCGGCATTGTTACAAACCGGTGTCTGGTAACTGAAAGTTGTGACTGGTGCAGTGCCGCTGTTAATGACTAAAGTAGCTGTTGACTCTCCGTCCGTTACACAATCTTTGGCAGCTACTTTGTATGTAATGGTGTAACTACCGGGTGTAGATGCCTGAACATTTACTACTCCAGTAGCGGGATTGATGCTTAATCCTGTTGTTGCAGAAAAGACGCCTCCGGTTACAAAGCCTCCGGAAAGGGTTGGGCTAAGATTGCCTGCACTATTACAAACGGGCGTGGTATAACTAAAACCGGTGACCGGCGTTGTTTTAGGGTTGACTGTTACGGTAACTTCTTTGGTTTGCGGACAAACGCCTACCATTGTACTGGTAACGGTATACTTTTGTGTAGCGGCAGGCGTGGCAATTACTTTGGCGCCTGTAGTGGTATTAAGGCTGGTGCCCGGTGCCCATGTAAAATTGCCACTTCCTCCTGATGCATTGAGTTCGACACTTTGCCCTTCGCAGATGCTTGCGCTTACGGGGTCAACATTTAATATGTTTACGCCCTGAACGGCAGTAACTGTAAATTCACATTTATCAGAACTGAAACCATCAAACATTAAGAAGTAAGTTTCTCCAACCTGCAAATTACTGGCTTTTACAATATTTGCCACCGGATGCCCTGATGCATAAGGAAAAATATGTTCATAACAACCATAGGAAGTAACGGCGCCGCTGCCGCAATTTGCCTTCATAATGATCATTTGAATGCCACTTATCAAATAGTTACTGCTTGTGCTGTTATGAACCCAAACAGCGAATGAGGCTGAAGTAGCACTGGCTACAAATTTTATGAACGTATTATTCTGAACACCAAAACAGTCGTCTATACCTGAGCCGGACCACATTGTATTGGTTGAACCTTTAGTATCACCACATAAAGCAGAGAAGTCACAAATTGTTGGAGCATCCGTACATCTGTTTCCTGATGGCAGTTGAATGTTACAGGATGGTAAAACCGGTGGTTGCTTTGAAGGGGTTGTACTGAATTTCAAGCTCCAACCTGTTACTACTCCTGCACCGCCACTGGAATTACGCCTGTCATTTATAACCAGCCGCCAGGTGCCATTTGCATTCTGACCATCATTGAAACTTCCTAAGTATGCATCTGGTAAAAACGTTCCTGAGTATGGCGGTGTCCCTTCTTTTATTGAAGTTGTTGCATTGCCGCTTAAAACAGTATTTGTAAAATTTGCTCCTGTTTTTATGTTTTGCAGTATCAGACTTACTCTCATACCATTTGGAGATTGCAAGTAAATATCCAAATCTGCAGTTTTAGTGTGCGTCATATTCAGAGTAACGGACTCTAATCCATTGGACGCATTTATCACTCCTATACCACTGACATTGGCAGTAAAAGTACTGGAGCCTGTGGCAGGTACAGTTCCTGTTGAACCAGGAAAAACCTGTGACATACCGGCACCCCAAACACATAAAAGCACCAGTAAAAAAAATACTTTCTTCATTACGGATATATAAAGTATGCAAAATCTACACATAAGACATTGCTATAATAAAAAAAATGCAAATTATCTACTAAGTTAGCAAATATTTGCATTTTGCAAAGTAACATTTTTTTAACCAAAGCCAAAATTGTTTTATTGTTACCTTATTAATGTGATTGTTCCATGTTGCCGTTCTGTTATTCCAAGGTAGTTTACATATACTACTTTCCAGATATAGGCGCCGGTTTGCAGTTTATTGCCTTTATAGGTACCATCCCATTTTGAATCGGGATTTTTACTTTCGAATATTTTTTTGCCCCAGCGATCAAATACCATTAGTTCGTACATGGGTAATACGAGCCCTTGTCCTGCGGGTCCGAACCGGTCATTCCTGCCATCGTCGTTTGGCGTGAACGCATTTGGAAAATACAATGAACCGCAACTGTTTATGAACTTAATGGTATCAGTGGCCTGGCAGCCTCTGCTATCTGTTACTTTTAGCCAGTAGTTACCGGCTTCTGTTACTGCGATGGTATTGGTGGTAGTGCCTGTATTCCATAAATAAGTATCATAACCGTTTAATCCTAAATTGATAATGCTGCCGGAACAGATGGTTGAATCTTTTCCTAAATCTATTACTAAGGGATTATTTATTGCTACTTCGAATGCTTTTTCGTTGGTACAACCCTGCATATCAGATACTTCTAATGTATAAATGCCGGCGGATAAATTATTACGCTCCAACCCTTCGGTTACAGCATTCTTCCATTGGAAAAATAAGGTGCCGTTACCGCCGCTTATATCTGCTTTTATAGTGCCGTTACTTAGCTGGCAGGTGGCTGGTGTGACCATGCCGTTGATGGTAATTCCTGCGGGCTCTATTATCTGGAAGACGCCTGTGCTTTGACAACCATCATTGTTGTCTTTATAATCATAACTGTAAAGGCCGGGCGCCAGGTTTTGACGTGTCCAGGCTGTACTGCCATCATTCCATTTTATTGAGGCATTGTTACTGGTGGTATTAAAGATAATTTTACCGTCATTTTTTCCAAAACAACTGATCTGTTCAAAACTGTGGGTGACAGTGGCGGCCGGGCCTTTTAATATTTCGAATGTGCCTCTGCCTGTGCAACCTGCATTGTCTGTTACGAGATATTTATAAATACCGGGTTTTAATTGTCCTTTGATATTGGTGGTATATGTATTGCCATCAGGTGCTTCTACTGTGTAGATATATGGGGACCTGCCATTGGTGACGCTGATATTATAATTGCCATTATCGGCATTACAGGTGGTTGGGTTGGCTACAACATTTACATTTAAAGCTTCGGGTGCTTTTAATGTTTCTGTGAGTGTAGCTTTACAATTATTATTATCTGTGACGGTAATGGTATAAGTGCCGGCACCTAACCGGGTTATTGATGCGCCGGTCTGGCCATTGCTCCATTCATATTTAAGCGGTAAGGCAAATGTTCCTGTGGGCAGGATACTGATACTGCCGCCTGCCGGGGCTGCACAGGTGGGGTCGTTTTTATTTTCGAGCGCTACATTAAAATTGCCTGATTTTAAGTCGGCCGAAAACTCTGCTTTACAACCATTCGCATCAATAATTTCAATTTTATAATTACCTTCTGCTAAATTGGGTATTGATGGGTTATTGTAGGTGGTACCATTTACAAGATACCTGTAAGGTGCGAGACCGCCTTCTGCCTCTATTTCAATGGCGCCGTTTGCCATGCCGCAACCTGGATTGGTATTGACAGATGAGCCTGTAACGGGGTCGGGATCGCTGATGGTAAAGTTCCGTTCTATTGTACAACCTTTTTCTACTTCTACTACCACACTATAATTGCCCTGGCTTAGATTGGTTGCTGTGAGGCCGCTTTGTGGATTATTGGTATTCCATTTGACCTGGTAACTGATGCCTGTAGCGGGTAATATATTTAAGGCGGCGATGGCACCGGCTCCGCCTGCACATTTGTTATCTGTTAATACATTTACCTGTACATCGGTAATGACGACGGTCTTTGTAATGGTGGAGGGTTTATTATCGGGACCGGAAGCTGTTAGTGTGACATTGTAAACGCCGGGTGCTGAAAATGTATGTGCCGGATGTGTTTGGGTACTGCGATTATTTGTAGTGCCTGAAGCGGGGTCTCCAAAATCCCATGTGTAACTTGTGGGGCATTGTTTTGATTCATTGTTGAAAATGAAGGTCCTGTTGTTATTGCCATTGCATGTGAAACTAAAAGCGGCTTCGTTTGCCGGGGCTTCGCTTACTTCAAAATCATCGATGGCCACTCCGTTATAGCCGTTGTAAACTGAACCTGCTCCAAACAGGAACCTGAACCTTACGTTGGCAACACCGGCTAATTGCGGGAGTGTAATACCTGCGTTGACCCATTGGCCGGTGCTTCCGCCTGCTGTACCGCCACCGACGCCTGCCACTGAACTACCGCTCCAACCGGCGAAACTCAGGTAGCGGATACTGGTGGTGTTGTACCAGTTTTTTGTGATACAATTGACTGATTGACTGGCGCTGCCTGCCTGTTGCCATGTACCGCCATTGACGGAATATTGCAGTGTGGCGCCGTCGAAAGTGCGTTCTGATTCCCAAACTATCTGAAAATTGACATAGGGGTATTGTAAGTTGCGGAAATCGAAGCATGGGCTTTGGATCCATGCGAGTTCATCTCCGTTATAGGTGGTTTTGTTAAGCCCGCCTGTGATCCAGCAATTGTTGCCGCTTGCGGCATTTTTTATGACGGACTTGTTTGGTTTGCCCCAGGCCCAGTCTGAATTTTGTCCACCGGTAGTGAAGCCGCCATTGTCATTTTCGAAATCAAATTTTGCAGGAAATGTGGTGATACATTGGGCAAAAGCATGGTTTTGCTCCCCAAATATAACTATTAGAATTAAAGCAATATTTCTAAAAAGGTACTTAAGCATGAATTAAATACATCTAACCAAAAGCATTAAGAAAGTGCAAAGCTAAAATTAAAAAGGGATTAAGCTGTTTTTATCGTTTCTTTTAACATTTACCGGGTTGGCAACGGGGGTAAGAGTGGTTGTTTTTTGTGATGCTTTTTGATTTTACCAAGTTGAAAACGTGGGTAATGGCTATTTATGGGATTTGCCCGGCATCGAATGAATAGCGTGCTTTATATCTATTAAATATTTTCCCGCTGATGAACGCAGAAGAACACAATCGCTGATTTGCGCTGATTTTTGTAATATCATCTGTGATGATCTTACGGAATTTTGGATGAGATGATTTGGTTATGAATGAATGCCGGGCTTATTTAAATGGTGTCGCACCTACGGCGCTTTGTTTACTTAAACTTTAATTATTTCTACCATAATGTCGTCCCTACGGGACTTGTTTTATCTATTGAATAATTCTTGAGTAAATAGATGCTGAGACCCAATACTTTGGTTAAATATTTTCCCGCTGATGATGGCAGAGGAATACAATCGCTGATTTACGCTGATTTTTGAAATATCATCTGTGATGATATTACGGAACTTTGGATGATATGATTTGGTTATGAATGAATGCCGGCCTTATTTAAATGGTGTCGCACCTACGGCGCTCTGTTTACTTCTACTTTAATTGTTTCTACCATAATGTCGTCCCTACGGGACTTGTTTTATCTATTGAATAATTCTTGAGTAAATAGATGCTGAGGCCCAATACTTTGGTTAAATTTTTTCCCGCTGATGATGGCAGAGGAATACAATCGCTGATTTGCGCTGATTTTTGTAATATCATCTGTGATGATCTTACGGAGCTTTGGATGAGATGATTTGGTTATGAATGAATGCCGGCCTTATTTAAATGGTGTCGCACCTACGGTGCTCTGTTTACTTCTACTTTAATTGTTTCTACCATAATGTCGTCCCTACGGGACTTGTTTTATCTATTGAATAATTCTTGAGTAAATAGATGCTGAGTCCCAATACTTTGGTTAAATATTTTCCCGATGATGATGGCAGAAAAATACAATCGCTGATTTGCGCTGATTTTTGTAATATCATCTGTGATGATATTACGGAACTTTGGATGATATGATTTGGGTATCAATGAATGCCGGGCTTATTTAAATGGTGTCGCACCTACGGCGCTTTGTTTACTTAAACTTTAATTATTTCTACCATAATGTCGTCCCTACGGGACTTGTTTTATCTATTGAATAATTCTTGAGTAAATAGATGCTGAGACCCAATACTTTGGTTAAATTTTTTCCTGCTGATGATCGCAGAAGAACACAATCGCTGATTTACGCTGATTTTTGAAAGTAAACGCTTTGGCACTCCAAAGTTGCCGTTAGATGGGATATTTGCCACTGATGGTGTGGAATGATATGACTGCTGAAGGGTGCTTATCTTATTTTGATGATACCTTCTAATTCGTCGGCTTAATAGTTATTCGATTGCTGAGGGGCTGCCGGATATGGCGGGTGGCGAGGCACGAGCCAGTGCTTTGCACCGAGCGGCAGCGAGCCCGGAAATAGCCGGAACTACTGCTTAGGCGGATGACGAAGGCTGATAGCCCAAAATAAAAAAAAGTTACCATTTGGCAAGAAATGGGGAAATAGACGGCACAGTCAATTATTAGGATTATCTTGCACCTCTTTTTTAAAACTGCAATTATGCTACGTGAAAGAAAAAATCAGAAGCCGGCGGCTTTGGGATTTATATTTATTACATTACTGATAGACGTTTTGGGCTTTGGGATTATAGCGCCCGTACTCCCTAAATTACTGGAAGAAATTACGGGTTCGGCTGTGAGTGAAGCGGCTTCTTATGGCGGCTGGCTGACATTTGCCTATGCATTTACACAATTTATTTTTGCCCCGATTGTGGGTAATCTTAGTGATAAATACGGCAGAAGGCCTGTTTTGCTTTTGTCTTTATTTGCTTTCGGGATTGATTATATTTTGCTGGCGGTGGCGCACACGCTGCCTTTATTGTTTGTGGGCAGGATTATTGCGGGTATAACCGGGGCGAGCTTTACGACTGCTGCTGCTTATATTGCGGATATCAGTACGCCGGAAAACCGTTCTAAAAACTTTGGAATGATTGGTGCTGCTTTTGGTATCGGGTTTATTATTGGTCCTGTCATTGGTGGCTTATTGGGTTCGATTGGTCCTCGTGTGCCGTTTATAGTGGCGGCGGCGTTGTGTTTGCTGAATGCTTTGTACGGTTATTTTATTTTACCGGAATCGCTGGATAAGGAAAAGCGCCGTGATTTTGACTGGAAAAAAGCGAACCCGTTGGGGGCGTTCTATTTTCTGAAGGCTCAGCCGAATATCGGTTACATGGTATGGGCATTTGCTTTTATGTACCTGGGCGGCCAGGCGGTGCATAATGTGTGGTCTTTTTATGGTATTGAGAAATTCGGCTGGGATGAAAAAATGATCGGTTACTCGCTGGGTGTGGTTGGTTTACTGATTGGTTTGGTACAAGGTGGCCTGGTGAGGGTAATTAATCCTAAGCTTGGTGACCACAAGAGTGCTTTTCTTGGTTTGTTTTTAATGACGATTGGTTTGGGATTATGCGCTTTTGCTACTGAATCCTGGATATTGTTTACTTTCCTGATCCCTTATTGTCTTGGTGGTATTGCGGGGCCCGCATTGCAGGCGATTATTTCGTCTAATATTGATGCGTCTAACCAGGGTCAGTTACAGGGTGCGCTGACGAGTTTGAACAGTGCGACGGCGATCATCGGCCCTATTATTATGACGAAGACTTTTACTTATTTTACGAAGCACGATAATAGTCATTTATATTTCCCGGGGGCTTCATTCCTGCTTGGGGCTTTTTGTTTGCTGGTATCGCTGGGATTTATATACCTGGTAATGCGGCAAAATGGTAAGAAGAAAGCTGTGGTGCTGAAAGAGGAGGAGATATAAATTGAAGCGGGGCTACTTTATAATAAGGTAGCCCCGCTTTTTATATTGTTTTATTGCAGTATTTAGTTTTCTACATTGAACAGGCTGCTGACAAATTCTTTTTTATTGAAGACGAGGAGGTCTGTCATTTTTTCGCCTACGCCGACATAGCGTACGGGTATATTCATCTGGTGACTGATCCCTATTACAACGCCTCCTTTTGCAGTACCGTCTAACTTAGTGATTGCCAATCCAGTGACTTCTGTGGCTGCGGTAAATTGTTTTGCCTGTTCGAGTGCATTCTGACCTGTGGAACCATCGAGTACGAGCAATACTTCGTGCGGTGCTTCTGGTGTCAGGCGTTTTATGACGCGTTTAATTTTACTTAATTCTTCCATTAAGTGTGCTTTGTTGTGCAGGCGTCCTGCGGTATCGATAATGACGATATCGCTGCCGCGGGCAATGCCGCTCTGAACGGCATCGTAAGCTACGGAAGCGGGATCGCTGCCCATTGCCTGTTTTACAATTGGTACGCCCACGCGCTCGCTCCAGATGGTGAGCTGATCTACTGCTGCTGCGCGGAATGTATCTGCTGCTCCTAATAACACGGACTTGCCGGCTAGTTTAAACTGGTGGGCGAGTTTGCCGATAGTGGTTGTTTTGCCTACGCCATTTACGCCTACTACTAAGAGTACATAGGGTTTTGGCATTCCGGAAAGGTTAAAATCGCTGGTGATACTGCCTGGTGCATCTACAAGGAGACCGGCCATTTCCTGGTGCATAATGCTGTTTAGCTCGCTTGTACCTAAATATTTATCGCGTTTTACCCTTTCGGTAATTTTATCAATAATGGCAAAGGTGGTTTCGGCACCGACGTCTGAAGATATTAAAGCGTCTTCGAGATTGTCCAATACTTCTTCATCTACCGTACTTTTTCCTGCTATGGCTTTAGAAATTTTGCTAAAAAAGCCTTCTTTTGTTTTCTCTAACCCCTCGTCTAAAGCCTGTTTTTCTTTTTTACCAAATAGCTTATCGAAAAAACCCATAATATAATGATATAATTAAAATAGATTATTACAAATGTAATGACTATTGGCTTACCGCATTAAAAAATAGCAGCGATTAAAATGATAAATTTAATGGATGCGGAGACGGGTATAAACAACAAAAATAGCTATCGCCTCCAGCCTTAGGAACGACAGCTATCAATATTTTTTGTGAACCCTTGATAATCTTATTAATTAAAACAGAGATTATTTATTTGCTAAAAACTCTTGTACTTTTTCTTTGTGTACTATCGTTTCTTTAAAGGTGTATGCGCCAGTTTTAGGGCTACGTACAGCTTTAATTACTTTAGTCCAGTTTTTAGCTTCTGCTGCCGCTTTCACGTCTTTAACCTTGGAGTTCTTAGATGCTGCTTTTGCCATGACTTAAATGAATTTATAAATTTTATACAATTTGAGTATACCTTACGTTAAAACTACCCGGCAATGCACAGGAAACAGTTTCAGACAAAAGCTTACTTAATTTCTTTGTGAACAGTTACCTTTTTAAGAATAGGGTTGAATTTTTTCAACTCCATACGCTCAGGTGTGTTTTTTTTGTTTTTTACAGTAATGTAACGGCTTGTACCTGGCTGACCACTGTTTTTGTGCTCTGTACACTCCAGAATAACCTGTACTCTGTTGCCTTTGCTTTTCTTTGCCATTTTATTTAATAATTTGAACTGTTTTTTACTAATGTTGGTTATCCAACGTTATTGTGCATTGCCTTAATACTAAGTACTTTACTTACTTATTAAACAGCTACGCCTGATGCACGTAATTCTTTAACTACTGCGTACAAACCTTTCTTGTTAATAGTACGTAACGCATCGGTAGATAATTTTAAAGTTATCCACTTTTCTTCTTCAGCCAAATACAAACGTTTAGTTTGCAAGTTTGGATTGAATTTGCGCTTCGTCTTAATATTCGAATGGCTTACGCTGTGACCTGACAAAGGTCTTTTGCCGGTTACTTGACATACTCTTGCCATAAAACTATATTTTTTTGGGACTGCAAAGGTGATAAAATTTTACGAATTAGCAAAATCATTTTTCAACAATTAATGCACATTGTTCAATTTTCCTGCTTTACAGCGTGTTATTTTAATAAAAATTGGCTGCGAAGGTAGGCATTTCTCAACAATCAGCATCAAATATTTCAAAATATTTATCTAAAAAAACTAAAAGCAGCCTGATTTTCGTTGAAAGGGCTTTTTAATTTAAATTTACAGGACAACAATGCCTGCTATATTATGAATGCTATTATTGACTATTTTTCTACCCTTGAGAGTAAACCGCTGCATCGTTTGGCGTTCCTGGCATTTCCTATATTTATATTGTGGCTGGTGGAAAGTATTAAACCGTTGAAGGAAATGCGGTACAGGAAGAGTAAATCGCGGCATGCGATTATTAATTTCGGGTTTACTATCTGTCACCTGATTATACATGCTGCCCTGGCTGTTTTCCTTGTAATGTTGTGTGACTGGTGCCAGTTGAGCGGGTTTGGTATTGTTCACTGGCTACACTTTAATAGTGCCTGGACGATTATCTTCGGTGTGCTGGCGATGGACTTTTTTGGTGGCTGGCTGGTGCATTTTGTGGAGCATAAAACCCCGCTGTTCTGGCGTGCACATATTGTGCATCATACGGATACGAATATAGATGTTACGAGCGGCCTGCGCCACCACCCTATTGAGGCTTTTATCCGCTGGCTGTTTTTTATGATTGGTATTCTTATTACGGGGATTCCTATATATGTGGTGCTTATTGCTCAAACTCTGATGAGTATGTTTACTATGTTTACGCATGCGAATATTAACCTGCCTTATCAACTGGATAGATGGCTGAGCTATATTTTTGTGAGTCCGAATATGCATAAGGTGCACCACCATTACAAACAACCTTTTACTGATAGTAATTATGGTACTGCTTTCAGCATCTGGGACCGCCTGCTTGGTACTTACCTGTATCTTTCTCCTAATGATATTGTATATGGCCTGGACAATTACTACAAGATGGAGGATGATGAAGATGTGAAGAAGCTATTGAAAAGTCCATTTAAAAATTATACTAAATAATGTGCATTTGGGTTGTTATAATCTGGTTATCAAAATATAGATTTTAATACTCAGGCTAAATATTTTCCCGCTGATGGCGCTGAATAATACAACCGCTGATTGACGCTGATTTTTGAAATATTATCTGTGATTGTCTAACATGGGTTTGGAATGTTATAGTCTGGTTATCAGTTAATATTGGTTACATAAATGGTGTCGCACCTACGGCGCTTTGGCTAGACTGTATTCTAATCTCTTCTACCATAAGGTCGTCCTTAAGGGACTTGATTTATCTACTTAATTATTTTTCAGTAAAACGATGCTGACAACAAAATGATGATTTATTATGAACATATATTTTACAAGCCAGATTATATATGATAGCATGTTCAATGTGGAATCATACCTTGCTGAGCCTCAATACTCAGCTTAAATATTTTCCCGCTGATGGCGCTGAACAATACAACCGCTGATTTACGCTGATTTTTGAAATACTATCTGTGATTGTCTAACATGGGTTTGGAATGTTATAATCTGGTTATCAGTTAATATTGGTTACATAAATGGAGTCGCACCTACGGCGCTTTGGCTAGACTGTATTCTAATCTCTTCTACCATAAGGTCGTCCTTAAGGGACTTGATTTATCTACTTAATCATTTTTCAGTAAAACGATGCTGACAACAAAATGATGATTTATTATGAACATATATTTTACAAGCCAGATTATATATGATAGCATGTTCTATGTGGAATCATACCTTGCTGAGCCTCAATACTCAGCTTAAATATTTTCCCGCTGATAGCGCAGAATAATACAACCGCTGATTGACGCTGATTTTTGAAATACTATCTGTGATTTTCTAACATGGGTTTGGGATCTTATAGGTTTACATAAATGGTGTCGCACCTACGGCGCTTTGTTTACTTGCACTTTAATTGTTTCTACCATAAGGTCGTCCCTACGGGACTTGTTTTATCTACTTAATCATTTTTCAGTAAAAAGAAAATAATATATACAAGCGTAGTTGCGAGTTCTCTACTTGCAGTTCCTAATTCCATACCCGCAGCTACGAACTCCATACTTGCAGCCCTGTGTTCTATATCCGCAGCTCCTAACTCTATACCCGCAACTACGAATTCTACAATCGCAGTCACGAACTCTATATCTGCAGCCACGAGTTCTATATCCGCAGCTCCTAATTCCATATCCGCAGTTACGAGTTCCATACTTGCAGCCCTGAATTCTATATTCGCAGTTGCTAACTCTATACCCGCAGCTACAAATTCTACAATCGCTGTCGCGAACTCTATATCTGCAGCCCCGAGTTCTATATCCGCAGCTCCTAAATCCATACCCGCAGCTACGAATTCTACAATCGCAGTTGCGAACTCTATAACCGCTACTACGAGTTCCATGTCTGCAATTGTGAACTTTTCAGGATGCCGTTTTATAAATTACGCGATTGATATCCGAAACTTAAGCTGTCTCACATATCTACCTGAAACAGAAGTGAGTGATTGAAATACAGCGGCGTGATAATGTATTTATATATCAAAACATTAGTGAATTATCTGGCAATCAAATACATTAATAAATATTATAATTGAAATACTTCAATATAAATTTTGAAATAATTCAACTTTAATATATACTACTTCATCATATTCATAAATTATGCTGCATATGTCATGCAAATATTTGTATTAAATAATGTATATATTATCATAATTTTCACAATTATGCCCTACAAATGACTATTTGTTTAACAAAATGCTAAAACATTTTCTTATAGAACTGTTAACACGGATATTCAAATAGTTCTATTACATTGGCTCAAACTGCTTTTTCGCTATAGATTCGATTTTGAACTGTATAGAGATAGATACAATATTTATGAAACTATTCTTAACCTGACATATATTAACCCTAAGAATGTTTTATGAATGATGTTACCAGGGGAATGATTGTACAGTTTCATTCTTTTAAAATTTAATTTTTAAGCTGCCTTTTGAAAGAGATAAAATGTTATATCAAATAGTATGATAACAGCATATAAATATGCCTTATACTATTGTTTCATTCATTCAGATCTGAAGCATGATGGTACCTGTACAGATTTGAATAACCTGATTGATCTGGCGTGCGGCTGAAATTAAGTTTCGCAAATTGAAATCAATTTTTATTCAATATGACTCAAGTTTACACTAATCCTGAACGTGCAAAAAGAGGAAGGAAGTACTCTGTTTGCAAAATGCTGTCTGCAGCATTACTCATTTTCCCCGGCATTTACAGCCATGCGCAAGGCCCGGGCGGTATTGCTGCGAAGGCCTGGTATAAGGCTAACGTCGGTGCCAGCGTTTACTCTGATGCGGGCGTTACGAATGCCGCCAACAATGCGGCCTTACAACAATGGCATGATGTAAGTGGCAATAACAGGCATTTATTGCAGAATACATTGGGCAACAAGCCAATTTATTCCAATATCACTACTCTTGCCAACTTTAATCCTACGATTACTTTTGATGGATCTAATGACTGGATGCAATATACTGCGCCAGCTGCCATTGAAGTGATAGACCGATCGACGGGTACGCTGTATGCTTCGGGTTATGTGAATACCCTGAAAAGAAACGGGTTTGTGGGCTTTCATCCTACGATGGATTACCCTGGTTTACATATGTTTTCAACGGATTTTAAATTACTATTTTTCACTGGTGGCCCAGGCTACCAGGGCCTGAGCCCTGTACCGTTTACAGGGCAATCTTATTTTACGGCAGGTTCGGGCTGGCTGAACGGTGCAGGTAGCAGCAGCGGTTATGCAGGTGCGACTGTATCTCTGAACGGGCAAAGGACGAGCTACGGTGGCAGCCAGTTAAATAATGCGAATTTATCTACAGGCGCCCGCGATTTCAGAATCGGGGGTGATAATAACTATGGTTCATTCAGTGGCCAGCTGAATGAAGTTTTTGTGTTTGATACTAAATTAACTGAGGAACAAATGGATAGGGTTGAAACCTATCTTTCTGTTAAGTATGGTAATACTTATGCTGCCGGTATTAAAAATTATAAAAATGCGAGCGGTGCTACGGTATGGAATGCTACGACGAATGCGGGTTTTCATAACAATATAGCGGGTATTGCGCGTGATAATGCGAGTGAATTATACCAAAAACAGTCCTGGAGCACGAATGCGGGCCAGCAGGTCTTGATAGGTGTGGGTGGTCTGGATAATACAAATGCTGCGAATACAGGTTCGCTGGCAGATGGTCAGTATTTAATCTGGGGCGATAACGGATTGGCAAAAGTACCGACGGTTGCTAGCAGTGCTTTTGCAGGACTCTCTCATCATTTTCAGGCTATCTGGAAAGTAGAAAATACGGGTAATGTAGGTACTGTGCGTATAGCATGGCCTAAAGGTTTTACAAACCTTACCTTAATTCAGAGCCCGGATGCTGTAATAGGTGCGGGAGATGAAACTACACCAATGGTAGCTGAGAAGACTATCAACGGTGTGATATATAATTATGCGGATGTAACACTGTCAAATGGTTCATTTTTCACTTTTGGTGTTAAATTAGCTTCTCCGGGTGGTATTTCGGGTAATTTGAGAATATGGTTAAAACCTGATGCCGGATTTACCCCTTCATTATGGACAGACTTTTCAGGCTTTGGTAACCACTATTCACAAACTAACGTGAACCGTCAACCATTTATAGCCACCAAACAATATAACTTCAACCCTGTTGTTGATTTTGGTACTACGGGAGCTGATTCACGTTTTATGGCTATTCCTTCGGGAAAACCTTATACCGCTAATGGAAGTAACAGTACTATTTTTGCGACTTCTTTAAACCGATCGACTCCTAGTTATTCTGACATCATTGGTTTTGGTGGTACAACAACAACTGCATCTTTAACACAAGCTAATTCTCCTGTATTTATTACTTATGGCAGCAGGTTACGTTTATACCCGTATTCAGCTTCCACTGCTCCTACTATCCCAGCTTTGCAAGTGAATCGTCTATATTTAAATGACGTATCATATACTGTAGGCACGAGTGGTATTAAATATGGTCAGAATGGCCAAATACAGACAATTGCCAGTACTGTTTCCGCTTCAAATGCCAGACATGCGAGCGGTAGTATATTAGGATCTCAACCTGAAGCCAGAAATGGACTAATCGGAGAGCTTATTGCTTACGAGAGGGATCTTACAGAGGCGGAAAAACAACGTGTAAGAACTTATTCCGCCATTAAATACGGCGTTACATTACCACATAATTATGTAGCAAGTGACGGAACGACCATTGCATGGGACCAGACAACTAACACCGGATTCAATAACAACATTGCCGGTATTGCCACCGATGAAGGTAGTTCTCTTATTCAAAAGCAATCAAATAGTATTAACGATGGTCAACAAGTTTTGATTAGTACTACGGGACTAGCAAATAGTAATGCTGCTAATACTATAGCATTAACTCCTGGCCAGTTCCTGGTATGGGGTGATAACGGAGGTGCAAAAAGCTTATCTACTGCATTTGTAAATGCCACTCCATTACTTAATTTAAGAATGGGTGCTGTTTGGAAAGTTCAAAATACCAGTAGTACAGGTACCGTTCGTGTGGCCTGGCCTGCCGGCATCCCTGGTATTCATTTATTGAAAAGTACTACTGCAGACTTTAGTTCCGGGAATACTCTGCACGACATGAGCTCGGTAATTAATGTAAATGGTATCAACTATAATTATGTAGATGTGACCCTGGAAAATGGTCGTTACTTTACTTTTACGGGTTATATAGTTGGTCCTGGTGGAGTTGCATCTGCTGCATGGTACAGAGCAGATGCGCTTGGACAGCAGTTTACTGATTTGGGTATAACAGAAGCTACAGATGGAGCCCAGATACAACAATGGAATGAATATAAAGGAACAGGATATAATTTAACTGAAGCAACTGCGAGCCGAAGACCAGTTTATTCTAATGTAACGAAATTATCAAATTTCAATCCTACTGTGACTTTTGATGGTAGTAATGACAGGATGACGCATAACCCAGCAAGTGGTACTGATATTATAGACAGAACCCGTGGGGCTCTTTTCGCTGCCGGTAAAATGACGAAAGCAAATAATGGCGCATTGTTAGGTTTTGGAAATGCTATGGATGATCCGGGACTTTATGCATATGGCGATAAACTTTTGTTCTATCCCCAAATAGGTTATTACAGCCCACAAAGTACGAATAATATTTCGAGGGGCAACCTGATAGGTGGCACCACATGGGAAAACGGGGCCGGAACAGGTACGACGAATAACAATAACTATACTCTTATGACCTTAAATGGTTATCATGAAGTAAAAGATAACGGTATCAGAAATGTCATGAATACGGGAAATGCCAACAGATTGTTTACAGTCGGTATCGATGATTTTACAGGTTTTGGCGGGGATTTAAATGAACTGGTTGTTTTTGGTCATAGACTTTCAGACCTGGAAGTCAGCCAGGTTGAATCTTATTTAGCTATTAAATATGGTCATACTTTGGACAGGTCTCAAAACAGGAATTATGTGAACTCAAGTGGCAATACTGTTTGGGATGGTACTGCAAATATTGATTACTATTACAATGTAGGCGGTATAGCCAGGGATGACCAGGGATCTTTGAATCAAAAGCAATCCTGGAGTACCAATCCAGGTCGCCAGGTATTGATCAGTACTACCGGCCTGGCCAATACCAATGCAGCCAATACGGGTATGCTCAATAATAACCAGTTCCTTGTATGGGGTGATAATAACCTGGCGAAATCACCAGCAGTACCTTTTGGTAATATCGGTGGTTTGCCTTATCAAAGATTTGCTGCTGTGTGGAAAGTACAAAACACCAATAGTGTTGGTACGGTTAGGGTTGCATGGCCTAGTGGCTACGCCAATATGAAGTTGATTGTAAGTGCTGACGAGGTATTTACCACTAGCGATGATATTCATGAAATGGATTTAACACAGGTTGTTAATGGCATAGAATACGCTTATACTGATGTGACCTTGACCAATACAAAACCTTACTTCACAATCGCTGCGTTTATACAGGCTCCGGGTGGTGTCACTAATAATATTAGTTACTGGTACAGGGCTGATAAATTGGTGGAAGCAAGCGGGGATGGTGCTGATGTTAATAACTGGACTGATTTTACCTCAGGCGTTACATCAACTCAGTTAAATGAAGCTCCTTTACCGAAATTTAAAACCGGTTCAGCCACTTACTTTAATTACAATCCAGGAATAAACTTTACTGCTATTCAACAAATGATTGGCAATATTGATGTCCAAACATTGACGTCAGTTAATTTTGATTTATTTTCTTTAACGAAAGAACAGATGTCAGGTACGAGGTTCTTTAATATTGGCATGAACAATACTTTGTTTACTGGTGGTAACTGGGACCATCCAGGATTGTATGCCAATGGTACTATTGGCCGAAGAGACGCTGGTGCAAATGGAATCGTTTACGGACCAGCAAACCCGGGCTCTGTTACCATTGCTACTACGCACCCGAGCATCATGTATAACACTCTAACTCCAACATCAGTAACAAGAGGTGTAAACGGAACACCATTAGGAACGCCAGCTACACACTCATTGGTTCAAGCTGTAACAGGAGGACATATCTTTGGAGCAAATGGAGGGGTTAATCCTCCGGGCGGCGATGATTGGGGTTTTACTGGTGACATCGGAGAACTGGTAATTTATGGTAATGGCAATATTACACAGCCAGAACGAAACAAAGTGGAATCTTATTTAGCTATCAAGTATGGATTAACATTGCATAACAGCAATAATTATACTACTTCAAAAGACGGCGTCGTTTGGGATGCTACCCAAAATGCTGGTTTTTATAATAATGTAGCTGGTATTGGTAATGACTTTACGTCAGCACTGCATCAAAAGCAAAGCCGTAGTCAGCATCCTAATACTAATGGACAGGTTATAATCGCTTTGGGTGAAATAGCTGAAACAAATGCTGAAAATTCCAGCTTACTGGCTGATGGACAGTTTCTTGTATGGGGCGATAATGGCAATACTACGGCAATGACAAATACTGCCAGCACTTATACAGCTTTTACTTATGAAGGAAGTACTGATAATGGCCGCCGTATGAACCGTATCTGGAAAGTACAGAATACTGGTGTGAACCAAAATTTATTAATTCGCTTTCCAAAATTATCAGTAGGTACCACTGCGTTCCCGACCGGTGACAATTGTGCTGATTATGTTATCGTTTTTGCGTCTGATGCGGCATTCACCAACATTCTTTCCATAGATACACTGGTGACTACGGAAGACGGCCTTAATTATGATGTGATTCATCAGTTTCCAAATGGTGCCAGTTATTTTACCTATGCAAGGATTAAACCTTACAACCAGGGCATAGTGTATCTTCCTGAGACTATTGAGGCAAGTAATAACTATACATCGACATGTGATATCGGTTCATGGAAATACTATCGTAATGAATCTGATAATTCATTGAAGTTATTAGGTGTATCTGATTATACAAACACGGAGCTTGATAACTTTGATCTGACCATTACACCGGAAGGGGCCCATTATGATGACCTGACGAATGAGTCGCGTATCATGTCCAGGATTACGACTGTTAAGAATAATAATACGGGGTCGGTTTCCAATGGTAAAATAAGGGTGTATTATTCCCAGGATGAACTGGATGCAACCCCGGTACCTTCTCAGCAAACACATGGCTGGTTTAAGTACAATGGTGACGCAGAAGAATTGATCGTTGACTTATATTCCAACGGAAACCTGAATGCAGCTAAAACAGTTGCATTGGAACCTGACGCTACGGGTGTGGAAGATGGTGTACCTTATGTAGAGTTCCATGATGTGACTTCATTTGGTAGTTTCTTCTATTTCTCTTCTACTCAATTAGACCCTACGGTTCCTTTACCGGTAACATTGGCCTCTTTTACAGCGACCAAACAGGGTGCTATTGCGCAATTGAACTGGATCACTGCTACTGAAAGGGATAATAAAGGTTTTGATATAGAAAGGAGTGCAGATAGCCGTAACTGGAGCAGTATCGGATTTGTATATTCGAAAGCGGCTAACGGCAACAGTAACCTGAATTTACAGTATGGATTTGATGATAAAAAACCTTTGAATGGTGCGAACTATTATCGTTTGAAACAAACTGATAAAGATGGTAAGGTTAATTACAGTTCTGTTCGTTTGGTTGACTTTAGTAATGCTTCAGCTTCATTGGTAAGATTATATCCTAATCCTGCAAATGCTTCTGTGACATTAACAGGTCTGACACCGAAAGCTAAAATAGTTGTGTTTGACGGTACGGGTAAAAGCGTATTGACTACGGCTACTGCGGTTGGTGAAAATGAGAAGAAAATCAATATTCACAGGCTGTCGTCTGGTTGGTACACTATTGTTATTAAAAATGAAAATGGCAATGCTGTTACCTTAAAATTTGTAAAAGAGTAAAAATGAGATAAAAATTGTTTTAATTTTTAAGGGACGGTGTTTCTACACTGTCCCGATTTTTTCTGGTTTTGATTTTGAACACAATCATCCAGCAGGTATTTCAATCAGTTTATTCAAATACTACAATTCATTTTTTTCAGATGCTATTTAGTCAATATTATTGTATTGAATTTGTTTATTAAATATTAGTGTTTTTTTTGTGGTTAAGCATTATTCAATAAAGAAATATCATATCAATTTTATAAGATAATTATTTGATTTAATTATAAAGATTGTTTTAGGGTTAAAAATCGGGTGGATGTGTCTACATCTGCCCTTTTTTATGCTGTATTACATTCTGAGTATGTTTTAATTCAACGAAATGCCTGCATGGAGCATGCTATGTGTTTTAATCCTTTCATGGCCTATTCAGGCTAGTTAACTTTGGACCTATTTCGTTTTACTTTTTTTAGGCGGGGGCGGCACTTTCAACCCGTCTTCTCTTGCCTCGGATAATGCAATTGCAATTGCCTGTTTGCGGTCTGTCACTTTTTTACCGGCAGAAGTTTTCAAGTCACCTTCCTTGTACTCATGCATTACTTTTTCAATTTTTTTATTAGCCGCTTTAGATGTCTTTGCCATGTTTTTAAATTTTAAAGATTAACTAACTATTTCACCGCCATTGGGATGTAACACCTGTCCTGTCATATAATTGTTCTCTTCTAAAACAAGGAACAGGTATGAAGGCGCTACTTCGTAAGGCTGCCCTTTCCTGCCGACCGGTGTATCTTTTCCAAATTCTTTTACGTGCCTGGCATCGAATGATGCGGAAATTAAAGGAGTGAGAATGGGGCCTGGTGCCACTGCGTTTACTCTTATGCCTCTTTTAGCGAGTTGCATGGCCATTGACCTGGTAAAGCCTATAATGGCAGCCTTGGTGGCAGCATAATCTACGAGATGATCACTCCCCCTAAATGCGGTTACAGATGAGGTATTGATAATGGCACTGCCTTTTTTCATATATTTAAGAGCTGCCTGTGTCAGGTAAAACATGCTGAACACATTTACTGAAAATGTCTGTATCAACTGGTCTTCTGTAATTGCTTCCAGTTTTTCCTGTGGATATTGTACACTGGCATTATTTACCAGGATGTCGATTTTTCCAAACTCTTCCATTACAGTTGTTATAGCTTCCTTACAAAAAACGCTATTGCTGATATCTCCCCTGATAGCTCTTGCCTTTGCCCCTAAAGATTCAATTTTATTGACGGTGTATTCTGCATCTTTATCTTCATTATAATAGATTATAATACAATTGATACCATAACTGGCATATAATATGGCCACCGCTTGTCCTATTCCGCTGTCTCCTCCCGTTATTACTGCTACTTTTCCTTTTAAACCAGTACCCAGGTTGACAGATTTTCCTGTAAACGTGACCGGCTCTTTGTCCATTTCCTTTGTTTCTGCGGGTTGTTTTTTCAATTGACTTTTCTGAGAATAATTTTTCATATCTGAATGTATTTCAGCTTATTATAAAAAATAAATGAGTTATAATACTAAATATGTACAATATTGATCCTGATTCATTAACACTTATTTAACACACTTTTTTCTTACGCTACAGTTTCTTTAAAGGACTCGGAACCAGTCCATAGTATTATTACATAGATAAACTGAAGCAATACATTATAATTATTCTTACTTACTCTGTAAAGCTTGCATTGTATTTGATATTTACCATTAACCTTGTATCATCTACTTTATTAACCTGGAAATTGATCATTTAAACTCCGCTTTTATGAAACGAATTGCATCAATTACGGAAGTAATTATAAAATTGCCATCCTATACATTTTTAAAAACAAATAACAATGGTCCTTAATAATTAGTCCAAATACCGTACCTGAAAAACTATATCATATTTATAATTTAAAATATACATTATTAAATTTAATCTAATATTTTATAAACACTCATTAAATACAAACACATATCACTGTATAGTTTTTTCTATATAATGTGTATTTTTTACCACATTTTCATTGCTCAACCTATCTCAAGCGTAGTAAAAAAGGTATTCATTTAAGTATAAAAAAATATAACGCTTTATGAAAAGAATATTATTACTAAGTGATGACATCATCTTAAACAGAGTATTTATTTCAGCGGCAAAAAGTTTTGAGTTTCAGGTTCAGGCAGGAACCGATTTCAATGAAAGTCTGGAATACATCAAAAAAGATTTTTTTGATTGTATCATCGTAAGTATTCCGTTAATCACAGAGAAATGTCCTAAAAAAATCATTACGGATATTCTAAATACCAGCCCTTATATCCGGGTATATTTTTTAACAGACCAAATGGATTATAGCCAGGTGATTACCCTTACAAAGGCCGGTGCGGAATATTGTTATACAAAGCCGTTTTCGTTTGAGGAGATCCTGGAACATATACAAAATGCGACTAAAAACATATCTGTCCTGCAGTTACCGATCCAGGGAAATAAAACAGATGATTACCCTAAATACCTGAACGCAACGAGCAGACACGCTAAAGAATTGTATAAGCAAATAGATACAGTTGCGGATACGAATTTCAAAGTGATCATACACGGAGAAACAGGTACGGGTAAGGAATCTGTAGCCAGAAGGCTATGCAGTGGTATATATAAAAACAAACCTTTTATTTCTGTAGATTGTGGCTGCCTTAATAAAGAACTGGCGGCAAGTGAATTATTCGGGCATGTAAAAGGGAGTTTCAGCGGCGCCTATGCCGATAAGAAAGGGGCTTTTGAAGAGGCGAATGGCGGTACGATCTTCCTGGACGAAATTGCTAACCTGGATTACCCGGTCCAGATTTTATTATTAAGGGCTATCGAGGAAAAGAAAATAAAAAAAGTCGGGAGCGTACAGGAAATTGATATTGATGTGAGAATTATAGTGGCATCGAATGAAAAATTATCTGATGCTGTGGCTGAGGGCCGGTTCCGGGAAGATCTTTACTACAGGCTTAATGAATTTGAAATAACCACGCCTCCCCTGCGTGAGCGGATGGACGACCTGCAGGATTTTATTGATTTTTTTATTGGTGAAGCAAATATTGATTTGAACAAAAGCATTAACGGGGTTGATAAGGATTTGCTGGAGCTATTCTACAATTATGACTGGCCGGGCAATATCAGGGAACTTAAAAATATTATCAGGCGGGGCTGTTTAATGGCTACTAAAATGATTGATCTTTCTTGTATGGCAGATGATTTTTCAAAGAAATTATCAGAAGTAAAAATTTGCCACCCGGTCATGGAAAAAAATGTAGAAATTGAGCGTGTGCACCTGGACTGGAAACACAAAAGTATGCTAAGTGAATACCATGAAATCCTGAACGTGCTGAAGTCTGTAAGGTATAATAAAACAAAGGCTGCAGAAGTATTAAACATTAACAGGAAAACTTTATATAATAAACTCAAAATGTTCAGTATTTTCGACCATCTTACAATAGCATAAATCAGTTTTAAAAGCATTACCGGCTTAAAAAGAGCATCATTCTGTAACACTGAATGATGCTCTTTTCTATTGTATGATAATCTTATCTTTTTTATTATACAATGTGAGTAAACTGTACCCCATTTTGAGTGTGATTTTCCATAGAAAAAATACATGGAACTGAGATATAGATTGATTATGAACTCATTGAAATTCCGGCATTAATATGGCTTTTACATTGGTAAACAATTAAATTAAAATACCATGAGAAGAAACACATCCCGCTCCGGCAATACCATTTCCGAAGCCAACAGACGCAACAGAAGCGAGCGCAATTATCCGCAATCTTCCAACCGCCAGTCACAATATGAAAACGATTATTACGACAGTGACGATAATAATGATTACCATTCAGCTTTTGACGAGGGCTATCACCATGGTTATAACGATGCTATAGGGAGCCGTTTTAATGACGGGTCTGAGCAACATGACGGGTACCGTAACAGGTATGAAGAGGGAGATGACAATGATATTTATGGCAGTTATGATGATGAGGAGGATGAATATGATTTTAATGATAATGATTACGACGAAAGGGGTTATGGTATGAACAGTGGCAACAGATTTTCACAGTCTGATCGTCAAAATACAAACAGGCGGCAACCCGGTAATACGAAACGTAATGATAATCGTGCCTGGAATAACCGCAATAACCAGGGGGGAAATTCCGGTAACAGCTCACAAAGATATTCTTCTGACCGTTTTAATTCGGGCAACCAAAGGCATGACAGAACAAACCAGTCTTCTGATTCGGGAAGGGGTTATGCTGCTATGACAGATGACCAAAGATCCCGCATCGCGAGGTCGGGTAACAATGACCAGTGGCGCAGCAGAACTAACGATAGTGGTGACCAATGGCGCAACAGGGCCACCGGTAGCGATGTAAACAGAAGCAGGGGCAGATCGGGTTTTGGCAGCAGAAACCGTTAATTTAAAATATGAAGTAAAAAAGGGTCCTCAATTTTATTCACTTAAATATTGATAAAAGACCAACACCTCTGGCCTCTTTTTTACTCTTTACAACTCAATTTTATGCAATATTCTAATTCAATTTCAACGTTATCCAGGGAGTCCCTGGAAACTAAATTCAAACCGCTTCTGAAATTTTTTACAGACGGCATAAAGGATCTTTACTGGGCCGAAAAGGCAATAGAACCTGTTTTAAAGAAAAACAAATCACTGGCTTTGACAGATGAACTGGCAGATGCTTTGGAGGACCATGAAATACAAACTCAAAAGCATGTTTTAAGACTGGAGAAAATATTTCAAAAACTAAATATTAAACCGGAAACAAAGAAATGTGAAGCTGCAGCCGGTATTATAAAGGAAGCTGATGAAATCATTGGCGCTACTCCTGAAAAATCAATGACCAGGGATGCGGTTATTATTATCGCAATGCAAAAAATGGAGCATTATGAAATTGCCAGCTATGGCGGTTTACTGCAGATTGCTCTAACTTTTAATATGAACCAGGTGGCGGACCTGCTGGAAAAAACATTGAACGAGGAGGAAGATGCAGATCTGCATTTAACTGATATTGCCGAATCGTATATTAACCTGGAAGCTGCTGAAGAAAGTAATACTGAAAGTACCGGTAAGGATAATGATGAACAGGCTAATGCAGACAAAAAATTAAGATCAGAAAAAGCACAGGCATAACAATTCTGCATGGTGCAAATAATGATTTTGGTTGTAAGGTGCATTTAGAGGCTGTCCAAAAGAGTTCCTGTGAGCAATCACAGGAATTTCTTTGTATTAATCATTTCAGCTTTATTTCTACGGGCACTGTCCCCGGGATAAATACGGGTAATCATTTGGGGCTCTCAGCTTTTGAAAATATACCGACCGGTATACCGGTGTACTGCGGGGTGTCGTACTCGCCATTGTAGTGTCCGGGTTATTATTGCCTGCGGGCTCGTACCAGTCGCTAATGCGCCTGCCCGCTGTCCACCGCAGCCCTTTATCATTTGTCATTCTATGGTGCCTGCCGGTATTTCAGATAACCTGAATTTTGGATGTTATCATCAGGTTATTAATGGTAAATAGTGATAGGCTGATGGATGTGAAACTAACCCACCCCTGCCCCTCCAGGGAGTACGGCTGTTGTATTCTTAAGATATTAATTTACAAATAGTTTGAATGTCATTTGAGCCTAATCTTATTGCTTGAGC
>JAQGEF010000001.1 GCA_027854065.1 Polluticaenibacter yanchengensis | reverse complement strand
GCCAGGTAGGTTCAGTGAGGATATTGATAACCAGGTGGCAGATAATTATGCTTATGACGCTATTGGTAACCTTGTGAAGGACGATGCTGAGAATATCCGCCGGATAGTATGGACGGTGTATGGTAAGATAGACAGTATTTATAAGGTTGACGGTACACTGATTAGCTATGGCTATGACGGTGGTGGCAACCGGGTGAGCAAGCGGGTGAAGGTTGGCGACAATACGACAGATACCTGGTATGTGCGTGATGCGCAGGGTAATGTGCTGAACGTGTATACATACAATGTGACCGATGGTTTGAGTCTTAGTGAGACGCATTTATATGGCAGCAGCCGTTTGGGTATTATGAACCGTAATGTGCATGTGAGCGACGGCACCGGTGCTGACGATATTGGTTATACGATAGATGATGTGATATTGATTGGGAAAAAGTATAACTTTGAGAGAGGGTATAAGGTGTTTGAGATTGGCAACCACCTTGGTAATGTACTGGTGGCAGTGAGTGACCGTAAGAAGGGTGTGAGAAATCCTTCTAATGTTGGTGAGGTCTTGTATTACCGTGCAGATGTTCGTAGCGCGAGTGACTACTATGCTTTTGGTGCACCAGTTAAGGGCAGGAGTTACCAGGGTGGGGGTTATCGTTATGGGTTTAACGGTAAGGAGAATGATAATGAGATAAGTGGTGAGGGTAATAAACTGGATTTTGGAGCGAGGATTTATGATAGCAGGTTGGGACGGTGGTTGAGTGTGGATCCATTGCAAAAAAAATATCCAGGATTTAGTACTTATAATTATGCACTTAATAGTCCAGTGTTTTTACTCGACCCAGATGGAAATGAGGTTATTGGGGCTAATAGTTTGAAACACATGAAAACCATACCATACAAAGAGCCAATGTCTTTAATAACAAAAACAGATGTTTTCAAGAGGATAGTTGCACCGTTTGTAAAAGGAGGGATGTATGATGTTAATAAAGTTGATTTAATATTTGGATCAAGTGATATAGGAGCATTTTCCAAAGTAGAAAGGAAAGATGGTGTAATTACTGATGGTATTACTGGATCAGTTGGTCTTTATGTTAAACTTTCTGGAGTGGATGATCCCATAGATATTACAACATTAAGTCTTGATCAGGTTAAGAATGTTGAAAGGTATCAAATGAAACTTACTATAAATGAAAGTATTTTTTCAGAAGAATTGATAGTCACTGTTAATCATGAGTTATCTACACATGTACAAACATTAGGTAAAATGTTGAATGGTTTTCTGTCTGGAGCAACTGATTTAGAAACACTTAAAAGTTCGATTATTGACATGAAGAAGCAGGAAGAAAAGGATTTTCGAAGTACTGCAGATCATTTAGAAATAGGTAATAATAAGGGGGACTTTAGGGAATTGAATTTGGAAGTTTTAAAGAGTGTTGATATGAATGTTTCAGATGTAAAATTAAGTAACAAAGTGATAACAAATTATACTCTCCCATCGGGATCAACGATTACTCCTGATGTTTTTTATAATAGACTTGTGCATGCATTAAATAGAATGATAGGATTTTATAATAAAACGGGTGATATTCCTAATCAATATTCAGAAAAAAGGGCGGAAAGCGAAGATGGGAAGAATCCAAGTAATCCAAGTGCACCTTTGAAAATTCAATAACTAATTTTTTATATGAGGATATACATTACTATTATAGGGTTACTTTTTTTAATAAAAGTAGTTGAAGCTAGAAATGAAGAAAAGAAGATGCTTGGCGATAAAGCAGTTTTGTTTAATCATGTAGGTTTAAATGGTGAATTTTATAACGAAAATAGCTACTTATCTTCTTATTATTTTATTGATAAAGATGGTTGGGTTAATAATGTTAAACAAGGATATAACTATTTTGATACTGCATATATTATTGACTCGTCAAGATATGATTCATTGTATGGGAATTATGAAATTAAATATGAAAAATGGTTACATGAAATTAATTCCAAAGTTTTATATGATACTTTAAATAATGCTTTATGTATGCGTAATTTTGGAGATAAAAAATTTAAGGTAATGTTCTCTTTTGTAAAAGATAGTTCTATTTTAGATAGATCGGGTTTGTGGAGGGGACGCGGAATAAATACTTATACTGGAGATACAATAATTTGTATAAATGATGCATCTGTTACGTGTTGGATTTTTGAAAGTACTTATGAAAGACCTAAAAGCGAATTTATAGATGGTTTTGGTAACTTCGGCAATTATTATCGTCTTCGGCTTTTTTTTGATAAAAAAAATATTCTGCCAATGCGTGAGGAACTTTATAATTACAAAGACTCTCTTTTTTGTTCTTTAATATTAAAGAATAGTTATGTTAAAGAATTTTCAAAAATTGTATCTATGGATTATAAAAGACTTAAAACTTCTTTAGAAGAGACTTCTCCTTTTTAGGGTAGTGGGTAATGTTCAAAACGTAGCTTGCGTTTTTAATTTATATGTAATGTTCATAATTTTAGGTATTAATATCAAATAATGTACATGATGAACTGTATGTCTGCAGAGAATTTATATAGGGCATAAACCAATTTATCTTTAAGAACTCATTATTGAACAAATTCAGATGGAAATCCTATTGAAAATACAAAGCTTGAATATAGTAAAAGAAATAACGTATTTATTTAATATTTCATTTATGAAATATTGAATAAATACTATGGAATAGCTTCCGGTAAATAATTAAAACATATTTTGTGAGAATAAGGGAAAATCTAATTTTCGTTTTTTTGTTTTTTGCTATAAAAATTGAGGCCCAAGTAATAACATCGTTACAAAAAAAAGATTTATATGAATTAACTAGTTCAATTTTTTCTTCAAATAAAACGTCAATTGTTTCTACTAAAAAAGAATCAAATGATAGTGCATTGTATAATTTATTAAAAGAGCCAACTTTATCAGATACACTTGTTATCATCTGGAATTCGATGTATTCAAGTGGTACTTCTAATATATATTTATATTCACATGTGACTAACAGTATGGTCGCAGATACTTCAATTTGGAGTCTGCAATATAAAAATGCTATATACAACGTTGTGTCTAAAAATTATATTACTGATTATTCTGAAAAAGAAAAAATGAAAGCATTAGTTAAGAATTATTTTAATGTTGGTAAGTCTGAGTTTCTAAATTCCCTTATAATGGATCGAGAAAATAAATATGATTTAGAATATGGGGGAGTATCTATAATGTATTTATTTCTTTATTTGGTTAACGATAAACGGTATTCATATGAAGTGATTAATTTAACTCAGTAATTTTGTTAGGTAGTGTATAAAAGAGTTGCTGAGTTATTTTTGGGGTTGAAATATTTTGATTTTATAAACTTCAGATGAGTATTTACTTATCTGTAGTTATTTTATGGGCTAAAACAGCCTTAAAATGAATGAAACAGCTCCTAAGTGTATAAACAGATGGATGAGCTATTACACTCAACAAAAATGCATCAGACGGCGAAAAATATTATAAGGATTGGGACCAGTCTCAAAAAGCAAGAGTAGACTCTGAGTTTGATAAAGTAATAATTAATAGAACAGCTACAAAAAAGCAGAAACTAAATAATCATCAATGTAATATAGAAAATTTGAAAAAGATGGATTTTTGTTTCAATAAACTACCAAAGGAGACTTTCTTATTATTGAACCAACCAGAATTGTTGAATGTGCGGAATATGCAAGGAAGAACCACGTTTTTTCGCTTTTGATTAGTGTTAAAGCAAATAGTAAAAAAAAATTGATGGAAAAGTACTTGCTGAAAATACTATAAAATATTTAACTATGGATACTGAATTTTTTGAATATGCTACTTTTGTACATCAGCATCCTGAACTTGAATTTCTAATTTTGGGACTAAAATAAGGGGAGCTTACACAATATTCTCGTAAAAAGGGGCTTTTTCTTGAGTAGGGGGTGGCCCCATCATTAGGGTATAAAAAATTTCTCTTTTACTGTTATAACGCCTAAAGAATAATGACTATAAAACATTTTCTTCTAAAGTATCATTAAAATCGCCTAGTTCAGAAATAAGAATTAGTCAGAGGTTTAAACTTAGTGAGACCGGATAATTGACATTAAAATCATTACCAAAGAAAAAATAAGATGAGATATTTTATATTAGTTATTATTTTTTGTTTTTCAACTGTTATTATTTTGGCGCAATCTAATTTAACGATAAAAAAGTTAGATAGTTCAAATAATAAATTAATCTATTTAATACAAAATGAGAAGAGACTTTATTTACTTACTTTATTTGAAGCGTCTTCGCAACTAATTGTAAGATTAAATAACAAAAAAGGTGGTAAATTGATATTTCAGCAAAAGGTTAACTCTGGGGTTAGTTTAGGTATAAATACATATACAAAAGGAAAAGATCCTATTTTATATATTGAAGTAGGCAGTAACGTTTTATATGCACATGAAATAGTATTTGGCAAAACTATTAAATTTAAAAAAGGGCTTCCCATGAAAGGAACAATTTTAAATGAATATTACAATAAGTTTTTGGAAAAGAATGATAGAATTTCTTGGTAATTTTTAGTAGGATGAGGGTGTCATTATTATTTTAAACACGAATGATGTCTTCTACAGGTCAATCAGTTACAGCTGGATTTAATGATGTTGTAAACGGACATTTCAATAGACCAATAGGAATAACGTCTCCGTTTTTTCAATTTCACAAACAGAATTAAAAACCTTGTTGCAAAGTAAGTTGGTTACTTCATCTCCAGTAACCGCAATAACGAATGGTCAGCATGTAAGAACTGTTGATGTAGGTCAGACGATAGGAACTACAAGCTTAAAAACAGGGATGTATTGTATTTCCAGATTACAGGTTATTACAGACAAATCATGCAATTTAATAACAACTTATCCAGTCAAATGAAAATGAACCAAATTTATTTAAAATCATTTTCTCAATTGCAAGATACCATTGCATTGAATAAGGAAAACATCTCATCTATAGATCTATTTGAAAACTTGTTAAAATGGGGAAATTCATTAGTGAATTCAAAGAACCGTCTGATAAAAAATTTATACACAGATAATTTTCTATATTTCAAAAAAATAAATATTTTGGATTATACTTTTGAACCTATTTGGTATAATTTAGATGACATTCTCGAAAGCAATATTTTTAAAACGAGGCAGCTTAAATTAAAAACTTTAGTAGAAGAAGTGAGAGATATTCTCTGGGAGCTTGTTGTATTCAAAAGTAATAGAGAATGCAAAATTTTTTCAAACAGTTATATGCGGGTATTTACCGATGAGTCAAAGGAGAATATTTTCCTTTGCTGTGATATATGCGACTATATGGAAGATATGAAGGGAAACCAAGTAGTAAACAATAAAGTTCTCATACCGGCGACTAGCAACCAAATTAAAATAAACCAGATAATACCTTCGCTGGATTGGTAGTTGTTGATTAGAGTAATGTATAAAAGAGTTGGTAGGATAATTTTTCTGGGAATTTCGTCTATTAATTTTGATAAAATATATTTATTTTTATGTGTATGTAATTATCTTGATTCTGTATGTTTTATTATTTGGTAAGTAATTCAAGATGTTATATGTCAATTGGTTAAAAAAGAAATAATTATTTATGAAGTCTGAATAGTATTATGAATAAATAGAAATTTAACTTAGATGTTTTTACAGCACTAATTGTGCTAAGAGTCAAGAGTTTTCAGGATTCATATTCTTTGACAAAAATTCTGGCCTGGCAATTCGGTATAATTGGGGTTTCAGAAGTTATCGATAAGTTATTGAGAGAAATGATGATCAGTAGTATCACTGAAAATGGTATCAGTTGATATAATCTGACTGGTAAAGGGTTGGAATACATTGACAATAATAAAGTTTAAGGAAAATTATTATTGTCAGACCTATACGGAAACGAGAATGTATTTATAGAATTATTGTTATAGGCCTGAGTCAGAAATAATAAAAGCTATGAATACTGCAGGGAAATCTAACATCAGTATTGATAATGCAATCACTGAAAATCCTTAATAAAATAGAATGATGTTTGAAGGTCATGAAAAAGATTTAATAGAATTAATAAAGAATTATATTGCTTGTTCCAAGTACTGGTGTCGCCTATTGAAAGATAACTTCGGCATTCATGATAAAACTACTTTAAGAGCAAGAAGAATGAACCTTATTCCTTCAAAAGGAGCTTTAGAGGAATTGACTTTTAGTTTTCATGGTGGTGGCTGTTATTTTGAGTTTGAAGGAGGTGCTATTGATGTCGATTTTGGTCCTGATGATAGGCATGATGGATTTGATAGCCAAAGATTATTTGATTTTATTAAATCATCCAAAAAAGATTATTCGAGCTTTTTATCTCAAGAGGATATTGAGAAATATTTGAATTTATTGTTTGAAAATAAAGTTATAATAAAACCAAATTGGTATCCTAATCCACATTTATATTATTTGAATATTTAGAGTAGTATAAAGATGGGATGTATTATAAATAAAATTTATTAGATTGGTGGTCAAGTCCAAAGTTTTAAATTAATTAATGAAACACTTTATTGTCTTTTTATTTGTATTTGCTTTTTCTTGCAATTTCGAAAGTACTGAAGTAATAAATATTGATTCTCCGTCAAAAAATGATATCACTTCTTTTGACATCTTTAAATTATGGTTACAAGATAGTTCTCAATATTATTGTGGAAATCTTAAACTAAATAATCCAAATGCGTATTACTATAGTGAAATTTCATCCGATAGCAGTTCCTTTATAAATGTACTTTCCTTTAATAGGCATAGGTGTTTAGATATTAAGAGTTTAAATGATGAAATATTAATTAATTTAATAGAATTGTTGAAATTGAATGATTTTGAAATTCACTTTCCATTTGATATAACATTTGAATATACTGAGACTATTGTACCGTCAGTAATAGAGCGATTAAAATATGATAAAGATTATGTGATTGATGAACTACAAATTATAAAGCATACAGGCATGTATGAAACTAAATTTGCTCTTTTTTTAAATAAGGGGAATTTAATTTCTGTTGATAGCATTACAATAAGATGACTTGTATGATATATCTTAAGTATTACTATTGGGTGTATCTATTTTATGGTACATGGTTGAAATATTTTTAATGTAATGAATGCTTCTGATCCCTGTCTGATTATGTAGTGGGTTATTGATGGCTGAGCCACAATAAAGCCACTAGAAAATAAAATATAACAACCAAATAATGGCGAATAAATATAATAATGCACTTTTTTGTATTTTAAGTTTGATTTTATTATTGTCTTGTACTTCAAAGTTTGATTCAGATACGGTAATTATTTCAAATGAATTCATAAAAATTGATACAGTTAATTCCTGGTCAAAAAAATACTATGATAGATCAACATCATTTCTAAAATATCTAAGAGCAAATAACTTTTTAAAAGAAGAAAATGATAGTTTTTATATTAGAATACTTTATGTACATTCTTTAGGATATTATGGAAACTTTTTATCTATAAGTTCTGATGATAAGAATAATTTGAAATGTAAATTGATTGATTTTGTAAGAGATCCTGGAGAAAATGATACATTATTAATTAAAGATATTGTAGAAAGGATGGCAATGCCTAATTCTGGTTGGATGAAATTTATTGAGAAGGTAAATGAAATTAGAGTATTACAAAGCTTTTCTAAAGCCTATCCTGTGATAGAGCCTGGCGCTGATGGTGACAATATTGATGTATATATCAAACATGGAAATAACTTGGCGTATATAAATTTCATTGATTTAATGGAATATAATGGAAGTGATTCTTTTTTATTAGGGTTTAAGAAATTAATGGCGTTGCTTTTAAGCGAATTTGAATTTAAGTTAGCAGATTCTTCAATATTGCTGCATAATTGGTAGGTAGTGTGGGAGAGTGTATAAAAAGAGTTGGTAAGATTATTTGTAATAGTTGTAAGGATTATGTGATTAAATATCTTTGAAAAATTTGAAAAGTCAAGGTACTAGAACTCCTACGAATATACCGTGGAAATGTTAATTGGATAAAATTTAAATATATTATGGAAGATAGGCTATCTGAATTTGGTGAAATTTTCATAAAGTCTGTTAGAGATAACACCTTATTTGTAATTGAAGGTATAATCAATGGTCATATGAAAAGTGATATTGACAAGAAAATGTATAAGGATATTAAAGAATTGCCATTAGAGAGTATTGAGTTGTTGAGAGTGTTCGTATATAAGGCTGTTGACTTAAGTATGCATAATATGTTGTTTATGTTTGAAAGCAATAACGATTGGGTTTTGTTTAATGAAAATATGGATGTAGACAATATAGTCGAATTGTCAGATGGATTTGCAGGCGAGTTATATACTAGTGAGGGTTGGATTTCTCGATTTAGTGATTATTCACCAAGTCGGGGCTTAGAATAATGTGTAAAAAGAGTTGGTAGGTAATGTTCAAAACGTAGCTTGCGAATATTAATGAGTATTGGTATATTTACTTAATCCTATTTTTTTAGAAAGAATAGGATTTTTTGATTGTAGTTAAGTTTGTTAAATAGAAGTAGAATGCAGATGGGCTGCGGCATGCGTTGGTGGCCTGCAAGGCCAGTGCGACGCAGGAGCACCGAGCGTAGCGTAGCCAAAAGCACGCCGGACTGAAGCTGAATAAAGAATTATAGATTAAAGCCCCAAAAGAAAAATTAAAACTGTTCTGACAATCCGTTTGAAAAATACTTTTGACAGCCTTTATGTTCAACGTTGCCTTCGTGTGGCGGACTCTGAAGTGCTGACGGTGGAGAAACCTAATTTTGAATATTACTATACATTGTATTATTATGAACAGGAGGGTAATCTGGTAATATTAAGAAATAACGCTATGCTTTAGGTCTGCAGAAAATTCAGAGTAGGGGTTGCTTAATAGGGTAAATACAATCTGGATTTTAATGGGCGTTATTTCATTTTAAAAATTGCAAACAGCCTGCCTGGCAGCAGATGCCTGCGGTTATTACACCGGCATTGGATAACGACCCACTGGGTATATAAATCATTATCCGGATGGCAAATACCCCGGCCTCACATTGTCAGCTGTAATAATATTTAACTTTTGCTGTCAAATATTGTCGTATCTTTGTTTCACATTTTTATAGGGTTCCTGCTTTTGCATTTTCTGTTATAGTTTAGAAGTAATATTTTTCTCTCTCAGTTTTTTCTTTTCAGCTACCTCATTTAAACACTCAATTTCATATATGAATGGTAGCCCCAATCTGCTAACGATTAAGCAACAAATACAAATGGCTCTTCCGTGGTTGGCCATTTTATCAGCAATGATCCACGATCGGGAATACCTTTTATTACTGGTTACTTCTTTCAAAAAAAGCAAATTGAAAACACGTACTCCAATTAAGAAGTTAATCTCTAAAAATGAAAAAGAGAGCCGCTTATATTAAATGCGTCACCTGTAAACATTAGCATTTCATCATACAAATACTTATAAATTGATGATCCCAGCAAAAATTCCGTGCGCAAATGAGATTATTGCGTATTAAATAAAAAAATATATTATAAATAATGGCAGATACTTTTGCAAAAAAAGAATTACAAAAAAAGAGAGCTAAAAAGAAAGAAGATAAAGCACAAAAAAGAGAAGAGAGGAAATCCAATAACACCAAAGGCAAAAGCCTTGAAGATATGATTGTTTACCTGGACGAATATGGCAATTTTACTGATATACCACCCGATAAACAGATAAAACGCAAAACAAATGCCGGGGAACTTCTGACAGGTACACCCAAAAGGGAAGATGAACAACAGAAGTTATTTAAAGGAACTGTTAGCTCATTTATGTCCGACAAAGGTTACGGCTTTATTACAGAAGATAAGACCCGTGGCAGCATTTTTGTGCATAGTAATGCACTTTCAGAATCAATCAGCAGTAATGACAGGGTTTCTTTCGAAAAAGAAAAAACACTGAAAGGATATAATGCTGTCAATGTAAAAAAAATAAACTAGTTATAATTTAAATTAAAAAATAAATAATATGCACACTGGAACAGTAAAATTCTTCAACGAACAAAAGGGATTTGGTTTTATAATACCTTCAGATGGCGGAGAAGCCATTTTTGTACATTTATCAGGCCTCATCAGTGAAATTAAAAAAGATGATCAGGTAACTTACGAAGTTCAGGAAGGTAAAAAAGGTTTGAACGCAGTAAATGTAAAGCTGGTGTAATACAACAATAAGGCTGGTTATACTAACAAAAAAACTAAAGTGCTATATATGTACTTTAGCTTTTTATGCTACCAATTCTTAACAATCTTACTTCATATGTATCAGCATCAAAGTGAACTTTTAAGCTAATAACAGAAATATGTTTGTATGAGTTAAAAGTACAAAAAATATTAACCACCCAGTATGAGTGCTTACCTTACCTTTACGCAGGTACTGTTATTACTATTTAAATTTTATTAATGCTTTCAGACTTCAATCATTTTTTAGCTCAGTTTAAAACAAGACTTTATCACTTATTTCACAACGAAACAAATATCAACGAATTAAGTATCAGCCGGGGGTTGCCCGATGCTGTCTGGGCCCAGATAATGGACTCCGTTCCGTTATCAGTTTCTGTACCAAAAGCCTTTGGTGGCAGAGGCAATAATGTAAAAGAATGTCTGGAAATTTTATCTGCCGCCTCCTATGAATCACTGCCCCTCTCACTTACATTTGGAATCAACATAGCATTATTTTTAGAGCCATTATCCAAATACGGCAACCCGGACATTCAGGACAAAATATTTAAACGTTTTTTAGAAGACAAAGCCATGGGAGGCCTCATGATTACAGAGCCGGACTTTGGCAGTGATGCGCTCAATATGCGCACACAATACACCATTGCAGGCGATCAATACAAGATCACAGGAAAAAAGCATTGGCAGGGCCTTACAGGCATGGCAGATTTTTGGATTGTAGCCGCCCGAAAAAAAACAAATCATAATGACCTGGGAAGAGATATTGATTTCTTTGTAACCGATAACTCATTACCCGAACAAAAAATACAGGTCGAAAATTACTTCAATAATCTCGGGCTTTACATGATCCCATACGGGTTAAACACCATTGATATTTCTGTACCGGAAAATCAAAGATTACAGCATCATAGCACCGGCATTAAAATGATGCTTGATATACTCCATAGAAGTCGCATGCAATTTCCCGGTATGGGCATGGGCTTTATACAGCGTATGCTGGATGAAGCCATCAGCCATTGTACACAACGCAAAGTAGCCGGTCAGATGTTGTCCGAAATGGACTCCGTACGCTACCAGCTATCCCGTATCCAGTCCTCGTATACCCTGTGTTCAGGCATGTGTGCCCGCAGTGCCTCCATTAGTGGCATCGAGCACGACCTTTCAGTACAAGGGCTGGAAGCCAACAGCATGAAAGCACTGGTTACCGATTTAATGCAGGAGTCCGCACAGATCTGTGTACAGCTTTCCGGTTCCAGCGGTTATAAAATAGATCATATTGCCGGCAGGGGCATTGTAGACAGCAGACCGTTCCAGATCTTTGAAGGCTCCAACGAAATGCTCTACACCCAGATCGCTGAAATGATAACCAAGCAGATGAAAAAAACGAAAGAAACAAACCTTTATCAGTGCCTCAGTCAGGCAGGATATTGCAACGCCATCATTTCACAATTCAAGACCCACCTGGATTTCAGCTTAAATGACATTTTAGTACAAAGGCAGTTAGTGGTATTAGGCAAAATACTCGCACGCCTTATCTGCCTTCAATATGTAGCAAATATGGTGGACAAAGGTTATAGAGAAGACCTCTTTCAGAACTGTACAAAACATATGGAAATGGACATTAAAAAGCTATTATCAGATCTTTGTCAGTTCAATAATGCAGAACCGATCATTCACTACCAGGAACAGTCATCCTGGTCACAGTTTATATAAAAGATTGCCACCCGAAATTATTTTAAAAGCCTCAGGAGTTAAATTCCAGAGGCTTTTAATTATGGGCTGTCAACAGCAAATATCCGGCTCAGCGGAGGTTCGGCGTACTGCAGGGTATCGTACTCCGCTAAAGCTTCGTACCGCCGGCTTGCGCCGTCGCCTGCTGTCCACCGCAGCCCTTCAACAGTGATAATCCTATTTAACCTGTATCATCCCCAAAGCACGCAGGCAATCATCCAAAGACTAAATCGCCCAATTCATTTCTTCACGGATATGGATAACATCTTTTATCTAAATAGCATTTGCATCTAAGAAAACCTCAGGTACATCAAATCACTAACCACCATATGACACAAGCGCAATCTCTTTTCCTTGCCGGGGATGGGTGAAAATTTTTATTTGAATAAGACTTGATGCTTAAAACAATCTTCAGATATATCAAATTACTCAACCATCAAATGACACAAGCACCATTTCTCCTCCATGGAGGGGCAAGGGTGGGTTCAATCATATGCCGGATCGAAAATAATTGGGAAAAGCCATCTCCTCCAAATACGACACACATACACCTGGTGCTGCAAATATCTTACTGCGATCATCGCATCGTCGTTTCTTTCCGTTTTAAATTAATAGATTTCACAGGCTGATAAACCAGGGGAATATGCTCCACCAGTACATCATTCTTATCCAGTCCAAACGCCTGTTCATCTTTTTGTGCAAACTGTTTCAAAAAGAAATAAGATTTAAGAATAATACCCTCCCTAAGCGCAAACTCATTATCAACAGACAGGTATCTTTCCAATACAATAAATTTAAAATCAACAGAGCGATTGTATTTAGTACTGCCGTCATCTTTCAGGTGAAGGTTCAGTTCTTTATTAGCGATCAGATCATCAATAATTTTTTCAAAATATAATTCAGTCTTAGGCTGAATCCGGAACCCGATATTCAGAACAATCTTTATCACTTTATCATCCACCAGTTCAGAAACTTCGTAATCCAGCGTATAGGGATAATTGGTGCGGTTGATATGGAAAAACCAATAAACATCTGCCCGCTTAGGTTTTTTATCAAAAATCGATTTAATAATCTTGTCTTCAATCTGGTCCCTTCTGTCAGCTTTCGTCAGGTAAATCAGATGCGTCGTAAATTTAGGAATGCTTTCATCATTGCTTAGTTCCGCAATCGTATAGGCATATTTGCCAAGATCTTCGAATTTGGTATAACTGTTATTGATCTTGCGGGCAAAATAACTCACATACATCACGAAGAAAAAGATACTGCCGGCAAATACCGTAATATAACCACCATCCCGGAACTTAACGACATTCGCGGTAAAGAAGGAGATCTCAATAACAGCAAATACCAGCAGGAAGAAAAAAACTAAAACCCTGTTCCATTTCAGTTTATAAAGCAGGAAATAAGAAAGCAGGATCGTCGTTGTAATCATTGCCAGCGTAATTGCCAGTCCATACGCCGCTTCCATATGCGATGAGTCCCGGAAATAAAGTATTACCAGTATACAGCCGATCCACAGTATATTATTTACACTCGGAATATATATCTGCCCTTTCGTATCAGAAGGCTGTTTAACGCCCACTCTTTGCCAGAAATTAAGATTGATTGCTTCATTAATTAACGTAAATGAACCACTGATCAATGCCTGGGAAGCTACAATAGCTGCCAATGTCGCAATCAGAATACCAGGAAGTAAAAACCATTCAGGCATCATTTCAAAAAACGGGTTACGGTCCCCCAAAAAAGTATCCCCTTTATTAAGCAGCCAGGCAGCCTGGCCAAGGTAGTTCACTACAAGACAAATTTTTACAAACGACCAGGTAATACGGATATTATTTCTACCGCAATGTCCAAGGTCGGAGTACAATGCTTCCGCACCAGTTGTACACAGGAACACTGCTCCCAGTATCCAGAATCCCTGCGGATAATGCGTCAGTAATTCATAAGCGTAATAAGGGTTTAAAGCACGAATAACAGCAGGGTATTGTACTACATACATTAATCCCATCGCAAGCAGTACCAGGAACCAGGCAGTCATAATAGGCCCGAAGGCTTTCCCTACTTTATGAGTGCCAAAACGCTGAACAAAAAATACCAGTGAAATAACCCCGATCACAATAGGCACAACAGGAATATGTTTTAAGCCCTCTATTTTTTCCAGGCCTTCAATAGCCGATGTTACCGATATCGCAGGCGTGATCATGCCATCGGCAAGCAACGCAGCAGCCCCCAACATTGTAGGTATCACCAGCTTTTTACCATATCTTCTTACCAGGGAATAAAGAGAGAAGATGCCACCCTCTCCCTGGTTATCAGCTTTCAGCGTAAGCCATACATATTTAATAGTCGTTTGTAATGCCAGGGTCCAAAAGATGCAGGAGACACCACCCAGGACAAGCAGTTCAGAAATTTCCCTCTTTCCAACAATGGCCTTAAACGTATAAAGCGGGCTGGTGCCGATGTCACCATAAATAATACCCAATGCTATCAACAAAGTAGCAAAAGTAACCTTCGTATGATCATGTAAATGCGCTGTATTAGATGCCTGATGGTCATGCATTGCGAATGCTTTTAATTCAATGCAAATTTGCCGGCAAATGCATCAGGCAAACATAAATATCAGCCACAATCACATAAAGAAAGTATAAAGATTTCTATTACAAGTGTTCCTATTGAAAGCGGTAGCCTACACCATTTTCTGTAATGATATGCATTGGTTGATTAGGATTGTCCTCAATTTTTTTTCTCAGGGTGCCCACAAAAACCCTCAGGTACTGCGTTTCAGTCTGGCTGCCCACACCCCAGATCTCTTTAAGAATAAATTGATGAGTCAAAACACTCCCTTCATGTTTTACAAACAAAGCCATCAGGTTGTATTCAGTAGAAGTCAGCTTTACAATCTCATTGTTTTTCTTCAAAGTACGGGCCTTAAGGTCCACTTCCAGGGTGCCGTATAACAACAGGTCAGAATGATTTTCAATAGCCTGGTGCCTCCTGATAGCAGAGCGCACACGCGCCAGTAACTCTGCTGTACGAAATGGTTTGCTCAAATAATCTGTAGCCCCATTATCCAGGGCCGTTACAATATCATTTTCGCTATTCTGTACCGATAGAATAATAATAGACTTATTATACCATTGTCTTAATTCCTTTAAAATATCATGACCGCTGCGGTCAGGCAATCCCAGGTCCAGCAGGATTAATTCCGGCGGATGATTGGCAGCCATAATAATGCCCTGCTTCCCGGTCTCAGCCTGGTAAACTTTATAATCATTATTTTCAAGGTTTATTTCTAATAACTTCCTTATCTGTGGTTCATCATCAATAATTAATATTTCACTTTTACTCATTTTTCAGGTTATTTAAAAAATTCACTTCTGCAGGTATTTTTACGGTAAACCCGGCACCGCCATCTATATTATTTTCCAGGACAATTGTACCGTTTTGAGCTTCGGTAAAACCTTTGGCAATAGAAAGTCCCAAACCGCTGCCCACAATTTTAGTATTCGGCAGCCTGTAAAATTTTTTAAATACCAAAGGGATTTCTTCCTCGGGAAACCCTGGGCCATTGTCCCTGACTATCAGCACACAATTCTCCAACTCATAAGCCACTTCAATAATGATGACAGAACCTGCGGGTGTATACAAGATTGAATTTTGTAAAAGGTTCAATAGAATTTGTTCAGTAAAACCAATGTCAATTTTAAATAAAGGTAAATTAGCAGCAGGTAAAAAATAAACCGTATGAGTGTTTGATGTATTCACTTTTTGAATAACGTTATTTACCAGTTCATCGATATCGCACCAATCCGGTTTAATGGTTAATGTGCCACTTTCCAGCCTGCTCATATTCAAAATATTATCCACCTGCCTGTTCAGGCGAATGCTCGCGATATCAATATCATTCAATAAGTCCAGTTTCTGACTGTTATCCAGCTTATCATTATTATCCTTCAACGTATCCACCGTGCCCATGATTGTTGCTATAGGCGTTCTTAATTCGTGGGAAAGAGAATTAAGCAGGGTGTTATAAAGTACAATCGTTTTTTCTTTTTCCTCCTTATCCCGCACATTTTTTTCAGCCTGTTTTATTTTATAGGTCAAAACCGCATTTAAAAGCGCTACAAAAAAATATGAAAGAAACATTAATAAATCTTCTGCATTACTGATATCAAGTGTGAAAATAGGAGGGATAAAGCAATAGTTCCATATAAAAGCACTCAGCAACGCAGAGAGCAATACCGGGAAAATTTCAAAAAGCATTGCGATTACGGAAACTGTCAGCAAAAGAATAAGCGCTACAATTCTGTAATTAATTTCATCTTTGACCGAAAAGCACAATAAAGAAACAAGAAGCACAATTGATATGCTGATGATATATTGGTACTTCTTTTTTTTTAACCCGGAACTCATTCAATGTAACAATTTACAGTGTTAAAGGTAGCCATCTGCGTATAAAGAAAATATAAAGACAGCAGAAATTGATACGATAGAAATAGGATAGCCGGATTTTTCTATTACTAATTGAATAAAATTTCTCATATTTTAATACATGTATCAATGGAAGGATTTACATGGTTTTCAGAATCCCGATAAACCCAATGGTAATAATAAGAAAGACGCAATGCTGGAATCTAATATAATTATAATTGAGCAAAATAAAATACATAATTTTCATATTTATAAGTGCATAGTATATTTATTATGAATGAGTTTGCATTTTAGATAAAAAGTATTATTTTTAGAAAGTATTAAGTATGGATATTAATCTTAAAACATATTCTATGAACACAGATTTACTCTTGTCTCTATTAGAAGAGATTGCCGAATTGAAAGCTGAGATCAGGCGTTTACAAAAAGTGGCAATAGAAGCAGCAAACCCGGTAAATGATGAGAGCTTTGCAAAAGACCGTGTATCTGCTTTTGAAGAACTTTTAGAGGAATTCAGAGATCATATTTTTTAATACGTGACACTACTGCCTAAAAAACCTTATGTTTCTTTATAGTTGTTTCTTACCTGATGATAATTATATGCTGTTTATGAAGTATTCATCCTCAATAGTTCTCAGGCAAATGCCGGGAGGATAGAGAGGAGAAGCAGGTTACATAGTATTCCATACCCAAAATAAAAAAAATGCTGGTGTTGTAATTGTATCATTCCCCGGTTTTAATCCTTGTCAATTATTTAATAGATAACAATTATATAGTGAAAATAATAATTCGGAAGATTTAGTTCATTACACGGTTCTGGAAAGGCACTCCTATATTCGTCATGTTTATAATAAATTATACCGGTAAGCAATAGCTTGTCAGTTAGTTTGGTTTTAATGATTGGTTATACACATCCTACGAATAACAGTTCTGATATAGATCTATATCGGATAGAGGGGCTTTCCGAAAAATGTTTAATTGGAGGTATCATTAAAAGGGAGTTATCACTTATTGATAGCTTTCTTTTAAATGATAAATTGTCCTTAAAAGAAATTGCTTGATGCTGGCTTTTACTCTTAGAGTGATTAAAAAAATATTTAAAGCCTTCATAAATTCTGGTAATAATAATTAATAATGGTATGTATTTTGTTCATTCACACTATATCAGAAAATAATCATTTTGATAGTATGAAACTTTTTAAAAATACACCTGTTACATTTTAATTTATGCAGAGCCGTTTATTACAATTCAGGCCTGAGGGTATTTACTGTGTACAGGGCAAATTTTATATTGATCCCTGGATGCCGGTGGATAAAGCCATTATTACGCACGGGCATAGCGATCATGCCAGGGCAGGCATGAATGATTACCTGTGTCATCATTTAACCACTCCCATTTTAAAGATCCGGTTAGGCGATATCAGCGTTCAGGGAATAGAATATGGTGAAACAGTAGATATCAATGGTGTAAAACTATCCCTGCATCCTGCAGGGCATATCATCGGGGCCGCACAGGTTCGCATGGAATACAAAGGGCGTGTCGCAGTTGTATCAGGAGATTACAAAGTGCAGCATGACGGTTTAACCACCCCAATTGAAATTGTAAAATGCCATGAATTTGTCAGCGAAAGTACTTTCGCTTTACCTGTTTATAATTGGGCATCTGTAGAAGAACAAAACCGCCAGTTAAGAAGCTGGGTGCAAAATAACCAGGCAATTGGTAAAACATCTGTACTGATAGGCTATGCGCTGGGGAAAGCCCAGAGGATCATGAAAGCCCTGGAAGGCTTGGGTCCATTAAATGTGCATTACTCCATCGCCAAATTGAATGATGCCTATGAAGCTGCCGGTGTGCGCCTTCCGGACTATCATACGGTGGATTTAAACACAGATTTGAAAACAATAGAAAACGGCATACTTATAGTTCCACCTTCACTCGTAGATACTAACCTGCTCAGAAAAGTACCCCACCGTGCAGAAGCCATTTGTTCCGGATGGATGCAGGTACGAGGCGCACGCAGGTGGCGCGCGGCAGATGCCGGCTTTGCTATTAGCGATCATGCAGACTGGAATGGATTGTTGCAAGTAATTAAGGGAACGCAGGCAGAGCAGGTATATGTTACCCACGGCCAAACAGCCGTTTTTGAAAAATACCTCAATGAAATCGGTATCCCAACCAAAGCTGTAAAAACAGTATTCGGAGAAGAAGAAATACAGGAGTTGTCATAATATTAAAAACAGGCACGTGAAAGAATTTGCAATACTCATCAACGCTTTAGACAGCACCAATAAAACAGGCTTAAAGCAGGAAGCAATCGAAACCTTTCTTGCGAAGGCCCCCGATGAAGACAAACTATGGTTCCTGGCGCTCTTCACCGGCAAGCGGCCTAAGCGAAAAGTAAGCACAACGCTATTAAAACAGTGGGCTATAGAGATCGCAGGAATTCCCGCATGGTTATTCCAGGAATCTTATGCAGCGGTAGGTGATCTTGGGGAAACCATCTCTCTCATTTTACCGGAACCTGTTCAATATAAGGAGCAACCGCTGGCAGTATGGATGGAACAGATAAAGTTACTTGAATTAATGACAGAGCCGGAGAAAAAGCAGTATGTCATTAATGCCTGGCAAAATCTGCCACACACAGAACGTTTCATTTTTAATAAACTTTTAGGAGGCAGTTTCAGGGTAGGCATTGCCGCCAAAAGTCTTATCAATGCTATTGCCGGTTATTATAAGATGGAGGCCAGTGCCGTCGCACATACCATAATGGGGGAGTGGCATCCGGACCAGGTTACATTTGATGCCTTGATCAACGGAGAACATATACAAAGCCATCGCTCAAAACCTTATCCATTTTGCCTGGCATACGCTTTAGATAAAGAATTGTCTGAACTAGGTATGGAAGGTCTCTGGCAAGCGGAATACAAGTGGGACGGCATACGCGCACAATTGATAAAACGCGGGGGAGAAGTCTTTATCTGGTCAAGAGGCGAAGAATTAATTACAGACCAATTCCCCGAAATAAAAGACGCACTGCTGTTGATAGATGGCAACTTTGTAATAGATGGGGAATTGCTTGTTCATAAAGACGAGATAGTGCAAAATTTTTCCGAATTACAAAAGCGGCTGAACCGAAAAAACATCAGCAGGAAAATGTTGCAGGATTTACCGGTAGTACTCTTTGCCTATGATTTGCTGGAATGGGAAAATGCCGATTGGCGGGCAAAACAGTTGTCGGAAAGAAGACAACAGTTAGAACATTTATTCATACACAACAGCAGTCATGGTCTACGTCTTTCACCCGTTATTCATTTTTCTGACTGGGAAGAATTAGCCCTTATACGCGAAACGGCCAGATTACAGAATAGCGAAGGACTGATGTTGAAACAAAAAGAATCTCCTTATCACAGCGGCAGGAAAAGAGGTGACTGGTGGAAATGGAAAATAGACCCGCTTACATTGGATGCCGTACTCATATATGCGCAAAAAGGCAGTGGCAGGCGCAGTGGCTATTATACGGATTACACGTTTGCAGTAAAAGACGGTGAAAACCTGGTGACTATTGCCAAAGCATATTCCGGTTTAACGGATAAAGAGATCCAGGAAGTGAGCCGCTTTGTCAATAACAATGCATTGGAAAAGTTCGGGCCTGTGCGTACGGTAAAACCTGAACTCGTATTTGAGCTGGCGTTTGAAGGCATCAGTTTCAGCAACCGGCACAAGTCAGGTGTCGCATTACGTTTCCCAAGAATCCTGCGTTGGCGCAGAGATAAAACCGTCAATGATATTGACGATATTGAAAGCATCAAACAACTGATCCGGTAATAGCAGGTATCAGGCCGGTTAAGTTTTTTTCTTTTTAATTTGGGGCAATCAGCAGTTATTTTACAATTAAGTATTTGTTCAGGCTGCTTAGGGGTTCGCTATGCTCCGTGCTGGTTGCAACAGGGTTGTTGCCGGTTCCTGGGTCGCACCAGCTCGTTCCTCGCTGCCCACGCATCCTGCTGCCATTCAGCAGCAGTACATTATTTTACCAATAACACTTTTATTTTAGTACAATAACCTATGAGAAATTAAGTTTCCTCATAGGCTATTATATAGTGTCTGAAACATTAGAATGTCTCTTTGCCAGATCCGCTTTAAGCATGCTGGTTTTCATGCCTGCCTTCAAGGATTTCTTCTGTTATTTTAGCATTAAAGTCAGGCAGGTCATCAGGCGTACGGCTGGTAACCAGACCTTCATCTACTATTACAGCTTCATCAGTCCATAATGCCCCGGCATTAATAAGGTCTTTGCTGATATTCTTTACAGAAGTTAACCGCCTGTCCTTAATTACATCTGCATTGATCAATACCTGGGGCCCGTGGCAAATTGCCGCTACCGGCTTTTTCTGGTCAAAAAAATCACGGACAAATGACAGGGCCGCTTCATTTACCCTTAATTGGTCCGGGTTGATAACACCACCCGGTATTACCAATGCATCATACCGTGACGCGTCAGCATCAGCCAACTCAACATCTACGGGATAGGCTTTACCCCAGTCTTTCTTAGCCCATGCCTTTATACTGCCAGGTTCCGGGCTTACAATATGCACGGTCCATCCCTGTTGCTCCAAATGCTCTTCGGGAGATTTTAATTCACTTTCTTCAAATCCATGTGTGGCCAGTATGGCAATAGTTTTTGACATGTCAATTATTTTTTATCGTGTTAAGTAATCAGATTTTTAGTTCACCGCTTCTTGCTGTGTCCATTTCTTCGCCGGTAATGCCGCTGGCAATCATTTTAAAAAAGGTAACCAGTTTATTAGATTTTGTATCCCAGTAATGTGCTTCTGCCGGTACTACCTTTAACAGTAAAATACCGGGGTCTTCTTTCTCTTTATCGAACCAGCTTTGAACCATTTTATTCCAGTATTGATTAATCCGTTCCTGGTCTCTTAAAATCTCAGTATTGGCATGAATACTGAGAAACTGGAAATTACCAGGGTCAGAATATAACAGACAGATGCTTTTGTCAAGCAACAGGTTCCTGTGAGTGTCACTTTCCGAAGAAAATAAAAACCAGATATTGCCATCTTCATCTACTTCCTGTGTGCTCATAGGCACTGCATGTACATGTTTGCTACCTGTTGTATGCGTACATAGCATGCCGATGTCTATCGGGTTGATCATTTCTTTAAGTTTTTCAATCGCTTCCTTGTTCTGTAAGTTTTCTATACTCATGGTATTATTGTTTTAAGAGTGATTTTTTTTAGTATTGATTCTATGTAAAACGGTGGCAATGAAAATACATATCCACCATACTAAGAAGAAGATTTCAAGTATAGCGTATACAAGATAACCGTTACTGATAATGCCATTCACATAAAAATTATATTCGACCATCATCAGGCCTGCTGTACCTGCTATAAGAGCCGAAGAATGCAATAAAGGAATAGGTGAAGGTTTGAAAGCCGTATTGAATAGAATAAAAATTAGAGGAAATAGTAAAACAGATACTGCATTTACCATCCATATATCGGTTTTACCACCTGTTACCCTCATAAAACTTTTGATATTTATTAAGGGCCATAATGCAACGACACTGAAATACACACCTTGTATGAACGGGGTCCACCTTATGTTTAATGCTTTTATCATTTTAAATGTTTTGAAACCAGCAACCTGTTTACTTTGGAATAAGATCCGGATAATGTATTCTGGTAAAATGGGTTATTGGTAATATTTGTGCCGGGATATTCCCGTATTGCTTGTCAGTACATTATTTATCTGCCTTTTTTAACTGATTCATGTAATGCTTTTGCACTCTCTAAATGTTGTTCCAGAACGGGAAGCGTTTGTGATGCCCATGTTTTTAACTGTTCATCTTTACCATCTTCAATTTGTTCCTTGAATAATCTGATCATTTTCTCATGGTTCTTTACCATCTGTTTGGCAAATACTTTGTCAAATTCAGAACCCAGTTTTCCGGATAGTTTTTCATGATCTTTTTTAGAATCATCATTCATTTCTACCGGAATGCTTGCATAATTATTTTGTTGGGCATATTTTGTCAGTTCCTCGTTAGTTTTCTGATGCTCTCTTTCCATTTGCGTAGCGAACTGTTGTACCTGTGATGATAACCCTTTTGTTTGTGCCAGCCTGGCTAAACTAATTTGGCATTGCCCTTTTTCTAAAACTTTTTCTACAAACTCATGGTCTTTTTCCTGTGCCAGGTATTGAATGGTTTGCGCATTAATGGTTTGCGTAATGGCAACAAGACTGAATATGAAGCATCCTGTAAAAATGACTGCTAATATTGACTTTTTCATAGTGATAAGTTTATAATGGATGACTGGCAAGCCGGCCATAAAATACTGTGATCATAATTACAGCTACCATATTTATACCATTTACAAATTGAATGGATTTGTGATGCGTTTACAATGCCGGGGAGCGCGTGACGAGGAGGATGAAATAGCCGGAAGGCCTAATGTCTATTAAGGTTCACCGGTAATATTAAAGAAATGGTAATAAAAGATTAAAATAAATGAAAAATAATTTTGGAGTAAGCAAATAATGGCCTAAAGGACTGTTTACTCAATTATAGCCACTGTTTGGGCAATTTATGCCCCGGTTGTTAATCGTAAATATTTTGTATGTAAATTCTATAAGTATTGTTGAAAAGGCAGGCCGAGAATGATTAGTGAATAAATGGGGTTTTGATGGCAATAGTCCACTCCTTTTTGCCACAATTATCACATGTTTGATTTTTATGAGAAAGTTTATGTTGAATGGAACCGCAAAACATACAGGCAAAAGGTCCTTTTTCATGAATTGAGAGGATCGGTTTATAAGAACCGGGAAACAATGGTAAACCGTATTTGATATTTTCCGTCGGGTATTTGAGTATGCTTAATGTCCCGTCAATTTCCAGTACTGCCAGCCTTACCTGTCCCAGATGCTCAATCGATTTATTTCTTAATTCGGCAAAAAACTCTTTTTGAGAGAAGTCAGAGTCCTTGTTGCCGTCTATTTTAAATTCCCCGTTTTCAACCACCACCATTTCCCTGCCTTCAAAAATTCTTGTAACTAGCTCAGATTTGGAGGCTAAAAAAGTAATGATTTTATATAGCACGATCACTGAGAATAAAACAATGATTGAATAAATCACAGGTATTTCTTCCTGGAACATCGGGTCGCCGGCGGCGGACCCCAAACCTAAAATAATAGCTACTTCAAATAAAGTTAGTTGTCTCACACCCCGTCTGCCCGATAAGCGGAGGATGAGTAAGATTAAAAAGAACATGAATATTGTTCTGCCGATAATTTCAATGATAAAATTTTTATCCGCACCTTCAAAAAGCATTTTAAGCATATCCATAAAAAGAAAATTAGGTGATTGCAATATTTTACATATTATCAAAAAATGCACCGCTTTTGCTGATAATAAATGGTATTGGTCAGTTTTGATGAGCCCGGCCTGTAAGCGGCAGGGATAGTAGCGAAGTACCCCGGATTGCCGCCGTGGAATGTTTGAAAGAAAGAATATGCTGAAACGGTAAGCGTTCTGAAGAACGGCGGCAAACGGCGTACTGCGGATAGCCCGGTGCCGCAGCCTGCATTATATACACCGGCTAATTATAAAACACCTGGCAACCGGATAAACCGGCTGCGGCAGCCGCCCGAGTAATGAATAACGAATCAGAAAGAATGATTAAAATCATCCTTTTGATGTTGCAATGCATAATTATAGCACTTACCTTTGCTGCGTTAAAATTTTTTTGCTCGTTCTATAAGCGTTCTTAAAAAAATAAAATTATGGCAGTACTACACAATAGAGTTTCCAATAAGGAATTGAAGCAGCGCATGCTGGATAGTAATGAACCCCGCACTACTATTAGTTTTTACAAATATCATCGTATAGAAGATCCGCAGGCATTCCGGGATGAACTGTGGAAAGGCCTTACCGGTTTGGGCGTATTCGGGCGCATATATGTGGCCAACGAGGGTATTAATGCCCAGGTAAGCGTACCTACAGGAAATGTAGATGCTTTTAAGGCATATTTATACAGTTACGAATGGATGAATGCGCTGAGGCTGAATATTGCAGTAGATGATGACGGGAAAGGGTTCTGGGTACTTAAAATAAAAGTACGCGATAAAATTGTAGCTGACGGTATTGATGACCCGACTTTTGATGTGAACAAAACCGGGAAGTACCTGAAAGCTAATGAATACAATGAACTGGCAAAATCTGATGATACCATTATTATAGATATGCGTAACCATTATGAATACGAAGTGGGGCATTTTAAAAATGCGATAGAAGTGCCGAGCGATACTTTCAGGGAGCAGTTGCCAATGGCTGTGGACATGATGAAAGGCAACGAGGAAAAGAATATTATTATGTACTGTACAGGTGGTATCCGTTGCGAAAAAGCCAGCGCCTATATGTTGCACAACGGGTTTAAAAATGTGTACCATGTAGAAGGTGGGATTATTAATTATGTGAACCAGGTGAAAACAGAAGCACTGGAGCAGGAGTTTATCGGTAAAAACTTTGTGTTTGATGACCGGCTGGGGGAAAGAGTGACGGAAGAGATTATTGCACAATGTCACCAATGTGGTAAACCGGCAGATACGCATGTGAACTGTGCGAATGATGGTTGTCACCTGTTGTTTATTCAGTGTGCGGAATGCGAGGAGAAATACCAGCAATGCTGCAGCAAGGAATGTATAGAAGAGCTGGCATTGCCGGAAGAGGAAAGAAAAGAAGTAAGACGTGGCCGGAAAATGGACCAGAACGTATTTAATAAGAGCAGGAGCCGAAAACGCCTGGACGGTACTATCGGGGAAGTGTAAGCTGTAACGTGCGAATTGGTTATTGAATATAAATAAGTCATTATTTTTGGGAGCAACCGGGGAAAATCCGGTTGCTCCTTTTTTATGGACAGAATAATAGCAACAACACAAGATGGCTCGCATACGATACAACTTGTAAATACGACGAATACTTACCATAGTAAATACGGTGCATTGCAGGAAAGTACCCACATTTTTATTAACAACGGGTTGAAGTATTATATTGCTCAAAATGGCTTGAAAGAATCGATATCGGTTTTGGAAATGGGCTTGGGGACGGGCCTGAATGCCTTGCTGACTGCGATTGTGGCCGGTCGTGAAAACTGGAAGATTGATTATACGGCTATTGAAAAGTACCCGTTGAAAGGGCATGAATATAACAGTCTGAACCATGCACAAGTAAGTGATGAAGAGAATGCAGCGGATATTTATGATAAAATCCATTCATCTGGTTTTGGAAATAGCATAACCATTCATGATTACTTTGAACTGGTAAAACTGGAAATGGATCTGCACCTGTTTGACGCCGGCGATAAAAAATTTGATATCATTTACTACGATGCTTTTGCGCCACAGTTTCAGCCGGATCTATGGACGGCGGAAGTATTTGATAAATTGTATGCGTGTACTGCGGAAAACGGTTGCCTGGTAACATACTGTAGTAAGGGTGATGTAAGAAGAGCTTTAACTGCAGCAGGCTACAGGGTAGAAAAGGCACCAGGGCCTATCGGGAAGCGGGAAATATTACGGGCAATAAAAGAAGAGGGGTTTTCACCGACAAAATAGCGGTTTTCACCGATGGTTTACAGGTGCTGGCCTTTATACGTTTGTCGTGTGTTACAGGATGTGGTAGCTTTGTATCAACAAATAATAAAAATAACTACCATTATAAACTTAATGCCATGAGCAGCACACCAACACAAAAGACTAACAACTACACTTCCAACCTATTTAAAACCGACTCCGAGAGCCGATCGCTGTTAGGAGTTGGTTTTTTATTCATTGGTATTATTATCCTGGTGAACCAGTTTTTCCTTTTTGATAAAAAACTGATTAAATGGGATTTTATTATCCTTTGCATCGGACTGGTTAAGCTTCTGAGAAATCAAAGCAAAAATCAGAACTGGTTTTACTTTATACTGGTTGGCGGTACATTTTTTATTAACAGGATGCTGGACCTGCAAATACCGAAACAGTTGTTATGGGCTATTGACTTTATAGCTATAGGCACATTTATAATTGCAAAGGGCTTTTTAAACAAAGGGCAGGAAAATAATACGATCTGATTTTAACTACTTTTATTAAATACAATCATACAATGAGCAAGCGCAATAAATTATCAAATTCCGGAAATGCGGTTACGGGTTTAATATTCATTATCATCGGTACCATCCTGTTATTGAGGTTCTCCGGTATTTATTTCCCCAGATGGATATTCAGATGGGAAATGATACTGATAACCATCGGTATTATAATAGGTGTAAAAAGCAGGTTTCAGAATACTGCCTGGTTTGTATTGACCGCTATTGGTAGCGTCTCACTACTGGATAATATTTTCCCGATGTTTTACAATACTAAAGTAACCTGGGGCGTCATTTTTGTTTTAATAGGCTTATATATAGTGTTGAAACCACAATTCAATAATGCTATTGGTTACGATAGTACAAAAAATGACATAGAGGATGATTATACGGATATGCACACGCATAAGGATACTTATAGCGATAGTTATATTGACCCATTAGAAGAAGCTAATGATTTTTCAAACACTCAGCAATTCTCCAATACTCAAACAAACACTAACACTATGGAATCTGAAAGAGTAAATGTATCCGCCGTATTTGGCGGTATCAACCGGAAAATATACAGTAAAAACTTTTTAGGTGGTAAAGTTACCGCTGCTTTAGGCGGTGCGGAAATAGACCTTGTTCAGGCAGATATTAACGGGCCGGTAGTGCTGGAACTGAATGCTATTATGGGCGGCGTAGATCTGAAAATTCCAGCACACTGGAATGTGAAGTCTGAAATGACAGCCGTATTTGGCGGTGTTGAAGATAAACGCAATATTAATCCGAACCAGATACAACCCGGCAAAACATTAATTATTCGTGGCGTAGCGTTGTTTGGCGGGGTGGATATTAAAAGTTACAGTTATTAAGCACCGATAAACGATAAACATTCAGCAGTTTGAACTCCCCATTTTCTATACTCCGGCACCGTATAATATTTGTAGTAAGCTGGTTAATGCTTATAAGCGTTCACATTATACTACTGTATTTATACGATGTGCCTGTAAAAGTGGCTTTTGCAGATAGTATCATTTCCAACGGAGTACTGGCAGTATCTTCATTGGTTATTATAAACACACTCCGTTATTATTTACCCACACAAAATCAATTTAAGTATGTGCTGGCTCTATGCTTACTTTCTGTTATACTATGGTACATTACTGTATCTTCAATATTGCCCGCAATAATCGGTAGTAGAAAAGCAATGTATCCGGCATTCTTTTATAATACACGCTTTATCAGAATTTTAATAGCGTTGTTAATAAACGGGTGTGTATCGTTGATGGGTGTTGCATGGTATGTGAATCAAAAAAGAGAGCAGGAAGATAAAAGGAAAACAGAGATAGAGGAACTGGCAAGAAAAGCAGAATTATTTAACCTGCGCCAACAACTGCAACCACATTTTTTGTTTAACAGCCTGAATTCGATTAATGCACTTATTTCTATGGATCCTGCTATGGCCAGGAAGATGGTATTGCAGCTTTCTGATTTTTTAAGAGGGACCATTGGCAATGAAAATCAGCAAATGGTGAGTTTACAAACAGAATACAAACACTTAAGTTTATACCTGGAAATAGAAAAGGTAAGATTCGGTCACCGTTTACAAACTTCGATAGAGTTGGAGGAGAGTATTACTGATGTGCAGATACCTAAAATGCTGTTGCAACCATTGGTAGAAAACGCGATAAAATTTGGACTCTACAATACAACAGGTGATGTGGAGATAGCGATTAATGCTGTGAAAAAGGAGAACAATGTATTAATAACTGTAAAGAACCCTTTTGATGATGATGCGCAAACTGATATAAGAAAGGGTACAGGCTTTGGACTGAGTTCTGTTTTGAGGCGTTTGCAGTTGATCTATCACCGGTCCGATCTGTTAAAAACCAAAAAAGAGAACAATACTTTTACAGTACAGGTCTTACTTCCAATATATAATAATTATGATGAAAGCAGTAATAATAGATGATGAACCATTAGCCAGGATGTTAGTGTTAGAGTACCTGCAAAAGTTCTCCGACATAGAAATTGTAGCAGAGTGCAGCGACGGGTTCCAGGGATTTAAAGCGATCACTGAATTACAGCCCGACCTGGTATTCCTGGATATACAAATGCCAAAAATAAATGGGTTTGAAATGCTGGAAATGCTAACGCAAAAGCCTGCCGTAATTTTTACAACTGCATTTGATGAATATGCCATTAAAGCTTTCGATAATCATGCGATTGATTATTTATTAAAACCATTCAGCGAAGAACGATTTAGTATAGCTGTTAATAAAGCCATCCAACTGGAAAATCTTAAAACCCAGCAGCAGAAAACGGAAGAATTATTACAATCATCTCCACTCTTAAATGTACAGCAGAACAGGGTGGTTGTAAAAAGCGGTAGCAAAATAAAAGTAATACCTACTATAGATATCTTATACCTTGAAGCGGCAGATGATTATGTAAAAGTATACACGCATGAAGGTAGCTTTTTGAAAAATAAGACCATGGGCTATTTTGAGCAAACCCTTACTGCTGTTGAGTTTGTAAGGTGTCATCGTTCTTACATTGTACAGGTGTCCCAAATAACCAGGATAGAACCATATGAAAAAGACAGCTACCTGGCTATCTTAAAAAACAATGCAAAAGTACCTGTAAGTAAAACCGGTTATCAGAAACTTAAACTGGTTTTAGGGTTGTAAAGAAATGACGTTAATTTAAGTTAGCGGTGAATTGAATGAATACTTTATTTTGATACTTTAAACAGAGAATTTGATAGTAATTTTATTGGTATAATTATTGAAGTTGAGTTTATAATCTTTTTGGGGAAAAAGTTTGAATATTAAAATAATTGTGAATAAAATTTTTTCTCTAATTTTACTTTATAATTTACTAACCAATAAAAATTAAATTCATGGCAAAAGCAAAAAATGCTGCATCTAAAAAAGAAGCGGCACCAAAAAAAGAAGCGGCTCCTAAAAAGGCTGCAGCACCAAAGAAAGAAGCGCCAAAAAAAGAGGCAGCACCTAAAAAGGCTGCGGCTCCTAAAGTTGTAAAAGCTGCTGCACCTAAGGCTACAAAAGCTGCTGCACCTAAAGCCGCGAAAGCTGCTGCACCTAAAGCCGCGAAAGCTGCTGCTCCAAAGGCTGCTAAGGCCGCTGCTCCTAAAGCTGCAAAAGCTGCTGCACCAAAAGCTGCGAAAGCTGCTGCCCCAAAGGCTGCTAAGGCTGCGGCTCCTAAAGCTGCAAAAGCTGCTGCACCAAAAGCTGCAAAAGCCGCTGCTCCTAAAGCTGTAAAAGCTGCTGCACCTAAAAAGGAAGCACCTAAAAAAGCTGCTGCTCCAAAGGCCGCCAAAGCTGCTCCTAAAAAAGGGTCATCTAAAAAAGGTAAATAGTATAACAGCTTATATAAGTTGTTTAAAAGGTTTTGTGAATAACAAAGCCTTTTTTTATTCTATCTCTATAAGTTTTGTATAAAACTTCCATACTGCAAATAGTGAATTGTACTATACCTTTGTTTTTCAAATTAACGATTTATGGATAACGGACAGATAGCCGATGCGTTTAATTTAGTAGCCAAATTAATGGATGTAAACGGGGAAAACAGCTTTAGAGTAAAAACCTATAGTAATGCTTCTTTCAATATAGATAAGGAACAAAAAAGAATTGCAGATTTAAGTTTAAACGAAATAGCGGCTATTAAAGGCGTTGGGGCATCTACAGCCCAGAAAGTATTCGATTTTATCCATACCGGGAAACTGGATATTTTAGAAGAGTATATTGCCAAAACACCGCCTGGAATCATTGAAATGTTGTCTATAAAAGGTATTGGCCCTAAAAAGATAAATGTCATATGGAAGGAGATGGGCATAGAGTCTGTTGGTGAATTATTATATGCTTGCAACGAAAACAGGCTGACGATGTACAAAGGGTTTGGCGAAAAAACACAAAATAATATCCGTGAAGCACTGGAGTACTTCATCGGTAAAAAAGGTTTCTTCTTATATGCCGAAGCAGTCCCTTTTTACAATGAGATTGCTGTATTGCTGGGTGATCATTTTACAGCCGTAGGAGAGTATGTCCGCCAGTTGGAAATTATAGAATCGTTAGATTTTGTTGTTTCAGGCATCAACAATACGGAAGTTAAAAATAAGTTTCAGTCCCTCCCTTTTTTATTCGTATCGGAGAGCGGTAATGAGCTGATATATCAAATAGAAAATGGTCCGAAAATAAAGTGTATTATAATTGAAAACACCTTAAAAAATACAGAAGTATTTAAGCGTAATTCAGCACCGGAATTCATCACTTTACTGGAAGAAAACTATCCTCATCTGGATACCGTATTAAAAGAAACTGCCAATGATAAAGCAGTGTTTACGCAATTAGGTATGGCTTATCTGCCGCCTTATTTAAGGGAGGTTTCCAATAATGCATTGCAGCTGGCCCAGGCAAATAAATTACCAACCGTTATTTCAAAAAACGATATCAGGGGAATTATTCATTCGCACAGCACATGGAGTGATGGGGCGAACACACTGGAAGAAATGGCTCTTTATGCACAGCAAACAGGTCTGGAGTATCTTGTGATCTCAGACCATAGTAAATCGGCTTTTTATGCCAATGGCTTGCAACCTGAGAGGATTCTTAGCCAGCACGCAGAAATTGAAAATTTGAATAAGAGGCTGAATGGTTTCAAAATCTTCAAAAGTATAGAGTCAGATATTTTGATAGATGGAAGCCTGGACTATGACAATGACATTCTGGCAAGTTTCGATCTGGTGATTGCCTCAGTGCACTCCGTTCTGAAAATGGATGAAACTAAAGCTGTGAACCGCCTTATAAAAGCAATTGAAAATCCATATACGAATATTCTTGGTCATATGACAGGCAGGTTGTTATTGTCCCGTCCCGGATACCCGGTTAATCATGATTTAATTATTGATGCCTGTGCCGCCAATAACGTAGTTATAGAGTTAAACGCACATCCTCGTCGCTTAGATATAGACTGGCGCTTTCTTACCAAAGCTTTAGATAAAGGCGTGCTTACTTCAATCAATCCCGATGCGCACTCTGTAGAAGGGTATAAGGACACCCGGTACGGCGTTTTTGTCGCTCAAAAAGCCTTATTGACCGCCAATAAAAATTTGAGTAGCTTTACATTGTCACAAATGGAAGCATTTATTGTACAACAACATGCTAAACGATAACTGGTAAATGACATTTTTATATTTAAAAGCACTGCATATGATCTTTGTCGTTACCTGGTTTGCCGGCATTTTTTATATGCCCCGGTTATTGATTTACAACCGCGAAGCACAGGATAAAACACCACAGGAACGGGATATTTTGCAGGCACAGTTTAGTATCATGATGAAGCGCTTATGGTATGGTATTACATGGCCGTCTGCTATATTGACTCTGGTGCTCGGGCCAACTATCATGTTTTATAATGGTTTTCATCATATTGTTTTTACTGATGCCGGATGGTGGCTTACACTAAAACTGGCGTTTGTACTGGCGTTATATGTTTATTTCTTCTGGATGCACAGAATATTCAGGCAGCAACTCAAAAACAATTTCAGGTATTCTTCCATGCAACTACGCATGATCAATGAAATAGCAACTGTTTTTTTAATAGCCATCGTTATGCTGGTAGTCGTTAAAACAAGTATGAGCCTTGTCTGGGGCTTATTTGGCCTCATTACCTTTGTCATGTTGCTAATGGTTGCCATAAAAATTTATAAGAAAAAAAGAGATAAAAACTCCTGAAGCAATGATGCCCTGGTTCATGCCAGGGCATCATTTATTAAACAGCGGTCGGTTTGCTGAAAGTGCAATTTGGATTCCCACAGAATAAGCAGAACACAGATCCATATTCTTCTAAAACAGGAATACAGCCGCAATAAATGCTGCGTAAATCTGGAGCAATAACTTAACCATCATCAGAAGACGAAAAATTATGCGGGTAAAAAAAATGCCTCTTATAATCACAAACCCTTCTCAAAAGATTGAAAGGAACCTCATTTTAAAATTATCTTCACAAATGTAGAGTAGTAAATTTTCAATGAAATTGAATTTTAGTGAATAAAACTACACTGAATGTGTGTACAATTGATTTTTGTTTATGTATTTTTGTTTTTTGTTTAAATAATTCGAATAAATTGATGTTTGTTTTGAATAAATGAAAGGTATGCTTAGTTTTGCATTAGTAAATTAAAAACAGTGGTAACAAATTATTCGATATTTATGGTGTGTATGTGCTGCTCTGAACAGAGGAGTTTATAATACATTGTAGATATACAAATATATTTTCAAGATGTTTTAAAAGCTCCTCAGGTTATATGAGGAGCTTTTTATTTACTTATAAATAGCTTTCTGGTTATTGCTATTAACCATAAGCATTGTTAGAAATTAATTAGACTGTAAAATTTTTGCTATTTCACACTGTAATTTTTCATCATTTTGGTGAAGAAAAGTTGCAGGCTAATTCTAATTTAGTGAATAGTAAACAGACTTTTTGTATGAATGCTGATATAATAAAATACTTAAGTACTAATAACAATTTAGTGGAGAGTCTCGTATTCCTGTCTGAAAATGTTACCGGTAAAATTGTCTTCTCTACCAGTTTTGGTATCGAGGACCAGGTGATTACAAATGCGATATTTAAGAACCAACTAAATAATATTGAGGTATTTACTCTTGATACCGGCAGGTTATTTTCCGAAACTTACGATGTCTGGTACAAAACAGAAGCCCGGTACGATAAAAAAATAAAGACCTATTATCCGGATGCTTTATTACTCGAAAACTATATCAATGAAAACGGTATTAATGCCTTTTATGATAGCCCGGAGCTAAGAAAGGAATGTTGCCATGTAAGAAAAGTAGTACCGTTACAACGTGCTTTACAAGGAGCAGAGGTATGGATTACCGGTTTAAGAGCAGAACATTCTCCAAACAGAACCGGTTTAGACATCGTACAATGGGATGCATCCAATCAATTATACAAATTTAATCCGTTGTTGCACTGGACCGGCGAACAGGTGAGAGAGGAAGTGGAAACAAAAAGAATCCCTTACAATTTATTGCACGATAAAGGATTTGTAAGCATCGGCTGTCAGCCTTGTACACGAGCTATTTCAGAAGGTGAAGACTTCAGGGCCGGCAGATGGTGGTGGGAGACAGGCTCCAAAAAAGAATGCGGCTTACACAAATAATTTAATCAACGTTTTTTTGAAAATATATAATAGGTAACCCTATAAAATTCAAAGTTAGAATGCAGAACTCCAACAGTTATTTAAACCAATTAGAAGACGAAGCTATATACATTTTGCGCGAAACAGCTGCGCAGTTTGAAAGACCCGCATTGTTATTTTCCGGTGGAAAAGATTCTATTGTATTGTTGCACTTGTCTTTAAAAGCTTTCAGACCCGGAAAATTGCCCTTTCCTTTAGTACATGTCGATACCGGACACAACTTTCCGGAAGTAATTGCTTTCAGAGATTATGTGGTTAATAAATATGGGGAGAAATTAATTGTAGCTTCAGTAGAAGACAGCATTAAAAAATATAACCTTAAAGAAGCACCGGGTCGTTTCCCGTCAAGAAATGCCTTACAAACTTATGCACTCTTAGATGTGATCCAGGATAATGAATTTGATGCCTGTATTGGTGGTGCCCGTCGTGACGAAGAAAAAGCCAGAGCCAAAGAGCGTATCTTTTCTGTAAGAGACGATTTCGGCCAATGGGACCCTAAATTACAACGCCCGGAATTATGGGATGTGTTAAACGGTAAAATTCAGAAAGGCAATAATGTACGCGTTTTCCCATTGAGCAACTGGACCGAATTAGATGTATGGAATTACATTAAAGAAAATGAAATTGAATTGCCTGGCTTATACTTTGCACACGATAGAGAATGTATCGTTTTCCAGGATAAATTAGTAGCAACGCATGGCGAAATTATTAAACCATTAGATACAGATACCATTGTTGTAGAATCAGTACGCTACCGTACGGTTGGCGATATGACCTGTACGGCAGCTGTACCTTCCAGTGCCGCTTCTATCGAAGATATTATCGAGGATATTATTCAAACCAGGATCAGTGAACGCGGACAAACCCGTTTAGACGACCAGGTTTCCGAAGCAGCCATGGAAGATAGAAAAAAGCAAGGCTATTTCTAATGCTTTAAGCATATCTAACAACATTCAATTTTATAATTCAGTTAATCGATATATATAATGAACACACTTAAATTTATAACGGCAGGTAATGTGGACGACGGTAAAAGTACATTAATCGGTCGCCTTTTATACGATTCCGATAGCATTCATACCGACCAGTTAGGTGTATTACAAAAGCAAACCAAACAAGACGATGTAGATATCGACTTGTCTTTAATAACAGATGGTTTAAGAGCTGAGCGCGAGCAGGGCATCACCATCGATGTGGCGTATAAATATTTCTCTACATTAAAACGCAAATTCATCATTGCGGATGCGCCGGGACACGAACAATACACCCGCAACATGATTACAGGAGCTTCTAACAGCGACCTGATCATTATCCTGGTAGATGCACGTAAAGGCATTACGACACAAACCAAAAGACACTCAAGCTTAGGGTCTTTAATGGGTATCAAAAAAGCAATTATTGCTATCAATAAAATTGACCTGGTAGATTATTCCGAAGATGTTTTCAACGACATAAAAACCGGCTACGAAGACATCAAAGGCAATCTCAATTTCGATGAAATTATTTACATCCCCGTTAGTGCCTTAAAAGGAGATAACGTGGTATCAAAATCTGAGTTTACGCCCTGGTACAACGGCGATACTTTACTATCCACCCTGGAGCATATTGAGTTAGAGTCAGGCGAAAACACCAGCGCAAGATTTCAGGTGCAATGGGTAATTCGTCCTAAAGATGATGAATACCACGACTATCGAGGTTATGCCGGTAAAGTATTGACTGGTACTTATGAAGTGGGCGATAAAGTAACCATCTTACCTGCCAATATCGAAACAGAAATAGTTAAATTGGAAAAGCATACAGCTACTATCAATAAAGCTGTAGCCGGCGATAATATTGTTATTCATTTAGCAGACAATATCGATATCAGTCGCGGAGATAGTATCGTAAAATCAAGTGATTTGCCACAATCCGGCAATAGTTTAAGTTCATGGATATGTTGGCTGGATAATCAACCTTTACAATTAGGCAAAACTTATTTATTACAACACCGCTTTAAAACAGTACGTGTAAAAGTTCAGGCAATTAATAAAAAATGGGATGTCAACCAATGGTTATTTAACGAAGCAGATGGCATAAAACTAAATGATATTGCACAAATAGCCATTAAAACCAATCAGCCGTTAACTTATGATGCCTTTGAACAAAATTCAAAAAGTGGCAATGCCATCCTGGTAGATGAGACTACCTACAATACTGTTGGCGCATTAATGTTTCTATAATGGCAAACATCATATATCAACGAAATAAAAGAAGGTTCAAACAGTTACCGGATATTAATAAAACAAAAGAGTGGACTGAATCCGTTTTCCAATGGTTGTTTTCCTTAGGCGCAGATTATGATGACGAAACGTATCATACAGCAAAAGGGAAAGCATTAAAACAACAGCTAAAGGAATTACTACTTGTTGTAGCCGGCGATGAAGTCTGTTCCGATGTTTATATCAACGAGTTCTTTAGAAAGATTGAAAACATACACCTGAAGCTGGAAGATGATTTAGAAACTATATTTCAAAATGACCCTGCAGCCGAATCAGTGGCAGAAGTGTTATTGGCTTATCCCGGTTTTTTTGCTATCGCCATTTACAGGATCGCACATGAATTATGGATCAGTAAAATACCGATTTTGCCAAGATTGATATCAGAATATGTACATGGCAAAACAGGTATAGATATACATCCCGGTGCAAAAATAGGGGAACGCTTTTTTATTGATCATGGAACAGGTATAGTAGTCGGTGAGACCAGTGTTATAGGTCATAATGTCAAGTTATACCAGGGTGTAACCTTAGGCGCATTGTCCGTTCATAAGGATTATGCAGAGGTGAAGCGACATCCAACCATCGGCAATAACGTCACCATTTACGCGAATGCGACCATCCTTGGTGGCGAAACATTCATAGGTGATCATTCAGTAATAGGTGGTAACGTCTGGCTGACCAATTCGGTGCCTTCCAATTCACTGGTTTACCATAAAAGTGAGATCAGCATCAAAAGTAAAGTAGTCTTTCCGGAGCCGTTAAATTTTGTGATTTAAGATTTACTAAACCTTCTGAATAGAAGCTTTAAAAAATTAAGAAACCTGATAGCGCCTCTCCCGGGGAGGTGGGTAAAAAGTTCTTTTAAATATTATGGGCTCTCAACTATAGATATTCTATTGAGCATTGGTCCGGCGTGCTTATGGCTCCGCTACGCTCGGTACTCCTGCGTCGTACTGGCGGCCGGGCCGCCACCAACGCATGCCGCAGCCATTCAGCAGTAGAATCATTTTTCAACAAAGTCAATCGCAAGGTTCAAATGTTGAAAATATGAAAAATTTTATAGGAAAGACAACCCACCCCAACCCCTCCAAGGAGGGGACAGAAGCACTTAGTGTTATTATCAAAAATAATATTTAGCAGAACTCTATTTAATGACATAAAGTACATGCATTTTCAAAGATATTCTGAGACTTACTGATGTACCATTGAGATGCAACAAAAAGGCTTATTAATAAAACTTTTTACTAACACTAAGTCTATAAACATCACTTAGGTCTATCCCCTCCCAGGAGAGGCAGGGGTGGGTAAATAACAACAAACAAACAACAAAAAATCTTATCCATGAAGTACAATAACATTTTAGAAACAATAGGTAATACGCCAGTCGTAAAACTGAATAAACTATACCATCCGGAAAATAATGTTTGGATAAAACTGGAAAGAACCAATCCCGGTAACAGTATTAAAGACCGTATTGCTTTAGCAATGATAGAAGCTGCTGAAAAAGATGGTTCTTTAAAACCTGGTAGTGTAATAATAGAGCCAACATCTGGAAACACCGGTATTGGCCTGGCTTTAGTAGCTGCGGTAAAAGGATATAAAGTAATATTAGTAATGCCCGAATCTATGAGTATAGAACGCCGCAAGCTAATGGAAATATATGGTGCGGAATTCGTACTCACCCCACGTGAAAAAGGCATGAAAGGTGCCATAGAACGTTCAAAAGAATTGTTGGAAGAAATACCAGGTTCATGGTCGCCAAAACAGTTTGATAATGCGGTAAACGTAATTGCTCACGAGCAAACCACTGCCCAGGAGATTTTAGCAGATTTCCCTGAAGGGTTAGATTACATTATAACAGGCGTTGGCACTGGCGGGCACATAACTGGCGTGGCAAAGGTTTTAAAACAATCATTTCCTAACCTGAAAGTAATAGCGGTAGAGCCTGAATTATCTCCGGTACTAAGCGGCGGTTCACCATCTCCACATCCGCTGCAAGGTATTGGTGCAGGATTTGTACCAGGCATATATGGCGGTGCCGGTTTAATAGACGAAGTGATGCAGGTAGGCAAAGATGAAGCTTTTGAATATGCCAGGAGCATTGCTAAGGAAGAAGGCATTTTAGCAGGTATTTCTACCGGTGCTTCTCTGGCAGCGGTCGCTAAAAAATTAAAAGACATTCCACAGGATTCAAAAGTATTGACATTTAACTACGATACCGGGGAGAGATATTTGTCTATTGAAGGATTGTTTTAATAAAAAATATATGCCCTTTAGAAGGGTGAGGGATAGTAGCAAAGTACCCCGTAAAGCGGCGTGGATTGATAAGGTTAGATTATACCATTTGGTATATTTTATAAAGTAAATTGCCGCTGCGGAGTACTGCGGATAGCCCGGCCCACCGCATGAATAGAAACAGATTAACTAAGTAAAGGCTGAATACAATAGAAACACCCGGTGGGACACCCCATAATAAAAAATTATATAACATTAGCATACCCGCAAAATGGTAAATACAAAAACAGGCAAAGTAATATTGGCAGGTGCAGGCCCCGGAGATCCGGAGCTGATAAGCCTGAAAGCCTTTAAATACTTGCAAAAAGCGGATGTCATACTAACCGACAGGTTAGTATCGCCAACATTAATAACGGAAAATGCACGCGAAGATGCTGCTATTATTTATGTAGGTAAACAATGCTCAAAAGGGATACATACCCCTCAGAAACACATTAACCAAATAATGGCAGACTATGCCAGACAGGGAAAATTGGTTCTGAGATTGAAAGGTGGTGATGCTAATTTGTTCTCTAATATTTTAGACGAACTGGAAACATTGGTGGCACAGAATATTCCTTATGAAATTATTCCAGGGATATCTGCAGCCTTTGGAGCATCCGCATTGGCTGGTATTCCGCTTACAGCAAGAGGATATTCTAAAGCTTTGCGTTTGCTCACCCTTTGCGATTTAAAAGATATTAAAACAGAACAGTGGAACGACTGGGCTGCAACTGATGATACCCTGGTTTTTTATATGAGCGGCCAACGCATAAGAACTTTGGTAAATGAGTTGATGTTAAGAAATATTGATGGCAATAAAAGCCTGGCTGTAATACAACAAGCCACTACGCCGGAACAAAAAACACTGGTATATAAATTTGGCGATATGACGATGAATGCCTTACCAAATTTTGAATATGTTCCTACTTTATTAATTGTGGGCAACGTGGTGAACTTACATGAAAAGTTTGCCTGGATCAAGGAAAAACAAGATACCGAATCATACTTTGATAATCATATCAACCTACTAACTCATGCTATCTGACACTAAAATACAATTGTTACAGGACTTTGCTAAATCTTCCACCATGGAGGAGTTAATTTTTGCCCGGGGGTTTCTGGAGGGTTATTTATTTAGAGAAAAAGGCGGTACCGGAGCAGTACCCAATATTCCAAATATACCCGGAGTAGCTGTTACCGAGAAAAAAGTGGATTTAAAACCATTAATTATTTACGGTACGGAAACCGGGAACTCCAAAAAAGCAGCCACCAAATTATTATCCGATTTAAAAAAGGATAAGATTCAAGCAAAGAGTGTAGATATCCACCAGTTTAGTGCCAATAAATTGGAGAAAGAAACCTTGGTTTACTTTATAATAAGCACGCAGGGTGATGGTGAATTGCCAATGAATGCGCAAGGTTTTTACGACGAACTAAAAGCAGCAAATGTTAAGCTGGACAAATTAAATTATGCTGTATTTGGATTAGGTGATACGTCGTATCCACTGTTCTGCAATGCCGGCATTATGCTGGATGAATTAATTGCAGAAAAGGGCGGCAAGCGTTTATTGCCCCTGGTAAAAGCAGATATTGATTACAACGATTTATTTAATGGCTGGCAACATGAGTTGCATTTAGCCATGAAAAACTTTGGTGCAGAGTCTGCACCAAAAACACCAATTGCCACGGTAAGTAAGCCTGCTGCCACCAAAAAAAATTATGTTGGCCAGATCAGTCATAAAATAGTTCTAAATGACACCGGTTCTAATAAAGAAACCTACCATATAGAAATTAGCAGTGATGATGATATTCAGTATGTACCGGGTGATGCATTAGGAGTAGTGCCTAAAAATGCAGAAGAAGATGTACATACCATCCTGCAACTGTTTGATGTAAATGAAGCAAAGAAAATTACATTAAACGGTGTGGAGAAAACAGCACAGCAATGGCTGAAAGAGTTGAATTTAAAAGGACTTACTAAAAGAACCATTGATAAAATAGCTGAGTTATTTGGTGTAGCCATTGCGCTGGAAAAAGCTGATTTGGAAGATACATTGGCTTTAATTCCTGAGCTTGATAAGACCAGGTTTGAAGTGTTGTTACAAGTGTTATCGCCAATAATACCAAGACTGTATTCTATCTCATCATCTAAAGAAGCGCATGATGGGCAAGTACATTTAACCGTTAATTTATGTAAGTTTAATGCTGCAGGAAAAGAAAAAACTGGCTTAGCTTCCCGGTATTTTGCAGACTATCCAAAAGATACAGATTTAGATTTTTACATACATCCTAACCAGCATTTCAGATTGCCGGAAGATGATAAGGATATTATTTTAATTGGCCCGGGTACAGGCATTGCGCCATTCAGGAGCTTCCTGGCAGAACGTGATGCTCGCGGTGCTGATGGTAAAAACTGGTTGTTTTTTGGCGAGCAGTATTTTGTTCACGACTTCTATTATCAAACGGAAATCCAGGAGTGGTTAAGTACAGGTTTATTAACCAAATTAAGCACCGCTTTTTCTCGCGATCAGCAGCATAAGATATATGTTCAGGACAGAATCAAAGAAAATGGTAAACTGTTTAATGAATGGATTGAGTCCGGAGCATACATTTATATCTGTGGACAAAAAGATCCGATGAGTAAAGATGTTGAGCAAACTATTTTAGAAGTCATCTCTCAGGAAAGAAGAATTTCAATAGAAGATGCAGCGGTTGTACTGGAGGAATTAGAAGTATCCGGAAGATACCTGAAGGATGTATATTAAGCACAGTGAATGGTATGTAGTAGTTAGTAGAATCTAATTACTATTTACTATTCACGACTAACTCTTCACCACTCACTACTAACTAAATAATAAAATGAGCGAGAAATTATCACCGATAGAAGGTATTAAAATAAAAAGTGACGGCCTGCGCGGCACTGTAAAAGAAAGTATAGAGCAAGACAACTTTACAGGTAATGTGCGCCCGGATGATGAAGCACTGGTAAAATTCCACGGGATGTATGTGCAGGACGACCGGGATAAGCGTGAGGAACGTGCTGCTAAAAAACTGGACAAGTTGTATTCATTTATGATTCGCTTACGTATACCGGCAGGCACTATAAATGCTAAACAATGGCAAACCTTACACGAAACATCCGAACAATACGGTACAGGTGTATTAAAAATCACCACTCGCCAAACAGTACAGCTGCATGGTATATTAAAGCACCAGTTGCGTCCTACGTTACAATCTTTCGATACCGTTAAACTGGATTCAATCGCTGCTTGTGGGGATGTTAACAGGAATGTTATCGCAACATCGCATCCTTCTGTTTCTAAAATTCATGCGGAGGTCCATGCTTATGCAGATAAATTGTCTACGCATTTATTGCCTAAAACACAGGGCTATTACGAGATATTTATTGACGGTGAAAAGATTTATGACCGTGTGAAAGAGGTCGATCCTTTATATGAGAACCGCTATCTGCCACGTAAATTTAAAATAGCGATAGCTATCCCGCCAACCAATGATGTAGATGTATTTGCTAATGATATAGGTTTAATAGCAATTATAGAAAATGATAAATTGCTGGGATTTAATATTGCTATCGGAGGCGGTTTGTCAACCACTCATGGTAATCCTAATACCTATGCCCGTTTGGCTACTGTTATCGGATTTGTATCCGGTGAGGAGAATATCTTAAAAGCTTGTTACGAGGTATTGACCGTACAACGTGATTACGGAAATCGCAGCGATAGAAAATTATCCCGTTTGAAATATACCGTTGATAAATTAACTGTTGAAGGATTTAAAGCAGAACTGGAAAAACGAATAGGCTTTCAATTAGAACCTGCAAGACCATATACATTCACAGAACGTGGTGACAGATACGGTTGGCAGTTGGTAAGCAACGGTACCTGGTATTATACGTTATTTGTAGAGCATGGTGTGGTTAAACCAAATCAAAAAGCTTTCTTACACGAATTATCACTTCTGGATATTTGTAACTTCACTTTTTCCGGCAATCAAAACCTGCTGTTAGGCGAAATCAGTGCTGAAAATAAAGACACTATTATTGCTTTAATAGAGAAACATGGCGTAGAAAAAGAAATTAGCGAATTGCGCAAAAATTCTATGGCATGTGTAGCATTGCCTACTTGCCCTTTGGCATTGGCAGAGGCACAGCGTTACCTGCCTGAGCTGGTTACTAAAATTGAACCTATCTTAGAAAAGTATGCTTTACAGGATGATGAAATTACCATAAGAATGACTGGTTGCCCGAATGGTTGCGGCCGTCCTTATGTATCTGAATTAGGTTTTGTGGGTACAGGGCCGGGACATTACAACCTGATGCTGGGAGGTGATAGATATGGCACCAGACTCAATAAAATTTACAAAGAAAAAGTAAACGAAACTCAGATTTTGGAAGAAGTGGATGTTTTGTTTGATAAATATGTAAAAGAAAGACTACCTAAAGAAACGTTTGGTGATTTTTCTCATAGAACATTGTTCAATTAGAGTCTCCTTCCTATGAATACGGCCACGGATACTTTTGTATTTGTGGCTTTTTTATTTGAATCGGTCATCATTTGATAAATCCTGGATACGCTTATTTTTATTAGAGAGTCCTGATGAATTCATTACTTTTAATGACCATAAAGTAGCATGTAAATAACGATGAAAAATACATTATTTCCGGTATTTCTTAAAACTGAGAATGCGAAGTTCCTGATTATAGGCGGCGGTAATATCGGGTTAGAGAAAACAGAAACATTGCTCAGGCAAAACCCGGATATTCATTTAACAATCGTATCTGTTAGTTTTAAGGAGGAACTGCTGCAATTAGTGGCTGATAAACCTAATATTAAAACATTTCAAAAAGCATATGAAGTTTCTGATTTGTCCGGTATGGATTACCTGGTAATAGCGACGAATAACAGTGAAGAGAACCGGAAGATAAAAGCGGAGGCGAATGTGGCAGGCATTAAAGTGAATGCTGCGGATCAACCTGCTATTTGTGATTTTTACCTGGGTTCAATTGTAAACAAAGGATACCTGAAAATTGCCTTTTCTACAAACGGAAAATCCCCGGTTTTAGCCAGGCGATTAAAGGAGTATTTTAACGAAGTAATACCTGAAAACATCGATGAGAGTATTACGAACCTGAATGAAATAAGAAATCAACATAAAGGGGATTTTGTATCCAAAGTGAATCATTTAAATGAAGTGACTGCCGTCCTTTCCGGTAAAACGGGTATTGCGTCTAAAAAGAAAGAAAGTATCAAAGTGATTGCGGCATTTGCCGTTGGGTTTTTATTAGCTGCAATCCTGTTTAAACTACTGGGCTAAATACGGCCCGGATAATCTCATTCAATAGTATTACAAATGCAGAAAGGCTGCGGGATATAGAGGGCGGCGAGGTACGAGCCGGTACCGTGCTTGTTTTTTGATTTTTAAAATATACCGAACGGTATCACCGGTAGCGATGCACGGTACGGCACCCCGGTATAGCCCGGACTATTGTTGAATAAAGATGCTATGGAATACAGCCCCAAAAGAAAAGCTATTTACAATCACAGGTCCATTCGGTATCTAAATCGATAACGGTTACAACGGTTACTTCAGTTTTACAAGGTGCAAAAATAATACGTACTTTTTGCTTGTCCTGGGTAATACCTTCAACCGCATATTTCTTTTTACAATCGGGGTTATTGCCGATTTCGCTTTTGGTATAATTAATTTTGCCATTGGCTAAAATATAAGCCACTTCCCGTTCGTCTATATGCCGGCAATCCATCCTGCATTGGGCATGTTTGCTGTAATTTATTTTAGAAGGGTTTCGGTTGAGCCCCCTGGCATTGGTTGTCTGTTCTTCCTTGTTGTTATTGTTATCAACGGTGGAGTTGTTGCAGCTTTTAATATAATTGACGGCAAGCAGTGCCACCAGTAACACCACAATAGTTATAACAGGTGCCCAACGGTTATTTTTATTGGCCATAATATGAAAAATGAATACGGGTGCAAAATAAAAAAGTTCATGCTTGTAACATGAACTTTTCTTGTATTTTAAGATGGAAAATTAAAGGATAATTTTACCAGGAGCTGGTGTTAATTCTACTAACTCAACATCAAACACTAAGTCTTTACCTGCCAAAGGATGGTTCGCGTCTAAGATCACTACTTCGTCCTGGATTTCTGTAACAACTACATTAAATTGTTGTCCCTGGTCGTTGTTTAATGTCAACATCTGGCCAACTTCTAACTGCATATCTGCAGGAACATTGGTTTTTGGAAAAGGAATGGTGTTTTCTTGTTGCCATTCGCCATAAGCTTCAGCAGCAGGAATATTGATTGTTTTTTTGTCGCCTACAGTTAAGCCTACTACACCAGCATCGAAACCTGGAATCATCTGACCGGCACCTACTGTAAACGCTAATGGTTCGCGACCAGCTGAAGAATCGAATATTTCTCCGTTTGTTAAAGTACCTGTGTAATGAACTTTTACTGAATCGCCGTTTTGTACTGTACTCATTATTATATTTTTGTATAGCGCGAACGCTAATGATACGTTGGAGATCTGCCCTTTTTGAAGAGTGAATGGCCCCCTGAAATTATTTTAAAAAAATAAAACTAATGGCTTTAGGTTATTCACCCAAAAAAAATGTGCTAAATAATATAAAATTAGCATTTGTTCATCATTACTATGCACTTAATAAAGGGGAATGAAATTTACGGAATCAAAGGGGCAGTTCCCGATAGAAACTGCCCCTTACCCATTAATATCCAAATATTCCACTGCCACCAACTTTCTTTTTATTGGCGCCAATCTGGCGGATATTATAGGTGAATGTTGCCATAAAATACCTGCCCAAAACATTTGTTTGTGTAGCGGAAATAATATTACGGTTAGTTGTTAAACCAATGCTGTTATTCTGATTTAGTAAATCCCAGACACTCAGCTTAAGAACACCTTTCTCATCTTTAAGCATGGTAAAGTTAACTGCCATACTTAAACGGGTAACATCTTTAGGTAAACCGGAAGGTACATTACCATTGTTTTCATATTGTAATACGGCTTCCCAGATAATATGTTTCGGCATCCTCAAAATCACCTCGGTAGAAACCGATTTTTGATTGGTTTTAAGTGTCGAAAAATTACTGCTGGTAAATTTACTCTGGTAATTACTAAGTGAAATATCGTTGTTCCATTCTACTTTATCGTTGAAGTTGAAGTTAACGCCGGCCCAATGTTCTAAATTAAAATTGTTTTGCCAGCTTGTTTCGCCGTTGTACAGTAATTTATTTTTATATAAACCATACCAACCACCAGCATTCCAGCTTAAAGTGAATTTGGAGTTATACTTGTACTGCTTGTTGATATTGTAATTGACGGTGGCGTTTTTACTGCCGTCGGCATTTACCGGTGTACTCGTCTGGATACCGGATTTATCTACTACAATACTTTGTATAACATCATTTTTGGTCAATGAACCGGTGGCATACAAGCTGATGTTTAAATTTTTCTTGCTGTTGTTGTGGTAATAATTGATCCTGAAATTATCTCTTTCGGCAGGCTTTAAGTTAGGATTGCCATTGGTTAAATAATACGGGTTGGTATTGTTTAATGCAGGAATCAGGTTGGTATAAGCCGGTAACGAGACATCTTTGTTATAGTTAAGGTTGAGTTCCTTAAATACAATTCCCAAACCTGGCAGCAAATTGAACTGGCTTTTTTTAATAGAGTTATCTAACGATAATAAGCGGTTGTCATATTGTTGCCATAAAGCAGTCAGGCTAGGGGTGATGGTCAGTTTTTTATAAATATATTGTAACCCTAAATAGTTATTTGAGCGATGAAATTCACGATTGAAAGTATTGCTCAATAAAGGGTTCAGCTGATTGTATTTTTTGTCTGCATCCGCATCAAATGTATTTACTTTATTGTTGAGCTTATTGTAGTCGTATCTTGATGACGCGGTTAATGCGAAATTTTTGTTGAGTGGTAAACGGAAAACAAGTGCGCCGTAAATATTGGTACGGGGAATCCGTTCTAAGCGTAATTGCTGCAAAGTGCTGTCTAATAATAATGGGTAAAGGATATTGGTCAAAGAGTTGGTGGTGAAATCGGAGCGTGTGTTAGATGCGTCCAGGCCGTGAGTAAACGTAAAGCGTCCACCAGCTTTGCGTTTGGGTAAACGGGTAACGGTAAAATAGTGACTGTAATTGTAAATATTATTCACATTGTTTTGGTCAATGCTGCCATTACTTAACTCTCCAAGTATATTATGGTAGCTATTGATACCCGTATGCCTTATTTCATCTTGCAATCCCAATGTATAAGTTGCATTGGCAATGATGGTGGTAACAGAATCCGGCTTTAATTTGGTGCCTAAGCCAATATTATGTGCATTGGAAATAATGTTTGCGTTGGTAATGTTATCCTGTGTAACAATGGTGTCCTCATTAAACTGTTTGGTATTTGATTTACGCCATTGGTCCACCTTGATATTGCCAAAAAAATACTGTCCGAAAATGGATTGCTTATTGTTTGGTGAATGGTTGATATTGATACCGGCTCCTTTGCTGGTGGAAATACCGCCACCGCGATGCATCCCACCAAAATTTACACCATTTACAGTAATATTACTTCCCCCTGAACTGGACATGGATGTGCTGGTACTGGTAGAATTAAGGTTGCCCATACTCCTGCTGAGACCGCCGGCCTGCATCAGTTCACCGTATGTAAAGCCTGTTTTGTTCAGATTGTTGGCATAGCCCAATAGGCTTATCTGTAAAGTATCCCTGAACATATTAACGATGCCCCCGCCTTCAAAGCGGTCATCCGAACCGCCACCGGCATATAATTTACCGAATATGCCTTTTTTGATTCCTTTTTTCAGCGTAATGTTTACCACTTTGCCCACATTCGCCAGGTTATTGTCTGCATTCCTTTCCAGTTCTTCTTTATCATCTGTTACCTGTACTTTGTCAATAATATTGGCAGGCAGGTTCCGGCTGGCCATTTTAGGGTCGCTGCCAAAAAAGTTTTTACCATCCACCATTATCCTGTTCACCGGTTTGCCGTTTACAGAAATGTTGCCTTCTTTATCTACAAATACACCCGGCAGTTTTTTCAATAGATCTTCAACCAATGCATTAGGTAACGTTTTAAAAGAATTCGCGTTAAATTCAATCGTGTCATTCTTAATGGTAACAGGAGGGCGTTCTGCAGTAATCACCACTTCATCCAGTTCCATGGAAGTAGATATCATAAAAATGTTCTCAAAGGTAATGTCCTGCAGATTTTCCGTAAGGGTAAATTCTTTCCGGAATGCCTCGTACCCGGAATAAGTAATAACGCAGCGCAATGCTTCATTCAATGGTAGGCCCGGTACTTTGAACCTGCCATCCTCATCACTCAGCCTGTAAGTAACAATGCTGGTGTCTTTAGCTTTGAATACTGAAATGGTGGCTAGCGCAATGTTCTTATTAATGGAACTGTCTTTTACAATACCGGAAATACTTCCTTTTTGTGCATAAGTAACCGAGGCCATGCATAGCAATGCCAGTAAGAATAATCTTCTCATGTGTTGGTCGTTTGTGTGCGTGTTTAATTAAATGTGTTATCTAAAATCTGTGGTGCAATTTGGACAAACTATTTTAATATTTAGGTTAACGGAACCAACTTTTTTTGAATAATTTTTTTCATTGTTGATAATTTCCTCTGTAAGATCAGGTATTCCAAAGATGCTGCTGTATCTTCCGCTGACTGCTACCTGGTAATTATTCAAACTTTGTAACGGCATGGTAATGGTAGCAAACCTGTTCACAATATCTATATTTTTTACAGTAGGCGCAATGTTGAATAGTTTAAGTTCAGTATTGCCGGCATTTAATTTCAGGTCTTTCTTTAAGGTAGTAATACGCAGTACTCCAAATGATTGTGATAAATCAGTCGCCCCGGCTGTCAGGATATCAAAATTGCTGGATTTGCCGGACCCTGTCAGTTCCTCCACAGATTGTATATTGATATTTGAGAACTCTGCTTTTAATTTGAGACTTCCAACCTGTTTAAGATTGATCGAACCGCTTTTAAGGTTTACCTCAGCGTTCTTCATATCGCTGGCAGAAATAGTTGAATACTGGCTTTTTATTTTCACATTGTCAATGTCTGGTAATTCTAACGCACAGCTTACAAGATCGAAGTCAATATTGTTCATTTTTCCATTCACAGCCACATTGCCGTATTTGCTTTTGATCACTATATTTTTACCGGCAGGCAGGTGCAACTCAATGTCGCTGGTTTGCGACCCGTTAATGAATGCATCGTCATTCTCCTGGGTAATGGCATAATCGATAATTTGTAAGAAAGTATTGCCATTTGGTTCCCTTGAATTCATCCGCTTAATATTACCTGCAGATGCTGAGACGTTAACATCCAGGTTGTTAATAGTAGTGGCAGTAGCAGAAACAATACTGTCTAATGCTTTTACAGAAATATTTGCATCGTCAACAGCCTTTTTTGTATTGGAATGGGCCCGCGCAATGGCACTATCTGAGCTGTTTGTATGTCTATTTGTTGTTGTAACAGTACTTGTATTTGAAGTAGAACTGGAAGTAGTAGTTGTTGTGGTGGTAGTAGTAGGTTGATTTTTATTTTCAATAGCACCTTTGCCTATCAGGATATTTTTCCATGGGTAGCTCATATCGGTCACCTGTTTATTACTGCCAATTTGTATTTGCAGGATATTCCCTTTTTGGGTAGAGTAAATGTTATTTTGTTTTAAGTAATCTTCGTCACTTAATTCTTTTTTGTCTACATCAAAATAAGCAGTGGTGAAAACTCTTACTTTATTATCTTTCGACGGTTTAATGGTAAGCTTTCTCATATAGTTAAATACCTGGATGGTATCAACCGCATTGGCAGGAATTTCTGCTGAAATATCTTTTGTTTTAAGATTCGTTTTTACTTTATCGTCTATCTTAATAACGGTATCACGTACTTCTTTTCCATCTACAGTCTTTGACTGGATGCTGATTTCCATTCTTCTTTTATTTTGCGCAGTTACTGTGCCGGCGGTCAAAAGCATCAATAGTGTGATGATGATATCTTTTAGTGTCATGATGATTGATTTTTTGTGAGTGAGAATGTAATTACTTATAGCATTAAAGCTGTAAGCAATTACATTTTTAGGTAATGTTGTTTAGTTCTTTCTTGTGCGGGTGTGTTATTATTTACCTTACTAATCTCAATTTGCAAATCCTTTAGTAAGTTTAATTTTTGCTGGTTTATAAAAATCAATTGTTGTAGCAATTGTTCGTTCATCCCAAAGCTGGCGATATCGCTTTTCAATTGTTTCTCATCTTTTTCCAGTTGTCGGTACTGTTTTTTAAAGCCTGAAAATAAATCGTTGGAAGCCGTATATATTGGTGTCTGGTTAATATTATTTAATTGAGTATTCAATATTTTATTAAAATTGTTATCAATGTTTTTTACTGCCATCTGTACCTCATTATCTATTGTTCTGGCTGGCTTTTCTTTAATCGTTTTTATCTTTTTTACAGGTTGTTCAGTCTTATTGCTGGCAATCAGTGGCGTTTCTGTAGGTTCTGTTACAGGAACAGGCTGTTCAACAGGCGTTTTAATAGCTGTATCTTTTTTTGTGCTGTTAACTTCAGCTAAAGCACCTGGAGTGGCAACAGGTTTTTCCTGCATTAAATAAAGTAATCCTGATGCAAACAACGCACAGGCCGCTGCCACATACAGCCATTTTTTAATGCTGACAACCGGTGTTTTTTTCGTTTGTTTATGTAATTTTTGCCAAACTTCAGGCGATGGGCTTTCAAAGTCCATTTCATCCCTGTGGTCGTTCAAAAAGTTGCTTAAGTTATCCATTGGCTACTTTTAAGTAGTTTATAATATTTTCTTTCAATAGTGTTTTAGCCCGGTGGTACTGGCTTTTACTGGTACCTTCACTTACGCCAATCGCTTCCGATATGTTTTTATGAGTCAATCCCTCCATGGTGTAAAGAACAAATACCTGTCTGCAGCCGTCCGGTAATTCTTTTATTGCCTCATGTATGCGTGCCAGGCTAATGTTTTTGTACCAATCGGTATCTTTTTCATCTTCTATATCAGCAGCCTCACTGTTCCACTCATACATTTTTATTTGTTTGCTCGTCTGCCTGATGCATTCATTCACCACAATCCTTCTTATCCATCCCGCCACGGCTTCCGGTTGTTTAAGCTGGGGCAGATTTTTAAATACAGTTATAAACGCATCATGTAAAATATCTTCTGCCAAAGCACGGTCACCCGCCATACGCATACAAATGCTGAACATACTCTTACTAAAATGATGATATAATTGCCCGCAGGCTACTGAATCCCCGTTTTTAGCTTGATTAATTACTGATATTGATATGTCTGTCTGTGCTTTCAACTATTGTGTTCGTATATAAGAGTACGCAATGCAAAGATGGTTGGAAAAAAGTTGAAACTTTTTTTCATTTTTTTTAGAATACGTATAAAAAGTGTTTTTCTGTCTTTGGGGCTATCGGCATAGAGTATACTATACAACATTTGTCCGGGCTATTTGCAGGCTCGCTTTGCTCGGTGCTCCGTTGCACTGCGCACCAGCCGCTAAGGCGGCTGCCTTCCATATCCCGCAGCCGCCCGGCATTAATAATCCTGTTAGACAATTCGGATCATGCCATTTAAACAGGTAAATAGTAGCTCAGTATCGAGGTTTATTGTTAATCCATATCCTATATCAATAAACTGGACTAATGTTGTTGATTATCAGTAATATAATGGGATGTCGCTGTTAATATTAATATGGTATAACCTTACTGCTGTCAAAGGGAGTAATGAATGATTCATTATATGTTGCATGCAAAGCCGCCCAAGAGAAAATTTACCGAAAACGTTGCCAGTATTATTTTGTTGTATAATGTTAAATGAAGCGGCTTAGGTTTTGATTATTGGCAGTAACAAGCTAAATTCGCAGGGCTTTTTTGAATGAAGTATTTTCCTATCTTTACGCCCGATTGTTAACTTTCAACTTCGGCTGATTGGTTAATACTTTATAATATTATATTTCAAACATCAAAATTTGTATATGTCATACGACGTAATAGTTTTAGGTAGTGGTCCAGGTGGTTATCCGGCTGCTATTCGTGCTTCTCAGCTTGGTAAAAAAGTAGCTATTATTGAAAAAGAAGCATTAGGTGGTATTTGCTTGAACTGGGGTTGTATTCCTACAAAAGCGTTATTGAAAAGTGCATCAGTTTACGATTATGCGAAACATGCAGAAAAGTACGGTATTAAAGCAACCGGCGTAGAAGCAGATTTTGGTGCGGTTATCGGCCGTAGCCGTGGTGTAGCCGGTAACATGAGTAAAGGCGTTAACTTCTTAATGAAGAAAAACAAAATTGATGTTATCAATGGTTTTGGTAAACTTAAAAGTGCTACCCAGATAGAAGTAACTGCAGCTGATGGCAGCAAACAAACAGTAGAAGGTAAAAATTTAATTATAGCAACAGGTGGCAGAGCACGTAACTTACCTACAATGCCTGTGGACGATGTTAAAATTATTGATTACCGCAAAGCAATGAGCCTGGAAACACAACCAAAAAGCATCATCATTGTTGGTAGCGGTGCCATCGGCATTGAGTTTGGTTTCTTCTATAACAGCATGGGTACTAAAGTAACGGTAGTAGAATATTTACCACGTATTGTACCTGTTGAAGATGCGGATATTTCTAAAGAATTAGAAAAACAACTTAAAAAACAAGGTTTAACCATATTAACCAGCACTGAAGTTACTAAAGTAGATACTTCTGGTGAAGGTGTAAAAGCAACTTTAAAAACAGCTACAGGCGAACAAGTGCTTGAAGCAGATATCTTATTAAGCGCTGTAGGCGTGGTTGCAAATATCGAAAACATTGGTTTAGAAGAATTAGGCATTAAAACCGAAAAAGGTAAAATTGTTGTGGATGCTAACCAGCAAACATCTTTAAAAGGGGTGTATGCAATTGGTGACTGTACCCCGGGACAAGCTTTAGCTCACGTTGCTACCAAAGAAGGGATTAATGCAAGTGAACACCTTGCTGGTCATCATGTAGAAGCTATCGACTACAATAACGTTCCGGGTTGTACTTATTGTGTACCTGAAATTGCTTCTGTAGGTTATACCGAAGAAAAAGCAAAAGAAGCCGGTTACGAAGTAAAAGTTGGTAAGTTCCCGTTCATCGCCAGTGGTAAAGCTACTGCTGCAGGTGCTACTGAAGGTTTCGTAAAAGTTATTTACGATGCTAAATACGGTGAGTTACTAGGCGCCCACATGATTGGTCTAAACGTTACCGACATGATTGCAGAAGCGGTTGTTGCCCGTAAGTTAGAAACAACAGCGCACGAAATTTTAAATGCCATTCACCCGCACCCGACTATGAGCGAGGCGTTCAAAGAAGCAACAGCAGCGGCTTACGGTGAAGCGATCGATATCTAATAAATATCTTGTAAATATTACAAAAGGCTATGCGAAAGCATGGCCTTTTTATTTGGAACAACATTTAGTTGTCAATATTCGATTTCAAAATTTCAATGAAATCCTGCCTGCTGATAAAGCCGGCGCCCAGGCTCTCCAGGTGGCTACTGTGTATCTGGCAGTCTATTAATACAACGCCTTCGTTTATCAACTGCTGAACAGCTTTTATAAACGCAAATTTGCTGGCATTGGTTTTATGGCTGAACATACTTTCACCAAAGAAAACATTACCTGTCCTTACACCATACAGGCCGCCAATCAGTACATGATTTTCCCAGCATTCAAAGCTGACAGCTTTACCCATTTGGTGCAGACGGCAATAAGCTTCAATAATATCTTCGTTGATCCAGGTACCGGCTTCGTCTTTCCTGGTGGTAGTTTTACAGGCGGTTATGACCTCTCTGAAACTGGTATTATAACGGAATTCATATTTTGTACCATTCAGGAGAGGCCGCATGCTTTTACTGATTTTCAGCTCATGTGGAAATAATACGAATCTCGGATCGGGACACCACCATAGCGGCACATCATCATTGTACCAGGGAAAGATCCCGGAGCGGTATGCCAGTAAAAGCCTTTCCGGTTTTAAATCACCGCCCACACACAAAAGGCCTTCATCGTCCGCTTTTTCTACTGGAGGAAAGTACAATTTTTCTGAAAGTACATAATAATACATGATGATTTTTCATTTGGGTCTTTTCAACTTTATAAAATACCCTCAGAGATACTGGAGCATATTTATAGAGTTACTGAGTTACTCTGTATTGGAAAGCAATGATTTTGTAAAAGCAGCGTCTGTCCGTAGGTGTACAGGTGTTAAAAGTATTTTATGGATGCGCCGGCACATCTACAAATGGTGAAACAGCTGTAAGCTCAATCATTGTACAATGAAACCGGGGCTGATAGCAGCCCCGGTTTCCTGTAAATATTTTAGCTTTTCATGTTGATATACTGTAACGGGATGCCGAGGTCTGATTGGCGGCATTTAGCAATTACTTCCTGTAGATCATCAATTTTTTTAGCGGTTACCCGTACCATATCGTCCATAATGGCCGGTTGTACTTTAAGCCCGCTGTCTTTAATGAGTTTCACTATTTTTTTAGCATCTTCCTGCTTTAAGCCGTTACGTACAGGGATGTCTTTTTTCCAGACTTTTCCACTTTGAAAAGCATCTTTGCTAAGGTCATATATATTGCTGTCTAAGTTCTGTTTTACCGTTTTGTTCAGTAATACATCTATTAATTGCTCCATTTTCATTTCGCTGTCAGCTTCTATTTTCAGCAAAAAGTTCTTTTTATCCAGATCAATCACTACATGCGTTCCTTTAAAATCATAACGGTTGGTTACTTCTTTAGTGGTCACGTTTACAGCATTGTCTAAAGTCTGTGCATCTACTTTGGATACGATATCGAATGATGGCATAGCCTATAATTTTTTAATGAAAAATTGTTATTATGACTGCAAATTTAAGGGTATTATTAATAATCCTGCCAGGCACCTCCGCCGCCAAAATTACCGCCTCCAAACCGGGTGGTATCTTCACCGGGTTTAGGCACCGTGATATTTTCCGTAATAATGGCTGCGCCCACCTGGTCTTGTATTATGTTATCCGTTCCTGTTTGTGGTTTGGATGTAAAGCCAAACTTAACAGGGTTGAAGTACCGGATGAAAAACAATGCTTTGATGATAGCTGCGGTGCCTAAAATACTTAATGCCCATTCTGTAGGTATAAAAGGATGGTATTGATAAAAACCGATCAGGGATAGTATAAACAATATGACGCCAAAACGGAGCAGCCAGATCTCTTTGCGAATAAACGCATAGGCAAAAATAAGAAGTGGAAATAAAAAGGTACCTGCCCATACCAGGTTTGATGGCATTCTGACAACTTCCTGGTCGTACCGGAAGAATAATTTTTCATTGATGAACGGATAGTTCAGAAATGCGTAAGCAACAATAATAGCGGTATATTTTAATAATTGCAGTGTTTGAAAATAAATAATATGCTGCCCTTTTTTTACGGCTAAAACAGAGGTGACAATAATAACTGACATGGCTGTTACCTGGGCTGCAATAACAAGGTATGGATTGGCATCTATGAGTAAATCCTGTATTAAAAACATTAATGCAAAAACAGCGGAAATGGTTGATAACTGGTGGGTATAACGGATTGTAAAAGCTACTGAAACGATTAAAACAGTAATAATGACTGCTCTTTCGTCTTTGAAAACAAACCCGGCAAACGCAGCAAAAGCAATCCCGCACATTAAAAGGATCGCATCATCTATGCCGGAACGGAAATGCTTTTTCCCAGCTATAAATAATTCCGCAATAAAAACGCCGGTCAGCCCGTAAAAAAGCGCAAGTACGCCAATAGCCGTTTCATTGCTATCTATTACAGTTAAAAGACCTAATCCGAACCCTAACAGGCTAATAATGACAGTAAGTAAAAGAAATCCTATCCTCACGAAAAATCCTGGTGTATAAAGAGGCTGTTCCGTATTTTGTCGGATCTGCTGAAAGGTGTTTTTATTAATAATATGGGCATTAAACAGCTCTTCACCTTTCTCCCGGATCAAAAATTTTTCTACATAGTCTTTATTATAGGCGAATAGTGTCATTGTTTCATTTTTTTATGCGTTGAATAAAGGTATGCCCCCACAGCAATGGCTAATGCTATCTGTACGATGAGGAACAGTGTGATGCCTTCATAAGAAAAATCAAGAAAATCAAGTATCCTGAAAATAACCAGGACATTGGCAATATAACTATACAGGGCAATAAAGAACAGCTTGTAAAATGATTGCTCTTTTATGGCGAACCTGTGCTGCATAAATGCAAATGCACCTAATAAGAGTGCCCAGAGTAAAAAGACGAATTCATACTGAACAATGGCCCTTAATAAACTGAGGAAAAGAATATGGAACCCGAAGTTTTCGTAGGTAAAACTGAAATGAGATTGCCATTTTTTTATAGCAGAGTACCTGCCGTAAGCGCCTAAAGCAATACCTAAGAGAACACCGGCTATTGTGATATTGTCATTGTCAAAATTAAGTTGCATGACCATGTACCGGGAAGTGACGCTAATGCCCAGCCAGGCACAAAGATTGATGATAGCCATGCTTAAAACGCCTTTATGATTGGTTTTGTAGGCAATGGCAAACAGCATTATCATGGGAATGAACGTGGCTAAGCCGTACCGGGTACCAAATATATTGTACTGGTACTGCCAGTAAGCAATGAATGACACCAGTAAAATACTGCCACCTAAAATAAGATAGTCGGTAGGGTGGTTCTTATTGATATTGTCTTCCGGTTGATTTTTTATACCAAAATACAGGCAGAGTAATGCACTCGCTGCGGTCAATAGAATAAGAATACTATGCCCGAGCGTATCAATGTTTTTATAAAGCAGCATCCCGATACCGCTTGTAAGGGCTAAAATGCCGCCATAAAGCAGCCAGTTTAAATCATTTCTTATAAAAACGGGACGGCCGGTAAGTTTTTCTGCCGTTGCGGTCAATTCATCTTCAGGGAGTAACTGCCGTTTTCTGATGACTTCAAGAAAGGTTTTATCCAGCATTTATATTATTATTAAGTTTAGGTAAACCGATTGTTAAACAAGTTTAAGTCTTTTCTGTTGAAACAGAGCAACAGAAGCTTATTTATTTGGGGATATTTAACGCCGGATATTACTACTGGAACTTGTATTATATTTGAATAATAAAGCCCGATTCAGATGAAATTTTTATACTTATTTCTTTTTTTGACAATTATTAAGACAGATGCGTTTTGTCAGCAAGGGGATTCGGCCCGGTATTTTTTTGAGAACTCAAAGGCAGAAAGAGTAGAAAGGAATGACAGGTCAGTTAGCCGCATTTTAAAAGTGGTGCCTGTGGATAAGGGTTATTGGGTGAGCCAGTTTGACAGGGACAGGACCTTACAAAGTGAATATATTACCAGCGACTCTTTAGCAAAGATCAGATCTGGTATTTATAAGGAATATAGTGCGGACCAGCAATTGATAGCCATCAGGCAGTACAGGAATAACGAGCTGAATGGGATTGCTTATATATACAGGAATGATACCCTGGTAGATTCAGTCAGCTATAAAAATAATCACCTGGTTGGAAAAGGGTTTATTTATTCCCATTTCTCAAAGGACAAGACTTATGAATTTAGCCTGGACGATAACGGGAATGGTGAAATGAAATATATCGGTAAGTTTTTCAAACCTTTTACAGTAAAGTACCTGAATGGTAAGAAACATGATATTGTATTGTATGAATCTCCGAAAGTAAAAAGCAAAACAGAGGTAACTTATGTGGATGGCGTTGTTGAAAAAATGAAGGGATGGGATGAAAACGGCAATGTAATATCGCAGGATAGTTTACGGGTCATTAAATATGCTGCATACCCGGGAGAAGCAAACGCATGGCGGAATTATCTTTCAAGAAATTTAAAGTATCCGAATGAAGCTATTGCAAAAGAGATAGAAGGTGTCGTAAAAGTCATCTTTACAGTAGATGAAAATGGTGTGACTTCTGATTTTAAAGTCATCAGCTCGCCACACGAGGTTTTATCAAAAGAAGCATTGAGGATCATTACCCAAAGTGGTAACTGGTTGCCTGCAAGAGAGTTCAATCTGCCGGTAGAGTTCCGGCAGATCCAACCGGTGGTGTTTCGTTTGCAGTAGCATAATAGTACTACAAAAGTTGAACGGAGCGTCGCAACGGTGGTTAATAGCAGCACAAAAGATGACTCAATAAAAATTAAGAACAACTTATCACAAAGCTGGTTTGGGAAACTGAAATAAAACTTAGCTTTACGACTATAAAAAAATAAAACAGAAAGGTATGATTAAGGTAAAAGGGTATGCGGCTGAAAGCAGCACTGCTGAATTGGCACCATGGGAGTTTGAAAGACGTGAGCCAGGACCATTAGATGTACAGATAGATATTCAATATTGCGGGGTTTGTCATTCAGATTATCACCAGGCAAAAAATGACTGGGGCAATAGTATATTCCCGATGGTACCCGGGCATGAAATTGTGGGAAGGGTAGTAGCGGTTGGCGCAGATGTTACAAAGTTTAAAGTAGGTGATATTGCAGGTATTGGTTGCTTCGTAGATAGTTGCCGTGTTTGTGATAATTGTAAAGAAGACCTGGAACAATATTGTGAAAACGGGAATACTCAAACCTATAACGGACGCGAGCAAAAAACAGGTATTCCTACTTATGGGGGTTACTCCAATACGATCGTCGCTACTGAAGATTTTGTGCTGAGTGTGGATGAAAAGCTGGACCTGAAAGGAGTGGCACCATTGCTTTGTGCTGGTATTACTACTTATTCGCCGTTACGCCACTGGAAAGTGGGAAAAGGTCATAAACTGGCAGTACTGGGTTTAGGCGGACTGGGACATATGGCGGTAAAATTCGGTGTGGCTTTTGGTGCGGAAGTAACGGTACTCAGTACATCACCTAATAAGGAAGCGGATGCCCGTAAACTTGGGGCGCATCATTTTGTGGTGACTACGGATAAGGCGCAGTTTAAAGCAGCGCGTAATAGTTTCGATTTTATCCTGGACACGGTATCTGCACCACACGATATTAATGCGTATATGGGATTACTTAGAACAAACGGTACACATATATGCGTGGGATTACCGCCTACAGCGCTGGAGATATCCGCATTCCGCCTGGTCGGTGGCAGAAAATCATTAGCCGGCTCTAATACGGGTGGTATAAAAGAAACCCAGGAAATGCTTGATTTCTGTGCTGCCCATAATATTGTGAGCGATATTGAAATGATTGATATCAAAGACATCAACCATGCTTATGAGCGCATGCTTAAAGGTGATGTGAAATATAGATTTGTAATAGATATAGCTACTTTATAATGAATTCAATATCCGATCCGATAACAATAGCCGGTACAGAGTTTAAGAACAGGTTGGTGATGTCGCCAATGTGCCAGTACTCTGCTACCGATGGTTTGGCTAACAGTTGGCACCAGGTACATTATGGTAGCCGTGCAATAGGAGGTGTTGGCCTGATTATGCAGGAAGCGACTGCGGTATGCCCTGAAGGCAGAATATCTTATGGCGATTTGGGTATCTGGAGTGATGCTCATGCACAGGCGTTGAAACCTGTTGTTGATTTTGTGCACGCACATAACAGTAAAATAGGTATTCAGCTGGCACATGCTGGCCGTAAAGCCAGCCTGGAATTGCCATGGAAAGGTGGCCGCCAGATATCACAACATCAACCTAACGGCTGGCAAACATTGAGTGCCGGCAATCAGCCCTATTACGATGGTGATGAAGCGCCACTGCCATTAGATGATGCCGGTATTAATAAAGTGATCAGCGATTATGTAGATGCTGCTATCCGTGCACGGGATATTGGTTATGATGTGATAGAAATTCATGGCGCGCACGGGTATTTGTTCCACCAGTTTTACTCTCCGCAAAGCAATCAGAGAACGGACGCTTATGGCGGCAGTTTTGAAAACCGGATCCGCTTACTGGTAGAAGTGACCAAAGCTGTAAAGTCAGTCTGGCGTAACAAACCTTTATTTGTGCGTATTTCAGCTACGGATTGGGTGGATGGTTTGTGGGACGTGAATGATTCTATAGCGCTTTGTAAAGTATTGAAGGAGATCGGCGTTCATTTAATAGACGTTTCCAGCGGCGCGAATGTGCCGCATGTAAAAATACCGGCGGTTCCTGACTACCAGGTGCCATTCGCGGAAGCAATAAAACGTGAAGCGGATATTTTAACGGGTGCAGTTGGCTTAATTACGACCCGTGAACAGGCTGATAAGATACTGGAAAATAACCAGGCTGATATGATTTTTATGGCGCGTGAATTATTGCGTAATCCATATTTTATGTTACAAGAGTCGAATACTGACTGGCCTGACCAGTATGTAAGAGCAAAATAATAAATGAATAAGCCTGCGGTTTTTCAATCGCAGGCTTATTTAAAATATCTAAGAGACAATTTTTATACGCCGCCAAATATAGAGAAACCGCCATCTACACAAATCATAGAACCGGTTACAAATCTGCTTTCATCGCCAAGTAACCATACAATCGCTCCTTTCAGTTCATCCGGTGCGCCAAAGCGTTTAAACGGTGTTTGTTTAATCACACTTTCACCACGGGGAGTGTAACCACCTTCTGCTTTGGTTAGTAAATTACGGTTTTGTTCTGTTAAGAAAAAGCCCGGCGCTAAAGCATTCATACGCACTTTATCGCCATAACGGTTGGCTAATTCTACCGCATACCATTGATTATAACAATCAACAGCCGCTTTACCCATGTTATAGCCCAATACTTTGGTAATAGCCCGTTTGCTGTTCATGCTGGAAATATTCACGATGCTGCCGCCCTCCGGGTTTTTAGCAATCTCTTCACCGAAAATCTGTGTCGGAATGATAGTACCCCACAAGTTTAAATCCATGGTGCGGCGCATACCTTCTATGTTCATACTAAATATATCCTGTTCCGGTTGTAAAACACCTTCAGGAGTATTGCCGCCGGCACCATTTACCAGGCCATCTATTTTACCAAAATGTGCAATCGCTTTTTCTTTAGCTGCTTTTAATTGTTCTACATCCATAACGTCCGCCACTAAAGCCAGAGCGTTACCACCTGCAGCATTAATAGCATTGGCACGTTCGTTGGCAACATCCGCATTACGGCCTAAAATACCAACCGCTCCGCCTGCTTCTACAATACCATCGATAAAGGCGCCACCAAGGATGCCTGTGCCACCGGTAACAATAATAACTTTACCGGCTAATGAAAATTTTTGTGACATGATTTATATGTTTTCTAGTTTGTTTGTTTTCGTTTACAAAGATACCATCGCTTTTATTACCCCGTTTTTAGGGTCCAGCCAGCCGGCAAATTCATCTTTCACCTGCTCAAAGGTAACCGTATGTGTTATATAATTGGTAGGGTTTACAAAACCTTTTTTCATACTGCTTACCACATGATCGAAGTCTACACTTGTCGCATTACGGCTGCTCATCAAAGTTCCTTCACGCTTATGGAACTCAGGATGGCTGAAACTCAGTTCCCCTTTCTGTAACCCGATCAATACAAAGCGGGCACCATGCGCCATATATTGGAATGCATTTAAAATAGCTTTTTGATTACCGGTACAATCGATTACTACCGTTGGCATATCGCCGTTGGTAATGGCACTGATCTGTGCATATACATCAGCATCTAAAGCATTGACTGTATGTTCTACACCCAGTTTATCTTTACAGAATTGCAACCGTTGCGTGTTGATATCTAATGCAATTACATGTGCTCCGGCAATACGTGCAAACTCCATCGTGCCTAAACCAATCGGTCCGGCACCAATTACCAAAACGTATTCGCCTGGTTGCACATCTGCGCGACGGACACCATGTGCCCCAATAGCCAGTGGCTCTACCAATGCCAGTTCATCAAAACTTAAACCTTCGCCATGAATCAATGAATAATCCGGTACCGCTAAATAATCACGCATACCACCATCAATATGTACACCACAAACATTTATTTTCTGGCAACAATTGTATTTGCCGTTTCTGCAGGCAATACACGTACCGCAATAAAAATAAGGACTAATTGTCACCGCCTCGCCTACGCTAAATCCTTCGGCAGATGTTTCAGCAATTTCTGCCGCCAGTTCATGACCCAGAATGCGCGGGTAATTAAAGAAAGGCTGCGTGCCTTCGTACGCATGTAAGTCCGTACCGCATATACCAACACGTTTTATTTTTAATAAAGTATATCCTTCCGGAACAACAGGAATCTCTGTATCGCTGTATTCAAATGTGCCGGGTGTGACACAGGTTAATGTTCTCATTGTATAATAATTGTATCCTTAGATAATTATTTTTTTATTTATTGAGCGAACAGCTTGCTATTATTAAGCATTGTTGTGTCACTCACTTGTACCGCAGTGGTGCTACTGGGCTATCTGCATTTGCAACTCCTAAGCATTGGCCAATGCCCTGTCCAGGTGTACATAACCACCATCTACATGAATGATCTGGCCGGTAGTATGACTACTTGCAGCGGATAGTAAAAATGCAACGGCATTTCCTAATTCTTCAGGCGTGGTCATGCGATTTTCGAATGGGATTTTACCGGTGATTTCTTCCAGTTTTTCTTTCGGATTTTCAAAAGTTTCGATCCATTTGGCATACGCAGGTGTAAAACTTTCTGCCACCACTACTGCATTCACCCGGATACCGTATTTCAATAATTCAACTGCCCACTCACGGGTTAAAGCATTTCTGCCTCCATTAGCTGCTGCATAAGCAGAAGTACCACCCTGGCCGGTTTCGGCTGTTTTAGACGTAATATTTAATATAGCACCTTTGCTTGCTTTTAGGTAAGGTAAAGCGTAATGTGCCATTAAATAATAATGGACCACATTTTTATGAAGAGATGCCATGAACCCTTCATAAGAGCCATTCTCCAGGCCAACACCATCATTAACGCCCGCATTATTCACCAATCCGTCGATGCGGTTATATTGCGCCACTACCGCATTAATAACAGCCTTGTTTTCTTCCGGGTTGCTCAACTCTGCAGCCACACCAAAAGCCTGTCTGCCCTCTGCAGCCAGACTATTTATTAAAGCATCATTGTCCGCTTTATTACGGCCCACTATAACCGGTATGGCACCTTCATTAGCTAATACACGAACGATCCCTTCGCCTATACCTTTTGCACCACCGGTAACAATGATGACTTTATCTTTTAACTGTAAATCCATGAGAATATTTTTTTACAAACAATCTTTTAAAAATTCGACAGTGCAATTTAATTCATTCAACCCAATGGCACAAAAAAAGTGTAAATATGACAATTAAAACATTTTTTGAGGCCTGGTCACAAATAAAAAGCAGCATTAACAATTATTGTTAACACTGCCACTTATTACACAAACACGACACCTATTTATCTCCTGGCTAAGTTGTACGGATGGTTGTATTTATCCCATACAAAGCTTATTTCACGCTCTCTTTGGTTCACCAGGTCCCTGATTATTTGCCTTTTTGCGCTCCTTCTATAGCGCCAGTCGCTGTTTACCTGGTCTATGCGGATCTGGTAATTCCGCATGATATTGCTGATCTCAAAATCACGTTGACGGATGTCAAACGCATAATGATTGTTTTGCTTGTTAGGATGTTTTTTAACCTGATAATGCCTGTTGTAATCTTTATGGTGACCATATGCATTACCATTGTTATTTCTTGGCTGAGCAAAACCTGTTAAGCTGATAGCTACTAATGCGGCAATTGATAAAAGTTTTTTCATGGCATTAAAATTTAAAAGTTAAAAACAAATTCTAATGCTAGGATTCTGATAGGATCAGTTAGTTAAAAAGCAAATTGTTAAATAAAGCGAAAAGGTGTATTTTACATTTACCGGTCCCGGGCAGTAGTTAATTTTTTAGAAGAGACATAAAGAAAATACTAACGGCATACCAGCTCAATATTACCATGCTCACTAATGATCTCTGCAAGTATATCGAAATAGGTTTGTCCCTTTCCATCTTCTAGTGCTTCAAGCTGGTCCAGGAAATATTTTTGATTAAACAATTCAGGTTGTGCCAACTTTTGTTTGTAGTAATCCTTTGTACATTCATAGCCCAGGTCCAGCCTGTTTTTTTCGAAAGCCAGCCATATGATTGTTGTTGTTTCATGATCTTTCATTGTGCCATACCCGCCATAAAGCAGGTCGTTGAAAGCGTCTAAACTGTTCCCGAGTTGCCAGTCTTCACCATACATAAAAACCCGGTTGATCTCCTGGTAAAAACTTTGAATATCGTGAATATTATTACCGTTGATAATAATCGTATTTGTCATCCTTCTGTATTTTTAAAGGCCGGTGCCTAAAACATAATCTAGATTAAGATTGGATCCGGCTATTTAAAATAAATTTGCACTATAAAAGAATGAAGTTATGGAAATAGGTATAAGTATGTTTGGCGATTTGCATTTTAATGAAAATACACAAACGTTCCAGGAACCGGCTCAACGACTGAATGAGATATTAGAGGAAATAAAACTGGCGGATGAGGTGGGACTGGATGTATTCGGCATCGGTGAACATCATCGTGCAGATTACGCAGTATCTTCCCCTGAAATGCTGTTAATGGCGGCGGCGGCTATTACTAAAAATATTAAGCTGACAAGTGCTGTTACTGTTCTGAGTTCTTCCGATCCTGTGAAAGTGTACCAAAATTTTGCCATGCTGGACCAGGTAAGTAATGGCAGGGCAGAAATTACCGTTGGAAGGGGAAGTTTTATAGAATCGTTTCCTTTATTTGGTTACGACCTGAATGATTATGATCAATTATTTGCTGAAAAACTGGATCTGTTCCTAAACCTGAATAAAGCAAAGGGTCAAAGCCCGGTAAACTGGAGAGGCCGTTTCCGTGCGCCGTTGATTAATCAGACAGTGTACCCTAAACTGGAAAGATCGATTGATACCTGGATTGCGGTAGGTGGAACCCCGGAATCAGTGATCAGGGCTGCGAGGTTGGGTTTGCCGTTGATCATAGCCATTATAGGAGGGAACCCGGTACACTTTAGGCCATTGTTTGAACTGTATAAAAGAGAATATATAGCAGCGGGCCATGATATTGCAAAAATGCAACTGGCTACGCATTCGCATGGCCTCATTGGCAATAACGGGCAAGCACTGTCAGATGCTTATTTTCCTGTGTATGCCGCGCAGGCTTACAGGGTAGGTAAAGACAGGGGCTGGAGTAAAATGACAAAGCCCCAGTTTGAGGCCGGCAGAAGTAAAGACGGCGCTTACTTTATCGGAGAACCGAATGAAGTGATCGATAAAATTTTATATCACCAGGAGACATTTAGTTTGACCCGCTTTTTAATGCATTCGGATATGGGAGCGCCGGACCATGCAACGCAGATGAAATCCATAGAATTGTTAGGTACTGTTGTGGCGCCTGCAGTAAAAAAAGCGTTGGGTAAATAATCATCAGGATATACCTGATCCCGGCAGGAGTACTCAGTTGAAAGGAAGGGTATTAGCGGGACTGATGAAGAACCTTCATCATCGTTTTGTCTTACAATTTCGTTTAACGATTATAATGGGTCGTTCAGCGATTACATTTTTTATATCAGTGTTTCATTCCAAATATTTACCTGTAAATTATTGGGGATGAAACACATTATATTTTTAGTAGGGAGTATTCTTTCGGGAACAATTCCTGCTTATGCACAAAATGTGGGCGTTGGTACAACCACTCCGACATTGGGAAAGTTTGTGGTGCGTGGTACAGTGGGGGCTGTATCTGCTATGTTTGGTGACAATTCCGCAGGTGTATCGGTGATGAATTCCGTACCATGTATCGGTTTTAATTATTACTATAACGGTGGTGAAAAATCTATCAGTACCGGCTTTGGTGCCAGTGTTGGTGTTTTTGAAAGTACCGGCCAGTTTTTTATTTCTACTTCCCCGGCTTCAGCCATGGGGCAGGGCGTACCAATGCCTTTGGTCCGCCGTATTTTAATACAGCCTAATGGCTATGTGGGTATCGGCATTACGCCAATGAGCATGTTCGACGTGAATGGCCGTATCCGGGTGCGCAAAACTTCGGAAACGGCGGGCATTGGTTTTGACGGTGTGGATAACGCTAATAATCCCATTGTTAACCGGGGTTTTATCGGTATGTTGGATAACGATCATGTTGGTTTGTTTGGTTCTGGTATAGGGTGGGGGATGGCCATGAATGTGAATAATGGTTTTGTGGGTATTGGTAATACAAAGCCCGGCAGTAAGCTGGAAGTCAGAAGTAATACGCCTGATGTAGGGGTAGGCAGAGTGGTACAGGAAGGTGCGGGTGCCGGTTTATTGGTCCAATCGAACGGCTCACTCTTTGCTTCTATGTATGTCAAAAATTTCGCTGGGGGACCTGCTATTGGTACAGAAGGCAAGGTTGGCGTGAATACAGAAGCCCCCAACTCCACCTTACAGGTGGCAGGCAGCGTAAGTGTGGCTTATATGGCTGTTTACGACAATTATACGGCTACTGAAAAGGACTATACCATACAAATGTTCCTTACTTCCTATAAGAATGTTACGAAAACGATATACTTACCAAGGGCCAGTAGCTGTAAAGGTCGTATTTATAAGATTTCTGCTCAAATTCCTGCTCCAGGAAACAACGAAATATGTTTTAGTTTTACGCCAAGCATTGTACTGATAAAAGAGTCCGGAACTGATATTAATATTATCTGGAACGAGTTTGGAGTACGTGCGTATAACGGGGGACTTGTGAATTACAAATGTGCCACAACAAGTGACGGCAACACCAGGGCATCAGTAAAGCAAACCAGTATCACTTTGCAGTCGGACGGTGGAGGGTGGAGAGAGATCGATAATAACTTTTATGAAGAAACTTTTGTTATAAGGTGATCCATCGTCGCATGGAGTAAGGCTTTTGTTTATTGTCAGGAACCTGAGCCTTTTTTTGCTTCCATCCAAATAAATTGCTCCCGTGATTAAGGAAAGTTTTTCAATAGGAGGGATTTTACTCTCTTTAATTGATAAAATGTTGCCCGGCAATAATGCTGGTTTTTGATTTTGTGTATTGTGCTACCTGGCAGCGAGATCATTCATTTAGTATAAACAATGCTAGATTATAAGAAATGAGGCATCCAAAATTGAAGCTGATGCCGGAAGTGAGGAGTAATTTTCATGATCGTTTTGTATTGCAATTTCTTTCATCGATTATAAATGGTTGTTCAGCGATTATGGTTTTTATATCAGTGTTTTATGCCCAATATTTACCTATAAATTATTGGGGATGAAACACATTATATTTTTAGTAGGAAGTATTCTTTCGGGAACAATTCCTGCTTATGCACAAAATGTGGGCGTTGGTACAACCACTCCGACATTGGGTAAGTTCGTGGTTCGCGGTACTGTTGGTGCGGTATCCGCTATGTTTGGTGATAATACAGCCGGCGTTTCGCTGATGAATTCTGCTCCCAGTATCGGTTTTAATTATTATTATAACGGTTCAGAAAAATCTATCAATACCGGTTTTGGCGGGAGTGTCGGTATTTTTGAAAGTACCGGCCAGTTTTTTATTGCTACTTCAGCAGCTTCTGTTACCGGGCAGGGTACATCGATGCCTTTGATCCGCCGCATTTTAATACAACCTAATGGTTATGTGGGTATCGGTATTACACCTGCCAGCATGTTTGATGTAAATGGCCGCATCCGGGTACGTAAAACTTCTGAAACGGCAGGTATTGGCTTTGATGGTATAGATAATGCTAATAATCCTATTGTCAACCGGGGTTTTATCGGTATGCTGGATAACGATTATGTTGGTGTGTTTGGTTCGGTTATAGGGTGGGGGATGTCTATGAATGTGAACAATGGTTTTGTGGGTATCGGCAATACAATGCCTGGCAGTAAACTGGAGGTAAGAAATAATACTGCTAATACAGTGGTGAATACAGTGGTACAGGAAGGTGCCGGCGGTGGTATCCAGGTACAGTCGAAGGGGGCATTTTATGCATCCCTGTACGCGCTTAATCTGAATGGTGGCCCGGCTATTGGTACACAGGGGAAAGTGGGCGTTAATACACAGACTCCCAATTCTATATTACAGGTAGCTGGCGGGGTTAGCCTGCCTTATAAGGATGTTTATGATAATTATACTGCTACGGAAAATGATTATTCTATACAAATGATCCTGACAGGGAATACGGATGTTGATAAAACCATCTACCTGCCAAGAGCTAGTGGTTGTAAAGGTCGTATTTATAAGATCTCAGCAAAAATTCCCTTTTCGGGACCTGCCACATGTTTTAGTTTTAATCCTACCATTGTTCGGGTAATAGAGGCTGAAACCAATATTGATATTATTGTTAATGAGATCCAAAAAGGGTACGGTACTAATACAATGTACGGGTATGCTATCGGGCTTCGTCATTTCAGCTGCTTATCAGGTGGTAGCAGTAATGATAGAACTGATGTAAAATTAACCAGTATCACCGTGCAGTCTAATGGCTCCGTATGGAAGGAAATTGATAATAATTATTCGGCCATCTTTTACAAACAATAGCCAGGATAATTGTCTTCAGGGATTGAACAACATTTATATTTTAAACGAACTGTCATTTATTTGGGTGTTCTCAGGTAGTGCTGTAGAATGATGCAAAATAAAAAGCCCGGTTATCAAAACCGGACTTTTGCATGCTAACTATTGCACTCATGTGTTATGGTGATTTCCGTACCGGTCATCTTATTTGTTTTTACGATTACCTTACATTCGATGGCTTTTGCCAGATCGCGGATCAAATGTAAGCCCAGTCCTGTTTTTATGCCCACGGTAGCTGTTTCGTCATAGAGCGCACGGAACTCATCCATGCTACTGCCGGGACCATTGTCGGTAATGGATATCACGGTGTTATTATTTTCCTGCCAGGCCCTCCACTTTACCGAAGGATTGCTTTGATTTTCTGTTACTTTAATAGCGTTGGCGGTAAGGTTACGCATGATGGTTTTCAAAAAATCTTTATCTGTTTTCAGACTGAGTTTTTCTGGATTGTCAAATGTGAATGCGATATTGTCAATACCGGTTACATATTTTTTCAGGTCACCAAAGAGTTCCTCTACGGGTACAACTTTTATTTCAGGTTTAAACTGCTGCATCTGTCCTTTGCTCCAAAGTAAAAGGTCTTCCATGGATTCCAATAAGTGTTCTGCCGATTGTAAAGTCTCATTTTCTAACCTTGTGCGGGTAGGAGCGTCCAACAGCTCCCTGTTGTTTTGTTGCAGGCGTAAAATTTTTATGACATTGGATATGGGGCTTCTTAAATCATGATTGATCAGGCTGAAAAATTTCGTTTTTATTTTATCAGCTTCATCCAGTTCCGAGTTTAATTTGAGCAGTTTCTTGTTCAGTTTTTTTCTTTGGTTATTCTGGATCAGTAGTAATCCACCTTTGGCCAATAAGATGATGATGCCTATAACAAGTAACCATTTTTGAGCCTGGTGTGCTTTTACAGTAGCGTCTTTTATCGCCATTTCTTTATCATTGGCCATCCTTATCGAGTCTTCTTTTTGGGAAAACTCGTAATTCATTTGCAGCTGTGTTAGTTTTTTAGTATTCTCATTATTACTGTAATTATCCCTGTATTCGATTGAGGTTTTGTAGTTTTCCAAAGCGGCTTTATAATTACCTGCCGCACTGTCCAGCATGCCCAATTCGTTGTATAGCTTACTTAATATATTCAGTGCACCTACTTCTTTCATCAGTGGTATGGCTGTATTTAACCAGGTCCTGCTATTAGTATAGTCATTATTAAGCCTGTACAGGATGCCAATATCCCCGGATATATTTGCCGTAGAATATTTGTCATCTATTTCTTTAGATAGTTCCAGTGCTTTCCGGTAGTATTTAAGGGCTTCTTCATAATTTTCAAGTTTGGCATAGTCGGCGCCGAGGTTATGGTAAACAGTTGCGTAAGCGTGTTTTCCCTCCTTTACTTCATCTAATATTTTTATGGTATTAAGGTGGTTTTCTAATGCTTTCTTATAGTCTCCTTTTTTCCGGTAAACGTTACCGATATTAGAATAGATAATAGCAGCGGACCTTCTTTCGCCAATCCTTTCGAGAATTTCCGTTGCTTTGGTAAAATGGGTCAGCGCTTCATCATAATTTTCTAAAAACATGTACACATTACCGATATTGCAGTACATGAATCCCATACCGGTACTGTCATTCCTTTTTATGTCTATATTCAGGGACGCTATAAAATTTTTTAAACCTTCCGCATGCATGCTTTGGCGGCAGTAGATAATGCCTTTATTACTATAGGCATCAGAAATGCCTTTTTTGTCGCCAATTTCTTCCATCAGTTTCAGGGAACTGTTGTAGGTTTTCATGGCGTCATTAAAATTGCCCTGGTCTATGGCTATATTGCCAATGGTACTCAACGCCTTGCCTTCCCCTCTTTTATATTTTATCTTTTGGGACAGGGCCAGTGCTTTATTAGCCATTTCCGTGGCATTATTGTAATCGCTTTCTTTAATGTATTCTTTAGCTATACTGTTCAGTATGAAAATCCTGGAAGTATCGTGTATGGTTTTTGAAAGTTCTATATTTAAAGAGTCAATTTTATTAACAGCTGTTTTTTGCGCATTGGCGGCAGAGGTTAAAAAACATAAGGCAATAAGAAACAGAACAAATTCAGTTGTTGCTTGCTGGAGGTAAGACATGAATTTAAATAAGTTGCTTTTTTTATTTTTTTAAAGTTCTAGTAAAGATTTGTAAGTCCTGCCAATAGGGATCAGTTCACCATTATTGATGGTAACATTATTTGGTGTTTTAGATATTACCTGGTTCTCGTTTATAGCATAGCTTTTATGTACCCGTTTAAATGATGATAGTTTATTTTCTTTCAGAAGATTGCTTAACGTAGCTCTTATATAATGAGAGTGACCTGTCGTAACAATTACTGAATAATTTTGCACGGCTTTTATGTATAGTATTTCGTTGATGTTAACGATTACAGTTTGCCTGCCGTTTTTTATTTCAATGGTACTATCGTCCTTGCTTTGTTCGTATAATACCGCTTTTTGCTGTATGTCGATATATTCTTCTATGCGTAAAACCGTATGTGTAAATCTTTCCGGAGATATAGGCTTGAGCAGGTAGTCCAATGTATCTAATTCAAAGCTGTCCAATGCAAACTCAGGATGGTCTGTTATAAAAATACAGGCAGGTATATGGTTTATTTTCCTACGTAGTTCCAGACCGCTCATTCCGGGCATATCCACGTCCAGGAATAATACGTCAATGGTATTTTCCATTAAAAATCCCAGTGCTTCTATCGGGTTAGTAAATACGCGAAGCACTTCAAAATTACTGTAGCCCTTTAAAAGGCCAGCAAGTGTCAACCTGTCCAGTTCGTTGTCATCCACAATTACCGACCGGAGTTTCCCCATAATATTGAATTTGACGGCTAAATTAAAATATTTTTCAAATTAAATAATCATAGATATGTAGTTTGTCACAAAAAGGCGTCGTTTATCACTTTTTTTTATGCGCACCAAATTAATTCCCAAATTCGCATTTCAATTAAAGTTTTCCTTAACACATAAAATATACAATAATTGCGAATACACTACAGAATTTTTTTATTCTAATAGTCTATTTTGCAAATATTTCAGGTTAAGTACGGGCGATTCCTTCTGGTTTTGCCCTTTTATTTTTTAGGGGCTCTATACATTATCCTTCTGTTGTGCATTGGTTCCGGCTACTTTGGGCTCGCTGGCGCTCGGTGCTCCTGCGTCGCACCATGCCCGTCGTATCCGGCAGCCCTTCAGCAGTTTGAATGCCTGCCGGGCAATTCTATACTTCCATCAACTTTTTGTTACCATTTAATGTTAAAGGTAAAGGATTATGCAAATAATTTACCTTTCCTTTATGAAAAAGAATATATTATCAGCTACTGTCATTTTGCTGATAGCTGTTATTAGTGTCGGGTATAAAAAATTTCAAATGCATCAAAATCCTGTAGTCGCACATAGAGGGGCATTTAAGGCAAAAAGCCTGCCTGAGAATTCTGTAGCCGCATTAAAAAATGCTATCAGTTTAAATTGCGCAGGGGCAGAATTTGATATCTGGATGACTGCGGATGATTCTTTAGTGATTTGCCATGATCCGGAATTTAATCATCTTAACATAGAAACATCTACTTATAAGACTTTATTAAATTCGGGTACATTGCCTAATGGGGAATCTCTGCCGCTTTTGCACCAATACCTGGAAGAGGGATTGAAAGATAATAATAAAACGCAACTGGTATTGGAAATCAAGCCTTCGAAAATCAGTAACGAGAGGAGTGTTGAAATTGCCGGAAGGGTAATGAAAGCAGTAAAAGATTTGAATGCGAAAGCAAACGTAGCTTATATTTCATTCAATTACGATGTGGTGAAATATATTTCGTCTGTTGATGATAACGCTGTTACGCAATATTTAAATGGTGATAAAACTCCCAGGGAACTGAAGGAGGCTGGTATAAAAGGGCTGGATTATCACTACAATGTTTATAAGAAAAATCCTGAATGGATAAAGGAAGCAAAGGAGTCGGGCTTAATTCTTAATGTATGGACTGTTAATAAGGTGTCTGACTTACAGTTCTTTTTGGACCAGGAGTTCGATTTTATTACTACGAATGAGCCGGAGTTGTTATTGACTTTGCTGAGTAAGTAATTTCCAAATCCGGTTAATTAATCTTAATGTTTTTTAATTTGTAATTCATAAATTGGTTAAATTTGATATTGATCTAATGTATGGAAAATGAACCGGATATTGCTTTGTCTTATCTCTTGTGGTATGCTTCTGGTGTCCCAGGCTTTAGGCCAAAGTCAACCATGTCCGCCAAATATTAATTTTTCATCGGGCACGCTTCGCAACTGGTCGGCTTCTACGGGATTGGTTGGCAAATCAACAACGGACTATCCTTTTCCTAATACAATGACTTCCATTATACCGGAATATACGATTTCAAATTCCGGCATTGTTGTGAATTCCTTTCCCGGGGTTGATCATTATGGCAAGTTTCCTATTATTCCTACTATTAACGGCTACGCGTACGGTTATTCGGTGCAGTTGGGGTCTACTGCGACATCGCACGACCTGGCTACAAATGAAAGGGCACCGGGTGGTTTTATGCGGAGCATTACTTATTCTATCAGTGTACCTGCCGGTGATGTTACTGTGCCATATACCATGACCTATGCTTATGCGATGGTTTTAGAAAACGGGACGCATAATTCTATTAATCAGCCATTGTTCCGGGCTACTTTAAAGGCGGGTGGCAATGTGGTGGTATGTGCTTCGCCGGAGTATTTCCTGCCGACATTTGATGACGCGGGTAATGGCAATGGCGGCGGTTCTTCTACGGGTGCTACACTGGATTCTGCGAAAGCTCTTGCAAATGGCTTTAAGCTAAGTCCGGAGCTGTTTTTATCCTATTCCGGCACTGGCGGCGGACAGGGTGGTAGCGGCACCTGGCTGCAGGATGTATGGACAAAGGACTGGACGGAGGTGACATTTGACCTGGCACCTTACAGGGGCCAGACTGTGACGCTTACGTTTGAGTCTGTTAACTGTAGCCCGGGGGCCCATTTTGCTTATGCTTATGTGGCGCTGAGAAAGCTTTGCGACGGGCTGGAGATTTCAGGGGATAAAGTGGCCTGTACCAATGGCCTTGTTACTTATTCAATTCCTGCACTGGCAAATGCTACTTATACCTGGACGGTGCCACCTTCCTGGCAAATAGTTAGTGGTGAAGGGACGAGTATTATCCAGGTAAAACCGGGATCGAATACGGGCAGAATCACCGTTCACCAGGTGAATAGTTGTACAGACCTGAAGGATACAATTGACGTGATGACTTCTACACCAACGATTGCGGGCAAACTTACGGGTGGCGATTTATTGTGTGCAGGGATCAATAGTTCTGTTATAACGCTTGACGGCAATAACGGGAGTATTCTTCATTGGATAAAATCTACAGACGGGGTTAGCTGGTTACCTTTTAGTTATACGGAGAATGTATTTACTGCCCGGAATTTAAATGAAACGACTTATTATGCTGCTGTGGTTCAGAATGGTGCTTCATGCAGTGAAGAAACGACTAATAGTGTGTTGATCAGTGTTGACGCGCAATCAAATGCCGGTAAAATAAGCCCGCCCTATACAGATATCTGTTTAGGTAATGTGGCTATGCCTGTTTTAGAGGTTACGGGCACAGTTGGTAACCTTATTAACTGGCAACATTCTTATAATGGTTCTGATTGGGACAACTTTTCTCCTGAGCTAAAGGATTTGTTTTATCAGCCAATGCCTGTTTCTGAAACGAATTATTACAGGGTGATTACTAAAAATGGAATCTGCGCTGCGGATACGGGCGCTGCTGCGGTGATTAATTATTACCCTGTTCCATACCCGATGGCTGTTATTTTCCCGGATACTTCTGTGATATGTTTTGGCAAAACTGCTACATTAAGTGCGAATGTGAGTGCGGGTACGGGTTATACATGGAGTAATAGCGGAGTTGTGAGTTCGGTTACGACTAATTACCTGTCCGGTTCTTCATTTGTGATGAGGGCTATTGCGAGCCCTGCCAGTACAACAGATGTTGTGCTGAGTGTATTTAATGAAGGTTGCCCGGTTGTATTTAAAGATACGTTTCATATAAAAGTGCTGGCTCCTGTTTTAGTGAATGCGGGTAAGGATACTGCAGTGGTGATTGGCCAGCCAATGCAGTTTTACGCGACTACGGATGCTGCTGAATCGAGTCAGTTTTCCTGGTCTCCGGCAACGGGTTTAAATAATGCGCGTATCCCGAACCCGGTGGGTTTGTATAATGTTTCCAGCCCGGACGTGATTACTTACCTGGTGACGGTAGAAACGACGGACGGTTGTATTGGAACTGATGCTATTACTGTGAAAGTGTTTAAAACGCCTGCGACTATTTTTATACCTGACGCTTTTACGCCTAATAAGGATGGCTTGAATGATGATCTTAAACCAATTCTTGTTGGCATTCAACAGCTAAATTTTTTCCGGGTGTATAATCGCTGGGGTGAGTTGATATTTGATACGAACCGGGTAAATGGCGGTTGGAATGGTTCTTATAAGGGTATTCCGCAGGCGTCGGGAAATTATGTGTATAATGTACAGGCAATTGATTATGCAGGTAAAATTGTGAACCAAAAGGGGACGGTGATGTTGATCAGGTAATTCTATGGTACTTTTGGTAAGGAGGCTGAGGGGGATATCCGTGGCTTGGGTGAATTATCTTCGAAAGGGGATCCGTTTGTTTTATATCCACCCCTAACCCCTCCCATGGAGGGGACAGAAGCACGAGTAATGAGGAAATATTGGTAATGGAAATTGGTTGTGTTTGGGTGTTTTTTTGCTCACTTCAATCTCTCCAGGGAGCGGACAGGAGTATGAGTGACGCTTATTGGTTGTGTCTGGACGTTTAACATTTATCCTAAACTCCCCTGGAGGATTAGCGTTATCTGCGGAATTTATTTATAATTGTTTTGAATGTCAGCGCTTTTAAGCCTAAAAGCGTTGGTTAAATAGTATTACAAATGTTGCAGGGCTGCGGGATACAGCAGGCGGCGCGGTGGCGCCGGTACCCCAAAATCCTGCAAGGTTTTGGGGTACGATACCCTGCGTAGCCCGATATGCTGTGGGATTATGTACTGAATGTTGAGAGCCCCAAAAAGAAAAACTAAGCATCCTGGCCTATCCACAATGCACCTCCTATACTGTTGCGGCTGGCGCCTGTAACAGATGCTAAAGTGGTATTGGCCTCGCGCCAGCGTAAGGCGCCAGCGAGTGCTATGGCTATGGCTTCTTTGTACTCGATGGTTTCTTTTTCGGGAACCTGTACTTCTACTCCCATTACTTTTAAGCTGGCAGTTAAACGTTCTGCCAGGAATGAATTATAGGCGCCGCCCCCGGTTACATACAATGTTTTATGGGTATCGATGGCCATTTTTGGCAACAGGCGTCCAACGCTCCTGGTGACCTGGATGCAGATATGCTCCACCATTGTGCGGAGGGAATCCTGTGTGCTGAGGTTGGCGTGTTTGAATTTGGGTAACAGAGTTTCCAGGCCAAACTGGTTATTGAGTGATTTTGGAAATTTAACCATGTAATACGGCTCCTGGTTGAGTTTGAACAATACTTCATCGCGCACGAAGCCTTTGCGGGCGATGTCTCCGTTATTGTCGTATTCCTGTCCGGCCTGGTTTGCAAGGTTGTTAAGTACTGCATTGGCAGGACAAACATCGAATGCTACATATTCGCCATTGGCGGTAACGGCGGAGATATTGGCAATGCCGCCCAGGTTTAAGAACATGGTGTGCTGTGGCCATAACAGTTTTTCTGCTATGGGCACAATTGGTGCTCCCTGGCCACCTAACGCAACATCGATGCTGCGTAAATCGCTGATGACATTAATGCCGGTGAGGGCTGCAATGCTGGCTCCGCAACCAATTTGTACGGTGGTATGGTGCCGGGGCTCGTGAAAGACGGTGTGGCCGTGACTGGCAATGAACTGAACCTTATGGTGCAGGTTGTTTTTATCTATAAACTGATTGACCTGTTGGGCGAGATAACGACCGTATGCTGTATGTAATTTGCTGAACTCTAAAGCGTTTAATGTGCCTGCAGATTTTAATTGCTGCTGCCATTCTGTGGAATAAGGAATGATGTCGGCATTCATTACTTCATAAGTCCACTTGCCTGCAGCCTCCACCAATTCTACAAATGCAATGTCAACACCGTTGGTACTGCTACCGCTCATAATGCCTATGGCTCTATAAATCATGGTATAAAAATTGTAATCTGGCAAATTTACCTATATATAGACAGATGGTGTTCCTATTTTTGAAAAATGTAAAAAGAACCAATAAATACTGAACAGAATAAAAATATTATAACTAAGGCATTGATTTTAGTAAAAAATAATATTATACTGATAAAAAATAGCATATAATGCTGCATCTTTGCAGCAAATAGCGACGATGAACAATACTGTTATAAATTTAAGTGATAATCATAGTTTGATAAGTAATTGGGTAAGTGAGTTGAGGGATGTGACGATACAAAATGACAGGCTGAGATTTCGCAGGAATTTAGAACGTATTGCTGAAGGTATTGCGCTGGAGATCAGTAAGGAGATGCCGTTTGAAATAGTGGACGTGCAGACGCCATTGGGTATTCATCAATCCAAGCGATTGAAGGAGCAGCCTGTTCTGGCGACGATTCTGAGGGCCGGTTTGGGTATGCATGGCGGTTTAATCAATTATTTTGATAAGGGGGATAATGCTTTTGTATCTGCTTACAGGCGGCATTTTGAAGACGGCAGTTTTGAAATAAGCCTGGAATATGTGAGTTGCCCGAGCCTGGAGGACAGAATTGTTATTATTTGTGACCCGATGCTGGCTACCGGTGCGTCTTTGGTGAAAACGATTGAACACCTTAAAGTGTTAGGTAACCCTAAACAGATCCATTTTGTATGTGCTATTGCCTGCAGTAAGGGGATTGAGCTAATGAATGAACATGCGCCGGATGTGAAAATCTGGTGTGGTGATATTGATACGGATATTTCTGAGAAAGGATATATACTCCCGGGATTGGGCGATGCCGGTGACCTGGCTTATGGTACGAAGCAACAGCAATAATGATGTTTTGATTTGCGCAAATTAACTTGTGGCAACAAAATATTATTATTGAAATAGGTGGAAATAGCCTTATTTTGCAGTTGACATCTTATGATTTAAAAATTGGGGGATTTCATTTTTTTTTTGAAAGAGTGAGTACAAGTTTAACGAAATGACCAATACTTTTTTATGCTTAAAAAGTTAAGATATATTTTAACCGGGCTTTCTGTAGCGATTATGGGAGTGGATGCGGGTGCGCAAGACTTACATTTTTCGCAGTTTTTTGCTTCGCCTATGACCTTAAACCCGGCGTATACAGGAAGGTTTGAAGGGGATGTAAGGGTATCCGGGAATCATAGAAACCAGTGGCCAAGTATTAATAATGCTTTTGTGAACTATTCTGCTGCAGTGGATTTTGCGATTATGCAAGATAAGATGCCGATGAATGACCGGTGGGGTGTGGGTATTCTGGCCTTTACTGATAAACAAGCTAACGGTACGTTTAAAAATAATTTTTATTCTATCTCTACGGCATACCATAAGGGTTTAGATAACGAGGGTTACCACCAGTTATCATTAGGTGTGCAAGCTACGTATGCTCAAAAAAGACTTTATACGAGTAATCTTAAGTTTGAGGACATGTTGCGTAGCGACGGCTTTACGGGTACGACAAATGAGTTTTTTGATCCTAATAACCTGCACCTGAACTACCTGGACATGAATGCGGGTTTAATGTTCACGGGTGTATTTGGTACGGCTACGAACTATTATGTTGGTGCATCGATGTACCATATTAATAAACCTAAAGAAACTTTTACGGGGGCTAGTTTTTACCTGAATCCCCGTTATACTGTGCATGGTGGTGTGTATTTGCCATTAAACGAAACAATGACATTGCATACGAGTGCTTTGTACCAGCAACAGGCGGGCGCGAGTGAATTTGTTGCAGGTGGTGCTGTGGGTTTTAATTTGAACAACGATACGGAAGATAACCCGACAAATTTATTTGTTGGCAGCTGGTTGCGTGTGGGCGATGCGGCGATTCCTTATGTTGGACTGGAGGTAAATAGTTTCAGGGTGGGTATGAGTTATGATGTGAACGTATCTAAACTGAAAGCTGTAAGTAACAGCCGTGGTGGTATGGAGATTTCGCTGATCTATATTTATAAGAAAAGTACGAGCAGGAGTATTCCTTGTCCGAGATTTTAACGGGGATTGCTGCTGATAAGATAGTATGCCGTGCGATTGCACGGCTTTTTTTATGCAGTAAAGTTTTTTTGTTTTATTTTTAATGACTTATAATGTAATAATCTAATCGTGTTTAAGGAAATCATCATATCTATACAGGCATTTGCCAAAGCGCATGCTTTAGTGAAAAAGCACCGGCTCTGGAAGTGGATCTTTATCCCGGGAATTATTTATATGATTCTTTTTATTGTTAGTATGATTTTTCTATGGAACACACACAGTAGTGTGATTGCCTGGTTTAATACTACTACGGGGATACAGAGCTGGCTTGAGAAGCAAAATTCGAAACTGCTGAACTTTGCGCTGGCGTTCGGGGAGTTTATTGTGGGAGTTATTTTACTGATGATATACTTTTCCTTTTATAAGTTTCTATGGCTGATAGTGGGCTCTCCTATTTTTTCTATATTGAGTGAGAAGACCGAGTCGATACTGGAAGGGCGGGAATTTCCTTTTAGTATGGCGCAAATGCTGAAGGATATTGCCCGTGGGGTAAAGCTTGCTTTACGGAATCTCTTCTGGCAATCTATATACAGCCTTACGATCCTTATAATAGCGTTTATTCCCCTGGTAGGTTGGGCGGCACCGATACTTGGTTTACTGGTTGAAAGTTACTTTTTCGGCTTCAGTATGCTGGACTATAGTTGTGAAAGACATAAATTGTCTCCGTCGCAAAGTATTAATTTTATAAACAGGCATAAGGGCCTGGCTGTTGGTAACGGTATGGTATTTTATGTGCTGCATCTTATTCCTGTTCTGGGCTGGCTGGTGGCACCGGCTTATTCGGTAATAGCTGCTACCATCAGTTTGTACAATGCGCCGGATATCAGTAATGATCAGCCCCAGGCTTCTATTAATATTCTTCAACAGCAATCATCAAAATAAAGATCGGATACATTGAAACCAGATAATGCAATAGTGAGCGATAGCAGGGTTTATCTTATTCCTGTACAATTGGCTGAGGGTGTAACAGAAACGATTCCGGCATACGTGCTGGACGCGGTGAAAAAGTGTGAAGTGTTTTTTGTGGAGAATATAAGGAGCGCACGCCGCTTTCTTAAAAGTATCTGGAAGGAAATGGTGATTGATGACTATGAGTTTATTGCTATTCACAAGGCTGAAAACAAGGTGATCTCTAACTTTAGCAACTGCATTAAAAACAATAAGATCATTGGTATTTTAAGTGAAGCGGGGTGTCCGGGTATTGCTGACCCGGGGCAGATATTGATAGCGAAAGCGCAGGCATTGGGTGTAAAAGTGGTGCCATTGGTGGGCCCGTCTTCTATTCTTTTGTCGCTGATGGCGAGTGGCCTGAACGGCCAGTCGTTCAGGTTTCACGGTTACCTGCCTATAGACAGTAATGCGAGGAAGCGGGCTTTGTCGGCTATGGAAACTGATATTGTAAAAAGTAGTGAGGCGCAGATTTTTATTGAAACGCCTTATAGAAACAACCAGTTGATTGCTGATATTCTTGTGAGTGTTAAGGACCATATTAAATTATGCATTGCTGCTAATATTACGGATGCTTCGGAAAGTATTATTACGAGGACTGTGGGGGAGTGGAAGAAGCGTGAATACAATTATCACAAACAAACTGTGATTATGCTTTTGGGCAACTAGTTGTTTTTCTATTCTTTTGATGTTGGTTTTATAGTAATTGTATGAAGCCTGTTTTGTGCGGTATGGCAGAATATTGCTTTTAAGATTATAAATTTTATTATTTTAGCTATAACGTAAACCTTTTAATATAGACTTTGATGTTTGTAAGAATACCTACCCATATTAAAATAGTTTCAATATTTGTTTTTTGAATTTTTTAAACTCTTCTGTACATGCAGATGCCATGTCTTTGTTTAAATGTATCTGATGGCAGATATTATTGAAGTGCTATTTCTCTATCGCAATTGAAAACTGAAAAATCTGATTGTTGATGCATACTATTTTACCATTTCTGCTTGCTATGGTGGCTATTATTGTGCTGCTTAATATGTGGGCTGCTAAACTTAAAATAGCTTACCCGATCCTGCTGGTGGTTGGTGGGTTATTGATCAGTTTTGTACCGGGGCTGCCGGTTGTAAGGGTGAACCCTGATCTTATCTTTTTTATTTTTCTGCCGCCGCTGCTTTTCCAGGCTTGCTGGACTGTTTCATTTAAGGAGATGAAGAAATGGTGGCGGATGATTACGAGTTATGCTTTCCTGGTGGTATTTTTTACGGCACTCTCTGTGGCGGTGGTGGCTAATTATTATATTCCGGGGTTTTCAATTGCATTGGGCTTTTTACTCGGGGGGATTGTTTCTCCTCCTGATGCGGTAAGTACTGCTGCTATTACGCGGTTTGTGAAAATACCTAAATCGATGTCTGCGATACTGGAAGGGGAGAGCTTACTGAATGATGCTTCTTCCCTGATCATTTTTCGGTTTGCGATGGTGACGGTAGGGACTGGGCAATTTATCTGGCATGAGGCGGCTTTAAGTTTTTTCTGGATGGTGATAGGTGGGGCGGGTATCGGGCTTGTATTGGCCTGGTTGTTTGTGCAGGCGCATAAAAGACTGCCAACTGATGCTCCTTCTGATATTGCACTGACGTTGATTGAGCCTTATTTTATGTATTGGGTGGCTGAGCAGGTGCATGCTTCTGGTGTACTGGCAGTGGTTGCCGGTGGATTGTATATGTCTGCACAGCGGCTTATATTTTTGAACAGTGCGAGCCGTGTCAGGGGTTATAGTGTCTGGGAAAGTTTTGTGTTTATATTGAATGGTATCGTCTTCCTGATCATCGGGCTTGAACTTCCGGAAATTGTGGCGGGTATCCGCTCTCAGGGTATTCCATTGAGTACAGCTATTGGTTATGGGGTGCTGGTAACCTGTGTGTTAATTGTGGCAAGGATGATCAGTGCTTATGCGTCAATGCTTGCTACAAGGATATTCAGGCCTGGTGTGGCGCCAAAAGTGAGTAGCAGGAAGCGGTTGCTGCTGTTGCCACTGCTATTGGGCTGGACGGGAATGCGTGGGGTGGTATCCTTAGCCGCGGCATTGGCAATACCGGTAACTTTTGATAATGGTGTGGCATTTCCGCAGCGCAGCCTGATCTTATTTATTACGTTTGTGGCAATACTGCTGACACTGGTGGTGCAGGGACTGACGCTTCCTTATATTATTAAAAGATGGGGTGTCTTTGATGACCTGATGAACGAGGAATCGGAGGAGTTGACGAAAAGGGAAATGAAACGGGGCCTGAAACAACATGTGTACGGGTTTCTTAAAAATAAATACGATAATGAACTGATTGGCCACTCGGGTATGGAGAAGTTTCTGAAACAATGGGAGGAAAGATCTAAAGCGACTGATGACAGCTGGATGAATGAAAAGACGAAAGTGATTTTCCTGGAACTGCTGGAGAGTCAAAGGGAATACCTGACGGAACTGAATAAGGACCCGCAGATTGATGAAGAAATTATCCGTCAGCAACTTTACCAGATTGACCTGGAAGAAGAACGGTTGAAAATTATTTAAGATTGCCTTTTTGTTTTTTAGTTTGATGTCAAAAGTAGCAAAAAATCAGGATGCTGTAGCAACATCGGCTGGCAGCACTTATTTAAAAGATTTTTTTAATACTTATCTGTAAGAAATTGGTTATTAGGCTGAAACGTTCTTCGCTCTCGAATACCTGGTCATTTTGACGAGGTGAATTTGAAGCTACTTTGCAATTGAGGCAACCCGAGGAAAAATCCCGTTGATATTAATAAGGATAATTTTTCTCGCAAAGCTCGAAAACGAGATGAGATTCTTCGCTGCGCTCAGAATGACGGTTCTGTGAATTGAACTCCTGTTAATTTGAAGGGGCCAGTCATTGACAGCTTGTTGAAGAGTGCAACATCGCTAATAATCATATTGGATTCATTTTTATTCAATCGTTCAACGGCTGCGGCATGTGTTGGTGGCGAGGAACGAGCCAGTGCCAGCCCCACAACAGTAAAGTGTTTTTGGCACCGAGCGTAGCGGAGCCAAAAACACGCCGGATAACTGCTGATAGTATTGGTAATGCTGACAGCCCCTAATGAAAAAGGTCTGCATTTGAAAGATCTTTTAATGAAAACGGGTGTGAGATTTTTATCTTACACCCGTTTTGTTATTTCTTTTTGGCTAACTCTTTTTCGAGATCGAGGACAACCTGCCATTCTTCATCTGTTACTTTTTGTACGCTAAGTCTTCCTAAGCGTACGAGGTCCATATCCTGTAGCGACGGGTGATTTTTAATGATGCTTAGTGGTACCGGGGCTTTTAAAGCTCTTACGGGCTTAAAATTGACGACTAACCAGGCGGGATTGTCTGTTGTTGGATCCTGATAGGCTTCTTTAGATACTTTTGCAATGCCAACGATTTCGACGCCTTCGTTGCTATGGTAGTAAAAAACGAGATCGCCTTTTTTCATATCGCGCAAATTGTTCCTTGCACCGTAATTTCTTACACCGTCCCAAAAGGTTTCCCCATCTGTTACAAACTGGTCCCAACTGTATTTAAATGGTTCCGATTTTATTAACCAATATGCCATACTTAATATTTTACAAACGTTGCATTAATATATCATTGAAGTTTTGCAAAGATGATATTTTCATATCTGCAGCACCCCATTTTTCCATTTTTAATTCATTGATATGTGGTACTACCACGCATTTCATTTTGGCGGCTTTGGCGGCTATCATGCCATTGAAGGAGTCTTCAAAACATAGACATTCAACAGGATTGCTGCCTAAAGCAGCGGCACAATCCAGGTAAACCTGTGGATGTGGTTTGCCAAACGGCAGGAACTCAGCACTGCTGATGGCTTGTAGTAATGGCCTGATACCCATTTTGTTGATGGCAACATCTGCCAACCGTAAAGGGGAGGAGGTGGCCAGGCCGATCTTAAATTCTTTTTTAAGGAAGTAGTTGAAAATGTATTCTACCCCAGGAAGTATCTTGCCTTTTTGTTCTACCTTATTTATTACCAGGTCGATCATTTCTTTTTCGGCTTCTTCCGGGTCCGCTTTGGTTAAGTTAAAATAGCGAAACCAGTGTTCTATCCATTCTTTTGTTCTTAACCCTACGGTTACATTATATTCTTCATACGTCAGTCTTTTCCCATAGTTTGCAAGTAACTCTGAACCTGCTTCATACCATAATGGTTCAGAATCTATTAACAAACCATCCATATCAAAAATCACCGTATTAATGCTCATATTGCTTTACATATTTATGATAAAAAGATAGCATTTCAAATGTAAATTTTAATTGTGCAAATGCAAAATAAAAGGGGACTTTAAATAAATGAAATGATAATATAACCTGGGTTATGGATGTTGTTGATAGGGGAGTAAGTAGTGAAAAGTAAGTAGTGAAAAGTAAGTAGTGAAAAGTTTTGGGATGCTGAAATGATTAGAGTGCTAATTTTTCAACACAAAGCTTTGCTGCTATATGGCTGGCATCTTTTTTATTGAAGCCTCTGCCTGCTGCCATTATTTCGTCATCTACTTTTACCCCGACTATGAATAATCTGCGTCCTTTTTCCTGGCGTTCTTCCAATACGACAAACTCAACGTTTTTGCCGTTTTTACTTGCCCAGCCTATCAGTTTGTTTTTAACGTTAATATCCTGGGATTCCAAATCATCCATAAATAAATATGGAACAATCACTTTTTTAAGAATCCAGCGACTTGTTTTCCTGTAACCTAAATCTAAGTAAATGGCGCCAAGCATGGCTTCCAGCGTATTGCCGAATATCTGACTATTCTTAAGAGAATTGTCAATTTTATTATAGCGGGTAATTTTTTTGAGCCCCATTTTGAGGGCTATATCGTTCATTTGCTGGCGATTTACCATTTTGCTGCGCATTTCGGTAAGAAATCCCTCATCTTTTTTGGGGTATTTCTTAAACAAAAAATCTGCAACTACTGCGCTAAGAATCGCATCGCCCAGGTATTCAAGCCGTTCATTATTTTCCTCTGCAGCGTCTTTCACACTACGGTGACTTAAAGCCGCCTCATATAAACTTAAATTTCTTGGCGTAAACCCAAGTATGTTTTTAAGTTGTTTTTTATACGAATCCGCTACTTGACTTTTATTAAAAAAATCGGAAAATAAACTCACGTTATTGCTTTCTTGTTGTTATAATCAAAAAAAACTAATCCACAGACAATAGATTTTCTGTTAACGATAGTATGCATCGGCTAGCAACACAGAGCAATTGATGAATGTTGTAACGTAATATAAAGTGTTGATTAACCTTTATATTTTTTTGCTATAACACAGGCATTATGTCCGCCAAATCCAAATGTATTTGATAATGCAGCGTTTACCGTACGTTTTTGAGCCTGGTTAAATGTAAAATTTAACTGAGCATCTAATTCCGGATCGTCGGTAAAGTGATTAATTGTTGGAGGTACAGTATCGTTTTCTATTGCTTTAATACATGCTATCAATTCTATAGCACCCGCGGCACCCAAACAGTGACCTGTCATGCTTTTGGTACTACTAATGTTGAGTTTGTAAGCATGATCTTTAAATACATCCTGGATCGCTTTTATTTCAGCGCCATCACCCAAAGGAGTGCTGGTTCCATGTGTATTTATGTAATCAATATCTTCAGGGTTCATGCCTGCATCAGCCAATGCTGCCAGCATTACATTCTTTGCACCCAGTCCTTCCGGGTGCGGGGCAGTAATATGGTAAGCATCTCCACTGGCACCAGAACCGGCAATTTCACAAATAATTTTTGCACCGCGCTTAATAGCGTGTTCTAATTCCTCTAATACTAAGATACCGGCACCTTCACCCATTACGAAACCATCACGGTCTTTATCGTAAGGGCGGCTGGCCGTTTCCGGAGAATCATTTCTTTCGCTTAACGCTTTCATTGCATTAAAACCACCCACACCGGCTTCGCTGATAACAGCTTCAGAGCCGCCTGTTACGGCAACATCTATTTTACCGGCCCTGATAAGGTCGAATGCAACACCAATTGCATTGGTTGAGCTTGCACAAGCACTTGTAACGGAGTAGTTAGGGCCTCTGAATCCATGGCGGATGCTGATCTGTCCCGCAGCGATGTCCGAAATCATTTTCGGAATAAAGAACGGGTTGAATCTTGGCGTACCATCACCTGCGGCAAAATTCATTACCTCCTGCTGGAACGTAATTAAACCTCCGATGCCGCTTCCTGAAATAACGCCTACACGGTCAGGATTAAAGTTACCTTCTGCTAAACCTGCTTGTTTTACAGCTTCATCGCTGGCAATCATTGCTAGTTGACAGTAACGGTCTAACTTACGTGCTTCTTTCTTGTCCAGAAAGTCTGTTGGCTCAAAATTTTTAAGCTCACACGCAAACCTGGTTTTAAACTTCGATGCATCAAAAAGCGTAATTGGTCCGGCACCACTTGTGCCAGATGCAAGTCCTGCCCAATAGGCATCTACAGTATTTCCAATTGGTGTCAAAGCACCTAAACCTGTTACTACTACTCGCTTTAATTCCATAAAATATTGCTGTATTGCTCAAACAATTTTAATTGTAGCTGAAACACGCCGAAACCATTACTTTGGTTTCGGCGTGTTACCAACCAAATAGTCTAAAACAAATTATTTTGCGTGTTCTTCCAGGTAGCTCACTGCCTGGCCTACGGTTGTAATTGTTTCAGCTTGTTCGTCTGGAATAGAAATATTAAACTCTTTCTCGAATTCCATGATAAGTTCTACTGTATCTAAAGAATCAGCACCTAAATCATTAGTAAAAGATGCCTCGGTGGTTACTTCAGCTTCGTCAACACCTAATTTGTCAACAATGATTTTTTTTACTCTTGTTGCAATGTCGCTCATGGTATATTAATTTTTTACAGCGGCAAAAATATACTTTTTACCAAACAAACAAAATACAATAGTGAAAAAGCTAAAAAAAATACACATCTAAGTGTCTTTCCAGCTCAATCTTTAATAAAAATACAAAAAAATGACTTGAAATTGCATTTATTTTAATTATGCTTTACCGTTTTTATGCATTCATCAGCTTTTTAAAACATTTTTTTATTGAAATCGGTAACTTTGTCAGCATAATCCTAATTTTATTTTTATAAATAAATCGTCAGACATTGAAAGCTATAATACCTGTTGCCGGTGCCGGTGCCAAACTTCGTCCTCATACTTACACACAACCCAAAGCATTAATGCCCATTGCAGGTACTACTATTCTTAGCTACATCATTAATCAGTTAACAAATGCCGGCGTAAAGGAGTTTATCTTTGTTGTAGGCTACCTGGGAGAAAAAATCCATGAATATGTCGATAATACTTTCCCTGAACTGGAGGCACATTTTATCTATCAAAATAATCGCCAGGGTACAGCCCATGCTGTAAAGTTAGGACAAACTTTGCTGGAAACCGACGAAATAATTGTTGTTTTCGGAGATACTATTTGTGAGTACGACGTGTCAGAAATTATTAACAGTCCTTATAACGTAGTCGCAGTAAAAAAAGTAGATAACCCGAGGTTATTTGGTGTTGCTGAGATTAATAATGATGGTTTTATAGAATCTGTAGTAGAAAAACCGGCCATTCCTAAAAGCAATATGGCAATGGTTGGTATTTATAAAATAAAAGATACACACCTGCTTTTTGATGCGCTGCAACATATTTTCAAAGAAAAAATTACATTTAACGGCGATTATAACCTTACGGATGCCCTGATGAGCATGATTCAGAAAGGCGCGAAATTCAAAGCAGTGAAAGTGAATACCTGGTATGACTGCGGCAACTTCGAAACTTTGCTGGAGACCAATGCCACACTTCTTAAAAAGCATGGTGGCAATGTAGATGAGCAAAACCATTACTACGAAAACACCATTATTATACCACCGGTAAGTATTGCCGAAGGCTGCAATATCCGCAACTGTATTCTGGGTCCCAATGTAGCCATAGGTGTACAAACCAACATCAATATGTCCATTGTAAAAAACAGCATCATAGGCTCTTATACCACTTTAAACGATGTCGTACTCAATCATTCCCTTATTGGCAGCGACGCCAATGTAAAAGGCATGTGCCGCAATCTCAACATTGGGGACAATACGGAAATTAATTTCGGTTAGAAAGAGATCCGTTTTTTTATTTTGGGGCTTTCATCCCAATCCCGTTTTTCACCTTCAGTCCGGCGTGTTTAGGGGTTCGCTTCGCTCCGTGCTCCTGCGTCGCACCAGCCGCCTGGCGGCTGCCCACACATGCCGGAGCCTTTCAACAGTTGAGCGCTATTGAACAGTGACTAAAGCCCGCATCTTATCAGCCTTTTGAGTGTATTATTCCCAGCAGTAGTTTTTCGTATTTAAATAACCTGTGTTCTATTCAAATATTGAATGTAGGAAATGACATGCAGGGGATCATTTAACCCATTTAACCGGTCGCCTCTATTTTATATAGAACGGCTTTCATACCATTAAGTAAAATATCTTTCTCATAACTAAGCCCTATTTTTTCCAATACATTTATCGAGTTAGTATTTTCTTTCATTGCTCTCCCAACAATTCGTTTAAGATGAAGTTTTTCAAAGCCATAATTCAAACATGCTTTAGCACTTTCGGTAGCATAGCCTTTATACCATTCCTCTTCAAAAAAACGAAAGCCGATATCAGTCTCATTGTCTGTTGCTTCAAATTTTAATCCGCACCAACCGATAAATTTGCCAGCTTCTTTATTGATGACGGCCCATCTGCCATAACCGTTTAGCTCGTAATCTGTATAATTTTCTAAAAAGCGCTTTGCATCTTCAATGCTGTTAAAAGCAGAGTTCCCTGTATATTTTATGACATTGGGATTCAAGTTTAATTGGTAGAAGCTTGCCGCATCAGCCGGAGTTAACTCCCTTAATAAAATCCGGTCCGTTTCCAAAATTTGTACCATTTCGTATAATTGTATGTGCAAATTACCCTGTTTCATTGGTATTATAAGTGTCTCTTTAAAAGCAACACGTTTTCAGGTTATTGTTCTCCTCTTAGGAAAAGTGTCGCTTTTTTAGAAAGTTTTTAAAATACGAATATCTAATAATCAACAGGTATATTGCACCATCCGGATTTTGAATTTATGACAGAAAAGAAAAACTGGCATCTCTTTTGAAAGTTAAGTGTGTCGAAAAGCTAAAAAGAAGACAATGAACATTAATAAAACTCACGCAAACCATGAACTACTTTCTCCTGTTTAAAAGCAAATTAAACTACCCGCTTACATTCAGCCTCACCAACAAAATAAACGGTTCCTGGCTGGCCATGGGCAAATTTATTCCCGGAGCACCTGACTTACCCCTGCGTTATGAAGATGCGGACAACAGCAAAGTCGCCTATGAAAGCCTGCTTACTTACGATATCCTCGAAACAGTGGGTGGCGGCATATTGTTCAGTGAGCGGTTTAAAAACCTGGTAGTGGAGTATGCAAAAAACGAGGTACAGGTATTCCCCACCGAATTCAGCTATAAAGGAGTACACAATACCAGCTATTATGCTATCAACATTTTTAATACAGTAGATTGTTATGACTTAAGCACATCCGTATATACCAAACACCCGGTTGACGGTTCCCTCAAATTTTCCAAAGCCACTTTAAAAACAACACCCTTGGAAGAATACGGGTATGAATACCATATTGTCCGTTCGGCAGAAGACAATAAAATTGTGGTTTCCGATATATTTAAACAACAGGTGGAAGCTGCGGGCATTAATAGTGTGGGTTTTAAAAAGTAAGTAAAAACAGGTATTAAATTATTTGAGAGCCGGAAATAAAATCAGTTGCCTGAAGAAAAAACTTAAACAATTCATTATTTAAAAATTACTATGCTAAGCCAGAAAATACTAACCTACTTACAGGACGAGCCTACGTTATTACCGGAAAACAGGGATAGCTATCTTTCTTTCCTTCGCAAGAAAGGCTTCAAAGAAAATTCCGCCTTTTTTCAGCTGGCAACAACTTATGGCACCGAATTCAACGGTTCAGAAGGATTTATGTTTAATGTAGTAAGAGATTTGATGGATGAAACGGTGACCGGCGTAAACTATAATATGCATACTATAGAAAAGGTGCCCAAAAACTTAATATCCCTACTGGAAGATACGACCTATGCTTTCCTGCTTTACGATAAGGATAACGACTCCGTAATCCTGGTAGAAGATGCCGGTGTTGAAAAAGTGCTTGCCGGAGATTATGACAGAAAATGGAACACTTTCAATGAATTCCCGGAAGAATTCTTTGACATAGATAGTTCAGATATAAATTAAAGCCCGGTAAATATTATACCACAAGGAAAACAAAAACATCAGTAATGACCATTTTGGAATTTGAAGACAGACTCAATACGATTTATCAAACCCTGTTTGATAACAATTTACCAGGAAACAATCATACTGTATCAACTTACTTTGATGCACTGCACCCGTTTATCAATGCTTTACCCGGTAATGACTACCCTTTTTTTGCATTCCGGGAAGCAACCGATGAGCGTATTCAGTTCAGGCTCAGTTGCCGCCATGCAGACTTATTTATGGTGAAGAAAAACGAAATGGAACAGGAAGACCCCATCGTATCTATACAGGAAGAGCAGGATTGGACTTCTTACGAATTTAACCTCACCACCTTGCTCCTGACAGAATATGTTCACTGGGTGTCAGCACACGCCAATAACAAATTGGATATACCATTTACCGGTTACGGCATATTCGTACCGGTAAAAAAACACTGGAACCAGTTTTTTAATCCCTTCTCCTATCCCAATAAAATATGGATAGGTAAAGCAATAAAATCCGTCATATACATTCAACATGAAACCGGCACCCTAACCTGTATAGCCCGGGATGCCGGCGTACTGAAACAGGCACATGAATTGCTTACTGAAAATAATATGATGCAGGAAAAAATCAGGATAATCAATCAAAAAATAACAGGCGATGGCCTGAAGCTGCTCTTTGCTATTGACAGCATCAAAAAAAACATTCCGGTAACATTCTTGCTGGATGAGCCTGGCAGTTCAAAAAACGACTATGAGGAATTGATAGAAAAAAGTAAACAAACGCTTGAAACCTTGTTTTATAAAAATAAAATAACAAGGATTACTGAAGAGATAGCGATAGAAATTACGGAAAGTGCCTATGAAGGAGAATTAAAAATGCAGGAATACGCCGATTTAAAACAGGACCTGACCGTCAATGCCTTTCATTTTTTTGAAGAAGACCTGTTAATCGTTTTCCTGGCGCCGAATATCTTTTTACAAAACAGTATCAATGTCCAGGTCGATTACGCACTAATCATCCAGGACCTTAGTATTGATATGTAACCCGGATAAAAAACAAGATTAAAACTATGGACATTGTAAAACATATTCAACCGCATACAGAAAACCTACACAATGTATGCAGACGTTTATCTACAGAACAGCTTAAAAATTTAAAACTGGCTGTTATAGAATTTTACTACCTGCTACCCGGCTTTGAAAATGTAATCAGCAGACACATTCAAATCCCTGTTACGAAAGACCAGCTAAGCACTGATATCAGTAACGGGAACCTGGAAAGCTATCAAACCGCCATTGAAAAAAGCAACGCGGAGATAGACGAATATGCAGCAGACTATGAAGAGCCCGAAGCCCTGGATATATTTATACTGGAAGCCCTGGACAATGCAGTAGCAGATACAAACACCCCGGCAAGCGTAGCAGGCTTATTGATTGGCGTCATCAATACCCTCGATTATTATGAAAACTTTTCGGATGAACCGGGATACTGGAGTAATTTACTGGAACAGGAACTTACCTTTCAAAATGAGATATTGATAGCAGCCGGAAAAGAGGCGTTTTCAGATACTTCAGTGTATCAAAAACAATATCAGGATGTTGATTTTGCCGTCCTTTAAACAAAAACGCCACAGGCTTTAACTTATATGAAAATTTTAGTCACCATCATCCTGTTTGTATGGCCCTTTATCCAGGTAAAGGCACAGGAAAAACTTATCAAAGACATTGACTTCGACGGAAAGAACGATACCGTTTATGTAGATACGGACGAATCCGTTATTATATGCCGGCTTTCCACGCAACAATACAAATCAGTAAAAAGTCAGCCAATAGAAATATTAAACGCCCAAAGCGGGGTAAGCGCCACAAAAAACGGTTTCGAATTTTACAATCACTGGATGCGTGCCGGGTATCACACCCAGTTCCGGTATGATAAACCAACTAAAAAAATCCGCCTGATTGGCATGAGCCGTTACGAATTTGGTCCGGCCAATAACGATGGCAGCGGCGAATCAAGCGTTAATCTGCTCACCGGCGATTATATTGGCGACTGGAATTTTTACGACCACCTGGCCAATAATGAAAAAGGGGAATTAATAAAAATCCCAACTATCAAAACAAAAATGCGGTTCGACAAAATATATTTATCTGGTTTTAGTGATAAAGTTTATTTTGACTTTTCCGGAAGATGTGCAAAGCTTTATTACAGACAAAAAAAATTACTCCTGTCAAAATAAAACACATGGACAGTTACCTCGATGAACTCATGAAAAAAGACGATATACACCGGGTTACCGATGATGCAGGCAACCGTTATGGCATCCGTGTTTTAGGAAGAGGTGAAAACCTGCTTTTTATGGAAAATGACAAGGGGTTAATCTGTACCATAGATGCGGAACATGGTGCGATATTTACCAGGTCCGTAAAAAAATGGGACAGTACCGATAAAAAAATGAGTCCCAAAGAAAGACAAAGAGTAGTTGGTTTGATACAGCAATATTACAGGCGATTTTATAACCCAAATGTTATATTGATAGATGATTATTAAGTGGAGCCCTTACTTGCAAATAAAAAAAAGATATTCATGGTATTTGATAGTAAAAAAATTGTTTACAGCTCCGAAGACAACTGGGATGAGCTGGTGAGCATTACATTTGTTGACAATGACCAATATTTGTCTCTTAATGCCTTAAGTTATGAAGATGAAATAGAAATAGAGCTAAACGACCAGGCTAACTATGCAAGTGTAAATAAAAGCGATTTCAGGTATGAGTTAACAGCAACTGCCCTGCATGTCATTTTAGAAAAGGCAATCGTTCAGCATAACTTTCCTGGTTTAAAATTTGTTATAAACTACCAAACCTGTGATTTAAATAAATTAACAAGAGCGATAAACGCATTGATAGCTAATAATTAACTACCATTTCAATATGTACAAAATAATCGCATTTTTATTCTTGCTTATGTCGTTTTCATGCAAGGAATCTTCTGACAAAGCATCACCTCCCGCAGACACCTCCGGTATTCAAAAAACACCAGTTGTCACACAATATACCGAGCTGTCCTGTGAGCAACTTGTATCCGCCATTGTAAAATCAAGCAATGCCATAGCACTTACCCATTTCAGCGATACCCTTGTACAGGTCCGCATCGATTACCTTTCGCCAGACAAAGCCACCATCAAATTATACGTAATCAGTGATATTTCTGACGACCCGGTCAACAAAAAATTAACAGAAAATGCAGTAGGTTGGTTAGAACTCCACCGGCACAACAATCGTCTTATCGACATCACCAATGACCCCGACAACCCCTTGGTACTACAGTATGATACCACCATTTTGCAAAAACAGGATTTTTTCAAACTATGTGGCAATACCGGCGCTATGACCAAACCCGGTACCGGTTATGAAAAAAGAGAAGTCATGCGGGAAGCGGATATAAGATTCAATGGTAAACTGAAAAGATTTTTTACAATGGCCGAGTTTGAAAAAGTGTTCGGCAAACCCGACAGCATACAGTTGCTGAAAGATGAAGCGCCCTGCATTACCATTTTTGATACCGAAGCACCAGATGATAAATATTTGTACAAAGACGGTTCCCGCTTTGAAACCAGTAAGGACCGGGTAGCCGTAGATGAATTCTGGTTCCGGAACGGAAACTTTATCACCTACAAGGAGACCCGGATAGATGCCAATACCACGATAAATGATATCAAACAACTATTCCCCACTGCCGTAAACGAAAGACTGGGGATGGACAAAGAAGGAAAAATTTGGATGATTCAATTAAGGGAAGATAAAGACGGGGTTTCTGACGGGCATATCAAACTGTTTTTTAAGGACGGAAAAGTAAATTTTATACACTGGTGGTTCCCTTGTTAATACAAAAAAAGGACCGAAACCGATGATTAAATCGCTGTATACACTGATAATAAAATATGATGAACTGGAATAACTATTTAACAGAACAGAAGAGCCCGGTTGCCGGTTTTGCACATTTAGGCGTAATCGAAGGCACCGTAAGCGGAATTTTTGATTTATCTACGCTCCCTGAGAATACGAAAATACTGGAACTGTCTACACCGCTTAAAAAATTCAAATTAACATACACCAATTTCGCAGCTTTAAAAGGCAATCGAACTATTCAAGCCATCAGTCTCGGCGAAATAGATGAAGAACGACTGGCCGTATTTTCAACACTACCCAACTTAAAATACCTGCATATCAGCAGCAACAAACAAAATGAGTTCCCCAACCTCGCAGGTTTAAAAAAACTCGAAGTCTTAATCCTTTCAGGTATTAAAAAAGTAGAAAACATCAATTTTCTTCAGGGACTAACCCATTTAAAAACCCTGTACATATACGAGCTAAACAACCTGTACGATTTAACACCTATCTCATCCTTAACCAACCTCGAAGAACTGTACCTGGACCACGGCAAAATGAGCGGAACAGGGCAGGCCGTAAAAAACATGGAACCAATAGCCAAACTCACTCATTTGAAATACCTCGCTTTTATCTTAAACGTTGAAAAAAAGAACTATGATATCACACCATTACTGTCCCTCAAAAAACTACAAACACTCCATATCCTGCCCAGGTATTTAGACAATGGACAAAAAGAAAAACTTTTAAATGCCCTGCCATTATTAAAATCTCTGTAATCCAGGTAAGAAAACAATAACATAACACTCAGTATGAAAAAAAATATATTCAAAAAAATACCCGTCATTATTGCACTATCCGTCATTTTCGCTGCCTGCGCACAGGAAGGAAAACCCATTGAGGAAAACCCATCGCCGGAAGTACTTACCACAATACCAACCGAAGCCAAACCAGCCCTTCCGGAAGACCCGCAGCCCGCAACAATAACAATAGAAAAAATTGATGCAACACAGTATAATGCAGCCAAACAACAGGCGAAACCAAATAAACCGGTTGAAAAAATAACAGATTTTAAGACGGTGCAAAAACAATTAGCCGGGGTGGTTGACTTTATAGAAATGGAAGGTTATCTCGGCATCAAAAAAATAAATTTCCGCAACGGGACCACCACCGGCGAAAAAGACCAATTAGATGAATGTTCCTTCGTAGCCTACTTTCCCGCCGAAGATATACTCCTGCTCGAATGCGGACATACCACCGACAGAAGTTTTGACTTGACAACCAGGAAAGAAACTTATGATACCGGCAACCCAGACCTCGTAACCACCTCTCCAACCGGCAAATACAGGCTGAACAAGATTTTTGAAGGCCAGGAATGTTACGAGCATTTTCTCCAGGAAAATAAACAAAACAAATTTCAAAAAATATTTGAACTAAATAAACCATTTGAAAAGCAATTCAACAAATGGCTTTGTGTCGTAGAAAAAGAATTCTGGACAGACGATTATACCCTCTATTTCGGGCTGGTTACCCAATACAAAGAAGAAGGTAACGAATATGAATATTACAAAGTGAACATAACAGCCGGTACTAACTAAGAACCAAAAATCAAATGAAATATATTTTTTATTCCTTATTAATAGCACTTACATCCTGTAAAACAGCCAACAATTTTTATCAGGGCAAAGTCACTGATCAGAACAATCAACCCCTCGAAGACGTCATTGTAATAGAAGAGGACAGAGCGGAAAATCAGACCAAAACAGATAAAACAGGATATTTCAAATTAAATAGAAATCCGGACTGGATTGGACGACTGGTGTTTATTAAAGAAGGATATACAACAGATACAATTCCAGCCGTTTCGCGCCAGGCAGGAGAAAGCATTGCATACAACTTTATTCAAAAAGACACGACAATCGTAAGATTAATACCTTTGAATAATACTGCCTATTCAAAATTTAATGCAGTTAAAAACCACCTTACAATGGAATAATGAAAATATGCCTATCCCAAAATGAAGCTCTTCCTCCTTTAAAAACTTACTTACAATTAACTCATATAACTATGTATAGTTTTTTATCTGCCGGCACACTTGAAATAAAATCACTGGTAATCCTGGATCAAAGATATCTGCGATTACAGGTAGAAACCGGCAACCGTCCATGTGGCGCAATTGATTTCATTGCCGGGAAGATTAATTTCAATATCTCCTCCGGCACATTTATATTTAAAGGCATGGAGCATATTAAGGATATTACGTTTGAATATAAAGCAGGTAACCTGGTTTTTATATTCAGTAATACAAAAACGTTATCAGTTGAGTGCCGGATGGATTTTTTTGAAAAAATAAGCGCCCATATTGAAACTTATAGCCAGGCTAATAATCACCAGGCCAAAGATTTCTTTTCTAACAATTAAATACTGCTACGCCGTCTTTGGGTAATCATTTTAATCAGGCCTGCCAAAATTACTTTACCTATAACCATAAGCCGAAATAAAATAAAAATGAATATAACTGAACTAATAGCAACAATCAGGCTTGACACCGCCTGCGAAGTAAGACCCGTCAATACTGAAACAAATTTACCGGGAAATCTGCCGGATGACCTGAACTTATTTTTTGAACAGACAGATGGGATTATCCTCTTTAAAAATGAACCGTATGGAATCGAAATAGTAAAACGGGAAGATTTTATTTCTACAAACAAATACCTGTATCCGGAAGGTGATGTTATCTGGGAAGAACTTGAAGGTGAAATTTCTAATCAATGGTATTTAATTGCGAAAGCGGATGAAATGAGCCAATACATAAGCATTGACCTGACCAAAGAAAGAAATGGTCAATGTTACGATAGTTTTTATGAAACACATTCACTTGAGGGAGACTCCCCCATTATTGCAAAAAACTTTACAGAATTATTGGCAAATCTTTATCAAAACAAAGGTCAACACTGGTATTGGTTGCAGGACCACTTTGAGAACTTAGGTGATGCTTATGATGAACCAATTATTTAAATTAATGCCGGTTTACAGAATAGGTTGTGGAAGTTGTGGACAGCACTTTAAACACTTTTATAAACTTTTTTTAAATAAGAAACAGGAAAGCCCATTTGATCTTTATTACAATTTAATTACAAAGTGAAAATTAAAATATGGACAAAGAACTAATCCAAAAAATACAAAACAGAAAACATTATTACGAAAATATAGAAGCGCTGGAAAAGCACCTCGATAAATATTTCAAATCAGAGGACATCACCGTTTTCCACGAAATGCTGTCGCTGGACTTTCATCTGGATGTTTACTTTATCCAGCCGAAGGACAGGGACTTTAACCTGCTGATCACTGCAGGTATGAGCTTACTGGAAATGCAGGTGCCGGAAAGTATCGGGAACAGGGAAAACTATGCTTTTGCAGAGCTCATGCTCATACTGCCCAAAAACATAGAATTCAGCAAAGTATATCCCAGCGGAGATAAACATGACTGGATCATCGGTATGATGAAAGACATGGCCCGGTTTCCACATCACCAGGATACATTCTTAACCGAAGGCCATACTTTACAGGCATGGAACAATATTGCCGATCCATACGACGAGAACACTGCTTTTACCGGTTGTATATTATTGCCGTCGGCTACTTTTGATGAAGATTTTATGCAGCTAACCGTGGGCGGCAGAACCATCAATATCTATAGCCTGTTTCCCTTATACCAAAATGAACTGGCCTATAAAATTAAACATGGTTATAGTAAGTTTTTCGACTTACTGGCTGCCGGCGATGTAGCCGAGATGTTTGATAACCAGCGTAAACAACTTGTATAACATAACAAAACACCAAAAATATGGAAGTAACCATCAAAAGATTCTGGAGCATAAATGATGATGAGGGCATGTCAAGAGCAGCTATTTTATTCAAAAGACCACGTGTGGACGGTCAGATTGCAAAACTCGTTTTCGATTTTATACATACACACCTGTTGTCGCCCAAAAACCTGATGCAAAAAGGGAATTTTGAATTCACTTTATACTTTAATACGATCAGGAAAACCCATAAATTTTTTTATGATTCGGTTTATAATACAGATACGGTAAAGTTCAATCCCGCATCCCGCAACAGGAAATACAAAGGAATAACAACGAAGGAAGTATCTATATTCGGCTACTCCAACCATTTTAACGAACTCATAACCCCGGCCGGATACGCCAACCTGGTATATGATATGTTTGGTTCCTACCTGGTTGAAAGTTTTAAAAAAATAAGTAAAGAGGAACTGGACAGTGCCAAACAGCAAATGGACTTCGAAGCCATTAATCAATTCCCTTTCCCGGCATCATTTGATGCACAGCAATATAGCGGCGACAGCGGAGGAGTGGAAAAGCAAATTGTAAATTTCGTGGTCGATGAAAGCTCAGAGGCTTTTATGTTCAGGGATAAATATATAGAACACTATGGATTTTAAATTATGGGCTTATTGTTTATTACAAGAGTATTTATGAAAATAATAAAAATAGACAGGGGCAGCGTTGATATTGAAGTTAACGGGTATTTATTAGGCATAAAAGGAGAAGCCATGCTGCCTAAACAAGCTCCTGAAATAGCTGAATATGTACTTTACAAAAACTCGCTGCATTGGAAGGAAAATGAGGGTCATCCTAACCTCAATGAGGAAGAATTGTATGCTTTTTTAGAAGAAGCGTTTTTACAAAGAAATCTACGCTTAATTATCGAATAAGATGTTACCAGGTCAACACGAACTATACCAGGGATTAATTGATAGAATTCAGCAAACCGAGGCCAGGTTAAACCAGGACGCCCCGATCCTGGATGAAAAAATAGATATGAACAGCCCGGACTGGGAACAAACAGCGAAGCGTAAAATGGAAATCTTTGGAGAAAGAAATAAACCTCATATACTAAGTTGTGCCAACTTACTGGCAAAAGAATTTCCATTCATCGAAAACAAACAGGCAAGGGATTATATCCTGCAGGCAATCCGTCAAACAACCATTTTAAAAAACTACTTAACCATATATGCTGATTGCAGCACGGAACTAAACTTCAGCAACACCATTATTCTACACATACTTACCGACCTGGGCGTGGATAGCAGGGATTGGATACTGGCACTTAAAGATTGTACCAAAGAAGCAGTACAAAATAATATAGATGTAAAAAAAATCCTGTCAAGCCTGGTATTCCTCGCAAATGATGCTGACCATCATGGTATGGGTTCTGCAAAAGACTTTATCAATGATATAATCCTGGCGTCCGAATGAAACAGCCACAACATCATTTCCAAATTATCTGATTACCTAATTATCTCTCTTCTGTTTATTTTTACGAATGAAACAGATTTTCGGATACATCGGGCAATATGCCAAAAATTTACATATAGCCAGTTTCATTACCTGCACTGTTTTATTAGGTTTCGGTGTGTACCTGAATTATATCACGCAGGCCTGGATAAGTTTATTGCGAAGCATTATCGTATTTAAGACAAGGGCGGTTTAAGGCGGCTTACTGGTGCATGTAGGTATGCCTGGCTGATGGAGTTAAGGGAGATTTGGGGGATACATCAGAGACTTTTATGTTTCGGGAGAAGCATATAGAAAATATGGGTTTTAATATTACGTAAAGTGGAGACTTCGTGCTAATGAAAGAAAATAATAAGCCTTTGGAAGGCGTTATTGTAATAGAAGAGGACAGAGCGGAAAATCAGTCCAAAACAGACATAACTGGGTATCTCAAACTAAATAGAAGTCCGGACTGGGTAGGGCGGCTGGTGTTTATATATAACCAGGCTTTAAAATGGTTACCAATGAAATATTAAGTATATAATATTTATTTGATAATATGGATGACTGGAGCTTTTTAAGAAGTGATGATAAGCAGATGGAACCGGTTAAAAGCATTATTTAACAGTTGCTAACTATACAAAACTCAAACATTGAATGATGATAATGAAGCAGGCGATATTCTTTTTAGTGCTACATTTTGTTACCGCATTTACCTTTAAAGTAAATGCACAAGAGGTGATCCAGTATGGAGACAGCCTTTTAGCCACATTTACAATTCAAAATGGAAAAGTCAAAGAAGTCAGGACGGATAATGAACAGTTTCGTGCTTCAGCACAAAAGAGCGGAGAAGAATTGGTAGCAGTATTGGATGATTTTTTTGCCAATGATACATACCGGAAAACAACCGGGATTAAGGTGCAGCAACACCTCCTAAATGTCAGATTATTTCTTTCAAACGAAGTAACGGATTCAGTATCATCAGTAGTGTATATTTTGGAAATGCCGGGTATAGATTCCCTGAATAAAAAATTAAAAGAAGGAGATTTTTTAAAATTAAAATCTAGGCCTTCAAAAATACCCCAACAGTTTTTTATCAGTCAATTAAATAATCAACAACTCATTCTGGTTTCTGTATTGTCTTTTTTACATAAAGATGAAGAAGCATTTAAACAAAGACAAAGAAATATCAACCACTACCTGGACTGGTTGTTAAAAAAATATCGGGCGCATTAAAATATAAAAGACATTGCGCCAATAGACTGCCCCCAAAAAGTTAGACACTAATTGGTAGCAGTCCAGCAAGCAATGTCTTTTATATTTTATGAACGGAACTGTTTAATATAAGTAGAGGTGCCGTTTTTAAAAGTCTCAATTTTTTGCACCTTACCGTTACTGTAGTTTTTCCAGCGCCCGGACTTTACATTGTGAATATATGGCCCGCTTTCAATAAGCTCTCCTTGTGCATTGTAACTATTCCATATACCATATTTGTAGCCGTTTTTATATTCACCTTCCTCTAAAATGATACCGTTAACACCGTATCTTTTAATTTCCCCATGCGGAAAAGCATATTGCCAGTTGATCATCGTATGCTGCACAATAGGAGAAGCGAATAACTTCTGACGCTTTAATACAGTAGGAATAGAAGATTTTTCCTTTACAATATCGTTAACGATAGGAAATGTAGATTTTGTTTTGTAATTGTAGTTGGTCACAGCCCTTTTTACCGCATGAAACTGGTCCGCATTAAAAGACTGCTGCAGGTATAATGTACCCGAAGTATCGAAAAATTGCCAGGTACCATCAGGCATATTATCCTTGTAATTACCTTTAAAAGCAATATTGCCATTACTGTAATAAGTAATAGCCTCCCCCTCCAGTTTATTCTTTTTATATGTCCATTTACTTTTTTGCTTACTGTCCGTAGCAATCGCAATTATTTGAGAATAACCATTGTCTAATTCCTGTTTGTAATAAGCATTCTTATTATCGATAGGAATATTTAATTGGCTCGGAATATTGTTTACAGGCGTCGAATTCAGGCCGCTTATTTCAAATCCCGAAGCGTTTTGAACATTTTCCTGGCCCTTTGTTTCAAAAAAAACATCGGTTAGGGAAACAATAGCAAGCTGGCTTATCAATAAAAGTTTTAGCATAAAGTAAAGTGATTTATGTTAAAAAGTAGGATCTTACTTATTGAAAATATATCAATTTACTTGAAGGTATGTAAATGTTAATTTAATAAAAAGAACTTGTAAATGTTTTATTTTATTAAAAAGTTAAAAACTACAAAAATATAAATTTAATAATTATTAAATATGTTTGATTGGGATTGAATTACTTTAAGTAAGTATGAGTTGTTTTGTATTTATTCTTTTACTGTTGCTTTTTTAAAGATTTATACCAGTTGAGGATTTTATTTTTATTTATGGTTTAATATTTCTATTTGTTTGAATAAGGTGTCCCCAAATAAAAAAAACTCTCAGAAAATTAATTCCAAGAGCCTTTTCAATAATAGTTAGTCTGGAGCTTATTAGAAGCTGAATACAGCGGCTACAAGTGCAGTAGTGGTGTTATTAACAGCAGAACCGTCTTTTTTTACAAAAGCAGCATTACCAGCTTTATCGTATCTTAATTCCGGTATGATGACAATATTTTCAGATAAGCGGATATTTGCGCTTAAAGTAGTTTGGAAGACATTCTTAATAGGAGTGAACCCGTCAGTAAATTCAGTACCTATTGCCTTTAAATTTTTATCATCATTAAAGTATTCAGTTCTTAAGGTAAAACCTAAATTCGGCTTAGGGTCGAAGTTGAAATAAAGAGCAGAACCCCACCAGCTTGAACTTTCTTTCTTGGCAGAAATATTTGAAGTAACAGATTGAACAGTACCATCATAACCAATACTGAATTTATCTGAAACAGTAGCAGTAGCAGTAATGCCGAATTGATTCAAGCTGCTAGGGATACCATCAGTAACCTCTTTGCCCTTGGCGCCAAAATAAGAAGTGTAGTTAGCAAATAAATTAAAGTTATCTGAGGTATAGCTATATTGCGCAATAATGTTTTTGGTACTTGCCCATTCAGGACGCGTGTAATCAGTAGGGTTCGCAATGCCGATCATAACACTATGTTTATCATCAATCGCATATTCAGCTTTTAAACCAGTATGAGAAAACGGGCCGTAAGAAAACATATAAGACATGCTATAGTTCCTGTTAGCCTGCGGGTCCAATACTTCATAGCCAATATGTGTACCCCATTTACCGGCAGTTAGTTTTAGTTTATCGGTAAAATTATAGCTGATATACGCCTGTTTTAATGCGAATAAAGTACCGCCATCCGCATAAGAAAATTCTTCAGCCCTCGTCCCGTATCCAAGATCAATAACAGCATCTACTTTCCCTTTGGTATATTCTGCTTTCACAGAAGCCATGCCCAGTTGAAAACTGTTTTGAGAGTTTGCAAAACTCGTATTGCTGTTAAAGCCGTAAACACCGCCATCAGGAGTATTATTAAAATTGTAGCGGTAATAAGCATCTACAGAACCAGATACCGTTAAAGGAGATGTTTTTGTACTGTCCTGTGCCAACGCAGCAGAACTAATGCCACATAAGATAGGAATCAATTTGAAGGCTTTTCTCATAGTAATAATTTTAGATGGTTTATTTGTTAGTTTGAATTTCGAAAGGAATGAATTAAGGATTTAAGAAAGGAGGGAAGGAGAGAGTATCCAATGTTACCGGTTAGTAACATTGGATTTGAAAAATTAATGAGCAATTACTTGTGGATTTTCTACTTTATTTTCTTCGTCCTGAAGAATTAAATGACCCTGGAAATATTTTTCATCGTGTTGAGAAGCATCCAGGCCCGCATCTTCTTCAGAAGCAGATACTCTTAAAGGAACCAGTACATTTACTATTTTAAAGATGATGAATGATAAGCCGAAACTGAATACCACAGAGATCACCATACCTTTAACCTGTGTAAAGAAGAAACCCGCATTGCCTAACCACCAGCCATCAGCACCGGCACCATTAACCGTAGTCGTAGCAAATACGCCTGTTAATAACATACCTACGATACCACCTAAGCCATGACAAGGGAATACGTCTAATGTATCATCCAGTTTAGATTTTTGTTTAATAGTTACAGCAATGTTAGAGATGATAGAACTTACAACACCAATAACAATACTTTGCGGGATAGCTACAAAACCAGCCGCCGGTGTAATGGCTACCAGGCCAACCACAGCACCTATACAGAAGCCAACCACAGAAGGTTTCTTACCTCTTACCACATCATAGAACATCCATGCAAGACCCGCTGCACCCGCTGCAATATTTGTAACAACAAAAGCAGATACTGCCAGGCCGTTAGCTGCCAATGCAGAACCACCGTTGAAACCGAACCAGCCGAACCATAGTAAACCCGTACCGATTAATACATAAGGAATATTTGCAGGAGGGATTTCTTTGTTCTCCAATTTTACTTTTCTTTGTTTTAATACCAGTGCACCCGCCAAAGCAGCCATACCCGCAGAAATATGTACCACCGTACCACCGGCGAAATCAAGAACGCCCATTTTCAATAATAAGCCTTCCGCATGCCAGGTCATATGCGCTAACGGGCAATAAACAAAAAGGTGGAAAAGCACAATGAAAAGAATATAAGAAGTGAATTTGATACGTTCTGCAACAGCGCCTACAACTAAACCCGGCGTAATAATAGCAAACATTAACTGGAATACAGCAAACAGGGAAGTAGGAATAGTGCCGGTTGGGCCGCCGTCCGCAACACCTTTAAAGAATAAGTGTGTCATCGGGTTGCCAATAATACCCGCGCCACCGATATCATCACCAAAAGCCAGGCTGTAACCAACTACAACCCATAATACGCTTACCACACCGGCAGCAACAACGCTTTTCATCATGGTAGATAATACGTTTTTACGGTTTACCATACCACCGTAGAAAAATGCAAGGCCCGGAGTCATTAAAAATACAAGCGCAGCAGCTATTAAAATAAAAGCAGTGTCCGCTTTGTCATAAGCTTCCGATCCGTCAAAATTTGGTAAAGAAGGTACAAAGCAAGCAATGACCGCAATGAGGATTAGCACGATAAAGGGTGCCAGTTGTTTGATTTTTTCCATAGGTGTTGTTTTATTTTTTTAGAATTGGTTTATTTGATATTCACTAATTATTTGGAGATTTATTTTATATTATTTATCGAAGTATCGTAATGTTTGTTTTAAATCTACCAAAAATGTTAATTCGTTTGTTTGTTTTAATTTCATTACAAAATAAAGGGAATAATTTCTTCTAATTATCATGTTCTTTTTAAATAAAATAGATATTTATTTATTTAATATGATATCCAAATGAGATTATTTTATATTAATTAATTTATTATCAATTAATTAAATTGAATAATTGTCATTTTAACCAAATTGATGATCTACTGTAAAAGTGAATATATTTTTATTTAATATTTGTTTATTGAGCAGAAATATGCTGAAATGCCCTTTTTTAGAGAGTTTTGGGCATGAGGCTGTCTTTTAAATATTGTATATTTAAAAATTTAATTTGTTTGTGAAGGATGGATCAGGCGTTAATCGTAATGATATTCTGAGGTTGCGTAGATGCGAAGTCTAATAATAAATGTCGTACAAAGCTATTGTCGTTATATAGTGCCAGTTCAGGGATCGGAGTGTCCGGGTCAATAGGTTCAGCAGCATCAATAAAGCCCAGGCCGTAAAACCTGTTATTTTCAAAGAAGTAAGCCAGGGTTCTATCGTCGCCCATTTCATTAGCACCATTTTCTGTTATATAGAATTTAGAAGCTTTGTTTGAAAGGCTATCAATAACAGATTGCATTTTGGTGTTGTGAAGTTCAATCATTTCGCTGCTAAGCGTATCTGTGGCCGTATTCATGGCCAATGCATAATCAATATCAAATTCCTTTAAAGTCCTTGCTATAAAATCATGTCCATCCTGTAATACATAAAAAGTAGTAACTGCAGGTAAATGTTTACGTTTGGTTTCTATCACAAAGCGCATCAGCCCGTTCCTGTTTGTAATGCAGTAGAGCCCATACTCCCGTTCGAACTTTTTATGGCTGGTATTGTATTTGGGCCAGTGTTTTTTTATTTCCAGTGCTTCCAGTACAATAGAGTGCATTTCGCTAATGCAGGTCGTGTAAGAAATAGAGAATATTTCCCGTATAAAATCCTGTTTGCGCTGGTTGCTGCTGTTATTGCTGAAATGACTCCGTATCCTGAACTTCAGGTTAACCGCTTTTCCAATATAAATAATCTGTCCCTTTTCATTATGGAAATTGTAAACACCGGGGCAGTAGGGCAGGTTTTCCAATTGCTCCACCGGTACATTCATCGGAAGATAGCTATGGGCATTTCTGCCTTTAGTGAATTCATTCAATACTTTTAGCTCGTTGTCATTTGCCAGTAATTTGTCGAATAATATACTCGTGGCCTCAGCATCGCCCAAAGCCCGGTGGCGGTTAGAGATGGGAATAGATAAGTCCCTGCACAAATTGCCTAAACTGTAGGAGCTAAGCCCTTTGAAGATCTTGCGGGCATACCTGACAGAACAGACCTTTTTGGCCTGCCAAAAGTAACCATGCTGTTGCAGCTGGTGATGAATAAACGAATAATCAAAATTGACATTATGCGCTACGAATATCCGTTTATCCAGTAAATTAAAAACCTTTTCCGCAACTTTAGAAAAAGTAGGAGCACCTGCCACCATTTCATTGCTGATACCGGTTATGGCCTGGATATACCTTGGAATAGGTTGCTGCGGATTTACCAATGTAGAATATTTGCCTTCTATGTTCTTACCATCGTGAAGGATAATGGCTATTTCCGTAATACAGCCATATTGTGCATTCCCCCCGGTCGTTTCTATATCTACTATTGCGTACAAGTGAATTAATTTATGCTAACAAATTTAGTATTTGTAAATGAATTTGCCATTAAATTTATCAAAAAATAATAATGCTTTGTTAGTATCAGGATGCTGTGATTGCTTTGAAGCTTATTTATTTATATTTGAAATATTAAATTGGAATGGTTATAAAACAGAGCACAAACAGTGCTTAAATTTTTTTAATTATGGGAACTGATATAAAAAATGTAGGTATCGGCACAAGGTTTATACATGCCGGGGCTGAGCCTGATCCGTCAACCGGTGCTATTATGACACCGATTTTTCAAACAAGCACTTTTGTACAGGAAGCGCCGGACGTGCATAAGGGTTATGATTATTCCCGTGCAGGGAATCCTACGCGTACAGCATTGGAAAAAGCTTACGCAGGTATAGAGAACGCAAATTACGGCCTGGCATTCAGCAGCGGCCTCGGGGCTACTGATGCTATTATAAAATTATTGAGCGCTGGCGATGAAGTGATTGCCGGTACTGATATGTATGGTGGCAGTTACCGCTTATTCAGTAAGGTTTTTGAGCGCATGGGTATTAAATTTCAATATGTGGACCAGCGCAATCCTTATAATATTGCGAAAGCTATCTCACCACGTACAAAACTGATATGGGTAGAAACACCAACGAATCCGTTAATTAATATTGTGGATATTGCGGCAGTAGTGGCTATTGCCAAACCACACAATATTCTTGTATGTGTGGATAATACTTTCGCATCCCCGTACCTGCAGAATCCTTTAGAGTTGGGTGCAGATATTGTAATGCATAGCAGTACGAAATACCTGGGTGGTCACAGTGATGTGGTGCAGGGCGCCATTATGATCAATGATGAAAAATTAAGGGATGAATTGTATTTCCTGCAAAAAAGCTGTGGTGCTGTTCCGGGACCAATGGATTGCTTCCTGGTGCTGAGAGGTATTAAAACATTGCACGTACGTATGCAACGCCATTGCGAAAACGGTAGAAAAGTAGCTGAAGCATTAAGAAAAAATCCTAAAGTAGGTAAAGTACATTGGTGCGGTTTCGAGGACCATCCCGGCCATGAAGTCGCAAAAAAACAAATGCGTGACTTTGGGGGTATGATCAGTATAGAACTGAAAGATGAATCACTGGAAGCTGCTGTGGAAGTGATGAAAAAAACAAAAGTTTTCTCACTGGCCGAGAGTTTAGGTGGTGTAGAGTCTTTAGTGAATCACCCTGCAACCATGACCCATGCGAGCATTCCGCGTGAAGAGCGCATTAAGAATGGCTTGTCTGATTCCCTGATCCGCCTGAGTGTCGGTATTGAAGATGCAGAAGATTTAATAGCAGATTTAAACCAGGCCATCGGGTAGAATCAATCATTATCTTTATAAATATTAAAAGCTCATTCGTACACCAGGAATGAGCTTTTTGTTTTATGTTGCGGTAGGGATAGCAGTAAAGTACCCCGCAAGGCGGCACAAAAGATAGCCTTTGCGCAGCTGGAAAACAGGTATTGCCGCCGCGGAGTACTTACGTATAGCCCGGCCCTTTGCCGGCATTTGGCGTCTTTCTTTTTTGTATGAAATACTGCTCCGGAAGCTCAGCAAAGGGACCGCCCAAAATAAAAAAATCCACCTGACCGTGGCCAGGTGGATTCTATAAAATCCGTAAACTTTTAATTTTTATATTGTTCCTGTGTAATGCTGTCTTCCGCCATCGGTTTCATCAGTGGTGCGGATTTATCCTTTTTACCAAAAACGCTCACATTGACATAGCGTTTAGGATTCAGGCGCAAATCCTGCATCAGTAAATTTACACTGTTTAATGTACTGTTTAAGTTATTGTACATTTTTTTATCGTTCAGTACTGCACCCAAAGTGTTGTTCGGATTATTGGCAGATTCAATGATCTTATTCAAACCCGCAATGGTAGCATTTAACTGGTTGATGGTTTTGTCCAGTTCCAATTTAGACAATTGTTGTGTGGTGGTTTCCAGGTTGGCGGTAATGGCAGGAATATTGGTTTTGGCAGCTGCCAGGCCGGTACTGAATTGCTCAATATTTGCCAGGGATTTATTTAAATGACCATTGGTCGCCAGCATACCATTTACCGAACTTAGCGTGGAGTTCAGTGACTGCGTTATTAAATTCAGTTGATGGATTGTGGCACGTAAATCTTCCTGCGCTTTCGCATTAATGATATTATTAACACCGTACAATAATGAATCGACATTGTGTAGCACGGCGTCCAGGCTCTTTTGAGTAGGGCCTAATTGCTCCGCAAAACTGCCTAACAGGCCGCCAGCAGATTGTACTGTAGGAATCGTGTCATTATCCGGAAGGTGTGTCAGTGAATTGCCCTTAGCAATCTCAATAGACGTAGAACCCATCAGGGAACTATTGATTTTTGCCATTGAATTATCAGGAATATTCACATCTTCATCTATACGGATTTTCACATTTATCCATGTCATATCTTTATCTGTTGGTTCTGTGCTGTACACACTACCAATAATTAAACCATTCATAGATACCGGGTTTGCTACCTGCAAACCGTCTATTTTTAAGAATTTAGCATTGATATACCTGCTTTTGCCGGATAGGTTTTTTCCCTTAAGAAAATTAAAGCCTAAAATAAGCAGGGTAATAGAGATAGCAGCTAACGCCCCTACTTTGGTTTCGTTTGTAACTTTTAAAGCCATAGAGCAAAAATATAGTAACTGCTAAACATTGCATGTAAATTTTTAAACGCATAGCAGTCTTCCCTGTCTTTTTAACAAAAAATATGCCGTTTTAAGCTTCTTTTGTTGTCATTTGTAAAGCTTTAAGTGTTGGTATTACCATTTTAAATCTACCTTTGAGAGCAAATTTTAGTAAAAAACACGATGCTTATCAAGATGTATAATGACAGAATTCACAGGCCGGAATTAGCTTCTAAAATTATTACGGATTTTGAAGCGGCCGCTTTAATAAAGGACGGAATGGTGGTGGGCACCAGCGGGTTTACAAAATCCGGGGATAGCAAAGCCGTATTGCCGGCACTGGCAGAAATGGCCAAAGAAAATCCACTCAAAATTACTTTAATATCCGGCGCTTCTTTGGGTAATAATACAGATGGTAAGCTGGCAGATGCGGGCGCATTGCACATGCGTATGCCTTTCCAGGTGGACCCTGTATTGCGTAAACATATCAACAACGGCAATATTTATTTTATTGACCAGCATTTAAGCGAGACTTCTGAAGTAGTAAAAGCCGATACATTCGGCGATATGGATATTGCCATTATCGAAGCCTGCCAGATATTGAGCGATGGCAGTATTGTACCTACTACTTCCATTGGTAACAGTGCCGTGTTTGCGGAAAAAGCAAAGAAAATAATTATTGAACTGAACCTGGCAATGCCGATTGCTTTACATGGTATTCACGATATTTTTTCAGCAGGTGTGTATCCGAAGCGTGTGCCAATACCAATTGTGATTCCTGACAATAAAATTGGCAGAACAAGTATAGAATTGGACCCGGCAAAAATTGTGGCCATCGTTATTACAGACCAGCACGATAGTCCTGCGGACATTGCAGAGCCGGATGAAGCTACCACCAATATCTCCAATCATTTGCTGGAATTTTTCAACAACGAAGTGAAGTGTGGCAGGTTAAAGGAAAACCTGATGCCTTTACAGGCCGGTATCGGCAAAGTAGCCAACTCAGTACTAAGAGGGTTTATCAACAGTAAATTCAGTAACCTCACCATGTTTTCGGAAGTATTGCAGGATAGTACTTTTGACCTGATCGATGCCGGTAAAATGAATTATGCTTCCGGTTCATCCATTACCGTATCTGCCAAATACCGTGAAATGATTTTTAATAACCTGGAATATTACAAGCATAAAATCGTATTGCGTCCGCAGGAGATAAGTAACTCCGTTGGTTTGATCCGCCGCCTGGGGGTGATCTCTATCAACACGGCTTTGGAATGCGATATTTATGGCAATGTGAATTCCACGCATGTGTCCGGCACGCACATGATGAACGGCATTGGCGGTTCGGAAGATTTTGCCCGCAACAGTTATATGAGCATTTTTGTGACCAGTAGTATTGCTAAAGGCGGTTCTGTTTCCAGCATTGTACCAATGGTGACGCATGTGGACCATACCGAGCATGATGTGGATGTGATTGTTACTGATAAAGGCCTGGCAGATCTGCGCGGTTTATCGCCGCGCCAGAGAGCGCAGGTAGTGATTGATAATTGTGTTCACGAAGATTATAAAGCACAGTTGCAGGACTATTTCGACAGGGCTTTACTGCGTGGCGGCCATACACCGCATTTAATAGAAGAAGCGTTTAAGTGGCATGCCAACCTTGCAGAAAAAGGCACCATGAAATTTATGTAATAAAAAATATACCGGTTGGTATATTTTAAAATTCCCTGGCAGGTAAAGGCCAGGGGATTTTTTATTTGGGGCTGTGGGCATTCGGTCCGTTATCGGGCATATGTTCCGGCAGCTCTGGGCTCACTTCGTTCGGTACTCCTGCGTCGTACCAGGCCCGGCGCGTCCGGCAGCCTTTGAGCAGCAGATCATCATTGAACAATATTTTTTAATTTAGCAGGTGTAAACAGAAAATATGAACCGATTAATATTAGCCTTGTCAACTATTTTATTTCTTGCTGCCTGCAATAATTCACCTTCTGCTAAGAATCTAAATGTAGCACAGGAGGAGCCCGATGTTATAAATATTGCTCCCGATGATGCAGATATGAATAAAGCAATAAGAAATGCAAATACTCATTTTTACAGGTTCCGGGAAGCTTTAGCGGACACGAATAGCAATTATTCAGATTTTGCTATTAAAATGAGATTTCAAATAGGCCAGGAAAGTGGAGAGCATATCTGGTTGAATAATATTGTACAAAATGATAGTGGCTACTATGGTATTGTGAACAATGTGCCGGTAAATATTACTACTGTAAAATATGGGGATCGGGTAAAGATCATAAAAGAAGATATTTCTGACTGGTCCTTTATGGATGGAGATACTTTAAGGGGAGGTTATACTATAAAAGCGCTGAGGAGTAGAATGAATAAAAATGAAAAAGATGAATTTGACAGAGATTACGGAATTATTTTTGAACCATAAATAAACTAAAAATCCCTTTGAAACAGATGATTCAAAGGGATTTGCATGATATAGGAAAAAATTGTTTACTTCAGCTTAAAGTTAAATACAACCGTTCCGATTGATTCGCCGGAGCCTGGTGAGAATTTCAATTCCCTGGCTTTTTTCAGGGCGATATTTTTTAAAGAAGCTTTGCTGCTGCTGGACCCACTCAACTGGAATGTAGCAGATACCACTCTGCCGGATTCATCTACTTTTATATCTACAGCTATTTTAGCATTTTCATTAAAGTCATCTTCAAAGCTTGGAAGCTTTACGATTGATCGTCCTGTTAAACCTCTTGAAACGGTAACGCCTGATTTACCCGTTCCGCCACCACCGGTATAATTATCACTGTTGATATTACCGTTAGCTTTTCCCTGGTCACCGGTACCGCCGGCAATACCCTGATTCTTTACACCGTTGTAGGTATCCTGGCTGTTGCCACCGGTACCTGTACCGCCGGCATAATTACCCATCTGAGCTTTCGGCTTTGGTGCCGGCTTTACCGCAGGTTGTTCGTTTACCTTTGGCGTATTATTCTGAACGGTTGTTTTATTGGTAACCGGTTTTGGTTTTGGAGTGGTAACCGGGTTCTTTTTCGGTAGTACTACCGGGTCTGGCACCGTTGCAACATCATCATCTGCAGAGATCGGTTCCTCAACTTCCGGGCTGGACTGGGATGGGGCTGGTGTTGGTTCTGCAGCTTCCGGTGCCGGATCGCCCGGAACCATTGGCGGTACATCGCCCAGGCCTGTTTCGCTGTTGCCAAGATTTACCTCCACACCCAAATCAGGCTCTACAATATGTTTGGCAGGTAAGGTCCAACTTACCAGTAACAACATTACGGCCAGTACCGATACCGTAACTGTGGTATAGGCAATGGTCCTTTTGTTTTTTTCCTGTTCAAATATTTTTTCGGCAGTTTGCATTTTTATCTCTTAATAGTAACAAAGTTATTTAATTATAACGTTTTTCTAAAACTCAATGATATGTAATAATCGTTAAAATTATAATTAATATTGCAATACGAATTTTTCCGTATGATTACATATAACCCGAAAGATTGGTTTTACCCGATCATTCACTTCCATAAGTCAGATACATTCAGAAAACTATTGCCACTGTTAATTCTTATCGGGTTAATTACCTGGGGAATTGCCTACTACGAAATAAAACACTTAAAATTATCTGAAACATCGCATGTTAAAAACATCACACTGATGCATAACCTATTAGGTTTTGCTATTTCCATGTTGCTGGTGTTTAGAACGAATACGGCTTATGACAGATGGTGGGAAGGCCGGAAATTGTGGGGAAGCCTGGTGAATAATTCCCGGAATTTCTCCGTAAAGATTGAAGCTTATTTTACCGGTGATATGTCTGAAGAAAAAGCGTATCTGAAAAATATTGTCAAAATGTTTCCGGAGGCGCTAAGGTTGCATTTGCTGAAAGAATCTACGAGGTTGCAGCTGGATAGTCATTTTTTAAACCAGGTGGGAGATGTTGATAAAACAAAGCATGTTCCCATTCAGTTAATATTGAGATTGCAACAGAAGCTGGCTGAACTACACGCCGGTGGAAAAATATCTACAGAACAGTTATTGTTTATAAACGGGGAAGTAACAGGTTTCCTGGATATTTGCGGAGCCTGTGAGCGTATAAAAAACACCCCGATCCCTTATTCCTATAGCAGTTTTATAAAAAAGTTCATCTTTATTTATGTACTGACGCTGCCGATGGGCTTTGCCTTTTCTTTAGGCTATATTGCTATCCCGGTCGTTATTTTTGTATTTTATGTTCTGGCGAGTTTAGAGTTGATCGCGGAGGAAATAGAAGACCCGTTTGGCACAGATATCAATGATTTGCCGATGGATGTATTAAGTAACAATATCAGGAATAATGTGGAGGAGATTGTGACGAGTAAATAGTATATAGTAAATAGTAAATAGTGAATGGTAAATAGTGAATGGTAAATAGTAAATAGTGAATGGTAAATAGGAGAGGGGATGTTGATGGTCTCCTGAACAACTTCTTTCCAGGTTTTTAAACTTGCTGTCTGATGCTGTGTATGAATCAAACCAGCCGGCATGGTAAGAGTGATGAATAAAGTTCCGGTTGTTGAGAGGCTGCGGTGGGTGTTGGTGGCGCCTTAGCGCCAGTGCGACTTTGGAACCTGCAATAATATTGTTGCAACCAGCACCGAGCGTAGCGGAGCCATAAGCACGCCGGACAGATGATGATTCATAATTGACTGATGAAAGCCCCTGAAAAAACGTTTTTATAACAATATCAGTTTTGAGCCGGCATTAATTGGTCAGGAATTCTACGTTGTATTAAATTGACCATCCACAATTAGTTTTAGCCATATATACATAAATAATACCTGGTCTGCTAATTAGGTATTAAATTTGAAATGAAATGTTTCAAAAAACATTAAACGAACTCAAATATGCAGGAATCAGAAAGAGAAAGCAGATTCGGAGGTATTATTGGTGGTTTAAGACGGTTGATTTTTACGGATGAGCCACCGGCTGACAATCCTAAACCGGCCCCCACGCCTGCGCCGGTACCAAAAGTAGAATCACAGCCGGTTGCACCTGTAATTGTTACTCCGGTAACTGTGGACAAAACAATTGATGAAAAAGAACTGGTGAAAAAAATATACCAGCTTTTTGAAAGCATCAATAAGCCTGGCGTAGATTTCTTTGAGCTCTGGAATGCAGTAGAAGCGATGGGCGGCCCTACACCGGCTAATATCCAGAATGCATTTACAACTTTGCGGGTACTGGGACTAACTAAAGATAGCCTGCTTTTATCGGGCAGGGATTATATCCGGGAAATCGATGAGAAAATCAACCAGGACATTAACAGCAAGCAGCAGGAGAAAAACCAGTTAGTTCAGCAGTCTCAACATGAAAAATCTTCCCTGCAATCTAAAAGTGCAGACCTGGAGCAGAAAATCAGTTTGTTGCAAAAGGAGTTGCAGGAAGTGAAAACCCAGTTGGCACAGGTGGATAGTAAATATGCGCAGCCCATAGCAGTGATCAATGATAAAATAAATGTTGGCAGCAGTGCTTTAAGAGTGGTAACTCATGAAATAAATTTGGTGATTAATACGATTGAAGGCACCATTAAATAAATCAGATTACGTAATATTGTTATTAATAAAATCCTTATAAAATGTCCAGTAACGACAATTCAGTGAAGATTATCGACAAGCGCAGTTTGCCATCAGAACTCACTCAATTACCAATTTTCCAGGTAATTGGTAACCAGATTCCTACAAGTCTGAAATCGCCGGAAGCGAAAAAGACGTTTTCTAAAATTTTCTTTTGGGCTGCATTAATTGCAGGGGTGTATTATTTCTACACGATGCTGCCAAAGCTTATTGAGTTTGCGGAGCAAACCATTTGGTTTATTGTTATGTCCATTATCATTATCGTGTTGGTAATGTTATATCCTAAAATTGTGAGTTTCCTGCACACACTGGGAACAACGCTGCTTTTTAAAGGGGAGAAAAGTATTGTTAGAAATAACCCGATTACTACGTTACAGCTTTTGCTGAACGATGCTAAGGATACGTTGAAAAAAGTAAGAGATAAAATTGCCAGTGTGGATGGTGTTCGCATTAATATGATAGATGAAGCGGCCCGTAGTAAAGAAGAAGCGGAGAAAAAATACGGACAGGTAAAGTTATTGACCGAAGCGGCTGCCAAATATGAGCAGGATGCTAAGTTGATGGAAGAAAAGGGTATGCAGGAAAAGAGCAATGCGTTGAGACGTGAAGCTAAAGAAACACGTGTAAATGCCAGCTTAAGAATGGAAGAAGGAAAAGCTTCGGAGCAAACTGCCCGTCACTATACACAATACAGCAACCAGTTCAGTAAAGTACTGGAAGTATTAAAGGATAATGAAAGCGGTTCCCGTATTTATGTAAATGCATTGGGTAGTACCATCAATATCATTTCTAAAAAACTGGAAGCAACTAATAAAATGCGTTCTGCGACGGAAGGGCTTGCGGATGTGTTCCAGATTAAAGATGGCTGGAAATACCAGGAAGCAATGGATGCGGCAAGTAGCCTGATCAGCCAGAATATTGGAAGGATCCGTAGTAACCTGGAGTTCCTGGACCAGAATAATGCGATTACTGTTGGTGCCAATGTCAGCCAGTCTGAACTGGAGTCTTTTGTAAAACAAATCGATAATGGTCGCCTGGAAACATTAAACATTGAACAAATGAGCGATGCTTCTTACGAGCTGACTTCAGAGCAAAAGGTTGATAAAGGATTTAATATATTAGACTAAAAAAATTAAAACGAGAAATTATGAGTAACGAAAATCCATCTACATGGTCAAGATTACGCTGGCCTGCAAAAGCAATTATTATTTTAATACCTCTGTTAGGTATTTTTTGGTTGAGTCAGAAAACGGGCCTGATTGATAAAATTAATAATCAGAATACCGAGGTAACAACCACTACGGATAACAATACGGATAAAAATAAGACTGAAGATACCGGTAAAAAAGAAAATGATAAAACGAATACGAACAGTAAATTAGAACACAGGGCGTTCAACTTTACACCAGCAAAACCGGTTGATGGTACTTTGAAAGGAGTGGTAGAGGTTGGTGCATCAGGTTTTAACTCTTTTGTTATAAATGTTGACAAGCAAAAGAACTGGGAAATTATCAGTAAAGATTTCGGTCAGTCATTTGTTTATGAAGGTTTAGCTTCTACAGATGATATCCGTCTCGGATTGAAAAAATATATTGCTTCGATGGCTGAAAAGGGTGTTAAAAGCAATAATATTCACTTCGTCATCAGTTCCGGTGCGCAAAAGATTGATAAGACAAAAGTGATTGCGGATGAGTTGAAGAAAATGGGTTATGTGGTGAACCTGGTAACTGCTGAGCAGGAAGGTAAACTGGCGTTGAAATCTGTTTTACCAGCGGCATATTATGATAATTCTTTTGTGGTAGATATCGGTAGTGGCAATACAAAAATCTCATGGCCAAACGGCAGCTCTATTTCTTCTGTAGAAGCACCGGGTGCTAAATATTACGAGAAAGATCTTAGTGATAATGCTGTTGCAAACGAGGTGAAAGCTAAAACGAACCAGGTGCCATCTGCTAAACGCAAAGTTTGTTTTATTGTAGGCGGGGTACCGTTTGAAATGGCAAAGATGACCAGGGAAGGTGAAGAAAGATATACTGTTTTAAACACTGCATCCAAATATGAAGCAGGTACTAATAAGAAACTGGCATGTGGTTTAGTCATTTACAAAGCCATTGAGGAAGCCAGCGGTTGCGATACTTTTGTTTTTGACTGGGATGCTAACTTTACTATTGGGTTTTTACTGTCTTTATAAAAACTCTTGTTAGGATGGCCGTTTTATCGGTAATGCTAATAAAACAAAAAGCTGTTCGTTTATTGAACAGCTTTTTGTTTTCAATGAAGTTTCTTGTATTTGGATGCAGTGAGTAAGTTGTATCATGGAAGATATATCTGCAATTATCTGAACATGATACCCCATTGCATAGAAGCTATATAAATATGATGCTACTGTGTTGTTTAATCGGGTTTGAATAAAAGAGGGTATGAATGAGGTATAAAACAATACAGCCTGCTTAGCTAAGCAGGCTGTATTGTTTTATAGATGACACTGAATGGTCATTTTAGGATTTGTTTTTTAGCTGTTTTTTTCTCCTGGTTATGATCTCGATAGCCAGACCTGCTATTACCAGTAATACTAAAACATAGTTCATCGTTGCACTTATGGCAAAACCTTTTTTATAACTCTCCGGTTCAAAAGTTAATTTTAATTCTTTGGTGCCTTTAGGAATAGCGATACCTCTTAGTGCATAATCTGTTTTTACAATAGGAATTTTGTTGCCATCAGCATAAGCATTCCAGCCGCTCGCATAATATACTTCACTTAATACTGCAAACTGGGGTGTTGGCGCATTTATATCATAAGTGATTAGCTCATTGTCGTAAGTTTTCAGTTTAATGTAAGCAGCACTGTCAAATTGTGGTAATTCTTTAATGTCCTTTTTAAAGCTTTCCTGCACAAAGGCAGTTTCTAATAAATTGCTGCTGTCAATACTGGCCATTTCCGTTTTCGCATCCGGCACGAACGTTATGTTTTTCACTAACCAGGCAGGTCCGAAAGCATCAGGGTTTCTTTGTACCTGAGGGCCTTGCTGGGTAGGCACTATTACATACCTGGTATCCAGCATGTTCAATACGTTCATGTTGAACTTGCGGGTAATATTATCTCTTAAATCCTCGTAAATACTGATTTTAGCAGGATGATAGCCACCGATTGAGCGTACAAAAGCTGAGGTTAATGCATCGTCATACACACTTCCCATGGCATTATTTAATACCCTGTAATGCGGGTCTTTATCAGCTTCTATGCTTTTTAAAACTTTATACATTGGAGGATTGCTCACCATTACAGACTCCTGGGGTTCTACGTTGGTGGCTTCTGCATACTTTTCTTCATTCAGGTAACGGGTACCTACTGCCAGTAAATCACCGGTACTCACTACCATTAATACAATTACGGCAGCTACTGGCTTCAACATTTTCCTGGTGAACGCAAATAAAATACCTAATCCTACAATCAATAGGAATATTGTTCTTATAAAGTCTGCTTTAAATAAGCCCTGCCTGTCTTCTGCAGCAGCAGCCAATACATCTTTTATTGTTCGTGCAAGGCTTGGGTTATCCTGTTGAACATTTTTAATAATTTCCGCATCTCTGCTGCTCATAAAAGTAGCACTGAAATAATATACTCCAATTAAAGCAACAATTACACCGGTAACAATAGCGGTCAGTTTTACCGCTTTCAGTTTTTGTTCGTCTGTTAAATTGCCAAATAATAATTGCTGTAATCCCAAAGCGCCTAAAAGAGGGAATAATAGTTGAGGTATTACCAGTGTAAGCGTTGGTACTCTAAAGTTTTTGTACATTGGCAGGTGCTCAAATAAGAATTTATTGAAAGCCATAAAGTTACTGCCCCATGCCATCATTATAGCAAGTACACAACTGATGATAATCCACCATTTATGTTTGTTATCCGCTATAACTGTTCCCAATATGAAAAGCAGGCAAACAATTGCGCCCAGGTACACCGGTCCGGAAGTACCCAATGTCTGAGGTCCCCAGTATTCACTGCCCATTTGTCCCACTTGTTGTGCCAGTTGCTGGTCCAGTTCTCTTGATTGTACTTTACCGACAAGTGTTTCGTAAAATTTGCTTTCTTCACCAAGGCCCCTTGATATACCACCGTTCACATTCGGTACCAGTAAGGTAAATGTTTCAGGGATGCCGTAGCTCCATGCAAAAGCATAATCAATGTCCAGGCCACCTTTCTTAGCAGTTGTGGAGGTTTTATCATCTCCAAGGTCCGCCCTGCCTCCGCGCATACTTTCCTTAGCATAGTCCTTGGTGGTAAATAATTGTACTGCACAGCTTAATGCACCTAACCCGGCCATAACTGCAGCTACGAGCCCGGCAGTTATTAATGTTTTAAAATCTTTTTGTTTTATCCAGCGGATAGCATATGTCAGTGTAATAAAAAAGATGATAATGATGGCATAGTAAACAATCTGTAAGTGATTATGTACTACCAGGGCCCCGGTAAATAGTGCGGTTAAAGCCCCACCGATCCAGTATTTCTTTTCATAAATAAGTATAACCCCGGCTAGTAATGCCGGCATCAATGCCATACTGATCATTTTGGTATGGTGTCCAACCGATATGATGATAGGGTCATAGCTGCAATAAGCAAATCCCAGTGCTGCCAAAATGCTGATCCAGGGATTTATACGCATGACCTGCGCCAGGAAGTAAAAGCAGATACAGGCTAAAAAGAAGTAATTAATGGGCTGTGGTAATCCAAATGAGATAAACCGGTCCACTAAATACGGCACATGAGCATTACTCTGAAATGCGATATTATAGGTAGGCATGCCCCCGAACATACTTTTTGTCCACAACGGATAATACCCGTGAGAAGCCTTGAAGTCTTCCGGGTCTTTCGCCATCCCTTTCCATTGAATGGTATCGTGCTGTTCTAAACTTAAGCCTTCTAAGGCGGGTTTACAATAAACCAATGCCACAATTAAAAAGATGCCTATTGCAATAAGATGTGGCAGCAGTTTTTTAAAATCTAATTTCATGAGTATTTATGCTTGAATGATTTGAAGCCTTTACTGCGCAAAATAATGCATTATTTTAAATAATGAGTTAACCACCCGTTACTTTCATTCTTTTTTGCACCTGTTTACATGAATGTGCTCATTAAACCTCCGCAAAGCTGCTGACATTCGGTTTGTACATTTAAAACTGATGAATACTGGAAATAAAAAAAAGCCAGGTCGTAAAACCTGACTTTTAATACTATCTGAGAATCACCATTTTCCCATAACCTCCTTTAAAGAATTTTTCGGTCTGGTCTAAATAAGATTGATTCATTTGTTCATTTACTTTAAAACGGTCCAGTTTATTACCGTTCAGGCTGGTTACTACCCGGTATAAATAAACACCGTTTGCCAGTTTGTCGCCAAACATGTCCGTACCGTCCCATTTAAAATCCGTAACGTTTGTACCTATATGTATATTCCCTAATTCCTGGCGCGTGATTTCCCGGACGATTTTACCTGTAATAGTTAAGATCTGAATTTTGAATTCCTGGGGTACTTCACTGCCTGTAAGCGTAAATACAAAAGAGGTACTGGTACTAAACGGGTTTGGATAGTTCAGTAAGTTGCTGATCATTGGTTTGTTATATACCTGGAATGAGACACTGTACTCCTTATTGCCCGCTTTATTATTAGAAGCATCTTTGCCCGAAACGAAAAGTTTGTATTCACTGTTTTCCGTATCCTGGTTCAGTTCCGGGTAAAAATCAATTAAAGCTGTATTATCTTTTACCGGATCAGTTGGTGGTGTTAGCTTTAACATGCCACTATTCCAATAATACTTTCTGGCTGTCGTCTCGTTAGGGAACAATATACTCACAGTAAGATTCGCAGTATCACTTAGTGGCACATATTGATTCTCATCTTTTAGCTGGATCTGGATATGTGGTTTCGCAGAAACGATATCTCTATTAAGAATATGAATACCATCAAATGTCACATCCATTAAAGGATTATAATTATCCTCTCTTACATAAATGTTCTTGTAAAAGAAATTGTTGGAAAAAGCCTGCTCCGTCTGATACTTAGCAATGGCAGGATCGTTCACTGCAAAATATAAAGTATTTGCTCCGGGATAGTTTAATGAATTGATTTCAAACTTGATATGTGCTGTATCGCCGGATGCCAATGGTTTTGTTCTGGGAATACTTATCGGATGAAGTGCATTATTTTTATCTCTAAGATAACTGTAAACCTGAACACTATCTGTAAAATTAGAACTGCTGATATTTTTAAAGACAATATTATAGTTTGCAGATTCTCCCTGGGAAATAGAATCTTTCACAATGGCAAATCCGTTGGTATTGGTTACAGCCCCTTCTGGAACCGGCGTGTAATACAAACGCCAGTAATCTAAATTAACCGGGGTACCGTTTACCGAGTCAGCATTACGCATATTTAGTTTTAAGTATGGATAGCTAACGGCATTCACACCAGATATATCAAAGTTCTTTTGCGATTCATTTAAAGAGTAAAGCGGTGTTTCTATACCATTATTGTCTATCCCAATAACATTTACAATCGCCCTGTCTCCGGCAATCCTGTCTGTTGTACTGGTTTGCCATTGCACATTTTTCCATGCCCTGGCCGGTCCCAGGATAGGGGAGGTGATATACCCTAATGTATCCTGGACATACACATCCATGTTCAGCCGGATCTGGTCGGATAGGCCATCACTCATTACTACCTGGGGTGTAAAAGATTTATCATTTTTCTTATAAACAAAAATATAAGTCCTTGCATAGTTAAATTCGTCAAGATTAGTAAAACCATTACTGATCAGCCTATCGTACAAAGTATTACCATTCCCGTAAATATTTCTATCAGACTTCAAAACATCCGCATAAGCTTCTTTATCGTAAGGCTGGTCAAGGATTTTTCTTACAATTACAAAAGACCCATCCGGAATGCTGTCCATGAAGCGGCGCATACTATCCCTGTTGGCAGGAATTAGGTCATTCCATTCAAAGTTAAACTGGCGGCCTTGATCGTAACTTTTACACGTATTCATACCAGAACCAAATTTTCCTCCGGGATAATTATACATAGGTGTCAGCTTAACAGGGTCCAGAACATTAAATATCAATGAATGGCCAACACAGGCACTGGTTGATATATGCGTACCGTTTAAACTGATACTAAAATCACTGTCTGCAGAGCCGCTTTGTTCATAAATAGAATTTATAATGAAAAGATTATTGGCATTCTGATTAAACTGCCATTTCCTGGTGGAAGGATTTAAAGAGATCCGGTTAGTATTGCTTTTTAAATGCTGGTATAAATGGCTTTGATTATACCCGACATCATTGCCCTGCAAAACAATAAATGAACTGGAGTTCCATCTTTCGCTGTTGCTATTAGCGTCTGATGTTGCCACCCGCCAATAGTAAACCACATTGTTTAAAAAATCGATACCAGGTTCAAACTCAACAATACTGCCGTCAATGGTCAGGGTTTTACTGACTTTTAAAGGAGAGTTGAATAATTCCGTGGTATCTAACTCCATTTTATAAGTTTGTTTTAATGCAAACGGGTTAGAAGTCGTTCCGGTAAGTTTCAGCGGCTTTTCTTTCAAAATGGCGAAATTGATTGGATACGACGGGCGGATCTCATTTTCATAAACCAACACATCCGTGGTAATACTATTGTTCGATTCACTTGACTCATCCACTTTATTTAAATGATCAACGGATACAAATATTTTATTGATGCCTTTATCCCTGTCAGGAACGATGGGAACAGTCAGTAAAAGAGAATCAATTAATAAAGGTGCTTTGCGTTTACCCAGGAATAGAGTATCCATTAAACTTGTACCGGTATTTTCATTAGCGGGAAAAGTCCTTCTAACTAACACTGTAATTGAATCATTGATTGCCCGGCCTATATTATGATACTTGATATTTAATTTGAAATCAGGCTCAATAATGGAAACGAATGTAGGGTTCACAGCTACATCTTTAGCTTCAATAGAATAATCCGGCTTATCAAAATAGTTCATTTTAACAGCAGGGTCACCATGTAAAGTTTGTTGCTCATTATGCAGCCTTTTATAATAAGCATCAATACTGCTGGAGTTATAAGTATAAGTGATTGCTTCCTGTATGTTTTTACCTAAGGTTTTGCCATAACCGGTAGAAGCGATGGACTGGTAAAAACCTCTGCCATATACGCCAAGACCACTTACCAGGCCATAGTGAGTACTAGCTATCAGCGCTATCGCACCCCTGTTTGGTGCCAGAACATAGTTCTCCGAAATCGTATTCATCTTATCTAGCCTCGATAGCTCGAAATCAAAAAAGTTGCCCGCATTACAACCTAATAACATAAACACAGGGTATTTATCAGGATTGTTATAGGCATTAGGGTTGTCCAGGTTGTAATCTAAAACAGTAGCAGATGAATGACCGAAATAAGTTAACAGAGAAAATCCCTCTTCAAATAATTTGGATATGCGTTCACTTTCAATAGTCGTTGCAACAGAACTGCTGTATTTATTAAACTCATGCACACGTGCCCCTAAAAATGTATCTTTTGCGATGTTCGCAAAATTATTCATGTAAGGATTGATCTGTAATGCGGTATACTGGTCATTTGCACCAACAACATGTACAACATTTTTCTTCCATTGTTTTTCAGATTGCGCATTAGACGAGTTCTGTAAATTTAAATCATAAGCTTTTACCTTGTCCAGGTAGTGATTGATCTCTTCCGGTTTTACAACACTTAAACGTCCGATAGGAGTGGCTGTATTACTGCTTAAATCATCGGATGCCAGGAGGTTGTCCGAAGCTGGGTACCCAAAACTGGGTACAAGCTGAATCTTAGAAGCATTAGGGTTATCTTCATTGGCCCTGAAATCCGCATAATTCACCCCTTTTCCAATCAGGAAAGCGTATTCAGGCTTTTGGCTAAACCTGCTCCTGGCAAATTTCAGAAAGTTCTTAACCCCTAAAGGATGCATTTTTACCCCATAAGCAAACTGATCAACCAATTCCTCAATATCATAATAGCTGGCATTAAAGCCACCACCAATACTACTCTTCCTATAAGCCACATAGTTCGCTATCGCGTTAGTATTATCGCCATCTATCAATCTCCTGTTAGTAATAATTATAAAATTAGCCTGCCTGGCAGCAACCGTATAATTTTCAAATTTCCTGGCTGTTAATTGCGTAATACTATTTTGATTATTTAGCTGCTCGCTGCACAGTATAAATTGCTGGGTAGCTGAAGATGCAGGTATTTTAACAGCCACTTTACCGTCAGTCCTGATAAATGTTACAGTTCTGGAGTTGCCAGTAATATTGTAAAGAACCGGTGCTACGTTATTATGCGTAAAGTTGCTGAATTCTAAATAGTAATCCTGGGTAGATGGTGCTAAATAAAAAGTAAAGTTATTCTGGTTTTTCGCATCCGTCAAAGAAGGAAAATCAATTTCAGCAAATCCCGCTACGATCCTGTCATAAGGGTTGGTAGCAAGGTTAGTTATTTTAATGGTAGCCAGATCACCCAAAATAGCAGGTGAAATATTATTAACAGTCTCAACTTTGGCATCCAGGGAATAATACCTGTTGGTCAGTAAAATATTATTATTAATACCCACCTGGATATCTCTGACATTGCTCGAAGAAACCCCGGCAAGGGAAATGTTTAATTTAGCCCTTTCTGCACCACCTGTATATGGTGCCAGGTTCCTGAAAATACCTGCAACATTAGAAGCGTCAATTTCAGCATTAGGATATATATCGTCAGAGCTCATCATTTCACCACCTTTATCATAAGCCGAAGAGTAAACCGGCACACCCGCATTAATGTAATAACCCTTGTTCACATATGGTTTACCCGTAGTCCTGTGCAGGTAATCATGCCTTAAATTTCTCCATACAAAAGACGTTACAGGACTTGTATTGCCCTGTACATTATTATTCAGGGAAGTAAGTCGTAAATTAGAGCTAGTGTTCGTTTCAACTGTTAGAAAGTAAATAGCTGTATCCGTAAATAAGCTTGTTTTTTTCGTGTATTGGGTATTGGGGTCTAAGTATAGTTTATTGTCAATTTCACCATCATTCTTATAGCCATAAAATTCAATAAAATCATTATCTCCCAAAGTGCCTGTGGCAACGCTTGTATAAACGGGTACCTGTAACCCGTTCCTCCAGAGCTGGAACTGTTGCGCAGGAGTATTACCCAAGCCATAACCGTTTAAAGTAGCTTTAGATATCCGGTAAATCCCTTCTTTAGCAACCTTAACTTTATAATATGTTTTATTGTAATCTATCCATTCATTATTAAACTGAGCTATAACCGTATTGCTTATAATAATAAACGATAGTATAGTAAGTAGAATCCTCTTCATAAAAATATTCTTAAGTATATTCTATTTTTCTTTCTTAATAATGTTAAAGCCAAGGCTGATAACATGCGTGTACAAAGGCGATGACTGGTTGCTTAAGTTAGTAAAAGCATAGTCTATCTTTACATTCTTAATTCTGAATCCTGCACCAAAAGACGGCTGGTAAATCCATACTTTTTTCATATTAGTTGTATCCCCGTCTTTTAATCCCTGCTGGAAATTACCGATACCCGCCCTTACATATAAAGCATCATTAAAGTTCAGTTCAGCCCCTGCACGAGGGTCCACGTTCGCAAAATCCGATTTTATAATCGTATTTCTTTTACCGTCAAAAGATAAATCCAGCATCAGTTCGGTTAATAAACTAAGCTTTTCATTAAATTTAAAAGTATAGCCTCCGCCTAGCCAAAGTCTGGGAGCAGTCATCTCGGTACTTTGTGTAGGAATATCATTATTAGTAAGGTACAGCACTTCCTTTTCCCTGTCCGTAAAAGTAAATGACCAGGTATTAAAAGTACTCGTCGCGTCGCGCAGTACAGCACCCAGTTGCCAGTTCTTCTTCTTATAATGAACTGCAGCATCAATACCAAATCCCCAGGCTTTAGCAAAACTCCCAATGTTCCTGCGAATCACTTTTACATTCCCCCCCATTGATAATTCGTAGTCATCACCGGTTTTTACAATCTGGGACATCGAGAGCATAAATGCATAATCAGCACTCGAAAATGTTTCAAGGTTATTATAGTTCACACTACCATCTGCATCCACTAAATAAAGTGTATTAGGAATGTCATCAATGCCAAATCGCATTAAAGAAAAGCCGATTGTCCTTTTATTATTATTTATAGGGAAAGCAATACTTCCATAATCATATTTGCCAATACCGGTAAAGTATTCAGCATGCATTAAACTCACATCAGGATTATCTTTAACTGTAGAAAGTAAAGCAGGGTTCCAGTAAGAAGCATTCGCCCCGGATGAACTGGCTACATTCGCTCCCCCCATTCCCAATGATCTTGCCCCCGCTCCAATATTCAGGAACTCATTAGAATATTTACGGAATTGACCATTCGCCTGCACAGTTAGCCCAATTAGTACACACAAAGCACCTATTAATCTCATAACAAGTTTGGTTATAAGTTTATCAACGTTTTTAAAGTAAAATAATTGCCTTTAGGCACTTATATCCTACAAAAATGCGATTTTTTGTCCGCTTTATTCCATTTTTTAATATGGAATTTCAACAGGGCACATGCGGTTGTATTAATAATACTCGTCCCTCGTTTATTAATACAACCGCACCGGGCTATCCGTAAGTACTCCGCGGCGGCAAAACACACATACCAGCTATCGCAAATTCAGTCATCCATCGCCGCCTTACGGGGTACTTTACTACTATCCCTTGTGCTTCCATAAGGCAAATTATTATCAAAAAAAGCATACCTTTAATCATATTGTATAAAAACAAAACCTGTAAACACCCATATCCCACTCCTGAACACCCACTCAAACAATTAAAATGTTAAACAGTAGTAAACACATTTAAAAACTTGTGGATTATCAAAAAAATAGCATCCTATTTGCATAATAAACTCAGAAATGGCGAAAATTGAATATGAAATTCAATTTTAAGCAAGAAATTATTAATTATTTTATGTGGTTAATTAAATGAAATTGCTAAATTGCCATCTTTGAAAATGAAAAAGAACATTTGAATGAATAGCAGGCATAGATCAAGCTACAAAACCGGTAAGGCAATAATGGAGTTCTTTATGACTTTACTATGGTTGTTTTTCGGCATTTTTATTGCATTTTCAGAAAAAATTATCGGCACGGATTTCTTCGAAAACAGTCCGTTCTTACAAGGCGGAATGAGATGGTTTATAGCGGCTCTATTTGTTCTTTACGGAATATTCAGGGCTTTCAGGGCAGTAAAATTATTTAAGAATAGACATAACAATGAAGATTAATAAATTATCATACTTATTTAATATAATTACAGTTGTATTTTCCTTAGCTTTTATGGTTGGTTGCAATAGTTCTGCACCTGCCGATAAAAATAAGCCATCTGCAACTAATGGTACCATACACGTAAGTGTGGATGAATCTTTTAAACCAATAATAGACTCACAAATTAAAGTATTCAATTCCACTTATCCTGATGCTATTATTATCCCGGAATACAAACCGGAAGCCGAATGTTTTAAGGATTTGGATACTGATAGTACTAAAATGGTCATCGTTACACGTGGATTAACCGATAAGGAAGCGGCTTATTATAAAGCAAAAGATAAATTTACACCTCAATGGGGCGTAGTTGCGTTCGATGCCATTGCAGTCATCTTAAATGAGAAAGATAAAAGAAGCGAGTTTAGCGTAGATGATATCATCCAGATTCTCAACGGAAATCCTGCATATAAATATACCGCGGTGTTTGATGGAATAAAAGCAACAAGCACGGTTCAATATGCCATTGATAGCTTATTAAGAGGTCAGCCACTGGGAAAGAACGTTTACGCAGCTAAAAATAGTTTAGATGTGATAGACTATGTTTCCAAAAATGAAAATACGGTAGGATTTATAGGCGTATCCTGGATAGGTAACCGCGATGATCCGCAGCAACAAAGCTTTTTAAAATCAGTAAAACTGGCGGCCATAGATTTTAATTACCATCCGGAAAGACCGGTTGCACAACCTTATCAGGCAAATATTGCCTTAGGCAGATACGCATTTACAAGAGGAGTATATTATATTTTAAGAGGTGGGGCAGGTACAGATGTAGGGAATAATTTTTCAAACTTCCTCATGTCTGAAAGAGGACAGTTAATTTTTAAAAGAGCTTATCTGTTACCCGCAAGAATGAAGTTTAATGTTCGCAAAGCCAATATTTCAGAATAGTCTTATACCATTTTGTTAATATTGTTACAACGAATAGCAGTGTTATAAACTTAACTTTAAAATAAACGTCTTTAATAATACATACACATATTAATTTGCATTTATAATGCTAAAAACAGAACAGAAAATGATGAGAAGATTATTATTTACAACAGTAATGGCCGTAGGATTATCAGTTGGAGCAGTCAATGCCCAATCAGTAAATGATGGTTCTAAAGCTCTTTATTACAATCAGCTTAATAAGGCTAAGAACATTTTCCAGGATTTGGTAAAAGCAAACCCGGCAGATGCAGAAGCTAACTATTGGTTAGGTCAGACTTTATTAGAAGATGAGAATGTTGCAGGTGCAAGAGCTGTTTATGAAAAAGCATTAGTTGCAACTTCACAAAATCCATTGATCATAATAGGGTTAGGTCATGTGGAATTATTAGAAGGTAAAAACGCTGAAGCACGTGCACATTTTGATGCTGCTTTAGAGCCTACCAAAAGCAAAAAGAATAAAAAATACGGTGATCCTGTATTGTTAGCAGCTATTGGTAGAGCAAATGCCGATGGTGGTTCTACAGTTGGTGATCCTGCATATGGTGTTGAGAAATTAACGCAGGCTGCAGAATTATTACCAAAAGATCCTGAGGTGATGGTCAACCTGGGTTTAACTTACCTGAAAATGGGACCTGAAAATGGTGGTAAAGCCAAAAGTTCATTTGATGCCGCATTAGAAAGAGATCCTTCTTATGCAAGAGCAAACTATAGAAATGGTAAAATATTTGAAAGCCAGAAAAATGCTGCAATGTTTGTAGATCATTTCACAAGAGCAATCGAAGCAGATGCTAAATATGCACCCGCTTATTTAAGCCTTTATGAATACTATTCAGATAAAGATGTAAATAAAGCAAAAGAATATTTAGACAAATGGATTCAAAATGTAGAAAAAGATACTGAAATAGACTTTTTCTATGCCGACTATTTGTTCAGAGCCGGTAAATACCAGGAGTCTTTGCAAAAAGTAAAAGAAATTGAAACGTCCTTAAAAGATCCGAAAGATTTCGCAAAAGTGTACCGTTTACAGGCATTAAACCAGGATAGGTTAGGAGATTCCCTTGCTGCAAAATCAACAATGGAAAAATACCTGAATCTGGAAAATCCTTTAAAAGTGCCGGGTAGAGCTTACCAGGAAATGGCAGGTTATTACATCAAAACCGGCGAAGAACCGGCTAAAGCAGATGCAATGATCACTAAAGCGATAGATCTGGATACAGCGGTAGAAAATAAAATCGCATTAATGGAAGGCTTGGCATCAGTATATGAAAAAGCCAAATTATACGATGGCCAGTTCAAATGGATGTACCAGGCGTCTAAATTAAAACAAAAACTAAATGCCACAGATTACTTCTATTTAGCACAGGCAGCCATCAATGCACAACAATATTTGACAGCAGATACAATTGCACAAAAATACATTGAGAACTATCCTGACCAGATCCAGGGCTATTCTTTCCGTGTACGTGCACTCACAGCAGCAGATACGGATACTACATCAGGTATCGCAATTCCGGCTTATATTCAATTTAATGACTTCCTTAAAAAAGATGCTCAAAAGAACTTAAGCAGAATTTTAGGTAATAGTGGTTACTTAATTAACTATTATGCCAATGTAAGCCGTGAGTATGAAAAAGCAATAGCCGTTTGTGATGAGATTTTAGCTTTAGATCCTCAGAATGCAGCAGCACTTCAGACCAAAGAACTGTTGGTAAAACGGATCAAAAAATAATTGGCAAATTGTTAATTATGTTAAAATAATACATCAGTATTAAATAATTTTCAAATAAGTTTAAGGCCCCTTGCAGTTTTTTGCTGTAAGGGGCTTTAATTTTTGGAAAATCGGCTTACGAATTGTGGAATTTGATGAGATGAACTTATCTTTGTAGGAATAACAAAAGTAGTTCAAGGATAATATTATGATGTATTTGTTAGACGCTTTGTCAACACCCGCACAATATCTTCCAATTGCGATTCAGTTTGCTTTCGGTGTTTTATTTGTAGCCGGTATGATTGCTATCAGTCATTTTTTAGGACCTAAACGCAATACCTCCGATAAATTAGATACTTTCGAAAGTGGTATCGAACAAATTGGGAATGCCCGTCAGCCAATGGCTATCAAATACTTTCTGGTTGCTATATTATTTGTGCTTTTCGATGTGGAAGTTATTTTCTTCTATCCTTACGCGTTAAATTTTAAATCATTAGGTTGGGAAGGTTTTGCAGCAGTTTGTATGTTTGTTACATTTTTCTTTGCAGGCTTTTTCTATATATACAAAAAAGGAGCGCTTAAGTGGGAAGACTAAGTTATGTTGAGCTACTTAACTAAATAAATTAAACGAATTACAATTATGGGTGATAAAAATATTATAGAACCTGTTTCAAATACTATCCTTACCGGTCGTCCTGTTCGATTTAATAATAAGGTTAAGACAGTTGAACCACCTCCCGGCATCAACGGCGAAGGTTTTTTTCTTACAAAATTGAGCGAAGTGGTAGGCTTAGGTCGTAAGAATTCACTTTGGCCATTACCATTTGCTACCAGTTGCTGCGGTATTGAATTTATGGCTACAATGGCCAGTCATTACGATTTAGCCCGTTTCGGTAGTGAGCGTGTAGGTTTTAGCCCTCGTCAATGCGATTTGTTAATGGTAATGGGGACTATTGCTAAAAAAATGGGACCGGTACTACGCCAGGTATATTTGCAAATGGCAGAACCACGTTGGGTAATTGCCGTTGGCGCATGTGCAAGCAGCGGTGGTATCTTCGATTCTTACAGTGTTCTACAAGGCATCGACCAGGTAATTCCGGTAGATGTTTATGTACCAGGTTGCCCTCCAAGACCGGAAGCTATTTTAGATGGCTTTATGAAAGTTCAGGAACTGGTGGGTAACGAAAGCGTCAGACGCCGTAACAGCGAAGAATACGTGAACCTATTGGCAGAATACGGCATCCAATAATTAATTTTAAATAGATGAAAATGAACGTATTGTTCATTTTTTACAATATAAAATGGCACTTACAAACGAAACAGTTAAGGAAATAATTATTGCACAGTTTGGAGAAAGCATTATCAATTGGGAAGAACCTTATGGTATGCTGACTTTTACTTTGGCTAATAAAGAACAGAATGTTGATTTGTTGAATTTTTTGTTTCAACATGAACAATTACAGTTTCAGTTTTTAACAGATATCTGTGCGGTACACTATCCGGACAATGTTGAAAATGAATTAGCTGTCGTTTATCACTTACATAACTTAATAGAAAATATACGCATCCGTTTTAAAGTGTTTACCAACATTTTGCAGCCGGATGTTAACTCTGCAACTTCTGTTTTCCCTGGTGCCAACTGGATGGAGCGTGAAACATATGATTTCTTTGGCGTAAATTTTATAGGACACCCGGATTTAAGACGTATCCTGAACGTGGATGAAATGGATTATTTCCCGCTAAGAAAACAGTATCCTGTTGAAGATCAAACCAGGATCGATAAAGACGATGAAATGTTTGGTCGCGGCGGCGGACAATTAATGTCCGGTATATAAACCATTTACGGTATCAATTATTAATGAGCAATCTTGCATTTTTATAATGCATTACTGATATAAATATGAGCACAGATTTAACCAACCATATAAAATTACCAGAAGGTAATTTGCAAAAACAAACCACCACTATGAACTTGGGGCCAACGCACCCGGCTACACATGGTGTTTTTCAGAATATTCTGGAGATTGATGGTGAAACGATTGTAGATAGCGATCAAACGGTTGGTTATATTCACCGTGCTTTCGAAAAACTGGCAGAGCGCAAACCGCTTTATCAGATTACAACACTTACAGACAGGTTAAACTACTGTAGTAGTCCTATTAATAATATGGGCTGGCATTTAACCTGTGAAAAATTACTAGGTGTATCTACGCCTAAACGTGTGGATTATCTACGCGTTATTGTAATGGAGTTAGCACGTATTGCAGACCATATCATTTGTAACTCTATTGTAGGGGTGGATACCGGTGCGTTTACAGGTTTCCTATATGTAATGCAGTACCGCGAGTTGATTTATGAAATCTACGAAGAAGTTTGCGGAAGCCGTCTTACAACAAATATGGGACGTATTGGTGGTTTCGAAAGAAACTTTTCCGATGTTGCTTTCCAAAAATTAGAGAAATTCCTGAAAGAGTTTCCTGGTACATTGGCCGAGTTCGAAAAGTTATTCACCCGTAACCGTATTTTTATGGAGCGGACACAGGGCGGCGGACCATTAACTGTAGAGCAAGCATTAAAATACAGTGTTACAGGGCCAAATCTTAGAGCTGCCGGTGTAGATTATGATGTAAGGGTGGCTAATCCTTATTCAAGTTACCAGGATTTTGAATTCGATATTCCTGTAGGTACTACCGGCGATAATTTCGACCGTTTCCAGGTGCGCAATGGCGAAATGTGGCAGAGTTTAAGAATTATTGAGCAGGCATACAGAAAAGTGCAGGAGTTTAAAGGCGCTGAAAATGATATTTTCCATGCCGATGCACCTGCCTACTACTTGCCAGAAAAGAAAGATGTTTATACTAAAATGGAAGCTTTGATCTACCATTTTAAAATCATCATGGGAGAAACTGAAATTCCTAAAGGTGAGGTTTATAACGCTGTGGAAGGTGCAAATGGAGAATTAGGGTATTACCTGATCAGCGATGGTGGACGTACACCATTCCGTTTACACTTCCGTCGTCCTTGCTTTATTTATTACCAGGTTTATAAAGAAATTACAAAAGGAAGCATGTTAAGTGATGCTATTGTTACTTTAAGTAGCCTGAACTTAATTGCGGGCGAAATGGACGCTTAATTCATTAACAAATTACGAGTACTATTTATAAAATGAGCATACAATTTACACCGGAACGTCATCAAAAATTTGAAGAAATAGTAGCACGCTACCCGCAGGGCAGGCAAAAAAGTGCTTTATTACCGGTTTTACATTTGGCACAAGAGCAATTTGGTTGGTTAAGCAGCGATACAATGGATTATGTAGCCGGCTTGCTCAGCATTACACCAATTGAAGTGTACGAAGTAGCATCTTTCTATAGTATGTACAACCTTAAACCGGTTGGTAAATATTTGTTCGAAGTTTGTCAAACAGGACCTTGCATGGTCAGTGGTGCTAATTCTATCATTAACTACATCAAACAAAAGTTAAACATAGAAGTTGGTGAAACAACTGAAGATGGCTTATTCACACTGAAAACTGTAGAGTGCTTAGGCGCTTGTGGGTATGCACCAATGATGCAGGTAGGCAAGTTCTACAAAGAGCACCTGACGCCTGAAAAAGTTGACCAGATTATTGCAGAATACCGTAATCAGAATTAAAATACAAATGAAAAGAAATATAAACATATTCATATTGCTTGTTACACTTTTTATAAGTGCATCTTCTTTCGCACAATCTAAAGAAGAACAGGTTTTAGAAAATGTAAAACTATTAAACAATACCATTTTCGGTTCAAAGGACAGTGCTGTTATTGATGGTTTATTAGCTAAAACATTAACCTACGGGCACAGTGGTGGAAGCATTGAAAATAGAGAAACAGCTTTAAAGAATGCATCTAAAAACGGTAACGTTTATTCTAAGTTGGAAGCACGCGATTTTTCGGTAGACTTTGCAGATAAGAATGTAGCAGTCGTACGATTTGTTACTTCTTTCATTCAAACAACAAAAGGCAATGATATTCCTTTAACGCTGCACATGCTACAGGTTTGGAAAAAGGAAAGTGGTAAATGGAAGTTAACTGCCCGTCAGGCAGTAAAATTGGTACATTAATAATTTTTAGTAACGGGAACAATATATATAAATGGGACGCAAGTTATTATTACATAATGCACACGTAGAAGGGATCCGCACTTACGAAGTATATCGTAAAACAGGCGGTTATCGCAGCGTGGAAAAAGCTTTAAAAACATTAACACCGGACGAAGTTGTAGAAGAGGTGAAAACCAGTGGCTTAAGAGGTCGTGGTGGTGCCGGTTTCCCAACCGGTATGAAATGGAGCTTTATTGCCAAACCCGAAGGTGTGCCGCGCTATTTGGTGGTAAATGCCGATGAATCCGAGCCCGGTACATTTAAAGACCGTTACTTAATGGAGTATATTCCTCATGCGTTAATAGAAGGTATCATCGTATCTTCCTACGCGTTAGGTGCCAATACTTCTTATATATATATCCGTGGCGAATATGCCTGGATTCCCGATATTTTAGAACATGCCATAGCCGAGGCAAAAGCCAATGGCTTTTTGGGTAAAAACATTTTAGGTACAGGTTTCGATTTAGAAATTTATGTACAGCGAGGTGCCGGTGCTTATATCTGTGGCGAGGAAACCGCATTAATCGAAAGCCTGGAAGGTAAACGTGGTAATCCACGTATAAAACCACCGTTCCCGGCTGTAAAAGGTTTGTGGGATTGCCCAACCGTAGTAAACAATGTCGAATCTATAGCAGCTGTTGTGCCGATTATTAATGATGGTGGTGCGGAGTTTGCAAAAATCGGGGTTGGTCGCTCTACAGGTACTAAACTAATTTCAGCTTGTGGCAATTTAAACAAACCAGGGGTTTACGAAATAGACATGACCATCAGCGTTGAGGAATTTATCTACAGCGACGAATGGTGTGGAGGCATAAAAGGAGGCAAGCAATTAAAAGCCTGTATTCCGGGTGGTTCATCCGTTCCTATTTTGCCGGCGAACTTATTGTTGAAAACCGCTAAAGGTGAAACACGCTATATGAACTACGAAAGTTTAAGCGATGGTGGTTTTGCAACCGGTACCATGATGGGTTCCGGTGGTTTTATTGTTTTGGACGAAGACCAATGTGTAGTAGAACACACTTATACGTTGGCGCGTTTTTATCGCCACGAAAGTTGCGGACAATGCAGCCCATGTCGTGAGGGCACCGGTTGGATGGAGAAAATTTTATACAAAATAGAATCAGGAAACGGTACATTGCACGATATTGACTTGTTATGGGATATCCAGCGAAAAATTGAAGGAAACACCATTTGTCCTTTAGGCGATGCTGCAGCCTGGCCGGTAGCCGCTGCTATCCGTCATTTCCGCGATGAGTTTGAGTGGCATGTTAATAATCCGGAATTGTGCCGTACACAAAACTTCGGATTAGCACATTATGCCGATGAAATTCATGTACCGGCTTAATATAAAAGAAGATTTTAATAATATAAGAGATGAGGCAATTGATAAGAAGAGGCGCAACCATTTTAGTTCTTTCACTTATTACCGTTTTTAATAGTTCCGCACAGTCAGAAGCTAAGAAAAATGACTTTAATCCCCATAAAAAGGGTAGAGCGTATTTTTTCTGGGGTTGGAACAGAGGTTTTTATTCTAACAGTACTTTAAAAATTGCAGGCGATGATTACAATTTAACCTTGCATAATTTAAGAGCACACGATAGAATTACAAAGCCCATTTTCAACTACAACGATTATTTTAAATTAGGTCGCATAACCATACCGCAAACCAATATGCGTATCGGTTACTTTTTTAAAGATAATTGGGCCATTACTTTAGGCGTGGACCACATGAAATATGTAATGGACCAGAACCAGGTGGCTAAAGTAGAAGGGACGATTACCCGTGAGGGCGATTTTAAAGGCACTTACAATGGTGATATGGTCATCACCGAAGACTTCTTAACCTTCGAGCATACCGATGGGTTGAATTATATCAATTCAGAAGTTGAAAGGTATTTTTCGCTGAAAAAGTTACCAACCAATAAAGTCAATATTGCGTTTATGGTTGGTGCAGGAGCGGGCATGCTATTTCCAAAAACCAATGCAAAGTTTTTGGATTATGAGCGCAACGACCGTTTCCATGTTTCCGGTTTTGGCCTTAGTGCAAAAGCCGGTTTCGAACTAACGTTTTTTAAACATTTAACCTTAAAAGGCGAAGCCAAGCAAGGTTATATCAATATGCCAAATATCATTCTCCATGAGAAAGGTATTAATGGCAAGGGAAAACAACAATTTGGATTCTCCGAATTAACGGCCACAATCGGCTGGAATTTCAGAGTACACAAATAGGCGATTTTCCAAAAAAGTTCTTTGTTTATTATTTTTTGGGGCTATCAATTGTAGCAACATGAATCAACATTTGTCCGGCGTGCTTAGGGCTCCGCTACGCTCGGTGCTGCGCTATCGCTTGCACTGGCCTTTCAGGCCACCCACGCATGCCGCAGCCTTTAAGCTATAGTACATAGTTGAGCTGTACGATGTTACAAAATGTTGTCATTTTGACGAGGATGAATTTGAATCTGCATTGATATTGAAGCATTCCGAGGAAAAATCCGCTTACGAATAGGGTTGAAAGCTCGCTTCGCTCGTAAAGTAGATTTCTCACTGCGTTCGAAATGACTTAGTGAGATGAATACTGCAAAATAGCTGAGTTTACTCAAGCGATTTACGTCGCAAGCTTCTGTCCCCTCCAGGGAGGGGCTAGGGGTGGGTAAAAAACATCAATAGAAAGCTGTTTGATATCAGTCGAAAGCATTGCTCAGAAGGATGTTGTTAACCCTGAAAGGGTTATATGTTTATAGAAAATAAAACCATAATGCAACATTCGACCCTATCGGGGTCGTATATTTCTATGAAGCGTATATTTCTATAAACATAAGATACCTTCGGCATCTTTATCAATTGTTTTGTAAGACAACAACTGAAAGCTGTTTGCAATTAGTAGAAAGCGTTGCACCGCAATAGCCAGTCCCGTAGGGACGATATTACGGTAGAAGCCGCAAACGCAAAATGTTATTAAAGCGCCGTAGGTGCGACACATGTAACAACTACTGATAAAAGTCCAATAATAGCAATCCGTTGAACGGAGCGTCGCCAATGTCGCCCAACCAGGGCCCAAATGACGACTACCAAAAAAGAAAAACAAAGAATCAGAACGACAATTATAATTAATAAATTAAATCGTGTTTGAATGTCTGACACACCATTATTTAAAGTAACGATTGACAATATAACGGTTGAAGTGCCTGCCGGTACTACTATTTTACAGGCAGCGCGTCAAGTGGGAGGAGATGTGGCACCACCGGCAATGTGTTTTTATACACCATTGGAAGGTAGTGGCGGTAAATGTCGTACCTGTTTGGTAGAGGTAAGCAAGGGGAGCGAAAAAGACCCGCGCCCGATGCCGAAACTGGTAGCGAGTTGTCGTACCACCGTAATGGATGGTATGGAAGTAAAAAATATTACCAGCGACCGTGTACAGGATGCCCGCGCAGGTGTAGTGGAGTTTTTATTGTTGAACCATCCGTTGGATTGTCCGATCTGTGACCAGGCAGGAGAGTGTCACCTGCAAGATCTGGGTTACGAACATGGCAGTTCCGGTACTCGTTACGAATTCCAGCGTCGTACGTTTGAGAAACATGATTTAGGCAAGTATATTCAATTACACATGACGCGTTGTATTCTTTGCTACCGTTGTGTGTTTACAGCAGCACAGGTTACCAACAGCCGCGAACATGGTGTTTTAGACCGTGGCGACCATGCGCAGATTGCTACTTACATAGAGAAATCTCTGGAAAATGATTTTATAGGTAATGTGATAGATGTTTGTCCGGTTGGAGCATTAACAGATAAAACATTCCGCTTTAAAAACAGGGTTTGGTTTACGAAGCCGGTTTATGCCAGCTGCGATTGTGATAAATGTTGTGGTGAAGTAACCTTATGGATGCGTGGTGATGAAGTATTTCGTGTAACAGCACGCAAGGATGAGTGGGGCGAAATTAAAACAAGTCCTAAAACTGGTAAGACCGGATGGATTTGTAATGACTGCCGTTTCGAGAAAAAGAAACTATCTCAATGGAAAGTAGAAGGATTGGCAGATATTTCCAGGCATTCAGTGATTGGTCAGGGCAAATATCCGTTGTTGGAAAAATCAAATGAAACAATCAGCAAAGTGCTGGACGGCAGAAAGCCAAGATTGCTAATGGATATTCATAGTGTGAGTGAGGTGAACAGACCGGAAATAGATTTGAGCGAGATAAATGGTCCGGCAACCAGCAGCATTTTCAAGAAACAATAATTTATACTAAAAGCGATATCCTTAGTTAGGAAAACATACTTTAATTATGTTGTTAAGTTTATTTACAGATTGGGCTTTTTTACTGGAAAAATTGACTTTGGTAGTAGCTGTTGTTTCTATCGGATTGGTAGTAGCAATGTATTCTACATGGGCTGAGCGTAAAGTGGCAGGGGCATTACAAGACAGGCCAGGTCCTAACCGCGCCGGTTGGTTTGGTTTATTGCAACCTTTTGCAGATGCTATTAAGCTATTTTCTAAAGAAGATATTATTCCAAGTAAGAGTAATAAAATTCTATTTGTATTAGGCCCGGGTTTGGCAATGCTGGCAGCAGTAATGACAAGTGCGGTTATTCCATGGGGCGATAAAATAGTAATTGCCGGTAGAGAAATCACGTTACAGGTATCAGATCTTGATCTTGGGGTGCTATATGTTTTTGCAGTAGTGGCCATGGGTGTTTACGGTGTAATGATTGGTGGATGGGCCAGTAATAACAAATTCTCTTTGTTAGCGGCTATTCGCGGTGCTTCACAGAATATATCTTATGAGCTGGCAATGGGCTTATCATTGATAGCCTTGTTGTTTTTGACCGGAACGTTAAGTCTTAAAGGTATTGTAGTAGGGCAGCAGGAAAACGGCTGGAATATTCTTTACCAACCATTAGGCTTTTTGTTATTCTTAGTCTGTGCCTTTGCAGAGTGTAACAGAACACCATTTGACTTACCGGAAGCTGAGAATGAGTTGAACTTCGGTTATCACCAGGAGTATTCATCAATGAAATTGGGTTTCTATTTATTTGCTGAATACATCAATATGTTTATGAGTAGTGTGTTAATGGCTACTTTATACTTTGGTGGTTACGATATTCCTTTCTTTAATGAAGCTGCCAGCACATTGAACCCTACAATATTGGGCTTGCTGGGTTTTGGCGCATTAATGACTAAAACGGTATTGTTCATCTTGTTCTTTATGTGGGTACGCTGGACGATTCCGAGATTCCGTTATGACCAATTGATGGATCTGGGTTGGAAAAAATTATTGCCATTGGCATTGATAAATATGTTAATTACGGCGGTGGTGGTATTGGTGAAAGAGTATGGATGGCCGTGGTAGGAGAGTAGGAGTAAGTAGTGAAGAGTGAGTAGAATGTAGGGATCCAATGTGTTTGGGTTTGGAAACCCACCCCAACCCCTCCCAGGAGGGGACGGGGGTAAAAGGGTTAAGTTCTTTTAAGTAAATGCTGGAAAAGAATAAAGGAATACCCATGAAAGGGTTAAATGTTTATAGCAAAAATGAAGGCTTACAAACATGCGACCCCATCGGGGTCGTATATTACCTATTATGCTATAAAATACTATAAATATAAGATACCTACGGCATCTTAATGAGGGTAATGTATATTGCTAGATAAAAAAGCGAAATAGACAATATGCCGATGCAGGGAGTGACACAACAGTGCTTAATAGTAGCACAAATGTTCACTCAATAAAAAAAGAAAAAATTGAAACCTGGAAAGGTTTTGAAAATAATAGTAATAACTGAACATCATTAATAATTAGCGCATGCAATCATTATCAAACAGGGCGAAACAGATAGACAGGAGCCCGATGAATATGTGGGAAAGAATGTACTTGCCAGCCATTGTAAAAGGGTTGTCGATTACCATGAAACATGCCCTGAAGAAAAATCCTACAATACAATATCCTGAACAAACGCGTCCTTTTGCACCTGTGTTCAGAGGCTTGCATGTATTGAACAGGGATAACGAGGGAAGAGAGCGTTGTACGGCATGTGGACTTTGTGCGGTGGCTTGCCCAGCGGAAGCCATTACTATGGAAGCGGCAGAGCGTGAAAAAGGTGAGGAAAACTTGTATCGTGAAGAAAAATATGCTGCCAAATATGAAATAAATATGTTGCGTTGCATATTTTGCGGATTGTGCGAAGAGGCTTGTCCGAAAGATGCGATTTATTTAAGCGAAACTTTTGCGCCTGCAAACTATAACAGAAGAGGATTTATATACGGTAAGGATGATTTATTGATTCCTAACCCGGTAACTGAAAAAGAAGCATACGAAAAAGCAGCTGGTGGAAGAGTGAGAAAAGAGGTAACTGTAACGGCAGATAAATAACTAACGAACAACTAATTAAATTAAGAGAGATCGCATGGGTGCCACTCAAATAATATTTTGGATATTGAGCATAGTAGCAGTGTTTAGTGCTATTATGGTAATAACAAGGAAGAATCCCGTTTACAGCGTGCTATACCTTATTATTACGTTTTTTGCCATAAGCGGCCATTATGTATTAATGAATGCACAGTTTCTGGCTATCGTAAACATTATTGTATATGCAGGGGCTATTTTGGTGCTTTTCCTGTTTGTACTGATGTTGATGAACCTGAACAAAGAATCGGAGCCAAAGAAGAACAAATTTATGCTTTGGGCGAGCGCCTTTGCCGGGGGATTGCTACTTTATGTGTTGCTAGCTGCAGTGCATACAGCACATATAGAAAATGTAAAAGGAATACATGTTGGTAATATTGGCCTGGTATCGGAGTTGGGTAAGGCATTGTTTACTACTTATGTGGTACCATTTGAAATAACTAGTATTCTGTTTTTAAGTGCCATGGTTGGTGCAGTTGTAATAGGTAAAAAGGATTAAAACTATAAATATTTTAAGAGACGGATATGCCAATAAATTATTACATATTTTTAGCCATCATCTTGTTTTGTATAGGGGTTACAGGAGTACTGACACGTAGAAATGCGATTATCATTTTTATGTGTATAGAATTGATGTTAAACTCTGTAAACTTATTGTTGGTGGCATTTAGTAAGATGCACCATGCAAGAGCATTGGCGGCAGGTGCTGCCAATACAACTGCCGGTATAGAAGCACAATTATTTGTGTTTTTTATAATGGTGGTGGCAGCTGCAGAGGTAGCGGTTGGTTTGGCTATTATTGTTATGATGTACAGAAATACACATAGCGTAGATATAAATTTTTTAAATAGGTTAAAGAACTAAAGTCAGAAGGGCTTGTAGAAAAAATTGTTTATGAGTAATCTATCGCAATTAGCTTGGTTAGTTCCTATATTTCCATTAATCGGGTTTTTAATAAACGGGTTAGGCCGTAATTATTTGTCCAAAACATTAGTAGGGATTATTGGTAGTGGCGCATTGTTGTTGTCGTTTATAACAAGTGTATTAATTTTTAATAAAGTAAGTGCAGGTGAACTGTTAATTGGTGAAGCCGGTGTTTATTTTGACTTTATTAAATTTGGTAGCTTCAATATTCCTTTTGCTTTTCAAATAGACCAGTTAACAAGTATCTTCTTGTTGGTTATAACTGGTGTCGGTTTCTTAATTCATGTGTACTCTACATCTTACATGCATGAAGAAACGAAAGCGCATTTTGCCCGTTACTTTGCTTACTTAAACTTATTCGTATTCAGCATGTTGCTTTTGGTAATGGGTGCTAACTATGTGATCATGTTTATAGGTTGGGAAGGGGTAGGTTTATGTTCATACTTACTAATTGGTTACTGGTTTAAAAACAACGATTATACCAACGCAGCTAAGAAAGCCTTTGTAATGAACCGTATTGGTGACTTAGGTTTTTTAATTGCTATTTTCTACTTAATACAACATTTTGGTACAACCACTTATATAGATATTTTCAGCCAGGCAAAAACTGAAGGTTCAAGTAGTTTGATAACTATTATTACGCTTTGCTTATTTGTAGGTGCAATGGGTAAAAGTGCACAGTTGCCGCTTTATACCTGGTTGCCGGATGCGATGGCGGGCCCAACACCTGTATCTGCATTGATACACGCTGCTACCATGGTGACAGCCGGTATATATATGATTGCCCGTAGCAACGTGCTGTATGCTTTAGCGCCAAGCACCATGAGTTTGGTAGCCATTGTTGGTTTACTAACGGCAGTGTTTGCAGCATCTATCGCTTTAAAACAAAATGATATTAAAAAAGTATTGGCTTACTCTACCGTTAGCCAGTTGGGTTATATGTTCTTAGGTTTGGGTGTGGGTGCCTTTACCGGGGCGGTTTTCCATGTAATGACACATGCTTTCTTTAAAGCTTTGTTATTCTTAGGGGCGGGTTCTGTTATTCATGCGATGCACCACCAACAGGATATGCGCCATTATGGTGGTTTGAAAAAATATATGCCTGTAACAAATATCACGATGCTGATTGGTTGTTTAGCCATTGCAGGTATTCCGCCATTTAGCGGTTTCTTCTCTAAAGATGAAATTTTGATTGCTGCTTATGCTGCTAATCCTATATACTATGTAATTGGTTTGTTTGGTGCTTTAATGACGGCTTTCTATATGTTCAGAATGTACACGATGACTTTCCTTGGTGGTTTTAGAGGTGATCATCATCATTTGCCACACGAAAGTCCTAAACCAATGACTTTTGCGTTAGTTGTGTTGGCTATTTTAGCAGCAGTTGCAGGATTTATAGGTTTGCCGGAATTGTTTACCCATAATCCTGAAGGACATAAATTAGCGAATTATTTAGCACCTGTTTTCAAAGATGGTGAAGCTTTATTAGCTAAACATGCACACCCTGACCATACAACAGAATGGATTTTATTAGCAGTAAGCGTCGGTTTGATTGTAGCGGTCATTCTTTGGGCAGTTAAAACTTACAAAGTTTACAAATTAGAGAACGATGCTGAGCCACAAGGCTTTTCAAAAATATTGGCTAACAAATGGTATGTAGATGAAATTTATGATGCCGTCATTATTAAACCAATATTGGCTATCGGTGATTTCTTTGGAAAAGTAATAGAAACAAAAGGGATAGATAAAGCAGTAAACGGGGTAGGTAAAGCCATTAATTTCGGTAGCCGTAAATTCCGTTACTTACAAAGTGGTAATGTGGGCAATTATATATTAATTATGATTGTTGCCATCATTATTCTGGTAAGGATCCTGTTTTACCTGCCAATGAGCTAACAGACGAAACTGACTTAATATAAATAGACTTTCAAAAGAAGTCGTTCAAATAAAGAAATTATGTTTTTGGTATTATTAATAGTTATTCCTTTAATTGCCGGTATTGTTGCCATTGCCTCACAAAGTGCAGCCATAGCCAAAATCGTAGGTTTGGTAGCATCTTTGGCTACTTTGGGCGTTCTGCTAAATGTACTTTGTATTCCAAACGGAAGCGAGGCATTGGCTTATTCTAAACTCTGGATTGGTTCCTTAGGCGCTAATTTCAGTTTGTTATTAGATGGTCCGGGCAAAATAGCAACTTTGCTTACAGCAGTAAGTTTTCCAATAATATTTATTGCATCCTGGAACAATGGTTACAAATATGGCCATCAGTTTTGGGGCTTAATGCTATTGGCAATGGCTGGTTTAATGGGCGTGTTTTTAGCCAACGATATGCTGTTATTCTATTTCTTCTGGGAGTTAGCCTTAATTCCAACCTACTTTTTATGTAGCATTTGGGGCGGCGAAAAGCGCATACAGGTCAGCTTTAAATTCTTCATCTATACTTTTGTTGGTTCTGTTTTAATGTTGATTGGCATTATCTCGTTATACGGCAAAACACCAGATGCGAGTTTCTCCTGGAAAAGCTTTACACAGGTAGCTTTAACAGCTAAAGAACAATTATTTTACTTCTGGTTATTCTTTGTAGCTTTTGCTATAAAAATGCCAATATTTCCATTACATACCTGGCAGCCGGATGCTTACGAGCAATCTCCAACTACCGTTACAATGGTATTAAGCGGTATAATGGTTAAAATGGGTTTGTTTGCCGTTATCAGGTGGTTGTTCCCGATTTTCCCGGAAGCTAGCAGCCAAATGGCAGGCATTGTTATTACATTAAGTATTATCGGCGTTATTTACGCTTCATTAATAGCTATTCGCCAGGACGATATTAAACGACTAATTGCTTATTCTTCTATTGCACATATTGGGATAATGGCTGCGGCTCTTTTTACCAAAAATAATATGGGTTACGAAGGGGCAGTGATTCAAATGTTTAGTCATGGTATTAATATTATTGGTTTGTGGATAGTGGTAGATTATATTGAGCACCAAACAGGTGTTCGAAAAATGAGTGAATTGGGCGGTTTGGCACAAAAAGCACCTAATTTAACTATTTTGTTTATCGTATTGGCTTTTGCAAATGTATCGTTACCATTAACTAATGCATTTATTGGGGAGTTCTTAATGTTCAATGGCATATTCCAGTATAGTGTTTGTGCAGCAGTGGTAGCATGTTTAAGCATTATTTTAGGAGCCGTTTATACATTAGGATTGGCACAAAAAACATTTTATGGTGAACCAAAATCTTTGGCAGCCATTAAATCGGATGCCCCATTAAATGTAATTGTTGCTTTATCGCTGATCGTTGTTATGATAATTGCTTTTGGTGTTTATCCAAAACCATTATTCAATTTAATAGGTTTAGTAACAGGAGCTAATTAAAAAAGTATTGGAAAATAATTAACCTGAGCGATTGCAAAGGTTACAGATAGTTTATAAATTATGAACTTAATAATAATAAGCGCTTTATCGGGAGTTGTAATGATGTTTAGTGGGTTGTTTGTAAAAAATAACCGCACGATCAGCTATATTGCTACTGCCTTAATCATTTTTTTAAGTTTAGCTACCATGTGCGAATTAGGTGCTAAATCCTGGTTTAATATTCCGCAAGCCGAAGCCATGCTAAGAACCAGTGTGTATGGCAAATTAATAGGGGTAATATTAACCATCGCCACAACCTTTTACTTTGTGTTAAGCGGAAAAGATATTGAACGTGTCGGCAAGCATGTAGCAGATTATTACGCTTTAATGTTCTTTGTATTGGCAGGTGCCGGGATCTTATTAAGTTTCCAAAATTTATTAATGTTGTTCTTAGGTGTGGAGATCCTGACCATACCGTTATTCATACTTACAGGTGCACAAAAGCAAAACTTAAAAAGCAACGAAGCGTCGTTGAAATACTTTTTGATGGGGGCTTTTTCTACCGGTATAATGCTAATGGGTATTGTGTTGATTTATGGTGCCATGGGGTCATTTGACCTGAGTGTGATTGGTAAAAAAGCGCAGTTCGCTACACCTATACATGGTGCTAACTTAATGGGCTTATTATTGTTATTGGCAAGTATGGCTTTTAAAGTAAGTGCGGCGCCATTCCATTTCTGGACACCTGATGTGTATGATGGAGCCCCAACTGTGTTTACCTCATTTATGGCAACTATTGTAAAAGTAGCTGCTGTAGTGGCCTTTATCCGTCTGTTCGAAGGTTCTATGGAGCCATTCCATACCAGTAAATGGCAGATTTTGGTATCTATTCTAATAGCTTGTACATTATTGGTAGGTAATATTACTGCTGTATTCCAGCAAAGCGTTAAACGCATGTTGGCTTACTCGTCCATCTCACAAGCTGGTTATATGTTGTTTGCAGTTTTCGCCTTCAATGCTTTTGGTAAAGAAGGGATTACTATATACGGTTTAAGTTATAGTTTGGCAACAATCGGTATCTTTTCAGTACTTAGCAAAATGCAGGATATTACATTCGATGGTTTCAATGGTTTGGCACGTCAATATCCGGGTATTGCTTTTGCGTTAACCGTATTTGTGTTAAGCCTGGCAGGTATTCCGCTAACGGGTGGTTTCTTAGGTAAGTTTTATATGATTAGTGCCGGTGCAGCTTCTAATTCATCTTATACCTGGTTGTTTATTCTGGCTATTCTTTGTGCAGCGGTTAGTGTTTACTACTATTTCCGGATTATACAGGCTATGTATTTTAAAGAAAGAGTAAGTGATACACCTGTTTTTGAAGTGCCCGTTAGCAAAGCGTTTCCAATACTATTAATAGTAGTAGCGGCGTTAATTATTTTAATCGGTATCAATCCACAGATTTTATTACAATATTTATATTTCTAATTCCATTAGGAATTGTATTGAAAAGCTATTGTCCGAAAGGAGAGTAGCTTTTTTTATTTGGGCGTGTCCTTTGCGGTTGTAACAATCTGGCTTGTCTTGGAAAAGGCAGGTTGAAAAAATATTATAATTTTGCTATATTCACTTTTTATTGACAAGCTTTATTTATGAAAAGTATAAAAATATTATTACTTATTTCATTTTCTATCTTATATAGTTGCACTAAAGATAAAAAAAATGTAAACGAAGAAAATGAAATTACCTCCTTAAAAGTTGAAGTAAATAATGTAAGTAGCAGTAGTTGTAAAATTAAATACACTATTAGTAAAAGTGATACATTAGGTATAATTGAATATGGCGTTGTATGGGGAGAGGAAGTATCACCGGTAGTTGGAAATGACCAAGGACAAACTACAATAGGTTTGATTGAATATGATTTTTTTGTTGAAAACCTAAAGAGTGCTACTACTTATAATGCAAGAGCATTTGTTAAGAAATCGAACGGTAGCATAATTTATTCTGACAATGTGAAGTTTACTACGCAAAATGAAATAGAAAAACCAATTACTACATTAAAAGTTGCAGTCGATTCTGTATCTGGCTCTAAAAGTAAAATTAAATATTCTATTGATGCTTCAGATACCTCTGGAGTTATTGAGTATGGAATTGTATGGGGAGAAAATGAAAATCCAATAGTCGGTACAGGAAACCAGTTATTTAAAACAGATACTTTAGAATATGATTTTTGGGTAAATAATTTGAATTGTCGTACAAATTATAATACCCGGGCTTATATTAAAAAAAGAAATGGAAGTGTGATTTATTCAGGTAATTTAAAGTTTACAACATTTAGGACAGATGACCGATTTGTAAAAGAATTATCGTTTTCTAAGGGGGCACAATTGAATACTTTTTTGGCTAGCGAAACTATAACCAGAAATTTTGGAAAACATGTATTGTACTTTGCGAACAATTTGATTTTACCTGAAGGACTATATTTGTATGCCAAATTTACTAATGTTAAGGGGACCATTCTTGCAACAACTAAGGATGGGACTAGAAGCTTTAAAGATGGCGATACCTTACATTTGCCAAAATACAACCTAATAAAAGACCCTTCAACATTTTACAATATCGATAGCCCAAATAGAGTTATTTTTGAACCAGGTCCCGATGTTCATCCCTCCTCATTAGATCCTAATTATGTTATTTTTGCTATTGGAACAATAAATATCTATGTAGGTGGCACAATAAATAACACTGTAACTAACTATAATTGTCTTTATCAATATAGAGGTTATAGTACAAATACAAATCTTTGGATGGTTCTTGAGTCTGTTGTTGATGGTAATTGTGCTAAGTGTAATTTATAAATAAGGAGATTGTTTTACTTATCAATAGAAGATTTTGTAAACTTTTTATTTGTGCGTGCCCTTTGCCGCTTTTACGAGTGCAGGTAGCAAAAGATTCAGGCAAAGGGCCGGGCTATACACAGTACTCCGCGGCGGCAATGCAAGCCGCTTAGCTTCGCCATTCAGTAGTGTTTATGCCGCCTTGCGGGGTACTTTGTTTCTATCCCTCACGCACTCCGTATATTAATTATTATAAAAGTATTCTAATTTGGGTTGGGGGGCTATTATTTATTTATCAGAAAGCTTTACACTGTGCATAGTGTAAAGCAATAACAATCAATAGCTAAATTGCATCTTTCCCCTGGTGACTAAAAATTATCCAAAATACTCAGATTATTATAAAGAGATGTATATGTAAAATAGATATTCTGATGTTGAAAAGCTGCGGTATGCGTTGGTGCCGACGAAGGAGGCAGTATATTGATTGCAGGACCTTTCGTTTAGACTATCAGCCTTAATAGCTCCTGCAATTAATATACCGAGCGTAGCGGAGCCAAAAGCACGCCGGACAAATGTTCCCCATAGGCATTTAATGCTGATAGCCCCAAAATAAAACATCTACCAGGATGGCCCGATAGATGTTGGTAGTGTGCTTAAAGGTTTAATATAATATGCTAATATGTTTTAACCATGAATACACAATCCTCGATTTTCTTGGTTTGTGAAACAATGTCTAAACCTTTTAAATTATTTGAACCTGGTAATTTGATATTTATATTGAGAGAATCTTTTTTCAGATGCTCTACCGCAGTAATAATATTGGATGCTTTGGAGGCAAAAACCACTTCGTTGGCCTGTTTATCACGGGTACTTAAAATACCGATGATATTACCGTTTTTATCGAATAAGGGCCCACCGCTATTACCAGGGTTCGCACCAATGGCTATCTGAATACTTAACGTGTCATCGTTATAACCACTGCGGGCGCTCATATAGCCTTTATTGTAAACAATTTCGTTACGTGGGAAACCCATCGTAAATATTTCCTCACCTAAATCCGGCTTGTTTTTACGGATGCTGTAAGGTAAATGGGTATTTGGTTTCCATTTTTTATCTTTTATCTGCAATATAGCAATATCAGTAGCCGGGTCCAGGTATATGCTTTCTGCTTTGTACTCTTTATTTTTGTTGACCACTACCAATGTATTAGCACCCTTTATTACATGTGCATTGGTAATTAAATAACCGGCACCATCTATTAAGAAACTGGTACCGCTGCTGATTTGCTGAAGCGCCGGCGTTGTATCAATATTTTCGTTTTGAGAATCTGAAAGTTTCTTAATCTCTTTGTTCTGTTCGTTTATTTTTACAGATTGCTGGTCAACTTTCCTGCTTAATTGCTGTATATAAGATTCTGTAGGTTTATTGGAAACCATATGTACAGTACCGCTGGTAAAAAAAGCGGTGATACCTGCAATAGTGGCAGCGACCGCTATGGTGCGCTTGTATTTATGCCATAGCTGGATCACTTTTGGCTCTGCGCTTTGTTTTACTTCTATTCCACCATTTTCTACAAGACTGTCATGAACCTGGTTAAGTAAACTGTTAAGTGCTGTTCTTTTGTGTTGTTTATTGAATTGGGCAAGAAAATGAATATGCTCTACTACGAATTGGTCCACTTCCTGGTTTTGAGCGCGGAGTTGGTTGAATTCGTTTTTCTCAGCATCAGTCATTTCGTTATTTATATAACGATCGACTAAACTTGAAAGTAAAATTTCATCCATTCTATTAATATTTATATTGTGCAAAGAATAGTTTTTTCAGCCGCATCAAACACTTGTATTTCTGGTTTTTGGCATTGTCCGAATTGGTATAGCCAAATTGGTCCGCAATATCATGCATTTGCTTTTTCTGGATATAATAAGCTTCCAGCAGGCTTTTGCAAGGTTCACCAAGTTTTTTCATGGCAGCTTCCATAAGGCTGAAGTCATTATCCTGTTTTTCTTTAAAATCTATCTCGTCATCTGCGGCTACAGATTCTTCAATAGACTCAATAGGTGTGAGACTGAGTTTGGCGCTGTTGTTACTGGTTTGTAACTTTTTTAACCAGAGGCGCCTGCTTATAGCGTATAAATAGGTACTTATCTGGCTGGTTAATTCAAACTCCGGTTTCTGCGCATTTTCGTAAAGAATAACCATTGCTTCCTGAAAGATATCTTTCGCATCGTCGGCAGTTCCATTATTTTTTAAAACAAGATTTTGAATAAGGCCAAAATTTTGTTTGTATATAATAGAAGTGTAACGCTGATTATTAGATAGAAAGCCTTTTAATAATTCCTGTTCCGAAAATTCCAATTTCACATCTATGATTTTAATTACTTAATAACAGAATAGGTAACCCACGAAGAATAATAAAAATTACTTAATACAATTAAATATGGACACCAGACTGTAAAGATGTAAAAAACAAGCTAAATATGGTAGGAAAGAGGGTAAAAAAGATTCTTTTATTTTTTTAATAATTTAAATAATTGAAAATCAGTTTGTTGAAAAGTTATTGAAAAATAATTCACTTTTTTTAGAAAAATCCGGGTTACTATTTTTATCAATGCGCATTAATATTAAAACGAAGCGTAAAAAGTTTTTGAAAAAAAAGTTTCATTCTTCGGGTTACCTTTTTTAATGATGGTAATTAACTAACAAAATATAAAACATAAAAAACAATTTAAAATGAAAAAATTATTATTTGTTGCTTTATTAGGTACTTTAGTTGCTTGTGGCGAATCTACTCCTGCTACAGAAGCTCCAGCTACAACTGATACAGTTCCTACTGCTCCAGCTGAAACTCCAGCTCCAGTTGAAACTCCAGCTCCAGTTGATAGCAACGCTACTCCAGCTGCTCCAACTACTGAAGCTCCAGCTGCTCCTGCAGAAGCTCCAGCTGCTCCAGCTCACTAATTTTAGCAATAAAATTAAACTTATAAAAAAAGCCACTTTGCAAAAAGTGGCTTTTTTTATTTGTATTTTCGCCATGTTTGCCAGGTTATTATTTATTAAATTGAAAAGAATGAAAAGGATATATTTTTTATTGGTTTTATTATTTGCCGGTTTAAATGTTGATGCGCAGGATTTTTATTTAGAAAAATTGTGGGAAACCGATACAATCGTAAAAACTCCTGAATCTGTATTGATCGATAATAAAAGAAATATTGCTTTTGTAAGTTTAATAGATGGGATGTCCTGGGACAAGGATGGTAAAGGCGGTGTCGCTAAAATGAGCCTGGATGGTACAGAACTTAACCAGGAATGGATAACCGGCCTGAATGCACCAAAAGGAATGGGCATCAGTGGCAACAGGTTATTCGTGGCAGATTTTGACGAAGTGGTGGTGATAAACATTAAAAAGGGCGAAATAGAAAAAAAGATCAAAGTAGAAGGGGCGGTTGGCTTGAATGATCTGACAATTGATGATAAGGGCATTATTTATGTTTCCGACTCACAGGAAGGTAAGATATACAAGGTAGAGAAAGATGTACCTGCTCTTTACCTTGATAATACACCAAAGGTTAACGGGTTAAAGTTCCATAACAAACATTTGTACGCTGCCATCGGCAAAAGGTTTGTAAAAATTGATATCAATAAAAAAATAACAGATGTAGCTGAATTACCGGAAATAGGCGATGGCATAGAGCCGATTGGGCCATTCGGTGATTTTATTCTTACCAGTTGGATTGGCCAGGTATATATCATAACAACAGGTGGTAAAGTTGAAACCTTGCTAAATACAGTAAGTATGAAAAAGAATGCTGCTGATATTGGGTGGAATCCACAGAAGTTTGAATTATATGTACCCACTTTTTACGGTAAAACAATTGCAGCCTACCAGTTAAAAAACAGGAAAGCAGAACAAAAGGAAAAATAAGACAGCGTATTTGCCCATCTGGTGAGGAAAATGGCTTTGTCTTATAAGCCGCCTTCCAACAATAAGATTGATACTTATATTTAAAAATGAGGACGGTACTTAACCGTCCTTTTTTGTACTACTTTGGAATAAAAATAATTTTATTCGTAATACCATTCCGGATATTTTATGCTGGCCGGGAAAGTCTTTTTATTCCGTAGGTTCAATGATACGATTGATTTTAAGATTTTGGAAGTGTAAATAGGTGTGGAATTATTTGGTTTTAAATCCCTCATTCTTTTGAAGAAATGATATGATTTCATTCATATCAGGTTCATCTGATAATACATGCAGATGCGCCTGGTTATAAAATGTGGCCCTTTTTGCAAGCAGGTCCGTCAGTAAAGATTCGATTTCTTCCTGGTTTCTGGCATTTTTTAATAATGGCCGGTGGGCAGTTTCATTTAAAAGGCGGGCAGCAATGGTAGAAACGGACGGGTTGAGCCAAATGACGATGCCATTATCCAGCATTGTTTCTATGTTGTTATTGAAACAAGGAGCACCGCCTCCGGTTGATATGATTTTAGGAATATCATCAATAACACTTTTAAGCGCATTTGTTTCTATACGACGGAACTCATGCTCACCGCTTTCAAATATTTCCGGAATTGTTTTGTTATACATCTGTTCTATAAAAGCATCCAGGTCAACAAGTTCCAGGTTTATTGCATTTTCAAGTTGCTTGGCAAAATGAGTTTTACCGGCACCCATAATCCCTATTAAAAAAATATGTTTCATGTATTTGTAATGTCAGAATATAATTGTAGCAGTTCGTAAATGTACAAAAAACCGGTTTGTAACTTTAGAGTTTTTATATATTTTTCGCCGTTTTTTTGCGTTTTATTTATTTGTAGACAGTTTTTAGAAATAAATATTGTGCAAAATTAAATAATGCACAATATTTATTGAATATTCACTGTATATTAAGAAATTATATTTTTTTAATTACCTTTTATCGGTATATCTTTGTACCGGCTTTAGAAAGAAATATCCTTAACTTCTAAATAAAGCTTCCTTAATTAGTAAAATAAATTAAATAACTCAAAAAGTGAATTAAAGCGTCACATTTAATTTTGTGTGCATGTGTGAACAATTGTCGTGAGTGTTCATAAATGCAGAATTCAGTATATATTGAAAAATTTGTCCTTAATTATCTTTCTTCCTCTAAAATGAAAAAAACATTTACACTAATGTTAATGCTGGTATTATGCATTAACGCAAGACTTTTCGCACAATGTACTTCCTGTGATTTTGAAACAGTTACAATTGCTTCTATGAATCAGCAGACTGTATTTAAGGCGGGTAAGACATATTGTATAAAATCCAACTTATCCTTCGGTTCCAGTTACCCGGTGAAACTCGAAGCCGGTACAATCATCTGTATCAATCCGAATGTTACTTTTAGTTTTGAAAAACTAGCCAACAATTCAGGCCCGGCTACTTTTAATGTATATGGTACATTAAATTTCAATAATAACTTAGATTTAAATACCCCTGTTGCTGTAAACGTCTTTGAAAACGGGAAAGTAAACGGCAATGGCAACATTAAGTTAACGAACAATACTTCTACTGCTACCATATTTACTGTAAAAGCAGGTGGTACACTTCAGGTAGGTGGTATTGATTTTAATGGAAATGCACCTTTTATTATTGATAACTATGGTGTTACTAATACTCAATCTCAATTCAACGCCTCTAATGTAAACCTGACTGTAAGAAACCAGGGCGTTTTTACAATGGGTAATAACTTCAACTTAGGTCAGAACAGTAAATTGTATAACTGTGGAATTATTTATCTTAACTCTGCATTAAATTTAGGAAACGGAAGAATATATAATACCGGTTCTTTTAAATCTAATGGTGGCCAGATAAACATGCAGAATAATGACAGGTTTGAGAACTATGGTTATGTAGAAATTCAATCCCTGAATGCAGGTAATAATAATACGCTTTTATATAACGAAGGAGTTTTTGTAGTAAAAGGCGGTATTCAGAACGGTAGAAATATAACTGGTCCGACTGATAATACTAAAACAGGTTATTTTGTAGTAGGAGAGAAATTTACAATTCAAAATAATCCTAATATCGGTCCGAATCTGAACTTTAAAATGAGCTCTAAGACAGGTACTGATAATAATGCGACAGCATTATTTCAACAACCAGGCGTTGTAAACGGTAAAACAAATATTACATTCAAAGATTGTGATGGTTCTACTTCCTGCACAGGTTTAGGAACACCTCAAAAAACCAGCGGTGTTTGTTTAAATTTAAACGGAGATAAAGAAACAACCAAAGACGCACCTTTCGTTGTATTGTTCTCCGATGGTAAAAATGAAGGTTTAAATACACCACAGGCTTCATATACTAAAACGAATGAGTACATTAAATCCAACCAGTTAAATGTAGTATTGGTAAATAGTGAAGGTAAAGTAGAAAGAAACATTACTTTAAATGACGGGTATGCAAGCTTTGCCAGCTTGCCGCAAAATACAGCAGGCTATAAAGTAATTATTTCTTCAGTAGTATCAAATGTAGGGGATTTTGAACCTACACCGAATTTGCCGAACAACTATGTATTTACTAAAACAAACTTCAATGCGGTTAATCCACATTCTACAAATGGTAAAATTATTTTGCCTAATACTAAAGATGATTTGGTAAGTATTAATATCGGTATTCAACAACGTCCTAAATCAGACTCAAAAATCTGGTCAGTGGATAAAGATGAAAATGGTGATCCTGTAGTACTTGGAAAAAAATATGTATTAGGTGCCTACGAAGGCAGTGTTTCTCCTATCTCGCTTACAGGTAGCGATGAAGAAGATTCGCCTGCAGCAGGTTCTTTAGGTAGCGGTAGCACATTTAAAGTGATTACCTTACCAAAAGCTGGTGCCGCTAACCTATATTACAATAATGTTTTAGTAAGCGAAAACCAGGAAATAGCAAACTTTAATCCACGTTTATTGTCTATAGAATTCCTTACACCAATGGCAATGGGAAATTCATTGACATTTACATATTCTGTAATCGACCAGGCTGGTTTCACCAGCTTGACACCTGCAACTTATAACATTTTTTCGGCAGGAGCAGTATTACCGGTTGGTAAAGTTAACTTAGCGGTAAGCGAGGTAAACGGGAAAAATGAATTGACATGGGGTTTTATTTATGATGCACAGGTAAAAGCTTTCGAAGTAGAAAAAAGCATTGATGGTGTAAACTTTGTAAAACTTGGAACAGTTGTTTATAATAGTACTGTTAGCAAATACGGATTTTCAGATAATAATATCACCCCGCAAAACTATTACAGGATTAAACTGGTAGATGTAAACGGAAAAGGTTTATTCAGCAATACAGTAGTAAAACGTTCTGTAGTAAAATCGGCAGTACAAGTTTATCCCAACCCGGTTATCAGCGAAGCCAATGTAGAGTTTTCAAAAGCCGGAAAATACAATGTATCATTGATAGATTTAGCCGGAAAAACACTACAAAGCAATACCCAGGATATTACAAACGGTGGTGTTGTTAAAATAAACCGGAGAAACTTTACATCCGGAACTTACATTATTCGTGTAATAAATGTAAATGATGTGACAGATGCTAAAACCTTCAAAGTAGTATTCAATTAAGATTTTAGAGTTAGGATAAGGATAAAAGGCTGCCTTCGGGTGGCCTTTACTTTTTCTAGTACAATCTGCATATACATTGTGACTTGATGAACTGGCTTTTGGGGCGAAATAGAGGCATTTTCAGGAGTCCATTCACATATTCAATTCTCGTCTGTTTAAAAACAAACTCTAAAGTATGCATTGTTGATAAATCAATTTACAATTGTATTATTAGTACCGCTTATATAAGAGTCATTAGGGGGGATCAAGTTCAGTAGGGAGTTACCTTATGGTAGAAGCAATTAAAGTTAACTTATACAGATCGCTATCAGCGGGGAATACCTCTTGCAATATTATGAAAAACTCCAGGATTATCTTTAGTTAATCAATAGGAACAAAGTAATCTCTCCTTCTTCGGAATCTGTAACAAAAAAAGCCTGAATCAATGCAGGATGATTCAGGCTTTTGTATAAAAAAATAAATAAACTATTGATTACTTTGTTGCTGAGCAGCTTCAAGCTTAGCCTTTTTATTATTCTTCATTACTTTCATTACAATAGGTAATGTAGTAACAGCAACAATAACAATGATGATAATTTCAAGGTTCTCTTTCAGATCGAAACTAAACTGGTTCAATAGGATCTTTTGTAAAAAATGTCCCATAAACAACATGCTGAATACCCAGGATACACATCCGATGATATTATAAAAAGTAAACTTAGAGCGCTCCATTCCAACAATACCGGCAACGATTGGCGCAAAAGTTCTGATTAAAGGCAGGAAACGGGCTATAATGATGGCACTGCCACCACGCTCCTTAAAAAAGTCCTCTGCCTGCAATAAATATTTCTTTTTAAAGAAGAAACTATCTTTCCAGCTATACATCGCTTTACCCACCTTTCGCCCGGTCCAGTAACCCACAAAGTTGCCGATGATCCCAGCTAAAGATATAAGTATCACTAAATAAATAAGGTCCATCACATCATTACCGGTAGGTATCACAGGAATTTCCTTTGCCAGTTCCGAGCTGTAAATACCTGCAACAAACAATAAACTGTCACCAGGTAAAAAGAAACCCGCAAACAGACCTGTTTCAGCAAATACAATAAATACTAATAACCATAAACCACCGTTTTCAATATAAAACATCGGTGTCAGCAAATCTTTAAAAGAAAACTCTTTATGCAGCTTTACTTCCCCCGTCGCTTTCACATCAGTTACGGAAAAACTTTGCTCCTTGTAATTTTTGCCGGATATTAAAATCACTTCATTAGCTGGCTGCGCTATATTAACAATTCCCTCCTTGTTGGTAGTATATTCTATACCATTAATATTTAATACTTGCTCTTTAACATTAACGTATTGATTCCTGAGATGTATTTTCAATGAGTCCTGAGCAAATATGTTACTAATTGAAAATAATGCTGCTAATAAAAAAAGAAATCTCTTTTGCATACTGTTTAAATTATCCTAGCTCGCCGCAAGATAAATGCGATTAACTAATTCCCGATACTAAAAATGTTAATTGTTTTATATTTAATGGTGTATTTCTATTTTCTCATAAGCCTCATCTGGCATATCAGGATTAAAGGCCAAAGCCTTTTCATCGTCAAATTCATTCTCCCAGCGCGCAATAACACAACTCGCCAGCGCATTGCCCATTACATTCACACTCGTACGCGCCATATCCATCAGTTCATCAATACCATAAATAGCCATAATTGGCCATATAGGTAGATTAAATTGTGAAGCTGTAGCTATTAAAATAACAAGCGATGCCCTTGGAACCGCAGCAACACCCTTACTCGTAAGCATCAAGGTAAATCCCAGCATAATCTGCTCACCGATACTCATATCAATTCCCGCGGCCTGTGCCACAAACACCGATGCCAGCGACAGGTATAAAGTTGTACCATCCAGGTTAAAAGTGTAACCCGTAGGAATTACAAAAGATACAATATGCCGAGGCACACCAAAACGCTCCATGTTTTCTAACGTCTTTGGTAGTGCAGAATCGCTGCTGGTAGTCGCAAAAGCAATACTTACAGGTTCTTTTACAGCCTTAATAAACTGCTTCAGGGGCACTTTAGCAATAAATAATATCGTAGGAATAATTACCAGCAATATAAATGCAATTAATGCCAGGTACAAAGTCATCAATAGCATGAATAGGTTCTTAAGAATATCTATGCCCAGGTGGCCCACTGTAACCGCAATAGCAGCACCAACACCAAACGGAGCAAAGTACATAATGATATTCGTAAACTTAAACATCGTCTCAGCCAGGCTTTCAGTAAAGTTCAGCAGCGGGCGCTTCTTATGCTCACTAAGCATCGCCAGGGCAATACCAAATATCACACTGAAAACCACAATCGGCAATACATTACCATGATACACGGCTTTCACAATATTTTCCGGGAAAATATCAATAATATGGTCCTGCCAGCCTACCTGTTGCGCTTCCGGTAATTCATGCAGCAAAGCCTGAGGAATTTTTATACCCACACCTGCCTGCGTGATATTTATAAAAATCAAACCAATGGCAAGAGCCAGTGTAGTAACAATTTCAAAGTACAATAAAGACTTCCAGCCCATACGTCCCACTTGTTTCAGGTTACTGTGACTGGCGATACCAACCACCAGCGTAGCAAACAGCAATGGGGCCACAATTGTTTTAATCAGGCGTAAGAATATCTTACTCAAAAACTGCAGGTTCTGAGAGAATGCAGGAAAATCCAGTCCAATCTCAACCCCAACTACCATTGCAGTAATAATCCAGGTAGTCAGCGATTTTTTATACCAGGCAAAAACCAATAATGAGGCAACAAAAACCCATCTTGATATTTGTAAAATAGAGCCATCAATATTGACAGAAGTATAGCCATTTATCACATGCATAATAGCAATAATGGTAAACACTATAATAGCATACAGTCCGGTTTTTTTAACATTCATAGTAGAAGCTTCCTTTAAGGATGATTTCGCAAAATAAGGTATTGTCCTGTCTTTTGAGCCATTAACATCTATTTTTTTGCTTTAAATGTTAGTTTTGTAAAGATATTCAGCAATTTATGTATAGCAATTTCAACTTCTTATAAAAGTGTATTCCATTTTATATACGTTCATCGGCACCTTAAAACAAACCATCTCTATATAATATAAATATTGGTAACAATTCAATTTTCAATCAGTGTTATAATCATTTTGATTAATAACATACTTCGAAATAGGAAAAAATTACTTTTCCAAGACAATTGTTTCCGTCTTTAGTAAATGTTCATTGCATAAGTGGAATTAATTTTGCAACAATTATGGATGATAGCATTTCAATTTTAGTAGAATCGGTGCGAACTCAATTAATGGCAGACGAGTTGAATATGATTTCTACCCATGTTGGTAAAATTCCTAATGCAATAGAATTTGAACTGAAGCGAGTAAGGAAACATGATTATTGGTCGGCAGAAGATGTTGGTATTTTAGATTACAATTATAAAGGCATCAATGATGCCGAAAACAATATTGTTTTAAAGTATTGTATCAATGGTATTGCCCCTCAAAGGCACGAAGAATGCGAAGACAGTAAAAAGTGTTTGATTAACGGTAGCGACAACTGTAATGTGATGATCGACACTTTAGATATATTTATGGTTAAGTTCGATCATAATTACCTCAGGCAATTTATTGGTGGTATGTCCATGGCAGGAGCGGAGAAACTATTAAATTTCGAGGTCAATCTGCCTTCCAGTTCATCTGTAACTGTTTGTAATAAAAAGCGGACCGTATTGCAGAATATCTTCAGCCAGCAATATACCAGTTCTTTACAAAATATTTTCATCAATAGCCAGGTACAGGTATTACTGGTGTACGCATTAGATTGTTTATATGGCGAGCAGGAAGTAGAAGCAAATAAAATATACCAATGTAAATTCCTTGCAGATGAAAAAAGTAGAGAAGCCATTCTGAAAGCAAAAGAAATTCTCATTCAAAAAATCGGTGATCCCATTACTATCAAAGAGTTGGCCCGTAAAGTAGCTACCAATGAGTGTTACTTAAAAAAAGGATTTAAAGAAATGTTCGGTATGACCATATTTGAGTTTTATCAAGGTCAGCGCATGGAACATGCCAAGTATTTATTGTATGAAAAAGGATTAAATGTAACAGATGTATCCTCAATACTCGGGTATTCTTCAATCTCACATTTTTCCACCGCATTCAAAAAATACACAGGTTTAAAACCATGTGAATTGCTGGTTCGGTAAATACATAAAAATGATCAGTAGAAAGGTAACGGTTTCAAAACGGTTACCTTTTTTATTTGGGGCTCTCAGCCGTTTTATATCTTCCCGGCTTCAGTCCGGCGTGCTTATGGCTCCGCTAACGCTCGGTGTATTTTGCAGGATTTTATATCCGGACATATGTACCCAAAGTATAACCTGCAAAATACACTGGCTCCTGCGTCGCCACCAACGCATACCGCAGCCCTTCAGCAATAGTCATAAAATCATCATATAGGAGCATTTAGGTAAGCAGTTCGTTGGCCGGCTACACATATATAAAAGACTAAAAATGCATTAATCCTTAATCGGTACAAAATTTTCAAAAGGCCCGTTATCGCTAACTGTATCATCAGATTTTTCACCGAATAGCTCTTAAGCAAACTGCAGTGCAGTAATCAATTCATTGTAGTTTCAAATGTTCATATTGTAACAATATAATTATAACAGCTAAAGTACACCCCGGTCAGGCATTAGCTGACACCGATTATGCATTGATTATCACAAAAAAATCCATTTTTTGCAGGCGTAACAATAAAATCCATAAATTTATTTTTTTGAAAGTGATTCTTTACGATAGTATTATTAAATCATTACGTCTAACAACTAAAATACTTTTAAATTAAACAAACAATATGAGTTCTAAATTTTTACTTTTAGGCTGCAGCATGATGCTAGCCGGGGTAACAATGGCGCAAAGACCAAATGTTACTATCTCAGCCGGACCCGGTGGAGCTCCTGCCGGAGATTCATCCAAAAAAGCACCGGCAAGAACAGGGCCAAAAGCATTTAAAGAAGTGATTACAGACAAAGCAAAAGCACAAAAAGGCTTCTTAAATGTCTATTCATTAGATGAGAAATACTTTTTAGAGATAGGGGATAATATTTTAGGCAGGGATTTATTAATCGTTAGCAGGTTATCCAAAGCCTCAAGTGAAAATACAGGTTCATATGCAGGGGATGCGATCAATGAAAATGTAGTAAGGTTTGAAAAAGGACCGGACAATAAAATATTCTTACGTTTAGTATCTTCAGTTACCATCGGAAGAGACAGTACAGAAGGCATGTACAAAAACGTACAACGCAGCAATGTATTCCCGATAGCACAGGCTTTTCCTATAGCCGCATTCGGAGAAAATAAAAAGAGTTCAGTAGTCGATATCACCGCATTTATTAATGGAGATAACGATATCTTATATTTCGATAGCAGGCGCAAACGTTCAGTAGGCATCAGCATGATGCAGGCCGACCGTTCTTATGTAGAATCTGTAAAAGCTTTCGCTAAAAATGTGGAAATAAAAGCAGTTAAAACCTATTCTCCTGCACCACCATCAGGCGCTGCCGGGGCAATGGCCAGCATGTTTGGTGCCAGTACCACTCCTGTTACACTAGAAGTAAACAGCAGTATCGTATTGTTGCCGGAAAAACCAATGAAAGCCCGTTATTTCGATGACCGCGTTGGTTATTTCACTACCAGGACACTAACCGATTTCGATGCAAATCCGCAAGGGATAGAACGTTACAATTTTATTGCACGTTATCGCCTGGAACCAAAACCGGAAGATGTTGAAAAATACAGACGCGGTGAATTGGTAGAACCACAAAAACAAATTGTTTATTACATAGATCCTACCACACCTAAAAAATGGATTCCATATTTAATACAAGGGGTTAATGACTGGAATGTCGCTTTTGAAGCAGCCGGTTGGAAAAATGCCATTGTTGGTAAATTAGCGCCAACAGCCGAAGAAGACAGCACATTCAGTTTAGAAGATGCCAGCCATAGCGCCATCGTTTACAAACCATCCGATATTCCAAATGCAAGTGGCCCTCACGTACATGACCCACGTAGCGGAGAAATTATAGAAAGCCATGTAAACTGGTACCACAATGTAATGTTGTTATTACGTAACTGGTATATGGTACAGGCAGCTCCAAACGATCCTCGTGCACGCAAAATGGAATTCGATGACAAATTAATGGGCGAATTGATCCGTTTTGTAAGCAGTCACGAAATAGGACATACATTAGGGTTACGTCACAACTTTGGAAGCAGCAGTACTGTACCGGTAGAAAAATTACGTGATAAAGCCTGGGTAGAAGCAAACGGACATACACCATCCATTATGGACTATGCACGTTTCAACTATGTAGCACAGCCCGAAGATAATATTTCTGATGTAGGTATTTTCCCACGCATCGGTGATTATGACAAATGGGCCATTGACTGGGGCTACCGTTGGTTTGGCGAATATGCAGATGCGGATGCAGAAAAAGCAATGATGAACAAATGGACAATCGACAAACTGAAAAATCCACGCTTATGGTGGGGTGATGGCGAAAGTAACAGGGATGACCCTCGTAGTCAGACAGAAGATTTAGGCGATAACGCAATGAAAGCATCTGATTATGGTATCAAAAATTTAAAACGCATCATCGTTAAATTACCCGAATATACCAAAGAAGCCAATAAAGACTTTACAGGTCTGAAAGATATGTATGGCCAGGTGACCAGCCAGTTTGGACGTTATATTGGCCATGTTTCCCGTAATATTGGCGGTATAGAACGGACACCAAAGCGCCAGGAACAAGCAGGACCGGTATATAGCTACACCGCTAAAACCACTCAAAAAGAAGCATTCGCCTGGTTAAATACCAATATCTTTAAAACACCAACATGGGTAATAAATAACGATATTACTGCAGTAACAGGTACAGACCCGAAAACAGTGATCGGCAATTTGCAAAATACAGCGTTAGGTAATCTGGTAAATGCAAGAACATGGACAAACCTGTTGTCCGCAGAAGACCAGGACCCTGCTAAAACTTACAGGTTATCCGATCTTGTAAGCGATCTGCGTGGAAGCATCTTCACAGAAGCAACTGCAAAAACTAATGTAGATCTATACCGTCGTTCTTTACAAAAGAACTACATTGACAGGTTAATTGCATTAGCAAACCCTGCACCGGCACCAGCGCCAGTCTCTTCAGGCGGCCTTACCATTTTCATGGGTGCGGGCGGTTTAAGCAAAACAGGAGACGGTATTTCCATTGCCAAAGCAGAATTGCGCAGTATTTCAGGTTTATTAAGAGCAGCAAGCCCAACAGCAAATGCAATTACTAAAGCACACTATCAGGATATTCTGGATAGAATAACAAAAGCGTTAGATCCAAAACAATAAATCGTTTCAGGATTAAAATCACAAAATGGTCCGCTAACTGGCGGGCCATTTTTCATTTCAGCAGCTTACTTTTATAGTACTTCTTGCAATATTTTGCAATAAAATACATTTTTTTGCAAGTTTATTTTTGTTGGATGTAATGTTAAAAAATGACTCAATTGTTTGTTATTCAATAATTTAATTGTTAATTAAATTATTTGGAAGTCAAAAAGACCTGGAAATAAAATAGCCACGATGCAATTTTCGTGGCTATTTTTGTATTCGAAAGCAGATTTTCATATAAAGCAAAGCAAAACAATCGATAAGGTCCGTATTAGCTGCTTTCAATCTTAATCAAGATTTTTAAAATTTTTCATATAGCAAGCAATCGTTAAGGTCGTCTGTTTCTACAGAGGACCCATTTTTTTTTCTCTGGTACGGCAAATATATAATCATTTTTAAAATTTCAAAATTTTTTAACATAAAAAACAAAAAAAATATATTTTTAATTTTGTAATCGTCAATTTGACAATTATTAACAGTCTGTTTGTTATTAAATTATGAATATTTTATTTTAATTATTTTTAATTATTTGTTAATCATTAATTTATGTATTATTAGTATAAGCCTCCCGATGCCCTTGCCACAAAGCACAATGGTAACGATTGCGTAAATTAAAACAAATAACCCTTTTTCTAAACCACTTTATTTCAATAGAATTGTACAATTTTCAAGTAAATCTTCAAGACTCTTCTATTCTTTTTGCAAATTGTTTAATTTTACCAGCAAACAATAGTATTCAGTAGAAGAATCACATTTATTTAATAAAAGACTGTTTTATAAAACAGATACAGATTGTTGTCATGCGTACTTTCAAACATTTAGCCTTTGTTCTATGTGCCAGTATTGGTGTATCCGGATTTGCACAAAAAATGCCGGCCATCAAACAAACCTCGTTTAAAAAAGATACGGTTAGTATTGTAAAGTTCGGCGCCGTTAGCGACGGTATCTTTTTAAATACTAAAAGTATCAACGATGCCATTAATCAGGTAAATGCCAATGGTGGCGGTGTCGTTAAAATTCCACGCGGTTTCTGGTTAACCGGGCCAATAGTTTTAAAAAGCAACGTCAATTTGTACCTGGAAACAGATGCATTCTTACAATTTACCAACGATTTCAACCAGTATAAAATCATTGAAACCAATTGGGAAGGTTTAGGCGCATTCAGAAATGAAAGTCCCATATATGCCAAAAATCAAACCAATATTGCCATTACAGGTGGCGGTGTTATCGATGGTTGGGGCGATGCATGGCGCTACGTTAAAAAAAGCAAACTCACCGAAAGCCAGTGGAAAAATAAAATAGCAAGTGGAGGCGTCCTGAGCGATGATAAAAAAAGCTGGTTCCCTTCAGAGAAATTTGCTGTTGGTGCCAAAACTAAAAATGCCGGTGTAATTGCAGATGGCGCTACTTATGAAAAAGCCCTGGCTTATAAAGACTTTCTACGCCCCAATTTAATCGTCCTGGAAAAATGTAGCCAGATATTGCTCGAAGGCGTCACATTTCAAAATTCCGCAGCGTGGAACGTGCATCCATTAATGAGTGATAATATCGTTATCCGCAAATTAAAAATCAAAAATCCATGGTATGCACAAAATGGCGATGGTTTAGACCTTGAGTCATGCAGCAGTGTACTAATAGAAGATACTTATTTTGATGTAGGCGACGATGCTATTTGTATTAAAAGCGGTCGCAACGAAGAAGGCCGTAAACGCGGCATGCCTACACAAAACGTCCTGGTACGCAACTGTGTCGTGTACCAGGCACACGGCGGTTTCGTGGTAGGTAGCGAAATGAGTGGCGGTGCCAGGAACATACATGTGGAGAACTGTACATTTATAGGTACAGACATCGGTATCCGTTTTAAAACAACCCGTGGCCGTGGCGGAATCGTAGAAAATATTACCTTAAACAATATCAACATGAAAGATATTCCGGGGGAAGCTATTTTATTCGACATGTATTACGAAGCAGTAGACCCGGTACCACAAAACGGCGAAAAGCGCCAGCCACCTAAAGTAGAATACAAAGCCGTTGATGAAACCACCCCTCAGTTCAGGAATATCAGTATAAATAATGTCGTGGTAAGCGGTGCCCATAAAGGAATTTTCCTTCGTGGTGTTCCGGAAATGAGCGTTAAGAACATCAAAATGGAAAATATAACCATCCAGGCAGAGCAAGGCATCGATTGCCAGGAAGCAGAAAATATCAGCTTCAAAAACGTAAATATTTTCGCCACTTCCAAAGACGCACCCGTTTACATTTTAAACAGTAAAAACATTTCATTCAACGGTTTAAATTATAACAAAACACCATTATTGATGGATATCCAGGGCGGGCGTTCCAAAAATGTGACCATCAATAAAGCAGATACAAAAAATGCAGATAAAACTTTTGAAGCAGCTTATGGAGCAGATTCAAAAGTAATCACTATAAAATAGTTTTTTTATTGAGCGATCAGTAGTACTACTATGTAGCATCGTTGTGTCACTCCCTTGTACGGTTGAATATTCTGTTCAGCCGTACACATTATTTTAAAAGAGTTTGACAGCTCAAATTTGGTAAACAGAAGAATTTAATACAAGTGTAATGAGTTTTAAAAATATAAAATGTGCAGTTCTGGGTTGCGGTTTACTTTTCACTTCATCCGGCAATTTAATGGCACAAGCTACAGGCTATGGCGAAAAAGTAGCAGCCACAGCATTAAAGATCTGGGGAGATTCATTAAACATCAATAATACCAGTGAATTAGCATCCCGTAGAGGAAAAGGCGCACACTGGACATACGAACGTGGCGTTTTAACCAACGGTTTCGAAGCATTGTGGTACAAAACAGGCGATCCGAAATACTACGAAACAATTCGTACCGCCATGGAAGTCCACTTCGATAAAGAGGGCAATTTCAATGCCTTCAAAATAGAAGATTACAATTTAGACAATATATTGACCGGCCGTGCACTCATTACTTTATACAAAGTAACCGGCAATAAAAAATATTTACGCGCCATAGAGTATATCAAGCAGCAGCTAAGCGAACAGCCAAAAACCAAAGAAGGAGGTTACTGGCATAAGCTGCGTTATCCGTACCAGATGTGGATGGATGGCCTGTACATGGCAGAAGGTTTCAGCACAGAATTAGCCGCTTTAAAAGGCGATAAAAAATACTTCGATGAAGTCGTTAACCAGTTCGTGTTAATGGAAAAAAATGCCCGCGATCCTAAAACAGGTTTATTGTATCATGGTTATGATGAAAGCCGCCAGGAACAATGGGCGAATAAAGAAACAGGCTTATCCCAACATTTCTGGTCCAGGGCAGTAGGTTGGTATGTAATGGGCATAGTAGATGCTTTAGACTACATACCAAGAGATTACGAAAAACGCCAGGTTTTAATTGATATCCTCACACGAACATTAGATGCCATCATTAAAGTACAGGATGATAAAACCGGCACCTGGTGGAACTTATTAAACCTGCCAAACTATAAGGAAAACTACCTGGAATCCTCTGGTACCACCATGTTTGTATATGCCATGGCAAAAGGAGTCCGCAACGGGTACTTAAACGAATCTTATTTAATACCGGCCAAAAAAGGATACAAAGGCTTGGTAGATAAATTCATTTCCAAAGATGCTGAAGGTAATTACCACTTTGAAGGTACCGTAAGTGTCAGCGGTTTAGGCGGTAAGCCATATCGCGACGGCAGCTTTGAATACTACATGAGCGAAAAAGTAGTTCAGGATGATCCAAAAGGTTTAGGCGCGTTTATCAAAACAGCTGTGGAAATGGACATCATCGAAACCACTCAATTAGGTAAAGGCAAAAATGTTGTTTTAGATTATTATTTCAATAACGAATTCAAAAAAGACGCGTTTGGAAATAATACCCAATGGCATTATACCTGGGATGAAAAAGATAACAACGGTTTCTCCCTGTTAGGTTCTGTATTTACAAAACATGGAGTCGATACACTGACTTTAAAAACAGCTCCGACAGCAGAAAACCTTAAAAATGCCGATATCTATATCATCGTAGATCCGGACGGTTTAAAGGATAATAAAAATCCTAACTACATCACAGAAGCCTCTGCACAGGCCATTTACGATTGGGTAAATAATGGCGGTGTATTGGTGCTGATGACGAACGATTCTGCCAACTGCGATTTACAGCACACGAATATCCTTGCCAACAGGTTTGGAATTAATTTTTCTAACCAGGGGCGCAATTTTGTAAAAGGAAATGATTATGCCACAGGCGCTGTTGCTATTAAAAAGAATGAAATTTTCAAAAACACGAAAAAGATTTATGTAAAGGAAATTTCAATTATAGAAGCGAAGAAACCTGCTAAAGCACTGGTAAAAGCTGATAATGGGGATGTCGTAATAGCCACCGCTAAAGTAGGAAAAGGAAGCGTATTTGCAATTGGTGACCCATGGTTATATAACGAGTACACCGATGGCAGAAAAATACCTGCAGAATATCAAAACTTTGAAGCGGCCAATGAATTGGTGAAATGGGTGATTAAAAAATCCGCTGTAAAAAAATAATTATATGAAAGCATTCAGCTTTAAATTATATTCAAAAAAGGTAATAGCTATTTTATGGCTATTGCCGTTTTTTGTTTTTGCCCGGTCAGTTTCAGCACAGGATCTGCAGGCCGATAATATGTTATTGTTCCAGAATCCTAATGGTGGATGGCCGAAGCATTGGAATGCTAAAACCTTTAAATACGATATTACCTATAGTGATGATGTAAAAGCAGAAATAAAAAAGTCGAGGAACGATATTTATTCTACTATTGATAATAACGCCACTACCAAAGAAATTAAGTACTTACTCACTGCTTATATCAAAACTCAGAATAAAGAATATTTAAAGTCGGTAGAAAAGAGCCTGAACTATTTATTAAATGCGCAATACGCGAATGGTGGCTGGCCACAATTTTATCCGGATGATAAAGGGTACCGGAAATATATCACTTTCAATGATAATGCCATGACCAATGTGATGCAGACCTTGAAATTGATTTATACAAAACCGGAATACACAGCGCTATTTAGCGAGAAATTGATCAATAAGCTAAAAAAAGCGAACGATAAAGCCGTTGCCTGTATTTTAAAATGCCAGATAAAGGTAGATGGTGTTTTAACAGCATGGTGTGCACAACATGATAATGTAACCCTGGAAGCCAGGCCCGCAAGGTCTTTCGAGCTAACTTCCATCAGCGGCGGTGAATCTGTTGCCATCGTGGAATATTTAATGCAGATAGAAAATCCGTCTCCCGAAGTGATCAATGCAGTAAAAAGTGCGGTTAACTGGTTTGAAAAAGTAAAAATAGAAGGCTATAGATATGATGTCATTCGTGACACAACCATCTCTTCAGGCTATAAAAGAACGCTGGTAGCTGATTCATCGGCAAAAGCATTATGGGCAAGATTTTATGAAATTGGTACCAACAGGCCTTTTTTCTCAGACAGGGATGGTATAAAGAAGTATAACCTTTCAGAGATAGACCAGGAAAGAAGTATGGGTTATTCCTGGTATGTGAGCGGTGCCGATAAATTGCTAAATAATTTATATCCAAAGTGGATTAAGAAAATAGAAGGGTAGTAAATGGGGAGTAGTAGTCATTTTGACGAGGTGAAATGGAAGCTACTTTGAAATGGAGATAATCCGAGGAAAAATCCCCTGGCAATTAAGGCGGAGTTTTTTTGCACTGCGTTCAGAAATGAGCATGTCATTCTTCACTGCGCTAGAATGACTATTGAGTTTCAGGAATACTCACAATCACAGTCATTTTGACGAGGTGAAATAGAAGCTACTTTGAAATAGAGATAGCCGAGGAAAAATCCCCCGGCTATTACGATGGAGATTTTTTGCACTGCGTTCAGAAATCAGCATGTCATTCTTCTCTGCGCTCAGAATGACTATTGAGTTTCAGTAATACTCACAATCACAGTCATTTTGACGAGGTGAAATAGAAGCTACTTTGAAATAGAGATAGCCCGAGGAAAAATCCCCTGATAATTACGGCGGAGATTTTTTGCACTGCGTTCAGAATGACTGTTCACTGTTAGAGCGGAATTTAATGGCTGGAATAGAGTCAAATGGCCTAGCCGTAGGTACGGGATATCTGTTTAACTACTGAACAATAACTTCGCTAAGCAGCATAGTAGCAATGCCGCTCCAGTGAGTGACACAACGATGTTTAATAGTAGCACATCCGGTCGCTCAATAAAAAAGAAAATTGAAATAAAGAATATTTTATAAATATGAGCTTAAATAAATCGTTAGTAGCAGGTATTGATGGGAATATTGTAAACAAGCCCTCTGAAGCGTATTTTAATTTGCCGGAGAAAGTATTACAATTTGGTACCGGTGTTTTATTACGCGGGTTACCGGATTATTTTATAGATAAAGCGAATAAAAAAGGCATTTTTAATGGACGTGTGGTGGTGGTAAAATCAACTGCTACAGGCGGTGCGGATGAATTTGCGACGCAGGATGGTTTATACACTTTGGCAGTTCGTGGATTAGAAAATGGCAATACGGTGAACGAGTATGTTTTAAATGCGGCCATCAGTAGGGTAGTAGCGGCAAGCAGCCAGTGGGCAGAGATCCTGGAAGTGGCTAAAAATCCGGAGTTGCAAGTGGTGATCTCCAATACTACCGAAGTAGGCATTGTGCTAGTAGATGATGATATTTTTGCAGCACCTCCTAAATCCTTCCCGGGTAAACTAACGGCCGTACTATACGAACGTTACAAAGCTTTTAACGGCGCGGCAGATAAAGGCCTGGCAATTGTGCCAACCGAAATGATCACAGATAATGGTAAATCACTGAAAGCAGTAGTGTTTGAACAGGCAAAACGTCATAACCTGGAACAAGGATTTATAGACTGGTTAGAAAATGCCAATGAATTCTGTAATACACTTGTAGACAGGATTGTTCCCGGTAAATTGACAGCAGCGGATAAAGCAGAAGCAGAAACTAAATTAGGGTACAAAGATGACCTGATTATTATGAGTGAAGTCTATCGCTTATGGGCTATTGAAACAGAAAAACAATCAACTAAAGATAAATTAAGTTTCAGCCAGGCTGATAGCGGTGTGGTATTAACAGGCGATATCAGCAAGTTCAAAGAATTAAAACTACGTTTATTGAATGGCTCACATACTTTTACTTGCGGTTGGGCATTAATCAATGGCTTTAGTACAGTAAAGGAAGCAATGGCTAATCCGGCCTTTTTTGCACACATAAAAGCATTGATGAACGAAGAAATAATTCCTGCTATTACGAGTGAGCAAATTAGCGAAGCAGATGCACAAACATTTGCCGCCAGCGTACTGGACCGTTATGCAAATCCTTTCCTGGAGCATTTATGGATAAACATTACAGCCCAATATTCATTAAAAATGAAAGGCCGTTGCCTGGATATTTTAAATAACTATTACGAGCGCAAACAAACGGCCCCTGACTATATTACCAAAGGCTTTGCCGCTTATATCCGCTTTATGAAATCAGATAAAAAAGAGGATGGTAGTTTCGCAGGTACCCTTAACGGAAAAGCATATACAATTACCGACCAATACGCCGAATTATTGCACTCCAAATGGAATGCTAATACTGGTTTGCCACTGGTGAAATCCGTATTGGAAGATGTAACTTTGTGGGATAAAGCAATTGTATTTGAAGGATTTGCAGAAGCTGTAAATGCGGAACTGGAAAAACTGTAATTAAAACCGGTTAGCAACTGTAAGTTCATTCAATTGGTTTAAAATAATAGCGACTAAATAATAAATACTGGAACATGAAAAAGAATGTGCTTAAGGTACATGCAAGTGACAATGTAATTGTTGCGCTTCAGGACCTGACCAAAGGACAGGTTATTGAATTTAACGGGAATTCTTACACATTGCTGGAAGATATTCCTGCCAAACATAAGTTCTTTGAGAACGATATGAAACAAGGTGATGAAATCATCATGTACGGCGTATTAGTAGGAAAAGCACAATACGACATTCCTAAAGGAAGCCGTATGAGTACCGATAATACGAAACATGCCGCAGAACAATTTAAATATAGGAAAACGGACATTCACTGGACAGCGCCGGATGTGAGCAAGTTTGAAGGCCGTACGTTCAATGGTTACCACCGGGCAGATGGTCGTGTGGGTACTGCCAACTACTGGTTGTTTATTCCTACCGTTTTCTGTGAGAACAGGAACCTGGATGTGATCCGTGAAGCCATGCACAACGAATTAGGTTATGCCGTTACTGCCAAATATAAAAGCTATACCCACCAGTTGGTAGAAGCTTTAAAAAAAGGCGAAACCCTGGAAAGCGTGGATCTGTCCGCAGCTATCGACCAAAAGAAAAACCGTGTTTTTGAAAATATAGACGGTATTAAATTCTTAAATCACCAGGGTGGTTGCGGTGGTATCCGCCAGGATGCTGCAGTATTAAGCAAATTATTAGCTGCTTATGCAGATCATCCGAATGTGGCCGGTATTACCGTTTTAAGTTTAGGTTGCCAGAACTTACAGGTTCAGGATTTTCAGAAAGACCTGAAAGACCGTAACCCGAACTTCAATAAACCAACGTTTATTTTCGAACAGCAACAATCGCAAAGCGAAGAGCAATTGATTGGTGAAGCCATTCGTAAAACATTTGAAGGGTTGGTAGAAGTCAACAAAATTGAACGCGCACCTGCTCCATTATCTAAACTGGTGTTAGGGGTTAAATGTGGCGGTAGCGATGGTTTCAGTGGTATTTCTGCAAACCCTGCAGTAGGTTATACTTCCGATCTATTGGTAGCATTAGGCGGTACGGTTTTATTGGCTGAGTTCCCTGAGCTTTGTGGACAGGAACAAGGTTTTATAGACCGCACTTACGACGAAGATAAAGCGCGCAAGTTCATGCACCTGATGACCACTTACAATGCTGCTGCAGAAGCGGTAGGTTCCGGTTTCTATATGAACCCGTCTCCGGGCAATATTAAAGATGGTTTAATTACCGATGCTATCAAGAGTGCCGGTGCTGCCAAAAAAGGTGGTACTTCTCCGGTAGTAGATGTATTGGATTATACAGAACCGGCAGTTAAGCCAGGTCTGAACCTGGTTTGTACACCTGGTAACGATGTGGAAGCAACCACCGGTAAAGCAGGTAGTGGCGCAACGCTTATTTTATTTACAACAGGTTTGGGAACGCCAACAGGTAACCCGGTTTGCCCGGTTATTAAAGTGGCTACTAACACTAAGTTAGACAAACGCATGCACGATATTATCGACATCAATACAGGCCCGATCATCGATGGTGAGAAAACAATTGAAGAAATGGGTGAAGATATTTTAGAGTATTGCATTAAGGCGGCCAGTGGCGAAGTAACACCAAAAGCCGTATTGCTAAACCAGGATGATTTTATTCCCTGGAAACGCGGTGTAAGCTTGTAGGATAGTAAAGAGTAAGTGGTTGGTAGGAAATAGCAATTACTTACTCTTCCAATATACTCAATCGTCTTCTCCCCTCCTTGGAGGGGCTGGGGTGGGTTGATAAAACAGTTCTTTTATTTGGGGCTCTCATCAGCTGGTATTCTATTGAACGTTTGTCCGGCGTACTTAGGGCTCGCTACGCTCGGTGCTGCGTTGCACTTGCACCAGCCGCTAAGGCGGCTGCCCACGTATGCCGCAGCCCTTCGGCTGTAATGCAGTTATGTTATTTTGACGAAGTGAAGTCCTCCATGAAATATGAGGAGGTTTTCTTCGCTGCGCTCAGAATGACCGTTGTGTGATGAGATGTTTTCTGGATCGCAGTCATTTTGACGAGGTGAATTTGAAGCTGATTTGACTTGAGGTAACCCGAGGAAAAATCCCATTGAAATCTATGAGGATGTTTTCTTCGCTATGCTCAGAAAGTGGAGTGAGATGCTTCGCTGCGCTCAGAATGACTTTTGCAAAATGAAATATGTTCTGGATCGCAGTCATTTTGACGAGGGAAATTGAAGCTGATTTGACTTGAGGTAACCCGGGGAAAAATCCCCATGTTAAACCGGATAACAAGAACTTTAGGAGTAAACATGGTCAGAGAATGGTAGTTTCTCTATCAACCGTGAACCACCAACTTTAAACGATTAAAACGTTTATATAAATTAGAAAATATAGCCAACAGGCATTATAAGATTATGAAACAATTTTTGGATGAAAACTTCTTACTTAGCAATAAGACTTCGGAGCGTTTGTATCATGAGTTTGCTAAAGTAATGCCAATTATCGATTATCATTGCCATTTGCCACAAGCACAGATTGCGGCAAACCATCAGTTTGAAAATATTACACAAGCCTGGTTATACGGCGATCATTACAAATGGCGTGCAATGCGCACAAATGGTATACCGGAGCGTTTCTGTACCGGTGATGCAACTGATTACGAAAAGTTTGAAAAGTGGGCAGAAACAGTGCCATATACTTTGCGTAACCCTTTGTACCATTGGACACACTTAGAGCTTCAGCGTTATTTTGGTATCAATGAAATTCTGAATAAAGATTCTGCAAAAAGAATTTACGACGAAGCTAGTGCCAAAATAAACACGCCGGAATATACCGTACCCAACTTATTGCGTCAACGCAATGTGCAATTGGTTTGTACAACCGATGATCCTGTGGATGATCTGAAATTGCACCAGCAATTAAAAGCGGATAATTTCGATATTCCTATTTTGCCGGCTTTCCGTCCGGATGCAGCTATGAACGCAGATGTTGCAGCAGCATTTAACAAATATGTGGACAGGGTAGAAGCGGCAACCAACAGCAGTATTTCTAACCTGCAACAATACCTGGATGCGATTAAACAACGCCACGATTTCTTCCATGAAAATGGTTGTAGAGTAAGCGACCACGGTTTAGAACAAATCTATGCTGAGGAGTACACACAAGCAGAAATTGAAGCAGCATTTGCAAAAGTGCGTGGCGGTGCAGAATTAACGAAAGAAGAATTATTGAAATTCAAATCTTTCATGTTGATCTATTTTGCAGAATTAGACTGGAGCCGTGGTTGGGTACAACAATACCACTTAGGGGCATTGCGTAACAACAATAGCCGTTTATTAAGCAAATTAGGTCCTGATACCGGTTGGGATTCTATTGGTGATTTCAGCCAGGCACGTGCGTTATCTACTTTCTTAAATAAGTTGGATACCCAGGATAAACTAACTAAGACCATTCTTTACAACCTGAATCCTGCCGATAACGAATTGATGGCAACCATGATTGGTAACTTCAACGATGGTAGTGCTGCGGGTAAAATTCAGTTTGGCAGTGGCTGGTGGTTCTTAGACCAAAAAGATGGTATGACCAAACAAATCAACGCCTTATCTAACATGAGCTTATTAAGCCGCTTTGTGGGTATGCTGACAGATTCCCGTAGTTTCCTATCATTCCCGCGTCATGAATATTTCCGCCGCTTATTGTGCGATATGTTCGGTAACGATATTGAAAATGGTGAACTGCCAAACGATATCAACTGGGTTGGTCAAGTGATCCAGGATATTTGCTACAACAATGCAAAAAACTATTTCCCTTGGCCGGTACAGTTGCCATAAGGATTTAGAAGATATAAGAAGTTAAAAGCCGCTGCAGTTAATTGCAGCGGCTTTTTTGTATAATGAAAACAAAATAAAATAAATCAATCTATTGTATTTTACGATATATTGCAATCTTTAAACTATATGTAATTAATTATGAGGTATCTGCTGGTTTTATTTATATTGGCAATGTCTAATGTCGGCATTTGCCAGATGCAATTTGAAAAAGGATATTTTGTTGATAATGCCGGTGTCAGGACAGAATGCCTGGTTAAAAAAAGTTCCTGGAGTAAAAACCCTGTTTTCATTACCTATAAACTAAATGATTCAGATAAATTCCAAAGTAAAACGATAGATGAAATTGCGGAATTTGGTATTGATGGGCAAATCAGGTTTTTGCGCCAAAAAGTCTGGATTGACATATCCAGTACGGATATGCGCAACCTCGAGAATGACTTTGAGCCAATTTATCAATCCCGGGTGGTATTGCTGGAACAATTGATAGACGGAAATGCAAGTCTTTATATGTACACCGATAATAATGATACAAAATTTTTCTTAAAAAGAGGTGCGGATACGATAGTATCTTTAGTAGAAAAAATGTATTTGGTGGAAAATGCAAGGGTTGTGCATAATGAAACTTACAAGCAACAGTTGAAAAATGAATTAACGTGTTTGTCCCTGAATGCAGACGATGTAAAAAAGATACATTATAATAAAAAAGATCTGGTGCGGATAGTAAATAAATACAACAACTGTGTTTCTGGCAACCAGCAGTCAATAGTATATGAAGTGAAAAAGGAGCGAAAGTTGGCAGTAAATTTTGCTGTAAGGCCGAGAGCTAATTTTTCAACTGTTAAATTGCACCAAACTTACAGCAACCTGGATTTTAATTTTAATAGCAGTGCCGTCGGTCTGGGGCTGGAAGGTGAATTAAGTTTGCCATTTGCAGTGAAAAATTTAAGAGTGCTTGCTGAACCTACTTTTCAATATTTTAAAAAATCAACTGCATATTCAAAAAATTATAATGCTGTTATTCATTATAAGTCATTAGAGTTGCCAATTGGTATTCGTTATTACATTGATATTAATGAAAAAAGTACTTTGTTTATCAATGCCCTGTATATGTTTGATTTTGGTATGAATTCGCATTTTGAAATCAAAGAAGCGAACTATAGATGGCTTGACCTGGATATTAAATCAAAAGGAAAACTTGCATTCGGTGGCGGCTTTAGTTTTAAGAATAAGCATAAGATAGAACTGCGATATATAACTGATCGTGATATTCAGGACCATACTTACTTTACTTCAAAATATAACTCCATTTCATTAGTCTATGGCTATACTATTTTTAAAAAATAGTAATATCTGCATTCTAATGATCTTTTTTAAAGCCGCACTTACAAAATAGTGCGGCTTTTTGTTTAATGATTTTTCATATTTAATATTTATTTATGTTTTTTATCTTCTGTTTTATTTTGTAATTAATACTATTTTTAAATTTTAATCTTTATAAAATAAATTTATTGTACTATTTTTATTGAATTGTTTATTTTTTATTAAATATTTTATATTTTAATATTTATTTAATCTTCTTCGATATAAAAGAATAGTATGAAATTATCTCCGAAAGAAATAGAAAAACTGGTATTGCATAATGCCGGTTTTGTAGCCCAAAAAAGATATGCCAGGGGTATTAAATTAAACTATCCCGAATCAGTAGCACTAATTGCCACACAGTTATTAGAATTTATCCGCGAAGGTTACTCTGTCAGTAAGCTAATGGAATTGGGGCGTGAAATTCTTGGCTTTGATGATGTAATGGAAGGTGTGCCGCATTTATTGGATACCGTACAGATTGAAGGTACGTTCCCGGATGGGACCAAGCTCGTTTCCGTACATAGTCCTATTTATAAAACAGGCATCACAAACGGACTGGCGCTTTACGGTTCTGGATTGATCAAACAAACACAAACAATAGATATCAATAACGGCAGTGCCATATTGCCCGGTGAAACCTTTGTAGGCGAGGGAGATATTATACTCAATCAAGGTAAAGAAACAATTACCATCCAGGTTACAAACACCGGTAACAGGTCCGTACAGGTAGGGTCACATTATCCGTTTGTGGAAACCAACAAAGTGCTCAGTTTCGATAGAGCCAGAACCATCGGCTTCAGGTTAGATATCCCTTCAGGTACCGCCATCAGGTTTGCGCCGGGAGAAACTAAAACACTTGAGCTTGTAGCAATAGGTGGTGAAAAGAAAGTCTTTGGTGCCAATGCCCTAATCAGTGGGGAAACAGTAGGAAAAGAAGCGCAGATCCTGGAAACACTCAGGGAAAAAGGCTTTCTGCAAAATTAATCCCGTTGTATAAATTCCCAGCTGATAAAAGTTCAATAGCAGCAAATAGTTGAACGGAGCGTCGCCAATGTCGCCCGGTCAGGGAACAATAGCCGGCTACCATAAAAAAGAAAAACGACAGACTGTAGACAGGCGATCATCTGTCAAGAAGACAATTAAACGTGTCAAAAAAAATAAAACAATTCTAATGGCTTATAAAATTTCTAAAGATAAATATGCGGAGTTATTTGGCATAACTACCGGCGATAAAGTAAGGTTAGGCGATACCAATCTCATTGTAAAAGTAGAAAAGGATCTGACAACCTATGGCGATGAATGTATTTTTGGCGGCGGTAAATCTGTAAGAGATGGCATGGCACAGTCCACAGGTTTCAGTGCAGATGAAGTACTGGATATGATCATTACCAACGTCCTGATAATAGATTATACAGGCATTTACAAAGCCGATATCGGCATCAAAAATAACCTGATCGCCGGCATTGGAAAAGGAGGCAATCCCCATATTATGGATGGCGTCAGTCCCGGCCTCATCATCGGTGCCAATACTGAAATTATCTCCGGCGAAGGAAAAATTATCACCAGTGGCGGGGTAGATGCGCATGTACACTTTATATGCCCGCAGCAATCTGCAGAAGCCTTAGCCAGCGGTATTACCACGCTCATTGGCGGCGGTACCGGCCCGACTACCGGTACATTGGCGACCACTATTACGCCAAACCCCACTTACATAAAAATGATGCTCCAGGCTACCGATACTTTCCCGATAAACATTGGTTTTTTAGGCAAAGGAAGCAGCTCCGGCGCCAAAGAATTACGGTCGCAGGTAGAAGCCGGTGTGATGACTTTAAAGCTGCATGAAGACTGGGCTTCCTCCGCTTCCGCTATCGATAATTGTTTGTCAATAGCCGATGAATATGATGTGCAGGTCTGTATTCATACCGACTCATTAAACGAAAGTTGCTTTGTAGAAGAATCAATAGCAGCCTTTAAAAACAGGGCGATCCATTGTTACCATATCGAAGGTGCCGGAGGCGGTCATGCGCCCGATACCATTACAATGTTAGGCGAACTAAATGTGTTGCCGTCATCCACGTCACCAACCAATCCATATACCATCAATACAGTAGATGAACATCTCGATATGCTGATGGTTTGTCATCACCTGGATAAAAGCATTGCCGAAGATGTGGCATTTGCCACCAGCCGCATCAGGAAACAGACCATTGCTGCCGAAGATATTTTACACGATATGGGCGCCATCTCCATGTTTACCTCCGATTCGCAGGCAATGGGCAGGGTAGGCGAAGTTGTTTGCCGCACCTGGCAGATAGCAGATAAAATGAAAATGCAGCGGGGAGATTTACCCGAAGATGCAGGCAGCGAAGCCGATAATTTCAGGGTAAAACGTTATATCGCCAAATACACCATTAATCCATCCATTACGCACGGCTGCAGCCATATTATCGGTTCTGTTGAGACAGGAAAACTCGCCGACCTGGTGATCTGGGACCCGCGCTTTTTTGGCATCAAGCCCGAACTTGTTGTAAAAGGCGGCGTGGTTGTTCAGGCGCAGATGGGGGATCCCAATGCCTCAATTGCGACTACGCAACCCGTTTTTTCACGCCCCATGTATGGCGCGTTAGGGAAGGCCGTTGGTGATACTTCCATCGCCTTTGTATCAAAAGTCTCTGTGGAAAATGTCGCAGGATATGGCTTAAGCAAACGCATCGAACCGGTGAAAAACACCAGGCAGATAACCAAGAAGGACATGAAGCTCAATGACGCTTTACCTAAAATAAAAGTGGATCCCAACACCTACGATGTTACAGCGGACGGTGTGTTGATTACTTGCGAACCGGTAAGCAAAGTGCCGTTGGCGCAACTGTACAGCCTGTTTTAATTTGAAATGAATAATAATGTAGAGGGCGCATGCCTGGCCGCTGGTTATCATCAGACGATCCATTGCAATAGCAATCCGTTTGTAAAGCCTGGCCAGGCACCGTGCTATCCGCAGTACGCCGCGGCGGCCATTCAGTCATTGCAGCTACGCCATTCATAACCGTTCATGCCGCCTTGCGGGGTACTTTGCTGCTATCACTTGCGCGCTCCGCTAAAGCCCGTAGCCATATAATCGGCAATAGGGTCAATTGCTTGAAGAATCCTTCCATTTATGAGAGATGTCAAGGTACTTTATTGGTACAATAACTGAAATTGAAAATACCCGTCCATCAATAAAAACAATAACCCACAAATTATTTGTGTGTTATTGTTTTTATTGATCTTTCTCACCGTTATCATCATCTTCATCGCCTTCCTCCGCTGCTTCAAAGTTGATATCACCTTCCGCAATATCTGTCAGCAGAGCGTAAGTGTCCTCCTCTTCATCAAGTGTTTTCTGCAGCAGCTTTGCAGCCTTGTCCAGTTCCAGCGTATGGGCAATAGCAACCAATCCGCCATAGGTGGCTATTTCGTAATGCTCCACTTTTTGAGCAGCAATAATTATGATAGCATCTCGGGTGGCCGAACCTCCCGGTGTAGATGCAATCATTTCATCCGCTTCCTTTAAAATACCTTCCATCGCCGCACACTTTTTAGGCTCTGCCTTTTCGCCAATTATTTCAAACACTTTTTCAAGTCTTGATACATGCTTATGCGTCTCTATTTCATGATCTTCAAGTGCATCTGTCAGGCTTTCATTGCTCGCCTCCTTTTGCATTTTTTTCAAACCCGTAATAATGGCCTGCTCTGCCCATAATATATCTTTTAATGCATCTTTAAAGTACTTTTCCAATGGTGCATGAGGCCCGGGGATGTTTGAAGTTGTTTTGTTTTTACTGCCGGCAGTACCGGTGGCTGCGGCAGTTTGTTTTCTTTCAGATGGCATAGTAAAATGATTTAGATTAATAATAAAGAAAGCCTGGTACCGGCTTTCTTTATTATTAACAGGGGTGATATAATTTTATACTAAGATTAAGAATTGCCTCTGCCAGCGGAGCGGCCACCACCATGCGAGGCCCTGCCACCCATGGCAGCAATACGGCGGACTTCAGATTTGCTCATAGCGGCAAAGCCACGCTTGCTGCCACTGTTACTGCTTCTTCCCCTGTTGGAGCTGCTGCCCATTGAACCGGACCTGCTACCGGAATTTGATGAACCACGGCTTTGTGACCCACCCGAACTTCTTGAACTTTGGCTGCGGCCCTGAGAGCTGCCTGAGTTTTGGCTACGGCCTTGCGAACCACGGCCGCTAAGCCCCTGTGATCCGGAACTGCTGCCACTTCTTCCCGAAGAGCTTGAACGTCCTGATGAAGAACTGCTGCGTCCAGATGAAGATGAAGAAGAACTGCGTCCACCGTGGGAAGCACGACCTCCTTTAGCAGCTATTCGGCGGACTGTTTCACGGTCCATGGATGCAAACCCCCGGCCACCCGAGCTTCTCCCCATGCCGGAACGGCTGCCCCTGCTTCCATACTCTTCATCTTCGTCTTCATCCTCATCTTCGTTATCATAATCATCTTCATCATCGTCATAGTCCTCATCATAATCCTCGTCATCATAATCCTCGTCTTCGTCATAATCACTTTCGTAATCATCATCATAATCGTCACCGTTTTCACCGGCTTCGTACCCTGCCTGGTAGCCCGCCTGGTAACCTTGTTCATACTCGTCTTCATCATCATAGTCTTCACTATGCTGCGAACGGCTGCTGTAACCACGGCTGGAATTGCTGTTGCTGCTTCTGCCATAACTTCCACCTGAACGGTGAGAAGAATTTCCCTGACTTCTTGATGTACTCTTTGCCATGTCAATTGTTTTTTTATGATTAAATAATACAAGCAACAAAACCAAAAGCATGCTGTGAAAAAGTCCCATTGAAAAGCAATCTTTTACAGGAAAACGGGTATTAAACTTTGAGGAAAAAAATGCTCAATTGAGTAACATTGTATAAAGAAAGCACTGCTATTACATAAAGCTGGACTCATTGAAGATACTTTTGAATGTTTAAATATTTTAATGTATTTCTTTTAGTCACTAAATAAAAAAAAAGTATAAAAATAAAAGTTTTTATATTTTATTTAAAAATTATATAAAATGACTGTGGTGTTTTTTTGAAATATTTATTTACTTTAATATGTTTTATGCATTAATAATAGTAGTGGTTAAATAAAACCGGGTAAATCCTATAATAAAATACAGGTAACAAAAATAAGTAACCATGAGAGGCGTACAGGTTCCCTTTTTGGGGCATTTTTTACACTATTTGACCGCAAAGGCAACAATCTGGGTAATGTTGCCATATAAAGCACTGATGTTTAGCAAGCCAGTGCCTTATTAAAGTAGCTTTTATTAAACAGGGACAGCCAATGTATATTTATTCATTATTAATTGATAGACATTCTTGTAAACCCTGTTTCTTAACCAGGATTTTTATAATATGTTTTTATTAATGTATATAATAATTAAAGTGTATTTGGTGCCGGGGCGCAAACGGCAAATTATTTGTACATAACAAATTGTGATTCATTATTATAAATCTGGATTTAAAATATCCGGAATGTATATACAAGCATTCAATGAACCTATAAACACTTAATTATGGCAAATAATAGTAAATCCCTGGCTGGAAACACGAGTATTAAAAGCACAAAACAGCCGAATAAAAATTCCGATATCACCAATGCAAAAGCTGAAGACCTTTCCCGGAATACTGTGGACGCTTCAGAGCAGTGGATGACCACCGACCAGGGTGTCAGGATCAACGATGATCATAACTCTTTAAAGGCCGGTGACAGGGGACCTTCATTACTGGAAGATTTTATCCTGCGGGAAAAAATAACCCATTTCGATCATGAACGGATACCTGAACGCATTGTACATGCCCGTGGAAGCGCAGCCCACGGCGTTTTCAGGTTGTCTGAGTCATTGCATCAATATACCAAAGCAGGATTTTTGACCGATACAAAACGTGAAACACCTGTATTTGTCCGTTTCTCTACGGTAGCAGGTTCAAGAGGATCAACAGATCTTGCGAGGGATGTAAGAGGTTTCGCAGTCAAATTCTACACAGAGGAAGGTAATTTTGATTTGGTAGGCAATAATATCCCCATTTTCTTTATACAGGACGCCATGAAATTTCCCGATCTCATTCATGCTGTAAAACCAGAACAGGATAATGAAATGCCACAGGCCGCTTCAGCACACGATACTTTCTGGGATTTCATCTCCCTTATGCCGGAGAGTACGCACATGATCATGTGGGCCATGAGCGACAGGGCCATACCACGAAGCCTCAGGATGATGGAAGGCTTCGGCATACATACTTTTCGGTTCATTAACGATAAAGGAAAGAGTACTTTTGTAAAATTCCATTGGAAGCCATTGTTAGGAGTTCATTCTGTAGCATGGGATGAAGCGCAGAAAATTTCCGGTAAAGATTCTGATTTTCATCGAAGAGATCTATGGGAAGCTATTGAAGAAGGGCATTTTCCGGAATGGCAGCTCGGGGTACAACTGGTAGCTGAAGAAGATGAGCATAAATTCAGTTTCGATTTGCTGGATCCTACTAAAATTATTCCTGAGGAAATGGTACCTGTGAAAATAGTCGGTACGCTCACGCTCAACCGCAACCCGGACAATTTTTTTGCAGAAACTGAACAGGTCGCTTTCCATCCCGGGCATATTGTACCGGGTATCGATTTTACCAACGATCCCCTGTTACAGGGCCGGCTGTTCTCTTACACCGATACTCAACTGTCACGCCTGGGCAGTCCTAACTTTCACGAAATACCCATTAACCGGTCGGTAAATACCATTTATAACAATCACCGGGATGCGCATATGCGCATGCAGATAGATAAAGGCAAAGTGGCGTACACGCCCAACAGCATGGGAGGCGGCTGCCCGTATCTGGCTAAAATGAGTGAAGGTGGTTTTACAAGCCACCAGGAAAGAATCGATAGTTATAAGGTCCGTAACCGCAGTAAAAGTTTTCTCGATCATTTCAGCCAGGCAATCATGTTTTATCAAAGCCAGAGCGAACCCGAAAAACAACATATTAAAGACGCTTTCAGTTTTGAGTTGTCAAAATGTACAATACCCGGCATCAGGCAACGCATGGTAAATAATCTCACCAATGTGAATATGGACCTGGCAGGCTATATAGCCGGGAAACTGGGCATACCTGCACCCGGTACAATAATACCTGTTTTCAACGGGGCAAGGCCCGCAGATGCGGATTCCGGCGATTATGATAGCATATACCTGGACCCGCCTGTGGACCGTTCAGAAGCATTAAGCATGGCGAATACCATAAAAAATACTATCAAAAGCAGGTGCATTGCAGTAATGATGACAGACGGAGTAGATGCTGCCGCTTTTACCCTGCTAAAAAAAGCTATAACTGCTGCCGGTGGTAAAGTAAAAGTAATTGCGCCTGTTCTTGGCGATGTACAGGCAAATGACGGCACATCAATACCCATTGATGAAACCTTATTCAATACCGCTTCCGTTTTGCACGATGCGGTGTATATACTGGGCGGTGAGGAACATGCGAAAGCCCTCGTAAATGAACCGGACGCATTGCATTTTGTAAACGAGCAATACCGGCACTGTAAAGCCATCGGTTTCCATAAGGAAGCAGCGGCATTCTTAAAAGCAACTTACATAAAACCTGGTGATGGTGTGATCACTAACGGTAAGGTAGAGGATTTTATAAATGCTGTAGCCATGCACCGTTTTTGGGACAGGGAAATGGCGCGGAAAGTACCCGCTTAATAACTACAGGACCAATATGCCATCCTCAGTTATTTTCAAATACCGGTATTTTCCGGCAGAACAGGTGCTTCAGGTTACATTTGTTTCAGGTGCTGTTTATAATTATAAAAATGTACCTGGAAATATATTCCAGCAATTCAGCGAAGCCAAAAACAAGGGGCGCTTTTTAAATGAGCATATAAAGCCCTGGTTTCACTTTGAAAAATTACTGCAATAGCAAATGTTTTCTAAATGCTTTTTTATTAAATATGGTATATTATATTGGTTGCTCAGGGTTTTATTATAAAGAATGGAAAGGCATCTTTTACCCGCCTGACTTACCGGTAAAAGACTGGTTTGAATTTTATTGCCGATATTACAATACCATTGAGATCAATTCCAGTTTTTACAGGACGCCCTCCTTACAATCACTGCAAAACTGGTATGGCCGGAGCCCCGATGATTTTCTTTTTTCAATAAAAGCGCCAAGGCTCATTACACATATCAATAAGTTTGATATGAGCAAGGACGTGATTGATAACTTTTGTCATTTAATATCTGAAGGATTACAACAAAAACTTGGCAATATATTATACCAGTTGCCGCCATCATTTACATATAGTCCCGGGCGGCTCGGGTTAATTTGCAGGCAATTGGATAATGGTTTCAATAACGTGGTTGAGTTCAGACACGATAGCTGGTGGCGGCAGGAAGTTTTTGATCATTTCAGCAGGAATGAAATTCATTTTTGCGGACAAAGCTATCCCGGCAATATACCTGCCGCGCCGGTTATCAACAACCATTTACTTTATTACCGTTTCCACGGCAAACCAGTATTGTATAAGTCAGAATATCAGGAAGAAACCTTACAGGGTTTCCTTGATGACATTGATAAGAGTTGTGACAAAGCATTTATCTATTTCAATAATACCTGGGGACATGCGGCCCTGGTAAATAGTTGCCAAATGCAGGAACTGGTAAGCGGGTAATTAACTCCCTTTCCTATGACGATCATTTTTACTGAAGGAGGCCGGCTGTTTTTTTAATTGTCTTCTCCGCATAATCCCATTGGGCGGCAATTCCCTCGTATGTTGTTTCCAGCTTTTCATTATACAGCAGTGTTCCATTACGTACAATTGCTATATAAGCATACAGGTCGTTAACACCCTCTTCAGGCATTTTGGTGGCATATCCTGTAATGGAGATGCCAATTTGGGCCCTGAATAATGTACATACATGGTTTGCCATGGTAACCGCTATAGAAGCGTCCACTCCGTTACAGCTATAGGCGTATACCGGTTCCACATTAAGATGGATTGATTTTTGGCTGCAGTTATACACCGTAATACCACCCTGGAAAAACTCCCTGGCACCCTCGCTGGTACTTAGAAGCAACTGGATACACCCGGCGGTGACGCTCTCTGCCACAGCAATCGTTTCATTCTTGCTTTTACATATATTCCTGATAATATCAAGATGAGGTTGTAAATGGTGCCGGAACCGGGTTAAATGTTCATACATAACAGTAAATATAAGCCGGATTTTGTTTTAATCCAACAGCAAGAGTGCTTGTACATTTTACTTATGCACCAACCCCGGTTATATGGTTCATCTAACCATTTACTTTACAACATCAAAGTGTAACTACTTCGGGAAATACTTACGTGCATCTGCAAAAGCAACCTGTGCTGGCCTGCGATAAAATCCCTGGCCCTGGTTGTAAATAATCTGCTATACAGGCTAATGGCTTCATCAACTATAAACAGGCAAGAATCATTCGCGTCAATCTGCGGGAAATAATCATCAGGGATTCAAGTCCACTTCATCAGATCTCTTTAAACAACCGGTCGATCTCCATCCTTTTGCCGGGGGCCACTTTGTAAAATTCATTCAGCAGATCAGGACTGCCCGGCTTTTTAGGATAGCGGTTATTTTCAAGAAAACTTTTCAGAGCTATATTCACTCTGTCCTCTCCAATCAATTCACTCAGCGTCACCATTGCAACCGCTCCCTTTGAATAAGAAATATGAGCATTTTCTGCCCGCACTTTATAAAGCGGTTGATTCTCGCTCAATCCCTTTTCATTATCATAAATCTGTTGGTGCATTTTTAATCTTTCCTTCATTTTTGCTGCACCATGCATCTTTTTATACAGCATCATTTGTGTGTACATCGCAAGCGTTTCGGTAAGCATCACAGCCCCTTCACGGTCATCAGGATTGATCTGGCTGTTGCCCCACCACAGGTGAGACAGTTCATGCCCGGCAAGTTCGTTAATGACATCCTGCTGTTGGTCGGCATGAATATTCGCATGGAAGACCATGTTCTCAGGCATAAAGATCGCAGACGGGTAAGCAGTAGCAGCAAAACCCCTGGTAAATGAAGAGATCTCAACAAAACTGATACTTTTAAAAGGGTAGGCACCAAAGTTCCGGGTGCAGTAATCCAGCGTGAGCTTGATATTATTGACCAGGTGGTCCACATTTTCACCATGTTTTTCCAGGTACAGGACACTCACATGAATGTCCTTGTACCGGATATCCTTTCGCGCATATGTGGCCGATGCCACACCAAAACGGAAGGGAATAGCCATTGCCTCGTACCGGAAATACTGCCGGTTATCTTTCGTCCAATGAGCCGTAAGATCTCCCGTACCTACGGCCGTTTGTTTTTTATCTGTTGAAACTGTCATGTCCAGGTTAATAAAATCATTCCTGGATACTGCCGGTACTTCAGGTTGTTTTAGTGCACGCGGCTTTCCAAGCTGGTATTTTTCCCGGGTATGTGCATCTGCTATTTCCCTGTCCTGCGCATAACCGATAGACGGGTAGTAACGGCTGATCCGCATAAAAGAGCCGTTCTCTATAATGGCATTAAACGACTGATGACCATTCACGGCATACCAGCGGTAAGATAATTCAAAATCAAGACGGGCGGTTTCACCAGGAACCAAAGGTTTTCCAAGAATGATCTCCGTTACATCGCTATCTATATTTTTACGTTCCGTGGCCGTCGTCAAAACTGCAGATTCAATTTTCAGGTCCGGGCTGAAATTAACAAGGACCCTTTCAATCGGTTTACCCGCCAGGTTTGCCAAAGAATAACTGCCCCTGATCCGGTATGAATGCGCAGCGGGATAGAGATCAATGGTCGTCTTAACATCGGTAATAACAGGCTGGGGCTGGTGCTCGTATTGCCGGAATTTTAATTCATAATCCACAGCATTGACCAAAGCCGCTTCTTCATTCTTAGGCATATAGCCTTTCATGAAATAATGAGCACTAAATCCCCCGGCTACCAATAAGATGATTACTAAAATAGCCCCTTTCAGATGCCACTTTTTAGATTTAATAACCCCATTTAACTGCCACAATAAAAATACAATCGCAAGGCCGCCTATTAATCTTAACGCAAAAAAGAACGCATAAGGACCATACCCGTTAAAATCACTGTAAGCGCCTGTATAGTCTGAAAATATTCTGAGTACGGGGTATGAGATCAGTTTTTTAGCCAGCGGGCCTGTCAGCAGGAAAACAGCCGGTAAAGAAATACCCAAAGCTAGCACCCTGTTCCTGGTATTGTCATTGATCAGCAGCACCAGCGCAGCAAACAACAACAGCGGAAAAGTATTGAATAACACGGCGCCCCAATAAGCATACCAGTCAATATGGCAATAATGATACAGCCACTGGAATACAAGCCCCTCTGCTACCAGGATGGCGGTGAAAAAGAACAGCAATACAGCGGAAGAAAGAAAATGGCCTGTAAGTTTATTGCGGGAAAAATAAGTGCTTTTTTCGATAAGGGCAAAGCCGGATACCTGACTGCGCCAGTACAAATCATTAATAAAATAAGTCATCACAAGAAGTCCCAATAAATGAAAATTCTCAGAGATCGTTACTGCCATTAGCCCGGAGCTTGCAAATTTCTGCGGCAGCCGCACACCTTTTTCAATCTCTGCATACATTTCCATGCCCGTAAAGAAGAGCAGTAGAATAGAGATGGCAGGCATTGTAATACTTTTAAACAGGTAGATCAGGTCTATCCTCGCAAAAGACAAGGCGGCAGCAATGCCTGGTATATTCCCGAAGTTCAGTTTTGCTGTTTTATAATCACCTAAAGATGGAGTGGCGTCAGCCGGGGCAGTGGTTAGAGATCGTTTCAATTTTTTGCCCGGAAGCGCGGAGAAAGAAAATAACCTGCCGGTAAGTAACAGTAAAGCGACAGATACGAAGAAAAAGAGGGTCCTGTTTAATTGCAATATACCCGAAAACGGAACAATCCCGGTATTCTTTTGCTGAATAGTCAGGTCTGTTGCTTGCAGGAAATAAGAAGACAAACCAAAAGGATCAGCCATTGCTGACAGGTATTGCGTGTCGGCAGACTGTGGCAGGCTGCCGGCCATAAAAGGCGAATTGGAAAATACCAGTACCACCATATATAGTACATACAGGAGTAGTCCGCCAATCACTACCAGTAGTTTTTTACCTGTAGTAAATGAGATAAAGAACAGGAAGCTGCATACCAGCAAACAGTTCAGTAAACCAAAGATCAGGAGCGGGTACAGGTAATGCCAGCCATTGAAATGATCCTGCATTTCACTGCCGGACCTTAGGTTCTGGCCCGGTACAAAACCTGCCATCAGGAAAACAAAGCTCAGGAATGTATATAAAAAATAAGCTGAAAACCTCCCGGTAAGATATTGTCTTTCTGTAACCGGGAACGAAAAAAGGACCATATCGAATAGGGAGTCCCGGTCCTTAAACAATAGCTGGATCGCATAAATAATGGCGAAGAATATCACCACCAGGCTCAGCATTCCGGTCATAAACCCGGTTGTATAGGGGGCGTTGAGATAAATGCCTTCACCAACGGATAGGTTGAATTGGTTGCCGCAAAAGAAACCGGCAGCTATAAGAATAATGGCCGTAGCATAGCTATACCAATGCCTGGTGCTGCGTTGCACTTCAAATAAAAAAAAGGGGTTCATGGCTAAGGTTTTTGAGTGAGGGTATGGAAGTAAACATGTTCCAGTAAGGGATTGACGGCCATGAAATCTTCAGGTGGTTCTTCGGAGTAAACCGTAATATACAAAGTCCTTTCTATCAGTTGCTGGCTGATTATATGGTATCGGTCCCGGTAAGCGTCCAGTGCCGGTTTGTCAATAGCTTTGGACCAGATCTTATTTTCCAGCCGGGCAACCAGTTCGTTGGGATGGCCTTTTTGCAGCACCTGTCCCTTATCCATGATCGCCATTTCTGAGCAGAGGTTCCGGACATCTTCTACCAGGTGCGTAGAAAGGATCACGATCACTTCTTTACTGATATCGTTCAGTAGTGAATTGAAACGATTGCGTTCTTCCGGGTCCAGGCCCGCCGTCGGTTCATCTACAATAATGATCTTCGGATTCCCTAACAACGCCTGCGCAACACCAAAGCGTTGTCGCATGCCGCCGGAGAAGGTATGTACTTCTTTTTTCCTGAACTCAGAAAGGTTGACTTTGTCCAGCAGGTTCAGAATCTGGGTTTTACGTTCCGCACGATGCCTGATCCCTTTCAGCAGTGCGATATGTTCCAGCAGGTCATAAGCTGTAACTTTTGGATAGACACCAAAATCCTGTGGCAGGAAACCAAGGTTTTGTTTCATATAGTCTGGGTTTTCAGACACATTTACCCCGTTAAATACAATACTGCCGGAACGAGGCTTTTGCAGGCCCACAATGGTTTTCATCAGGGAAGATTTCCCGGCGCCGTTAGGCCCGAGGAGCCCAAACATGCCATTCCCGATCTCCAGGGAAATGTCTTTAATGGCCTGGTGCCCGTTTTTATAGGTCAGGCTAAGCCCGTTAATCGTTAAAGTGTTCATATCGTTGAGTTTAGACAATAGGATAGCAGGCGACGTTGCTGTTGCTTTTTTAAATGATTATGTTACAATGTGTTAGGCTTCTTCCTTGTATTCCAGGATATCACCGGGCTGGCATTCCAGTATTTGACAAATCGCTTCCAGCGTATCAAAACGGATGCCTTTAGCCTTTCCCGTTTTCAGAATAGAGAGATTCACAGGAGTAATACCCAGTTTTTCTGCCAATTCTTTACTCTGCATTTTACGCCTGGCAAGCATCACATCTAAGTTTACAATAATTGGCATTTTATATAAATAGGTCTTGTTCGTTCTGCAAATGTAATCCCTGGGAAAAGATGTTCGCCAGGAACAGGCAAAATATGCCCAGCATGAAATGGATAAATATCAATGCCCAGACCATGCTTTCCACTTCCACAAAGCAACTGGCCAAGATGCCAAGAGGCAGCGGAAAGAAAATATTGTAAATATAAAATTGCCGCAGCTCCGATATATTTTCTTTAGTAAAAAGTTTCGGCTGGTAAAACACCCTGAAAACCTTTGCGGATAGCTGGAAGAAAACCCCATACCCGATAAGCACGGTCATAAAAGAAAAGATGATATAAGGATAATTGTTCTCGATATTCAGGAAAGGGGTTTCCGTAAAGGGAATATTGATATGCAGGTACATGTTTTGCCGGTAGGGTGTAATGCCAAAACCAGTGACCAGGCAGATGACCGAATACAGGGCTGTTACCAGGTACCCTGCAGACAAAAGCCGGCATATATAATAGAGGATCTTTGAAATGATTTTGTTCTGGTTCATGTCCCGTTAATTTAATTTTATAATGCAAATCTATAATTAATTATCGTAAAACAATAATTAATTATAAAAAATAAATAAGGATTAAAATGACAGTACTGTATATGAGTAGGGTATAATTGGTTCGTATTTTAACTTGAGTAATGGGCTTAAATGGTGGATCGACAGTCAGATACTAATATCACAATGCTTAATATTCTCCGGAATAGAAGTAGCAGGTAGGAGAGGTGCTAATACTGTAAGTTGATGTTATTTTGAAGTGCAAGGGGCATTCAGAGCGGGGGAGAATTTCATTATCCCGCAGATTTTCGCTGATTTTTTAATTTAGTTATTGGTGTAAAAGACTTCTGAATACTGAAGTGTTATTCAGAGAGATGGCTTTTATTTTTCTTTGGAATAGTAAGGGGATTTTTCCTCGGACTGTTTAATTTTAAAATAGTTTCAATTTCACCTCTTCAAAATGACTGTGATTTTATAAGTATTTTTGAAAGGCAATAGTAATTGAGAGTTGGGCTGAAAATTCCATTATCCCGCAGATTCTCGCAGATTGGTTCCGCAGATTTTCGCTGATTTTTTGAATTTTATCACATTAAAATGACGGTGATTTTAAGTATTCCTGAAGGGAATGCATTTTTTTGGTAAAGCACTTTAGCCGGATAGTAGCAATGCGGTACAAGGGAGTGACACAACCATGTTCAATAGAGGTACCAACGATGGCTAAATAAAACTAATCTACCAACCCACGCTCGATGGCTACTTTTACAAGACCTGCCGTATTTTTTACCTGTAGTTTTTGCAATAGATTAATGCGGTGGTTATCTACCGTATGCGGGCTGATGAATAATTTCTCGGCAATTTCATGGTTCGTGTATTCGGAAACGATCAGTTGTAAGATCTCCTTTTCACGCCTGGTGAGCACTGTTTTTTTCTGTGGTTTCAGCAGATCGTCTATCAGGCTGTTTTTAATGGCAGGGGAGAGGAACTGTTCGCCTTTATGGATGGTTTCGATGGCTTCAATAATTGTAAGGTCGTCAGATTCTTTCAGCAAAAAACCATCTGCACCGGCCTGCAGCACTTTTTTTACATGCACAATAATATCGATGCTGGTGAAGATGAGGATCTTTAAAGCCGGGAACTTTTTCTTAAGGATCTTGGTGATTTCAACGGCGTTGGTGTCGGGTAAATTAAAATCCAGCATTAAAACATCCGGTAAATGCTCACCGATGTTTTTCAGCAACGCATTGCCAGACGTATAGATGTCCAGTATCTCGAACTGCGGCAGTTCATTTAAAATGTTTTTAATACCGTTCGCAACTATCGGGTGATCGTCGGTAATTGTAACTTTTATAGGCATTAGTTCATTTTAAATTTTAAATTCTATTTCGATGCTTGTACCCTTGCCGGGTTTGCTTTCAAAGATAATACTTCCTTGCAATGCATCTACCCTTTGCTGTATGGTTTTTAACCCGATACCTGTTTCTTTGGACAAATGTGGCGGTAAACCCACCCCATCATCTTCTACCGTAATGTGGAGGGATGGCAGGTGATAGGCCAGCTGAACAAGGACCTCGGAAGCATGGGCATGCTTTAAAATATTATGCACCAGCTCCTGGATGATCCTGTAAACGGATAATTGTAACTGCTGGGGTAAATCGAACGGGGTACCAACAATTTCCACATGCATATTAAAACGTTGTCCCCTGGCTATCCTGTTGCAGAAATCTTCTACCGCCTGGGGCAGGCCGTTATTGAAAAGTACATCGGGCATCAGGTTATGTGCCGTTTGGCGGATCTCTATGGAGGCTGACTCCAGCACGTCCAGCATATTCTTAAAATCGGCCTCTACATTATCCTGTTGATATTTTCGGTAGATGGCGCTGAGTTGCGTTCTGGCACTGGCAATGGTGCCGCCCACGCCATCATGCAGGTCTTTGGCGATCCTGTTACGCTCTTTTTCCTCCCCGTCTATCATTGCCTGCAATTGATTAATCTGCATTTGTTTCTGTATAGCGGACAACTGCTCTTTCTGCAGCTTTGCTTTCTGGCTTTTGTTGCGGTAGAGCAATAGCCCCACCAATGTTACAAGAAAGAGGATAGAGCTGATAGCGGATATCAGGATATTTTTATTGCGGATGCTTTGCCTGTTATTTTCAATGGTCTGTTGACCGGCAATGATCTGCTTTTCCCGGTCTGCAATGCGGTTCCGCATTTCAATGTTGTAAATAATTTCCATTTTCTCACTTTCCATCAGGCTGTCTTTAAGATCGGCGTAACGGCGGTTATGGAAACTGGCTTTCAGCGGTTGGTTCAATGCCGTGTAGGCATCTGCCAGGCTTTTATGTGCCAGTTCTGTCAGCCTGGTGATCTTGGATGCTTCTGCACGCACAAGGGCCGGTTCTATAGCCCGGATGGCTTCCTGGTACCGGTGCAGCTTCAGTAAAGCGTCTCCCTTAAAGAAAGCTGCGATAATAGAAAACCGGTTATTGAACTGCATGCTCTGGTTAATTCTTTCCTCTGCTTTGGCTATATATTCCAGTGCCTGCTGCGGCTGGTTATCCTCCAGGTAGGTTGTGGAGAGGTTGAGCCAGGTAGCAACGACTACAGAAGGCGCATGGCTTAGTTTGACGGTGTTTAACGCAATGTTCAGGTGACAGAAATAGCGGGCAGAATCCCGCTGTTTGATATTATTATAATAGCCCGCCTTATAGAAATACACGTTCGAAAGCACGGCGGAATCCTTATTCTTTAGGGCTTCTTTCTCAATCGCATCAATTTTCTGCATGGTTTCCGTTATAAAAATATCTTTGGAAACATCCTGGTGCACATTTAACCAGAATTGAAGAATGCTCCCATACACTTTCATTTTGACATCAGGTTTCGTAATTTTCCCGTTCTCAATTTCGTTCAGTGCTTCGTAGCGGTACCAGGCACAGGAATCATAGCGGCCTTTAAAATAATAAGCATCAGAATAGATGAGCCATGTACCTACTGCCAGGTCCCTGCCAGCCAGGGAAGAATCTGCGTATTTCATGGATTCATGGCAGTATTTAATGGCGATGTCCAGGTCGTTTTTATTGCTGTAACAACGGGCGAGCCCTTGCAGGGCTTTGCCGATGCCTGTTTTATATTCTATTTTCTGCGCATTCTCCCATAGCTGGTGATAGATGCCGATAGCGCTGTCAGTATGAGACTCCCGTAACTTTACCACTTCTTTAAATGCCCGGTCTATCTCCTGCGGCGTATGATAGACGCTGGTGGAAAGTGTTTTTCTTTCTACCTGGGAAAATGCGGTAACGCTATTGTATAAGGTAAATAAGAAAAGGAAGAATATTCTTGTATTACAGGTTAACCTTTCCGATAAGATGTATTTCATAATTCCGTAATGTGGGAGCATAGTCAACGATGTAATAAACACTAATATAGGTTGTTAACCCAATTTAATGATAAAAGTAGTTCTTTTCCACTATTTTTTTATATGGTGCTTTTAGTTGGGTTTAGGTTTTTTATATCAATCTAACTTTACCCGTATAATATTTTATTATTAAAATACTGTTTTTTGCTAATAAGATTTCAGGGTTTGGTTAACTGCTTAATATTAAAACTTCTATTGTTATTTATGAGAAAAAATTTACAAAATGCATTAAGTAGGCATTACGGCTTTAAAAAAGTGTTATGCTTATTTTTATTAATGGGTTTTTGTCTGGCATCATTTGCGCAGCAACTTTCGGGGAATTATACGATCAATTCAAAAGCGGCAACAGCAGGCAGGAACTTCGAAAGTTTTGGCGATGCGGTTTATGCTTTGGAAAGTGGCGTATCAGGTCCTGTAGTAATAGAAGTAGTAGCCGGCAGTGGACCTTATACGGACCAGGTGACCATTAATGCCATTCCGGGGGCTTCTAAGACCAATACAGTGACCATAAAAGGTAACGGAGAAACATTGCAGTTTTTATCCACCAGTGAGATTAACAGTTCCGGCATTAAATTAGACGGAGCCAAATATGTGACCATCGATGGTGTGGTCATTCATTGCCTGGCATCGGATGTTGATTACGAATATGGTACCGGTATCAGTTTAATGAGAAACAGTGATTTTAACGTGATTAAAAACTGTACCATTAAAAACCTGGAAACAACAAAGATTCCTCAGAAAACGGCAGGTATTGTTATTAAAGGTTTTGAAGTAGTAGGTACCGGTCAGAATGAGAACTTTTCTGATAGTAACGTTATTGAAGGCAATACCATTATAGGTGGTTATGAAGGGATTATTATTGACGGGTATTCCAACCTGGCAGACGAAACGTCGTTTGTATTCGGTAACCAGGTATTAAATAATACCATCAGAAATGTACAACAATGTGCGATAAAGATTTTATGGAATGACGGTACCATTATTCGTGGCAATAAGATCAGTACCAAAATTCATTCAATGACTTCTTTCTTTGGTATGTGGGTGATGGAGTCCAATGCGAACCTGATGATTGACGGGAATACTTTCCATGACTTTACGCTTAACGGCATTCCTGAATACACTGGTAGCAGGTGTGGGATCAGCTTTGGTAATACCCGCACGCCGGTGGGTAGTGAAAACTACATTATCAATAACGTATTTTATAATATTACGAATGCTTATGATGAGACCAGGGCCATAGAGCTAACTTCCAGCAGCAATGGTGTTTACATATATCACAATACCATTTCCCTGGATAATATAGCGGAAGGTGCCAGCAAAAATATCAGGGGATTATATATAGAGAACACGGGCAGTACGAATGTGAAATTCATGAACAACATTATTACAATGGGTAGTGTTACTTCTGTTTCCAAAATAGGTATTCACTTAAATGCCGTTCCTGCAGATTTTATTTCTAACAACAATAATATTTATTTACAAGGCCCTGGCGGCGGTATCGGTAACTATGCCGGTGCTACCTACAATACTGTTGGGGCATGGAACCGTGCTACGGGTTATGATGCGCATTCTATTTCTTTCTGGCCTAAATACATCAATATTGCGACAGGAGATCTGAAGCCTGATAACGAATTGATGGACAATTATGCGAAATATGTAAACGTGGCAAAAGATTATACCGGTGCCAGCCGTCCGAATACATTCCCGGACTTAGGCGCTTATGAGTTTTTATCTGCGCCATGTAGCACGCCTCCTGTTGGCGGTAAAGTGGTAGCATCTCCTTTTGCATCTACCTGTGCGGGTGGTGCCGTTGTATTGAACCTGGCTGATAACAGTACAGGTGACGGCCAAACATTCCAGTGGCAAACTTCCGCCACAGCCAATGGTACATTTACCGACCTCGGAGATACTTCTAAAATTCCTTTAAAAGATATTATTGCTAATCAAACATTGTATTACAGGTGTGAGCTGATCTGTAACGATGTGGTGGCTTATTCCGACACATTCGTTATTGTGGCCCATAAAGACATGCCGGGTGGTACTTACACAATTAATAATACATTGCCTACAAGTGCAACTAACTTTAATTCGTTTGAAGATGCTTTAGGCGTTTTAAAATGCGGCATTGCCGGTCCTATCGTATTTAACGTGGCTAAAACGGCAACACCTTATACAGAACAATTAATTATTAGCGCGATCCCGGGCGCTTCTTCTACCAATACCATCACATTTAATGGTAATGGCGCTACGTTGCAATTTAATCCCCGTACAACCGGCCAGCGTGCCATCATCAAGTTGAACGGTGCTTCTCACTTTACATTTTACAACTTTGAATTAAGAGGATTAAGCGGCAACGGCGCAGGTGGTTATGGTTACGGCGTACAATTCATCAACAATGCGGATTCAAATGTTATCAGGAAAAATACCATCCTGGTAGATACCATTGGTACGAACGGTAACTTTGCGGGTATCGTTATGAGTGCGAATCAAACGAACCCGGTAGGTACTACAGGGGAAACAAACCTGAGTGACTATAACGTTATTGACAGTAACTTTATTAATGGTGGTATGTATGGTGTGGTGATTGCTTCTGCAGTAGAGCCGAATCATGTTAAAGGCAACAAGATCACTAATAACACTATTGATAACTTCTACCAGTACGGTATTTATTTAGCCGGTACAGATGCTACTTTAGTAGAAGGTAATGATATTTCCCGCTCTACCAGGACGAAACTGGAAACGTTTAACGGTATTTATGCGGCTACTAAAAATACCAACATGTTAGTATCTAAAAACAAAATTCATGATCCGGCAGCCAATTATCCGGCAGCATTTGGTATGAATGGTATTTATTTTAACAATGCCGATGGTGAGGCTGCCAAACCAAATATCGTCGTGAACAATACCATTTACAATATCGTATTACAGGGTGGTATTTACGGGTTGTACAATACCGGTTCAGACCATGCTTATTACTATCACAATACCGTTGTGTTCGATGACACTACTTATGCCGGCTCTTCCGCAACCCGTGGTATTTATCAAACAACTACTGCCACAGGGCTTAAGTTTATCAACAACAATATTTATGTAACAAGAGGCGGTTCGGCTACAGCTAATTTCCACGCTATTTATTTAAATGCGACAGGTACCACTTACGAGGCTAATTACAACAACTACTTCGTGGGTTCTCCTACAGCTATTACCAACGTTGGTTACTACCCAAGCACCAATTATAAAACATTGGCCAACTGGAAAACCATCACTAAAAAAGAAGCGAATTCTTTATCAATAGATCCTAAGTTCAGGGCAGGTACTGTTATACCAACGGCTTCTGATTTAAGCAAGCAGGGTACTTATGTAAATGTAGATACGGATATTGATAATGTTACCCGTAGCAAAACAACACCGGATATCGGGGCTTATGAATTCACGGAGTTATTGCCGGTAACGATTGTCAATTTCTCTGCAGCTAAAAACGGTGAGGACGTTATTGTAAAATGGCAGGCGGCAAACGAACAAAACTTCAAACAATATGAAGTAGAGCGCTCTGCAAATGGTACTGATTTCACCACTGTTGGTACAGTAAAAGCCATTGGTGGCAGCTATTACAGCTTTAATGATTATGCAGCATTTACAAATGTCAGTACTTTACATTACCGTCTGAAACTGGTAGATATTGATGGTACGGTTAACTACACACATGTCGTAAAATTAACCCAGCAAAATACAGGTAATACAAACGTAGCGGTATATCCTAATCCGTTTACCAACCAGTTATTTGCTACAGTGAATGCAGCTGTTGCCGGTGATGCTACTGCCACTATTACCAATGCATCCGGTGCAAAAATGAGTGTAGAAAAAGTAGCGGTGAACAGGGGTTCACAAATATTAAGATTACAGGTAAAACCTGATTTACCATCAGGTGTTTATATTGTAACTTTACAATTGCATGGTGAGGTTTATCACTTCAAATTGATTAAACAATAATTGAGCATATCAATTAAAATTTAAACCTGATAATCCTATTGGTTTACCCGATTAGGGTCATCAGGTTTATTTGTTCTTTAAAATAATGATGGCACCTGCTTTTAGCGGGCTTTTCGGAAAGCAGGCTTACAATGGTGAACCGCTAAAAGCACCGGGCTATCCGCTGTATCTTTTTATTTTGCCGGTAAGCATGTATTGCTGCCAGGCTGCTTGCGCCGGACAAAATAAAAAGGATGCCGCTGCTATCCCTGGCGCAAGAGGGAAAATGGTAAATAGTTGAACGTGGTAAGTGAGAAAGTGATTCTTAATGATGAAATAGTAAATTGGCTAAAGAAAATACCAGGAAGTTCTGGTTATTAGTAACTATAGATAATAAGCCATTGCTAAATATTGTATAATTGGGAAACTTCATCTCCCCTCCAGGGAGGGGTAGGGGTGGGTTTCATTTTATACCGGTTTGTTTCAAAATAAATCAGAAATTGAATAAATATACCAACCGGTATATTTCTATAATGCTGAATAAATTACAGGCAGGATTAATAGTAGTACAAAAGATGCAGTGAGTGACACAACGATGTGGAAGAGTATTACAGCTGCCGGTTAAATAATAAAAGGCTTTGGCCAACGAACTGACTGCCCTGATATGAAAGGTCTTTTATAATACCTTATAAAGTAGAACATGACTGTAAAGTATAAATATAATTATAGAAGTTTCAGACACCTGTTTTTACTCTTGTTTATTTGCTTTTTGCAAATGAACGGGAGCCTGATGGCACAGAAAAAGTCTAACAAGGGAAAGGAGTTCTGGACGGGTTACGGACATAACCAATTCTTTACAACCAACCAGGGTGGTGGCGAAACGATGGTGTTGTATTTAAGTGCGGAAGAACCTGCTACTGTTACAGTAAGCATTAACGGAACAGGATTTACAAGAACTTATAATATACCTGCCAACACGGCCATTGCCACAGAACCAATGCCAAGAGGATTGGGCGGCGGCGATGATGCCCGACTGTACAGCCAGGGAAAATATGATAAAGGCATTCATATTGTAAGCGATACGCCTATAGTAGCGTACGCGCATGTTTACGGGCAAACCTCATCCGGTTCTACCATGCTGTTGCCTGTAGAAACCTTTGGCTACAATTATTACTCCGTAAATACAGAACAGAATTATGCCAGCGATGCGTATTCCTGGTTTTTTGTGGTAGCCAGCGAGAATAACACCAGGATAAGAATTACCCCGTCGCAAAATACATTCGGGATCAACCGGAACCAGGCGTTTGAAGTGGATTTACAAAAGGGAGAGATCTATAATGTTTTAGGAAGAATTCAAACGGGTACTTTCGGATTTGATTTAACGGGTAGTTATATAAAATCAATAGAGGGAGCAGATGGAAAATGTCACCCGGTAGGGGTGTTTTCCGGTAGCAGCAGGACCTCTATTTGTGCTAATGCCTGGGCAAGTGGTGATTTTATTATCCAGCAGGTATTTCCGTCAGAAGCCTGGGGTACGGAATATTTAACAGCGCCTACTTCTTCTACGGTTAATGCCACTAATTTAAACAGGAACCGGTTCCGGGTAACGGTGAAAGACAGGACAACGATTGTGTATAGAAACGGTGTGCGGTTAACCGGCCTGGTAAATAATTTCTATTACGAATATGCCAGCGACGAAGCGGATTATATTACTGCGAACAAACCAATCATGGTTTCTCAAATTATGGTTTCCGAAGGCGGTTGCGGCAATACCGGCAGGGGAGACCCGGATATGTTTTATATCAGTTCCGTGCCGCAGGCCGTAAAACGTACCATTTTTTACAATACCAATAAGGAAGGCATCACACATAATTTTGTAACGATCATTGTACCTAACGGTGGTTTAAGCTCCCTTAAAATTGATGGTGGTACGAGCTTCTCACATCAATATGTGCACCCGAATAATAACAAATATACAGTAGTGGTAAAATCATTACCTGCCAGCCAGATGCAACACATTGTAGAATGTGATTCCGGGTTCACAGCAGTTACTTATGGTATGGGTACGGCAGAAAGTTATGGTTACAATGCTGGTACTTTTATTAATGACCTGGATACAAAAATAGATTTTGTTAATACCTCCGATAAATATTCCGTGGATTATACCTGTGCGGGTACTACTTTTTTTCCGCAGGTAAAAACCATGTATAATCCAACATCTATTACCTGGCATTTCAGTAGGGTAGAGCATCTCAACTTCGACAGGGATACGACAGTGACCGATTTATCTAGCGTAGAAGTCATCACTGAGAATGGCAGGACCTATAATCAATATACTTACAAGGGGAACCTGGCTTTTAGTAAACCGGGCAAATACCTGGTCCCGATCACGATCTATGATCTGACCTTAGATAACTGCAGCCAATCCCAAACCCTAACTATTGAAATAGAAGTAAAGGAAGCACCGGTTACAGACTATGCCATTACCGGGGCTATTTGTAAAGAAGGCACCGTGAAATTGTCAGAAGTAAAACAAACGGATTGGACGGCAGTTGAATGGCAATGGTTAAACGGGGAAACAGTCTTGTCTGAAAATGTGTCCTTCGATTGGCGGGTACCTGATGCCCCGACAGCGGACATTACTTTACAGGCTGTGAACGGGCTGGATGGTTGTGTGGCGACAGTTACCAAAACCTTAAACATAGAGGCATTACCCGTAGCGGAGATCATAACAGACATGGCCAAGGAAAATTTGTGTGTCACCAATGAAGTAGCGCTGACTGTAAAAACAGCTGATGCCATAAAAACGTACACATGGACTATTGCAGGCGTTAGTTATAATGGCGAAAAACAATTAATCACTTTTAGCAGTGCCGGAGTAAAAAATATTTCATTGGAAATATTGGGAGAGAATGGTTGTAAACAAACAATTGATTCCTCAATCAACGTGGTGGATAATCCTGTTGCTGGTTTTACAGTTGCAAGTGCAGGATTGTGTCAGAATGGTGAAATAGCATTTACCAATGCAAGTACCACCAGTACTGGTGCACTCACGTATAACTGGACATTAGCGGCCGGCGTCAACAGTAATGAAGAAAATCCGAAACATGTGTTCAGCACTGCCGGTACCAAACAGGTGACATTAAAAATAGCATCTGCTGACGGTTGTACAGATGAGATCGTTAAAGCCATAGAAGTGTCTGCTTTACCGGACCTGGAAATTGTTACAGCTAAACCTGATTATTGTATGAACGATAAAGTGGCATTGTCACTAACATCAGCCGGTAAAATTGTAAGCGCTGCATGGATATTGCCGGATGGCAGTACTTCGGGTAATCTTGCCATTGAATGGCAGAACAATAATAGTGCAACTGCCATATTCAAAGCATCGGTTACAGATGATAATGGTTGCAAATCTGCCGAAGAAAGCCTGACCATTAATTATCATGAAGTAGCGGCATTCAACATTGCAGCCAATAGCAACGCAGCTATTTGTTCCGGAACCAATGCACAATTTGAAGTAACAGATAATGCACCGTTAAAAAACTACAAATGGCTAATTGACAGCCATACATTTACTACTGCAACCGCGGGCTATACTTTTGCGACTGCCGGTAATTACAATATAACTGTGGAAGTGGAAGATAACTACGGATGTACGGCCAGCAAAACAGAAAGCTTTACGGTTGCAAAACCTCCTGTAGCGGATTTTAGCTGGAGTAACAGTATTGCCTGTACATTTAATGAAATCAACTTTGTCAACAACAGTACCGATGCAGTTTCAAATAGCTGGCAGTTTGGTTTATCCGGCACTGCCAATACAGAAGTTAATCCCAAATACATATTTGAAACAACCGGCTCCCGGAACATTGTATTAACGGTGACTGCAGCTAATGGTTGTAAAAACACAGTGACCAAAGCGATCCTGATTGTTGAAGCACCTGTTCTCACTGTCAATAACAATAAAACAACCTATTGCCAGGGAGATGATATTATCCTTAGTGCCCTTTCAACAAGCAGCCTGGTTGGCATTAACTGGCGCTTACCGGATGCAAGTGCTTCTACCGGCACTTCAGTCAACTGGAACAATGCAAAAGCCGGTAATCTGCAATTTGAAGTAATGGCAACAGATGATAAAGGCTGCCATACAGCACCGGTGAAACATACGGTTACAGTCAATGCCTTACCGTTTGTAGATGCCGGAAATGATATGCTGGTACCAACCCTGACTTCAATAAAGTTAAACGGTAGAACGAACGCCGGTAATGACGCGTCCATTTCATGGTCGCCAATTATTAACCTGGACAACCCGTCTGTATTAACACCGACTCTATATGTGGAGGATTCTGTAAAATACATTCTGACAGTGGCAGACGCGAATGGCTGTATCGCAAAAGACAGTGTGTATATTAATGCTATAAAAGGTTCTGAATATATTCCGAATGCTTTCTCTCCAAACAACGATGGTATTAACGATACCTGGTGGGTCCCGGCTGTTTTACTGAACCCTAAAATGACAGTAACTGTTTTTAACAGGTGGGGCAATGTTTGTACGACTTTGCACTACGGTAAACTAAAATGGGACGGCACTATTAATGGTAAGCCTGCACCATCCGGCACTTATTACTATGTAGCCCAGGATGAGCATAAAAAAATATCGGGATCGATCACATTGTTGAGATAGTATAAAAAGTAAGGGTGTTTCATTTGAAGCACCCGATTCTTTTATTATAAAATACAGTTTTTGTTAGTCATCATTTATCCCTGATGCAACTTCATTGGCGACGCTCCGTTCAACTGATTGCTGCTATTAAGCTTTTATCCATCACTGTCTCCATTGTTATAAACATCGAAAAGGCAGATTCTCATACAAATCGATATAATATAGATTTAATAATCATTATACATTCAATCCGGTTGATAAAATATTAGCGCTTTACGAAAGGATTTTACAGACCGAAAAAGAGAAGAATGAACCGCTCCAAAAACTAGTGAATAAATAAATAGAATTTACAAAGCCACTTCCCATTACCGGGAAGTGGCTTTGTGCTTTATAGAACTACCTTCTACTTTTACCACTTTCACAACTCAGGCAGCCAACATAGAATTTTCAGAACAGTTTTCTTCATTCTTCAAAAAAAGAGTAGTCACAACTATTAGTTATGATGTTGCGTTGTCTTCACCCTTCAAAATAAGAGTAGTCACAACACGATTTGGATGCTGGTGTTATTATGCATTGTTGTCTTTACCCTTCAAAAAAAGAGTAGTCACAACCATAATTGATGTCGATTCTATACTAATTGAGTTGTCTTTACCCTTCAAAATAAGAGTAGTCACAACGATTTCTTTGGAACTATACCTAATGTAGTTGTTGTCTTTACCCTTCAAAATAAGAGTAGTCACAACTTTGTGATGTAAAGTGGGAGGCGCAAGAGAGTTGTCTTTACCCTTCAAAATAAGAGTAGTCACAACCCGGCCAACGCTCTTAAAGTTACCCTGATTGTTGTCTTTACCCTTCAAAATAAGAGTAGTCACAACGCCGGGAAAGATTATATACTAGCCGGGAAAGTTGTCTTTACCCTTCAAAATAAGAGTAGTCACAACTACCGTATATGATACCCTTTTTATTATGCTGTTGTCTTTACCCTTCAAAATAAGAGTAGTCACAACGGGACAAAGCAGGACAAGAGACTTTAACGCGTTGTCTTTACCCTTCAAAATAAGAGTAGTCACAACGCCGTATTGGCAAGTTGGAAACCGTATCCAGTTGTCTTTACCCTTCAAAATAAGAGTAGTCACAACAAGGGGGATAAATTTAACTTCCAAATGCGTGTTGTCTTTACCCTTCAAAATAAGAGTAGTCACAACATGGAGAAGCACAATGGCAGCAGGGACGCTGTTGTCTTTACCCTTCAAAATAAGAGTAGTCACAACACGTAAGGACATCTCAGCGGCTTGCGCCGAGTTGTCTTTACCCTTCAAAATAAGAGTAGTCACAACCTTAAGCCTACCAATCTCTTTCACCGGGTCGTTGTCTTTACCCTTCAAAATAAGAGTAGTCACAACATCAGTGATCGAAGTTGCGCCAACTTCTAAGTTGTCTTTACCCTTCAAAATAAGAGTAGTCACAACTTGTGGCCACGGATAATCAAAACGATCATTGTTGTCTTTACCCTTCAAAATAAGAGTAGTCACAACGCGTTGTTTTTCCGGACGATATCGCTTACAGTTGTCTTTACCCTTCAAAATAAGAGTAGTCACAACAGCATTTTCTTCCGTTAAATAGTTTTTTCCGTTGTCTTTACCCTTCAAAATAAGAGTAGTCACAACTCAATGGGCACTAATATATCAAGTAGTATTGTTGTCTTTACCCTTCAAAATAAGAGTAGTCACAACCTCTCTAAAAGTAGGCCAATTCCCTTTTTCGTTGTCTTTACCCTTCAAAATAAGAGTAGTCACAACACGATTGCACGAAAGTCTTATCTATTCAAGGCCAACGCCTATTTCATTTGAAATAAATTGTTTTATATTATTAATCCTCAATGTCAAAGAACGACTTTTTCTACCCTAATGCCTTGCTATCATTTTCTCGACAACAACACTAATATAATTATTAATAATCTCAGCAACTGAACCTCCGGTTCCGGCTGCTAATTTTACTATATCATAATATGGCTTTGATGGCAACTGGTTGTGTGCAAATTTGTTTCTAATATAAATCAACATAAATGCTTCCTGAACTACCTCAGGCTTGTTTAATAATTCATCAATTGTATCCTGACTCTCAAAAGTTGTTTCACCCAAGTTTTCCAGCCAAATAATATCATTTTCTATTGCCAATAAATGCTTTCTTAAAATACCATTTACAACATACATTTTAAAATTAGGATTTTCTCCTTGTTGAAAGTTTGCAGGATGGTTATTCAAATCAATGTTATTATCCTTCAAAATAAATTTCTCCAACTTCTGAAACACTTTAAATATATTTTCCCTCCTTATCTTTTCATACATTTCCAATTCTTTCTCCAATTCTAACTTTGGCTTTTTCACAGGATTATATTCAAAAACTCTTTCAACCTTATCATCATTTAAAAAGCGTAAAAACTTACCCAGGTCTTTCAATTTTACAGCTGGCTCTTCTATTTTTTCGGATGCAAACGGTACTGTTATACTCCATATAAAGTCATCTTTAATGATATTGACAGACTTATCGCCTTTTTCTCTTGAATTTTGCTTATCTGCTTCTATTTGCTTAGCTAATCTTTCTTCTTGTGTTAAATAGTAATGCTCCAGCTTTAAATTCATATCCTGGTCGTACATCTCTTTCATTATATTCTTATTTATTAAATGAAGAAACAAATCCTGAGCATGTACTATCCCTATATTTTTATTCCATTTTCTTTTAAAAAGATCAAACTTACCCTCTTCAGTTAAATCATATTTGTTGGTTTTAAATACCAGAGCATCCTTATGTTCATTATACAAATCTTTATAATCTCTTTCATCATTATAAAACTTCTGTGCAGAGTCAATATTGTTGTAAACATACTGATACCAATCAGCAAATAAATCAGGATTATCAATGATACTCTCTCCCTTAATGTAGGTTGGTTTTTCATCGAAAATACCCCTTGGAAAGACCAATGGCTTTAGTAGTAACTGCTCTACTTGATCAGAGGTAGAAGGTATCTCATACAAGCGTCTATAAAATATATTCCATATAAACTGTTGCTTTATAAATTTATTAAGGAGTTTATTATTGTCTTTATAATTGTTCAGATTAATTTGTAAGTCTTTCAAATAATCTTCGCGCTTATTTAAGTAAACCATATAAAAGTCTTCAAATAGATATTTATTAAAAGACTGTTCTATCCATTTATTAAATGGATAGGAATGATCTTTAAAATTCCATACTTCTTTTAATAATAAAAAAGCCTCTTTTGGCCTTGAGTCATAAAAAGCCAATGATTGCTGTAATTGACTATGCTGATACCCTTTCCAGTTGGCTTTCGTTTCTTCCGGCATAAATCGTTTTATATCATCTGCCAACCATGCAGCTTCTTGTCCTAGTTCCTTGTTGGTAAATATGAAATTTTTATTTTTATCGTAAACATCCTCCTTATTCCTTTTAATTAAACGTTGCTTTTCTTTTGTAATCTGAATTTCATCTTCAATAGCCCGAATTAATTTATCTGTATCAATGGTTTTATTACCGGTTGATTTTAGTAACCTTTTAGTTATTTGAGAAGTTGGTAAAGCATTTTGTGGTGTAAATTCTTTTATCACTTTATACCTTTCAACCAATTTCTTAATTAAGACTGCTTCTATTTCTTCACCAGTTTTTTTACGAACCAACAATTCATATAATAATGCCTGTAATTCATTTAAAGAAAGTATGGCGGTAGGTTTTCCAAAATTAAATTCATTACTAATATTGCTAATAATTTCAGCTTTTGTTGGTTTGCTTTCTTTCCGAAGTAATTTTTTCTGCTGCTTTTCTAATTGATTAAGAAGACCATTTAACCTGGCTGCACCTTCTACTTTACTCGTCCTTAAATCAATATAAACAGGGATATTATTTCCAATAAAATTATATGAAGGATTAGGAAATACTTCCCAATTCTGGTTGTCATTATCTACCTGTTGTTTAAAGAAATTTGATTTTATGTCAGATACTTGTGACAGCCTGCCAAAAACATTTATTTTTTCCTTAATTACTCTTTCAGTTTTAAAACTAGTACCTCCAATCACTTTCTCACGCCTATCGTGAACATAGTTACCAAGATATATCTGAAATCTCAACGTTGGAAATACTACAAATTCATCAAGGTATCTAAGTACAAAGTAGTTAAACTTATCTTCGTACCGTTTACGGATAACCGGATGCACCACTAAGCTATTATTTAAACTTTCTGACTGCTCACTGTCTTTTATGTATTCATTTATATCTTCAACAAAACTTTCTTTTTGAACTTTTGTAAAGGTTTTGTAAAGTTCATCTGGGACTTTGCTTAATTCATCAGCTATCTGAATCAGTAGCGTTTCTTTATTAAACGATGTCGTCAGGCGCTTTTTAACCGGTTTTAACGATAAATAATTAAAAACCCAATGCGTTGCCATGTATTTCAGGCTGTTGTTTTTTCTATCAATAGGTTTTGTTTCGTCTTTAATTACTTTTGCTTTATACCCCTTTATACTTGCTCTCAACGCTTCATTTTCCTTTTTATGTAAAAACATACTTAAAAGAAACAGTAAGCCGCTTTCTGAAATCGTAATTTTATTTTCTGCGTCAACTTCCAGATTGTATTGTGATGTATATGCTTTACAAACCTCATCATTAGAAATAATTAAATGATAAAATGCATCATTAAGAACAGCATTTTCTATAGCATCAGTATCCTTTAAATCTACTCTTTTTCCTGCACGCTTCTGTTCCAGAAGAAATTCTGTTTTTTGTTTAGTAAGTTCATGCAATTCTTCTTTCAGGGCAGCTTTTAGTAAATGACGCGTTTCGTCTCCCTTCATTTTTCGTTTCTTTACATCATTTACTACAGAAACAAATAAATTATCTAAAAGATTAAAGAAACTAACAGTAAAAGGAACCGGTTTATGATAGTAATGCGTATAAAAATTTCTTAAATGATCAAGTGACTTTATCAGTAATTTAAAATTTTCTCTAAAGTATTTTCTTTTGCTATTTTCCTTTTCTATACCGGCATCATTCTTAAATAAATCATTAGTGGGCTCCAAATCTAAATATTGAACAACAGGAAAATATTGTGCTAAAAAATCAATTTTCCGTTGGTATTCCGAAATCGCTACGTCTCCTTTAAAATGACTATCTATTATAGACAGACATCTGACTTGCAAGGTATTGTTATTCGTAGATTTAATACCAAACGAAAGGCGAAACAAATCGAATACAGCATATATATTATTAAGAGAGAGGTTTAAAAAACCACCAAAATAATGTTTGTCATCAATCAATGTATGATTGTATTTTATCCCTTTACCTACTTTTTCATTTTCCATAAGATATATTATTAAAAATTTAATTACATTTATTGCCAATACTGTCTAAATGGACTACATCCAGCTAATAAAATAAATATTGACATCAATTTATAAATATAGTATTATTACAATAAATATTTATTGCGCTAAATGAAAGGACAAGAATTAAAAATCATATTTAAAGACAATCATGCTTTTCTTACAAATGAAGTAGCACTCAACTTCAATCAGGTTCAGATATCAGCTATTTATGAGCCTATAGCTAAAGAGCAATCTTATTGGAAAATAAGAGTAATTAATTATATCCAGAGTGAAAATAAATTACATGTCGATGTTATAAAACATTTTAAAGGCGCAACCAATTTTGAAGCATTTCAACTTGAGTATGAAAACATCCTAATGACCATTGAGCAGGTAACCTTCAAGAATATTAATACACATAGTTTAACAGATACGTTTATTTTAAACGCAAAAGTAAAAGAACACCTGATACCAACATTTCTTACTAATACTACTCCAGCAGTAATCAAACAACCTACAATCAATCAACCTACAATCATTAAAGGAACCTTTACAATACCTATACTGGATATTACATTTATAGCCGGTGCAATTACATTTGAAAAGAAGTTTGCGCTTTTACAGGAACCGGTAAAATTTACAATCCCAAACGAAACCATTATAGAAGCATTTGATGCTGTAAAAGCCTATTTTAGTAAGGTCCTTAATACAAATAAAATAACAGTAGATGCAATTGTAGAAATTCAGAACGGACAAACTATTACAAAAGCAAGTTCATCCGAAATTGAAAAAATTGATTACCGTTTTATCGAATATGTAAAAACCGACTCTTTAAAAAGAATTCTAAAAAAAGAGCCCATAAGCGAAAAACAGGTTTATACTATAGAAGAATATATTAATGACATTAAAAAGCAATCCCTTTTTAAAGATGGGCTTGATTTTTTTGATAGCTTGCTGGAACTGCCAAATGCCAAACATTATAAGCATTTAAAATTTTTATCCGGGCTACATCAACACAAAGTATTAAAACTAAGATTTGTACATGATCCTGTTTCCTTTATATTTTTATTACAGAACAATCATCAATATCATATTGTTTGGGAAACACTTTATACAAAAGAAGCTACTTATATCTGGAGTTCCCCAAAAGATACTGATAGCCTTAAACGCTTACTGACACAAGTTGAAGATTCAATAAAGTTAATAAATGAATCAGGTAAAATAGCGTATATAGAATTAAATGAGCCTAATTTTAGCAGAATCTATCATCATTACAATAATAAAGAAAGAGGCTTTGAAGAATGGCAAAATAACATTAACGGGCTCTTATAGTTTTCATTTTATTGAGCCATCATTTTACTACTATTTAGCAGAGTTGCTTGACTCCCTTGTAACATATTAAATGAGATTAGCTGCATCAATCATAAAGCCAGGTTGAATTCATGGCATTCAATACATAGATACTATAGGGTTAAAGCCCACATAAAGCCCGGATAGAGTATGAGTGGAGTACGATAAATAAAATCTGCAAACTTAGATAATGTAACTTATGTTTGCTTTATAAATTCCTTTAAATCTATATTTGTGGAAAATCATTTTAATGAAGAATGTCACTATTAAAACAATAGCGGAACTGACGAATCTTTCACTGACCACTGTTTCCCGCGTATTGAACGGTACAGCAGAAAAGTACAGGATCAGTAAGAGTACTCAGGAAATGGTTTTGAAGGCAGCCGGGAATTTAGATTATACGCCTAACCAGGCTGCAGTAAACTTAAGGCTAAAAAGAAGCTTTTCCATAGGATTAGTGATACCGAGTTTAGCCAATCCATTCTTCGCTAATGTAGCCAGCATTGTTAGTAAGTCCCTTAGAGAAAAAGGATTTTCCGTAATATTGGTAGAGTGCGATGAAAAAGTAGAGGTAGAGGTAGAAGCGATCGGACTATTACGTTCTCATAATATAGAAGGCGTTATATTAATACCATCCACCAAGGAAAGCAACCATCTTAAAATATTGCTCAATCAGAATATTCCTGTTGTTTGTATTGACAGGTATTATGAAGATATTGCCGTTTCTTACGTTGCGACCGATCATTATATCGGCGCGTTTAATATCACTGAACTTTTAATAAAAGCCGGTCATAAAGAAATTGCCTGTTTACAAGGCTGTGAAAATGTGATTTCAAACAATCTTCGTGTAAAGGGCTATAAAGATGCGATGCATAAATACAACCTTAAAAATACACAGGTATGGGGCAATAGCTTTACCACAGAAAACGGATATATAGAAACGAAACTCCTGTTACAACGATCACAGAAAGTGTCAGCCATATTTGCATTAAGCGATACAATATTATTAGGCGCTTTAAAAGCCATAGAAGAAGAAGCATTAAGAATACCCGAAGATCTTTCTGTCGTCACATCCGATAACTCGCCCTATTTGGATTTCTTATCTACACCCATCACCAGCGTTTCCCAACCTGTAAATGATATCTCAAATATTGCCATTAAGCTGTTAATGGATAAAATAGACGCCAAGCAAAAAGGCGAACAGGTAGAGTTAGAGAAGGTATTATTAAAACCATCTCTAATAAACAGGAATTCAGTCATCACATTGCATTAGTGTTTATCTTCGGTAGTATCTTTTTAAGCGTTTAATTTTTTAAATTTGAAACAGTTTATGGAAAATCAACAAGACTTTGTCTAAAATCATTAACTGCTCAGAGCTTAATGCGTAAAATATTGCTGGACGACATAGTAATAATCAAAATGAATGTTGCCAAAGTCTTGTTGTTGCAACAACTATTTGGATAAACCAGATATTGATTAACAACCCAATAATCATATCTCAAACATGCTTTATTCACACCGCTTTTCGGGGTACTGCTATATTATCTTATAAATATCTTACTTGTAGATAATTTTAATATTTGATTCCCTGTTATTTGTGTTCTTATGAAGGTGAAACTGAAATGTCCCTATTGAATTTAGCACAGAAAATCTGGTAAGATTCTAATAAACGTTCAAATTAATGCACTTATGATATTTAAATTAATGAAATGAAGTCGCTTTCATTATTGAGATTTATACTCATGAACCGTTTTTTTAATGGGATATTTGTTGTTTTATTGATTTGTCTAAACAAAAGGGTTGTTTCCTTAATAATATATGCATCGTTTAAATAAACTATTTTAAATGAATTGATAGTCCTTTTAGACTATTTTAATCCTGTTTATTATTTGAAATATTTATTAATAAGAAATTTGCAAATAACAATTTTAAATACGAAAGTTATTTCTGTATCAGGAAATAACTTCTATTTAATTTATTTATACCTATAACTTGAATAAACCCATTTATGCAGAGCCATATAAACTAATAAATACTATTTATGCAGTATCTATATTTTAAAGAGGAAAATAAACAAACCCATTTATCCAACATTATCATTCACCCTACAAAAAAGTTAAATGATGAAAATTAAAGGTTTACAAATAAATCATTATATAAAGTGCATCTTTATATTGACTATTGGTTTAAATTGCTATTCTTTAATGGCCCAAACCAATGGCTATATTTATGTACATAAAAAGGCATTGAGCGAACAAAATAGTATAGACTTTCCATTTACAGTTACAGGTGGCTTAACTTCTGTTCCAAGTTTTTCGTTAAATGATATACCAGCTCAAAATACAGTTTTAGATTTGGGAGCATCACAAGATGGAACCTTGTGGGCCACAGGAGAAAATAATGGATATCTATTTTATAGAGATCCTAATTCAAGCCAGTGGTTGGCAGCTAATAATAGTGCAGGCTCCGCTCCTATAAATAATGCTCAAAGAGTAGATGGTGCTATCGGAGGGAGCTGTTTCTGGGTTTCTACCGGAGGGGCTGCATATTACTACAATGGTACTACCCATACGTCAATTAGCCCATCAACTTCCATTACAGATATAGGGTCGGCATGGGATGGAGGAGTTTACTTCATTAATGCTGGTGATCTTTATTATAAAGCAGTACCAACATCAGGTGCTGCATCGGCTCGCCTAACTACTACTGGTGATTATATCAGAGTCGATGGAGATCCTTCGACTCATGATGCGATTGTTCGCAGAAATAATAATAATGTTTACAGAATAACTAAAGCAGGGGTAATTACCTTACTTGGAAGACCAACTGCATCTGTAATAGATAGGGATATAGCAGTAACAGAAGACGGTAGTATTTTTGGCTCTACTGCAGTTTTTGTTTATAAATGGATTAGTGGGACGACTTGGGGGCCTGCCGAAGCAACCAGCAGAAAATATGCATCACGTATGACGGGTGGACCAGGAGGAGTGGTTTGGGGTACTACAAATGAGCCAAATGTTGGTGATTTAAGTAAAAATATATACACAAGGATAGAAAGGCCAGAAGAAATTCTTTGGTTAAACGATGAGCGGGTTAGAGTTTCAACCAAAGGAAACAGTATCATGATTCCTGTTGCACCAGGATCCTATATTTTAGAGGAGCTTGTACCTGCTGGTTGGGATCTTGTAGGTATTGATATATACGATCCGTCGGGCAATTCTATTAGTGATTTACCAAATAATAAAGCTACTATTAATGTTGCTGCCGGCGAAACAGTCGGGGTCATTTTCGAAAATATTTTTCTAAGAACTTTTTCAATCTTAAAAAGTTGTAACTCAGAATATTTGGAGGATTTTGGTACTGGTGGTGGCTATGGACCTGCCTTATCAGGGCAAACCTCTTATCATTCTCAAGCTGGTGGTCAATCATTTTCCAATAACTATATGATTCTTCAAAATGCTTCAATGCTTTTTCCGGGAGCAGCTGCTATTGGTGATCATACGCCTAATGATGTAGATGGAAGAATGATGGTTGTGGATGCCAATAATGAAAAAGATGCATTTTTCCGCCGTCGCTTTGCTAATGTAGAACCTGGCTCAACTTATGAGTTCTCCGCCTGGATTGCCAATATTAATACGGGGGCACAAATAAAACCTAATGTTACTTTCGAAGTAATAGATCCAATAACTTACCAGGTTTTACGTACTTATACCACCGGGGAAATTACCTCAGGTGCATGGGTAAAATATGGTTTAACTTCATTTATAGCCCCGTCTTCATCATTCGATTTAGTTATTAGAAACAATGGTTTCGGTGGTTCAGGAAACGATTTGGCCTTAGATGATATTAGGTTTAAATTGTTGCCACCATCGGATCCATTTACTACAGTATCCCATTCTGATTGTAATCAATCGAGGGGAAGTATTACTGTAACTTCGCCCATTGCTGCCGGTTTTGAATATAGTATAAGTTCTGCACCTACTACATGGCAAACGTCCCCAGTTTTCAATAACCTGCTTCCTGGAATTTATACTATTTCTACGAGATATATTGGTAGTGTAAATTGTGTAGTGAGTACAGTAGATACAGTACAAGTTTCAATTTGTGGCAAATTGTTTATGGATGGCAATGGTATGAACGATGGCTTTGTAAATGGTAATTTATACAATGGTTCTGAACCAATGTATGCAGTGCTATATAATAATACGACCAATAAAGTAGATTCTATAGTGCCACTTACAAATGGTGAGTATAAGCATTACGGTCATATAGATACTAACTATACTGTTTATCTAACTGCAAATAATGCTGCTGTTATAGGACAGTCTGCAATACCAAATATGACTTTGCCTGCAAATTATGTAAGAACCGGCGAACTAATAGGAACTGCAGCTGGTAGCGATGGTCCTTCTAATAGTATTCTTATAGTTGGTACAGTTAATCAAAGTGTCGATAATGTAAACTTTGGCATACAGCAAAGACCACAGTCGCATTCTAAAAGCCACGAGTTAGAAGATCAGCCAACCAATAATGCTATAATTCCATTAAATGGCGTAGGCAGCAATGCCCCATTAATGACTGGGAGCGACGCTGAAGATGGCGATTACAGCTCTAATACAGGAACGATTACAAATCCGATTGGCGTAAAAATTACAAGTCTTCCTACAAATGGTGAATTATGGTATAATGGAGTAAGAGTTACAACAAGTAATCTTAACAGCACTATCTTTCCCAATCCTGCGTTGTTTAGCATTGTTTTATCAGATGGTGGATACAGAACCACCAGTTTCCAGTATAGTTATGTAGATGCTGCCGGTTTCGAAGATTTAACACCGGCTACTTATACAATAGGCTGGAGTGTGCCTTTAAGTGTACACCTGCTTAGCTTTAAAGGAGACGTTAAAAAGTCAACTGTGGAATTGCTTTGGATAACCGGTTCTGAAACCAACAACAAAGGTTTCGAAATTCAGCGAAGCACAAATACAACAAATTGGGAAACCTTGGGATTTGTTGCAAGCAAAGCTGTAAACGGATCAAGTGTCGGTAATCTATCATACAGTTTTACAGATTTTTCGCCACAAGTTGAGGATGCGTTTTACCGCTTAAAACAAATAGATCTTAATGGCATATTTGAGTATAGTGCTATAAGATTGGTGAATTATGTAAATAACGCTGCTGTAAAACTCTTTCCGAACCCTGCTAAAAATCAAGCCACTATTTCGGGTTTAGAGATTGGTTCCGATATAAGCATTATAGATGGCTTCGGTAAAACTGTTTTAAAATCTGTTAGAGTTACAAATACGACTGTAAGTGTAAATACTTCAGCACTTTTGAAAGGTATCTATCTTGTAATGATTATGAATAAAGAAGGTAAAATATTAACTGGTAAACTAATAAAAGAGTAAGTAAAAAGAAACTCTTTTTAATAATAAGAATTTGTTTTAGGGTTAAGAAACGACCGGTATTTCAATACTGGTCTTTTTTGTTTGTTGTTATATAGTTAGCAAGGCTGTACAAGGGAGTGACACAACGATGCTAAATAGTAGTACAAATGATGGCTTAATAAAAAGAAAAATGTAGAGCGTATTGTGATTTAACATGGCAACTGAATATTTATTACAAAGCCGTTATCATTAATAATATCAAGGTGGCCACTTAAGCTCTTAACCCTTTTTTGAATACTTTGTAAACCGATGCCCTTGTTATTGTCTTTACCGACAGATTGGCCATTGTTGCCTATTTGAAGCACTACTTCTTTTTCCTGTTTGTAAAGGAATACAAATGCTTCGTTGGCTTTAGGCGCATGCTTTACAATATTGGTCATGGCTTCCTGTATAATTTTTAGAATTTCGATACGGGCATTCAGGTTTAACATGGACGATGCTTCTTTGTCTATTTCTATTTCTTTTTTGATAGTACTGCCGGGAAGTGCCGCATCAATTATGTTTTTTACATTTTCATCAAGGCTGTCGTCATTTATACTGGTACCACTATTGAATAGCTGGTGGCTTTGATTCCTGATATTTGAATAAACCAAATGGGTTTGTTTATAAATAGTATCTAATTCATTTTCTATACCGGGAACCTTCTTTTTTAATCTTTCTATCAGGTACAGGTTGCCGGCAAGTGTTGATGAAAGATCGTCGTGCAGGTTTTGGCCAATTTTTAACTGTTGGTCCTTAGTCGTTTTTTGAATGGCTTCCTGAATCTGTATGGCTGTTATGTTATTCAGTTCTTCGAGTATTTTATCCTGCTTTTTAATTTTTAATTTATACCTGGAATATAGTAAGCCGATCGTAAGCAACGAAAAAACGGATATAGCAATTATCCAGTACAGGCGTTGGGATTTAATTTTTTCAGACTCTCCAAGTTCGTTCTTATTATACTCGGCTTCTGCATGGGCGTAGAGAATACCATCCATTTCATTACTTATATTTCTCAGTTCATTTTTATAACTGTTTATGGCTAATTGAATTGCTTCGTTTGCTTTTTCATGGTTATTTATTTTTGAATAAAGGAACCATTTTCTTTCATATAATTTCACGCTATCCAGTGAGGTAGTCAGTGTAGCGGTGCTGATGGAGTCATAAAAGGAAATGGCTTTCGAATATTGTTTGGTATTTATTAAATATTGGAGTTCGGCATAAAACAGGTCATTCCGGAAAGCGGAAATCTCATATGCAATACTGTCCTTATATGCTGTTACTATAGCTTTGCCACTTTTAATATTGTTTGCCAGTAAGCTTAGTTCATTGTTATAAAGGTGGTAATTGAGTTGTATAGATAATATCTTTAAATGTGAGAGGAACTTTTCATAATCGGGTAAATTCAATTGTGTTTGATAAGCGCTATCCAGTTGGCTTGCCATTTTATAAAGTGCATTGCCTTTTTCTATAAGGTTCATTTCGTAATAAGCAAAGGAGACCATGTACAGAATGGACTGAGCATTGATACAGTTGTTTTCATTAAAGAGTGGGGTATTGATTGTTTTATATATATTCCTGATATAGTCTGCTTCTGCTTCAAATGTTTCTATTACTTTAGGGTAGTTTCTGTTTTTTGTATAATGATTGAGTTTTATGCCCTGTTCTAAAAGATCTTTTTGACCGAGTTTTGAATTTTCAACAGAGTACTTTTCTGCATAGAACATGGCTTCACCTACCTTGTTATTAATGTCTGCGTTAGTTGCTAAAAAACCGAAATAGGTACTCCTGTAACTTTCATCTTCTTTGCCTGCTGCCCAGATGGCAGCTTTATAACTGTTTAATAATTTAATAAGCGTATCTCCCGGTAATGAAAGCCCTTTATTAAACATATATTGACCTAAAAGATTGGTTGTATTATATATAAAGTCTTTTTTCGATAATTGTCCTTTATCGGATTTTTCTTCAAGTGTTTTTAATTCTTTTATCAGATCGGCCTGATGATCCTGGCTATTGGTATTAATAGTTAAATGAAGAAGAAGTAGTAGTAGATATAGTCGCATTTTACAGGATTTTGAATTTAAATAATGTCAACTTTACGGGCATATGCCAGTAACTCAGAAATGTTGTTGCAGTTAGCTTTAGCAAACATTTTTCTGCGATGTGCTGCGATGGTATGCCTGCTCAGGTTTATTAAACCTGCAGTTTCATCTACGGTTAGTCCCCGGGCAAAATAACTAAGGAGCTCTAATTCTCTCGGACTAAATGGCATGCTTTCTTCACTGTCTTTCGATGCTGCAAGAATCGTTTTGATGGTAGATGAGAAATACTTCCTGTCATAGTTAAGCTCGTTGATACAATCCAGGATTTCACTTGTTTTGTCCGATTTATGTATAATGCCATCCAGGTTAAACTGTAGAAGGTCTCTAAGCAATAAATCGTTGGTAATGCTGCTAACTACCACTATCTTATAGTGTTGTAATATTCGCTTTAAATCGTAAATGATACCGGTTACTTTTTTATCTTTTATATAATAATCCAGGAATAGGTAAATCGTTTTGTTGGTCTTATGATAAATGAGATAATTCATTAATTCTTCTTCATTTGAAAATGATAGTACATGCGAAAAAAGACCGAAGTCGTTTAAAACTTTACCGAAAGATTCTGCGAATAGTTGATGATCATCCAGGGTTATTGCAATTCTGAATTCATGGCTGTTAAAGTATTTATTCATTGCTAAAATTGTTTTAAGATGTAAGTGCTTTCTTCGGGTTATTTCTGAAACTTATTTACAAAAATATGAATAATTATACCAGATATATTTGAAATGATCATTTACAAAGAAGATAGTCCATTCGTGTTAAATATGGATTTGCTGGTAGTTTAAATGAACTAAAGTTATTTGGTCTTATTATTGGAATTATGTGTTTTTTATATTTTAGTACTTTAAGCCTGAACGTATATTGTTGTTATATTTTAGTAGTTATAGAAAGCGTTTCAAAACCCTTGTAAAACATCGTTGAATGTATAAAATCGCTATTTTGCTTGATGAGCAAACCTTGTTTTTAGAATCTCTTGAAAAGGTAATTTCGGATTTGAAATTGTTTGACTTTATTTACACATTTAAAAAGGAAAGTGATTTAATACAATTTTTAATTCATTTCCGGACGAGGAAAGAACTCTATTTTTTCCTGGATTATTATGTGCAGGACAGGATCATTTCCATGGTATTAAAGGATATCAGGCCCTTTATAAGAAATGGTAAAATTATCATTGTAAGTAGCATTAAAAATGCCCTTTTACTTAAGGAATTAACTGCATTAAAGCCCCATGGTATTGTAAGTAAATTTGATAGATTGGTAGAACTGATTGAATCTATAAAAGAGATTGCTAATGGTAGTGTATATTATTCTACTTATACAAAAGCGTTATTGGATACTATTATATCTGAACGTATTTCATTTACACCAAGGGAACTGGAATTATTGAATTATTTTAATAAAGGACTTTCTGTAGATGCTACTGCAAAGATGGTTAGTTTAAGTCGGCATACAGTTGCAGCTCATCGCAGGAAAATGTTTGCTAAAGCTAATTGTAACAGTATTACAGAATTATTGAATTATGTTAAGAAGATGGGCTTGTTTGATACTTATTAAAGACTATATCATTTCTGCTATAAATAAGAATTTGTTTTAGGGTTAATACGGCCGGTATGTCTATACTGGCCTTTTCCTTAATATAGATGACAGCGTATAAAAAAAGGTTGAGTATTGAAATGAGTAGAAGAGTCATTATCCTTAATTTTTTTTAATGATTAATAAAAACCTACATGCAATTTCTGTTGAAGAGCATTTGTAGCGCCTTTTAGATATCAGCCAGATAAGAATTTCTTTGTATTGCATCAGCGAGTATTAAATGGTATCAATGAGTTTTAAAGCAGTTGTATATTAAGAATATCCAATTATAATCGGGGACATATAATTCACAATGAATTAGGCCCCAAGAGTCATGAGTGGCAATAGTATATCCACTAATATTAATTATCATGAGACTTTGAAATCAACTTTTAACTGGAAGATGATTGAAAATATCCAATGCAGAATGAAATCTTTATTAAATGATAATTTATCTAAATGTTGCGATAACGTTTGCGCATATTCAAAATATGCTTTATTGACTCAATTCGAAAAACACAAATAATCCTTTTATTTTAAGTTAATTTTTAGATAAATACCAATCATATTATCATTTTTTAATTAGAAATGAAATTTTAGATAAAGTATTCCAACTTAAAAATATCTTTATACTTTAGCGTTAACGTTGTCGCTAAAGCTATCATGAGATGAATAATAAAACGATTGTCGTATTGGGTAGTTCTAATACGGATATGGTGATAAAATCACCAAAATTGCCTTTGCCGGGAGAAACGATTATCGGGGGAGCGTTTTTTATGAACCAGGGCGGAAAAGGAGCCAATCAGGCCGTTGCCGCTGCAAGAATGGGTGCTGATGTACAATTTATATCAAAAATAGGAACCGATATATTTGGTAAGCAATCTATAAAAGGATACAAAGACGAAGGCATCAACGTCGATAAGATTTTTATAGATGAATCAGCACCTTCAGGTATTGCATTAATTTCTGTAGATGGAGTAGGTGAGAACTCCATTTTAGTAGCCCCGGGTGCAAACTCCAATCTGTTGCCCGCTGACCTAGATAAAGTCATTGAAGAAATAAAACAAGCCGGCATACTATTGATGCAACTGGAAATACCAATGGCATCCATTGAGTATGCTGCTGAAGCAGCATTTAATAATAATGTAAAAGTTATTTTAAATCCTGCACCGGCTGGTAAATTGTCCAGGAAGTTAATAGACTGCTTATTTCTTATTGTCGTTAATGAATCAGAAGCGGAATATGTTTCCGGTGTATCTGTCAGCGACGAAGCAACTGCCATAGAAGCTGCCAAGAAAATATCTGATATGGGCGTTAAAAACATTATCGTAACCTTAGGAAGCGATGGGGTGATTGCAATGATTGATCGTGAAGTTTTTAAAGTCCCGGCCATAAAAGTAGAGGCCATTGATACCACTGCTGCAGGTGATACTTTCTGTGGGGTTTTATCGGTAGGCATAATGGAAGGAATGCCGGTGATTGAAGCCATAAAATTAGCCAATAAGGCGGCGGCTTTATCTGTCACGCGGATGGGAGCACAGAAGTCTATTCCATACCGGAATGAATTTGAGTAAATGCTCATTATTAATACGAATTGCTTTTTTATAATATTAAAATTGTTTGTCATGATTTTAAAGATTGCTGCTTCTTTAAATTTGTTATTTATTGCATCGGGTTTTGTAAACGTGAGTGCGCAGGCTACAGTAAAGCCTGTCCAGAAAATTGAATACACTATTCCTTCCAGCTATAAACTGGAGATTCCGGAAAAAGATCATTTAACAGGATATTTGGGTGAACGATATAAAATAAACTTAGAGCAACGTTTGCTGAAAGTAGATGAAGAAGGTTTGCTGGAAGGCTTTTATAGCAGACCGGGAAAGCAAAGATGGATTGGAGAGCATATTGGTAAATACCTTGAAACAGCTGCCAATACCTGGTTAAATACCAAAGACCCGAGATTAAAGGAACAAATGGACAGGATGTTTACACGTCTGCTGGAAAACCAGAAAGAAGATGGCTACCTGGGTACCTACCTGCCGGAAAACTATTGGACCGCATGGGATGTATGGGTACATAAATACAATATTTATGGTTTATTGGCTTACTATGGTGCTACAAATGATTCGAAAGCATTAAATGCTGCCATAAAGATCGGTGACTTGTTATGTAAAAACTTTGGTACCGGTGCCGGGCAAAAAAATATTCTGAAATCCGGATCGCATGTAGGCATGGCTGCTACCTCTGTGATAGATCCGATGCTGGATTTATACATGTGGACAGGTGATAAAAAGTACTACGATTTTGCCAACTATGTTATAAGCGCTTATGATTTTGAAGGAGGCCCTGCTATCGTATCAACATTGTTAAAACAACAAAGAGTAGATAAAGTTGCCAATTCAAAATCCTACGAAATGTTATCCAATATACTTGGATTGATAAAAATGTACCGGTTGAGTGGCAACACCGATTTATTAAAAGTGATCAACTACACTTTCGATGATATTTCAACCAACAGGTTGTTTGTAACCGGTACATCCAGCGATCACGAACGCTTCATGGACAACCAGTACCTGAGAGCCGATACGGCAGCGCATATGGGGGAAGGATGCGTAACCACCACATGGATGCAGTTTAATACACAAATGTTCAGCATCACAGGAGACCTTAAGTATTACAATGAAATAGAAAAAACGATCTATAACCATTTACTAGGAGCAGAAAATCCAAGGAACGGTTGTGTAAGTTATTATACTCCATTAATAGGAGAGAAGCCATACCGTTGCAGCATTACCTGTTGTATGAGCAGCGTGCCAAGAGGCATCGCATTAATCCCGTATTTAAATTACGGCATCCTGCAAAACGCACCAACCATCCTGATGTATGAAGCTGCAAGTATTAAAGACCAGTTAACTATTGCCGGAAAAAAACTACCGGTTGAGTTTAATATTAAAAGTGCATTCCCGGAAAAAGGAACGGCGACGATTGATGTGAAACTGGCCAAAGCATCAAAGTTTAACCTGCAATTAAGAAAACCGGAATGGGCTAAAAACTTTACGGTAAAAGTGAATGGTAAAACAGCAGGCACCACATCCGGTGAGTTAGTTAAGATCGATCGTTTATGGAACAATAATGATAAAATAACAGTAGCTTTTGAAATGCCGACAGTGGTTCTGGACGGAGGAAAAAGTTATCCAAACTATTTTGCTTTTAAAAGAGGACCGCAGGTATTGGCTGTAGATTATTCTTTAAACAGTTCCATAGATATCAATAAAGCGAATTTAAAATATCCTGCCACAGCAAATTATACTTTGACAGATATTTCAAATCAGTTACCAAAAGATTGGGTAAAGACCTTATTATTCTCAGCCAATCTTCCTTCTGCACAAAATCCTGATAACAAGTTAGTCTTGGTACCGTATGCAGATGCCAGCCAGACAGGAGGATTTACCAGTGTGTGGATACCGTCAGTTGGAAAATAATTTTTTTACCGCTTTAATCAGAAATCATGTTTATTGTTAATAGTTATTTTCTGGCCATCTTATTCTGCTTTATCACCATGCTGTGTTGGGGATCGTGGGCCAACACACAAAAGCTGGCGGGTAAGAACTGGCGCTATGAACTGTTTTACTGGGATTATGTCATCGGTATATTACTGTTCTCCGTTATTTCCGCCTTTACATTGGGAAGCATGGGGGAATCCGGCAGGCCGTTTATAGAAGACCTGAAACAAACGACCACTGCCAATTTAGGCAGTGCGTTTTTAGGAGGGATTGTATTTAATGCAGCCAATATATTATTGTCTGCAGCCATCGCAATCGCAGGTATGGCCGTGGCATTTCCGGTAGGAATAGGTTTGGCGTTAGTACTGGGTGTTTTTGTAAATTATATGGCGTCAGCCAAAGGTGACCCGGTTTTACTGTTCACAGGTGTTTTAAGCGTCGCTATCGCCATAATAATTAACGCGGTGGCATTTAGTAAAAAGACAAAAAGTGCCGGTAAAGTATCACAAAAAGGCATCTGGTTAAGCTTAGCCGCAGGGCTGCTGATGTCAGTATTTTACCGCTTTATAGCAGCATCAATGGATTTAGATAATTTCGAATCGCCTGCTGCCGGAAAAATGACACCGTACACCGCAGTATTTATTTTTTCATTAGGTATTTTCGTGAGTAATTTCCTCTTCAATACCATCTTAATGCGCAAGCCAATTGAAGGACAACCGGTATCCTATAAAACCTATTTTAAAGGTAAATCCATCCACTTTGTAGGTATTCTCGGTGGGTTGATCTGGGGATTGGGCAACTCCTTTAACCTGATTGCAGCAGGAAAAGCAGGCGCTGCCATATCCTATGGTTTAGGACAGGGAGCTACCTTGATTGCTGCACTATGGGGCGTATTTATCTGGAAAGAATTTAAAAACGCCCCACCCGGAACCTCAAAACTCCTCCTCTTTATGTTTCTCTTTTTTGTATTAGGAATATCCCTGATCATTTATGCCGGCTTATAAAACTACACATACTTTAAAATTTAAAACTAACTAAAATGATTGCTAAAACGATTGCCAATAAGTGGATTATACCGCTGTTGTGTATAATGCTCTTCTACAATGAGAGTTTTGCCCAAACCAAAACCAGGACCGTTAACGGTACCGTTAAAGATGAATCACAGAAAGGCATTGCAGGTGCCAGTATTAAATTAAAAGGCTCCAATGCCGGCACCAGTACCAACGATGTCGGGGAGTTTAAATTATCAGCACCCGAAAAAGGAACGCTGATCATCAGTTACACAGGTTTTGAAACCATTGAACTACCATTAACCACAGAAAACAGCTACAGCATTGTCCTGAAAGAAAGTACCACTAAAATGGATGATGTGGTCGTAATCGGTTATGGTACTGCTAAGAAAAAAGATCTCACAGGAGCCGTTCAGGTCATCAATTTAGAGAATTCGCCATTGGCAAATTTACCTAATACAAACCCTTTATTAGCACTTTCAGGTACGGTTGCCGGTGTTACTGTAATGCCGCAATCCAAAGCAGGTCAGGATCCTTTGTCTACCATGAATATAAGAGGAGACAATTCTATTGACCCGAGTGCCAGTGGATTAAACAGCCCGTTAATTGTGGTGGATGATATCATCTTTAATGGTTCTATTAACCAGATAAACATGCAGGATGTGGCCACTTTAACGGTTTTAAAAGATGCCAGCTCTGCTGCTATTTACGGATCAAGGTCTGCGAATGGTGTCATCATCATTACCACCAAAAAAGGAAAATCCGGTAAGCCGCAGTTTAACCTGAATTCATCCTATGGCATTCAAAACTGGTCCCGTAAGCCGGAGATGGAAATGGATATAGACCAGTTATTGAAAAAGCGCTGGGACTATTTTATAAACGCAGGCAGAATCCCGGTAGGCACCCCATTTAATCATTCACTGATTTTAACAGCCCAGGAACTGGAAGCATATAACAGCGGTGTAACTACAAACTGGCTGGAAGAAATTACACAGTTTGCACCCGTTAATAACCATACATTAAGCATATCAGGTAATGGAGGTAGTACCAACTACTACCTGTCCGGTGGTATATTAGATCAGCGTGGTGTAATATACAATGATAAGTTCCGTAAAGCAACGTTCTTAGCCAAACTGGAGACAAACCTCAACAAATATATTACTATCGGTGCTAAAGTAAATTTTTATACAGCTGATAATTCCGGTGTACCGCCAAGCATGCAGTTAGCCACATGGATGTCACCATTAAGCAATACCAAAACGACGACCACAGGATATGAGTCATGGGTACCTTCAAACCCTTCCGGTTCAAGCGCCAGGAATCCTTTCGTAGGTTTCGACCGCCAGGTTGGCCCTACTTATGGTTCAGACCAGAACAAGACTTACAATATTGACGGAAGCGGATGGGTAATACTGAAAAACCCATGGATAAAAAATCTGACGTATAAATTCTCTGCAAATACCGCCTATACAAACGGCGTTTACAACTTCAGCGTAGGCCCGGGTTTATTTGTGGACACCCGCAACACAGCCAATATGGATAACGCAGCCAGTTTCTGGAACATGGCCTATGCTACTGCAAGAAGCACAAATGTTCAGACATGGATTATCAATCATTTATTGTCTTATAACAAATCAATAGGCAATCATAACATCGATGTGACTGCCGGCTATACCAGGGATTTGTATAAAATGAGCAACTTACAATCACAGGGTACCGGTTTTAATATGCCAAATCCATTAAAATGGGATGGTATTCATTTAGCCACTACGCAAACCTCCATTAAAGGCCAGTCCCAATATCAGAATGTAGGTAGTTTATTCAGACTAAACTATAATTATAACAGCAAATATTATTTAACTGCAAGTGTAAGAAGAGATGGCTTCTCAGGATTTGCAGAAGGTCATAAATTTGGAACCTTCCCGGGTGTTTCTGTAGGTTGGGTTTTCTCCAAAGAGAACTTCTTCAGCAATGTAAAAAATGTTGACCAATTGAAGCTAAGATTGTCATGGGGTAAAAACGGTAACCAGGGCATCAGTCCTTACGAAACATTGTCAACAATGTCATCAGCATTCACGGTGTTTGGCTCTACCAGCAACCTTGCTATTTATCCTAACAGGATGCCTAACTCAGACTTAAGCTGGTCAACCACCACCACTAAAAATATTGGTTTAGACTTTAGCTTATTTAAAAACAGAATTTCTGGTGCAATTGATGTTTATCACTCTATAACTACAGATCAATTATTAACCAGAACATTACCTATTCTGAATGGTTTTACAACAGTTAGAACAAATATCGGAAGGGTGGATAATAAAGGAGTGGAACTTACTTTGAATACTGTACCAATCCAGCAGTCAGGATTGTACGGCTTTAAATGGGAAAGCAGTATTATCTTCTCAAGAAATGCTAACAAAATCGTAGAATTATACGGAACAGTAGATGAGAAAGGCAATCCTAAAAATGATCTGTCAAATACACCTGCAGGCGATGCCTACATAATAGGAAAGCCTATACACAGTGTTTGGGATTATAAAATGTTAGGTATTGTTCAAAAAGACGATATCGATTATATTACTAAATACGGTGCTAAACCAGGTGATGTGAAATTCCTGGATTACAATAATGACGGAAAATTAAATGCCAGCGATTATCATTACCAGGGTACAAGAGATCCTTTGTTTATTATGAACTTTAATAACACCATCTCTTATCAGAATTTCTCATTATACTTTAGTTTCAAATGGCATGCCGGTAACGATGACCATTATTTAGGCAGAGATCGTTTCGGAAGAATGTCATCAATGGCAATCGCCAACGGTTCTCAATTAAAAAAAGTAGATCCATGGACACCGGAAAACCCTACGAATCTATATCCGAGAGTAGATTGGGTAAACAGCATGAACTATTTTTTCTGGAATACCAGGAACTTTATTAAGCTGAGAGACCTGACCTTCTCATACAATCTTAAACCAAAAGTATTAGAAAAAATTAAGTTCCAGAATGTAAGAATTTATGTAAGTGGCAATAACCTTTTCACAGCTTCTAAATGGACCGGTTTAGATCCTGAAGATGGTGGTACCATTGCTGCAAACCCGGGTAGTATCTTTTACGGAAGCTACCCTGTGTTAAGAACATTTACAACTGGCTTAGTAGTTACTTTCTAATTTTTTAAAACATTGCTATATGAAAAATATATTTAAAAATACGATCAAAGCGGCCATCCTCTCAAGTGTATTGTTGTCACAGACTGGCTGTAATGATAAAGACTTCTTAAAGGAAAATATCTTTCAGCTCACATCCGAGACTTCCTATAAAGAACCCGCTCAAATAGAGCTTGCTATTAACTATTTGCACAACAGAATGCAATACCTTTCCATGTCCTCTTACCAGTTTCATAACTACATAATGACAGGGTTGGGATTAGATGTATTCTTTAGTACCACACCGGAATTTGTTACCAGTAACTGGAAATTTTTAACCCCAAGTGAACCGGGTTACACCAACTATTGGGTTACAGGTTTCAGCCAGATCATCAGTTACTCAAACTTCATCATCGAGGCATGTGATAATCCCAATGTAAAGTTTGCATCAGAAACACAAAAAAATCAGATGAAAGCTGAAGCATTGTTCTTCAGGGCATGGGGGCATCGTGGTATTGTAGGTCTTTACGGAGACTGGCCGGTTATTACGCAGGTACAACGCTCACCAAAAGTAGATTATGTAAGAGCGCCGAGAGTAGATGTATGGAAACAATGCCGCGAAGACCTGATGTTCGCTGCAGAAAACCTGCCATTATCTACCACAAAACCGGGGCGAATTGTAAGAGCTGCGGCGGACCATTTATTGTCCGAGATCTGCATCAGTTTAGGAGATCATACAAAAGAACAAAAGTATTACGACGAAGCCATTTCAGCAGCAGGTAAAGTAATCAATGGTACAGATGGCGATTACCAGTTAATGAAAAACCGTTTCGGTGCACGCGCATCCGAAGCAGGCAAAGATGTTTACTGGGATTTATTCCGTTCAGGCAACTTCAATTACCAGTCAGGTAATAAAGAAGCTATCTGGGTTGTACAATACGATTATACTACTGCTATCAGCAATACCGGCGGTATGCCAAATAACGCCACTACCAATAAGCTGTTACTGGAATTCGCCTTCCAGTCAAGTTCCTACTTTGCCAACAGGCAGGTAAAAGATGCCGCAGGCAATAATGTATTCTTTTTCGGAGAAGGAGCTACAAAATTCCCCGATGGTAAATCCAGCCAGACAGGCAGCGATGCCCGTGGGGTAGGAGCTGCTCAAAACAGGCCAACCAATTATTTCTTTTATGATATTTGGGAAAACAATGGAGGCGATATAAGAAATTCCGAAGCCAATATTGAAAGAAATATCAAGCAGGCAGGTGGCAAACCGTGGAAAGATGTTTTTGATGAAATAAAAGCACGCGGTGACTGGAATAAAATAATTCCTGCAGATACCATCAGAACCATCTTCCCACGTCTTTGGAAGTTTTCAACCGATAAGCATATCAATGGTAATCCGGAGTTCATAGATGCCGATATTTACATTATGCGACTGCCGGAAACCTATCTTCTGAGAGCAGAAGCCTATATGAAAAAAGGCCAGCAGGCATTAGCCATGGCAGATATCAATACCGTTCGCGGCCGTGCAAATGCCCGCCTGATTACTGCCGGAGAAGTAACGATGGATTTCATTCTTGATGAAAGAGCCAGAGAACTTTTCGGAGAAGAATACAGGCTGGTTACTTTAACAAGACTATCTTCCAAAGAGAATCCGGTATTGGTAAACCGTGTGAAAAAATATGGCTGGAAATTCCCGGATATTACCAATGATGTAAGGCCGAATATCCAGAATCACCAATGGGTTTATCCAATTCCACAATCAATCATTGATGCCAATTTCGGAGCTACTTTCTCTCAGAACGAAGGGTATTAATTAACTCTAAAACTATATGGGTAGAGTATTTCAGGTTTTCGCTTCTATCAGGATCAATAGTAGCAAGCTGATGAACGGAGCGTCGCCAATGAAGTTAAATCAGGGCTTAAATGATGATAACCTGGTAGAAAAAACTTCAGGAGATTGAAGAAAGTCTGAAATACTCTATCCTCTTTAAATTTTGTTTTCCTTAATTCAATAAATTATTTTTATTGAGTCATCAACAGAATATCTATTAAACATCGTTGTGTCACTCACTGCATCAGCTTTGCTACTATTTAACGTAAGAACTTATTGAACTTATTTTTATGAACTTTATGAAACGAATTTTATCATTATTACTCATTTTATCTATTAATGTTGCCAACAGTCAGTCTGCAGGTAATATTGTAATAGATGTCATTCCTAATAAAAGCAACTGGCTTGCTGGCGTTGGAGATAAAGTATCTTTTGATATATCTGTAAAGGATAATTCAGGAACTGAAGGCAATGTAAATGTCTATTTTGAGATAGGACCGGATATGATAAAACCTTTCATTAAAGATTCAATTATTGCTTTTAAGAACAGTTTTAAAAGCAAAGAATATACATTAAAAGAGCCGGGCTTTTTACGCTGTATTGTTACTGCAAAAAAAGATGGTAAAGAATATAAAAAATTCTGTACCGTGGGTTTTGATGTAGAAAATATTAAGCCTACACAAACAATGCCCCAGGACTTCACCGCATTCTGGAGCAAATCATTAAACGAATTAAAATCGGTCCCTTTAAATTTCACCAAAGAATTATTACCCAACCGGAGCACCGTAGAAGTGGATGTTTACAGGGTATCATTTAGCAATATCAACGGCAGTAAAGTACACGGGATGCTGGCAATGCCTTCAGATCCCGGCAAATATCCCGCTGTATTGCAGGTGCCGGGTGCAGGCGTCCGTCCTTATGGCCCCGATATCAATCTCGCATCCAATGGCGTCATCGTATTAACCATAGGCATACACGGTATTCCAGTAGATTTGGATTCGAGCGTGTACAAAGATTTAAACAGCGGCGCATTAAGAAGATACTTCAATTACAATGCAAATTCTAAAGAAGATTTTTACTATAAAAGAGTGTATTTAGGTTGTGTAAGGGCAAATGATATATTAACATCATTGTCCGAATGGGATGGCAAAAACTTAGTGGTAACAGGCGGCAGCCAGGGAGGCGCATTAAGCATTGTTACAGCAGCGTTAGATAAACGTGTAACAGCATTGGCCGCTTATTATCCTGCATTGTCGGATCTTACTGGCTATTTATATAACAGGGCAGGTGGCTGGCCACATTATTTTGCAGAAAGCAATAACGAAATGAAAAGCTTACCTGATATCAGGCAAAGCACGTCCTACTACGATGTCGTGAATTTTGCAGCCGAGTTAAATGTACCAGGTTTTTACTCCTGGGGATATAATGATATCATTTGTCCGCCAACCTCTATGTATGCCGCATATAATAACATAAAAGCATCAAAAAAATTAAGCATTTATAAAGAAACAGGACATTGGACGCATCCTCAACAGAAGGAAGAACTGACGAAGTGGATTATAAACAATTTTAAAAAATAGTGATAGGAATGTGTAGTTATAGAAAAAAATATTTATTAGGATTTTTATTTTTGTTTACCGGTTCCGTTTGTTTTTCACAAACCGGCGTCTCAAATTCAGATAGAATAATTGAACAAAAAGTTGATAGTTTATTAAAGCTTTTATCCCTGAAAGAAAAAGTGGATATGTGCCATGCACAATCCCGGTTTAGCGTAAAAGGAAACCCGAGATTAGGCATACCGGAATTATGGATGGCTGATGGTCCACACGGGGTAAGGATGGAAATAGACTGGGATAGCTGGAATCACTCCGGTTGGACCAATGATTCCTCCACCGCGTTTCCTGCACTCACCTGTTTAGCCGCTACATTCAATACCGAACTGTCCTTCAAATACGGCAAAGCGTTAGGCGCAGAAGCCAGGTACAGGAAAAAAGACATTATACTAGGTCCGGGTGTCAACATATTCAGAACACCTTTAAACGGACGCAATTTTGAATACTTTGGCGAAGATCCTTTTCTTGCTTCCAGGATGGTAGTACCTTACATACAAGGTGTACAATTAAATGGGGTTGCTGCTTGTCTCAAACATTTTGCTTTAAATAACCAGGAGCATCTTAGAAAAAAAATCAACGTAGAAGCCAGCGACCGGGCACTCAATGAAATTTACTTTCCCGCATTCAAGGCAGGCGTAGAAGAAGGGAAGGTCTGGTCCATTATGGGCGCATACAACAGGTTCAGGGGAGAAATGTGTTGCCAGCACGCTTATCTAATCAATGACGTATTAAAAGGCCAGTGGAAATTTGACGGCGTGGTAATTACCGATTGGGGCACGCTTAACTCTACCAGGACAGCAGCGCTTAGCGGGCTGGATATAGAAATGGGCACCAGGACAGACGGTTTGACAAAAGGAGAGTTTGCCGCTTACAATGACTACTACTTAGCCAATCCTTTTTTCAATGCGATTACCAATGGTGACATAGATGTAAAAGTACTGGATGAGAAGGTGCGCAGAATACTGAGGTTACATTTAAGAACCACAATGAACACTCAAAAGCCATTTGGGAGCTTTGCTACACAGGAACATTTTAACCTATCCGAAAAGATAGCAGAAGAAGGCATCGTGCTTTTAAAAAATGAAGACAAGTTATTTCCCGTAAAAAATGGTGCGTATAAAAAAATATTAGTTGTAGGGGAAAATGCAGTAAGAAACCAGACCGCAGGTGGTGGTTCTTCCGAATTAAAACCCTGGATAGAAGTAACCCCACTGAAAGGTATTACAGATAAATTCAAAGCCTCCGAAGTCTTATTCGCCACAGGTTATACTTCAGACGGCTACATAGATAATCAACAAAGATTTTTAAAGAAAAATGACTCACTATATAACGATGCTGTCCTAAAAGCGAAAGACGCAGACCTTGTCATTTTTATTGGCGGATTAAACAAAACATACCAACAGGACAGCGAAGGCCAGGACCGTGTAAGTTATGATTTACCTTATAATCAGAACAGGTTAATTGAAGGTTTGCTGAATGCGAATAAAAATACAGGCATTGTTATCATTTCCGGCAATGGTTATTCCATGCCATGGATTAGTAAAGTGAGGTCTTTGTTTCAGTCCTGGTACCTGGGATCCGTTTCAGGCACAGCATTGGCAAACATTCTTTCCGGGGATGTGAATCCTTCCGGTAAGTTGCCATTTACCATTACCGTGAATCTAAATGATATTGGCGCACATTCTTTAGGAGAAGCATCTTATCCGGGCATCAATAATACAGTGGAGTATAAAGAAGATATTTTCGTTGGCTACCGCTGGGTAGATAAGAAGAAGATCAAACCACAGTTTGAGTTTGGCTACGGCATGTCTTATACCAACTTCAAAATAGCTGCGCCGGAAATTAATAAAAAAGAATTTAGAGAGAATGATACATTAAGAATAAAAGTAAGTATCGAAAATACCGGGTCTATGGCAGGTACAGAAGTGATACAGGCATATATTGGCCAGAAATCACCTAAGCTGCCAAGACCTGAAAAAGAATTAAAAGGGTTTGCCAAGACTGAAATTCAGCCCGGCAGTTCAAAAAATGTAGAAATCTCAATTCCTGTAAAGTCAATGGCGTATTATGATGATGTCAAACAACAATGGGTATTAGATAAGGATACATTTTATCTATACTTAGGAACATCAAGCAGGCAAACTGTAAAAGCCATACCGTTTAAGGTTATTTAATGATTCGAACACTCTATTGATATGCGGAACATGAAAAGGATTGTATTGTGGATAATGATGTGCCTGGCCATTTCAACGAAATTGTCGGCAAAAGAAGAGGATTTACTTCAGAAGCTGGTACCAACCGGTAACCTGAAAGGATATATCTTAAACAATAATGAATGGATAAAATACCCGGCATATAATGACAGGCAGGCATGGATAAAACTAACAGGGCCGTTAAATAAAAGATTAATTGAAGAAGGCGAGCAATTTCTCAACTATGAATGGAAAGTAGTAAAAGCCACCGATTACCTGGAATTTGAAAGAACCGGTAACAGGGAAGTCATGCAGAACCCATTTGGAGATAATAACAGGGCTTTAATCACATTGATTTTCGCAGAACTGGCAGAGAGCAAAGGGCGTTTCATGGACCAGGTGATCAATGGTGTCTGGCAAACCTGTAACATGCCTTCCTGGGTATTGTCTGCACACCTGATCAAACAAAAAACAAAGCGCACCATACCGGATTTCCGCGAGCAGATCATTGATCTGACATCGGGTGATATCGGTTCATTATTGGCCTGGTCATGGTATTTTTTCAATAAAGAATGGGATAAAACAGACCCGATAATATCTCAGTATGTGAAGAAAAGCATCAATGAAAGAATCCTGGAACCTTATCTTAACAGAAGTGATTTCTGGTGGCAGGCATTCAGCGGTGTAAAAGGCGCAATGGTAAATAACTGGAATCCCTGGTGCAATTTTAATGTGTTGACCTGTTACCTGTTAATGGAAGATGATGAAGCAAAAAAGCTGGCAGGTATTTATAAAACCATGCAAAGCGTAGATAAGTATATTAACTATGTAAAGCATGATGGTGCTTGTGAAGAAGGCCCTTCTTATTGGCGGCACAGCGCAGGCAAGCTTTACGATTATCTGCAGATACTTTATAATGCCAGCGGTGGTAAAATAAATATGTTCAGTTTCCCCGCAGTAAAAAAGATGGGAGAATATATCGCCCGTAGTTATGTAGGTAAAAACTGGGTGGTGAATTTTGCCGATGCATCCGCAAAGGAAAAAGAAGACTATGGCCTGGTGTACCGCTATGGAAAAGCAGTGAACAGTACGGATATGAAGCAGTTTGCGGCCTACCTGTTTGCCAACAGCAATAAAGATGAAGTGATTGTAAGGGAACGTGATTTTTTCAGGGCCATCGAGTTCCTGGATAATTATGAGGCACTCATTAAGGAACCGGCTTCAGTATCCAAAACACCTTTAACCTGGTATCCAGAAACTGAGTACTGCTTTATAAAGAATACCAATGGATTATTCTTTGCAGCAAAAGGAGGTTTCAATAACGAAAGCCATAACCATAATGATGTCGGTACGTTTAACTTGTATGTGGATACCTTACCGGTAATAATAGATGTGGGTGTAGAAACGTATACCAAGCAGACATTTAATACCGACCGGTATAAAATATGGACCATGCAAAGTGATTATCATAATTTGCCGGTCATTAATGGCGTATCACAAAAAAACGGAGCAGAATATAAAGCCACAAACACCATCCTGAATGAAAAGGAAAAGAGTTTTTCTGTAGATATAGCAGGTGCTTATCCCACCAATGCTGCAGTAAGATCCTGGAATAGAAAATATACAGTTAAGCCCAATGGCATTACCATGACAGACCATTATGAATTGCTGAAGTTTGAAAAACCGGCGATACAACATTTTATGACATGGGCAAGTCCTGAGTTAATTACGCCGGGTAAAATAGCGCTTAAAAAAGACGGTGTCAATGTTTATTTAAATTATGAAAAAGATAAATTCGATGCGGCGTTTGAAAAGATCGATTTAAAAGATATACGATTGACCAGGATATGGGGCGATACTATTTATCGCATAAAACTAACAGCAAAAAACAATGATCTGAAAGGCAAATATTCATTCTCTGTTACAAGGTAATGCTATGAAAACGATTTGTAGAATTGTTATAGGTTTATTGTGTTGTTTGGGTATCACCATTTCCGGAAATGCTCAAAAAAACAAAAAACAGGATTTGCCGGCAATAAAAAATGTAAAACAATCCGACAGGCAATTCTGGGTGCAGACTCTTTATAAAATTTCGTACCCGGTAATTCATCACCTGGCTGCCGGCACATTAAAAAAAATGATGCCTGTTCAAAAAGGCGATCATTATCACCTGGTAGCAGAAGAGGTTACTTACCTGGAAGCAATCGGCAGAACAATGGCTGGCATTGCACCCTGGCTTGAAACCGGTCCAAAAGATTCTTCAGAAGAAGGATTGTTAAGAACCAGGCTAAACAACGAATTATTGATTGGATTGTCAAATGCGGTGGATCCGGATAATCCTGATTATCTGAACTTTGAAAAAGGCAATCAAGCCATAGTGGATGCAGCTTATATTGCGCACGCGTTTCTGCGAGCACCCAACACCATCTGGCAACCATTGGATTCGATCACTAAGTCAAGATTTATTCAGAAATTCAAATCTCTCAGGAACAGGTCGCCATATTACAACAATTGGCTATTGTTTGCCGCATTAACGGAAACCTTCTTGATGAGCATCGGGGAAGAATACGATCCTGCAAGAATAGAGTTTGCATTGCGCAAAATGAAAGAATGGTATATCGGGGACGGTTGGTACAAGGATGGTGAAAAATTCAGCATCGATTATTATAATTCCTTTGTGATACACCCGATGCTGGTTGATATTTTAAAAGAGCGGAACAAGCTGGGACTTACTTCCAAAGACGAGCTGGACCTGGCATACAAAAGAATGGTCCGCTATTCAGAATTTTTAGAACGCAATATCAGCCCGGAAGGTACTTTTCCATTATACGGGCGTTCTGTTACTTACCGTTCCGGCGTATTCCAGGCACTGGCACAAGTGGCTTTAATGCAGAAATTACCGGAACATATTAAACCGGGGCAGGTAAGAGCTGCATTAACAGCGGTACTTAAGAACTTGTTTCAGGGTAGTCAGAATTTCGATAAAAATAACTGGTTGATCCTTGGTTTTAACGGGAACCAGTCAAACCTGGCAGACCATTATACCTCTACCGGAAGTTTGTATATGGCAACGTTGGCGTTTCTGCCATTAGGCTTACCGGCATCATCCCCCTTCTGGTCGGATCCGTCTGCAGACTGGTCGGCTAAAAAAGCCTGGTCAGGAAATGAGATTCATAAAGATTATAAAGTAGATTATTAACGGCATTCAGATGAATGAATGCAAAATGCAAGCGTATGAAAATAAAGTCTTTTTTGTTAAATGCAACACTGGTATTGAATGCGGTATTTCCTGCAAAGTCCATAGCGCAGATGAAAGAATTGATCGATGAGAATTTTAAGAATGCAGTGTCGCAATACAAGACAATGATGAGCTTGACACCCCAGGATAAGTTACCACAGTCATACGATCCGCAAACCAATAAATTCCATGCGCGTGAACGTACCTGGTGGTGTTCGGGTTTTTATCCCGGTACGCTCTGGTATATCTATGAGCAAACCAATGATGCTGCCATCAAAAAAGAAGCTGAACGGTCTTTGGAATTAATAGAACCGAACCAGACCTACACCGGTAATCATGACCTGGGTTTTATGATGTACTGTAGTTTCGGAAATGCGTATCGCATCACGAAAGATGAAAAGTATAAACTGATTATCAATAATTCTGCAGAAGCGCTTTCTACGAGATTCAGGCCATCGATAAAAGCCATCCAGTCATGGAATAAAAATGCCTATTTCAATAGCCCGGTGATCATAGATAATATGATGAATCTTGAATTGCTTTACTGGGTGTCCGACAATACAGGAAATCCTAAATACAAAGACATTGCGGTAACTCATGCCAATACCTCATTACGGGATCATTTCAGGAAGGATTACAGTTCTTACCATGTGATAGATTATGATACCGTCACAGGGAAGCCTTCACGTAAAGCCACCTGGCAGGGAGCTGCCGATTGTTCAGCATGGTCCCGCGGACAAGGTTGGGGACTGTATGGTTATACCATGATGTATCGTTTTTCTAAAGACAAACGTTATTTAAAACATGCGCAGAATATTGCAAAATACATTCTGACTCACCCGAATTTGCCGGAAGATAAAATTCCTTACTGGGATTTTGATGCGCCACAAATACCTAAGGCGAAAAGAGATGTATCAGCTGCTTCTTTAATTGCTTCGGCATTATTGGAGCTGGCACAGTTTACAAAAAATGAAGACCTCAAAAAATCCTATATAGAAACAGCAAAGACAATCCTGGTGAACCTTTCAAAGCCTGAATACCTGGCAGCACCGGGCACAAACGGCGGCTTCCTGTTGAAGCACAGTACAGGCGCATTACCACTAAATTCAGAAATAGATGTGCCGTTGATTTATGCCGATTATTATTTTCTAGAGGCATTGAAAAGATATAAGGATTGGTATTTGTAAATATTTTTAGCAGGTATTGTACAGCAATACCTGCTAAAAAACAAAAAGCCCCGAAGGACTTTTTATTTATAAAACAAAACAGAAAAAATCTTAGCCTAATAATTTTGCTGCGTCTTTAGCATAATAGGTTGCTATCAATCCTGCACCGGCACGCTTGATGGAAGTAAGACTTTCAATAATGGCTTTATTTTCGTCTATCCAGCCCATTTTTGCAGCTGCTTTTATCATTGCATATTCACCACTTACATGGTAGGCACTTACAGGTACATTTACCGTATTGGCTATTTCACGGATAATATCCAGGTAAGCCATTGCCGGTTTTACCATTACAATATCTGCCCCCTCTTCAATATCCATTAAGGTTTCCTTTATAGCTTCCAGGCGATTGGCATAATTCATCTGGTAAGTCTTCTTATCGCCAAAACCGGGAGCGCTGTCCAATGCATCCCTGAACGGCCCATAGAAGCAACTGGCGTATTTGGCACTATAAGCCATGATGCCTGTTTTGATGTAACCGTTTTGTTCCAATGCATGACGCATGGCCCCAATCCTGCCATCCATCATATCGCTTGGTGCAATAAAATCCGCGCCTGCTTGTGCATGGCTCAAACTCATTTTTACCAATGCTTCCACCGTTTCGTCATTCACTATTTCGCCATCTATTACAATGCCGTCATGACCGTAAATGCTATATGGGTCCAATGCTACGTCCGTCATCACCACCATTTCCGGAAATGCGTTTTTAATGGCTCTGATGCTGCGTTGCATTAAGCCATCAGGGTTCCATGCTTCCTTGCCCTCGTTATCTTTCAACTCATCAAATGTCTTTACAAAAAGCAGCACACATTTAATGCCCAATTTATACAATTCTTCCACTTCACGAAGCGTCAGGTCCAGGCTCATTCTAAAATATCCCGGCATAGATGTAATCTCCGTTCTCACATTTTCACCCTCATCAATAAACAATGGCACTATGAAATCGTTTGGTGTCAGTTGTGTTTCTGCTACCAGGCTCCTGATGGATGCATTCGTTCTTAATATCCTGTTTCTACGTTGTAAATACATGTTTTGTTATATTATTGCAGTCTGCAATTTTAAGTTTTTTCTTTTGTTTTTTGGCTATCGGCTATAAATCTGGTTTCGGCATTTATGCCGACTGTTGATGTTCTTGCTTTTGTTAAGATGCTGAGGGCATCTAAGATTTATAGAAAATTAAATTTTCAGAAATATACGATCCCTTCGGGGTCGCATGTTTCGTTTTTGTTCATTTTTCTATAAACATTTAACCCTTTCAGGGTTATTTATTTGCATAAAAAGCCTCTTTATAAAGCTCTTTTCGAAGAATACAATAACCTGGGTCGCTTGCGGAGTACCTCCACGTAAAGTCGCGTTGGGAATATACCAACCGGTATGTTTTTCGATTTCGCTTCTATTTACTACTCACTTTTCACCACTCACTTCTCACTTTTTACACTCAACACGTCTTATTCACCTTACTGGCCCAATCCAAAGCAATCGCTTCTTTTTCTGCCATCCAGTCACGAGGTACCAGACATGCCTGTAATAATTTGTCTTCTTCGCTACCTGGCTCAGGATGATAATTGTATTCAAATCTTACGGTTGCCGGTAAACTCATTAAAATGCTTTCAGTTCTGCCATTGGTTTTTAATCCGAAGATGGTGCCACGGTCATGTACCAGGTTAAACTCTACGTATCGGCCACGACGAATCTCCTGCCAGAATTTATTTTCTGGAGTAAAGCTTTCATGTTTATGTTTATCAGCAATGGTAATGTATGCGTCCATAAATGCATAACCACAATTATTGGCATGGTTTAACCAGAATTGGTGGTCTTTGGTTGGCGTCTCTTTTTGATAATCGTAAAAAATACCACCTAATCCACGACGTTCACCATTCCGGTGATGATTCACAAAATAATCATCACATTGTTTTTTGAAAGTCGTATAAAATGAAGCGTCACTTTTATCGCAGGCTTTTTTGAATGTTTCATGGAAATGTATCACATCATCTTCTACCAGGTAATATGGTGTTAAGTCTGTTCCACCACCATACCAGCGGTCAATAATCTCGTCATTCTCGTTGTATAGCTCAAACATTCTATAGTTAAAATGAACGGTTGGTACTTTAGGGTTAAATGGATGAATCACACTGGAAATACCGCAGGCAAACCATTTTTTTCCATCAATACCCAGGGCTTTCCTCATAACATCCGTTACTTCTCCAAAAACGACTGAAGTGTTAACACCACCTTTTTCAAAAACATCGCCATTGCTGATGACGCGGGTTCTGCCGCCACCACCGCCATCGCGTTCCCATACTTCTTCTATAAATTTGGCTCTGCCATCGCAGGTTTCAAGTGCTGTACAAATATCGTCCTGTAGTTGATGAATAAATGCAGAAAATGCCGTTCTGACTGAATTGTCCTGGATAACCGGTCTGTTATGTTCGCTCATCGTTCTAAATTTTGCCCAAAGGTCGGTTGCGGAAATTGTATCGCAAAGCATTTGAGATTTTTGGCAAAACTCTTGACAATTCTATGACTTCGAAAAGTCAATAAATAATCTATTATTAGTAGAGTAATCTGTGAGGAGTTGATTAGCTTATCTTCGGATGAAAGGTAAGACAGTATTGAGTCTTGTTTAATTTTTATTTATGTAATTCAATTGAATGATAAGTCTAAATATTGTCTTGTTGTATATAAAATGCCATGATTAATATCATGTTTTATAAAGTTTGAACTTTTATGGACTATTCTGGATTGAGTATTTTGAAGTCAATCAAATAAATTAAAGTCTGAAGTTATCTTATATTTATAATTGTTCCAATTCGAATGAGATTCTGATTTAAATTTTTCGATTTTATTGAGGGGGATGTTTTCAAATATTTCTGGAGATATTCCCCAAAGTTCAAGTCTGTATGTTAACAAGTCACTTAAGATTTTATCAACATTGCTTTTATTCTTTAACTCTTTAATTAATTCATTTGTCCAATTGCAATAGTACTTTTTGTGTGTAGCAATGATTAAATAAGATTTATCATCATATGGAAAATAGTTTAGTATTGATGTAGACAGAGGTTCCGTTCTTTCTTCTCCATATTGATCGTATTCAAAAGTATGTGGGTTATTTTTGTCATCAATTGATAAGGTAGATGAAAAGCAAATTCGTTTAAGTGGTAATTCTATGATCTCTAAATTAAATTTAGAGCTTGAATTATTATTTAAATCTACTTCAAATTCTTTTTTGTAAAATGTCAAATCTTTAATTGCTAATTCGGCAGGATTTGATTCTAAATAGTTGATTTTGTTTGGAAATATCTCTTCATATATTTTCATTTTGTGTTTTACAAGTTCTAGATAAATTTCTTTGTTTCTCAGTTCTAAACAAACTGTTCTGTACGAAAATAGTTGTAAGGATTTTATATTATGTAAGTCAATGGGATGATTTTCAATCAATTTAAAAAGGTTGTTGTCATGTTGACTGCAAAATCCGGGGAATTTATAACAATCATTAATACCTAATTTTTTTATTTCAAATAAATCATTTTCTTTCATATTGAAAATGCTTCTATTCTTGATTGAGTAAAAACGATTTGTTATGTCGGAAATGTCTTTTAAAATTGGTTTTTGTTGTAAAACATGGCTCAAAATTGCATTGTTATTACATCCGGCAATTAAGCATTTTCGAGTTTTTTTTAATATTTGCTGCCTTCCTTTTTCAAGCTTATTTTTTAGTTGATTGGATTTATCCATGATTAATGTATGATCATTTTCAGAAGTAATATCATTTCAAATATACTTTTATTTTCTATAAAGCTCAATAGCAGCAACCTGTTGAACGGAGCGTCGCCAATGTCGCCCAATCAGGGATATTCCGCTGGTTACCAAAAAATAAAGCTCTAAAACCAGGTAGCTGTGTGCCGAAACCCTAAAAGATATACTAAAAATGATTTAATGATATTAATCAATCACTATTGAAATAAGAATTTGGTAACTTTGCACATCAAAATTTGATTTTTAAGTGATTTATTATAAAACGAAAGACGAAATTGAGTTAATGCGTATCAGTGCATTGTTGGTAAGCCAGACTTTAGCGGAAGTGGCTAAAGAATTGAAGCCAGGGATGACAACCATGCAGTTAGATGCGTTTATAGAGAAATTTATACGGGATAATGGTGCGGTTCCGAACTTTAAAAATTACGGACCAAAAGGGCATGAGTTCCCTTACAGCGCCTGTATCAGTTTAAATGATGCGGTGGTACATGGTTTTCCTTCCAACACAGAAATTAAAGATGGCGATATTATAAGTGTGGATGTTGGTGTTTTTAAAAATGGCTTCCACGGTGATAGCGCTTATACCTTTGCGGTAGGTAACGTAAAGGAAGATGTATTACAATTATTGCGTGTAACGAAAGAGTCTTTGGATTTGGGCGTGCAACAGGCGATTGCCAATAATCGTATCGGCGATATCGGCTGGGCCATCCAGGAACATACGGAGCGCAAACATAAATACGGCGTTGTACGTGATTTGGTGGGACATGGTTTAGGCCGTCATTTGCACGAAGACCCGCAAGTACCGAACTATGGCAAACGTGGCAATGGTCTTAAGTTGCAAGCCGGTCTGGTAATCGCCATTGAACCAATGATCAACATGGGTACAAAAGATGTATATACCGACAAAGATGGCTGGACAATCCGTACCCGCGATGGCAAACCTTCGGCGCATTTTGAACATGATGTTTGTGTACAAAAAGGTGCGGCAGATGTGTTGAGTAGTTTTGTGGACATTGAAGCTGCCGAAAAAGCAAATCCGGAATTGGCTTTTGCATATTAGTATAGTCCGATCAACCTGTTTGGTGAATAATAAGAGCATATAAATAGAACGAACATGGCAAGTAGTCAGGAACAAATAACCGCTTTATTACAACAGCACGATGACAATATCCAGGCTATTGGTAATAAAGTTTTAAATAATATCCGTCTTACTAAAGAAGATGGTGTTTATCTTTTCGAACATGGAGAGCTCAGTATTTTAGGTGCTTTGGCCAACTATGTTCGCGAGCAAAAACATGGTGATAAAACCTATTTCAATCGCAATTTCCATATAGAACCTACCAATGTTTGTGTGTTCAGTTGTAAATTTTGCAGCTATAGCCGGTTATATAAGAATCGGGATGAAGGCTGGGAATTATCTATCGACCAGATGCTGGACATTGTGAAAGGTTATGATGGGAAACCGGTAACCGAAGTGCATATTGTAGGCGGTGTACATCCTAAAATGGATTTGAAATTCTTTCTGGATTTGATCGCTAAAATAAAAGAACATCGTCCTGATCTGCATATCAAAGGATTTACTCCGGTAGAGTTGGATTATATGTTCCGCAAAGCTAAGCTGACTACAGAAGAAGGGATGAAAGTGATTCATGATGCGGGCTTACAATCATTACCTGGCGGCGGTGCAGAAATTTTTCACCCGGATGTGCGTACCCAGATCTGTCACGATAAAGTAGATGGTGATGGCTGGTTAGCAATTCACCGTGCTGCTCATAACTTAGGCATGCATTCCAATGCGACGATGCTTTACGGTCATGTAGAGGAATTCTGGCATCGCGTGGACCATATGGACAGGTTGCGCCAGCTCCAAGACGAAACAGGTGGATTCAATACATTTATTCCGTTGAAATTCAGAAATGATAACAACGAAATGAGCCACCTGAAAGAATCTACTACTATTGAAGATTTGAAAGTTTATGCTGTTGCCCGTTTGTATATGGACAACTTTCCGCATATAAAAGCATATTGGCCAATGTTAGGCCGTCACAATGCACAAATGACATTAAGTTTTGGAGTAAACGATATTGATGGTACAATAGATGATACCACCAAAATATACAGTATGGCGGGTAGTGAAGAGCAAACACCTACAATGACAACCACGCAGTTAGTAGCCTTAATACAACAAGCGGGTAGGGTAGCGGTTGAGCGTGATACCGTTTATAATGAAATAAAAGTGTACGAAAAGGGTTATACAGAAGATGAGCCTGCAATGTCGCTTAATTAATATATACCAATTGGTATAAAATTAAAAATGCATACGGTGGAAACGGTATGCATTTTTTATTGGGGCTGTTATCTTTGTGCCCCATTCTTCAACACCAGTTCAGGCTACTGCAGGCCTGGTATTTTGTATGTATTGCCTGTATTTATAGCTTTTTCAATAAACCTGTCTGATTTTATTTTAGCATACAAAATACTGGCTCGTGCCTCGCCACCTGCTGTATCCTGCAGCCCTTATTACTGTGAATATCTATCTGGCATTTTCACCATTTGATATAAAGTGACAGTTGTTCAAAATATTCGCTAACATAACAGAATGACCAGGTTTTAGTGGTGTTAAGAAAGATATGACCATCTTATTGTGCTCTATACAAATAGAGATATTATTCATTTTCGAAATGGATTTCAAAAATTCAATATTAAATAATGACTTCACTTTTTCTTTTTCAGTGGATTCAAGATAATATCTTTTATTAAACAAATCTGCTCCTTCAAATTTTATGGAACTATTCCAAAACCTGCTTACCATCTTGTCTAGTTTAGTGGCAGGTCTGATAATCGTCTTTCCAAAATCGGTTGATAAATGTGCAAAACCATTTATTAATAAATGGTAAACTCTGATATGCGACTGCGTCAAATTCGATTTAACAGGATATCCTGCATCTAATATGGCAAAAGCTATATAAGATGTAGGATGATCTTTATTAGTTTGTAAAAGCATTTGAATAGTATAGACAGAATATTGCGCTTTAGATACTAACTGTAAAATACTATTGGTGATATGTGAAATCAGATTGTCATCTTTTATTATTACACACTGATCTTCTATTAATTGATAACTTTTTTGTAGAAGTTTCAGTTCTTCGTTTTCCAGCATAACAGCATTGATGTTTGGTTCACATGTTAAATTTATAATAGGCATTAAAAGTAGAATAATAAAGTTAATTAATAGCTTTGCAGTTTGGAGCGGATAAATTAAAATAACGGAAAGAGACATTAAGTTTTAAATTTGAAAAATGTCAACAAAGCAAAGCCTGTATGTTTTTGATGTGGATGGTACTATCACGCGAGATGATAGTTTTTTGCTGTTGGTAAAGTTTGTGTGTCCAAATGTGTTACGGAGATATATGATATGGCTTAGGGCCTCAGCTGTTTTACCGTCAGCTATTTTAAAGGGAGATTATTCTAAAATAAAATACCGGGTATTAAGTTTATTATTTAAAAATAAACGCTCTGGTGAACTCGATAAAACGGGGCTGGATTTTTATAATGCGGTCTTATCAACAAATATACGTTCTAAGGCAAATGACTATTTGATCAACCTGTCCCGCGAATCCGGATCGATTGTTTTTTTATCAGCATCCTGTGAGTTTTGGCTGAAACCGCTTGCGGATGCTTATAATGCTACACTTATTTCAAGCAAACTGGAATTTAAAGAGGGATTTTTTACCGGTAGGTTATCAGGCGACAATTGCAAAGGAGAAGAGAAGAAGCGACGCTTACAGGCAATGTTCCCGGCAGATAAGTACATTTTTATCTGCTTTGGCAATAGTGCATCCGATAGAAAACTGGAGGCGATTTCGGAAGCTTATCATCATGATTTTTTTGTATAATATCATCCTGGCAGGCTGATGATGTTATGAAATATAAAGCGGCTATTGACTGTTCAAAATTCACATTAATGTCCAGGTAAGAATGTCCCCGGTAAATAAAAAAGTCCCCCGGAGTAAACCGGAGGACCGATGGAAGTGTTCCAACAAAACAATTACGTTGCGGATCCTTTCATACTATCCCAAATATGCTTTCAGCGAACCGCTGTAACGTGCTTTTTGTAAGCGCTTAATGGCTCTCTCTTTAATCTGGCGGATACGCTCTTTGGTAAGATCGTATTTTTGCCCGATTTGTTCGATAGATACGCCATTTTCACCATCTAAACCAAAGTAAGCAGATACGATTTCTGCCTCACGAGGGCTTAATGACTTTAATACACGACGAATTTCTTCTCTCAGAGAGTCTTTCATCACGTCGTCGTCAGTATCTTCACTACCTTCCAGTAAATCACCCATTGCAACGTCTTCTGCTTCGTGCACCGGTGCGTCTAAACTGCTGTGACGGGTATTGCTCTGGAAGATATTATTGATCTCAGTTTCGCTCATTTCAAGAATATCAGCTAACTCTTCAGTAGAAGGTTCACGCTCATGCTCCTGTTCGAATGCCATATAGGCTTTATTTGCCTTATTGTAAGTGCCGATTTTATTTTGTGGTAAACGTACCAGACGTCCCTGTTCTGCTAATGCCTGTAAAATGGACTGGCGAATCCACCATACTGCATAAGAGATGAATTTAAAACCTTTGGTCTCATCGAAACGTTGGGCCGCTTTAATAAGGCCTAAGTTACCTTCATTAATCAAATCACTTAAAGATAAACCCTGGTGTTGGTATTGTTTAGCCACAGAAACCACGAAACGTAAGTTGGCAGTTGTTAAACGTTCTAAGGCACGTTGGTCACCCATTTTAATACGCTGAGCAAGAATTGTTTCTTCCTCCGGCGTGATCATACCTATTTTTGAAATTTCCTGTAAATATTTCTCAACCGCCTGGGAATCACGGTTGGTAATCTGGGTTGCTATCTTTAACTGCCTCATATATATATAGTTGCTCTAATTGATTAAATAAACATTATTGATGCAAAAATCATTCAACTTTCCACCGTACAATATTTATTTAACAATATGAATTTGCAAAGGTACAATGTAAATATAAAATTATTGTAAGAAAAATGCAAAACTTATTTTTAATTATTGTACAAAAGACAAATAATGTGTTTTGCAGGTTTTATATTACAATCAACCTGTATGTTGCAATAGGTCCAATGTTTTTTTAAGGCTTGATAACCAGTCTGGTATTTCTGTTTTTAACTTCAAAGATATTTTGCTGGTATCCATTACGGAGTAGTATGGGCGCCTTGCCGGCGTAGGATAATCCTTGCTGGGAATAGCATTTACAACGCAGGCACTCTTAATCTCACGCCCGATGGTTTTTGCAAAATCATACCAGCTTATAACACCGGTATTGGCAAAATGATAGATGCCTGATATGTCTTCCTGGCCTGCTATTGTCATTATGGCATTAGCGAGGTCCATTGCATTCGTGGGGCTTCCCACCTGGTCATTTACCACATTAATGCTTTCCCTGGAGTTAAGCAGCCGCAACATGGTTTTTACAAAATTATTGCCGTATTGACTATAAACCCATGAGGTGCGTATAATGCAAGCTTCAGGATTCGCTGCCAGTAATAATTGCTCCCCTTTAAGTTTACTGGCGCCATAAATATTGATTGGTGCGGTAGAATGATTTTCTAAATACGGTGTAACACCCTCTCCGTTAAAAACATAGTCGGTAGAGATATGGATCAGTTTAATATTTTTCTGCGCAGTCAGCTCACCCAGAAAACCAACTGCATCCGCATTTACCGCAAATGCCAGTTCAGGCTCAGATTCGGCTTTATCCACAGCAGTATATGCTGCTGTATTTATAATTATATCTGGTTGAATGTCATTGATATATTCTGCCATCTGAGCTTGCTTGTCTAATGGCATTAATGTCCTGTCCGCAAACACAAAATCATATTGCGGATAAACACTGCTTATTTCCTGTAAACATTGCCCAAGTTGCCCGTTGGCACCGGTTACTAATATTTTCTTTGTATGCATTGATTCTGATTAGGATATACCAAGTTTTTTATACAATTGATTTCTGCTGATCTCTGATATTTCTCCCGGTTTTAACGCACTGATCGTTAATTGTTCTATTTTATACCGGATTAATCTTAAAGTAGGAAAGCCAACAGCGGCAGTCATGCGCCTGACCTGCCTGTTTTTACCTTCTGTAAGGGTAAGGCTGAGCCAGCTGGTAGGGATATTTTCTCTAAACCTTACCGGGGGATTTCGTTCCGGAATATCCGGTGCCGTTTTTAATTTTACTGCTTTTGCCGGTTGGGTGTTATGAGGAATACCGTTGACATTAATTTCAATGCCTGTGCTTAACTTAGCAATTGCTTCTTCGGTAATGTCGCCTTCTACCTGCACCCAATAACTGCGTTTATGTGCAAATTCGGGATTCAGCAACCGGTTAGTGAGTTGTTTATCATTGGTTAAGATCAGCAAACCCTCGCTGTCGTAATCTAACCTGCCAACGGGATAAACATCTTTAGGTACTTTAAACAGATCTCCCAAATGCTTTTTACCATCGGCAGATGTAAAAGCCGTTAATACCTGGAAAGGTTTGTTTATAATATAACACTGAAACGCCAAAGTGAAAAAAGTTGATGAATGCAATATTAGAAATAAAAAAGCACAACCAATATTTCTATTGATTGTGCTTTATAAAATAGTATATCATTACAACTATTTAGTGGAAATTATTCCCAGCCTTTTTTAGCAACACCATCTTTAACGGCTTGTAAAGCTTTGGCTTCACCTAAAATTGAAGTCATTTTATTACCGTTGCTATCAAATCCTTGTGCAATATATCCACCTTTTGCTGTACGAGTAATAACTGCATTTTCCATCGGCACGTTTTTCTCCTTTGTTTTCAAGCAATAGGCAGTTAACATTTTAGATCTATCCATAATAAAAAATAATTTAAACAACGAAAATAGGGATTCTTAATTTGATAATTGTTAATAAAGTCTATAAAATACATTAAATACAATATGGATATTATAAAATAGAGGTCTTTTTTACTGTAATTCATTTTTATTAAACAGTTATTGTAACATTATTTCAATACCGGTCAATCCTTACCTTTGCGCTCTTATTATTTTTATTTTATTACATGGGACAAAAAAAACTGGTACGTTTCGCTGCCATTAAAACATACGAGCATGTGTTGGAAAACCCGGAAAATATGCCGGGCCAATGGGCTGGTTTTTTCGGTAATGATCAGCCTTTGGTGCTAGAGCTGGCATGTGGAAAAGGGGAGTATGCCGTGGGTTTGGGGCAGATGTATCCTGGAAACAACTATTTAGGGGTAGATGTAAAAGGGAACCGTATATATATTGGTGCAAAGAAAGCATTGGAACAGGGGCTTAAAAATGTCGGGTTCCTCCGCACGCAGATCGACCGGATCACTACCTATTTTAACCCGGGAGAAGTATCTGATATCTGGCTGACATTTCCGGATCCCCAATTGAGAAAAGGGAAATATCGTAAACGTCTTACTCATCCAGCTTTTTTAAGAAAATACCAGACTTTCCTGAAAACTGATGGTCATATTCATCTTAAAACTGATTCCACTTTATTGTATAACTTTACAAAAAGGGTGATAGAGCTTTACGGCTGTACCATATTAAAGGACTATGATGATGTTTATGCACAGGCGACTGAAACGGAGTTGTTGAATATAAAAACACATTACGAAGGTTTGGATATAGCACAAAGCGGTAAAATCTATTTTTTAAAGTTTCGTTTGCCTGCAGTGCTTGACGAAGCAAAAGATGAAATACTAAAGCAAATTGTAGAAGAAAATGAAATTGGTAGAGAACGTTGATTTTTATTTTAACGAGCAGGGTTTAATGACCCTGACTGCCAAATATTTAAAAGAAACAGGGCGATGTTGTGGCAATGGGTGCAGGCATTGCCCTTTTTCATATATAAATGTAAAGGATGAAGCACGCCGGCAGGCGCTGATCATTCAGCAAAAGCAAAACGATGAAAGAATATAGTTTTTTTCAGGATGTTTGGGAGGTCGTAAAACTGATTCCGCGGGGAAGAGTGACTAATTACGGTGCCATTGCTAAATATTTAGGTACCGGTATGAGCAGCCGGATGGTAGGGTGGGCGCTTAATGCAGTACCTGCTGATAATAGTGTGCCGGCTCACCGTGTTGTAAACCGGCAGGGCCTGCTGACTGCTGCTGCGCACTTTGGTGGTGATACCATGAAACGATTGCTGGAAGCCGAAGGTGTTGAAATTATCAACAACAACCAGGTAAAAGATTTTAAAGCTTTAATCTGGGACCCGGTTACAGAACTTGAAATATAACTTTATTAGCTTTTTGCTTTATTACGTCCCAGTTCATTAGGATACAACTTGTACACGGGCTCTGTCTGCCAATATTCTTTGGTATCAACGTTCATAATAGTCAGCGGGCCGGTAAATGCAGCGCCGGTATCTATATTCCATACATTGCAACCATTCAGCGGCAGGGATGAATTATAGTACAGTGTAGGTGTATGGCCTATAAATATTTCCTCGAAAAGCTTTAATCTTTTGGGATACAACAGTGAATCCTTTTTTATTCTTTTGTCCATGGTAAGGGCTACTTCCCAAAGTGTTCTGTCCCAGCTGAAAACCGGGTGCTTAAACTCATGTTCAGGGCCGTGGATGGAGGTAAAACCTGCATGGATGAATAATCGCTTCTTATCATCAATGTAAAACAGTCTTAGCGCTTCAAACCAATGTAAGTGTGCCATTTTTTCCTGTTCACTGTAATCATGGTAACTCGCCATAGCAGAAATGCCACCATGCCTTAACCAGGAATCATTTGGCTTGCCGTTCCTCAACCAGTCTTCACACCAGTTATCGTGGTTGCCTTTAATAAAAATACAATGGTATTGCCTGGAAAGATCCATTAAAAATGATACGACCTGGGCAGACTGGCTCCACCCATCAACGTAATCACCTAAAAAAATAAGGGTATCTTCTTTAGAAATCGGTGCCAGTAACAACACTTCCTCTAAAGCCTTTAATCCTCCGTGTATATCTCCAATTGCGTAAGTACTCATATATTGCCAGCACAATATAATAAAAAAGCCATTAGATTTTACACTAACGGCTTTCAGTTTTAATAAGTACCGGTATTTTTAATTTCTTCTGATTCTAAAAGTACAATTGACAGTAATAGTTTGGTTGTTCGGGTTCTTGATAGTACCGCTAAAGCTGCCTGCTATAAACCCGGTTAACGGTGCACCGTATTCAGTAATGGTTACAGGTACTGCAGGATTGATCACATCGGTACCGAACTGGATAGGTTGATTGGTGTTAATATACTTTAAATTGTGGTTGCTACCAATGGTGGTACCGCCATCAAAATTAAAGTTGAAGTAGGTATTGTTTTTTGACGCATTTATAGATGTTACATCAGTTCTTAAAGCCGCATTAATGCTATCGCTAGCTGCAATATTATAATCTACTCCGTTGATAGTATAATTGATAAACTCGGCGGCAGATACTGCGCAGGTGTTCACTGTTCCTAAATCGTTTTCACCACTTACCAGCACGGCGCTGGCGGTATTGCTTTGCATATTATTGTCCAGGTCCACTACTATATAATCCATATTAAGGTTGGTATTGCTGCAAATAATAATTGATTTACTGAATGTGCCATTTTTTACTTCGGCCCGGTACCGGTTACCATTGAGTATAAAATGTATTATACCGTTCTGCAAAGGAGTATTGCTGCAATTGAGAGCACTGCCTTTTATGGTGGCAATATTGTCATTTTTAGTTATAACCTTAGTGCCAAGATCAATATCCTGGCTAGTAGTTGTAACGTTTTCACTGTAAATGACATCATTGCAGGATGATAATATTTCAAATTTCAGGCTTGCATTTTTTGGCACATAGCCTGTACAGATACCCAAACTGTCCGTATAACCATAAGCATACCTGTTTTCATTACTGGTTACTGAAATCCTGGTGGCAATATTGGATAGTGGTAATTGTTTATTATTTACAATCTTAACTTTTAATTTTACCAGGTCATAAGGAACATCACAGTTCCAGTAAGAGAAATGAGATGCTTTTCCAACATAAGTGTTGCCATTTTTAGTGGCAACAGTTTCATAGATCCAAAGGCCCTTTTCTTCATCAAAACTCCAGAAATCAATGGTTTCAGGGGCATTTGCCTGCATGGAAGCAGGTATCGGAAATGTCATATCTACCACTTTTTCTTTTGCTATTTGCAGTTTTTCACCGGCGGCGCCTCTCAGTTCCACGGCAGCCATCCCAAAAGATTCCAGGCCCTGCATGTTGCCACTTTGATTTAGTGCTCTCAGGTCACCCGGCATTGTCAATGCCAGCGTTTTCCGGTCAGACGGATTCAGCCATTTTGCAGCAACATTTACAGTACCGGTATAGGCTGCACCAGTAGCTTCAGTAACAATAGCATTTGCCGGGAAAGTGAGAGTAAGGTTATCCGTAGTTGTAACTGTACCGCCATCCGGCGCATTAAAACTGCCGGTTTTTGTATTTGTCAATAGTTGAATGCGAACGAAACTCTCTGCTTTATTCGTTGGTACAAAAGTTCTTATACCATTAAAGTAGCCGGTTTTTGTAATTTTTACCACACCCGCTACTTCCGGTACAGATGCTTCAATGCTAAAATAACCAAATTCATCAGTGGTCGTATTTACGCCACCGGCACTGGCATTGGCACCATTTACAGGTTTCCCGCTTTCATCTGTTACAAAACCAACAATACTGGTTTTTATCTTTTTACCCAGGTCAATGCTGATCCCACCGGAACCGGGTTTTCCATTTTCAAAGGAGTTTTCTTTTTTACAGGCAAGCTGCAATATTGCAAAAGCAACAAATAGTTTTAAGAGCGAAAATGCTTTTTTCATATAACAATAAATTATATTGATAAAGATACACCGCATATGAATAATGCTGCCTGAGGGTATTATTTTTTTTGCGGGGCTGTCAGCTTTATAAACACTGTTGAACTTTAGTCCGGGCTATTCCGTGCTCGCTGCGCTCGGTGCCGGGCACCAGCCGCTAAGGCGGCTGCACTGCATATCCCGCAGCCTTTAATCAGTGGTATTCTAATCGGGCCATGATTAAAACCAGGATGATTGTGAAATAGCATTACAAATGGCCAATGGCTGCGGGATACGGAGGGCCTGGTGCGAGCGCAGCGAAGTACCGAACGCAGTGAGCCCAAAGTAGCCCGGGCAGAAGATGAAAAAAGGGCTACTGTTGATAGCCCCTGATTATAAAAAATAGTTTAAATTTCTAAATGTTTGCCACCCTCGTTGCTGGATTTATAGGCCGCTTCTACAGTAGCCATGGTATAGATGCAATCCTGGACGCTGTTATTAGGCCTTTCAATTGTTTTGTTCATGGTCTTCATTAGCTGCAACATACTGCCGATAAACGCATGCGGAAACCAGCTGCCTTCTATATCTACCTGCTGCCACACAATTGGTCCGTCTTCTTTCCAGATGGCGTATTCAAATTTATCAGCAACACCTTCCGGATAATTCATCAAAGAGCCTAAACGCATTTTAATAATGCCTTTGGTACCTTCAATGGTAATGGAAGCATCCTGTTTGTCCAGCCCGTAGCGGTTACTATGTTGGGTAATAATATTGGCAGCAATCCATTCGCCGTAATCAAGGATCATATTGGTGCGAACGGAGGCAAGATGTTCTGCTAAGAAGTGTTTGGTACTTTTGGCATAAGCTTTAGTAGGATTTCCTAAAAAGCTACGGATCAGGTCCACATAATGTATGCTGTGGTACAATATTTCCACACGTGGAATATTGTTTAAAAAACTCCAGGTATGCCAGGGCGTATATACATCAATGTTGATGTTGAAACTGCAGATATCGCCAATAATATTGTTGTTGATCAGCTTGCGCGCATAATCTACATACGGCGCATAACGCAGTTGAAAATTGACGCCGCAAACCAGGGATTTGGTTTGCGTGATACGTAGTATTTCCTTTGCTTCCTGCAGGTTTTCACCCATTGGTTTTTGAATGAGCGCATAGGAGCGGTTAGGCAGTTTTTCCAATATGCCTGCTATGGCGTTTCCCGGTACTGCGATATCGAAAATTGAGGTATGCGTATGTAAGGCAATTAATTCTTCAATGGTCCGGCAAACTTTAGGGATCTGAAATTGTTCGGCTACCTGTAACGCTTTTTCATAATGAATATCGAATATAGCCGCTACTTTAAAATTGGCCAGTTTGTAGGCCGGTAAGTGGGCATCGGTAACAATGCTGCCGGCACCGATTATTAAAATTTGCTTGCCGTGGCCATTTTCCACAGCGTAAGGCAATGCAACGAAATTGTTATTTTCCATAAACTTTCTTCACCGTTCGATTCTTCGTTAATGGGCAGCTGCCTGCCCGCCTAAATAGTTGCCGTAAGTTAATAAGAATACGCTTAACAGTAGTATTGCCAGTGAAAGAATTAATACTTTTTTGGCAGGGGAACCGGCATTATGCCATTCTTTAAACGCAATACCGGTAAAGGTACTGAATATCACCAGCATTACCATGTGTATGGCCCAACTTGTAAACTGGTAATTTTCCAGGTTCACATGCCCTAAACCATAAAAAAAGAACTGGCTGTACCATAATGTACCGGTTAAAACAGCCATTAAAAAATAGAGTGCTAACGGGGATTTGGAGAATCCCGGCACCTTCCTGTATTCACCGAAAGTTTTGTTCTTTATGTGTAAATAGATACAATAGATGGCAGTAGTAACAAAAGCACCGGTATTGGAGAAAATATAAATCACATTGCCCTGGTAGTCGCCCGCACCGTATTTAGCGGCTACTTCGGCAATAGGTTGTCCCTGTGCTAAAGAAATGCCATATACCGCACTTAATATGCCGGAAAGTAAGCAAAGCGGGATGCCTATCCTGGCATTGAAAGCAGATTTGATGCCCGGGTTATTTTTGTTGATGTATTTTTCTTTTAATCTGCCGGCGATGCCACATGCCGCAATGCCTATAACACCTGCCAGTATGCCGAGTATAATGATATTGGCGCCATCCAATGCCATCTGGTCCTTAAAAGTACCAGCCATAATGGGTGGCAATAATGTGCCTAATACACAGGAAATACCTACAGATATAGCGTAAGTTAATGAAAAGCCTACATAACGGATAGCAATGCCAAATGCAGTACCGCCCACACCATACGCCATGCCTAATAAAAAGGAGTTGAGCTTGGCGGCATCGGGTGCTTCCCGGATGACGGTCATTAGTTCGGGAATAGTAATAAAAGCAACCAGGATTGGTAATAAAAGCCAGCAAACAGCTGCCTGTGCCAGCCAGAAAGTTTGCCAGCTCCAGCCGGTTACTTTTTTCTGTGGCACATAACACAACGATGCACAGCCGGCACCAATCGCATGCAGCCCGATACCGGTTAACAATGGTGATAACATAGGTAATTAAAGATTGTAAAACGCAGCTGCGTTATTATAGTAAATATTGTCTAATGCTTCTTCTGACAGTTGAAGGCTATTTAATACCGACTGGTATTTTTTCCAGGTTGTTTCGTAGCTGCCTGCTAATAAAGATACCGGCCAGTCACCGCCTAAAAAGCATCGTTCAGTACCAAAAATACTGATGGCATTTTCAATGCATGGCGTAATATCGGTCTCATTCCAGCTATCAAACTTTTTACTGGCGGTACCCAGTCCGGATATTTTAGCATATATGTTATTATGTGAAGCGGCTGCTTTCATAATATGCTGCCATTCATTAAATGCCCTTGCATCCTGCATAGGTGGCTGGCTCAAATGGTCCAGAACAATTTTAAGGTGCGGCAGTTTTTCTATAAGCGTTAATGTGCTGTACATGTGTGCGGGTTTGGTAGCCACAATTTCGTAGGGAATGCTATTGTTTGCCAGGTAATTCAGGCTTTCCACTACTTCCGGCTGTAAAATCCAGTCATTGGCAGGTTCATCGTGCATTAAGTGCCTTACTGCTTTAAAGTAGGGATTCTGGCTGTACTTGTTTTCCCAGGCTGTTGCGGTTGCATCAGGACTTTCCAGCGGCAGCCACCCGGTAACCCCAGAAATGCCGGGTGTTACAGCCGTTGTCTGCAGCATATAATCCGTATCTTCAAAATTATTGGCAGCCTGTACCAATATACCGTAATCAATTTCAGCGGCTTCTTTCACAGGCAGGAAATCTTTGATGGTATATGTTTTATTGAGAATAGAAGTATCGTTTTTTAACCAGCTGTATTCTGCTGCATTAAAATCCCAGATATGTACATGTGTGTCAATAATTTTTTTCATACGCTCATACTTTTATCTACTACCGCAATTCGTTAAATATAAGAAAGTTCTGTAAAAAGAGCTGTTTAATGCTACTTCATCAACTATACTGTTAACTTAATACTTCGTTTTGTGCCAGGTATTTATTGTTGATGGCATCCGTATGTTCGCCCAGTAACGGAGCACCTTTGGTGGCTAATAAAATTTCACCGTCTATTTTTATAGGACAACGGGTGGTTTTTATTTGCAGACCATTGCTGGTGTTTACAAATAATTCCATATTGATGGCTTTGTAGCCTTCATGTTCCGTCAACTGGTCGTAGTTAAATACTTTAGCAGCCCAATAACCGGCAGCCTGTAATTTGCCCAACCAGTAAGCAGCATCTTTTGTAATTAAATGATCGGCTAAATGACTTTTAATTTCATCTCTTAACGTAAACCAGTCCGCAGCATTTGTATAGGCGGACAACGCTGTACAATCAAGGATATTGCCTAACTGTACAATATCGCCCATGGCCAACGCAAGGAAGCCTTCCTGTGTGGCATAAATGCCATAAGGTGCCTGCAGGTAAGCATTACCATTGTTTACGGCGCTTCTTACCGGTAATTCATTGCCATCATTGTAAAAACAAGTGATTAATTCAAACTGGAAATTCATGACGCTTTCCAGCATGCTTACTGAAACCTGGCTGCCTTGTCCGCTGATCGCTTTTTTATATAATGCTGCCAGGATGGCTTGCGAGATATGTGCGCCTGCGAGTATATCTGCTACAGATACGCCCATCGGTGTTGGTGATTCGTTTTGATTATTGGTCAACCAGGTCAGGCCGGACACTGATTGTAGTAATAGATCCTGTCCCGGTAAGTGTTTCCAGTCGCCATCGCTGCCATAGCCGGATATTTCTGCGTACACAATGCCGGGGTTTATGGCTTTTACCACTTCGTAACTTAAACCTAAACGTTCTATGACGCCCGGCCGGAAATTATGTAGCATGACATCTGCCTGCTGAAGCAATAGTTTAATTTTAGCCAGGTCATCCGGGTTTTTAAGGTCGGCAGCATAGCTTTGCTTGTTCCTGTTAATGGCGTGGAAAATGGTAGACTCTCCCTCTATCATTACATCGGAAACATATAGCTGGCGGCAAATATCACCTCCTTCCGGACGTTCAATTTTTATAACAGTAGCTCCCATATCCGCTAATCTTAATGTAGCAGATGGCCCCGATAAAAACTGGCTAAAGTCTAAAACAACAATGTCTTCTAACGGTTTCATACGGCTAAGCTATTTGGAATTCTTGTTTAATCTTTTCTGTATCTGCACCCAAGAGCGGGGCGGATTTATTGCTTAATAACCTTTCACCGTTGATTCTTATAGGGCAACGCGTGGTTATAATTTTCTGCTGTTCATCTATCGCAATTACCTGTTCTATCTGTAACTGTTGATATGCGGGTAACGTGGTTAATTTTTGCCAGTCCAGCACTTCAATTGCCCACAAGTCGATAGCATGTAATTTATTCAACCAATGTTGTGATGTATTGGTCAGTAAATGGTCTGCGCAAATCTGTTTGATGTCGTCCCGGTATTCAAATGGGTTTTTAACGGCTGCTTTTGCCAACGCATCAGATTCTATGGCTTCTGCCAATTGTAATAGGTTGACCATCGCAATGGCAATGTAACCATCCTTGGTCTGATAAATGCCATAAGGCGCACTCAATAATGGATTTCCGTTATTGATCAAACTTCTTTCAGGTTGTTTATTGCTGGCAAAATAAGTGGTTAGTAATTCAAACTGGAAGTCTAGTAAAGATTCCAGTAAGCTTACTTCAATATGCGCACCCACACCTTTTTTTGCTTTTCGTATAAGCGATGCTAAAATGCCCTGTACCAAATGCTCGCCACAAATCATATCGGCAATGGATATGCCAAACGGGATAGGAGATTGGTTGGCGTTTCCTGTAGTATAAGTTAATCCGCTGATGGCCTGGATCAATAAGTCCTGGCCCGGCAGGTCTTTCCACGGGCCGTTTTTGCCATAACCGCTTACTTCTGCATAGATAATCCCGGGGTTTATTGCTTTTACAGCCTCATAGCCCAAACCAGACTTCTCCATTACGCCCGGACGGAAATTATGTGTAATAATATGTGCGTGCTTTATGAGCTGCTTAATGGCAGCCAACTCTTCTGCATTTTTAAGGTTAGCAGTGTAACTCTCTTTATTCCTGTTAATGGTATGAAACAATAATGAATCGCTGCCTACCCATAAGTTTTTGATGGACAAACTTCGTCCTGCTTCCCCAATTTCAGGTCGCTCAATCTTTATAACCCTGGCACCAAGATCGGCCAGTCTTAATCCTGCCGACGGGCCGGATAAGTACTGGCAAAATTCTAACACAATAATGCCTTTTAATGGCAGTTCCATATGCTTCAAGTTTATGGGTGTTTAAAACTATCTTTATAAATAGTATTAATAGCAGTTAAGACCTCTTCCGGGTTACTGCCGTCTCTCAAATATTGCCGGATCGGATCCCCGGCATGGTCCTGAAAATGCAGATAACCATTATAACGTGGCCTGATATAAGCATTGTCAAGAGTGAGCAACGTATTCTGGAAGAAGTTGCCGGTAATGGCATTGGCATGTTCATTGGTCCATGCTTTCCTATGACCTGGTTGTCCGCCGTTGTCCGTATAGAAATAAGTCTGGACATTTTCGCTGACAACTGCTTCTGCAAAGGCTACTGCTTCTTTTTTATAACTGCTTCCGGCAGATACGGAAATGCCTGTACCGCCTAAAGTAGTCTTTAACGGACTCCCGTTCAGGCTTACAACATTTGTATATGACAATAAATGTTTAGCATATCCAATACGGCTGTAATTGCTGTAGCCATATGCTAACGGGCAGTACCAGAATTCATCGGAAGTACTCAGTAATTCAGCAACCGCAATGGGGTTGTATTCAAACATCCATTTTGGAATTTTACTCCATAATGCTTTCATGCTTTCCAATGCTTTTAAGCCCGTCTCTTTATCAACGACTTCGTCTTTACCGGCAAAAGGGGCGTTCCCGTTTGCCACACAAAAGGTATAAAAATTCATTAATAAATCAATAGGAATCGCCGGTACCGCTACTTTGCCTTCTGCTGCCAATGCTACAACATCCTCCCAGGTTTGTGGCAATGTCCGCTTATTCTGTTCAAACAGGTCTTTGCGATAACTGGCAACAGGAGTGGCAGCGTCTATTGCTAATGCCCATTGGCTGCCTTCATAATTATAACTTAAGTGAGAATAACCTACACTGTTCTCTTCCTGGTTTTGCAGATATTCTTTGCTGAGATATTGTTCTAATGGTAAAACGCATTTAGTAGCTGCCGCACATCCTACCCAGGGGTGGTCAACGATTAACAGATCATAGGTTTCCGTTAGTTTTTCTATGGGGAAATCGGCAAATTCCTGTAAGGACCGCTTATGCCATTGTATCTCTACATTTTTATGTAGTTCGTTATAACGTTGGGAAAATGCCAATAACGGCGTAATGCCTCTGCTATGGCCCCAGGTAATACCTTTTAATATAATCTTGTCTGACATGTGTATTTTTCTTAGCTAAACAAGCAATTTTTCATATATGGCAGAACCTAGGTTCTGTATTGTAACTAATAACTTGCAACCGGTAATTCCTGTCTTTTCTATGAAGCCTTACAGTTATATTTATCTGGGTTGCTGCTGCAAAAACGGTTATGCCGGGCTTTGTTAACGTTTGATATACCGGTTGGTATATTTTAAATATTATGTGTCCCGAATGACGTTCCTGAAGAAGTAACCGCTATGCCGTTTCTTTTTTATTTGCCAGTAAAATGTGCTGGCAGCACATTACCAGGTCGCCGTGTTGATTGAAGCACTCCACATATTCAGTGACTAAACCGAAGCCAGGTTTTTTATGTTCTTTTTTCTCGGTAATAGAAACTTTTACATGAATTGTATCTCCAATGAAGACCGGTTTTATAAACCGTAACCGCTCATAACCGTATGTCATGGCTACTTCATTGATTTCATTGGCAGTCATGCCTACAGCTACGCTAAAAATAAGCGTACCGTGAGCAATACGTTGTTTAAATGGTTGTGTTGCACACCAGACAGCGTCCATGTGGTGTGGAAAAAAATCGCCTGTTTGCCCGGCATGCATTACAATATCTGTTTCTGTAATAGTTCTGCCCAGGGTGGTCCGACTTTCATCCAGTTGGTAATCCTCGTAGTATTTTTTAGTAAACATATGGCTGTACCAGCGTTAAAATATTTTATAAAATTAATTTAGAATTAACAGAAGTTACCTTGTAATAATTGGCAGATTAATGGACTATTTTACTTTTGAAGGCTTCGGGTCCGGCGTTACAAAGGTCACTTTGCTTTTTCCAAGATCTTTAGAAGTAGCTACTGCTATACCGCGCTGATCATGTTTATTGACACCGCAGTAAAAATGGTATGTCACACCTTTATGCCTTACAACAAAGGATTTATGGGCATATTTTTCATCATAGCTCCCCGGTGTGGATTTTATCAGATCATCGCCGGTCCAGTCAGTCCAGTTAACCATATCGTAAGATGCTGCAAAGCGATTGAAACTTTCATTGAGACGATTATCCCAAAATGCACCGAAATAAAACATGACCCAGATATTCCCGATCTTTTGAAAAACAGGGTCCCCGGTAATACCGCGGCGATGATGAACAACCGGTTCTTTGTAAAAGCGCTCCCAGGTCTTCATGTCATTACTGCCGGCTACGCCAATGCGTTCAAACCATCTTGTTTTGGGATTATTATCTGCTGTATCGCCTACCGCATTATAATAAAGTAAAAATTTGTAGCCTGTTTTGCCATCTTTATCTTCTATTAATGTCGGCTTAAACTGTTTTTTATTTTCCCACCAGCTAACGTTTTTATCCAGTGAGGTCAGAATCGGTTTTCCGGTCCTTTGCCATTCGTGGATAGTGGTTGGATCTTTATCTGTACTGGCCAACCCAAGTGAGAGTAATCCTGCTTCATAGCCGGCGACGCTGCCGCCAAAATAAGGCATCCAATATTTACCGTCGTATTTATTGGCTTTATAACTGCCATTCCATTTTGGGTCCAATAGCCCGATATAACCGGCTTTTTGGCTGCCGTCCCAGTTTACAGAGTCGGTAAATGACATGAGCTTGCCCACCGGCTGCCAGTCCAGTAAATTTTTGCTTTTTGCCAGCCATGTTTCATAACCACGGCCATTAAATACTAAATAAGTCATGTACCATTTCCTGCCTTTTCTAAATACCGTAGGACAATCCAGCTTTTTATCATTACCGTCCGGTGTTAAAACCAGGCCGTATTTGTATGGTGTTTTTACGGTCTCGTATATGTTTTCCATATCGGTTTGTGAAACAGCCTGTGCGTCTGCTTTTCCAAAAAATCCGGTACACGCAATGGTTAGTGCCAATAAATATTGCTTCATAATTACTTTTTCTTTTATGGGGCTGTCAACATTGTTATAGATGGCAGCGTTTGTCCGGGCTGCTGCGGGGTATCGCCATGCGCAACCTTTCCGGTGATATATGGTCAGTTATTATTTTAGCTTGTTTTATTCAGGCGCATGGCCGGTTCGTTCCTCACCGCCCGCTGCATCCCGCAGCCCATCAGCATGATCACGCTATTCATCTCATTAAATGATTGAATGGTTCGGCATAGCAATACGTACAAAACAAACTTCTCAAAAATAGAAAGATAAAGCCGGAAGAGGAATGCTTAGGAAAATATGATAGGGGAATAGTAAGATGGTGCAAGGGGGAAGAAGGCTTCTGCTTTCATTTAGCAGGATAAAACAGGCACTTATATTTAGAAGCAATACCCGTTCCTGGTTAATATCATTATTACATATTATGAGTGGGCATAAAACTATGTGAAAGATTAGTGCTAAATTCTTCTTTGAGTTTTTCAGAAGATTTAAATATGGCGAAATTAATGCCGATAATATTGTCTAAAGTGAGATAACCGTTCTTGCCTGTTTCATCTACTTCATTAGATAAATGCACGGCTATTCCCCGATGGGCGACATAAGAATTGTAATTTGTTGAACCGGGACCGGCTGGTAATTTGTAAAATGAATAACTTAACCTGAATGCCCTGAATATGAAATCAACAGGAATGACTGGAGTCTACTTGTTATTAATAAATTAAATAAATATGTTGTGATAACATAATATTTTATTTATTTGCAAAAAAAAGAGTATGAAATTTCGGATTTTGTTGTTTTTGGCTAATGTATTTTTATTGACATCTTGTTTTGAAAAGGATAATGATGATAAACAATGCGCAGATTTTAAAAAGATTAAAATTGTTCCTGACCAGGCCAGCTATAAAGTTGGAGAAACGATGGAATTAAACCTTGAAGGGCCGATAGATGGTACATCCATTAACTGGTATTACTCGAAAGAGGCGTTTCGATTAGGTACCGGTGGTTATTATAAAGAAACTTACCTGACAAAAGATCATCAGGGATGGTATTATGTAAATGTTCATTCTCCATACTGCCAGGATTACGTTTTAGATAGTGTTTTTATTAAAATAGAAGATAGCGAAACTGTAAGTTGTAATATAAAGAATAATTCTGTGGAGTTTAGCAGTCTGTCTGATATCTCTAATGGTACAGTTTCTTTTGGAAAAGACGCATCACTCGGCAGTAATCATTTTTCCATTGGCCAATGGGGTGGGCCAGATTTGAAGCTTTATTTGCATCCTTCATGGAATAGCAACCCGATTGAAGAAGGAAAATATCAGATAGTTACTTACTCTGGCCTGACTTCAGCAAGTTCCAGGTATTCTGTTGCGATTACTACTATTAGTCAAAGCGTGTATTATGTTGCTTATGAAGGCAGTGTTTTTATAAGTAAAAATGCAAGTGGCAAATTAGTAGCTAAGTTTTGCAATGTAAAAATGCAGGGGGAATGGGGTAACAGAACTTTTACTACCACTGCTTCCGGTACTTTAGTTCAACCATAAGTACATTTATTCTATTGAATGCACTGCTGTTTTATGGTAAGGTGTATTTACAACAAAGCCTGGTCTGAATCATAAATCCGGACCAGGCTTTTTTATGGTATAGTTTACTTCAATCTTTGCTTTACTGCTTCATAAAGAATCATGCCGGTAGCTACTGATACGTTTAGTGATTCAAAATCGCCCACCATTGGTATCTTAAACTGGTCGTCACATATTTTTATTAAAGCCGGGTAAACCCCTTTATCCTCGCTACCCATAATAATGGCAGTAGGTTCCTGCATGGGTAAATCATACACGAAAGTTTTAGCTGTCATTTCGCTGGCATATACTTTTATACCATTCAACCTAAGGTCATCTACAGTTTTCATCAGGCTGTTTACCCTGCATACAGAAAGTTTCTCCAAAGCACCGGCACTGGTTTCTATGGCATCTTCATTCAATGCTCCCACGCCTTTATCGGGGATAATAATGGCATGTACACCGCAACAATAAGCTGTACGTGCAATAGCGCCGATGTTCCTGATGTCCGTAACACCATCCAGGATTAATAATAATGGCATTTCTCCTTTTTCTATTACCTGTGATACGACATCCTGTACGTCCTGGTACTGGATTTTAGATATTAGTGCAATGACGCCCTGGTGGCCTTCTACATTGTAAAATCTCAGTTTTGCTTCCGGTACTTTATTTACGGGTACCTGTGCTTTAAGTGCCGCCTGGTTGATTTCTTCAATCTCCGGCCCCTTTAAATCGTGATTTATATAAATGCGCTCCAAAGCCACTCCGCTATTTAAAGCTTCCATTACTTTATGTCTGCTGTAAATAAGTGCACTCTTTTTTGGCCTTGGCTTATGTTGTTGTCTGTATGGTTTCATTGTAAATTATAAGAACTGCAAAGTTCCAGTATTTTTGGCAGCTTCCCAACTTATATATTTCTTATACGGAATGCTGTTAGATTTGGCTTTAAATGACATGGGGAGAAAATGATATTGCCGAACTGATTTTAGAGCGATCGTTCTGCAATATTATATTCCCGAACCGGGTAAGTTTAGTTAGTCATTGCATATACTGCGAAGCTTGCCAGCCAATGTTCTCCACCGTAATTCCCGTCAGCCATATGCTTGATAGCAGTTGCCAGGTGATTGATAGCAGCCCGTTTCAATAAACTTTTGGCCGGGGCATTTGCCGGTAAATTTTTGCTGATATTCATCATGGTCCATGCACGGCTATAACACAATCCGTCTAAGTGAATGATCTGGTAGTCGGTCCTGTCTGATACTTCCGGAAGGATACTTAAATGTTTGACAGATGCTACCGGTAAGAAGGTATTCAGCCAGTTGCCATACTCAGCCGGTTTTAATACGCGGTGCATTAAATCGGCTTCCATTAATGATGGTGAGAAAAAATCCGCTCCGTCCGGTTCCCAGCTTGCCGGTGCGTTTTTGTCATTTTTAAATAGTTTTAAACTATGTAAAGTAAGGCGTTGTTCAAAGTTTTTGTTTTGCGTTTTTTTGGCATAGTCCAGTGCGAAACCCAGGCCGAAAGCTGTATTGCCATGAATGCCTGTGCGGTTCGGGTAAGTTTGTTTTTGTAAGTAAGCTGTCCACATGTCCACTACTTTTTGGGTCAGTGGTCTTAATGCTGCCAGCCATTTTTGCCCGTCCGGGTCCTGCCAGTCCTGGAGTTCTTCGTCCAGCTTGAGGGTCCATGCCCAGCCGTAAGTGCGCTCCCATGTGGCGTTCAATGGTTCATAAAAATATTCCACCTCTTTACTGATGTTTTGAGGGGTAATATTTTTATTGATAGCGGCTCTTATTTCTGCTGCGTTTTGCAGGTTTGGAAACTGTTTCAGTAATTTAATTAGCATCCAATGGCCATGTACACTGGAGTGCCAGTCGAAACAGCCATAAAATGCCGGGTGCATTTCGGATGGCAACAGTTTGTGGTCGCTGGCCGATTTGGATAAATGGCTGGTTTTATTCGGAAATTCCTGCTGTAAACATTTTAATGGCAATAACGATAATTTATATGCACCGGTTTCTGTTAATTCTATTTTAGAACTGTCTTTGGAAACTTTATACCAGTCGGTATTTTGCGCATAAGAGATAATGCCGATACTTAAAACAATTGTAAATGCCACCAGTTTTTTAAACATACCTTCCATTTATATAGTCACTTTAATAAGACTCTAAATTAGCAGTTTTATTATTTCTTTCTATCAATCTTTTTCCCCTGAGGGCAAAAAATAGGGCAATACCCGCACATGAACTCATGACGATCATCATTGGTGTGTTGGAATTTTTGCTCAGGATACTTACTATAGCGGATGTGAGCGCACCGGCCCCCATTTGAATGCCTCCCATTAATGCGGATGCCATACCGGCTTTGTGCGGGAACTTGGCCATGGCCAATGCGGATGTATTGGCAAATGTAAAACCCTGGCACATCAGGAATAAGCATAAAAAGCTAATGGCTAACGGAATATTTAAGACATGAAAATGGGCTAACGCAATGAGTATAAACCCTACTAAAAGCTGGCAGCTTAAGGCAACGGCTGCAATATTGTACGTTTTAAATCTTTTAAGCAATAATGTATTGATCTGCGTAGCAGATATGATACCCAGTGCGATGACCGCGAAAAACCATCCGTATTGCTGTTCTGTAGTGCCTAAGCGTTTGACGAATAAGGCGGGTGAACCTGCAATATATGCATACAGGCCTGCAGCAGATATGCCTGATGTTAATGCGAATTTGGAAAACTGGGGATCTTTGAAAATGCCAATGAATTCGCTTAATATGAAGCCTGGCTTTAAAGAATAGTCTTTGTTGGGCACAATTGTTTCCTGCATGTTCAGTTTTACTAAACTGACAATGAGTAAACCCATTGCTGCCAGGATGACAAATATGACCTGCCATCCGAAATGTGCTGCTACGATGCCGCCTACTGTTGGTGCTATTATGGGTGAAATACCTACAACGAGCATTAAGCGGCTGAATACACGGGCACTTTCACTAACAGGGTAGAGGTCGCGTACCATGGCACGACTGGCTACCATGCCCACGCAACTGCCTATGGCCTGGAAAAACCTTAACCCGATCAGCATTTCCACACTGGTGGAGATTGCGCATAGCAAAGAGGCGACTATAAATATAGCGAAACCGATATAAAGGATTTTTAAGCGGCCGTATTTGTCTAGTAAGGGCCCGTACAAAAACTGCCCTACTGAGATGCCGATAAAAAAGCTGGATAAGGATAAAGAAACATGTGCAACATCGGTGTTAAGAGATTGGGCAATGCCGTTAAAACCGGGCAGGTACATGTCTATAGAAAATGGCCCAAGAGCAGATAATAATCCAAGTATGATGAGGATAATGGTTTTCTGCTTTTTTGAATTGTTTTGCATAATTGAAGATGCAAAGATACTTTTCTTCGGGGTTCTTTTGGTGTTACGGCATTATTAATGTTTAAACATTGATGATTATTTATATTTGAATGATCAATGGTATTGGTTTGAAATTTATAAGGAGCGTGTTTATCAATTCTTAGTGTACCTGATTAAAATCAATCAACAGGAATTGTTTTTAAAAAAAAATAAAATGTGTATTAACTGACCGGTTAAGATTTGCTGCTGAGGGGCTGCAGGATACAGCAGGTGGCGAGGGACGAGCCAGTATTTTGTACGCGTGTACGGCTGCCAGTATGCGAAAAGGAAGCATAATAGTGCCGCAGAGCTCCTGCGTACAAAATACCATGCCTGCAGTAGCCTGAACAACTGTTGAGCAGATGACATTATGCTAATAGCCCCATATTCTTAAAATAAAACCAATGCGCTGCATTTGATGCACCGGTTTTTAAAGAAACTTGCTTTTTGTATTGTAGTAGTTTAATTGTTATTTTGCTAAGCATGTTTAAAAAAGCAGATTACATACAGCGCGGGGCAAATTTTGTGCGCAATAAAGTGTTTAGCAGTAATAAAAAGCTAAGTACATTAATGATTTACGCTACTGACCTTTGCGATTCTGCTTGTAAACACTGTCTTATCTGGGCTAAAAGGCCGGTGGTACATATTCCTAAGGAAAAAATATACGAACTGGTGACGCAAAATAAATGTGTCACAAAAAATACGCGCGTGGGCCTGGAAGGCGGGGAGTTTCTCTTGCATCCGGATGCGCTTGAAATTATGGAATGGTTTCATAAGAATCATCCTAAGTTCGATTTATTTACCAACTGCCTGAAACCGGATAAAGCGATTGCTGCTGTTCACCAGTTTCCGCCTGAAAAACTTTATGTATCCCTGGACGGTACTAAATCTACGTATAAACATATGCGTGGTAAAGATGGTTATGACGGGGTTATTAAAGTAATAGATGCCTGCAGAAGTAAAGTGCCGGTGTGCGTGTTGTTCACTTTATCGCCTTATAATGATTTTGAGGACCTGAAGCATGTGGCGGATATTTGCGTGGAATATGGTGTGGACCTGAGGGTTGGCATCTACAATAATGTTAACTTTTTTGATACGCTTGATAAGGCGCATGAAACAAATATCGGCGATGAAAAGAATGACACTGCGCTGAAATTTGGTGACCTGAAGTATTTGAAGGAAGTATCGGACGCTACCAAAGAAATGAAGGCTTTGGAAAAGGAAGATATTGAACATGCGAAGTACAACAGCTCTAAAGTGTACGATGTAATGGCTCGAAGTGTGCCTAAAATAGTGTCTGATTTTAAGGAAAACTACGATTACCTGGTGCTGTACGATGAATGGCGCAATAAAAAACTGCGTTTGAAATGCTATAGTATTTTGGATAGCGTGGTGGTATTTCCTAATGGTGATGTACCGATTTGCCAATACCTGGACATGAAAATCGGCAATGTCTTTAATGAATCCCTGGACTCTATTTTTAATAAAGAGGAAACGCAGAAGAAGCAGGACTTGTATGTACATAACTGTAACCAATGCTGGCTGGCGTTTCACCGTAAGTACGATGTGGCTTTATATAAGAATTTCGAAAAAATGTTTGGCTCCTGGGCCACCTCTAAAACATTGGGCTATTACCAGTGGACCGATGATGCGGAGAAAACATATAAAACCTATTTTGAAGAATTACAGGAGAGAATCAATAAACAGTAATGATGACTAATTCTGTTTTACAGCAATTTCCGATATCGGAGAAGTGGAGTTGGCGGTTGTTTATTCTTGTGGTGTTAATAATTGCAGGGTTGGCCTGGCCTGGCTCTTTCTATTTTCTGAATGATGATCATATCCATATTCCGAAAGCTTACGATGGTACAATCGGTCATCATAACGGGCTGAGGCATATCAGTGATTTATCTCTTTTTTTAGATTCTTTGCTGTGGAAGGAAAATGCGTTCGGTTATCACCTGACGAATTTACTATTGTATATCGCTAATATGATCATGGCGGTCCCCGTTTTTCAAAAACTGGTCGCAGGGCTTAAGGTCAGGATTCCTAAGCAGGTATTTATCATTGGCAGTGCGCTTTTTGGTCTATACGCTTTTCACTCGGAAGCATTATTCTGGATTCTTTGCAGAACGGCATCTTTAAGTATGTTCTTTAATTTGCTGAGTTTCCTGTGTGTTTTAAAGCAAACTCAAAACAGGTTACTGCAATCAGGCGCCATTCTCTTTTTTCTTTTAGGGTTATTTACTTACGAAACATTGTGGCTCTACCCGGTCTGGCTGGTACTTTGGTGGTGGCTGCTGCCGGATAAGAAAGATTTGCAGCCTTTGCAACGGCAAACGATTATTGGTATCTGGGCTTTATTTATTATTTACTTCCCGTTTCGTTTATGGAGTACAGGAGAGGCTTTGGGCAGTTACGAAGCGGCGCATGTACAGGCATTTCACTGGGGGGTGTTAATAGAGAATTCGTATAAACTTTTCTTCCGTTCATTCCTGCCACCTACTTCATCGGACTTTATATTTAAGCTGGCATCGGTTGGTATGCTGGCAATATTGTGCCTGGTTGTTTTAATGCTGATAAAGCGGAAAGTACTCAACCGCTTCTATTTGTTTATTGTATCTGCCTGGCTAAGTTCTTATGTATTGTTCATTAGCCTGGGTGTAAGTGTAAAAGGCTTTGAGAGCGAACGCTATTTGTATTATCCATCACTATGGTTATGCCTTTTTATTGTTTTGGCCTTATTCCATTTGGTTAAAAGCAGGGCCTTGTTTGTTGTATTGTTTGCCGTGGTCAGTCTTTATCATTTGTTTTTTATGTATAAAGCTTCTGCCGGGTTTAAAAAAGTAAGCAGTTACTCAAAGGCCGGTATGAGTACATTTCAAAAAGTGCCACTTAGTAAAAAGATCGTGATAGAAAATCTGCCTGTTTACAGTCATGGACTGCCGCTTTATAATTATGGGTTTAAAAATGGTATCCAGTGGTTATGTTATGGACGTGACAGTAATTCGGTGGAAGTGCTGAGTACGCATCATTTCGCAAAGGAGCAAATAGTGTCATCAGTGAAAGAAGGGGCATTGGCAGATACTGTTATCTTTTCCGGGAAATAATTTTTTATTTTGGGGCTGTCTGCCGGGGTATTCTGTTGGGCATTTGTTCCGGCTACTTTGGGCTCGCTGCGCTCGGTACTCCTGCGTCGTACCAGGCCCGTCGTATCCGGCAGCCTCTCAGCAGCAGGTAGTGAATGGTACATTCTTTTCAGGTACAATACTTTTAATAAAAAAGCCACAGATACTGATATTACAAAAATACCATGAATCTGTGGCTGAAATAACCGGTTGGTTTTACTTCATTTTTTTCAATAAGGCTTTCACAGATTTTTCATATTCTGCAAATAATTCTTTTTCCGATATGATAAAACTGTTCTCGCTAAAGCTACCCAGAACTTCATCCATTTCTTCCTGCGTATCGTACATCATTTTCCGGAAATGACTGGTGTAATCTTTTTCACGGCTGCTTATAATGCCGCTGAGTTTCCATTGCGCAGTTTCTAAAGATTCATTGAACCATGCCGTCCAGTTTTCTTTGGTTGCTTTTTTAAGATTGATACCGGTCACTTTCTGCAATGCAAATAATGCATGGACCAGTTTTTTCTGAGGATATTGTTTTCCTAACAATTTATAAAAATCGTGCAGATCATCCCAGCAATTAATGCTGCCATTTTTTATTTTCTTCAGTATGTTCTGCAGGTCATCTTCCGACATTAACTGCCCGCCTACATTTTCCCATGAAGCGGATAATGAAGTTTTAGCCGGCATTTTGGCGATGATATTCTCTATTGTGCCATATTCCTCCAGTGCTTTATGAATTTCTTTGATGGAATAGAAAACAATCATGCGTTTATAAACTTTCCAGGCTTTGGCTGCTTTAATAATTTCAACCTTGCGCTTTGAGTTTTCAAAACCTTCACCATATACTTTTAATTCGTGAACCAGCGGGTTGGATTCATTTAAATATTTCTGCGCCAGTTTTATAGTGTCTTTATCTGTCGTAAACGTTTTACCAAGGTGTTTTAAGATTGCTTTGCCTATATATAGTTCCAATAGTTCGATACCTGCGAACATTTCTTTAATAGTGTCCGGTGCTAAATAATCGAACTCAATTTTCTGAATTTTTTCCAGGCGCTTATCCCGGTCTATATACTTCCAGGCATTGCGGGCAAGAGCATAATAATTATACATGAACCAATAGCCGGGCATTACGACTAAAGAATCATCAACAATATTCTGGCTGATGAGCGAAAATGGCAGGGGAATGTCTAATTCGCTTTGATAATCACCTTTCGCAATAATGGTAAAGGCGGGAAATTTGCTGTTGTGTTTTAAGCTGACGCATAAGCCTGGCCAGAAACCCCGGCCTGCCATAATTTCACCATCGGGGCTGCGGCTGTTATGATTACTGCCGATAGTAGCGCCTGCGGCTATATTGCTTTGGCCCATTACAAAAGAAGCGCACAAAAATGAATTGTTATGGTGCTGCTCATGAAAAGGATATATCAGTGAGTTCAACACTTCGCAACAACTGATGGTGGCATTGTTTCCTAGATAACTATTTAAAAGACGGGCACCATATTTTAATTGTGAATGGCTGGCCATTACAAAACGGACTGCTTTTACACCGTAAAAAATTCTGCAACCAAAACCTACAATGCCATTCACCAGTTCACAACCTTCGCCAATCTGTGTCTGAGCTTCATACTTGGAATTAATGGTGACGTTTTTTATTTTGTTAGCACCTTTAAAATAGGCATAAGAGCCTATCCAGGCATCTTTTATAATGGCACAGTTTTTAATCACTGTCCTGGTGCCGATTTTGCCATAATAGCCCGGATCAGTTCCAAATTCCGTTTGGGTAAACCGTTCGAAGCATTTTAATAATTCTTTATCCGCGCGGTATTTACTCCACAAAAATGCATCACCCGGCAACATCCGGTTGAATGGCATTATTTTCCTGCCGGCATTTTCGTTCCGTACTTCCATCCAGATCCGTTTTTCTTCCGGTTCACCATCTTTTACAATGCCATTTCCAAACTTGGCATTCGGAGTGGTTAAAAGTTCATTGACGTTAAGAATAATACATTCATCTTCGATGATGTAATGACTTAAATAGTTGACATTGTCGATAGCTACATTATTGCCGATATCACTACTGATAATGGTGCTGTTGTATAACCCCACCAGTACCTTTAAATCACTATATTCTAATACCAGTGGTTCCAGTTTACCAATACGTACCAATCCGAAAAAGGTGCAGTTTTTTACAAGGGAGGGGTTGAAAGAATTACTAACCAGTACTTTATTCCAATCATCGCTACTATTGTTGTTTCTTACAAGAGCTTCTATTTCATAGGCGGTTAGGTGCCTGTATTCAATACCACTCCTGTTTTGAATATTCCGTAAATAATATTCATCTTTTCCTTCAGGTAACTTACTGTTGTCTATAAAATTATAGCCAAGAGTATTAACTGGATTTATTTTAAATTTATCCATACTTCCTTTTCTTAGTATTCTAATTTAACCAATAGGGCTAATTCCATATTTATCGGCACACAAAATAAAGAATTTTTATATAATTGAAGTTAAATTGTCATGAAATTGAAAAAGAGTTACAACTGTAACTCTTTTAACGTATTGAAATATTTTTAATTAAACTATTTCTAAAACTTTATTAGTTTCTTCTCTTAATTTCCTGGCCAGGCCGGCGTTGCTATTCAAAGATTCTCCGTAAGACGGGATCATTGCTTTTAGTTTTGCCTGCCATTCTGTAGTGGCTGTTTCTTTTGGAAAACAACCTTTTAAAAGTTTCAACATAATAGCTGTAGCAGTAGATGCTCCCGGTGAAGCTCCTAATAACGCTGCAATAGAACCGTCACTTGACTTTACAACTTCCGTACCAAATTCCAGTTTCCCGGCTTTTTCTGTTCCTCTTTTTATGATCTGAACACGTTGTCCGGCAATTTCCAGTTCCCAGTCTTCCATTTTAGCGTTTGGAAAGTAATCTTTCAATGCATCCAATCTATCTTCCGGTGATTGACGGACCTGCTGAATTAAATACTTGGTTAACGGTATATTATTCAGCCCAACGGATATCATTGGCCGCATATTGGATATTTTGATGGAGCATGGTAAATCCATGTAGGAACCATTTTTCAGAAATTTGGTTGAAAAACCTGCATATGGCCCAAATAATAAGGCTTTTTTGCCATCTATGACACGTGTATCTAAATGGGGAACGCTCATTGGGGGGGCGCCTACACTGGCTTTCCCATATACTTTAGCATTATGGCGCTCTATAATATCCGGGTTGGTACATTTTAACCACTGACCACTTACCGGAAATCCGCCGTAACCTTTACTTTCAGGAATGCCGGATTTTTGTAAAAGCGTCAGAGAGCCACCACCTGCTCCTATAAATACAAATTTTGCATTAATTTTTTCAGGTTCTTTACCATTGGTGTATTTTACTTTGACACTCCAGCCGGTACCATTCCTGTCAATATTTTTAACGTCTGCGCTAAAATGAATGTTTACACCATCCTGCTTTGTTAATTGTTCAAACATTTTCCGTGTAAGTTCACCGAAATTAACATCTGTACCAATTGCCATTCTTGTAGCGGATACTTGTTGGTCTGGTGCACGGTTTTCCATTACCAGGGGCATCCATTCACTTAAAGTGCTGTGATTTTCGGAATATTCCATGCCTTCGAACATGTGATGAGCGGACATGGCTTCATAACGGTTTTTTAAAAACGTCACATTATCCTTACCCCAAACGAAACTGATATGTGGTGTTCTGCGTATGAAATCTTTTGGTGTATCTAATAAATTCTTATTTACCAGGTATGACCAGAATTGCTTTGATACTTCAAATTGTTCTGCGATATCAACTGCTTTTTTAATATCTACGGAGCCATCTTTTGCCTCCGGCGTATAGTTCAATTCGCAAAATGCAGAATGTCCTGTTCCTGCGTTATTCCAGGCGTCTGAACTTTCGGCTGCAGCTACATCCAACCTTTCAAAAACTTCTATTTTAAAGTCTGGGTTTAATTCTTTTAACATTATTCCCAATGTAGCACTCATAATACCCGCACCAATTAAAACCACATCGGTCTCGCGTTCCTTGTACATATTCTAAAATAAAATATATTTCCAACAAAGTTAAATCATCGGATGCTATTTTCTTGAATAACTTTCATAAAATCCTATCAATTTTTAAAAAATGCTGTGTAAAAAATACACTACTTAAGAGAATTGTTGCAAAATATTAATTTTTAATATGTGAATTTAAAGAATCTCATTTTGAATATTTTAGGCAGAAAGGATGATACTCAATGTAAATTTTGCTGTCTTTTTGAAGAAATAATGAAAATAATATAAATGTGTATTTTTTACACATTTGTTAAATTTTTGTATATTTGATGTATTAAATTTTGCTTGCATGAAAACTCTAAAGTTTGTAAAACAAACGATGGTAACGTTCTCGTTACTTGCAGCCGGACTAATGTTTGTTCCGGGAAATGTACGATCTCAGAACAACCACGTTAAAAAAGTTGTATTCCAGGCCTTCTGGTGGGATTACTGGAACAATAATTTCCAGAATTCCTGGGCCAACTATTTAACGGAATTAGCTCCAAGATTGAAATCTCTTGGGGTAGATGCGGTCTGGATTCCCCCTAGTTATAAAAACGGTGGTACAAATTCTGTTGGTTACTCACCGTTCGATCATTACGACCTGGGAGACAAATACCAAAAACCGGAATCATACTGGACGAACCTTGGCAGGCCGACCAATACGAGGGTGGGTACAAAGGATGAGTTGTTAAGAATGATTGCTGTAATGCATGCCAATGGTATAGAAGTAATCCAGGACATCGTATTGAACCATGTGGATAATGCGGGTTCGGGCAATGGTTCTGGCGGCCAGGACCCTGAAACGGGGTATTCTACGGTTACAAATGACGGTTACAAAAACTTCCGGTATGTGAGCTATGCGAATCCTTCCGGTGATGAAACTTCTATGGATTACTGGAGCAGGGGTGGAAGATGGGCTAAAAACTACCAGAATTTTCATCCGAATCCCAATCATAACAGTACAAATGATGCCATGACGGAAAGCTATTGGGGCCCGGATATCTGTTATGGTGGCGATTGCCCGGTACATACTAATACGCCTTATAGCATTAACGGTAATTGCCCGGTAAGCGGTGGCATTGGGCAGAGTAGCAATGTGATCGGGTATAATCCTGTTCAATCCGGCAGTTATATGAAGGACCAGGCGAGAGACTGGATCATGTGGCTGAAAAAGCAAACCAATGTTGATGGTTTCCGCTGGGATGCAGTTAAGCATTTTGATATACATACACAGCAGGATTTAAGCTGGAACGTGAGATATACATTGCCGGATTTTGCTAAGGGAGGAGAAGGTATGATCAATGTAGGGGAGTTTGTAGGTAATAAGGATGAACTGGATGCATATAGTAATCATATATACCAGGCTAATGGTGGCAATAAATTTATAATGGGCACTTTCGATTTTGGTTTCAGGGCTTTTAACGGGGGTATAAAAAGCATGATAGATGGCGGTGGCTTTTATAATATGGCAGACCTGGCTGGCGCACAACAAAACTGGCGCTACACGGATATTGACAATACAAGATATCACCGGACAATGCCTTTTGTGAACAACCATGATACTTACCGCCCACAGGTAGATGGCAGTGGCAATATTACCGGATGGAATAACGGGCAGGAGTTATCGCCGCACATTGACCCGGGTAACAGCAGGCTGGCATTAGCTTATGCCGCGATATTAGCTGTTGACGGTAACCCCCAGATATTTTTTGAAGACTTGTTTAATGTGTACGGAACCGGAAAAAGATACACGCATTTACCTGGCAGTGAAACGGATCTGCCAGTGAATGAAGGCATCAAAAAACTGATATGGGCGCACCAGGTTTTAGATTTCAAGGGTGGTGTTTACAAAATAAGAAGTAATGCCGGTGGCAATGTGTATTTTCCGCCGGGAAGTTCTGAGAATGATTTATTGGCGATAGAGCGTAGCGGAAAAGTGGTGATTGGTTTAAATGACAATGGGAGTAGCTGGCAGTCTGCATGGGTGGATACAGACTTCAATCCCGGGACTGTTGTAAAAGATTACAGTGGTGCTAACGGCAGCTATACTTACACCGTAAATAATGACAGAAGAATTAACGTGAACACTCCGCCCGTAAACCCTGCAGGTGGTTATTATGGTTATAGTATATGGGCACCGGTAGGTTTTGACGCGGCTACTTTTACGCCGTCAAGATCTGCTATTACGACCCAGGAATGGGAAATGGCAAATGATTTAGGCGATAGTCACTGTTTGTCTTTGGGTTATGGCGGTGCATTACCTGCGAATAAAACGAACCAGCGTGTGGCCGGTAAGATATTTGCTGAGCAGGGAAAGGCAATTGTATATAAAATTTATCCGGAGGTGAATGGCTTGAACTTAACGGGGAGTATCGTAAACGCTGATGGGGTTGTATTGGCTGAGCAATCCGGCATTGTTAGTAATACGAGTCCTTTAACAATTAACTATACCCCGGTATCTACCGGCTGGTTTACTATTAAAGTAAGAAACAGTACGGCATTACAGGCCGGGCAAAAAGTATGGTGTAATGTTGCTTATACGGCACCACAGGTTGTCAATACAAGAGTGTCGGCAGATAATCCGAAAATTAAGGTGAGCATCTGGACGGGGAACAAAAATAATTCTGATGTAACGGATTGCGGTAACTGGGAAGAGGCTAAAATGCCGGATGCGAATACAAATGTTATTGTTCCGGGGTATGCTTTTCCTATGCCGGTTTTCAATACACCGGTTTCTGTAAAGGATATTCTTCTGAAAGATGGTGCCAGCATAACAGTGAATGCGCCATTAACTGTTTATGGAAACTTTACTAATACAAACGGAACGGTATCGGGTAGCAATTATATCATCATGGGCGGCAGTACAGCCCAGTCCATTACGGGTGTTACAGGATTTAATAACCTGGAAATAAACAATGTACAGGGAGTGACAATTAATGACAGTATCGCTATTAATAACGCCCTGAAACTGACATCGGGTAATTTGAAAACAAATGCTAAAAGCGTGCTTATTAATAATGCTGCGGGTATTACTGGTGGTAATTCGGGTAGTTATCTCCAGTTGACGAATGTTCCTAATGCGAATGGGTTTGTGTATGTATTTATTAATAATGCTACTAAAATGATACCTGTCGGCAATTCTGCATATACGCCACTGTATATGAACACAAGTACGAATAGCCAGGTTTTCAAAATAAAGTGTTTTGAAAATGTGTACATGGGAGGTGTTTCCGGTCCTGAATACTCCGGGAATGATAATGTTAATACCACCTGGTATATAAAACCGGCTACTGCGCAGCCGGTAAATGCACAACTGCAATTTCAATGGAACGTGCCGGGCGAACATGATGGTTTTAACAGGAGCCAGCCTTATGTTTTTCACCATTCATTGCAACCTGATGGTTATTGGGAACAAGTGGGCGCCGCTACAACCAGCGGTGCAGGTCCATATACTGCTTCAATTAATAATATAACTGATTTTTCTGTATTTATACTGGCTAATCAACAGACGGTATTGCCAAATCAAATGATCAGTTTTAATGTGTTGGAACAGCAGAGTCAAAATATTCTGCAGTGGAAAATTGCGGATATTCAAAATGTAAAATATTTTGAAGTAGAAAAAAGTATTGATGGTGTTAAGTTTCAAAAAATCGCGACTTTAAATACGATGTCTGCTGTTCATCAGTATAATTTTACGGATAAGGAAATAAATGCTGCGAATACTTATTACAGAATTTTGCAGGTAAATATTGATATGTCTAAAAAATACAGTCATGTGCAGCAAATAAGAAAGCAAATGATGAGTCATATTTATTTTGACGTGTTACCGAACCCTACATCAGGGGCAACAAATATTAAAACGAATATACCGGTGAATGAAAAAGTAAGCTATACCATAAGCTCGGCAGACGGGAAAGTTTTGCTTAACCGTAATGCGGTATTGGGTACAACAATGGCTGATATTCAAAAACTGCTTAGTGAAATAGCTGATGGTGTTTATTATATTACTTTGAAGGCGGGTAATGAAACGCTGAATAAAAAAATAGTGAAAGCAAGATAGGTTTATATTGAAGCTAACGGCATTAAAATCCTTCGGAAACAAAAAACCGAAGGATTTTTGTTTTATATAGGGCAGCATTTTTTACTAAATAGGTATCTCTTGAATAAACAAACAACAGATTCATGCTCTTTAAAAAACGATTATTGATTTTTACTCTTTTTTTTCACGTAAATGCCCAGTCTCAAAACGCCATAGAACCTTATATTGGTATCAGTTCCGACCAGGAGAACAATTACAAGTTCAAACAAGCGAATATTGGCCTGCAGTTGGTAGTGTTAGATCATAAAGTGTATAATATGCTTTTTACTTTCCAGGGCGGACTTCCGGTCAATAAATCTACCGGCATTGATAAAGCGTATGCACTCAATTCCGAATTGCCTTTAGTGGCCGATGCTTACAGGGAAACAAAAGTATCCTCATTTTCATTTGGCTTTATGCACCGGTTTAAAGTGGCAACCTGGCAGCACAAAAATAGTGTTTCACTGTTTGTGAGTACTAACTTTTTACACCAGCATATCAAAACAGATTATGATTATAATAAAGCCGAATACACCATTTTGAATCCGCACCGGAACTATAAAAAGAATGGCTTCAATCTCAATTTTGGCGTTATGTATGCTTACCGGCTTAATAATGGTCACAGGTTATTTGCCCAGGGTGTCGTAAGTACGCCTGCTACCAATAAAAGCAGCGATGATCTACATGGGTATAAATCGATTGCGCCTATTGCTTTGCATTTAGGTTATGCTATAAAATTTAAAAAATAAAATATTAATGAAACAGTTTTTAATACTCTTTGTGCTTGTTCTTAGTTTATCCGCCTGTAAAAAGAATTTGTCCGTTTTTTGGGAAGACGATGATGCAAGGGATTTAGCAATTTTTTCAGATACCGGTAATAATATCATGTCCTGTTATGTGAACGGGAATCCTTTTAGTACATTACCCAGGAATATTACATATTCTTTTCCGGGTAGCTACAGTAATTATGAGGTTGAGGTGAACAGGCACCAGTTGGATTCTGTGAGTGTAAAGTGGCATGGTAGAAAGACTGATAATTCAGGCAATCCGGAGGAAAGTATCACTGTGGTTTTTTACCTGAATAAGAATTTTACAATTGGTGAGTTTAATGCATTGTCGGGGCAGCGTTTAAAGCTGGACGGCAATAATGGTTATTTTCTAATGAAATCGAAAGGCGATGCAAAAGGAACTGGTAATATCTATTTTCATAAAGCCGAGGTAAATTTTGTCAATGGTAAATATGAAGGTAGTATAGCTGGGTTATTCGATGCCCGGTTTCCTGATGTTAAAATAACGAAGGGACGTTTTGATCATTATTTGCCGCAAGGTATTTTTGGGTTATAGTATATGATTGTTCAATAGCATTACAAATGCAGAGAGGCTGCCTGATGCGAAGTGGCCTGGTACGAGGAACGAGTACCGAGCGCGAGCGAGCCCGTAGCAGCAGGAACAGTTGATGAGCAGGCTCTGAACTGTTGCCAGCCCATAAAAATAAAAATTATCCAAATTGGCCTGGTATCTGTTAAACAGACGCCAAATACGGGACATAATTGTTATCTAAACATTATAGTTCTCAGTTTTTAGTAATAAATTGTTTGATTTCCGTATTTGTGTTGTACCTTTGCCGTTTTTTTGAGAGGGTTAAGTATCATTTTTGAACACATTTAATCAGATAAACTGCCCTACAATATAATTTTATATGGATATTAGAAACATTGCGATTATCGCACACGTTGACCACGGTAAAACTACTTTAGTGGACAACATCTTGAAAAGCAGCAAGATTTTCCGCGAAAACCAGGAATCTGGCGATCTTATAATGGATAGTAACGACCTTGAGCGTGAGCGCGGTATTACCATATTTTCTAAAAATGCGGCAGTTACTTACAAAGACGTTAAAATCAACGTTATCGATACTCCGGGCCACGCCGATTTTGGTGGTGAGGTAGAGCGTGTATTGAAAATGGCTGATGGCGTTATTCTTTTGGTGGATGCCTTTGAAGGACCAATGCCTCAAACCCGTTTCGTATTACAAAAAGCTTTGGGTTTAAATCTTAAGCCTATTGTTGTTATTAATAAAGTAGATAAAGATAACTGTCGTCCTGATGAAGTGCACGATGCGGTTTTTGAGTTGTTCTTTAACCTGGATGCAACTGAAGAACAATTAGAGTTCCCTACTTTTTATGGTAGTGGTAAACAAGGCTGGTTCAACGATTCATTAACGCCTACAGATAATATTGAGCCGTTAATGGAAGGTATCCTGAAATATGTACCGGCTCCGAAAGTATCTGAAGGTACATTGCAGTTACAGGTGACTTCTTTGGATTATTCTTCTTTCCTTGGCCGTATTGCTATTGGTAAAGTAACCCGTGGTTCTATTAAAGAAAACCAACCATTCAGTCTTGTTCAGGCAGATGGTACCATCAAAAAACAACGTGTAAAAGAATTGTACGTGTTTGAAGGTATGGGTAAACGTAAGGTGACCGAAGTTTTGGCAGGTGATCTTTGTGCGGTTGTTGGTGTGGAAGGTTTTAACATTGGTGATACCATTGCCGATTTTGAAAACCCGGAAGCATTGCCAATCATCAGTGTAGATGAACCTACCATGAACATGATGTTCAGCATCAATAACTCTCCATTCTTTGGTAAAGATGGTAAATTCGTTACTTCCCGTCACTTACGTGACCGTTTAATAAAAGAGACCGAGAAAAATCTTGCATTACGTGTTAGAGATACTGATTCTGCAGATAGTTTCTTAGTCTACGGTCGTGGTATCCTTCACCTTGGTGTATTAATTGAAACAATGCGCCGTGAAGGTTATGAATTGACTGTTGGTCAGCCGCAGGTATTGGTAAAAGAAATCGATGGTAAAAAATGTGAGCCTTACGAGATCCTTGTAATCGACGTGCCGGAAGAGTTTGCTTCTAAAGCAATTGACCTGGTAAGCCGCCGTAAAGGTGAAATGATTTTAATGGAAACCAAAGGTGAGATGCAACATATCGAGTTTGAAATTCCGAGCCGTGGTTTAATTGGTTTACGTACGAATATGTTAACTGCTACTGCCGGTGAAGCTGTAATGGCACACCGTTTCAGCGAATACAAACCTTGGAAAGGTTCTATTCCTGGCCGTAACAATGGTGTATTATTATCGAAAGAAGCAGGTGAAACGACTGGTTATTCTTTAGATAAATTACAGGACCGCGGTTTCTTCTATGTAGATCCGGGTGAGGCTGTTTACGCGGGTATGATCATTGGTGAAAATAACAAACCTGGTGACCTGGTTGTAAACCCTAATGAGGGTAAAAAACTGACCAACCACCGTGCAAGTGGTAGTGATGCTGCTACCAGCATTGCGCCTAAAACTTTAATGACATTGGAAGAGTGTATGGAGTATATCCAACACGATGAGTGTATTGAGGTTACGCCAAACTTTATTCGTATGCGTAAAGTAGTTTTAGACGAAAACGAGCGTAATAAATTAGCTAAACAAATGAAAGCGCAGGACGCTTAATCGTTTTATAATACTAATAAAAAGGTTGGAACTGTTATAAGTTCCAACCTTTTTTCTTTTAGGGGCTGTGAGCGTTGGATAATGCTGTTGGGCATTTGTTCCGGCTGCTTTGGGCTCGCTGTCGCTCGGTGCTTAGGCACTGGCACGAGGCGTGCCACCCCTTGCATCCGGCAGCCTTTGGTCGGTAGGAATTCTATTGGACAAATTCTTGGGAGTGTTAGAAAATATTATTGTAGAAACGCTTCTGAATGCTAACCGGGATAGCTTGGAAGCTACTTGTTTTCTTTCTGATATATCGTTTCATTCGTTTTAAGTGGGGGATAAGATACGATTAACCTTATTTAACTCCGGAATGAATAAAAAAACTGAAAATATTTAAACGCCAGTAAACCTTTTGGCTACTTTTAGCGTCTATAATTTCAAATATCAACTAAATCATGAAAAAAATTTTATTAGGTGCTGCATTATTGTCTTTAGTAGCTTGCACAGGTAGTTCAAATGTAGGAAATACTGCTAATGGTGCTTCTAAAGTATTAAACATCGCTACAACCATTACAGAAATATTAGGGTTGTTTGGTGGTAGCAATGCTACAAGTTTAACCAATACTCAGATATCAGCAGTATCTAGTGCTTTAACCAAATATATTGGCGTTTACAATACCGCCAATGCACTTACTGACGCAACCGCAAGAACAACGCAATTGAACCAGGCAAAAACGACTGCTTTAAGTACAATTAAATCTGCCGTATCTGCCACTCAATATGCTGGTATTATTACAACATTGACAAATGCTGTAGGTAATAAAAATACCACCGCAACAACTGCGGCATTATTAAGCTCTTTGGTTAAATAGACGAGTTTTTACAAACTTAAAAGCAGCAACGATACAATTCATTGCTGCTTTTTTATTGTCTTGAATTTCTTTATTATTGTTGCTGCGCCTGTTTCATTGCAATCATATCATCGGCAGATGGGCCATATACCCCTGGTACTGCATTACCCAACAGTCGCAGGTAAACCGTTAACTGGCCTCTGTGATGGATCAGGTGGTTTAAAACAATATTCCTGAGCATCGCATATTTGCTGCCGGAAACAATAACATGGTCACCTGATTTTAAGGACCATGAAGTCGCCCAGGTCTCATCTGTCATGCCTTTTACTGTTTCCTGGGCAAGACTTAGGCCTGCTTCAAGCTGTTCAAGAGCTTCGTTTACATTTGTAATAATGATAGGGTGGTGATCTGTTTTGAAATCCAGTGCTTCTTTGGTCAGTACTATTGGAATCCAGTTGTGTAATCCTACTATATGGGTAATCAAATCTTTTACACTCATGGATTTTTCATGTGGTTTGAAATCAAGCTGCTCGGTTTTAAACGCAGCGATTACTTTCCTGGAATTTTTCAATTCATTAGATACTTCATTAAGTAGAACTTGACTTAAAAGCATAATTTTAATAGTTTTATTATATCAGCAATTTTGCACGGTATTAATTATCGTGCTCATTAAAACAATCTTACAAAATTAAAATTAAGCGGAAAAGAAACACTGTAATCTTTTAATCCTAAAATTATCAATAAGTTCTGAATTGATTTTTCGCTTAACATCAAATATCATACCAATATTGTCAAATTAACAAAATATTTTTTATTGTTTGATAATAAAGTCATTACTTTGAATGTGATTCAACACTTGATAATTTATTTCCAAAACTTGAAAAACGCTTTCATATGGCATTATCTCAAGCATTACAACAGAAACAGTTAATTAAGTTATTACCACAGCAGATTCAGTTAATGAAATTATTGCAGGTGCCAACTGCTTTATTAGATGAAAGAATCAAAGAAGAATTAGAAGAAAATCCAGCACTGGAAATGGCCGATGATGATTCGGTTCCGGATTATGAAACCGAAGGACAGGAGGAATTAAGTGATTTTGAGACTGCAGCCGATGCCGATGATAGTTATGAAGAGTATGATGACTATAGCCAGGGAGAAGATACGGTATATGATGACAGCATGGATAGCATTGATTTAAGCAGTTATGATGCGGGTGATGATGATATAGCTGATTATAAACTCCAGGATAATAATTACCCCGATGCCAGCGAACACCAGGATACTATTTATAAATCAAGCGGTAATTTCCACGATGTATTAATGGAACAGCTGAATATGCTGAGCCTGGAAAAAAATGAGCATATTGTAGCAGAACAGATCATTGGTAGTATAGATGAAGACGGTTATTTAAGAAGAGAGATCGAAGCATTGGTTGATGACCTGGCTTTCAGACAAAATATCATTACCAGTGACCAGGAAGTTGAAAGACTGATTACACTTATCCAGAACTTTGAGCCTGCAGGGGTATGTGCCCGTACATTACAGGAGTGCTTATTATTGCAGTTAAAAGCCCAGAAAGCAGAGGGGAAAGATGTTGATCTTGCTATAAAGGTAATGGATAAATATTTTGAGGAGTTTACGAAAAAACATTACGATAAAATTCAGAAAGGGTTAAGTATTACTGAGGATGACCTGAGAGACGTGATCAATATCATTATAAAGCTGAACCCGAAACCAGGCTTGTCATACGGTGGCAGTGCACAAGCTGAAAGTTATGTTATCCCGGACTTCTTTATCAATAATAACAATGGGAAACTTGAATTGTCTTTAAACAGCAGAAATGCCCCGGACTTAAGAATAAGCAGCGACTACAAAGAAATGCTGCGGGAATACGATAAAGGCAATAAGAAAGATAAGCAACAGAAAGAGACCGTGATGTTTATCAAGCAGAAAATTGATTCAGCCAAATGGTTTATTGATATTATTAAGCAGCGTCATGATACGTTGTTCAATACAATGTATGCGATCATGCAGTTTCAGCACGAGTTTTTCCTGACAGGTGATGAAACGAATCTGAAGCCAATGATCCTGAAAGATGTGGCTGAAAAGACAAACCTGGATATTTCTACAATCAGTCGTGTGGCCAACAGTAAATTTGTTCAAACGGAGTTTGGGACTTTCCGTCTTAAATTTTTCTTTAGTGAAAGCCTTAGCACCGAAAGTGGAGAAGAGGTAAGTACCCGTGAAGTAAAAAGGATATTGAGTGATATTGTGGAAGGCGAAGACAAACAGAAACCGCTAAGTGATGATATTCTTACAGAAATGCTGAACGAAAAGGGCTACAATATTGCCCGTCGTACAGTGGCCAAATACCGCGAGCAGTTAAACATCCCGGTTGCGCGCCTGAGAAAGCAATTATAAGTTACCTGTTATTATAGAAGTAATAAAAATGCCCCCAATTAGTGTCTAACTTTTTGGGGGCAGTCTATATCTAGTGCGGACTTTTTAGTTGGTGCTAAGCTAAAAATGATTGCTCTATAAATTCAGTGACTTTAAATAGATCTCCACCGGATTCTTCATACACTTTTAACTGGCGGTCTGCACCTGTTCCATTTTCTATCATTTTAGAAATATAGTTGATTGGTCCCCTTACACCGATGTCGTCCACCACATCATCCACAAAGTCTAAAAGTTCATATAACAAACCACGGGTGTTGGTTTCCATCTCTTTTCCAAAATCAATCATCATCCCGTCTATACCATACCTGCTGGCACGGAATTTATTTTCCATTACAAGGCTTCTCGGGTAACTGATGAAATTAAGGTTCTGCATGCGCAGTTTATACAATTTGGCGCAAATAGCCTGGAATAAAGCAGCGATGGCAATGGTTTCATCAATGGTCATCGGCACATCACAAATCCTGAATTCAACAGTGCCGAAAAACGGGTGTACCCTTAAGTCCCACCATATTTTTTTAGCATTATCGATGCTGTTTGTTTTAATCAGGATATTTACAAAGCGCTCATAACTTTCATAGTTGTCAAAGTTTTCCGGCAGGCCGGTGCGTGGAAACTTATCGAATACTTTGCTGCGGTAGGATTTGTAACCTGTTTTACGACCTTCCCAGAAAGGGGAGTTCGTACTTAAAGCATATACGTGCGGCAGAAAATATCTTGCACTGTTGGCTATATGCATTGCCAGGTCTTTATTTTCCATGCCTACATGCACATGCAGGCCGAAAATTAAATTGCTTCTTGCGGCTTCCTGCAATTCTGCTACCAGTTCGTTATAGCGGATATGGTCCGTGATTAATTGCTTTTCCCAATGACTGAACGGATGGGTACCGCTGGCTCCCAATGAGAGATCCAGGTCCCCGGCAACCTGTTTAATGGTTTTTCTTAATGTCGTTATATCACGATAAGCTTCTTCAATGTCTGCACAAATGTCCGTGCCTACTTCTACTACCGCCTGGTGCATTTCTGCTTTTACTTTATCGCGTATAATTTTTTGTCCTTCAGTTACAATTTTTTGCTCGTGGCTTTTCAGCTCCTTGGTTACCGGGTCCAGTACCATGTACTCTTCCTCGATGCCGAGTGTAAATTGTTTATAATTAATATTGGACATACGTAATAATGATATTAATAAATAATGGTTTAGGAATAATCTTATTATTTGTACAATGCTTTTTTAGTGGCACTGTTGCTGATGTATTTACCCCATGTAAGGTTATCCTGGCCGGGCTTTTGTGCTTTGGCACGTTCTATGGCGTAGCTGGCAGCAGTTTCTATTACCCATTCAAAATTCTCCTGGCCCACGCTGGCAATATCTGCATCCGGTGCAGGGTTGCAAAAATCAATCGCGTAAGGAATACCGTCTCTTATAGCTAATTCCACGGTATTGAAATCATATCCAAGGTATTGGTTAATACGCAGTACGATTTCTTCCATTTGCTTTAATCGCTCTTTAGTTGGTTTGAAATCGGCTACATAACGTAAGTGGTGCGGATTTCGGGGCTCGTATGGCATAATGCGTACATGTTTGCCCCCGATACAATAACAGCGATAATATTCATCAAAAATGATTTCTTCCTGCAGCATCATTACCAGTTGCTCTGTTTCCGGGTGCTTTTCATAAAAGTCGCCTAAGCTGTCCAGACGGTAAACATTTTTCCAGCCACCGCCGGCAAATGGTTTCATATATGCGGGAAAACCTACGTACTCAAAAATGCCTTCCCAGTCCATAGGAAATGCCAGGTTGCTAAAGGATTCATTACCTGTATCGTCCGGGTGCTCATAACTTGGCAATATCACGGTTTTAGGAACCGGTACATCTATTTTAGTAGCCAGGCAGTTATTGAAGAACTTCTCATCTGCACTCCACCAGAATGGATTATTGATGACAGCGGTACCGGTAAGCGCTGCGTTTTTCAAATATGCCCTGTAGAAAGGCACATCCTGCGATATACGATCTATGATAACCGCATAATCTGTCGCCTCACCTTGCATTACCTTGCTGATAGATACCGGCTCCGCTATAATGCCATCTATCTTTTTACTATTTATGCGTTCAATAACACCATGAGGGAATGAACGTTCTTTACCAAACAAAATTCCAATTTTCTTCATAAGAGGTCGAGATTTTTTATTATTTAATATAGTGTCTGCCAAATATAAATTTTTACAGTATATTAAACAACATTCAAAAAAAATATTTTTCTATTAAAATATCTTTTACATTTTAAGCAATTATTTAATGCATGTATAATATCAAACCCTGTAATTTTGCACTCCGATGATTCCGATAATATTTCCACCATCAAATTTTAAAGTCCGTTTTAACGAAAAAACTTCTAACGACGAGATATTTGATTTGATAAGGAAGAAGTGGTTAGTGCTGACACCGGAGGAATGGGTGCGTCAGAATTTTGTAAACTACCTGGTAACTTCTTTGAATTATCCCGCTTCGTTGATTGCATTGGAAAAAGGGATCAAAGTAGGAGAATTAAATAAGCGCTTCGATATTGTTGTTTATAATAACCAGGCCCAACCGGTTTTGCTGATAGAGTGTAAAGCCCCGGATGTTGTATTGAATCAAAATACAGTACAGCAAATTCTCAGTTATAAATCTGTTTTAAACGCGAGCTATTTAATTATTACGAACGGGCATTATACTTATGGTTTTTATACGGATAGCCAAATGGTGGAACAGATAACAGAGATTCCTGTTTTTTAAATGTGGATACTATTCCCGCAGATTCCCGCAAATTTTCTCCGCAGATGGTCGCAGATTTTTAAATTCAAACGGTATCAGAAAGTTCACTTGTACTCTATATAAAATGTACGGTGCTTTAGCGACCCCCTAAGCAAGCCGGACAACTGTTCAAAAGAATTACAAATAGTGATAGCCCCAATAAAAAAACATCTACACTTTTTAAAATGTAGATGTTTTTTTATAATCCGTAATCTTTATATAATAGTCGATTTCATTAATTCGATATTCGATTTATTAACAGCATCAGGGATTTTTCCTAAAATAAAATCGCTGATTAAATCGCCGATGGTAGAAGTGTAGTAGTAATTGACAGAATCTATGTCACGGGTTACAAAACCGCTGTTAAGCGTCCAGGAAACGGCTTGTTTTACCAGATCTGCCTCTTCGGGCATATTGAAAAATTCCAGCATCATGGCCGCAGATAAAATAGAGCCTACAGGGTTGGCGATATCTTTACCCGCTGCTTCGTTGAATGCACCATGTACCGGTTCGAAAAAGCCGATTTTACTACCTAAAGAGGCGGAAGGCAATAAGCCGAGGGAACCGGTTATCGCGCCGGATTCATCGCTGAGGATATCACCAAATAAGTTTTCGGTAAGGATAACATCAAACTGCCCGGGGTTGATGATTAACTGCATGGCTGCATTGTCTATATACATAAACTTCAGTTCCACATCTGAATATTGCCTGGCAACTTCAGTAACGGTTTTGCGCCATAGCCTGGAGGTTTCCATTACATTAGCCTTATCTACCAGGTGTAATTTTTTATGCCGTTGTTGTGCAGTACGGAAAGCGCTATGAGCAATGCGCTCTATTTCATGCACATTATAGGTACATACATCATGGGCGGTACCGCCATTGTTATTAGTATAATGTTCACCAAAATAGATACCACTGCTCAACTCACGGTAGATCACAAAATCCACCTGTTCAATATTGCGTAGTTTTAATGGTGATAAATGGTTAAGCGATTTGTAAGAAACAACAGGGCGGATGTTAGAGTATAATTCCAGTTCTTTTCTTATAGCTAAAATGCCTTGTTCGGGCCTGACTTTAGCAGCAGGATTATTATCGAAACGAGGGTCGCCAACGGCACCGAATAGAACAGCATCACTTTTTTTAGCAATGTCTATCGTTTTGTGGGGTAACGGCTCTCCCGTTGCATCGATTGCTTCCGCTCCCAACAATCCTCTTTCGTATATAAATGTATGATTGTAAACTTCTGCAACTGCGTCTAATGCCTTTATGGCCTGTTCGGTAACCTCTCTGCCAATTCCGTCTCCATAAATTACGGCTATCTTCTTTTTCATACTAATGATGTATTTCCAATATCGAGTGTAACTTACTATTTTTTTCTGATAATTTATAATTCAAAAATTCGATTTATACACTGCGGAAGCTCGGAATTATTATGTGTAACATAGATTAATGTTTTATTTTTTTGTAGTATCCAATTTGATACCAGATTATTTATAAACTGCTTTTGCTGGTTGTCCAGACCCTGGCATGGTTCGTCTAAAATGAGCAGATCAGGGTTTTTAATCAGTGCCCTGCCTATTAAAGCCAGTCTCTGTTTACCAATCGGCAATCGGTATAACGGGAGTGAGGCCACTTTATTTAAACCCAGCAGGGTCATCAGGCTTTCCAATACTTTTTTTTGTGGATCATCTAATTTCTTGAACAGGCCGATGGTGTCAAAGAAGCCCGAAGCCACTACGTGCTTACAGGAGCTGGCTGTATTAAAATACCTTAGCAGTTCAGGAGATACAAAGCCGACCGGTTTTTTAATGTCCCAGATACTTTCACCGGTCCCGCGTTTTTTGCCAAACAGTATGATATCATTGGCATAAGCCTGTGGATTATCGCCGGTAATGAGGCTGAGTAATGTACTTTTTCCCGAACCATTGGCGCCTTTTAACTGCCATTTTTCGCCAACATTTACCTGCCAGTTCAGGTTGTCTAAAATAGTTTTGTTGCCATATTTTACAGTAACATTACTCAACCTGATAACCGGGTTCTCTACAGGCTTATTATCTGTGTCCGGCAAAAAGCTAAAATCAATATTACAGCTTAAATCATCATTGTTTTTTGCAGGAAGGGTAGAACCGGTATTTCCGGATTCAACATCCAGGTAATGCGTAATAAACGCAGGTGCTTCTTCAAAACCTGAAATGAGTATGATTAAACAATTCCGGCTGATAACTGTCAATAGCTCATTTAAATAGGCCCTGCCTTTTACATCCAGGCCTTCAAAAGGTTCATCAAGGATAATTACTTCAGAATTTTTAATGAGTGCTTTTATCAATTGCAACCGCTTCAATTCTCCGCTGCTTAACTGTATCAGGGGCGCTGATTGCCTATGAGCGATAGAGAACTTTTCAACCCAGTATAAGGCAGTTTCTGCTGTTGCAAACTGTTGTAAATATTCCAGCACCGTTTCAGCATCTTCGTTTTCCAGGCTATTGTAACGTTGCTGGTAATAATGGTCAACAAGATTGCTGCGGTTTTTTATTTTTTGAAAATTATCTATATAGGTAACAGTTGGTTTTACCTTTTCCTGCCTGTCATTGTAAAATTCAATACTCCCGGTATGAAAAACCTGACCTGCAATTGCTTTACCCAGTATTGATTTTCCGGCGCCTGATCTTCCTGAAATATACAGGTGATTACCTGGCTCCAGGGTTAAGTGAATGGAATTAGTGTATAAATGAGGCAGCCAGCTTACTTTAAAGTCGTTTATCGTTAAATTGAGTTTACTGTCGGAAAGTTGATTCATTGAAACTGAAAATTTTATTACCGCAGATATCTGGAATTACCGGATAAGACAAAAGTTTTTGACGGGCAGATTTTCATCTTTCTATCAAAAACTTTTCAAATGATGTTCTAAATATTATTTATGCAGAAACCGCCGCTTTAAATGCTTCTGCTAATTGTTTTAAATCTTCGTCGATGACTTCTTTCTTCGCATCAGCTACTACTAAAAACTGCTGATACAATTCATCTACTTCATCCCTGTTGAATTCGAAACCTAAATTTTTGAACCGGAAAGCGAGTGCGCTTCTGCCGCTGCGGGCGGTCAGAACGATTTGAGAACTATCAGCGCCTACTTCTTTTGGATTGATAATTTCATAAGTAGTGGCCTCTTTTAAGAACCCGTCCTGGTGAATACCTGAAGAGTGAGAGAATGCGTTGGCACCAACAATCGCTTTATTGGGCTGTACCGGCATGCGCATCGTATCCGATACCAGGCGGCTAACCGGATTAAGCAATTCCGTTTTTACATTGGTATGTAAGCCCAGTTCGTGTTGCTTCAATACCATCACCACTTCTTCCAGAGAAGTATTACCTGCTCTTTCGCCAATACCATTAATCGTACATTCTATTTGCCGGGCACCTGCTATCACACCGGCAATGGAGTTTGCAGTAGCCAATCCAAGGTCGTTATGACAATGGCAGCTTAAAATGGCTTTATCAATATTAGGCACGTTATTAATGAGGTAGGCAATTTTTTCACCGTATTGGTGAGGCAGGCAATAACCGGTAGTATCCGGTATATTCACGACTGTAGCACCAGCGGCAATAACCGCTTCTGTTACTCTTGCTAAAAACTCAATGTTGGAACGGCCGGCATCTTCCGCATAGAACTCTACATCGTCCACAAAGTTTTTAGCATATTTGACGGCTTCCACCGCTCTTTGCAAAATCTCTTCGTATGTACTGTTGAATTTGTATTTTATATGGAGGTCGCTGGTACCGATACCTGTATGGATACGCGGTCTTTTTGCTTTTTTAAGTGCTTCTGCGGCTACTTCAATATCTTTCTTAACGGCACGGGTCAATCCGCAAACGGTAACATCGGTTACTGCTTTGGAAATTTCCTCTACCGAACTAAAATCGCCGGGAGAAGAGATCGGGAATCCCGCTTCAATAATATCCACCCCAAGTTCTTCTAATTTTAAGGCCAGCTCAACTTTCTCTTTAGTATTAAGTTTACAACCCGGAACTTGCTCGCCATCGCGCAATGTTGTATCAAATATAAAAATTTTACCTTCTGCCATAAAAAATAGAAATTAATGTATCTGTAAAAATACCCTATACAGGTCTTTTGCAGGGTTTTAAAAAGGAATGCCTTTACAGCATGTAATAAGGCTGTTTTGTTTTATTAATAGTTGATAATCAATTTTATGTTATTTATTTGAATACGGTTGGTAAATACCGGGTCGGATAATTTCTGTTTATATAGCAACAATGTTTATTTTAGGTAGTTAGTATGATGTGCATCCTGATGAAAGTTGTTGTTATACAACCGCCAGCCATTCATAAGGCTTATCATTGTGCTGTGCCGGGTGTTTGTTTACGCAATCGTTGTAGGAGAAAATACGTGGAATTAGCGGTAAAATAATTGAAAAACATTTTAAAGAGTTTTCTCTTTGGGATGGAAACCCTTAAATTTGCGCATTGCCAAAAATGGTTATAAGCGTTAATTTAAAAATAAACATCTAAAATGAGTGTTTTAGTTAATAAAAATTCCAAAGTAATTGTACAAGGTTTTACCGGTACAGAAGGTACTTTCCATGCGACTCAAATGATCGAGTACGGTACGCAGGTAGTTGGTGGTGTTACTCCTGGTAAAGGTGGTCAAACACACTTAGACAGACCAATTTTTAATACCGTTGCTGACGCTGTAAAAGCTACCGGCGCAAACGTAAGTATTATATTTGTACCACCAGCATTTGCTGCTGATGCGGTTTTAGAAGCTGCTGACGCCGGTATTGAACTGGTAATTTGTATTACAGAGGGTATTCCTGTTCAGGATATGGTAAAAGTGAAAAGCTTTATCAAGGGTACTAAAACACGTCTGATTGGACCAAACTGTCCTGGTGTAATTACTGCAGGAGAGTGTAAAGTAGGTATCATGCCTGGTTTCATTTTTAAACAAGGAAACATTGGTATCGTATCTAAATCCGGTACTTTAACTTATGAAGCTGCAGACCAGGTAGCTAAAGCAGGTTTAGGTATCACTACTGCTATCGGTATTGGTGGCGACCCGATTATTGGTACAACTACTAAAGAAGCGGTTGAATTATTAATGAACGATCCTGAAACGCACGGTATCGTAATGATTGGTGAGATCGGTGGCGGAATGGAAGCAGAAGCTGCCCGTTGGATCAAAGAAAACGGTACAAAACCTGTAGTAGGTTTCATCGCCGGTCAAACTGCGCCTCCGGGCCGTCGTATGGGCCACGCCGGTGCCATTGTTGGCGGTGCGGATGATACTGCTGCTGCAAAAATGAAGATCATGAGCGAATGTGGTATTCATGTAGTAGCAAGCCCTGCAGATATCGGTAAAACTATGGCTGAAGCTTTGGCCGGTAAAAAATAAACATCCGCCTGAATTTATATCAGGCCCGGTATATTATTGAAGCGCATCATCTTGATGCGCTTTTTTTGTGCGATGCGCTTTCGCTGCCAGTTTTTTTTTATTGAGCCGTCATTGGTAATGCTATTCAGCATCGTTGTGTCACTCCCTTGTACGGCCGTTACTCTATGCACCGGTGAATCCACCATTTGTATGCATATTCCATGGTATTTTGTAGCAACCAATCATTGCTGAACCAGGGTTCCTTATGCTGACAGGCTGCCCGATTGGCAGTAGTAGCTACGCCCGTTTTTGATGTTTACACCAGAAAGAAAGATTGCGGGCGTACTACTACAGAAAGCGGGAACAAATGTTCATCGGAGTTCGCCTGGCGATAGCCCCAAAAGAAAACTGTTTTTAATAAAGGCGATAAATACCTATTAAGAAGTATTTTTGAGAATAAATAAACGGCTAAAGTGAAGATTATTAGAATTCTGTTTTTATTGTTGCTCATTAATGTGAATGTTTTTGCTCAGACCCTGGAGGGGAAACTGGCAACTGCCTGGAACACGTTCGTAAAATCCGGTAATATGGATTTTGCATTGGCAGGTACGTATATCATGAATGCTAAAACGGGTGCCAGGATATTTGAACGCAATGCTAATATCGGGCTCGTTCCTGCCAGCACAATGAAAGTGTTTACGTCATTCGCCGGGTACACTGTTCTTGGTAAAGATTTCAGGTATCCTTTTGAAGTGAAAGTGAACGGGAAGGTTGTGAACGATACTTTGCATGGCCACCTGGTAATAGTACCATCGGGCGATCCAAGCCTTGGCAGCAATAGGTTTCAGCAGTCTGACGCTAAAAATATACTGACCGGTATAAAAGCCGCATTGGATAGTGCGGTCATAAAAGTAATCAGTGGCAATATTATAATTGACAGTAAAAACTTTGACGTCAACCCAGTGCCGGAAGGATGGATCTGGGGTGATATGGGTAATGCTTACGGTGCCGGCCACTGGCCGCTGAACTGGGAAGAAAATGTCTTTTCATTTTATACGGACAATGGTAAACCAGGTACAGACATTATTTTGAAAGAACAGGCAACCGCAGTACCGGTGATAGAGAATACTAAATCCGGGGTTGCCGGTACCGGTGATAAAAGTATTGTATATGGCAGTCCTTTCAGCGAAGAATATCTGCACCAGGGATTGGTAGAGCCGGATAAAAAAAGTTTCAGAAATAACGCATCTATACCTAATGCGGATAGTTATGCGATGGTGCAGATTGTAAACTACCTGGCAGAGAACGGGATTGTGGTACTGGGCGAACATATCAATAGTTTAGAGCGGTACAAACAACAAACAGATATCGGTAATGCTGTTACCGTTTACAATTATCAGTCCCCGGTTTTCGACTCTTTGAATTACTGGTTTATGCGCAAGAGTATTAACTTGTATGGAGAAGCCTTCCTGAAATCTGTTGCTTTGAAAAATACAGGTTTCGCTGCTACTAAAAACGGGACTGGGGTGGTAGATTCCATATTAAAAGCGAACCATGTGCCGCCGTATGCTGTAAGAATGTTGGATGGCAGCGGCCTGAGCCCTTCAAACAGGGTAGCGCCTGTTGCATTAGCGCAAATACTGTACAAAGCAAAGTCAGCACCCTGGTTCAGGGATTTTTACAACGGTTTCCCGGTGTATAACGGGATGAATATTAAAAGCGGCACCATGACTGCTGTGAAATGCTTTGCCGGGTATTATACCGCTAAAAACGGCAATGAATATATTGTTGTTTTAATGGTGAATAATTACAATGGCACCCATGCGAATATGGTGAATAAAATGTATGAATTTTTAAATGCAGTTAAGTAAAATGATGTCAGTTTACAGGTATATTTTGTCGATGGTCCTGTTGGTATTTTCTTTGAATTTACCGGCACAGACTATCAATAAAAATAAACTATATGTAAAATTCAGGGATAATGGTTCCGCAGGTATCTCACAGTTAAAGCAGCGTGCACGTGTTTTGAAGAGCAGTGTGGATATACCGTCATTAAACAAAATAATGAATAATTATGCTATTACAGGATTAACCAGCATTACCAATACAATGGCATTGTCTGCATGGTCAAAAGCAGCATTTGATAGTGACAAAGTGGGGATGAACCGCTGGATGGTTGTAGAAATTGCCGATACGGCACAGTTTAATGCCATAAAGCAATCGTTTGAGAATGCCACTGATATCGTTGAATTTGTAGCGGTAGATTCGCAGCGTTTTTTAGATGAAGCGCCAACGCCCGAAACATGGCTGCCAAACGATAGTTTATTCGTGTCAAAACAATGGTACCTGAATTATTCGGCACAATTTGGCAGTAATGCGACAGGTGTGGACGCTGATATTAATTATCCCGAAGCAGCGAAGCTGCAAACGGGAAATCCGGGTGTGATCGTAGCCGTACTGGACGGCGCAGCAGATACCAATCATACAGACTTAAGGCAGAACTTATGGCTATCACCTGGTGGGACTGAACGTTTCGGGTACAATTTTTATGATGATAATACGGTATTAAATGCCAGTGCGCATGGCACCAGGGTTTGCGGGGTGATTGGCGCTGTGAATAATAACGTGCGTGGTATCTCCAGTGTGGCAGGCGGCAATGGTAATATCAATTCCGGTGTACGCATTATGAGCCTGCAAATATTTAATGAATCAGGATATTTTGCAGGAGATGATCAAGCGGCCAGGGCATTTATATATGCAGCTTTGAACGGTGCGGCTATTGCCAATTGTAGCTGGAGTGGAGGAGAAGAGTCGAAATTGATAAATGATGCCATAGATTATTTTACATTAAATGGTGGAGGTGCCGTTCTAAAAGGCGGCGTTGTGGTTTTTTCTTCCGGCAACTCTTATAATGAAGTGGTGAATTATCCGAATAATGTTCCCTCAGTAATATCGGTAACGGCTACAGATTATGATGGTAAACGACCTTCGTATGCTACTGTAAACACACATGTGGATATTGCAGCGCCAGGTGGCAACTCTAATAATTACAGCGGGCAGGCGAATATGGTTTTACTGGATAGGAATAACGGTTATACTTACAGTGTAGGTACCAGCTATGCGGCACCATTGGTAAGCGGGGTGGCCGCACTTGGTGTCAGTCATGCTATGGGACGGCTGACCAATTATGAGTTGCGTCGCTTTTTACTGGGTTCTGCAAAGAACATTGATGCGGCTAACCCGGAATTAGTGGGTAAAATGGGAGCGGGATTAGTAGATGCTTACCAGTTTTTAAAAGACATTGAGAGTTATCCGGGAACTGTTATTGGTGCTGATACTGCTATTAACTTACAGGTAACGCAAACCTGTGATTCTGTAAAATTTACCTGGGATAAAAAAACGGAGCAGGATACGCTGATCATATTAATGAGCGACTCCCTGATATTTGGAATACCTGACTATAGAAACAGGGTAGGGGAATATGTTATTGGTGGCGGTAAAGTAGTGTATAACCACTCTTCTTTTAATACTTTTTCAACAGATATTGTACCTGGTAAAAAGCATTACTTTTCCGTATGGGTTTTTAAAAATACAACAATGCAACTGGTAAAATCTTTGGTTATAGATAATGAAGTGAAACAGGACGAATTATCAGTGACCAATACCGGTAACTGTTTGTACACATTTAAATGGAGTAACCAGTCTGCTTGTTATAAGAATGTCATCATTACGGCCTCATATAAGGATAATGCGATAGCACCTACACCACAAACGCTTTCCGCTGATATTCTGCAGGATGGTGGTTACTGGATCGTTTACAGGGGAACAGATACCGTTCAGACCATCAATGAATATTTTGCTATAGACAGTACGTTGTATTTTAAAAAATATACTTTGGTAAACGGGCAGTATATGTTATCGTCCAATACTGCTTCTGTTACCAGGCCTAATTATTTTAGCGGCTTTACTGCCGACAGGATTCAGCAGGACCTGATGTTGCTGACATGGGATTTTAATGAGATGAATATTTGTGATCCGGCCAATGATTCTATATTTATTGTGTATTCCACCGCAGGCAGAGTTGGGCTGGTTGAAAAGATTTATAAAGAAGGGGATGCCATCTCAGGCGGCGGAACTGTTTTGTATAAAGGTAGCGGGCCTAAAGGGCAGTTTTTGCATCAATCTTCCAACCTCGCTACCAATGCCTGCTATAAAATTTTTGTAAAGAAATTTAATTACAGCGCCGGCATTTTTACCTGTGCCAATAATTTTGATATTACTTATGAATTCATCGGTTCTGGTAATTGGAGCATGGCAGAAAACTGGAAGAACAGCCTGGTGCCTCCGGCCGTTTTACCTGCAAAAAGCCTGGTGATTATTAATCCTGCAGCCGGGCAAAAATGTATCCTGGATGTAAAAGTGGAAGCTGATGATCATTCATTTATTTGGGTATATCCGAATAAAGCATTTGAAATAAACGATAATTTTAAAATAGAGAATTAGGACGTCAGAAGTGTGATATAGCACTGCACTTATTGTGTTGGAATAATACTTCTTAAAGCCAGAAGTGGAGTATAAGAGTGATGGGGAAATGTATCAGTCCTATTTAACCTGTGAAAATCATCGGAGAAATCTGCGTTAATCAGCGGGAATATACTATCAAATCAGACTCGAACAGGCACAATGTATTGATGTAATCAACGAAAAAATCATTACCAGGTAACTTCTGTTATTGGCGTAACTGTTTTATCAATGTCTTTGATCACAGTGCCATTTTGCAATTGGATCAACCGGCTGCCGTATTTGATGGCGTCCTGCATATTATGCGTAATATACAGGCAGGTGAGTCCATCCTGTTTTACGATATTATTAGCTGTTTCCAATACCAGTGCTGCGTTTACAGGGTCAAGTGCCGCTGTAGGCTCGTCCATCAGCAATAACTCACAAGGTGCAAGCGTTGCCATTAGCAAACAAAGTGCCTGACGCTGCCCGCCGGATAACATCCCGATCGGCATATTCAGTTTGTTTTCTAATCCCATATTCAGCGCCGCAATTTTGTCCCTGGTATGGTTTTTAAAACTACTGTTGATAGTATTGAACAAAGATTTTGTTTTGCCTCTTAAAAATGCCAGCCTGAAATTTTCCAATATACTAAGATTCGGTGCTACACCGGATTCCGGGTTCTGAAAAACCTGTGCCACGTATGCGCTTCTCTCCTCTACGGACTGCCGTGTAATGTTTCTTTTGTTCAGTAATATATTGCCTGCCGTAGGTTGTTCAATGCCGCTGATCAGCTTTATCAATGTACTTTTCCCACTGCCATTACTACCAATGATCGTTACAAAATCACCTTTGTTGATGGTAATATTAATGTCATTAAGTGCTTTGATAACTGTACCGTCACCTAATGTAAAATGCTTCTGTATATTTTCCAGGCTGATCATCGGGCTTTAGATAAGTACTTTTTTCTGTTGGTTAATACTACCGCTGCAAATACCAGTACAGCTGTTATTAATTTCAGCGCATTCGGGTTAACGCCTATGGATAAACTAACGGCTAAAATCATTTGAAAGACGATGCTCCCTGCTATTACAAAAATCATTTTTCCGGCCATTGATTGTACCTTAAAAGCGTTCGCCATACTGTCCCCGATCAATACGGACCCCAATCCCGTCATTACAATGCCAATCCCCATATTAATGTCGGCAAAACTTTGGTATTGGGTGATCAGGTAGCCACCAACAGCAGTCAAAGCATTGGCCATAGCCAGGCCGATTATTTTCATTTTGCCAATCCTGATGCCCATGCTTTTGCTCATGGTTTCATTGTCACCACTGGCCCTGATGGCTATTCCGAAATCAGTTTTAAAAATGATGGCTAATAACAGCAGGAATATGGCCGGGAATAACAAAGCCATTATATACGGTTCGCTCAAATCAAACCGCAGAGACTTGAAAATATCCGGGGTGTTTATTAATGGAATATTACTCCTGCCCATCACCATCAGGTTAATAGAGTAAAGAGCCGTCATTACCAAAATGCCCGATAGTAAAGCCTCAATTTTAAAATAGTGGTGTATAATAGCTGTTAAACTACCGGCAACAGCACCACCAATCATAACCACCAATAAAGTAGTGAAAGGCTGCAATTGCCACTGTGTAAGACATACAGCCGTTAATGCTGCACCAAGTGTAAAACTGCCATCCGTAGTAATATCCGGGATCTTAAATATTTTCATAGATATGTAGATGCCCAATCCCATTAGCGCATAACATAATCCCAGAATAATTGCTGTTATAAAAAATCCCAAACTTTGTTATTTTATCAATTGAAAACTACTGTCAACCGTTATGTTCATTCGTTTACATGCTTCGGCATTGTATACTTTCACACGCTTTGCTACTTTTTCGTATAATTTGCTGTTGTCTGTTTCACCTTTCAGGTACCTGCTGACCAATTCTCCGCACTGGTAGCCCCATTGGTACAGGTCCGCACCATAAGCCGCTACAGCCCCGCGGTCCACCAGGCCGGCCTCACTGGTAAATACCGGGATGTTTTTAGTATTGCAACTGTTCAGGATCACTTCAAAGCCGGCAAACACAGTATTGTCAGGATTCGCAAAAAACGCGTCAATGTTTTTCTCCGTCAGCGATTTTGTTACCATCTGTAGCTCTGATGAATTATTTACCGGCAATGCGATCACTTCTATATTGCCGGCCAACGCTATTGATTCTATTTTCTTCAATGCATTCACGCTTTGCGGTTCAGCCTGGTTAAAGATCATCCCGACTTTCAATTTACCGGATTTTGGTGTTACCAGCTTCTTTATCATCAGGAACGACGTATCTATATAGTCCAGGCTTTCCCCAACGCCATGCAAAAAATCCAGTTTCCTGTAAGGTTCCAGTTCTAAATGCAGGATCTCCGGCTCCGGCGATACCATCATAAATACCGGCACGTCCACGGTGTTTTGCATCGCAGCAATAGTTGCAATAGAAGGGCAGGCTACAATTGCTTTCACCCGTTGTTCTTTAAAATATTGTACAATCTGCACCAGTGTGGGAATATTGCCCTGTGCATTTTTATAAATAATATTAATGGTCGTATCTTTTTCGCTGAAACCGTTTTTCTCCATTGCGTCGTAAAAGCCCTGTTTAGCTTTTTGCATGGTTGCGTCTTCAAAAGCATCCATAAATCCAATGGTCGGTGCGTCTTTCAGATGCACTTCTTTACAACCAAAAAATGTAGCGGCCAGTAAGAAAAAGAAAACAACTCTAAATTTCATAAGTCGGTTTATTTCCAGCAAATATATCGAATTAAATTTTTCATTTTGGGGCTGTCGGCATTAGATTATAATTGAACTTCAGCCCGGTGTACTGCAGGGTATCGTACTCGCCGTTACCGGTACCAGGTTTATATTTTCTTACGGGCTCGTACCAGGCGCAGGAGCGCCTGCCTGCTGTCCACCGCAGCCGCTATGCATTGGTATTTCTATTTAGCAGGTACATTCAGCTACCGGCTGCCGAAAGTACCTGCTTTATCGCTTATTATTGATATTGGGTACCAAATGGCTGCCGTTCTCAATTATCTAGCTATCAATCAACTACGATTATGATGTTTGGTTTTTGTTTTTGATTAAGTATTTGATTTTTAATTACTTATATTTTGTTGACGAAAATATTTAAGAAAAAGTTTAAAAAAGTTCTTTAAAAGTTTTGTGGTGTCATTTTTTAATCTATTTTTGCAACCCAATCGGAAACGAAGCAAATAAAAAAGCGGAAAATAGGGTTGGAAAAAGAGAGTTTTTTGATAAATTGGTGAGGTGGATGAGTGGCTGAAATCAGCAGTTTGCTAAACTGCCGTACGGGTTAAACTGTACCGCGGGTTCGAATCCCGCCCTCACCGCCAGTTTACTTGAATTGTAAAACTTTGAATAAACTTTAGTCATGTTCGATTTTGAAAAGTTAGAAGTTTATCAGGTTACTAAAATTCAAAATATTGAAGTTCTTAAATTTTTAATTGAAACTCCGGTTTTCAATGCTGATGTTTCCAGACAATGGAAAGATGCCAGTATGGGATCGGTTTTAAACCTTGCGGAAAGCACTGCTCGAATGAGTCATGCCGACAAAAGACATTATTTAACAATAGCAAGAGGAAACATTAATGTTTGTGTTGCTTTAATAGAGTTAAGTAAAGAAATGGGATGGTTAGATGCGGAAAGGCATCAGACTTTCTACAGTCGGTACGAACAAATGAGTAAGATGATGCTGGGGATGATTAGGAGTTTTAGTAACGAATCAAAGCTTTAGTAAATTTTTGAAATAATTTCGGGAAGTAGCGCAGGCCGGTAGCGCACCTGGTTTGGGACCAGGGGGTCGCAGGTTCGAATCCTGTCTTCCCGACACTTTATTTTAAAATGTTCGTTTATTACGGACATTTTTTTTCAACTATTGCAAAGTTATTTTGAGAACTCAGTAATCCTTTTATAAATTAAATAAAAATATTCGGGAAGTAGCGCAGGCCGGTAGCGCACCTGGTTTGGGACCAGGGGGTCGCAGGTTCGAATCCTGTCTTCCCGACTCAAAACTCCTTCTACTTGTAGAAGGAGTTTTATTTTTTTTTTACCTAAAACCATACCTTAGCGTTATAATTTCAGTACTTTAATTACTTTTTTCTTTCATAACCAAAAGAAACTTACCCCCCTACAAACTTTGCAACACTATAGAATACCTTGGTGAAATCTCCGGGAGATTTACCAACTACTAGGTACTGGGAAACATCTTAAGCAAGTTTTGTATCGGGAAATAAAACCATTTTTTCATAACAAAAATCATATCAACGATTCATCAAAGAATCGTTTTTTTTGTTACTTTTAACAGCAAATGTTAATTAAACAACATCTGATGAAAATCAACCGATTAAAAATAATTCTTGCTGAAAAAAGCAAAACAAATAAATGGCTTGCTGAACAATTAGGTAAAAGTGAAGTTTCTATTTCCCGTTGGGTCACGAATGAGATCCAACCATCAATGGAAACTTTTTTAGAAATAGCAAGGTTATTGGATGTGGATATTAAAGATTTGATTAATTCCAGTAAGTAAGAAGACACAAGTATTGCATTAAATAACAAATACCGGTAAACAAGTTATAAAAAAATGCCATTTACAGCCTAAAAGGCTACTTACGTTATTTGTAGTGTAGTGGTAAAAGATAAAAAAACAAAAAATGACAAGCACAGCTCAAAGAGATATATTACAAAATAAAATATGGAAGATTGCCAACGATGTACGTGGCTCTGTAGACGGATGGGACTTTAAACATTTTGTATTAGGAACACTTTTTTACAGATACATTAGTGAGCACTTTGCCAATTATATGGAGGGCGGTGATGATAGTATTAATTATGCAAAGTTATCAGATGAAGTCATAACGCCTGAAATTAAAGCCGATGCTGTAAGAACAAAAGGCTATTTTATATTACCTAGTCAATTGTTTGTAAATATTGCTGAAAAAGCAAATACAAACAAAAACCTCAATACCGACTTAAAAGCTATTTTTGATGCTATTGAGAGTTCTGCAAACGGCTATCCGTCTGAACAGGACATTAAAGGATTATTTGCCGATTTTGACACAACCAGCACACGTTTAGGAAATACCGTAGAAAACAAAAACACCCGTTTAGCTGCCATTCTGAAAGGAGTGGAAGAATTGAATTTCGGAAGTTTTGAAGACAACCAAATTGACCTTTTTGGCGATGCTTACGAATTCCTGATTAACAACTATGCAGCCAATGCCGGGAAATCAGGTGGCGAATTCTTTACTCCGCAAAACGTATCCAAGCTTATAGCACAATTGGCAATGCATAAGCAGACAGAGGTAAATAAAATATACGATCCGGCAGCAGGTTCGGGATCTTTACTGCTTCAGGCCAAAAAACATTTTGACAATCATATTATTCAGGAAGGTTTCTTTGGGCAAGAAATCAACCATACGACCTATAACCTCGCTCGTATGAATATGTTTTTGCACAACATCAATTACGATAAGTTTGATATTGCATTAGGCAACACATTAATTGATCCTCAGTTTGGCGATGAAAAACCTTTCGACGCCATCGTGTCCAATCCACCGTATTCGGTCAATTGGATAGGATCAGATGATCCCACCCTAATTAATGATGACCGTTTTGCGCCTGCCGGAGTATTGGCGCCTAAGTCTAAAGCCGATTTTGCCTTTGTATTGCACGCACTCAGTTATCTTTCCGGCAGAGGAAGAGCAGCCATAGTATGCTTTCCGGGAGTATTTTACAGAGGAGGTGCCGAACAAAAGATTAGAAAATATTTGGTAGACAACAATTTTGTAGAAACCATTATCGCTTTACCGTCCAATTTGTTTTACGGCACATCTATTTCAGTAAATATCCTGGTACTTTCCAAACACAAGACCGATACCAAAACCCAGTTTATAGATGCTACGGGAGAAGGTTTCTTTAGAAAAGTAACCAATAACAATGTGTTGGAAGACAAGCACATTGAAAAGATAATGGATCTCTTCGATACCAAAACAGATGAAACCCATATCGCAGTATCTATTGACAATACCAAAATTGCGGAAAACGATTATAATCTATCCGTAAGCTCGTATGTAGAAGCGAAAGATAATCGTGAAAAGATTGATATAGTGGAATTGAACAAGGAAGTTGCCAAAACCGTAGAAAAGATAGATAAGCTCCGTGCCGATATTGATAACATCATTAAAGAAATTGAATTATCATGAGTAAGGAAAGTCGGGAAGTAATAATTTATAAAAGTGCCGATGGACAGTCTGAACTTTCTGTTCACCTGGAAAATGAAGATGTTTGGTTGACACAAAAGCAACTCGTCGAGTTGTATCAAACTGCAAAATCGACAGTAAGTGAGCATATTAAAAATATTTATGCAGACGAAGAACTAATACCCGAGGCAACTGTTCGGAAAATCCGAACAGTTCAAACAGAAGGCAACAGAGAGGTTGCCCGTGAATTAGATTACTATAATCTCGACATGATTATAGCCTTAGGATACAGAATTAATTCTAAAATTGCCACCCGGTTCCGGCAGTGGGCAACAAGCCGCCTCAAAGAGTACATCGTTAAAGGCTTTACAATGGACGACGCGCGTCTTAAAAACCTTGGTGGCGGAAATTACTGGAAAGAGTTACTGGATCGCATACGCGACATTCGGTCAAGTGAAAAAGTCATGTACCGTCAGGTGTTGGAACTCTATGCTACTGCCACAGATTATGATTCCAAAAGTGATGAAAGCCTTACGTTTTTTAAAATTGTTCAAAACAAACTTCACTACGCAGCCCACGGCAATACGGCGAGTGAAGTTATTTACATGCGTGTGGACAGCGACAAACCCTATGCCGGGTTAACCAGTTTTAAAGGAGATGAACCCACACAAGCGGAAGCCATGATTGCTAAAAACTTTTTAGAAGAAAAAGAATTAAAAGTGCTCAACAACCTTGTAGCTGCCTATTTTGATCTGGCAGAATTAAATGCCATTGAAGAACGGGAAATGCAAATGGCAGACTACATCCGCGAATTGGACACTATTCTGGCATCTACAGGACGAAAACTACTCGACAATGCAGGCAAAATTTCGCATACGAAGGCAATAGAAAAAGCAGCAATAGAATACAAAAAGTACAAAGCCAAAACACTGAGTGCAGTGGAAAAAGACTATTTAAAAACAATCTCGGCTTTAGAAAAGAAAGCAAAAAAAGGAGGCAAAGCATGAGTGAGTTAGAAAAATTATTAGACGGTGTTTCCGTAGAGTGGAAAGCATTGGGGGATGTGGCTGAAATCATTCGTGGTGTTAGAATTACGAAAAAAGATTTACTTCCAAACGGTAAATATCCCGTTGTTAGTGGTGGCACTGGCTATATGGGATATCTCAACCATTATAATAGAAAAGCCAACACCATTACAATTGCACAATATGGAACGGCTGGCTATGTAAAATGGCAAACTGAAAAATTTTGGGCGAATGATATTTGCTATTCTATAGAGCCAAACACAGGAATCATTCTAAACCGATATCTATATTTTTATCTAATTAACAAACAACAATATCTTTACGACATATCAAATCGTACGGCTGTTCCGTACAATATTGAACGAAACAAAATTTTAAACATCCAAATCCCCATCCCACCACTCGAAATTCAACAAAAAATAGTTGATATTCTCGATACCTTTACAGAGCTTACAACAGAGCTTACAACAGAGCTTACAGCTCGTAAACAGCAGTATAATTATTATCGTGAGCAATTATTTGCCTTTGATGAAAACGAAGTCCAACATTTACCTATGGGAGATGAAAGTATTGGAGAGTTTCAAAGAGGTAAACGTTTTGTAAAAACTGATTTACTTACAGAAGGTGTTCCCACTATTCATTATGGAGAAATGTACACACATTATGGTACTTGGGCAGATACAACAAAATCTTTTGTGAGTGAAGAGCTCGTTAAGAATAAAAATCTGCGTGTAGCTCAAAAAAATGATGTGGTTATCGTTGCGGCTGGTGAAACAATCGAAGATATTGGTATGGGAACAGCTTGGTTAGGTGATGAAGGTGTCGTTATTCACGATGCCTGTTTTTCATACAAAACCTCTTTAAATCCAAAGTTCGTAGCCTATTTTACACGCACCAAACAATTCCACGATCAGATTAAAAAATATATTTCTTCTGGTAAAATTTCCGCTATTAATTCAAAAGGTCTGGGTAAGGCGATAATTCCAATACCTTCTCCTGAAGAACAAGCCCGTATCGTTTCCATCTTAGATAAATTTGATATTTTAACTAATTCAATAAGCGAAGGTTTGCCAAAAGAAATTGAGCTAAGACAAAAACAGTATGAATATTACAGAGATCTGTTATTAACCTTTCCAAAAGATAATGTAGAAGCATAATATGGCACAGTCATTACTTCAAATAGCACAATCTTTAAGAGATGCCAATAAAAAAGTGCAATTGATTTACGCATTTAATGGCACGGGTAAAACACGTTTGTCATGCGAGTTCAAAGAACTGATAGCTCCCAAAAATCAGGAAACCGACGAAGCGGAAACAGGAATCAAAATACTGTACTACAATGCATTTACCGAAGATTTGTTTTATTGGGATAATGATCTGAATAACGATGCAGATCGAAAATTGAAAATTCAGCCGAATGATTACACAAAATGGATACTTCAGGATCAGGGACAAGAACCCAATATAGCGGCTCATTTCCAACGTTACACCAGCGATAAATTAACCCCTGGTTTTAATGAAGACTTTTCCGAAGTTCGTTTCTCGTTTGAACGTGGAGATGATTCAGGTTCAGATTTTATCAAAATTTCCAAAGGCGAAGAAAGCTGTTTCATCTGGAGTATTTTTTACAGTTTATTGGAGCAAACGGTTAATGTATTAAACGTAGCAGAGCAAGCCGATCGGGAAACAGACCAATTTAATGACTTGCAATATGTATTTATTGATGATCCGGTAAGTTCACTCGATGACACCCACTTAATCGAGTTGGCTGTAAATATAGCTGAGCTAATAAAGTCAAGTAAATCAGAGTTGAAATTCATTATCACTACTCATAATCCATTATTCTACAATGTGTTATTTAATGAATTCAACAGAGTAAAAAACACAATAAAATGGCGTTTAGAAAAACTGGATGATGGTACTTATTCAATGCATGAATTAAAAAACGATTCTCCATTCTCGTATCATTTATTTCTTTTATCTGAATTAGAGAAAGCTATACAATCGCCAAATGATATAAAAAAGTTTCATTTCAACTTTCTTCGTAATATATTAGAAAAAACTTCTACCTTTTTGGGACACCATAAATGGGAAGACCTTTTACCCCAAGAATCACGTGAAGCATATTACAAACGAATAATAAATCTCTCCAGTCATTCTAAACATCATGGTGAAGAAATATCAATTATTGAAGAAAATGATAAGAGAGTATTGAGCTTTCTGGTTGAAGAAGTAAAAAGAATGTATGGATTCAAATCAACTATTAAACCAAATGTTATAGAAGAAAATGGCACATTATAACACCATCGCAGAATCAAATAATTACATCGTTCTTGATAAATACGACAAATATTCAACATTGAACGAACCACCTCCGGTCTATCAGACGGAAGCTGCCTTAGAGCAGGAATTTATCCGGGACTTAGTCGCTCAGGGTTACGAAAAGCCATCCAACCTTACTACACAGCAAGCCATGTTGGCTAATGTAAGGCAGCAACTGCAAGCACTGAACAATATGGAGTTTACAGATGCGGAATGGGTTCGTTTTGTAGAAGAATATCTGGATAAACCCGGAGACAGCATTGTTGATAAAACAAGAAAGCTTCATGAAAACTATATTTATGATTTTGTATTTGACGATGGTCACATCCAAAACATTTATTTAGTAGATAAAGAAAACGTTGTCCGCAACAAAGTACAGGTAATTTCACAATTCGAGCAGAAAGGAACGCATGCCAATCGATATGATGTAACCATCCTGGTAAATGGTTTGCCTTTGGTACAGGTAGAAATTAAAAAACGTGGAGTTGCTATCCGTGAAGCCTTTAATCAGGTACATCGTTACAGCAAAGAAAGCTTTAATAGCGAAAACTCACTTTTTAAATATTTGCAGATATTCGTTATCTCAAACGGTACCGACAGCCGTTATTTTGCCAACACCGTAAAGCGGGATAAAAACAGTTTCGACTTTACCATGAACTGGGCAAGAGCAGATAACTCCCTGATTAAAGACCTGAAAGACTTTACAGCCACCTTTTTTCAGAAACATACCTTGCTAAATGTATTACTCACCTACTCCGTTTTTGACACCAGCGACACATTGCTCATCATGCGTCCGTATCAGATAGCGGCAACAGAAAGAATGTTGTGGAAAATAAAAAGTTCTTATGAAGCAAAAAAATGGTCTTCCGCAGAAGGCGGCGGATTTATATGGCATACCACAGGTTCGGGAAAAACCCTGACCAGCTTTAAAGCGGCAAGACTGGCAACACAGCTTGACTTTATTGACAAAGTATTCTTTGTTGTAGACCGTAAAGATTTGGACTTTCAGACCATGAAAGAATACCAGCGTTTTTCGCCCGATAGCGTAAACGGTTCCGATAGTACTGCCGGTTTAAAAAGAAACATAGAAAAAGAAGACAACAAAATTATTGTTACCACCATACAGAAGCTAAACAACCTCATGAAAAGTGAAGGTGATTTAGCCATTTATCAAAAACAAGTCGTATTCATCTTCGATGAGGCGCACCGTTCTCAATTTGGTGAAGCACAAAAAAACCTGAAGAAAAAATTTAAAAAATTCTACCAGTTTGGGTTTACCGGTACACCTATTTTTGGAGATGATATTGTGGATGGAAAGTTAATCCGTAAAGGAAATGCTATAGGTGCTGACACTACAGCAAGTGTATTTGGTCGCGAATTACATTCCTATGTGATAACCGATGCCATCAGAGATGAAAAGGTATTGAAGTTCAAAGTAGACTACAATAATGTACGTCCACAGTTTAAAAAAATAGAGAAAGAGCAGGATGAAAAAAAACTGAGCGCTGCAGAAAACACAAAAGCATTACTTCATCCAGCTCGGATTAAAGAAATCTCGCAATACATTCTGCAAAATTTCAGAATTAAAACCCACAGAAATCAGGGCAGCAACAAAGGATTTAATGCGATGTTTGCCGTAAGCAGTGTAGATGCTGCCAAGTGTTATTATGAAGAACTGAATCGTCTGCAAAAAGAAAGTGAAAAACCACTGAAAATAGCAACCATCTTTTCTTTTGCAGCCAATGAAGAACAAAACGCCATTGGTGAAATACCGGATGAAACTTTTGAACCATCAGCAATGGATATTAGCGCAAAAGAATTCTTATCCAAGGCAATCAATGATTATAATGCTATGTTCAAAACCAGTTTTGGAGTTGAAAGTAAAGAATTTCAGAACTACTACCGCGACCTGGCAAAAAGAGTAAAGAGCAAAGAAGTAGACCTTATCATTGTAGTCGGCATGTTCCTTACTGGATTTGATGCCCCTACACTGAATACGCTTTTTGTAGACAAAAATCTGCACTATCATGGGCTAATGCAGGCATTTTCGCGTACCAATCGTATTTATGATGCTACAAAAACATTTGGTAACATTGTTACTTTCAGAGATTTAGAACAGGCAACCATTGATGCCATCACTTTATTTGGAGATAACAATACCAAAAACGTGGTGCTTGAAAAGAGCTACAAAGAATATTTGGAAGGTTTTACAGATATTGCTACCGGCGAAGCCCGCAGAGGTTATATTGATGTTGTAAATGAATTGAACGAAAAGTTTCCCAACCCTGATGAAATCGCTACAGAAAAAGACAAAAAAGAGTTTGCGAAACTTTTTGGTGAATATCTGCGTGTAGAAAATGTTTTACAGAATTATGATGAATTTACCCACCTTAAAGCATTACAGGCTATAGATGTAAATAATCCTGAGGCTGTCGAAGCATTCAAAGAAACTTATTTTGTGACAGACGAAGATATTTCAGCAATGCAGGAAATCGTTCTATTGCCAGAAAGAACCGCTCAGGACTATCGTTCAACCTACAATGACATACGCGATTGGTTAAGACGGGAGAAAAGCGGAAAAGAAGCCGAAGCATCTAAAATTGATTGGGATGACGTTGTTTTTGAAATAGACCTGTTGAAATCCCAGGAAATAAATCTGGATTATATTCTGGAATTAATTTTTGAACACAACAAAAAGACAAAAGACAAAGCAGCTTTAATTGATGAAATTCGTAGAGTAATTCGTGCCAGTATTGGCCAAAGAGCAAAAGAAAGTCTGGTAGTTGACTTTATTAATGCAACAGATCTTGATAACATACAAGAAAAATCAAATATTCTAGACGCATTTTATGCCTATGCAGGCGAGAAACAAAGAACTGAAGCCTTTGAATTGATAACAGAAGAGAACTTAAATGAGGAAGCAACAAAAAGATATATAGCTACATCATTAAAACGTGAATTTGCCAGTGAAAATGGCACAGAACTGAACACTCTTTTACCTAAAATGAGCCCGTTAAATCCACAGTATCTAACTAAGAAACAAAGCGTTTTTCAAAAAATAAGTGCCTTTGTCGAAAAATTCAAAGGAATAGGAGGACAACTTTAAGTAAGGAACAAAAATAAAGATTGTCGTGTATTGATTTGTCTATCTTTCCGGTAGAATTATTTTTGCATTAATATTAATATATAGTAGCTAACCATTTATGAACACTTTTGGTAAAACCATACGATTATTTTTAGTAGACGGAACCACTAACGGTCTTACTACCGCAGAACTCAGCAACTGGACGGGAATAGGTGTAAAAGTACCGCGCATTAAAATCAGAGAATACAGTAATCGCGCTGAGTTTCAAAAGCCGGGTGTCTATATTCTCATAGGCAAAGGAGAGAATAATGAAGATGCTGCCTATATTGGCGAAGCTGAAGTAATTGCGAATCGTTTGTTTCAACAAATAGCAGAAAAAGATTTTTGGAATGAAGCTATCTTTTTTAGCAGTAAAGACAAATACCTGAATAAAGCGAGTATAAAATATCTGGAAAACCGTTTGCATGAATTAGCCCTGAAAGCTGGCCGTTACTCTATCAATCAAAATACGCCTACGCGTTCTGAATTATCTGAGGCAGAACAAGCTGAATTGGAAGAATTTCTATCCCATGCAAAAGTCCTTACAGCTACTTTAGGGCATAAGCTATTTGAAGCATTGGAAGAAACGGTTGAAGATAATGAAGTGCAAAATCAAATATTCTATTGTAAAAACGGAGCCGGAGCCAACAGCAAGGGAAGTCCGTCTACAGAAGGATTTATTGTTTATAAAGATTCTTTATTTATAATTCCGGAGCAGCCTTCTTTAGCTGATGGCATTCGCCTTGAAAGACAAAAAATGCTGAATGATGGAACCTTAAAAATTGAAGGTGCTTTTTACCAGCTTACTAAAGATTATGTTTTTACCTCACCATCCCGTGCAGCAGCAGCAACACTAGCCCGATCAGCAAGCGGTCCTTTGGAATGGAAAACAGCAGAAGGTATTCAGTTAAAGTTTTTTGATATCTAAAATAGATCGAAGGCATAAACTAAGAAATTATGTCATATTATATCCTTACTTTGGAGCTTAAAAAGTAAAACTATAGTATGGCTATTTAATTTGACAAATGCTTAAATAGGCTAAATGAAGGAAATTGTTAGTGAGATTGGAATAGATTACTGTAATTTCCTTTCTTTATGAATGAAAAATCATTCAAAAATAAAGGTTTAAAAAACTAAATAATCGTCATTTTCGAAGACTAATTTCCTTAAATCTTCTAGAAAATGGTTCGAAAATTGTCCCGACAGGACGACTCAAATTAAAAGGCTTTAAGTCATTGGACTTGAAGCCTTTTTTCGTTCGGATAAATTGAACTTTTTTAAATTGGTAAATTCCTAATGCATTGTTAGGCAATTATTTATGTGCGTTTGAACCAGGTTGTGTGGCATTGCTTTCAATAGAAGCCTGCATTATCCGGAACTTTGAGCTGACTTGCTGTGTACCTGAATAAAACCAGATTTATAAATAAAAATCAGTTTAATATTTTTATTACCAGGGCGAATAATTACCGCCGGATATAAATCTGGTATTTATACATTCGTAGAATTATTTCAAGCTTGAGTCTCAATTGTATCAACCCAGGTATTAGCTGTTCATTGCTTCTGTTTTCTGTCTTCCCCGTTTAATTGGTATAAAGTCTTCATATTGCGTAAAATATTCCAGTCCTAAAACTAATAGTATTGAACTGAGAGTATATACTTTCTGCATTATGACAGACAAACCTGTATACCCAAAGCCAAAAAAGAAGAAGAAGCTGTAGTAAGTCAATAAGCAAATAATACAGCAGAATTTGAGTAAACTCAGCTTTGACACCAGGATAAAGACTGTAATAATAAATAATCCAATCAATGTTAAAATGATTGAAATTGTTCCCAGGTCATGTAAGGGTGTTGCGATCAGGAAAATTAATATGATGTTGGCAGCACCTGTAAATTTTAAAATACCTGAGGATGGTTTTGAGGAAATCTTTTTTGACATATTGATGAAAAAGATACCATAACCAACCGAATGGAATGCCATTCCGGTAAGTGCCCAGATCCATCCGGGGTTTTCTGAGCCATTTATTGCTTTTGTTGCAAATAAATGGCTCAGGAAATTTTTTGACCAGTCAAACCCGATAGAATTTTTGTCATACAGTGAGCCGCCCGGATAGGCCATGGAAGCGATCACTATTAGTATTACTGACATGACCATACATATCAAAACCGAATATTTCCTGATCATCTGTTTCATATTTTGGTCAAAAATTACTATTGTATAGTTGTTGCAAAGTCATTGTTAATGATGGCTTGTTAGTGGCTCTTTGTACTTTCTTCATCACTTACATATTCCAGGATATCACCCGGCTGGCAGTCCAGGGCTTTACAAATGGCATCTAAAGTGCTAAAGCGGATCGCTCTGGCTTTTCCTGTCTTTAAGATAGATAGATTGGATAATGTCAGATCAACTCTTTCAGAAAGCTCATTCAGAGAAATTTTACGTTTTGCCATCATCACGTCCAAGTTTACAATAATCGGCATGGTTAAACAGTTAAATCGTTTTCATTTTGAATTTCAACTCCCTTTTTAAAAATCGTGGCAATAACGTAGATGACTGCTGCCATTAAGATAAATGCCTGGCTGTCTGCCCAAAATTGGTTGAGGTTGTCAATAACATAACCATGATGTTCTAAGTTTTTGGCTGTTTGTTGAGCTATATAACTTAATATACCTATGGAAAAAGTACAGTAGGATACTTTTGTTATCTGCTCCGCAACGAAGCTGTTGAATGGTTTTGAGAGATCTATTTTGTGCATAAGCATGGCAACTATATAAAACAAATATGCTTTTAAACATGCGACGATGAGGATAAAACTATACATTCCAAAGAAAGCCCATTTGCTACGATGATACATTTCCATTAAGTCCAGCTTTTGATACAAGTTACTGATCAACTCAGGTCTGTAAATACTAAATACAAAATTGACGATCAAACCACCGGCTTCTATGCACAAGCCTACGAAAATGACCCATGCAACAATATGCAAGCCTTTAAATACGATATTATTTTTTTCAGACATAATTCTTAAGTTTTAAATTATAGTGTAAAAATAATAAATAATTATTGATAAACGATAAAAATAAGTTTTTATTCAAAAAATATTTATTGCCATATTATTTCAATGATGTTGCTTTTAGTTGAAAAACTGTTATATAGATGGGCATTGCAAATAGTACTTAATGTGCGTTTTGGCTAGTATTATTTGTTTATGAGCAAACTTTAGGTGTGCACAATATCGAATGAATAACGCTTAATATACAGATCGAATATTTCCGCCAACGGCACTGAATAATAAAATCGCTGATTGATGCTGATTTTTGGAGTTCTTATGTAATTGTCTGCTAAATTAGTTAGTAATCTTCTTGTCTGTGAAACCGGGCTTATTGGAGGAGGGGTAAATTTTAACCTTAAAAATGCTTGCTATTGATAAGATATCACGAGACTTTTTCCTACTGATAAAATATCTGCTGTGGAGGTCATTAATGCCAGTATTGAACTTCTACTATAGTTTTACGCTTTATGTACGCTTTAACTACGCCTCAACTACGCTTTATCTACGCTTCAGCTATGCCGGAACTATACCTTAAATATGGTCTTAAATGTTAAATTGTGCCTGTTTTTTTAACATTCAGACTTGTTTAAAGGAAAATCTTATTATCTGTCTTGTTATAATGAAGTAGCGTGGAGTCTGTCAGTTGTCGCTATTTTTGCTATGCTTACACGCTGTTCCGGATTGGAAATGGTTACTAATTTTGTTAGTATTAATATTTTAATCTCTTGAATATTTACATAAATGCGGCGTTAAAGCGTGTTTTGGCTATTATTATTTGTTTATGAGCAAATTTTAGGTGTGCTTATTATTGAATCAATACTACTCAATATATAGATGGCATATTTTCCGCGGTGATGGTGCAGAATAATACAATCGCTGATTGGCGCTGATTTTTGGCGTCTAGTGATGCTGATAATAAAATAATTGTATCATTGAAGTGGGATTTACCTGATAGTTACTCAATGCCGGATCATATCAATAAAATTATGTTGTTGAGACCCTAAACTCAGGTTACCCAGGTGCATTTTACATTATCAATTGCATTGATAATCCGGGATAGCTTTTGAAGGGATTACCAATTGACTATCGGTATGTAACCCGTTAATGACCTATTAATCTGTCATCAATAGATTCGACATTTTTTCAGGCATTCCGGCTTCCACTCAGGCATAAACCAGGTTTTATTCTTATTTATTTGATTGTCATCCGGCTGATAATATTGAATCGCCTGTTTAGTGTTTACTGTTTTTCCGCCAGATAAACCCATCAATAATATAGTGTGTAATCTGTGGCAATGCCAGTAGTGGAATGAGAATGTTCATCCAGGAATGTGACTGAATGTACCGGTCAAGTTGCCGAAATGCTCCGAAAACAGAGCCGTGTTCTTTCCAGACAATACCATCCCAGAAGCCTTCTTCTATATAAGCAAAAAGCATCAGTGAGAGTACAAAAATGAGGATGCCGTATTGCCCGAAAAGCAATTTGTAAAAGTTGCTGTTTTTATAAGGGTTATTATCAGTATTTTCTTTCTGAATATAAATCCATACCAGTGCCATGTATGGGATGCCGTGGCTGACTACATTAAACAAGGTAAAAGCCATATCTCCATTGAAATAAACAATGCCGAGGTACCAGCTTAAAACGGTGCCGGCCATTACCATATTTTTAGGCAGGTTAAAGGCTTTTTGTTTAAATTCCTTTACAATATATGTGACCAGGATAGTGATGTAAATACCGGTGAAAAAAGGTAGGATTTTGGGTGCATTTACCAGGAGGAAATCGCCCTCTACAAACCATGTGAAATTCCTGTTGCCTGAAAAATGCCAATACAGGACAGGGTATAAGGTAGCAGCATAAATGGTAATGATATCAATGGTGCCGGTAATTTTTGTATGCTGCTCTTTACGACTGTAAAGCTGGAAAATACCATACTGCTGACGGATAAAATGAAAAACTGCCAGGTAAGCCAGAACCATCCAGAATGCGATGCTGCTTAAACTGTGGATGACAATAAAAAGTAGCAGGGACAGAACCGGGATCCATTGCATGGGCTGCCTGTATTTATGCCATGCCTGGGGATTGAGGTAAGTGCGGTATAAGGTACTGTAAACATGGCCCACATCTATCAGTAAAATAAGTACGACCCACCAGTATGCAGGCATGCTATTGTTATTCTGAAATAGTGCCGGGAATACCATGATCAACAACAAACAAAAAAATGGCGGTGCAATGATAAACAGCCATTCCATCCAGGATTTGTATAACCAGGGCTGCTTATTTTCCATGAGCAATTATTTTTTGTGCGGCATCCCATCCCTGGTAAAATGCTTCCTCAAAGATGCTGATACCGGCATAATCAGTATGTGCCGTGAAAATGCGGTTACTATTGCTTTGGGCCAGACTCCTGCGGTATTCACCGAAGATCCAGCCTGGTTTGGGCTGTACCATTGCATGCCCCCATAAGTGGATATCCGCTTTTTCAATAGATGCTTCTATGTTGGGATGTACTATTTTTAAGTCATTAATAATGGTTTTGACCCATTCTTCGTATGAAGTATCCAGTACTTTTTGTCTGGTAGCATGATCACCATTTGTAAATGGCAGGTAATAGGTAAGATTGAGTCGTTCGCTAACGCGATTGAGTAACTGGTGGTTATTGTTGATATAACCTAAACTATTGGTATTATAAATGACATTATCCCAGCTCATCCACGCGCCTTTGCGCTCAATGAGGTCATTTTTTACAACCAAGTTGCCAATCATCCATGTAGAGTAAGGAATTTCAGAAGGTTGATGGTTACCGGTTAAACGCCGGAAAATAAATGCCGGTAATGCGGCTACCACATATTTGGCTTTTACGCCTTTTACTTCATTCGTTTCTCCGTTATAATAACTTAGAAAGACGGCATTTTCCTTTTCTTCCATATGATAAGCCATTGAAGAATGTGAGATTTCTGCATTGGTCTGGCTTAATAATTGCCGGGCCAGAAAGCCATTGCCTCCCGGCCAGGTCAGAATATCAGCCGGTTCTGCATTACCGGCTTTCCCTTTCCTGGCTGCAAAATAATGAATACCTACCCATGCGCTGATCTGTGAAATATCAGTTCCAAAATCATCTTTCATGGCATAATTGAGATAGTGATCCAGGTGTATGCTATTGAAATGGTTGTCGCTTAACCATTGAGCAAGTGTCATTGTATCTAAATACCGGTACCTGCTATCTGTAGAACTGCTGCTGACAGGAATATCGAAAAAGTACTTATCATCATTGCCTTTCTGCCATTTGAAAGTTTCCATCTCTTTCAGAAACCGGTTAATGGTCTCTTTGTCTGCTTCAGGAATGCCATAATTGGGTACAACGCCTTCCTGCCAGTAATTATTGATATAAAGACGGTCTTCGGGCGCATGGCATAAATAAGCTTCATTATAATCGGGTAAATGGTTGGTATAACCTGTAATAATATTGCAACTCTGTAAAAAGGCTGCCAGTTCTTCCTGGTGATTATTGGGAATCGGCAGATAGTGAGCGCCGAAAGGATATTCAGAGTAACTGTTTTTACCCCATTTGCTGTTTCCGCCGCTATGATTGTCCATTTCTATGATCAATACATCCTGAACGTTTGCTTTGGCCAGTGCTCTGGCAGCTGACAGGCCGCTGATACCGGCCCCGATGATGACCACTTCTTTTTCTGTGAAAGTAGTAGCGGGAGATAGCTTTTTATCTCTGATAAGGTGCCCTAATCCTGCATTTTGCCCTACAATGGTCCCGGATATGGTTCTGCCATTCACCTTGCAGGAAGCATATACTGCACCCAGCCCGGCCATTAACATTCCTTTCTTTATAAATGCCCTTCTATCCATTACTTATCTAAATATTTACTCCATTCTTCTTCAAAATAATTCACCAGGATCTGGTTGTTCAGTTTGTTTACTTCAAGGTCTGCTTTGGTTTTCATATCCGGGGAGAAAACGAGCATTATGGCAAACGTTTCAGTGCTGATATATTTACCGGGTATCTTGAAAGGTATATTTTGAGTACTATCCGGAAACGGGCTTAATGAGCCTAGTATGTAGCCCCACTCCCCGAATGAGGGTACAAAATTATGATAGGGTAGTGTATGAAAGCCGACAGATCCGATGGTTTTATTAACACACCAGAAACTTTTAGGTGCTACCAGGGGAGAAGTGCTCTGTACCACGAATATCGCTTCTGTTGTCAGATGCTTTTTTAACTCCTTGTAAAAAGTATTGGAATAAAGTTTACCAACAGCAAAGCCTGAAGGGTCAGGAAAGTCAATGATGACGCAATCATATTTCTGCTTGTTGTTTTGCAGCCAGATGAAAGCATCTGCATTAATGATATTTACTTTTGGATTGGAAAAGGAATGTTCATTTAGCGGTGCCAGCATGGAATGGCTTTTAAACAGCCTTGTCATTTCCGGGTCAAGGTCCACGAGGTCTACTTTTTCCACTTCCGGATATTTCACAATTTCTCTTATCGCCAGCCCGTCACCACCACCCAATACGAGGATGTTTTTCGGGTGTGCGTGTATGCTTAATGCAGGATGTACCAATGCTTCATGATACCTGTATTCGTCTGCGGAACTGAATTGTAAATTGCTATTGATATAAAGGCGGATATCATTTTTATTCCGCGTAATTACCAGCCGCTGGTAGGGTGTGGTTTTGGCATACACTACCTGGTCTTCGTAATTCATAGCATCACTTATATCCAGCAGTTTATCGCCAAAGGCAAACAGGATAACTTCTGCAAACAGGAAAAACGCTGCAATGATTTTAAGTCTGCCGGCATGTTTGATTTTTTTCTCATAAAAAAAACACAACAGTAAGCCGATGCCAATGTTTAAAATGCCAAAAAACAAGCTTGTCCTGATTAAGCCAAGCTTGGGTACAAACAAAAGCGGGAACACTAATGATGCCAGTAAGGCACCGATATAATCGAATGTAAATACCCGGCTGACCAGTTCGCTGAACGACAATTTGTCTTTCAATATTTTTAGCAGTAAAGGAATCTCTATGCCTACTAAAGTACCCACCAGTATTACCAGCCCGTACAGGATAATATTAAAGGAGTGTACCAGTGGAAATGTAATAAACAAAAGTGGTGCACTAATGCCGCCAATTATGCCTACCAGTATCTCTATGCGGATAAACCATTCAATAAGGTTTTTATTAAAGTACTTCGATAAAAAAGAACCGATACCCATTGAAAAGAGATAGATGCCGATGATCAGGCTAAATTGGGTCACACTGTCTCCCAGCAGGTAGCTGGCCAGTGTACCTGCTACCAGTTCATAAATCAATCCGCAGGTAGCTATTACCAGTACCGAAAAAAGCAGTAACCACTGCGAACGCCGTTGATATTTGTAAGCTGCCTGTCTATCCATGAATTGATGCTGCAATAATAATAGCGATGGCAATTAAAAAGAAGCCCATCACCAATGCCACCGCCGTGTTTTGTTTTTCGAAGATCTCTTTGAATAAATTGTGTTTTGGTGTCAAAAGCTCTACTATAACAAATGCAGCAAGTAAGGTGATAATACCTATCCCTGCAAATATGAGTGAGTTGCCTACCTGGTGAAAGTTAATGATCATAAGATGTATTTTAATTAGTTAGTATGTATTATTTGTGGTTTCTGCTACCGCCACCATAAAAGAAATGTCCCCTGCTGCCGCTGCGCCTGGCATGGTCCACTTTCGTTTCATTGCCGGATGGTATGATATCAATATTATTATAATCGGCGTATACTTTCCCGCCTATTACAACAGTCGAAAAAAGAATATACCATTTAAAAGGCGCTATTTTTTCTAATAAACTTTGCTTTTTCATAGGCTGTTAATTTTGAAATCTTTTGCTTTCTACTGCTATATATTTTATTAAACAAAAGATACCCCAGGCAATGATCAGTAAAAAAGGAAAGAGGAAGTTTTTCCCTAATTGTCCGTCGGTTGTTACATGAAACCTGGTATCGACCTGCCGGGAAGCATCTATATTCGACTCTACATTAATTATCAGTTTATAATCTCCCTTAGATAATCCGCTGAAAATATACTTGTTGTTCTTACTTCCTTCACTCCAGCTTTCACCACCATCCATTCCGGAGTAGTAAGATATTTCATGGCCTCCGTCAAATTCCGCACCGTCTTTCTTACTTACTAAAGTGTAGTTAAACACCACCCAGTCATTCGACAAATCTGCATATGAGGCTACTTTTATATCTGTACGGTCTTCTTTAATGTTAATATTGTCTATCACAAATTGCTTCGCGTTCTGGGTGACCATGTATTGGGTGTTGGCCAGTTCAAAGCTGTGATTTTGTCTTTCCATCCACATTTGTATTGCCAGGTAAATCAGGCCCATTATCACCGTGGCGATCAGGATATGTTTGATTGGGCGTTTAGTGGCAGGTTTTACTGCACCATAACCTGTTGGATTGGGTTTGATTGCTTTATTATCTGCATAAGCTTTGGCGATCTCTTTATCAGGAACATATTCGCCTGCATGCCAGTAATTATTTTTCTTATTGCCTTCTTCGAGGCTTAGCATATATGGCGGTGATACATAATCATAAGCCTTAGTAGTTGTTTTGGGATTAAAATAAGCGCCAATCAGGTTGCCTTCTATTTCCTGTATGCTGGCTTTGTAATCATCGAATAAAGCAAAGGTTTTATTGTTGTAACGTATAGCCTTCTTTCTATCCTTCAATAACGGCGCATCAAAAACCTGGTATAATAAAATAAAAATACCGTCTGATTCCGACAGGTATGCATACGAGCCCTCATAGGCGTTATACAAGTGGTATTCTATCCATCTGTAATTGTCGGTATTTTGTTTAAATACCTTACCGGTAATTTCAAAATTATCTTTAAGCAACGTCACTTTTGCCCCAACAGGTAATTCTTTCCGGGGTTTTCTTTTAATGCTGCTGTTATTATTTAAAATATGTTGCCAGGTATTTTGTTTGACGTCATAAGAATAAGAAATTTCACATTTTTTACAGGTGGCTGTTTGTATGTATGGAAAATATTCGACTTTAAAATCACTCTTACACTTTGTACATCTGCAATAGCCTGCTTGTGGGAATATTAAATATTCATCAACTGTTTCATTAATATTCAGATCTTCAAAATCAATACCGGTTGATTCGAAAATTGCCAGGCCATTCCTGCTTTTCCAGATTTCATATTGCGTGTGGCTGTTTACATTATCTGCATAGATTATTTGGGGAGTATGTGTCGGGTTCAATATTGTCTGGCCTTGTACAGCAGCCAGGTAAGTTTGGTTCACTATGGTGGTCCATACTTTATTGTTGGCCGCTAATGTAAATGCTGTATTGGCTATTACCACCTGGTTTAATACAATTGAGGAGGCATTTTTATTCAGTTCTTCATTGTATTCGAGTATGGCATAATTACCATAGCCTTCTTCTAAAATCAGAATTTTATGGGTGTCGGTCAGTAATGTCCAGTAAGAAAGTACGCTGTCTTCAGTCCATATATTCACCCTGCCGATTATAGTGAACGTCGTTTTATTATAAGTACCGGTCTGGTTAATTTTAAAGAATGAAGGTGTTGCGTTAGCTGCCAGTGGAGCGTTGATCTTAACTTCGTTAAATGTAAGGGTATCAATAACCGCACCGCACTCACATGTAGCAAATACAATACTTTCATGTAATAATGAAACCGTTTTTTTACAATTGCTGCAAATAATCATTTTTATTTATTAGCGGTTAATCTGGTCCTGTTGCAATATGGTGCCTTCAAAATAATCTTCAAAAATCCTGTCAATTTTCCGTACAGTATCATCATTCACTTTCTCATAATTGCTCAGGTAAATATCGTAGTTTACCAGAAAATGTTCCGGCCAGGTATGTACGGAAATATGGCTTTCACTTAAACAGATGACTGCAGTAAATCCTTCCGGTGAGAAATTGTGATAGACTTCTCCCAGTTTTTGTAATCCGAAATCTGCGATCAAATGTTCCAAAACCGTTTTAAAAGCTTGATAGGTCTTTAAACTCAGGTTAGAATGGGTTTTGATGCTTTTTATAACATGTAAGCCTTTTACGTACACTTTAATTACATTATTATTTATTGCAAGTTTATAGAATAAATATGATATAAGTATGGTTAGTTTTTCATTTTTGGGTATAGACAACTGATTGATTCATGGAATTTGTCGGGTTTGCTCAGGATTCTGCTGCGCTTGGTGGGGTTCTGACAGGATTGTTGCTGGTTTCTGCATCTCACCGGTGATATTGCTTGCCGCCGTTGTATGCGAAGCGATGGAGATGCTGTTTTAACGGTACCGGTTTTAAACCTCCTCATGATTAATTTTAAAAAAACTGGCCGGTAAGTCCTATCTCTGCCATAAATTACTGAAATTTGACTGCCAAATATTAAATGGTTCCTGGAATAAAAATGTCACATACAAATTCTCTTGTTATAAAAGCTAAAGACGGCGGATTGCTTTCAAAAGAGCAAAAAATGTTTAACAGGCTTACTTTGCAGATTGAATCTTTAAATAGAAAGATCAAAGAAAATGAAATATTGCTGGAACAACAATTGAAATATTATCATGAAAATATTTTACCGGCCAATCTGGAAATAGCCGGTCAAAAAATAAATATCGCTATCTTAATAAGTGACTGTGCCGAAAAAATAAAACTGTCAAAAACGCAAAGTTCGGATTTTGCAGAAACGATCCTGGTGCTGTTGACGGATGCCTTCCAATATGTAGTACCGACTGCGGAACAGGAAGCCATTTATGATAAATGGTCTGCTAATACTTACCAGGAAGCTATTGACAGCAGGCTGTATGAAGAGAAGCAGGAGTTGATAGAGGTTTTAGAGTTCTTTGGTATAGATATGGACAAGGTAGATTTTAATAATCCGGAAGACATGGCTGAACTACAACGGAAAATTCTTGAAATGCAGCAAACCGCCTCTGAGAATAGCGGGTATTCTAAAAATCAAAAAAAGAGCCGGACCCAGTTAAAGAAGGAGGCGCAGCAAAAGGAAACTGAAGCAATACAAAACAAGAGTATCAGGGATATTTACATTAGTCTTGCCAAAGTCCTGCACCCGGATTCCAGTGATGATTCTTTGGATATGACACAGAAGGAAGAGCTGATGAAGCGCCTGGTAAATGCTTACGAAAAAAAGGACCTGCCTACTTTACTGGCATTGGAAATAGAATGGTTGAATAAGCAGCAAAATAATATTGCTGAAATAAGCGAACAAAAATTGAATGCATATATCCGGGTACTGAAAGACAGGGTAAATAATCTGAATGATGAGTTCTTTAAACTGGTGAACCATCCTCGTTACCAGGATTTAGGTGAAGAAGTACTGTCCAGTATTAAATCGGGTTTACAATACCAGGAAAAATTAAATAACCGGCTAAAAGGCACACTGAAAAAATACGCGTCAGATGCAGCGCAACTTTCGAACCCTGAGGATATGAAAGCGGCTTTTAAAAAATACGTGGCAGATTTTATGAATGATGTCCGGTATTACCAATACAGGATGGCCAGGGCTGGAAGAAATGGCTGGTAAGTTTGTTTTTAAAATGTTTAATAGCAGTACAAAGGCAGAATGGCTGCCTGATGCAGCGGGCGCCGCTTCTGCGGCGGCTCCGTGCCGGAAAATTTGCCTGTTTGTATTACTTGTTGAAGGATCGCTTTGGTAGCAACTGCACGGAGCGATACCCCGCAGCAGCAGGAACGGATGACGAAGGGCGGATAACAGATGAGCGCCCCAAATAAATAAAAAAGCTGCCCTTAAATAAAGGCAGCCCGGTATCTTAATCCATTCTTTTAACGGGAGCGAGGTTTTCAAGTTCCTCATCGGTAAAAATGCGATAATGAATTTTGAAAGTTTTTTTATAGGGTGTTTCCAAAGAAAAACCACCTGCTCCAAAACCATCCAAAACATCTAATGTAAAATGGGCGTGTTTCCAGTATTCAAATAAATCCCTGTCTACCCAGAACTCGTTGCCTTCAATTTCGCCAATACACACATCATTGGTGCGCAGGTAAAATCCTCCTTTTTCGAAGCATTGCGGCTGTGTGCCTTCGCAACAGCCACCGGCCTGGTAAAACATTAAATCGCCATGTTCGGCTTCTAATGTTTTTATGAGTTCCAAAGCTTTTTCTGTAGCATCTAACCGTTGTATCATAGTTGCTGATTTTAGTAATGACTAATTAGCAATATCAAGAACCATGCGACCATCAATCTGTCCTTTTTTCATTTTATCTAAAACGGTATTGATCTCGCTTAACTTAGCTGCGGTAACATTGGCTTTTACTTTGCCTTCTATTGCGAAAGCGATGGCTTCCTGAAGGTCTTTGCGTGTACCTACAATAGAACCGCGTACGGTAATGCGTTTTAGTACTGTTTCAAAAATCGGCAGGTCGAAACTTCCCGGAGGCAAGCCGTTCAAAGCGATGGTCCCTTTTCTGCGAAGTACATCAATGCCTTGTTTAAAGGCGATTGGCGATACTGCTGTAATTAATGCGCCGTGGGCACCGCCAATTTCTTTTTGAAGGAATGTACCTGGGTCGGTATTTTTTGCATTGACTGTAATATCTGCTCCCAGGCGTTTGGCCAATGCGAGCTTATCATCTGCAATATCAATAGCTGCCACGTGCATGCCCATTGCTTTGGCATATTGAACGGCTACGTGTCCCAGGCCACCGATGCCTGAAATAGCGACCCATTCACCGGGTTTGGTCTCGGTTTCTTTTAAGCCTTTATAAACGGTAACGCCTGCGCATAGGATGGGTGCCATTTCCAGGAAATTGGTATTGGCTGGTAAATGACCGACATAGCGGGCATCTGCCAATACGTATTCGGCAAAGCCACCATCGACACTGTAACCACCATTTTGCTGGGATTCACATAAGGTTTCCCAGCCGGTAATGCAATGATCGCAACAGCCACAGGCACTATACAACCAAGGCACGCCAACGGCATCACCTTCTTTTACATTGCTCACACCTTCTCCCACTGCTACTACATAGCCTACTGCTTCGTGCCCGGGAATTAATGGCATTTTTGGTTTTACCGGCCAGTCGCCATCAATGGCATGTAAGTCTGTATGACAAACACCGCTGGCAATCACTTTAACCAGTACCTGGTTCCTGCCCGGGGCTTTTACTTCTACTTCTTCAATTTTAAGGGGTTGTCCGAATTCGCGGACTACCGCGGCCTGCATCGTTTTTGGTAACATAGAATTAAGTAATTTGATCAATAAAATAAAGAAGTGCCTGCTGCTGCAGACACTCTATCCGTTTCCTATTAGAAAAATCCCAGTTTGTTTTTGTTGTAAGAGATCAACATGTTTTTTGTCTGGCGGTAGTGGCCTAACATCATTTTGTGATTCTCGCGGCCAATGCCGGATTGTTTGTAGCCGCCAAATGGGGCACCGGCAGGGTAGGAGTGGTATTGGTTCACCCATACGCGGCCTGCCTGAATGGCGCGCGGTACGCGGTATAGCTCATGTGCGTCGCGTGTCCATACACCCGCACCTAGTCCATACATGGTATCATTGGCTATTTCTATGGCTTCTTCTACTGTTTTAAAAGTGGTAACAGCCAGCACAGGTCCGAAAATTTCTTCCTGGAAGATGCGCATTTTGTTATTGCCTTTAAATAGTGTTGGTTGAATATAATAACCGCCTTCCAGGTCGCCGCCCAGGTGATTGATTTCGCCACCGGTCAATACTTCGGCACCTTCTTCTTTACCTAGTTTCAGGTAAGAGCTGATCTTGTCTTTCTGAATCTGTGATGCCTGAGCACCCATCATGACAGTTTTGTCCAATGGGTTACCCAGTTTAATGGCTTTTACGCGCGCAATTACTTTCTCGATAAATGCATCATAAATATCTTCCTGGATGAGCAGGCGGGAAGGACAGGTACATATTTCGCCCTGGTTTAAGGCAAAAAGTACGGCCCCCTCTATTGCTTTGTCCAGGAATTCGTCATCGGCATCCATTACAGAATTAAAGAAAACATTAGGAGATTTACCACCTAATTCTAAGGTTACAGGAATAATATTTTCTGTGGCGTACTGCATAACCAGTCTGCCGGTGGCTGTAGAGCCGGTGAAAGCTGCTTTGGATACTTTCGGGTGTGTGACCAGTGATTTGCCTAATTCAGCGCCGAACCCGTTGATGATATTTACGACGCCTGCAGGCAATAAATCTCCGATCAATTCAAATAATACCATTATAGAAACAGGCGTACTTTCCGCAGGTTTTAAAACCACGCAGTTGCCGGCGGCTAATGCGGGCGCTAATTTCCATACGGCCATCAGTATCGGGAAATTCCAGGGAATGATTTGTGCCACCACCCCTATCGGTTCATGAATGATAAGTGATAATGTATCATTGTCCAGCTCTGTGGCAGAACCTTCTTCGGCACGGATCACACCGGCAAAATAACGGAAATGGTCTATGGCCAGTGGAATGTCAGCGGCCAGGGTCTCACGAACAGCCTTGCCGTTGTCCACTGTTTCCACAGCAGCAATGTATTCTAAGTTCGCTTCAATCCTGTCTGCTATTTTATTAAGTATGATGCTTCTTTCTGTAGAAGACGTTTTACTCCATGTTTTAAATGCATCATGTGCCGCATTTACGGCCAGTTCTATATCACCTTTGGAAGAATGAGCTACTTGTGTAAATACCTTACCATCTATCGGAGAAACCACTTCGAAATACTTTCCACTAACTGGTGCAGTCCATTTGCCACCAATGTAATTTTCATATTTGTCCTTAAATTCCGGACGTTCAACAACATTTGACATAGCAATTCAATTTTTATTAGGACCTAAAGGTAGATCGCCTTTTTTCGCATTTATAGCAATATTCTATCAAAAAACTCTATTTTTATATCAAGATAATTACGTCGCATAATTCTGCACATTTAACATTATCAGTAAATGTCAAATACTTAAATTTGAGAAATACTTTAAATGCTAGTCTATGACAATGAACTCATTTATAAATCCACCGGCTTTAAGTAATAAGAACACATTAGGTACGTTAATTGAAAATAAAACCACATTTACGGTTAATAATTGTGAACTGGTTTTATATGAAACGCACGATACGGCAAAAGGCGTCCATTTACTGTTTAACGATTTTTGTTTTACCAGCATGTTGCGTGGTAAAAAGGAAATGTATATCAATAATAAAACGAAAACTTTTAGTTACCTGCCGGGAGAGAGTTTAATTGTGTTGCCGGGCGAAGAAATGGTCATAGACTTCCCGGAAGCGGATGATACCCCGTCTCAATGCCTGGCATTAAGTATAGACAGCAATTTTATAAAGCAAAATATTGATTATTTAAACGACAAACTGCCAAAGCAGGAAGGGAACTGGAATATTAAAGAAGACCTATATTATCTTATCAACAGCCAGTCTTTAGCATCCGCTACTCAAAATATTATACGGATCATGTCCGAAACGAACCCGGCAAAAGAGATCATGGCAGACCTGGCGTTGAAAGAACTATTCGTGAGATTGATGCAGACCCAGGCCAGGCAATATTTTGAAAGTGCTTATAAGGACAATACCAATAATAATAAGTTCTCGTTTGTAATTAATTATATTAAAGAAAACCTTCACAAAAAGATAAATATAGATAAGCTGGCTAATATTACCTATATGAGTAAGCCTACTTTTTACAGGGCATTTAAACAGGAATTCGGGATTACTCCTAATGAGTTCATTTTATCTGAAAGAATATCCAAGGCCAAAAAATTATTAAGCAAACTGGAAACCATTTCCCAGGTAGCATTCGAAGCAGGTTTTTCGGATACCAATTATTTCATCAAGGTATTTAAACAACTGGAAGGTATTACCCCAAAAGCATTTCAAAGAACATTAGCAGTGCATTAAAATCGTTTAATTGCAAGATGCTCAATTGAGCCGGGTATTTTCTATTACAGGGAATGTAAAAACTGCATTATATGACTGTTATTCCAATATACTATACTTATTTCAGAGTGCTACAGGTACAAAGCATGTACACCGGATATTGGACGAGGTAACAAACTATTGCGAAGTTGACTGAACAGTCAGATTTGGTTGCCGGCAAATTTATACCGTAAACTTTTTTTCATTTCAAGCAACTTTATTCCTTAATCCGCTATCATATATTATTCAATTACGCAATTAAAATAATGTTTACAGGAATATAATATTATTGTGGAACAATATTTGTAATTTTAATTCTGAACAGTTTTATTAAACTAATACCTTTAATTATGGCTTTTAACATCATCTCCGAACTGAAGGAGTATTTAAACAACGATTTAGTTTCCAAACTAAGCCAGACTTTCAATGAATCTGAATCTGACACCCAGAAAGCAGTTGATGGCATTGTGCCGGTAGCTGTTGGTAGCCTGATCAGCCAGGCGCAAAACAGCCCTTCAGGTTTATCAGGCATTTTTAATTTAGTGAAATCTGCCGGCAATACGAGCTGGCTGGACACCGTATCCGGATTATTCAAGGGTGATAGCAACCCGCATTTAAATACTGATAACTCCGGTATCTTAAGCAATCTTTTCAGTGGTGATCTTATCAGTAAAATCACTTCTGTTATCAGTAGTTTCTCCGGTGTTAAAAATGAAACTTCAAAAGGTTTGCTGGCTGTTATTACGCCATTGGTATTGCACTTGTTTGGTAAGAAAGCCAACCAGGAAGGTCTTAGCGAAAGTGGCTTCGCAAGTTTACTAAGCAGTCAGAAGTCTAATTTAGAAGCGGCTGTTCCATCTGGTTTGGGAGGCATTTTATCAGGAGCAGGCTTAGGTAGTTTAAGTAATTGGTTTTCTACCGGTAGTCACGCAGCCACAGGCCATGATACGCATGTGCCTCATACGCCGCCTACTTATAACAACCAGACAGAAGAGCCAAAAAGCAATAGCTGGCTACCATGGTTGTTATTAGCTATTGCTGCCCTTGCTATCTGGTTTTTTAGTACCAAAGGTTGTAACGCTTCCCATGATGCAAAAGACGGACATGAGCATGAAACAGTGGCAGTAGATACTAATAGTCATCATACAGATGAACCAACTTCTGAACCGACCACTTACCCTACTATCAATGGTAAGTTAGATACGGAAACGAACGAGTTCTGGTATGAAGTAGGTGATCTGAAAACTTTTGACCTGCCTAATGGTACAAAAATAGAAATTCCGGAGTTCAGCACAGAAGCCAACCTGATTAAGTTCTTAAACGATAACAATGCAAAAATTGATAGCGTTAAGGGCAACTGGTTTGAGTTTACAAATGTGAAATTCAAAACAGGTGGTACTGAAATTTCAGATACTTCTTTATTACAATTACAAAACCTGGAAAAAATAGCCAGGGCATATCCGAAAGCCGTATTTAAAATTGGTGGTTATACAGACAATACCGGTGATTCAGCTAAGAATGTAACGCTCTCTCAAAAAAGAGCAGAAGTCGTGTTCAATACCCTGAAAAAACTGGGTGTGGCCGCTAAACAATTAACCAATGCAGAAGGTTACGGACCACTATGGCCGATTGCCGATAATGCGACAGCAGAAGGCAGGGCCATTAACAGAAGGGTTGCTATTAATGTGAAGGAAAAATAAAAAAACTTTAAAGCTTAATGAAAAGGTTTGCATGTGTGCAAACCTTTTTTATTTGGGGCTATCCGCACCGGTTATTCTTATGAACATTTATTCCGGCTGTTTAGGGGTTCGCTGCGCTCCGTGCTGGTCCCAACAGGAGTTGTTATACGCTCATTGCACCGCACCGGCTTCGTGCCTCGCCGCCCACTCATCCGGCAGCCATTCTGCATTTGCAATACATTCAACAATAATATAACCCGCTGCCGGAAATAAATAAAATGATTAAAAGACAACAAAAAGCCTCCCGGATTTTGACAAACTCCAAAACATACTTATTTTTAAATAACTAATGTTAGCTTGCCTGACCTTTTAAATGAAGAGTATGAGATACGTCGCATTTGTCATCAGTTTAATATTTACTATTGCTTTGATATTTTTAGGCAATACCAAATTCGGGGTCATTCCGCCGTTGGGAAAATTACTGAGCCCTTCGCATGGATTTTGGAAAAATGCGGAACCTGTGAATGTAGATTTCAGTGGTGCTGTAAACTCAAAGGGATTAAATGGCGATGTCAATGTATATTTAGATGACCGGCTGGTCCCACATATTTTTGCAGAAAATGATGAAGATGCCTATTTCGCGCAAGGCTGGTTACATGCGAAATTCCGTTTGTGGCAAATGGAATTTCAAACCCATGCTGCTGCAGGCCGTTTGTGCGAAATATTGGGAGAAAAAATCGATACCAATAGTGTATTAGAAGGTCACGACAGGAAATTTCGTCGCATGGGTATGAATTATGCAGCAGAAAATGCCATAAACTATATTACAAAAAATCAACCGGAAACATTAAAAGTGCTGGAAGCTTATGCCAGTGGCGTTAATGCTTATATCAGGCAATTAAAACCGGAAGATTACCCTATTGAATATAAAATACTCGATTATGCCCCTGAACCATGGACACCTTATAAATCAGTACTGTTCTTAAAGTACATGAGTTATGATCTGGCCAACGACGGAGATGATTTTGCTTATACCAATTTGCTGAATGAAATAGGTATCAGTAAATTAGAGAAAATGTTTCCAATAATGGCGGATTCTTTATCGCCAATTATACCAAAAGGGTATCCTATTACGCCGGCAGCAGAAGCAGACTCAACAGGAAAACTTATACAGCCAAAAAGCTTTGCTAAAGCAGTAGTGCCTGCCTCCCTGGACTCCCTTTACCTGATTAAAAAAGATACCAGTACCATTGCCTGGCTGCAGCCCCAGACCGATAAGGATAATGGCAGCAATAACTGGGTGGTATCACCCGGCAAAACACAGGATAGTGCTGCTATTCTTGCAAATGACCCGCATTTAGGGATCAGTCTGCCATCACTCTGGTACGAAGTACAGATACATACACCCGTTTACAACGTTTACGGTGTTAGTTTTCCCGGCTCTCCATCAGTCATTATCGGTTTCAACGACAGTATTGCCTGGGGGGTTACCAATGCCATGAGAGATGTGATGGACTTTTATGAAATTCAGTTTGTAGACAGTTCTATGAACCAATACGTTTATAATGGTGATACACTGAAAACTGACTGGCGTACAGAAACAATCAGCATCAGGGGAAAAGCAGATTATAGTGAACAGATCCCAATGACCATTTTTGGCCCGGTAATGTATGACGGCAGCTATCAAAGTGCCTTGAAAAACGGGAAAGCCTATGCTATAAAATGGAAAGCACACGAAAATATAAGCGGCTTCGAATTAGATGCTTTCCGGAACCTCAACAGGGCTAAAAATTATGATGATTATTTAAATGCTATCCGTTATTATGATTGCCCGGGACAGAATTTTATTTTTGCGTCGAAGACCGGAGATATCGCTTGGTGGCAGCAAGCGTCATTCCCCGCCAAATGGCGTCGCCAGGGCGATTTTGTAATGCCTGGGTGGGATAGCACTTATAACTGGCAGTTCAATATAGAGCAAGGCAATAATTTACATTTAAAAAAACCGGCCACAGGATTTATTGCCACTGCCAACCAGCTGCCTACAGGCGATACCCTGCAATACCCTTATTACCTGGGTGGACATCACGATTTATACCGGGGTATCATTATCAACAGGTTGCTGAACAGTATGAACAATATAACCGTCAACGACATGAAACAGATGCAGGTAAATAATTACAATATATTTGCCGAAATGGCCCTGCCGCATTTATTGAAACATCTTGACGAAAGTAAACTAAGTGGTAACGCACAGGCATTTGTTGATATCTGCAAAACATGGAACTACGATGCAAGTGCTGATAGCAAAGCGCAGACCATATTTGACAGATGGTGGGTTGCTTTTGAAGAATTGGTATGGCAGGATGATGTGACCCTGAAATCAGGGTTGAAAGCACCCTGGCCGGAACGGGAAACCTTACTGGAAGGTATCATCAAAGACAGTGCTTATCCATTTATAGATGATGAGCGCACACCACAGCGGGAAACGATAAGCGAGTTGGTAACAGCCGCTTTAATAAAAACGGCCGGTAAGTTGCCAAACGATGCATCGTTAGCGTGGGGTGCTTATAAAAATACAAGTGTGAACCATTTACTCAAAATTGCACCGTTCAACCGGACCAACCTCAATGTCGGCGGTGGTTCTTTTATTATCAATGCTACCAAAGCGACACACGGGCCTAGCTGGCGGATGGTCGTTGAACTGGGAAAAGAAACCAAAGCCTACGGTATTTACCCGGGAGGACAAAGTGGTAACCCTGGCAGCGCTTTTTACGACTCATTTGTTAAGGATTGGGCCATTGGTAAGTCCAACGAACTTTGGGTAATGACTGCCAATGATAAAGCCAATGAAAAGATCAAATGGACCATCACCTTTAAAAAAGCTTAACAATGAAATTTATTGTATCAATTATATTATGTGCGCTTACTACTTATTGTAGTTTTTTATATAGTGAATATACGCCCTGGTGGTTATTTGGGGCAGGAGCTTTTTTAGTAGGCATAGCATTGCCCCAAAAAGGCTGGTTAAGCTGGTTGGCCGGCTTCCTGGCAGTATTTATCTGCTGGAGTATTTTAAATGCCCATTTCGATAATAAATCTTCAACCTCATTTATCAATCAAATGGCAGAAGTATTAAAAATAGGCAAATCCGGTACCCCGTTAATATTCATATCCGCTGCATTCGGGGGGCTGATCGGAGGTTTTGCCATGTTAACAGGAAATTTACTTCGAAGCCGAAAATCTGAAGTATAATTGCAGCTTGTAATGGTATGATAAATGTGTATGTCTAATTTTAATAAACTGTTTAAAGTATTACTGTTAATAATTTCGTTTAGCCTATTTATTAATGCTGTTGTCGCACAAACAATTCATGGGAAAGTTCAGGATAAATACGGGAGGGCGCTTGCCTATGCCTCTGTTTATGTAAAAGGAGGCGCTGCAGGCACTACCTCCAACTCTGACGGTATTTTTAAGCTGAACATTCCTGAAGGACAACAATATATTGTTTGTGCCTTTGTAGGTTATCAGAAACAGGAGTATGCGGTTTTACTGGCAAATGGAGAGGAAAAAGTACTTTTTTTTACCTTAACTGAGCAACCCGTAACGTTAGAATCGGTACAGGTGAACAGTAATAAAGAAGACCCCGCTTATGAGATCATACGGAAAGCAATTAATGCGAGAAAAGACAACCTGAACGCAGTTAACACATTAAGCACCCAGGTATATATGAAAGGCATGGTGCAGACCTACAGCATGCCAAGAAAAATATTCGGGATCAAACTCAGACCAAGCAAAGAACTGGTAGACAGTGTCGGGAAGGGTATTTTATATTTCAGTGAATCAGTAACCAACTACTACAAGCAATTTCAGCCTGAGAGCTTTAAAGAAGAAGTGATATCTGTAAAAGTGAGCGGGCGCAGTAATAATTTTGGTTTCAACAGCGTGAAATCAATGGATGTCAACTTCTATCAGAACGAGTTATTGCTGGACGGTCTCAGCAGCAGGGGATTCGTATCCCCCATTGCCAACGAGGCCTTATACTTTTATAAGTACAAGTTCCTGGGTACGTTCTACGAAGATGGGGTGGAAATAAATAAAATAAGAGTACAGGCCAAAAGGAAATTTGAACCCACTTACCAATACGGAGAAATAAATATCATAGAAGGTAGCTGGAAAATTCATAGCATAGACATGCTTCTGAATAAGAACGCCCAGATAGAGATCATCGACAGCTTAAGGATCCAGCAGGTAATGTCACCCATCGAAGGCCAATGGCTGCCCCAGCAAACATTTATCCAGGCGAACTTTAATATCATGGGAGTAGTGGCAGGTGCCGATTTCTTAAGCGTCTATAACCGGTATAAAGTCAATCCAGATATTAAAGATATTTTACAGGAACATTTGTTAATGGAATACCAGGAAGGGGCCAATAAAAGAAGCCTGGCTTACTGGGACAGTATCCGGCCGGTACCACTTACTTATGTTGAACAAACCGATTACCTGAAAAAGGATTCACTGGAGACCAAAAGAAACTCGCAAGCTTATAAGGACTCTGTGATCAAAGTATTTAATAGAGTAACGTTTGATAAACTGGTCATATCCGGTTCAGGCTTTTACAACAAAAGATACAAAATCCTGACCTCGCTGCCACCGCTTTTACATACAGTACAATATAATACGGTAGAAGGTTGGTTATTTAATTATGCACCCAAAATAGCATTGACCAGTGATACAGGCGGTGCCGTTTTAAGGCCGTTCATAAGGTATGGTTTTAAAAGCAGGCATTTCAACGCCGCGCTTTTAGCTAAAAGAACAATGGGAAAAGACCCCCGCAGAAGATGGGAGTTAAATGCCGGTATCGGAAAAAATATTTTCCAGATAAACCCCTCCGATCCGATAAACCCGGTGATCAACTCTATCAGTACCTTATGGTATAAACGCAACTATATGAAAATATATGAGAAAGCGTTTATGACCGTAGGTTTTAAAAATGAAACACTTCGCGGCTTCAAAGTATCCGGGGATGTAAGTTTCGAAGAGCGTATTCCCTTGCAGAATACAGATACCAACTATAGCTGGCGGAAATACGACGACAGGCGATTTACCAATAACTACCCCGAAGAATTGCCACCCGGCTATTTCAACAGGCATAAAGCATTTCTCATAAACGCGGACATTACCTATCAACCGGGCCAGAAAATAATCAAGTACCCACACAAATTATTCTCAGTAGGCAGTGATTATCCCACATTTGGCTTTAGCTTTTCACAAGCCATCCCGGGAATACTGAAGTCAAAAACCAGTTTTTCCAAGTGGAAGTTCAGCGTAAAAGACTACCTGAATTTAAAACTGGCAGGAAGTGCCAACTACAACCTTTCCGTAGGTGGCTTTTTTAACAGCAATAACGTACCGCTGCCGGACTGGCAACATTTTAACGGCAACCTTACTATTGTGGCGCGGGAATACGTCAATAGTTTCCAGTTAGCACCTTATTATGCCAACAGCACCAATGATAAACAATACGTAGCCGGAAATTTTGAATGGCATTGGAACGGCCTGTTAACCAACAAAATTCCTTTGATACGCCGTTTTAACTGGGGCGTTGTTACCGGTTCCAACGCATTTTATGTAGATGAAAAACGTAATTACTTCGAATTTTTTATAGGCATAGAAAATATTTTGAAAACAATCCGCATCGACTATGTATGGGGCTATGACGGCTTCAATAACAAACCTAAAAGCAGCATCATAATAGGTTTCAGCGGTTTATTTACCGGCCAGGGAATAGAATAAAAACATGGTAGAACGGTCAATCATCATTACCCGCAAACCAGGATAATTTTAATCAAAAAAATATTTCAATTTCTGTAACTTTTCTTTTTCTGCTACGTTTCATATAAAAACACACCACCATTATGAAAAAAATCGTAGCTATTGTAGCAGCCGTTTTCATCACACTTTGTTCATTTAATTTCGTTTTTAACGAGCAGGTTATTAACGATCCTAACATTACCGTGCGTAATATCAGCAGTAACTTCAATATCATAAATGTTAGTGGTGCAGTTGATGTTTATCTTACCCAGGATAAGAACGTTGCCATGGCAGTAAGTGCCAGCAAGCCGGAATATATTAACAATATTGTGACGGAAGTGAGTAACGGCACGCTTTTCATTTCATCCAAAGGGTTTGTAAAAGGCAATAGTCCAAACTACAAAATTTACCTGTCAGTGGATAAATTAGATAAAATAACCAGTTCCGGAGCTTCCGATATCTACCTGAAGGGCACTTTTAAGCAACCCGATCTGGAAATAGCACTTTCCGGTGCCAGCGATATTGCAGGTGAAGTGAAAATTGACAATCTTAAGCTTTCCGGTTCAGGCAGCAGTGATTTCAAATTGAGCGGTTACGCAGAGAATCTGAAATTAGTGGTAAGCGGCGCCAGTGATATAAAAGGTTATACATTAAGTTGCAAAAATGCCAACATTACAGCTTCCGGTGCCAGCGATGTGAAATTAACGGTTCACGGAGAGGTAAGTGCAGTGGCGAGTGGCGCCAGCGATATCAAGATAAAAGGGACTGCCAATATCACTAACAGTAGTTCAACCGGTGCCAGCAGCATTAAAAAAGTCAGTTAAAATTAACCACATAATATTCTTAAAAAGTGCTCAAAGTAATTTGAGCACTTTTTTGTTTTCAGGCATCATGATATAAATAATGAGGGGCTGTCAGCTATGCTGCTGCTATTGAATTTTAGTCCGGCCTACTTATGGCTCCGCTACGCTCGGTATATTTTTGCAGGAGCGTTTTATAATCATTGGTCCGCTTCATTTTATCCTGCAAAAAATATACTGCCTCCTTCGTCGGCACCAACGTATGCCGCAGCCATTCAGCTTTTGTAACGCCATTGATCTCCATTGCTGGCAACCGGATGAAAATTTTATTGGCTATAGGTATCCGGTAGGTACTTATCTGCACATTGTTGTACGGCAGTGCAACAATGTAATCCTCTGTAATATTATTGGCGCATAGCACAATGCTGCTTAATCCATAGATACTAACAGCGGTTCAACAAAAATTAAGAACCATTACGAGGAGTGTTTCAAAAACTATTTGGAATGTTTTTTTATTAGTTTTTGTAATTTCTTTTGAGAAATAGTACCGGCAGTTTGCCATACGATTTTCCCGTTTTTATAAAGGCGCATATCCGGTATGGCATATACACCCAGGGTTTCGCATAAACGCGTATTAGCATCAGCATCCACTTTCAGTAGCTGGACAAGGTCGCTTTGTTTCTGCGATACAGAAGCCAGGATCGGTGCCATTACTTTACATGGTCCACACCAGTCTGCATAAAAATCTACCAGCACCAATTTCGATGAACTATTGACGATATTATTATATGCAGCAATGGAAATATAACGGTTATTGCTTTTGTTGTTTTCACTTTCAGTAACAGGTAATTTTTGCTCCAGCCATTTTAATAAACCACCTTCAAGCTCATATACATTCGTAAATCCATTTTTTCGCATGTATTCAGCTGCGGCACTGCTTCGGCCCCCACTCAGGCAATACACATATATATCAGCATCCTTTTTAAGGGCATTAATTTGTTCCTTAAATGTTTCCTTATTATTCCAGTTATAGTTTAGGGCATTTGCCAGGTGTGATTTTTCAAACTCCGGCGCTGTTCTTACATCTATAATAACCGCTTCCTTTTGAGCCGTTTTATCATGAAAAGTAATAGCATTGATTTTAGTACTGTCCGTATTAGCTAATAGGACATTGGAGCCGATAAGATTAAAAGCAAATATTATAATGAAATGTTTGAATAACATATTAGACTTAGTTAAATGTTTTTGTATAAAATTATTGGTAGACTAGTTACCAAATGTAAAAATACGGGCTTAACAGTCACTTGATATAGCGCACTGTTTTTTTAACACAAAAAAGTTGATAGTTTTTCCATTTTTATAGACCTTTACTTAGTATATTAACTTTTTATTTGTAGAGTATGTCATTTCCGAAACCAAGTACCAATCCATTTGAGCAGATAGATACCGAAACGTTGGTAGAAGAGGAGAATGGGTATAATATTATTTTATGGAACGATGAAGTCAACACTTTTGAATGGGTGATAGCTTCCCTGGTAGAAATATGCGGGCATACCGAAGACCAGGCAGAACAGTGTGCGCTACTGGTACATACCAAAGGGAAATATGCTGTAAAAAATGGTTCTTTTGAAAAATTAAAACCACAACAGGAGGCATTGATTGACCGGGGTATTAATGCGACATTAGAAGAAAAATAATCATTGTTTCCAAATATATTGAGGTAAATAACAACTCTGAAGAACAGGGGGAGATATTATAAAATAAAAAACTCTCGCTGTAGACACAGAAGAGTTGCTTGCTTATGAAAACTAAAAAACTTTAAAATTTGTGGTAATCATATTCCGATTACAGTGTAAAAATACTTCACTAAACTTCCATAACTATCCTGCGCTATCCTTATAATTGTTGTGTTGACAATTAAATCCCTCCCGGCGTATTTTATCGCGCTTCTTTCTACAAGATGATATATGGTCAAATGAAATGTTGATTAAGTAAAGGCTATTGTATATTTTTGCCGTTTATAGTATGGCTAAACTTTTAATAGATAATCAGCTGCTGGCAGAAGAATATTTTTCTGATGTAAGATTGATTGGAATACAATGCGCTTTGCCTGCATACTCGTTTGTCAATTTACTGAACAACGATTTAGCTTTCGATTTTTCATTAAATATCCAAACCGCCATAGAAGTAATGAAAAACAGGCGGAAACTTAGCTATAATATTTACGAGTGCAAAGAAAATAATTTTGAGCTGGAGCATATTATTTACATCAATAAATATGACGGCGAGTATTTAATGCCGGAATTGACGCACTTTGATTTTTTGTGGATGTTGAAAGGAGAGAGCCATAATAAACAGAATATCATACAGGCATTGATCAGTTACCTCAATAAACTGGACCAGGTAAGCCTGGTAATGGAGCTGGGGAGAGATAAAATAAAAAATAAGCAAACATTAGTGTTATAATGTTCGCTTAATTCTTTTTTTATAATTTCCGGATAAACTGTTTAATTGAATTTTTAAAACCCCCATGACGCCTTCTTTAATAATCCCTTTGTTCATTTTACTAACACCAAGCCTTCTGTCAACAAAAGTGATAGGCACTTCAGTTATTTTAAAACCAAGCTTCCAGGCTGCGAATTTCATCTCTATCTGGAATGCATAGCCGACAAACTTAATCTCATCAAAGTTAATACTTTCCAGTACCTGCTTTTTATAGCAGATAAAACCGGCAGTACTGTCTTTTACAGGAAGCTGCGTAATGATCCTGGTATAAAGGGAACCGCCACGCGAATAGATATGCCTGTCAATGGGCCAGTTTTCTATTTTACCACCCTTGACATACCTGCTGCCAACAGCTACATCAGCACCATTAGTACAGGCATCTACCAGTCGCTGCAGGTCAGCCGGATTATGGCTGAAATCCGCATCCATTTCACAAACATAATCATAAGCTTTGTTCAGTGCCCATTTGAAGCCATGGATATAAGCAGTACCTAAGCCCAGCTTACCCTGGCGTTCTTCTATAAATAAGCTACCGGCGAACTCCAGCTGAAGATTCTTTACAATATTAGCCGTACCGTCAGGACTTCCGTCATCAATGATCAAGATATTAAACCCTTGTTGCAAACTGAATACTTTACGTATAATTGCCTCAATGTTTTCACTTTCATTGTATGTAGGTATAATGACTAATTTTTTCAATTGTATATTTATAAGTAAGTGATATTAAAAAGAAAATTATCTTTTTAGAAATTGTGAAATTATGGAAATATTATTTGGCAGAATCGGTTTTAGGATTTTTTTATTATCCTTTTAAATAAACTTTATTTAATATTTCAGTTAATTTTTGTTTGGTATGTAATGGGAAATCTCCCTGCATCATCCAATCGTAATAGCTTCTTTCCTGCTTTAAAATCTGTTCTACTGGTTTGCCTTTATGCTTGCCAAAATTGAAAACAATTTTGTCATCTATGTAGATCATCCGGCGTGCAAAGTCAACGATTTTCTCTTCTCCCACCAGTTTCAGTATTGAATCTAATGAATTACCAAGTTGCGGGTATCTTTCCATTTGCGCTTCTAACACTTCTAAAGTGGCAACGGTATCTGCTTCGGCACTGTGGGCATTTTCTAAAGATTTGTCACAAAAGAACTTATAGGCTGCGGATAAAGTCCTGGGTTCCATCATGTAAAAAATCTTTTGAACATCTATCAACTTTCTGGATTCAAAATCAAAATCCATATTAAGCCTTAGGAACTCTTCCACTAAAACCGGTACATCAAACTTGTTGCTGCTATATCCGGCTAAATCACAATTATGCAGAAATTGTTTTATTTCGTTCGCTACATCTTTAAAAGTTGGCGCATCTTTTACCATATCATCTGTAATACCATGTATATCCGATGATGATTTTGGAATTGGAATCGTTGGATTGATAATTTTGCGTTTTATAACTTGACTACCATCCGGCATTAATTTCACAATTGCTATCTCCACAATTCTATCAGAGGATGGATTTACCCCGGTAGTTTCTAAATCGAAAAATGCTAAAGGGCGTTCTAAAACTAAATTCATATTGTTCAGGTTACTTCTCTTTAATTTATTAAAGTAATTAGAGCAAATATACTTAGCTCCAATTGTTTTATGGTTATTTGAAATTAAATTAAACTAAATGTGTAAAAGTATTTACTTAAGTATTTTGAAAATGATTTTTTTCAAAAATATTATATATGTTGAATATGTGGAATGTAATGAGAAGGGAGAATGAGTGGAAGCACACGGATTCGAACCGCGGACCCTCTGCTTGTAAGGCAGATGCTCTAAACCAGCTGAGCTATGCTTCCGGTAATGTTGAAAAGAACCAAATCTTTAAGAGTGGAAGCACACGGATTCGAACCGCGGACCCTCTGCTTGTAAGGCAGATGCTCTAAACCAGCTGAGCTATGCTTCCGATAATTTTAAAAAGAACTAAAATCTTTAAGAGTGGAAGCACACGGATTCGAACCGCGGACCCTCTGCTTGTAAGGCAGATGCTCTAAACCAGCTGAGCTATGCTTCCGATAATTTTAAAAAGAACTAAATCTTTGAGAGTGGAAGCACACGGATTCGAACCGCGGACCCTCTGCTTGTAAGGCAGATGCTCTAAACCAGCTGAGCTATGCTTCCGATTTTTAGGATTGCAAAAATAGGTGAATATTTTTATCCGCCAACTTTTTTTACAATAAAATCGAAATAAAATTAAATTGGTCCGGAAATGCTGAATGAATGGGTATTTACCTTAAATGCCTGGTCTTCCGGAATAAAGAATTTAAGGATATTCTTTACATTTACAAGCTAATCATTCTTTATGGAATACTATGTACACGAATCTGCAATAATAGACGAGGGCTGCCGGATCGGTAAAAGAACCAGGATCTGGCATTTCTGCCATATTATGTCAGAAGTAGTAATAGGAGAGGACTGTAGTTTTGGGCAAAACGTTATGATTGCAAATGGTGTTACTATTGGCAACAATGTGAAAGTGCAGAACAATGTATCGCTGTACACCGGTGTTGTTTGTGGCAATGATGTTTTCCTCGGGCCAAGCTGTGTGTTTACAAATGTTATCAATCCGCGAAGTGCGGTAAACAGGAAAAATGAATACAGGCAAACAATAATAGAAGATGGCGTAACGGTAGGCGCAAACGCAACCATTGTTTGCGGCTATACATTAGGCAAATACTGCTTTATAGGAGCAGGTGCTGTTATTACCAAAAATGTAAAACCTTATGCCTTAATGGTAGGTAATCCTGCCCGGCAAACAGGATGGATGAGCGAAGCCGGGGAAAAGCTTATTTTTGGTCAGTCAGATATCGCAGTATGCCATATCAGCGGACAGAAATACCAGTTAGCAGCTGGCAATGTCAGAAAAATTATAGCAACATGATGATTACAGGAAAAATTGGTTTTGCAATTATCGGTTTAGGACATATTGGTAAGCGTCATGCTTTGATGATTCAGCAAAATCCACATTGCGAGCTCCTGGCTGTGATCGATTCGGATAAAAATGTACTTGATGCTTTCTTTGCGTCCGGCACTACCCGTATCGCTGCTTTTTCCGATATTGAATCGTTTTTATGTTCGGGCATTCACGCAGACGTATGCTGTGTATGTACGCCTAACGGGTATCATGTAACACATGCTATGTTGGCATTGGAAGCCAGTATGCATGTGGTAGTAGAAAAACCGTTTGCATTAAATTATGCTGATGCTTTATCCATCATCGATTTAGCCGGAAAGAAATCGAAATTTGTATTCAACGTGATGCAGAACCGATTCTCTCCACCTATCCAATGGTTGAAGGAAACAATTGATTCCGGCAAACTTGGCAATATCCTGTTCGTTCAAATTAATTGCTTCTGGAACAGGGATGAACGATATTACAGCAAAGGCAGCTGGCATGGTAATGCTAAATTAGATGGGGGGACCCTTTTTACACAGTTTTCTCATTTTATAGATATTTTGTACTGGATATTTGGAGATGTAGAGAATATTCAATCACAGATCAAAAACATCAATCATCCGTATCTGGGCGCATTCGACGATTCCGGAGCTGCCAGTTTTACGTTTAAAAAAGGTGGTTTCGGGGCCCTCAGTTTTACAACCAATGCTTACAAAAATAACCTTGAGTCCAGTATAACAATAATGGGAGAAAAAGGCACCATTAAAATAGGTGGCCAGTACATGGATACTTTGGAGGTTTGTAATATAGATCATTTCAATTGCCCGGATCTGCCGGCAACGGCACCTGGTAATGATTACGGCACTTATAAGGGCTCTGCACAGAATCACGGATATATTTATGAAGATGTTGTCCGTACTCTAAAACAAAACAATACACAATTAATAGACCCGCAGGATGGCGCTATGGTGGTAAACATTATAGAACGCATTTACAGGGCTGCAAAATAATACAATGGCAAACACGATATATCGCTACGACCAGTTAAAAGAATTGACTTATGAAGTATTTTCAAAGATCGGGTGCAATCATACAGATGCGACCCTGGCAACAAAAGTGCTGCTAAGCGCAGATTTGCGGGGTATTGATTCGCATGGCATTGCCCGCCTTATTGGTTATGTAAGATTATGGGAAGCGGACCGTGTCAATGCCAGCCCGGATATAAAAATTGTACATGAAACGCCTTCTACTGCTGTTGTTGACGGGGACAGAGGGTTGGGTTTAGTAGTCGCACCATTTGCCATGCAGGTAGCCATAGATAAAGCTAAAAACTGCGGTACAGGTTGGGTAAGTGTAAAAAACAGCAATCATTATGGAATTGCCGGTTATCATGCGATGATGGCTTTGGAAAACGATATGATAGGCATGAGCATGACCAATGCTTCGGCTTTGGTGGCACCTACATTCAGCAAGGAAAGAATGCTTGGTACCAACCCGATTTGTGTGGCCATTCCTGCCGGTGAAGAACCTGCTTTTGTAGCAGACTTTGCCACTACCACTGCTGCCAACGGCAAGCTGGAGATCCTGCAGCGCAAGGAGGAAGATACACCGTTGGGCTGGGTGCAGGATAAAGAGGGTACAGATGTTACTGATGCCAATATCCTGAAAAAAGGCGGTGTTTTATTACCACTTGGCAGCGACCGGGAGCACAGCAGTCATAAAGGGTATGCGCTTGGCAGCATTGTGGATATTTTCAGTGCAGTATTGAGCGGTGCGAGTTACGGCCCCTGGGCACCACCGTTTCCTGCGTATGTGCCCATGCCGCAAAACATGCCGGGTGAAGGGTTAGGTCATTTCTTCGGCGCCATGCGTGTAGATGCTTTCCGCCCGGCAGATGATTTTAAAAAACACATGGATAACTGGATCCGCAGGTTCCGTTCCGCTGCACCAATCCACCCTGATCAACCGGTGATTATTCCTGGTGACCCGGAACGCGATTTTGAAAACGAAAGATTAAAAAACGGTATTCCGTTGCATGAATCTGTCGTGACAGATTTAAAATCATTGGCAGAAAAATTAAATATCAGTTTCAGTTTTTAGATTTTTGTAGAGCTTTTATCGGTTACCATAAGCTTAAAATTAATATTGATAGGGCAAATGAATGATCTGATCCGCTATTTCATCTAAACAGGTTTAATTTATTATGAGAACCATTTTATTTTTATGTTTTGCATTACTTCTTTCCTGCTCAGGATTGAAAAAATATACGGTAGAGGAAAATGTCCCGTTCAATGAAGAAGCGGTTCAGGTAATCTTTGATGACGAAATATCTAAATATGGGTTACAAAATGGTGAAAAGATCCTGGACCTGGGCTCTTTTACGGGTAAGTTCTCCGCGATTATATTCAGGAATTACCCCCAGACTAAATTTACATTGGTTGATGTATATAATTACAAAAAACTCCTTTTTAATTACAGCTTTGAAAGGAACGATAGCACCTACAATTTTAGAAAGAACAGGCGGTTTGTAAAAAGCAGATTGACAAAAATTCCCTTAAAATCGAATACGTTCGATAAGATATTGTGCAGAAGAACTTACCATGAATTCAGGCCATTTAATAAGGCTTTGATGCTGGCTGAAATGAAGCGCCTGTTAAAAGAGGATGGTGAATTAATCATAGTGGATGTTATTCCAAACTATTTAGGTCATACAGATGCCGGCTGCAAAAGCCTGTATCTGGAAGCTAATACCATTATGCATGAAGTGAAAAGACAGGGTTTCACATTTGTAAAGGAAGATAGTACTACTTATAAAAGAACAGATAGCACAGATTATAATCTTAGCATATTGAAATTTAAAAAGCAGTAGGATTTTGTTTCTTTACATATAGCCGGGACTATTTTAAACGTTCTAACAAGCCTTTTCTTTTTACCAGGTTCTTATAATCCCATTGGATACTTTCCGCTTTTTTTAGCCAGCGCTTTAGATCCTGTTCAATTATTTCATCCACATGCTTATAACGCATTTCAGCCGCTTTGAACTTTCCTTCTACCTGTAGTTGCGGTTCGTCAAAAGACTGCCCGCTCCAGAAGAGTAAACGGACACTGTCTTTAAGTTTACTATAACCAACTACAGGGTTGCCATCGATAAACCAAACGGGGTGCGCATGCCATATTTTACTTTCGGTAGCGGTTAAGTTCTCATTGATGATATTAGCCAGGTTATCTGCAATTGCTTTATCAGAAAGTTCCAGGTGGTCATTATAGTTTTGGATATCTGCGTTTATCATTGTCAGTAGTATTTTATTGTTGACGATAAAATTAATGTTTTAATTGATAATTGATCGTACAAGGGCTGCCTGATGCAAAAGGCGGCGAGGAACGAGCCGGTGCCCGGAATAAGGCTGGTGAATAGCACCGTGTTTCACATAATAAAAGGCTGAGCATTAAAAACGCTCAGCCTTATTACGGGTACGATACCCTTTTGCAGCAGGAACAAATGTTGAATAGTCTATCAAAAGTTCACAGCCCCCAATAAAAAAAATTATAAATTCTCAATCACCATTGCACTTGCGCCGCCGCCGCCATTACAAATACCGGCACCGCCAAGTTTCCCGTTATTTTGTTTTAATGCGTGAATTAAAGTAACAATAATGCGCGCACCGCTGGCGCCCAACGGGTGGCCCAAACTTACCGCGCCGCCGTTTACATTTACCTTAGCAGCGTCCAGGTTCATTTTTTCGGTATTCACAATACCCACTACGCTGAATGCTTCATTCAGTTCTACCAGGTCAAGGTCCTTCGTGTCGAGCCCGGCTATTTTTAAAGCCTTTGGTAATGCGAGGCTTGGAGTAGTGGTAAACCATTCAGGCGCCTGTTCGGCATCTGCAAAACTTACAATTTTGGCAAGAGGTTTTATACCCAGTTTATCCGCTTTTTCCTTGCTCATTAATACCAGGGCCGCAGCGCCGTCATTCATCGTGCTGGCGTTGGCAGCAGTTACAGTACCATCTTTGGTAAAGGCACCACGAAGGCCGGCAATTTTATCGAACTTTACATTCCACGGGTCTTCATCTTTACTCACCACAACAGGGTCACCTTTGCGTTGAGCGATACTTACCGGTACCACTTCGTCGTTGAATTTTCCGGCCTCCCAAGCAGCCTGGCTGCGCTTGTAACTTTCCGTAGCAAATGCGTCCTGCGCTTCGCGGCTAACATGGCATTCTGCCGCCGTTTTATCTGCAAAAACACCCATTGCCTGCTGGGCATATACATCCGTTAATCCATCCAGGGCCAGGCCGTCCAATACCTGTATATTGCCGTATTTATTGCCCCAGCGCAGGTTGGTATTGTAAAAAGGCACATTACTCATGCTCTCCATACCGCCCGCCACTATTACATTTGCTTGTCCCAATGCAATGGTTTGCGCCGCATACATCAGGCTTTTCATACCGCTGGCGCATACTTTGTTGATAGTGGTACATTGCACGGAATCCGGTAACCCGGCGAACTTTGCGGCCTGGCGTGCAGGCGCTTGTCCCAATCCTGCCTGGATAACACAACCCATCAGAACTTCCTCCACTAAATTCGGGTCTATACCTGCTTTTTTAATAGCTGCTTCTATAGCAATGCCGCCAAGTTTTGTTGCTGACAAATCTTTCAATGCTCCTCCGAAACTGCCCAATGGCGTTCTTACGGCACTTACAATGTACACTTCATTTGTTTTCATATAGCGTTATTATTTTTTATTCGGGCACCTGTTTCTGGCTGGCTTATCCGGGTATAGGTTTGCCTTGCCGCACCGCCAGAAACACCGGGCTATCCGCAGTACTCCCCGGCGGCAATTAAAGCCGCTTAGCTTCGCTATTCGTAATAGCGCATGCCGCCCGTGGGGTACTTTGCTGCTATCCCTGGTGCAAAATACAGCCACTAAAGTAGGTAAAAAACGGTAGGAAATAGTAAGTTTAGATGCTATGCAATCGTTAAAAAGAAATGTTGGAAATTGTTTATAATTTCACCACTTCTATTCCGTAAATATCATTTAATCGCTGTAATGCCTGTGCCAAACGAATACGTGGAATACCGGCTTTGATGCTGCAGAATAATGACTGCTCGATACTGATAACCGTAGAATTATATTGCTTTAAAATAGTCATTACGTCATTCAGTAATTCATAAGAGCACTGGATATTGTAATTTTCTTCAATCGCTTTTTCTACCTTAGGTACCATTTGTATGGCAAAGGAAGAAGTGGTCTTATAGGCATTGATTAAGCCGGGTACACCCAGTAAAGTACCACCGAAATAGCGGACAACCACAATGCCGATATTTGTTAAACCAAGGCTGTCAATCTGCCCTAAAATGGGTTTGCCGGCAGTACCGCTTGGTTCACCGTCATCATTAGAACGGTAGCTGTTACCGTCCAACCCCAGGCGGTATGCAAAACAATGATGCACGGCTTTGGGATGCTCCTTTTTCAGATCGGCTAGTTTAGCTTTAAAATCTTCCGCTGTTTTTATAGGAAATGCATAACCCAAAAACCGGCTGCCTTTATCTTTAAATTCGGCAAAGCCTTCCTGTTCAATTGTTTTGTAATAATCCATGGCTGGCTGCAAAAATAAGCTTTTTGTGTTGTGTTTAATAATAGTTGATTACGGTAGTATATAAGTGTTTTGAGATATTGTGAAGTATTAGTATGGGTGTACGTTTAGCTCGTTTAAGTATAAGTCTTCGTCAAATAATTTCATTTAATAGATTTTAATATAGTTTGGTAAAATGTTTGTATGTTTAGTTTGGTAATCCTGTATTTGATTTATTGTAAATGTAAATAAACTTTCAGAAATATTTGAAAGTTTAGAAAATAGTTTTTATTTTTGTGTTATGAAATTAGATGAGGCGAAAGAGAAGTTTGTGCAGACCTGGGGCAGCCTTGCTACCAGTTGGGGGATCAACAGGACGATGGCGATGGTGCATGCATTATTGCTTACCAGCCAGCAGCCTTTATCTACAGATGAGGTGATGGAGCAACTGGCAATTTCCAGGGGAAATGCGAATATGAACTTGCGTGAGTTGATGGATTGGGGTATTGTAAAAAAGGAACTGAAAATAGGAGACAGGAAAGAGTATTTTGTAGCAGATAAGGATATCTGGACCGTATTTAAGCACATTGTTAAAGAGAGAAGAAAGCGTGAACTGGAGCCTGTTATTCATTCTTTGGAATCGTTGAAAAATGTTGAGGATAACAATGAAGAGTCCAAAGCTTTCAGGGAATTAATGGATAATTTATTAGGGGTTACTACTAAGGCAAATGTATTATTGGACCTGGCTGTTAAGAGCGATGAGAACTGGATGATGAATAAATTACTGAAATTGCTCAGTTAATTTTTTTGAATCTAATTTTCAAATATTATTGAAATTACAATAATTAATGTATGATTCAGATTCTTTCATATAGTATCTATTTATTGATAAGCAGTTTTATTACCATCTATGTGGGGTGGAAATGCTATAAACACGGTCATATTTATATCCTGCACCTGGTGCATGATGAGCGGATCAGTATGGCGATTAATAAAATACTGCTGTTAGGGTATTACCTGCTGAATATCGGTTATATATCATGGAGTCTTAGTACCTGGCAGCATGTTACCGCTTTGCCGGATGTGACTGCCCAGATAAGTATGAAAGTTGGTTTTATTACTTCTATCCTTTGTGTATTACATTATACGAATATCACTGTTATTTATTTTTTACGACGCTTATTTAATCATTCAAAAAATAATATACCATGAACAATGCACTTCAGTTAACCGCCTATTACATTTACCTGCCTGTGGTAATTTCACTTACATTATTAGTGGCCAACCAGCTTTTTAAGAATGGGAAAATATTCATGTTTGATATTTTTCACGGCCAGAAAGACATTGCATTAGCAACAAATTCTTTATTTAAGATCGGATTCTATTTATTAAATATCGGTTTCGCGCTATCCATTATTTATTTCGATGCGATTATTTCAAAAGAAGTGCTGATCGTTGATCTAAGCACAAAAATCGGTGGCTTTATGATTTACCTGGGTATCATGATGATGCTGAATTTGTTCTTGTTTATGCGTGGCCGCAAAGCAGCCCGGCTTAAAATGTGGGAACGGGCGAAAATAGAGCAACAGGTAGGGATTCCTAATGTTTAAAAAATAAAATCAAAGCAACAATTTATGCTGTTGCTTTGATTTTCTCTTATGTTTTACCGGGGTAATTTTTAAAAAGTTGCCCTGGTTTTTCTTTTTAAGCAAGGTATGAATACTTTGCCTGGTTGCTATTTAAGGGCTGGTATAAGGCATTGCGCTTGTGGCATAATATTGAAACAAAGAATTGATTTCTGTTGGAAATTCTTATATTTAGTTTTAGAATGTATATGCTATGTTTAAAAATAAAATAACGCCGTTTCTATATTTTCTTTTGATACCGGCATTTAATGCATGCAAAGGGCCGGAGACAGGCGTCAATGCCTATAATTACCAGATCAATAAATCTGCAGAGTTTACCAGTGCGGCAGTTGTTTGTGCGCATCCCCTGGCCAGTGAAGTAGGCAGCAATATCATGAAAAATGGTGGTAACGCTATTGATGCTGCTATTGCTACCCAATGGGCATTAGCAGTTGTGTATCCGGGTGCAGGCAATATTGGCGGTGGCGGTTTTATGGTGGCCCGCTTTAATAATCAGCCGGCTTTTACACTTGATTACAGGGAGACTGCACCATCGAAAGCCAGTGAAAATATGTATCTGAACGAGGACGGGAGTGCAAATACCCGTTTGTCCCAGAACGGGCATTTAAGCAGTGGTATTCCCGGCACACCTTCAGGTATGTACGCTGCGCTTAAGTATGCAAAACTGCCTATGAAAACGCTGTTGGAATCCGCTATAAAATTAGCTGAACTGGGATTCGCCATTACGCAAAGTGAAGCAGATAATTTAAACAGCAGTAAGGAAGGATTTTTAAGGAATAATACTACATCTCCTGCATTTGTAAGAGATGACAGGCCCTGGAAAGCGGGAGATACTTTGGTACAGAAGGACCTGGCAAATACATTGAAGCGCATTCGCGATAATGGCCTGAAAGGATTTTACGAAGGTGAAACTGCCAGGTTACTGGTAAATGAAATGGAGAAAGGTGGCGGTATCATCAGCTTAGACGATCTAAAGTCTTACAAAACCATTGAACGGGAGCCCATCGTATTTAATTATAAAGGTTACGAGATTATTACCATGCCACCACCAAGCAGCGGCGGTATTTTATTGCAGCAGATGTTAGGAATGCTTTCTACCAGAGAATTATCCAGGTACCCGTTTCAATCTGAAAAATCGGTGCAGCTTATAACGGAAGTAGAACGCTATGCTTACGCTGACAGGGCAGAATACCTGGGAGACCCTGATTTTGTGAAGGTCCCTTACAAACAGTTGGTTTCAGCTGCTTATTTAGCTAACCGGATGGCGGCTTTTGACAGTACAAAAGCAGGTGTCAGCAACAATGTAAAACCGGGTGTATTGCCAAAAGAATCGGAGCAGACAACGCATATCAGTATTATAGATAAAGAGGGGAATGCTGTATCTGTAACCACTACGTTAAACGGGCATTATGGTAGTAAGACGGTGGTGAGCGGGGCAGGGTTTCTTTTGAACAATGAAATGGATGATTTTAGTATACAACCGGGCGTACCCAATATGTACGGTGCTATTGGGGGGGCTGCAAATGCTATCCAGCCTAATAAAAGGATGTTGAGCAGTATGACGCCCACCATTCTATTGAAAGATAAGAAGCCATTTATGGTGGTTGGAACGCCGGGCGGAACGACCATTATTACCTCGGTATTACAATCTATTATTAATGTGGTCGATTATGGAATGTCGGCAACTGATGCGGTTAATAAGCCAAAATTTCACCATCAATGGCTGCCTGACAGGATAGACGTGGAAGATGATTTTGATGTGAATACAATTGAACAACTTAAAAAGCTGGGATATACTATTTATAACCGGGGGAAAATAGGCAGAACGGAAATGATATTGATAAAGGAAAATAAAAAAATAGATGCTGTTGCGGATAAACGTGGAAACGATAGCGTGGCAGGGTTTTAGTATTACTTTTAACCTGGAATAATGTATGTTAATAATTCTAACAATAAACATTGTTAATTTAGCAATATAGCGTTGATTTCTTTAAAAATTTATGTAGGTTTGAACTTTATGTTGAAAATTCTAAAAAATATGATGAATAAAAAAGTATTACCTTTTCTCATCCCGGCAATAGCAGCACTAGTGTTCTTTTTTGCCAATTCATGGGGAAAGAATAATGATGCAGCTGAATCTAAAGAGTCTAAAATATTAACTAAAATAGGCCAGTATTTGGAAATCGCACATTTTAGCCCTAAACCTATTAATGATGCATTTTCTGCTGAGGTATTTACAAATGTTTTAAAGAGCCTGGATGGGGATAAAATGCTTTTATTAAAAAGTGATATAAAAGAGCTCGAGCAATATAAAAACAAACTGGATGACGAGATAAAAACCGGCAGCAGTAACTTTTCTCCGGCACTACAAAAAATCTATCTGCAAAGAACGGATGAAGTTGAAAAACTGGTAGCTGATATTTTAAGCAAGCCTTTCAACTTTAATACAAATGAATATTTGCAAACAGACAGGGAAAAGGCGGATTGGCCTGCTACAGAAAAAGAGCGTAAGGAATTATGGCAGAAAAAGATTAAGTACATGGTACTTGACAGGTATGCTTCTGAATTAGATACAAGAGATAAAAATAAGGATTCCGCAAAATTTGTGTACAAAGCTGATTCTACATTGGAGCGCGAAAGCCGTGAAAGAGTAGATAAGATCTGGCATAAAAGTTTTGAGCGTCAAAAAAAGAAAGCGACTGAAGAAGAGGTCTTTAATAACTATATCAATGTTATTACTAGCACGATGGACCCTCATACCAATTTCTTTCCACCGGTAGAACGCCGTTCATTTGATGAGCAAATGAGTGCACATTTCTACGGTATTGGTGCGCAGTTAAGCGAGCAGGACGGCTTTATTAAAATTGTATCGGTTGTAAGTGGCAGCCCGGCATGGAAAAGCGGGCAGATACAAGCCAATGATATTATTTTAAAAGTTGCCCAGGGTAGTGGTGAACCGGTTGACATTACGGGGTATGAAACACAGGATGCGGTTAAAATTATCCGCGGACAAAAAGATACTGAGGTAAGACTGACAATAAAGAAAGTAGATGGTTCTGTTAAAGTGGTAAGCTTGATCCGTGAAAAAATAGACCAGGACGAGTCCCGCATCAGGAGTGTTATCCTTGACAACGGCGGTCAGAAAATCGGGTATATTTATGTGCCGGATTTTTATATGGATGTTAATGGCGGAACGAATGTAAGCTGTGCAGATGATATGGCTAACGAAATTGTAAAGCTAAAAGCTCAGAATATAGACGGAATGATTGTTGACTTACGTTTTAATGGCGGTGGCTTTTTGGGTGAAGCTATTAAAATGGTCGGTTTCTTTATTGATGAAGGCCCGGTTGTACAGGTAAGGTCCCGCAATAATTCTAACCAGGTGTTAAGAGATAAAGACAGAGGTGTTTTGTATGACGGACCATTAGCTGTAATGATCAATGAGTATAGTGCTTCCGCTTCTGAGATCTTTGCCGGTGCAATCCAGGATTACGGACGTGGTATTATCTTGGGTGGTACAAGCTTTGGTAAAGGCACGGTTCAGCGTCAATTGCCTTTGGAATCAACCAGTTTCTTTAATAAAGGTGCTGCAGATGAAGATTTGGGGTCTTTAAAAATTACTATTCAAAAATTCTATAGGATCAGCGGTAGTTCTAACCAGATCAAAGGGATCGTACCAGATATTAACCTTCCGGATACCTATGAGTTTACAGAAAGTCGTGAAAAATATGAAAAATCAGCCCTGCCTTGGGACGAAATTTCAAAATCACAATATGCTTTATGGGATAATGCCGGTATTTATGACAATGTAAAACGCACCTACCAGCAAAAGATAAATAGTGATTCTTCCTTTAAAATTATTCAAAATAACTCTAAGTGGTTATTTGAAAACGGTAAAAAAGATATCAACCTGAACCTGAATGCTTATCGTCAGAATCTGAAAGCGATTAGCCAGGTAGTAGACAAAAGCAGGGAGAATTTATCGTTAAAGAACCCGATTAAGGCTGAGTATACTAAAGAAGACCAGGCGAAAATTGAAACACTGGATAAAGATAAAGCAGAGCGTTATAAGGCTTGGCTGAAAAATATAGAAAAAGACATTTATGTCAACCAGGCGAAACAAATTATTAGCGAAGTGTCCAGTGATTACAAGCTTAGTAAGAAATAAGAATTAAAAAGAGGCAATAAATGCCTCTTTTTTTATTGTCTTCTATTAAGTGTCCACGTATTTACAAGGAGTTTTGAATGTACGGTGGACAATAATAAGTGCCGATTTTAATGCTTTATCAACGGTTATTACCATTCATAACAATTGCGTAATCCTTATAAAGAATATTTAATATCTTCAATTTCAGAAACCCGAATCTGAACAATTAATAATTGAAAGATGGATATTAAAGTTATCGATAAAAAGACGATTGCATTATTGGACCACAACGAAGAAACCGCAAGGCTGGTATATCCAAGCAGTTTTAAAATGGATGCCAATATCTTATTGCCTAATAATGATGAATATAAAATTATACCATCAGGCTTCTTTTCTTCCAAAATGAATATTGTACATAGGGGCGAAGTGGTTGGTTCTATTACCAGTACTATGAAAGGTAATATTGAGCTGGCGTTTAATGATGAATTTAAATATACCCTGAAACTGACAAAATGGTTTAAAAGTGAATATGCTTTGTACGATGAGAATAAAGAAAACATTATTTCCGTTATTCCAAAATTCAGCTGGAATAACTTCAGCTATAATTATGCTTTAAAACTAAAGAGTACCAAAGTATGTCCGTTACTGGTATTGGCATGCTTATATTCTGTGAATTATATGATACAGTTAATGAGTGCTATCTATTAATAGTTATCTGATGAACTGTCGCTATAATGCTTGAAAGATTGTTCCAGCCGCCATTTAATAGATTGTTGCAATCTCTTTGGTGCCAGTACTTTTAAACATTCACCAAAACCTAAAAGTTCGCGTTCCAGTTCAAAATTAAGTACCACATCTAACCTGAAAAGAGAGCCTGTTTCATCGGATCTCAGTAATTGCTGAGAATTGTGGATTGGTTTTGTAACCACATAAGGTACATTTTTATGGTGTACCCATATTACTACTTTATGGGCCCTGTCTTTTTCTGTTTTGGTTACTCCCAGTGTATCTTCAAAATAGCGTTCAAAATTAATACCGGTATATTCTACAAAGTCTTTTGTATTCAGTTCAGAGAATTCAACGATCCTATCCAGTGCTAAGGTTATCAGTGCAGTGCCTTTCTTAGCTTTTGCTATCAGAAACCACCTGTTCCTGTATTCTTTCAAAAGATAAGGACTATAGATATTAGGTTTGGGCTCTTTGGCTTTAAAAGATTGATAAGTGATCAGTAATGTCACTTTTTTGCGGATGGCCTGGTACAATGGCAATACATGCTCAATGCCTTTCAACAATTTATTGCCTTCCATTTGTATATAGTTTGCATCGCTATGATTCGACTTATAGATGCTATTTTCCAGGCGGGCGATAATATCATTCATATCATCAAAATAATCGAAGCCATTCATTTGTTTTAACACGCTCACTATTTCCGACATTTTTTCGATGTCTGCATCTGTTACTTTGGTATGATTAATACTATAGCCTTCTTCTTCATAAGCATAATATTTCTTTTCCTTTACAATGATGGGTGCATTATAGCCAAGCTTATCGCTACGCATCAGTTGAATATCTGCCTGTATGGTCCGCTTACTTACCCCTGTGCTAATTCCTTCATATTCGTACAGTGCTTCCGATACTTTTTCTATCAGTTTATTCAAAGTCCATTTACGCAGTTTATTCTGAAGGCATTTATCAATGGTTTTATAGCGCAGTAACGCCAGTTTGTTTACAGACATTCTTCCGGTTTTGTTATTAAAGATACAAATATTTAATAGTTACTACACAATGAAATTGCGCAGTATGACTTTTTTGAAAAATATTTTTCATCTTAAATGGTTGATAATGATATTGGTATAGAAATGTTTAAAATATTAAAAAAACTGCGCAGTTCGCCTGCGTACAGGTGCAGCCATATTTGCATTAACAATAACAACAAATAGTTCTTTAAAAATATTCCGGTCAATTGTAAGATACTTCATCTCAACTCCAAACTGAAAATTCTTACAACATTACCGGAACCCGGGACAGTAGCTCAGTTGGTTAGAGCATGATAAATTGAATTGAGATATTACCAGCAATGGTCAATTTCAATTTACTTCATAAGGGGTTATCAGGGTCGCAGGTTCAAATCCTGCCTGTTCCACATAGATTCGTTCTTTAAAAATATTCCGGTCAATTGTAAGATACTTCATCTCAACTCCAAACTGAAAATTCTTACAACATTACCGGACCGGAACAGTAGCTCAGTTGGTAGAGCAAGATTAATTAAATAATTACCATTATGGTCAAATTTGATTTACTCCCGCACTCATAATGCCTGTGTCGCAGGTTCGATTCCTGCCTGTTCCACAAAAATCAGTTCTTAAAAATAATAAAAACATTTTCGGTCAAGTATAAGATACTTCGTTCTTCTACTTCCAATTGAAATAAACCTCTTATATCATTACCGAAATGGGAACAGTAGCTCAAAGGAGAGCATGATCGTTAACAGGATACTTACCACGCCAGGTCAAATCCGGTTTACTCCAACAATTCCAAATCAGGATGCAGGTTCGAGTCCTGCCTGTTCCGCTGGTCAAGTATTGCTTACTTAAACTGGACCTACAGGTTCGAATCCTGTCTTTTGTAGCAATACCATTATCAAACCAAGGGTAAGCTGTTTTCTCATTGTACAGCTTACTTCTTTTTAAAAAATAAAAAATGAAAACGGAATTATTAAAAATCGGTTTACGTTACAATGCTGTTTATTTAAACAGTACCGATCATGCGGACAAAACAATCCGTACAAATACTGCCAACTTTGTAGCGAATATTGCTCAACTGGGGTATTCTGTAGAAGAGGATCTGTTGCACCAGTTAAATAATCAGAATGCTGCAGTGTTATTAGACATCTATAATGTATTTGTAGATTTATTGCAGGTTAAAAATAACTGGGCCCCGTTAGTAAAGGGCTGGGATATTCCTACATACGAAACAAGGAGTGATCATATGTTCACTTTTGTTGCTAACTTCTTTAAAGGGTTTGACGGGGACCGTTTACAATGCGGACACCTGATCCCATATGGTTCATTTAACCTGGAACGTTATAACGGTTGCCCGTTTTGTGGTACGCCTTTCGAATTGAACAGCAATATTCATTTGGGCCAGGGTTCTAAATTAAAACTGTTAAAACTGTGGAATGATAGTCATTTACAAGCACTGATGGCTGATTTGTTACAATCAAAAACAGCATTAGACGCTACCCAGACGGATACTTTAAAAACGTTATTAAAGTGCTATGCATTACCGGATATTGAAATTGCGATAAAAGAAACGCAGGTATTAGTAATTGATGTTTTAAAAGAACAAAAACAATACGATGCAGCCGGTAAACTTTTTCAATCACCTGCCGATATCTTAAGATATTTATGGTATAAGCATACCGGCTTCTTACAAATTGTGCAACCGGACGTGATTGTTAAAAGACTGGCAAGAAATAATGAACACATTATTTCTGCACCAGGTGTGGCGGGGAAATCTGCCAAAGTCAGTAAAGAGTCTTTGAAGTTAAAATATAGCAGGACCGATGCTAAAATATTTGCTAAGTGGTTAAACGATTTAACGATGCCTGTGGCACAGCAGGCAGAGACCATGCATCCGAGAAGAGCGATGTGGGTGCGTTTTATCCGGGCATTGCGTTTAGCTGAATTTAGTAAGGCAAAGGGTATGGAAAATCTTAAAGCATTGCTGGATGTTTTTTATAATAAAGACTATACCGTTTGGGCTGGTAGTTTAAATCATTTCCGGTTAAAAGCCGATGCTGAAAATACGTTTAACCTGTTGAAACAAAGACCTGGTTTATTTGCCCGCTCATTGTTTGCAAATATGCTTTGGTTTGGTGGCGATGAAACAATCTCTGCTTTTAATACTATTGCGGAGAAGTTACCTGCCCGACTGGTATTCACATTAAACAGCTATGCAGAAATGTATTTTAATGCGGCTAACAAACGAGTGGTAAAACCATGGGGCGGCACTGCTAAAACCATTAAGGCCAACCGCCTTTTGGCGTTGTATAGCCAGGAACAGCTGGCGGATATGGTTAAAGCGGTAGAAGCGATGACGATCTCTACAATGGAAATCCGTTTTGCTATGCAGGAAAATAAAAATAAAACCATTTTCATTGATCCGGCATTAATGCATATGCCGATGCCGATTGGTGACCGTACTGAGAATATCCAGGATTTGCCGGCGGCATTAATGGGAACGAGGTTCCCTGTTGAAGGGGACACTGTCCGATTGTTCATGCAATGGGGTAAAGGTTTAAGAGCGCAACACCTGGATATGGATTTGAGTTGCCAGATCGCTTACGAAAATAGTATTCAGTATTGTAGTTATTTCCAGCTACATGCCCATGGCGCTAAACATAGTGGAGATATCCGTTCTATTCCGAATAATGTAGGAACGGCAGAGTATATTGAATTAGATGTAAATGCCCTGCGAAAAGCGAAAGCGAAATATGTGGTATTTACCTGTAATGCATACAGTGCGGGTTCTATCACACCAAACCTGGTGGTAGGCTGGATGAACAGTAAGTATAGAATGTCTGTAAGCGAAACTAGTGGCGTCGCATACGATCCATCCTGCGTACAGCACCAGGTACGTATTACACAGCCTTTGACAAAGGGTTTGGTATTTGGTGTACTGGATGTTACCGGAAGGGATATTATCTGGCTGGAACAAAGTTTTCACGGGCAAACGGTTACCCAGTTCAGTGCCACTAATGTGGAATTAATGCTGAATAAACTGACTGCCAAAACAACGATCGGCCGTTTATTAACTTTAAAAGCACATGCTCAAAATCTGGCTATTGTTGAGAATGTAGCAGAGGCAGATGCAGTTTACAGCAGGGATTGGGCGATGAACCATGCTGCCGTTTCACAGTTATTAATTGATTAAAATAAGTACTTCAAGCTGCCAGTTTAAGTACTCCGGTACATGTTTACATGTGCCGGATTTTTTATAAAACAGTTCTTTTTATCGGGGCTTTCATCTATAGATTGTAATGAGACTTTGGTTCCTGCTGCTGCGGGGTAACGTTCCGTGCGCTTCTCCGTTTATATACCAAATGGTATTTAATACCGGTTGGTATATTGGCACGGAACCGGCGCTTAGGCGCCGCCCGCTGCATCAGGCAGCCTTTCGGCAGTGGAATACAAATTTGGCTAAAATTGGCTCAGGCTTTGTTCCATTGATGGATAGGGAAGAGGTGTCAATGAATTGTAGTTGGTGTAAATTTGTGCGGACACTTTTTAAGGTGCTTAATTAAGTAACCAGATATTTTCCTTGATACTGATTGCTGAGCTTCTAAAATACTCTACAGCAACTTAAGGGACGGGTGCAACGAAATGTTGAGTAGTAGCAATACCGTACAAGGGAGTGACACAACGATGTTTAATAGTAGTACCGTAGATGGTTTCATAAAAAGAACTAATTAAATTTGAAAAAATGTCACAACAAATAAACGGGAATGACCTGATAGCATTGGGTTATCCTGAAAACGAGCTAATAGGAATCGCATTAAAAATAAACAGGAAAAGAAACGGGTATAACCGTACGGAAATGCTGGCGCATTACGCTAAGGTATGGACGAATGCAGCGGCTTATAAGGACGATAAAGTGTTTGGGAAATTAGCGATTGCGATCATAGACGGCGTGGGTATAAAAATACCTGAAGATTTAATTGAGTTGAAGGAAAGTGCTGAAGCATATACCATTTACGGTGGAGAAAATATTGAAGAGGGTGCTCGTAAGCAAATGAATATTGCGATGGCATTGCCGGTAACTGTAGCGGGGGCTTTAATGCCGGATGCGCACCAGGGGTATGGTTTGCCGATTGGTGGTGTACTGGCTACGAATAACGCCATTATTCCTTATGGTGTGGGTGTCGATATCGGGTGCCGTATGGCGCTATCGGTTTATGATATCCCGTTTGAACATTTTGAAATGAACCGGGCATTTTATAAGGAGGTTTTAATGAATTATACCAGGTTCGGTGCCGGTAATGGTTTTCTGAAACATGAAAGGGCTGAACATGCGGTGATGGAAAGTGAATTATTTACGACGAATAAACTGATCGCCGGTTTGAAAGATAAAGCCTGGACACAATTAGGAAGCTCCGGTGGCGGTAACCATTTTGTGGAATTCGGAGCGATTCATTTTGCTATGGACGATAAGGTATCCGGTATCAGTAAAGGGACTTACCTGGCCTTATTAACGCATTCCGGTTCACGGGGTTTTGGCGCAACTATTGCTGATTATTATACACGATTGGCAAAGGAACTTTGTAAGTTACCATATCATGCCAAGAATCTTGCTTACCTGGACCTGGATAGTGAAGCCGGCAATGATTATTGGCTGGCAATGAACCTGGCGGGTGACTATGCTTCTGCCTGTCACGAAACCATTCATCAGAAAATAACCAAAGCGTTGGGCGCAGGCATATTGACGAAGGTAGAGAACCATCATAATTTCGCCTGGAAAGAAACCTGGAACAACCGGGAAGTAGTAGTGCACCGAAAGGGGGCGACTCCGGCGGGTAAGGGTGTGATGGGGATTATTCCGGGATCAATGACGGCTCCGGGATTTTTGGTAAGGGGTAAAGGTAACGAGGCTTCGATACAATCTGCATCACATGGTGCGGGCCGCCAAATGAGCCGGACCCAGGCTATAAAATCGCTGACAAATGCGGACCTGCAATCTGTATTGAATGATATGGGCGTGACGCTGATTGGTGCGGGTTTGGATGAAGCCCCGATGGCTTATAAGGATATCAGGGCCGTTATGGCAGCACAGGAAGACCTGGTTGATGTTGTGGCGGAATTTCAACCAAAAATGGTACGAATGGCCGATGACGGTAGCCGGGAGGATTAATATCTTTAATTCTGGATATTAGATGAATATATTATATTTGCAAATATGATATGTCCTAAAAAATACTTTAACTTCTCCGCTGTTATTCTGATACTCTTTCTCTTTTCCTGCTCAAAAAACAATAATTCAGGAGATTACAGTTACAATGATCTAAATAGGGGGGAATGGTTATTAGATAAGGTTGAGACTGTGGTAAATAATTCAATACTAGTTTCTGAGTTTAAATATCATACAAAATACAATATCAAATCAATTGAAAAAAGTCCTCAAGGGAGAAATGAGAACTTCATAGAGTACTATTATAAAAATAATTTAATAGACTCTATTGATATAAAATTCACAAATTCGGTGGTGAGTTTTGGCTCATACCTGATAAAGTATGATTCTGATAAACTACCTGTAAGGATTATTAGTCCATCTCTTACTGACGTAGAAATAGGATATTCATTTATTTATAGTAATCAAGAATTAAAAGACATAGAGTATTTAAATTATTATTATTATACTCATCTGGGTGTATTTGCTACCCTTAATCATAATGAATATACAGAAATAAAAAGAGATGGAAAACTCCTATTTAAAGTAAAGTTTGGTAACACTGACTACAAATTTAGTAATAAAAAGATATTGCTATTTACTGACATGTTAAATCTTGGAATGAATATTGCTCCTATTGAATTCCGACTTCCAAAAATATCATCTTTAACGGATGTTTTTTTAGCAGATCTCCCACAACAACTAATTTTATATACATTGTATAGTCATGACAAACTACCTATTGAGATAACATTTTTTGAAAACGGAAAAGCTTCTTCTTTATACATTGAACACCAGATTGAAAATGGTTATATAATTAAAACATCTATTAAAGAGAACCAAAGTACTAATGCAAAAACAGATTTACTTAGGTTTTCCTATATTAAAAAATAATTCTTCACCTAAAGTGGGAAATATAATTAACCATTCAAAATGGCTATCTTTTGTGAGATAGCCATTTTTGATATTAACTGCGCAATGAAACTGCGTAGTTAGGAGAAGTTTTGAGTTTTAAATTTTATAATAAAAACATATTCAATATTTTATAAAATATTTTCTGCTGCGCATTTCATTCGCATATCCTTGCGTACATCTTTGCTTAAACAAATAAGAAAGATGAAAAATAAAATAACAACATTACTCAAGAATATTGCCGCTAAAGAAAATATCACTATATTATATGCTTGCGAATCCGGTAGCAGGGCATGGGGATTTCCTTCTACTGATAGTGATTATGATATAAGAATTATTTATGTGAGAGAGCAGAGTGCTTATTTGAATATTCATCAGAAAAAAGATTTTTTCACTTATCCCATAACAGATAACCTGGATGTTTATGGTTGGGATTTAAGAAAGTTTCTGCAACTGTTATATAAATCGAATTGTACGCCCTACGAATGGCTGCAATCGCCGATAGTTTACATAAAGAACGATATTTTTTTCGATGAAATGTTGGCAGTATTACCAATGTATTTTAACTGCACACAACAATTGTATCACTATAAAGGCATTGCTTACGGTAGTTTGAAAGATGATACAATTGATTCAGTAGGTATAAAGAAGTTGTTTTATATCGTAAGACCATTGTTAGCGGCACTTTGGATAGTTAAATACAGGCAATATCCGCCGATGCATATGGACGGGCTTTATAAATTGCTATCAGGAGACTTACAACGGATATTTAATGATCTGATCCAAAAAAAAGCGGCTGCTGCAGAGAGGGATATTTTAAAAATAGACATTGCAGTAAAGGCTTTTGTAAAGGATAGTTTCAAAGAATTGGACCTGGCAATATTTGAAAATAAGTCTGATATTTCTAATGAGCCACTTAATCAAATATTTAAAAAATGGATAGCAAAATAGATATAGATTTTTTAAAACAACATAACCTGATATTATTTGAAGTTGTTAGCGGAAGCCGTGCACAAGGTCTCGCAAATGAACACTCAGATACAGATATCAAAGGTGTATTTTATTTACCCAAACATTTGTTTTACTGCAATCATTATATACCACAAGTAAGTAATGACAGTAATGATATCGTTTACTATGAGTTAGGACGTTTTTTTGAATTATTATTGAAAAATAATCCTAATATACTGGAGCTTTTGGCGACAAATGGAGCGGATGTCCTTTATAAACATCCAATAATGGATCATATCGAGATAGACTTTTTCTTATCGAAGTTGGTTCGCGAAACCTTTGCAGGTTATGCAATGTCACAAATTCAGAAGGCCAGTGGCTATAACAAAAAAATAAATCACCCGGTAGAAATAGTAAGGAAAACGGTATTGGATTTTTGCTATTGTATGGTGGGCAATCAGTCTGTACTTTTCCTAAAATGGCTGGCTGATAATTATTTTCAGGCTGATAAATGTGGATTGTCAAAAATAAACAACACAAAGGGACTTTTTGCTTTATATTATAGTAATGAGATAGCGTATGGTGGTATTTTAAAGAATGAAGAATGTAACGAGGTAAGAACCAGTAATATTCCTACAAATGAAAAGCCGGTTACTTATTTATTTTTTAACCAGGATGCTTATTCTGCTTATTGTAAGCGTTATCACGAATACTGGGATTGGGTAAATAAACGTAATAATACCAGGTATCAAACGAATGCTAATCATGGGAAAGGTTATGATTCTAAAAATATGATGCATACTATTCGTTTATTGCAAATGGCGGAAAGTATTTTACTTACCGGTAAGTTGACATTAAAAGCTGGCAATAGATCTGAATTACTGGCCATAAAAGCGGGGGAATTTGAATATGATGACCTATTGAGTAAAGCGGATCATTTAATGACCCTGATAAACCGGGCTTATCAAATGAGCACATTGCCGGAAAAGCCGGATGTCAATTTTATCCGGCACTTACTGGCCGGGTTAAGAGAGAAATTATATGCCTGATCCTCTTTTGTTGAATAAATTTTAACATATAGCGGGTTGGTGTTATTTTAGCAACTTTAATTTTAAAAATGAAACAATTATCTATTTTAGTATTGGCAATTTTATGCTCATTTGGACATGTTTTTGCACAAAACAACACAACGGAATTGCAGGATTCCTCCGGGGTATTGGCATTCAAATATCAAACCGGTACCATTGCATTAGAAAAGGGCAATGGGAAAATAGCAGTGCCAAAGGGCTTTAAGTTTTTGGATGCTGAACAGGCAAAGTATGTGTTAACGGATCTGTGGGGCAATCCTCCTCAGTCGGATATAGTTGGTATGTTGGTACCGGAAAACCAGGAAGTAACTGATATCAACGGTTGGGCATTTGCCATCTCTTATGATGACATTGGCTTTGTAAAAGATAGCGATGCTAAAGACATCAATTATGATGATATGATGAAGGATGAGAAAAAAGCACAGGTAGATGAAAATAAGGCGCGTATCCAGCAAGGTTATTTGCCGATAGAAATTGTAGGATGGGCTTCTAAACCATTTTACGATGAAAATACGCATACATTACATTGGGCGCGTGAAATGAAGTTTGGCGAAGATTCCGTTAATACACTCAACTATAACATGAGGGTATTAGGTAGGAAAGGCGTTTATGTTATCAATGCCATCGCTTTCATGTCCGAGTTCAACCAGGTGAAACCAGTTGTGAATGAGGTTATTTCAAGTGTTACATTTAACCAGGGGGAAACCTATAAAGATTTTGATGGCAGTATGGATAAGGTGGCAGCATACACTGTAGGCGGTTTGGTAGCCGGAAAGGTATTGGCAAAAGCCGGTTTATTTGCGCTGCTTGCCAAATTCGGAAAATTTATCCTGATCGGGCTTGTTGCACTTGGTGGGTTTATCATGAAAATCTTTAAACGGAAAAAGGAAAACGAAGCTGTAGTGGTTGAAGAAGTTCCTGTTGATGATACAGAAAATAAGAATGTATAAAAAGAAAGTTAACATTCTTAATCGTCTCTAATGTAAAAGAGGTTGTACAATCTGATTGTAAAACCTCTTTTACATTTTGGTATATTGTATCGAAACTTAGTTGTAAACAGTTCAGGAAATGAATAGTGGGTGATCAAATATTGCTATTATTCCTGGTGCAAGCATCAATGCTTCAGCCATTTAATATAAAACGGTAAATTGTTGACTTTGTAAAAATAGAATGGTTCATAAACAGCATTGAATTTCTGGTAAAATTTAGCGACGCCGGGCAAATCTGAACCTTCGAAATCCAATACAAAGTTTTGATTACTGAACTCTTTCAGTACTTCGTTGTATAAAAAATAATTCGCCTCCAGTGTTCTGCCATTCGGCTCAATAATGTTGATGATATTGTACAACCTGTTATCATCCTCCATTAAAATAACTGAAGCTAATAAGTCTGATCGGTCATTTGTCACATTCCTTACATGCAGCCTGTTTTTTGAAAGTAATGCTGCGAAAATGTTTTTTAAATTCAGTAAATCTTCAGGAGTCGTTCCAGATTTTTCAGCGTATTGCTGCTGGTAAATGTCTAAGATATTATGATACTCTTCATCAGTCGCTTTATAATGCATGTTGTATCTTGCTGCTCTTTTAAGACTTTGTATAAAACGGCCGGAGAGCTGTTGCTTTATTGTTTCGTAATCTTTATCCAGGTGCAGGATATAATTGGTACAGACTTTATTATTTTCAGAAAGTATCGGCTGATTGATATAGAGTTCAATAAACTTAAAATGTTTTGATGCCAATTGTAAGCATTCATTAATAGCCCCGGCATTTACCGCCTTTGTACAGAAAAAACCTAACTGTTGTGCAAATACAGGCGGGTACACGTATTTGATACCCATTTTTTTTCGCCAGGGCAGGGGCAACACTGCTTCATAATTATCAAGAACAATCGCGTCCCAGTTAGTGCAAATTTGATCCAGGTACCAGCTTCTGGCATAAATTAGCCCGTTTAAACTGTTATCAATGCAGGTGTCCCAACGCTCTTTATCAACATCAGCCTGCTTTATGTAACGAATGTTCATCAACTATTTTATAAGTTTAAATATAGATTGCAACTTGTCGGTATTAATGCTAAAAGTCAGGCGCTTTTGAACCCAGTTTGGCGGTAAACCGGCGGCGTTGTTTTTTATAGGATCTTTAAACTCTTTACTGTCCACCAACGGGTAGTAGAGATTGATACATTTGAACAATGTAACATTTAAGCCAAAGCTGTATAAAAACTTAGATTCTTCACTACCGGCTTTCCAGGGAATATGCGATGTCGCAATATCCGCAAAAACTCTTAAAGGAATCTTTACAGGTAGTATGGCCAGCGGATTCAACTTATTGGGAACGTCCAATAGGAAATTGGTAGAAGCCATCCAGTTGTCGAAGTAAAATTCACGGTTTTTAAAATCTATGCCAGGGTTGCCACCACCGTAGTCGGTTCGGTATTTAAATGCCGCGTCACGTTCAAGAATTTGCCTGCCCATAATATTAGTATTGGCATTTCTATCCATAAAAGCATTGCTGTAGGTATAGTCCTGGTTGATATTAGGCCCGTATATGAAGAAATGATAACGGGAATTCCTGGCACGGCTTGCATCATTCCTGGAAGTAGTGTACATTATTTTTCCTGCAAATAAACGGGCACTCAATCCCTGGCCTTTGCTGTTATAATTCAGAAAATAATTGCCCTCCACCTGGGCTTTTACCAGGTCGCCCACGTATTGTAATTGAGCATTGACTTTCCAGGGATTCACGGTCCTTTCATTGTTAATCACATAATTTACCTGCGGAATAATGTTGGTATGAGTACTGCCGCGTCTTACAAAATATTCATCTGTGCCATCCGGCTGGTAATATTCCAGTTGTTGTTCGCTAATGATGTATGTTTTAAAGTGCAGGCTTTTTTCAATGGTAGCAATGGCATTTTTCTTTTTCCAATAGAAAGATAATCCCGGCGCAATTTTGGTAAAATGATTGTACATTTTTTCACCTGCTTCATTTTTCAGGGTACCACTTGCCGTAAATGTAAATTTACTTAAAACAAGACTGGCTTCTATCTTTTGAAATTTAGAGGCGCTTTGCGGCAGCCAGTTATAACTCAGCCTGCCGATACCGTTCAATTGCTTGGTACCGGTTGCAAACATCGGTGCCAATATATAGCTGAACTTACTGGCGGGTACTGTGTTATTATGCAGCAAAAGCCCGACCTGGAACTTATCGTAATTATTAAAACCAATCGCAGGAGCAATATTGATGTACCTGTATTTGTCAGTATCTTTCAGTTTCAAAAAAGCCGCTGCTTTTACCGGTCTTTTTTCATTCACACCAAGCATATACCTGTAATCAGCATTGTCAGAAATTGTTTGGTGCTGAAGATTAAGGGTATCGTTCAGGATAGCAAAATGAGCGGTTAAATCTTTGTTCGTAACAGATTCAGCCAGTTGCTTAAAGTCTTCCGGAGCAGGGTGTTTAAACTGCCAGGTATTATAGTAAGTCTTTATAACTCTTGTAAAAGCACTGTCACCGATTTTATTGTTCAATAATTGCAGCCAGGTAACAGGCTTGGAATAGGTGTTATTCAGAAAATTATAGATATCCTGGTTCACAGATACAGTATTTACCGGCAGATCTTTATTCTCGCTTAAAATGGAATAATGCAGGAGTTTTTTGCCCAGGTCCATCAACTCCAATTCTTTCGCACTATAATAAATCCTGGCGTATTTATTTTCGAAATAAGCATTAAAGCCTTCATCCATCCAGGGATAAGTTCTTTCATCATTGGCTATCACACCCTGGAACCAGTTATGACCAATTTCATGCGTAATAACAATGTCCAGTTCCATAGAATCCGCAGCATTCAGATTCGTGATCATTGGGTATTCCATACCACTTGACTGGCTGAACGCGTCTCCCACAACTGATACCTGAGGAAATGGATAATTGCCGATTTCCTTGCTGTAAAAATGTAGCGCCCGCTTACTGAACAACATACTATTTTTCCAGACAGCAGAATCTTTTGGCAGATAAAAATTCCAGACATCAATCGTCTTATTGCCAATTACAGCAGTATCATATTTTACGGCAAACCGTTTATCCGCCATCCATGCAAAATCAGTCACATTTTCTGCGTTGTATTCCAGTGTTTTTGTTTGTGCCGATGATGCCGGTATATCCGGTATCTTTTTCGATTTTACAAGTATTTCCTTTTTTACAGCCTTAGGTTGTGTAACAATATTTCCTTTTGTCTGCTTTTTTAACCATTCTTTTTCTTCAGTGTTTTTCAGGCTGCCGGTAGCGGCCACCACGTAGTTTTCAGGCAGGGTAATACTCACTTTATAATTACCAAAGTTGTTATAATATTCCCCGAGTTCCAGGTAAGGCATTTCATGCCAGCCATTCACATCGTAAACCGCTATTTTAGGATACCATTGGGTTAAAACATAATGCTGGTCTACATGTCCCATCCTGCTGAATGCTTTCGGGATCTGCACAAAAAAAGGGGTTTCAATCTCCGCTTTAGACTTAGGTAAAATAGGTTCTGGTAATACAATTCGCACAATGTCGGAATGCACCGGATGGTCTTCAATATTCGCTGCAGTCTTATTTACACGCACATCTAAACGGTTCAGGTACCCTCTTTCATCTTCATCGCTAAAATAGAATTTCGAATTCCCACTTAATAACATCTGCTCACTAAAAGCTGTTTTGTCATTCTTATAAGCATTTGGCCATACATGTAACCACAAATAACGCAATGTATCCGGTGAATTGTTGATGTATTCAATTTTTACAAACCCGTTCAGTGTATGGTCTTTATCGTTAAGCGTTGCATGAATATCGTAATTTACCTGTTGTTGCCAGTACTTACCGGTTTGTGCCAGCCCCGTATTTCCAATAAATAGAAACAGAAATAAATATATATAGCTAAATAATTTCATTGTACCAGTTAGTTACAGTTTTTAAAAGTAAGTATCAATTTGTAAACATCAATATAAAACAAAAAAAATAGCTTTTTTATTTTACAGTTAGGGTACTGTTTTGCAAATTTGCATTATGCAGCAAATTATTATTACCCTAGATGGTTATTCTTCCTGTGGTAAAAGCACATTGGCAAAACGTTTAGCCAGCTACTTTGGCTACAAGTTCATCGACAGTGGTGCTATGTATCGTGCCATTACTTTATATTTTTTAAGAAATGTGGTTGACTGGAATAATTCGGAAGAAGTAGTAGAGGCCCTAAAAAATATTGATATTGAGTTTCAGTACAATCCTGAATTTAAACAATCCGAAATATTTCTGAATGGGGAGAATGTGGAGTATGTTATCCGTGATTTAGTTGTAGCCGAAAAAGTAAGTGAAGTAGCAGCTGTAAAAGAAGTACGTGAATTTGCCGTCGCATTGCAACAAAGCTATGGCCTGGAAAAAGGAATCGTAATGGACGGCCGCGATATTGGCTCTACCGTTTTTCCGGATGCCGAAGTAAAGTTTTTCCTGGAGGCAGATCTGGCCGTTCGTGTACAACGCCGTTTTAAAGAATTATACGAAAAAAATCCTCACGTAACTTTAGAGGAAGTCAGCAGCAACCTGGCACACCGCGATTATATAGACAGTAACCGCGAAATAAGCCCGCTGCGAAAACCGGAAGGGGCTATTATTTTAGACAATACCAACTATACGAAAGACGAATTTTTTAAAATAGCGGTAGATAAAGTAAAAGAAGTAGCAGCGAAATTAGAAGCATAGTATTTTAATTCGGGCGCTTGCTTTTGCCGGTTTTTAAGGTTCAGGTATTTTTTAACGATGATACTTTATCAGTGAAACCGGCAAAAGCACCGTGCTATCCGCAAGTACTCCGCGGCGGCATGGCCCATCTGTTAGCTACGCTATTCATTATCATTCATGCCGCCTTACGGGGTACTTTGCTACTATCACTAGCGCGAAAAGGCAATTAGATTTTTTATTCTTGATGGGTTTTCAATAACGGCAAAATTTAAAGAATCAATCAATAAAACGATACTTTTCATGTTCGTTGTAGCCACTGCTTCCTTTATACTTTTAAATTCAGCTTTTTTATCTTTGCTATAGCATTTAAACAAAATCATAAAAGGTAAGTTATGAATGTGACAAAGGTATTGATAATGGCGATTGTCATTTTTTCCTGGGCATGCAATAGCAATAATGCAGTACCGGTTAATCAAAATGCCCCTCATTCACCAAAAGATACTCAGATATTCAGAATTCCTGCCGCCATTGGTTATGTCAATGATTTTGATCATGTATTTAGCGATTCCCAGGTGCATGTTTTAGATAGTGTGATCATTGATTTTGAAAAGAGGACCACTAATCAGATCGCTATTGCTACAATACCATTGAATATGGTATCTATCGATAGTTTCGAGGTATTTACGTTAAAAATGGCAAATCAATGGGGTGTCGGACAAAAAGGAAAAGACAACGGAATACTTATAGCTATTGGATTTGAACATAGGTTTATGCGTATTCAAAATGGGATTGGAATAGAGAAAATCTTATCAGATTCTGCAACTAAAACAATTATTGACAATGATTTCAAACCCTATTTTATGAGGTCTTATTATTTTGAAGGCACATTAAGCGGCCTCCAGGCTATCATAAGAAAATTAGACTCATTGCAAGGAAGGGTTAGATAATCATTGTTCACTAAGCCAGGTTTATCCGGATGCTATTTCTTTAATGGTTATTAAATGATGCCCACAAATACACCATCATCCGTTTCTTTTACCGGATATGTTTTAAGATGGTAGCCTTCACCACTGCTGTTATACCCGTTTTTTACATTGAATTTGTACCTGTGCAAGGGGCATACAATATTACCGGTAGCATCTATCCAGCCATCGCTGAATTTTGCGCCCGCATGAGGGCATTTATTATTGCATCCGAATATCTGCTGGTTATAAACACTCAGGCATATTTCTGTTCCGAACAGGTTTACAACCATGCTCTGGCGTTGTCCGCGCTGGGTAATTTCGGCCATGCTTTCGGCCACTTTGTACCATCTGTAATTTTTGTCTGTTTCCATTATTTAATTTCTATGATTACATCATCAGTTATAGGATGTCCTGTGCAGGTAAGTATTTCACCGTTCTCAATTTCACTATCCATCAATACTTCATTATAATGCATCCATACTTTCCCCTGTTTTAACCTGCACACACAAGTCCCGCATTTACCCGCTTTGCAACTATTGCTGATGCTGATCCCATTGTTAAGGGCGGCATCCAGTAAACTAACATTGTAAGGCACTTCTATTTTTGTAGCAATATTATTTTTGATGAATGTTACCTGCCGGTTTTGTTCATCCCAGTACTTCTTTTCAACCTCTGCCGGTGTAACGTCGTAAATCTCTTTCCTGATGTTGTTTTTATTATAACCATTGGTCAGGCTTGATATTTGTACCATCAGCATAAAATCTTCCGGTCCGCAAGTGTAAATTAACGCATTGTTTTTATCATATTTTAAATGCCTGTTCATTATTTCTTCCAGTATAAAATTGCCTAATCTGGCTCTTAATATATTGGGATTGTCGCTGAACAACCATTCAATTGTCAAATTAGGATGTTGTATTCCCAATACTTTTATATCATTGTAAAAAATGGTAGTTTCAATACTACTATTGCTATATACCAATACCACATTACTGCCCGGTTCGTGTTTTAAAACCGATTTTAATATACTGTACAGTGCCGTAATGCCGGACCCGGCGGCAATTAAAAAGATATCTCTTTTGTTACCGGGGGTATAGTCGATGGTGAATTTTCCCTGGGCGGGGCTTCCGGATAATACATCACCAATTTTTGCTTTGGTAAAAAGCCAATTAGTTACTTCCCCGTTCAGCACACGTTTTACGGTAATTGAAATTTGCTGATCAGTGTCTGGAGAAGAGGATATGGAATAGCTCCTGTTTACTTTATTGATTTTGAAATCAAATTCGAAAGTAATAAACTGCCCGGCTTTATAGCTATAGTGTATCGTGCACGGCTTAAGAAAAAATGTCCTGGTATTATTCGTTTCAGTTTTAATATCAGTAATCCGGTATTCTATCAGCTCGTTCATAATTTTAAAATTAGCTGCTATTACAGGAATAAAAAAAATTTATTGGAAAAAATGAAACAAGCCCTGGAAAGGGCTCGTGTAATTAATACTAAAAAAACAGAATTTTGAATATCGTGTGTTGTTATGATATAGTTGACGTGTGAGTTTTACATTCAGTTTTTACAATTTCTTTTGTGTTATTGCTTATTTCCAAGTGTTAAACGTCAAATTTCTTTAAATGTTACATTTTTTCTTAAAAAAATTATTCTGACAATTTTTTGATGGTTTTAAACATCATATTGTTGTAGTTTTTAAGAGATTTTGATTCTTCCAAAGAAGCCTGGTTGTCTTCTGCATAAAGCTTGTTGATTACTTGCTGCATTGCTTTATTATAAGACACTTCGCATTTAAGGTTCTCTGTAGTTGCTTTTAAATCTTCAATATTGTTTTGCAACTTTACATTTTCTTCCATCACAGCATTGATATTTACAGTTTTAACTGTCATGCTGTTTAATTTGGTTTCAGTTGCGTTTGCAAAAGATAAGGCTGTGATAGCGATAGCGGATAATATAATCTTTTTCATGGTGTGTGTTTTTTTGTTTGTGTTATTTTGTAATGCAAACATACAAGCGATTATTTTATCTTTCTTTTCAATTGGGACAACTGGTTTAATCGGTATGACAAATGGTATTTAGCCTTGACAAATGATTTAAGTGGGTAGAATTAAAACAAGAGGTAGTGAAACCATTAGTGAGAAATGATTGCTCAATGCTAAACACTTATTGCTACTATTTAATTTTTATTAAGTTTAAGTATGTTTTTTTTAGAAAAAACGTCAATTAAATACGCATTAATGATTTGTTAATGCTAATTATTAATTACTTTTCCAACTGAATTTAACTAATTAACGAAATAACTTATGAGTATTTTTAGAAAGAAGTCGTTAAGTGTTCTTTTATCAGAAGCCGACGAATCTGAAAAGGGCCTGAAACGAACCTTAAGTTCCGGTGCATTGGTGGCATTGGGTATTGGAGCCATTATCGGTGCCGGACTATTTTCCTTAACGGGTATTGCAGCAGCGGACCATGCGGGGCCTGCAGTCACATTATCATTTGTACTGGCAGCAGTTGGTTGCGCCTTCGCAGGTTTGTGTTACGCGGAATTTGCCTCTATGATTCCGGTGGCAGGTAGTGCTTATACTTACTCTTATGCTACAATGGGTGAATTTATGGCATGGATCATTGGTTGGGACCTTGTATTGGAGTATGCACTTGGCGCTGCAACGGTTGGTGTATCCTGGTCCGGCTATTTTAATAAGTTATTGCATGAATTTGGCATAGAAATGCCTTTATACCTCACGAAATCATTTGCTGAAGTTGATGGCGGTGGTATTAATTTACCTGCCATTGTCATCGTTTGTTTATTATCGCTATTGTTAATGCGCGGAACAAAAGAATCTGCTACATTAAATAACTTCCTGGTAATTGTAAAAGTAGCTGTAGTTATTTTATTCATTGTGTTAGGATGGAAGTTTATAAACCCGGCTAATCATACGCCTTATATACCTGCAAACACGGGTACTTATGGGGAGTTTGGATGGTCCGGTATCGCATCTGGCGCTGCATTGGTATTTTTTGCATTTATTGGTTTTGATGCAGTATCTACTGCTGCACAGGAAGCCAAAAATCCTAAAAAGGGTATGCCTGTGGGTATTTTAGGCTCTCTTGCTGTCTGTACTGTTTTATATGTACTTTTTTCCCATGTAATGACGGGATTGGTGCCATTCCAGGTTTTTAAAGGGGATGCTTCTCCTGCAGCTACTGCATTTAAAGTGACTGGTTACGGATTCTTACAAATGGGGTTAATTATAGCGATCCTGGCTGGTTATACCTCTGTTATATTGGTAATGTTGATGGGACAAAGCCGTGTATTCTACTCTATGAGTAACGATGGTTTATTGCCAAAGTTCTTTGGTGATATCCACCCTAAATTCAGAACCCCATGGAAAACGAATATCTTCTTCATGTTTTTCGTCAGTATATTTGCGGGTTTTGTGCCGGTGACAGATCTGGGACACATGGTTAGTATCGGTACTTTACTGGCTTTCTCATTAGTATGTATCGGTGTAATCGTCATGAGAAAGAAAATGCCGGATGCGCCACGTTCATTCAAAACACCACTGGTACCATTTGTACCGATTATGGGTGTGGTGGTTTGCGGATATTTAATGTATTCTTTGCCAATTGAAGCCTGGATCCGTTTAGCGATCTGGATGGGACTAGGTGTAGCTATCTATTTCTTCTATGGGCAACAAAAGAGTAAACTAAATAAATAGGTTTAGTTTTTAATATTGGAAAAGCGGCATTCTACTTTAGATTTGCCGCTTTTTTATTTTCAGAAATTGCTGTAAAGAACTATTAATCCATAGGTATCTACAATATAATGCGCTGTTATATACATCCAATATTTCCCCGCTGATGGCGCAGAATGATACAATCGCTGATGAACGCAGATTTATTCCTTATCAGACCTGATACCCTGAATGAATGATTTTAAAGCAAGCCATAGATCAATAGTGGTATTATTGAACAACTGAAACTCAATTTAAGATATTTTAAATGGGCACTATACGGGCTTCAACTACACTTCAGCCTAAAAATCCCCTGAGTAGAATTAAAAGTGTTCAAGGGCTGCCGGATGCGCCGGGCCTGGTACGACGCAGGAGTACCGAGCGTGAGCGAGCCCAGAGCAGCCGGAACTACAGCTTGACAGTATTACCCATGCCGGTAGCCCCAAAATGTCCGGACCAGGAAGTGTTGACAATAAAAAAGCAGCAAGATTTTTCTTGCTGCTTTTTCATATTATTCTAAGAATGATTATTCTTCGTCATCGAAACTCATTGCTTCGCGCGTAGTAGTTAATAATTCATACTCTTCTTTGCTACCAACGATCAGGTTGTCGAATTCGCGAAGACCTGTACCGGCTGGAATCTGGTGACCGGTAATAACGTTTTCTTTCAAACCGATCATTAAGTCTTGCTTACCATGGATGGCTGCAGTACTTAATACTTTAGTTGTTTCCTGGAAGGATGCTGCAGAAATCCAGCTTGGTACACCTAAAGAAGCTTTTGTAATACCTAACAATACAGGAGTAGCTGTGGCAGGTTGTGCATCACGTACTTCTACTAATTGCTGGTCGTTACGGCGTAGTAAGCTATTCTCTTCACGTAATTCACGAAGGCTGATAATCTGACCAGGACGATATTTCGTACTGCTACCAGCTTCAACTACCACTTTCTTATCAAAGATGCGGTCGTTCTCTTCGTTAAATTCGTAACGGTCTTCCAGGTCTTCCTCTAAGAAACGGGTATCACCGGCATCTAAGATTTCAACTTTTTTCATCATCTGACGAACAATTACTTCTACGTGTTTGTCATTGATTTTTACACCCTGTAAACGGTAAACTTCCTGGATCTCATTCACAACGTACTCTTGTACGGCAAACGGACCTTTGATGTTTAAGATGTCTGCAGGAGAAATAGAACCATCAGATAAAGGACTACCTGCTTTTACGAAGTCACCGTCCTGAGCCAGGATCTGGCGGGTTAACGGCACTAAGTATTTTTTAGTAGTACCATCTTTAGACTCTACTACCAATTCGCGGTTACCACGTTTAATGTTACCGAAAGTAACCACGCCATCAATAGCACTTACTACTGCCGGGTTGCTTGGGTTACGGGCTTCAAATAACTCAGTTACACGTGGAAGACCACCCGTGATATCACGTAACTTACCTAATACACGTGGTATTTTAGCAAGTACCTGACCCGGTGTTACTTCCTGGTTCTCATCTACAGAGATGTGTGCACCTACCGGTAAGTTGTAAGTTTTTACATCTTTACCATGTACCAATATGGAAGGAACTTTGGTTTTATCTTTAGTTTCTATAATTACTTTCTCTCTGTGGCCTGTTTGGTCATCACTTTCCTCACGGAAGGTAATACCATCCAGAATACCATCAAATCCAACGGCACCGGTTTGTTCTGCTACGATGACGTTGTTGAACGGATCCCATGAGCAGATAACATCGCCTTTCTTAATTTGCTGGCCGTTTTTAACCAATAAAGTAGAACCGTAAGGAATATTATGAGTGACTAATAAACGATCATTTTTCTCGTCCATAATTCTCAATTCACCGGTACGCCCGATAACCACCTGTGATTTCTCACCTTGTGCGTTAACGCTGGTTACTGAACGTAAACCATCGAACTGAACAGTACCTTCAAATTTAGAATTCAATGTATTTTCAACAGATGCGGAGTTAGCCACACCACCCACGTGGAACGTACGAAGTGTTAACTGTGTACCCGGCTCACCAATTGATTGTGCAGCAATAATACCTACAGAATCACCACGTTGAGCGGTATAACCAGTTGCTAAGTTTTTACCGTAACATTTAACACACACACCACGCTTGCTTTCACAAGTTAATACGGAACGGATTTCTAAATGCTCAATACCGGCCTCTTCAATTTCGTCAGCCATGTCGTGAGTCAATTCAGTACCTGCTTCAACGATTAACTCCTGGGTAGCTGGGTTATACACATCGTGTAAAGTGGTTCTGCCTGCAATACGGTCTGCTAAACCTTCAATGATATCTTCATTGTCTTTTAATGCGTGTACTTCAATACCACGTAATGTACCGCAATCTTCTTCGGTAATTACCACGTCCTGAGCCACATCCACCAAACGACGGGTTAAGTAACCCGCATCCGCAGTTTTCAGGGCCGTATCCGCCAAACCTTTACGGGCACCGTGCGTAGAGATAAAGTAATCCAATACGTTCAAACCGCCTTTAAAGTTTGATAAGATCGGGTTTTCAATGATCTCAGAACCAGTAGAACCGGATTTACGTGGCTTAGCCATCAAACCTCTGATACCAGCCAACTGTTTTACCTGTTGCTTGCTACCACGTGCACCGGAATCCAACATCATGAATACAGAGTTAAAACCTTGTTTATCTACTGTCATTTCATGAATTAAGGTTTCAGTGATGCGGGTATCCACACGGCTCCAGATATCAACGATGGCGTTATAGCGCTCATTGTTGGTAATAAGACCCATGTTATAGTTTTCCCATACTTCCTCTACCTCAGATTTTGCATTCTCTAATAATTCCTGTTTTGCATCAGGAATGATAAGGTCGTTGATACTGAATGACAAACCACCTTTGAATGCCATACGGAAACCTAATTGTTTGATATCATCAAGGAATTTAGCCGTTTTTGGAACGTCAGTAATTTTTACGATATCACCAATAATTTCACGTAAGCTTTTCTTAGTTAACAATGCATTGATATAACCTACCTCTTCAGGCACATGCTGGTTAAACAATACACGTCCAACTGTTGTTTCGATAAGTTTCTTTTCTAACTTACCTTGTTTATTACGAACGTTGGTTTTTACTTTAATGAAAGCGTGTAAGTCAACTTTCTTTTCGTTCAATGCGATGATCACCTCATCGGCACTGTAGAAAGCCATACCTTCACCTCTTACCACATCTACACCATTGTTACGTTTACCTTTGGTAATATAGTATAAACCAAGTACCATGTCCTGAGACGGTAAGGTAACCGGCGTACCGTTTTGCGGGTTTAAGATGTTGTGGCTGGATAACATTAATAACTGGGCTTCCAGAATTGCCGCACTGCTCAAAGGCACGTGAACCGCCATCTGGTCACCATCGAAATCGGCGTTGAATGCCGCTGTTACTAATGGGTGTAACTGAATCGCTTTACCTTCAATTAAACGTGGTTGGAATGCCTGGATAGATAAACGGTGCAACGTTGGGGCACGGTTTAACATGATCGGGTGACCTTTTAAGATGTTCTCCAAGATATCCCAAACAATGGCTTCTTTTCTATCTACTAATTTACGGGCAGATTTTACTGTTTTAACAATACCGCGCTCAATAAGTTTACGGATAATAAACGGTTTGAAAAGCTCGGCACCCATATCTTTAGGTAAACCACACTCGTGCAATTTCAATTCAGGGCCTACTACGATTACGGAACGTCCGGAATAATCCACACGTTTACCCAGTAAGTTCTGACGGAAACGACCTTGTTTACCTTTTAATACATCCGATAAGGATTTTAAAGCACGACCACCTTCAGCTTTTACAGCATTAGATTTACGGCTGTTATCGAATAAGCTATCAATAGCCTCCTGTAACATACGTTTTTCGTTACGTAAGATTACTTCAGGCGCTTTAATTTCCAACAAACGTTTCAAACGGTTGTTACGGATAATTACACGGCGGTACAAATCGTTAAGGTCAGAAGATGCAAAACGGCCACCATCCAAAGGTACTAAAGGACGTAACTCAGGTGGAATAACCGGGATATACTGCATTACCATCCACTCAGGGCGGTTAGTAATACGGGTACTTGCTTCACGGAAAGCTTCAACCACGCTTAAGCGTTTTAAAGCATCTGCACGACGTTGCTGGCTGGTTTCATTGGCTGCGGCATTGCGCAGGTCGTAGCTAAGTTGGTCTAACTCCAGGCGGCTTAATAATTCGCTTACAGCCTCAGCACCCATTTTTGCTACGAATTTATTCGGATCGTCATCAGATAATAAATGATTATCTTTTGGTAACGCGTCCAAAATATCAAGGTATTCTTCCTCGCTGATTAAATCACCAAAGTTTTGACCTTTATCTGCACGGATACCCGGGTTGATTACTACAAAGCGCTCGTAGTAAACGATTGACTCAAGCTTTTTACTGCTCATACCAAGCAGGTAACCTATTTTATTAGGCAAGCTTTTAAAGTACCAAATATGTACAACAGGCACTACTAATTTAATGTGTCCCATTCTTTCGCGGCGAACCTTTTTCTCGGTTACTTCCACACCACAACGGTCACACACAATGCCTTTATAACGAATACGTTTATACTTACCACAAGCACACTCATAATCCTTTACAGGACCAAAGATGCGCTCACAAAATAAACCGTCGCGCTCCGGCTTATATGTACGGTAGTTAATGGTTTCCGGTTTTAACACCTCACCATGGCTGCGTTCTAAAATACTGTCCGGGCTGGCCAAGCTAATGGTAATGCTCGAGAAGTTAGACTTCGGCCTGTTGTCCTTTTTGATAGCCATATTATTATTAACAATTTTAATTTCTATGTACCTGCAATACAAATCCGCTTCCTCAAAACAGATATTTTCTGCCGTTGGGAACCGGTGTTAAACTATTGAAACCTATATGATTTCCGCAATTTTAATTGTAAAGTAAGCACAAATAAGTCAGCAAAGGTAACTAAGATATTTTATATTACAAAGCTAATTAAATTACAAAACCAAATATTTTGTAGTTTTTTTTACATTTCATCCGGATTTTCTTTGTTCCGAAAATCCATTCACAGCCTCTTTTATTCTTATAGTTATTTTATTTAACGTGAATTTGGAATATTAGCAGCTGTTTAGCTGTCATTGTTAATCCCTGACCCGTTTTGGTATCATCCATTGAAACATTTTTACAGAATGTAAAAAGCGGGTTACTTAAAGCCATCGTTTCGCACATATTGCAGTATCATCGCATCATAATAAACCGTTTGCAACTTTCAGCAGTTTTATGAAATTAGTACTACAGGGGCCTTCTTTAGAACCTACATTAATAGCCAGCTTAATATCAGGTATAAACGTTACTAATTACCATCAACCCCGGCAAAATGTATGGCATATCAATGGGGTGCCGGAAGATCAATATGATATCATTGCCAGCTTTGCCAATGAGAATAAAGCTGATTTCGCATTGATCAATACTTCCCAGAAATTGTCTGATTATAAATTAGTGGCGATGGATATGGATTCTACATTTATACAGATTGAGTGCATCGATGAAATTGCCGATTATTGTGGTGTAAAAGAACAGGTGGCGGCTATTACAGCGGCAAGCATGAGAGGGGAACTGGATTTTAATGAAAGTCTTTTACAACGGGTGGCTTTACTGGAGGGATTGGAAGAGTCGGCATTACAGGCTGTTTACGATGAAAGGTTGAAGCTAAGTACCGGTGCAGAAGAAATGTTGCAGGCATTACAAAAAGCAAACATAAAGACCCTGCTGGTTTCCGGTGGGTTTACATTTTTTACGGACAGGTTAAAACAGAAATACCATTTAGATTTTACCAGGGCCAATGAACTCGAAATTGTTGATGGAAAGCTTACCGGCAGGATTATTGGCGAGATTGTGAATGCAGAAGTAAAAGCCCGGACACTTATAGATTGCTGTAATAAATCAGGTATTTCTTTAACTGAGACCATAGCAATAGGCGATGGTGCTAATGACCTTAAAATGATGGCGTTAGCCGGTTTATCTGTCGCCCACCATGCAAAACCAAAGGTAAAACAACATGCCAAAGTCGCTTTTGATTATAGCGGCATGGATGGTGTATTGAATTTGTTTTAAGGTTAGTAAAGTCAATTTTTTGCCGATGGGCTTTCACCATTTGTGCTACTATTGCAGCATTTGTCCGGCGTACTTATGGCTCCGCTACGCTCGGTGCTCCTGCGTCGCACTGGCTCGTGCCTCGCCACCAACGTATGCCGCAGCCTTTGTGCATTAGTAATTCTAAATGAGCATTTTGTAGTTTTATCAATACCCCGGAAAATCTATTCAGAATGCTCTTTTATAATCACTTGCTGCGATTTGGCATACCTCTGTATGTTATTACAGATAATGAAGAACTCTGTGCAAAATTTCACCGGTTTCTCAATGTAGCGGTAAATTTTCCGGAAATGAATAATATAACCATAACATAAGATTTCATTGTAAGTGTCAGAAATAAGCTGTATTATTGCCGTATATCAATTATAGAATTGTCACAACATCCGAACATATCGTTCCATTCCTGTAACCTGGATTTACTCGTACATCCCAGATTCTGATTCCGTTCATTGGCTATTTATTTTTAGCCAACTCACTTTTGTGTCTATATCATTCTGATTTTTATTTATCAATTTACATTTTAAAGCAAAGCTTTAAATCAATACTTATAATTTTATGCTTACACTAAAAGAACAGAACTTATTAGCGTTAGAAGAAAAATATAGTGCCCATAATTATCATCCGCTGCCTGTAATATTAGAAAAGGGGAGTGGTGTTTTTTTATATGATGTGGAAGGCAACCGTTATTTCGACTTCCTGAGCGGTTATTCCGCCGTCAACCAGGGGCATTGTCATCCCAAAATAGTAGAAACACTCGTGCACCAGGCTACTACGCTTACATTAACCAGTCGTGCATTTCATAGCAATTTGTTAGGAAAATATGCCGAATATATTACCGGCTATTTCGGTTATGATAAGGTATTGCCAATGAATACCGGTGTAGAAGCAGTGGAAACGGCCATAAAACTTGCCAGGCGCTGGGGTTACCGGGTAAAAAATATCCCGGCAAACCAGGCAGAGATTTTGGTTTGTGCCAATAATTTTCACGGGCGCACCAGTACGGTCATTTCTTTTAGTACCGATCCGGATTCATTTACAGATTTCGGGCCGTACACACCAGGATTTACTATTGTAGAGTATAATAACCTGGCAGATTTAGAAGCTAAAATTCAAAACAGGAATATTGCTGCTTTTTTGGTGGAACCTATCCAGGGAGAAGCCGGCGTAGTGGTGCCGGATGAAGGCTGGCTAAGCGGCGCAAAAGCACTTTGTGAGCAATATAATGTATTGTTTATAGCAGATGAGATCCAGACCGGACTGGCCAGGACCGGGAAAATGCTGGCCTGCGACCATGAAAATGTAAAGCCGGATATCCTGATACTTGGCAAAGCATTAAGCGGAGGCATCCTGCCAATAAGTGCTGTGCTGGCAAATGATAACATTATGCTGCTGATAAAACCGGGCGAGCACGGCAGTACCTATGGTGGTAATCCGTTGGCTTGTGCTGTGGCGATTGCTGCTTTAGAAGTGTTGAAAGACGAAAGAATGGCGGAAAATGCAGAGAAAATGGGGCAATTGTGGAGAGATGCTGTTTTGAAACTTGATTCCCCGTTTGTGGATATTGTCAGAGGTAAAGGATTACTGAATGCAATTGTAATAAAACACCCGGATAAAAATGCCGCATGGCAACTATGCCTGGAGTTAAAGAATAATGGCTTATTGGCAAAACCTACGCATGGCGATAAAATCCGCTTTGCACCGCCTTTGGTGATTACTGAAGAGCAGATACTGGAAAGTGTGCGTATTATCGGCAAATCATTACCGGTACTTGAAAACCTGTAATGTTTAATATAGCATGAGTTGTGGATGCTTTTATTTGTTTGTCGGTGAGTTTTAGGTGGGTGTCTATCAAACAAATAATGCTCGATATATAGGAAGAATATTTTCCGCTGATGGGGCAGAAGAATACAATCGCTGATTAACGCTGATTTATCCGCGGGTTTTATTTGTAATAACGTTGTTCGTAATAGCGTGAGCCATCCAAAATTCTTTATAAATATATTCATTCAAAGTCCCGGAGGTATTATTTTATCTCCGGGACTTTTTCATTTTATCAACATATCTTTTACGGAAAATGTTTTCGATAAAGTAAACCTAAACAAAATGATGTTCAGGAGGCTGATTCTTGCTTCAAAAATATAATTTTGCAGCAATGGCATTACCAACAGCACTTTTAGAATCTCTGCATCATGTACCAGGCTACGATGAAAATGGATTTATCCGGGTACATGAATCTAACTTAAATATTACTTCTGTTCGTTTTAACAAGTATAAACCTATAGCGGGGGAACAGGAATATTTGCCATTAAAACGGCAAGTGCCGTGGAATGAGGCCGGTTACTACCTGGCAGAAAGGCCTTCGTTTACGTTGGACCCGCTTTTTCACGCAGGTGCGTATTATGTGCAGGAAGCCGGCAGTATGTTTGTTGCGCAAGCCTTACAGCAATCAGGCATGCTGGATAAGCCATTGACGGTTCTGGATCTGTGTGCTGCACCGGGAGGAAAAACCACGCTTATACAAAATATGATTAGCGAACAATCTGTTTTGGTAGCGAATGAAGTGATTAAAACAAGAGTGCCGGTCCTTATTGAAAATCTTACTAAATGGGGGGCAGACAATACCATTGTTATTAATAATGATCCTTCCGAAATTGGTAAGCTCCAGGGGATTTTCGATATAATAGTGGTGGATGCGCCTTGTAGCGGCAGCGGCTTATTCCGCCGCGATAAAAATGCCATCAAGGAATGGAGCCCTGAAGCTGTAACCCTTTGCAGTAAAAGACAACAGCGGATTTTATCGGATATCTGGCCGGCTTTAAAGCCTGGCGGGCTCATGATATATTCTACCTGTAGTTACTCCAGGGAAGAAAATGAAAACATTGCAAAGTTCCTGGAAGAAACGAACCATGCGGAAATCCTGGAATTAAATAATATTGATAAAACCTGGGGGATCGTAGAATCGCCGGTTGGTAACGGTACCGGGTATCGTTTTTACCCTGATAAAGTGGATAGTGAAGGCTTCTTTCTATGCTGTGTGCGTAAAAGTGACACTGATGGACATATCCAGTATTTATCGGAGGCGGCGGATAAAACTGATAAGAAGACGGAGGCCCTGGCTAAGGACTGGCTGAATGCAAATACTGATTACCAGGTCTATCAAAACAAAGAACAGGTGTTCGCCATGCCCTTGCCGACCTTTAAATTATTTAATGTCCTGAAAAAACATTTGAATATTCGTAAAGCCGGTTTTAAGGTAGGGGATATTGCCCACAATAAACTGGTACCTGACCATGCTTTGGCACTTAGCGAAAAATATACTGCAAATATTGATGGCATTGAATTAAATAAGAAACAGGCACTTCAATATTTAAGTAAACTTAATTTTGATTTTGAAGAGGATATTAAAGATGGCTGGTATATTGTAAAGTACCGGCATTTGAGCCTGGGTTTTGTAAAGAAGATCGGTAACCGGTTTAATAATTACTATCCTAAAGACTGGCGGATCAGACAATCCATTGATTAGTTCTTATAATAAAAAATGTGCGGAAATTCTCCGCACATTTTTTATTATAACAGGCATAATTATTAAAAAGCATAACCAAACCCAACGCCTGCAAACGGAACGATAATTCCTTTTGCCAGTAATGGTGAGAAGCCAACATTCCAGGTAAAGCCACCGTTAACGGGTACCCTTCGGTATTTGAATGAGAAAGTGCCATAAAACTGGGTGCCTTCCTGGTTATCCAACATACTGAAAACATCTACTTTTTTACCAATATAGGTGCCGCCTATGCCTATTTCCAGGCCATGCGATGAATTAGGTTTTCCGAATATGTAGTTTAACTGTACAGGTATGGTGACTACAGATTGTGTTTTATAATCATAATAGCTGCCATTATAATTAGAAAACTCACTGGTAACAAAACCAAGGCCTACTCTGCCACCGATACCAAAACGGGATTGGGTAAACCGTTTATCTAAATTGGCGGAAAATAAAATACCGGGGCCACCAAACTCTCCAAAAAACGCGGTATTATTAGGGGAATCGTCATACTTAGACTGTGCATTCACAGTTGCAGACAAGCATAATACAGCAAACAAGCAAAAAAAGATACGCTTCATAAATTGATTTTTACAACAAATACTAGACACAATATTAAACTAAAATGATGCTTAAAGGTTGAAATATATTTTTGATGGATTCAACCTGTTATTTGCGGGGAGGGATATTTCGTGGATAGGGAAGTGGCTGACGTTACGCTATTTGTTGCTGATTATTTAGAAAATGCTGAAAGGCTGCAGGATACAGCGGGCGACGCCTTAGCGGCGGCCACGGCTGCGTGGTATATTGTAAAATAAATGACTGCTAACCAGCCGGGGCGGAACCCCGCAGTAGCCTGAACAAATGTTGAGAGGGAAGGGGAGATGAAAGCCCCTGAATAATTATAATCATTAATTAAGAGTTGCCGGCCTGCTGTTATAGAGCAGTCAGCAACTCTTAACTGAACTTATCTAATCATCTAATTTCAATACTGCTAAGAATGCTTCCTGTGGCACTTCTACGTTACCGATCTGGCGCATCCGTTTTTTACCTTCTTTCTGCTTTTCCAATAGTTTACGTTTACGGCTGATATCACCACCATAACATTTGGCGGTTACATCTTTTCGCATGGCGCTAATGGTTTCACGGGCAACGATTTTAGCACCGATAGCAGCCTGGATGGCAATCATAAATTGCTGGCGTGGTAAGAGGTCTTTTAATTTTTCGCAAAGTTTGCGGCCAAAATCATGCGCACGGCTGCGGTGGATCAGGGCGCTTAAGGCATCCACTTTATCACCATTCAATAAGATATCCATTTTGGCGATATCGCTGGTACGGTAATCGATCGGGTGATAATCGAAAGAAGCATAGCCGCGTGTCTGGCTTTTCAATTTATCATAGAAATCGAACACGATCTCCGTTAATGGTAATTCGAAAATTAATTCAACACGGGTAGGTGTTAAATACCCCTGGTTAATGATGATACCACGTTTGCCGATACACAGAGTCATAATGTTACCGATATATTCCGGTTTGGTAATGATCTGTGCACGTATGAACGGTTCGCTGATCTCTTCTAAACGCTGCTGTTCAGGCATTTCAGAAGGATTGCTGATCACCAGGTTTTCACCTTTTGTGGTAATTGCCTTAAAACTTACGTTGGGTACGGTGGTAATGACGGTTTGGTCAAACTCGCGTTCCAGGCGTTCCTGGATAATTTCCATGTGCAACATGCCAAGGAAGCCGCAACGGAAACCAAAGCCTAAAGCCTGGGAGGTTTCCAGTTCAAAAGTTAATGAAGCGTCGTTCAATTGTAGTTTTTCCATACAATCGCGCAATTCTTCAAACTGGTCTGTCTCAACCGGGTAGATACCGGCAAATACCATTGGTTTTACCTCTTCGAAACCATTGATCAGTTCGCCCTGGTTCGCCGTTAAGGTAATGGTATCACCCACTTTTACTTCTTTGGCGTTTTTAATACCGGTAATAATGTATCCCACATCACCACACTGAACGGAATCACGGGCTTCAGGACGCATTTTTAAAATGCCGACCTCGTCTGCTATATAATCTTTGCCTGCGGCAATAAATCTTACTTTATCATTCTTTTTCAGGGAACCGTTTACAATACGGAAGTAAACGATGATGCCGCGGAAACTATTGAAAACACTGTCAAAGATCAACGCCTGTAACGGTGCTTCCGGGTCGCCGACCGGAGCCGGGATTCTTTCGATAACGGATTCAAGAATGCGCTCAACGCCTAAACCTGTGCGTCCGCTTGCATGAAGAATATCTTCACGTTTACAACCGATCAGTTCTATGATCTGGTCTTCCACCTCTTCAATCATGGCACCCGGCATATCAATTTTATTGATTACAGGAATGATTTCAAGGTCATTTTCCAATGCCAGGTACAAGTTGGAAATTGTTTGTGCCTGTATACCTTGTGCCGCATCTACTAATAATAATGCCCCTTCACAAGCTGCTAATGCACGGCTCACTTCGTAGCTGAAATCTACGTGGCCTGGTGTATCAATTAAGTTTATGGTATATTTCCTGTTACCTGTATAATTAGCGTCGCTTCCGGTATAATTATAATTCAATTGAATGGCTTTACTTTTAATGGTAATGCCTTTTTCACGCTCAAGGTCCATGTCATCTAATACCTGGTCCATCATCTGGCGCTCGCCAACCGTATTAGTGGTTTGTAATAAACGATCTGCCAGGGTACTTTTACCGTGGTCGATATGGGCTATAATACAAAAATTACGTAATTGCTTCATAAATAATTTACAGGTAAAACCTGGTATACCTCAATTTAAGAGGGCAAAGATAATGAATTGTTGATGTGTTATCGTTTCGCAATGAAATTTAATGTATTTCGCGGCGCTAAATTTTCATAAGTTTAAGATTTGTAATTGTAAATATTCAATATTTATACGCTGCAATGAAGAGCGATTTCACCTATATTTGTATAAGTGTCATATTTACAATTGCTGATTGCGTTGCAGTTGCCAGGTTAAAATTTTAATCCGTTATGAAATTGTTTTTAAAGAAGATTGTTGCCGTTGTTTTTTTATTAGTGAGCTTTTCCGGTATTGCGTTTGCTAATAATCAGTATGATTATACCGTGGCCAAAGATGGTTCCGGTAATTACAAAACGATACAGGAAGTGATAGATGCCGTCCCTGATTTCAGAAAAACGATCACAAAAATTTATATTAAAAAAGGCACTTATAAAGAAAAGATTGTATTGCCGGAGTCCAAGCAGAATATCTATTTTGAGGGAGAAAACCAATCCACTGTAGAGATCACGTTCGATGATTATGCCAGCAAGCCCAATCGTTTCGGGGAAAATATGGGTACTTCAGGCTCCTCAGGATTCTTTATTTACGGCATCAATATTAAATTTAAAAACATCACATTCAGTAATACTGCGGGGGAAGTCGGTCAGGCAGTTGCTGTATTTGTAGCAGGCGATAAAGTACAGTTTGAAAATTGCCGTTTTCTGGGTAACCAGGATACTTTATACACTTATGGTAAAACCAGTCGCCAGTATTACCTGAACTGTTATATAGAAGGAACTGTTGATTTTATTTTCGGTTCTTCCACAGCTGTGTTCGATAGTTGTACCATTTACGGCAAGCGCAACGGTTATTTCACAGCAGCTTCCACACCGGAAGGAACCGAGTTTGGTTATGTTTTCAGGAATTGTAAACTCACTGGCAATGCCCTCAAAGGCACGGTGAAACTAGGCCGTCCATGGCGTCCTTTTGCCAAAACCGTTTATCTGAACTGCCAGATGGATTCAGTGGTAGCACCTGTTGGCTGGGATAACTGGGGCAAAACATCCAATGAGCAAACCACTTTATATGCCGAGTATAAAAGCACCGGTGCAGGTGCTAACAGCAGCCAGCGGGTCAATTGGGCCAAAACATTAACCGATACGCAGGCAGCGGGCTATACTTTGGATAATATTTTTAAGGACTGGAAACCATCAGATTTTTTCACCGTTGCAACGAAATAATTCAGGATGAAATTGATCAGTTTCCTCGTTCTACTCGCTATCTCAAACCTGGCATTTGCCCAGGATTTCCTGCCACTCTGGCCCAAAGGGAAAATGCCGAATAGCAAAGGGTTACCAATAAAAGACAGTATCGCTAACGAAAGGATTTACCAGGTCGGCACACCGGGCATGTATGTCTATTTACCTTCGATACAGGAAAATAACGGTGCCGCCGTGGTCATTTGTCCCGGTGGAGGCTATTCACGCCTGGCTTATATGATCAGCGGGATACAGCTTGCCAAATGGTTCAATACATTGGGGATTTCGGCCTTTGTACTTAATTACAGGCTGCCGCATTCCCCGGACCTGGTAGCACGTGAATACGGACCGTTAATGGATGCCCAACGGGCGATGAAATTAATAAGAGCGAATGCTGTAAAATGGCAGATCGATACTGCGCGTGTAGGCATCCTGGGTTCCTCTGCCGGCGGTCATCTTGCTGCGTTAGCATCTAATTATTCCAAAGATCTGACTGCCATCAAAGACAGTATCGATAACAGGAGTTATCTGCCGGATTTTACAATACTCATTTCTCCCGTCATTGACCTGGGTGTGTATGCACATAAAGGCAGCCGTACAAATTTGTTGGGAGATCAACCTTCGGATTCGCTGGTAAAACAGTTCTCCGTGCAAAACTTAGTCACCGGTAAAACCCCGGTTACGTTTATAGTGGGAGCGATGGATGATAAAGTGGTCGTGCCCATGAATTCGCTTTTATACTACCAGGCATTGTTGCTCCATAATGTTTCCGGTTCTTATCATGTATTCCCGCAAGGTGCGCATGCCATCGCATTGCGCAATAATCCCGGTTCAACCAATCTCTGGACCAATCTTTGCGAAGAATGGATGAAGGAGATGAAAATTATACGGCCGTTAAAATGATTTTTTAATTTGGGGCTCTGGTCATTGGTCACACTATTTGATAGTTGTCCGGGCTACTGCGGGGTATCGTATTAAACCCTTGCAGGTTTTAATACCGGCTCGTGCCTCGCCGCCCGCTGTATCCCGCAGCCGCTCATCATAAGAATATTATTGAACAAAATACAAACGCAACCATTAACCATGTCAGTTTACAGATCAGCTATCACCAGGTATTTTCTTTTTGCAGGCTTGTTTATTTTAAGTGCCTGTAAGGAACCGGAAACAAAGACCACCGCTACTATTATCCCGGTAGAGAAATCTCCGGTAATTGACAGTACCGGTTTCTTTAAAAGTACTCCTGAAGCATTTGTGCCGGAAGGACTGGTTGTTTTTGAAAAGAGTTTTGGTGATTTAAATAAGGATGGACTGGAAGATTGTATTCTGATTGTAAAAGATACTAAAAAACAAAATATTATTGTAGATGAATACCGCGGAGAACTGGACAGGAATCGCCGTGGTATCATCATACTTTTTAAAAGAGATAAGGGCTATGAGCTGGCCTTAAGCAATACGGATTGTTTCTCTTCTGAAAATGAAGACGGCGGCGTGTATTACGCACCTGAATTAGCGGTTAGTGCAGAAAAAGGCAACCTGTATGTGTACTATGCGCATGGCAGGTATGGTTACTGGAGTTATACTTTTCGCTATGGCAATGATGATTTCGAATTGATAGGTTATGACGACAGTTCTAACCATGGGCCGGTGGTTAATAGTACAACAAGCATCAATTTTCTGACGAGAACAAAAATTGTGAATGAGAATGTGAATGCTGAGGCAGATAGCGGGGAAGAGGTTTTTGAAGAAACCAAAACTAAGTTGGTAAGCCGCGAACTGCTTAAACTATCAGGCATCAAAGATTTTGATGAACTAACGCTTCCTGAATAATTGGTATTACCTGTTTCTCATGGCTTTTATTAGTTTGTCATTCCTTCTGTCAGCCCTTTCATTTTGAAGGGATATTACAGCCCAAACGGCTGCAGGGATCCAGCCGATTAAAGTGATCTGCAGTACCAGGCATATAATAGCAGTGAGGATTCTTCCTCTTAGAAAAAAGGATAAAAACGGAAAGAATATTGCGATCAGTGTCATAGGGTAAAGATATTGAAAAAGTAAACAACTTCAATTGTCGTCGTCGAAATGACTGATAGGATTATTGAACCCACCCCCGCCCCTCCCAGGAGGGGACAGACCTATGTGGTTTAAGTGTTTTGAGTAAGACATAAAAGCAGTGTGAAAAAATGCAATTTAGTTTTACTTAAGCTTATTTCACAGAGTGCTTCTTGTCCCCTCCCAGGAGGGGTTGGGGTGGGTTTATATCCAATTATCAAGACTGATTTTATGAGAAAAAACTGCTCTCAAGGTCATTCTGAGCGCAGCGAAGAATCTCATTTGAATAGGAATGGGGATTTCTCCCCGGGCTGTTTAATTTCAAAG